>NZ_CANMPM010000001.1 GCF_947499845.1 uncultured Pseudokineococcus sp.
GCTCGTGGTGACGCGTTCCGGTGGGACGCCAAGGGCGGGGCTCGTGGTGACGCGTTCCGGTGGGACGCCAAGGGCGGCGCTCGTGGTGACGCGTTCCGGTGGGACGCCTTCCGATGGGATGCTTCGGACATCTGACGGCAGCCACCCTCCGCTGCCAGGACCTCGTGTCCGGGGGCGGGAGGGGGTGTCGTACGCCGCGCGAGGTCCTTGGTCGGAGGGGTGGCGATGGTCGGGTCGTCGGTAGCGCCGCCGAGCCGGCGCGCGCGGGGGCGAGCCAGGACACGCTCGAGCTCGTGGATCGCGACGCTCGCCGTGGTCATGGCTCTCGTGGCTGCAGCGCTGACGCTCCCGTCGCTCCTCGCTGACCCGGCCGCCGCCGCTCCGTCGTTCGCCTGGCTGGCAGTCGTGGCCGTCTTCGCCGTCTGCGAGGGCCTCGTCGTCTACCTGCCCGCCAACCGCAACTCGCACACGTTCTCCCTGCGGGAGATCCCGGCCGTGCTCGGCCTCGCCTTCCTCCCCCCTGAGCAGTACGTCACCGCCTACCTCGCCGGCTCGTTGGTCACGCTCGTGATCTGGTCCCGGCAGAGGGGGCTCAAGCTGGCCTTCAACGTCGCGCTGTTCGCCTTCGAGGCGAGCATCGGGCTCCTCGCCTACCGCCTCGTCCTCGGCGGGGCAGAGGCGACCGACCTCCGCGGCTGGCTGGCGGCGCTGGTCGCCGTGCTGCTCACCGACCTCATCTCCGCTGCGGCTGTCGCGGCGGCCATCTCGCTCGCCGAGGGTCGGCTCGAGACGTCCCTGCTGCGCGAGATCGTCGTCACGGGACTGCCGGCCGCCCTCATCGACACCTGCGCGGCGCTCGTCATCATCATCCTCATCGACGTCCGCCCAGCGGCGCTCCCGCTCCTGGCCGTGGTGGTCGGCCTCCTCCTCGTCGCCTACCGGGCCTACGTCAAGCTCGGCACCGGGTACGCCCAGCTGCAGACCCTGTACCGCTTCGTCGGCTCGACCGGTCGAGCGGCGGACGTCGACGAGGCGGTGGAGGCCGTCCTCGCCGAAGCCAGCGACCTGCTCCGCGCCGAGAGGGCCGAGCTCGTCATCATCGGCGGTCCGGCGGGGGCGGGGACGCGCCACTCCCTGTGCCCGCGCGAAGGCTTGATGAGCGGGGCCCTCTCCCCGGCCGACCTGCGGTCGGCGTGGTGGGCGCCGGCGGCGGAGGGCTCGCCGGTCCTCCTCGCGAGCGAGACGCGGCAGGGCCGTACGGCCGACACCCCGCGCGACGGGCTCGCCGTGCCGTTGGAGTCGCCGGGCTTCCGCGGCGTCTTCCTCGTCGCCGAGCGCTCCTTCGAGAAGGAGACCTTCGACGCCCGGGACCTCCAGCTCTTCGAGACGCTCGGCGCCCACGCCGCGGTGACGCTCGAGAAGGCCCGGCTCGTCGACCGGCTGCGGCGCGTGGCCGCCGAGCGCGAGCACGACGCGCTGCACGACGCCCTGACCGGTCTGCCGAACCGCCGCGCCTTCAACGAGGCCGTGGCCCGGACGCTGGGCGCCGGCGTCGGCGGCGCCGTGCTGCTCATGGACCTCGACGACTTCAAGGACGTCAACGACACGCTGGGCCACCGCGCCGGGGACGAGCTGCTGCAGGTGACGGGGCGGCGGCTGAGCGCCCTCGTGGCGGACGACCCGACCGGCGGCGCGGGCGCCGGCACCGTGGCGCGCCTCGGCGGCGACGAGTTCGCCGTCCTCCTGCCAGGGGTGGGCCCGGACGCCGCCGTGCTGCGCGCCCGCGACATCCTGGCGTCGGTCACGGCCCCCGTGCCCATGCAGGACATCACGCTGACGACGACGGCGAGCATCGGCGTCGCCCCCATCCCGCCCGACGCCCGCGACAGCGACGAGCTGCTGGTCCACGCCGACGTCGCGATGTACGCGGCCAAGGCCTCCGGCGCCGGGGTGTCCCCCTACGTCCCCGAGGACACCGACGCGGTGCACCGGCGCCTCGCCCTCGCCGGCGAGCTGCCGACGGCCATCGAGCACCGGGGCTTCGAGGTGTGGTGCCAGCCCCAGACCGATGCGCGCACGGGCGTCGTCACGGGCGTCGAGGCGCTCCTGCGGTGGTGGCACCCGTCCTACGGCTGGGTCCCGCCGACCGAGGTCGTCGCCATCGCCGAGCGCACCGGCCTCCTCGGGCGCCTCACGCTGGCCGTGCTCGCCGAGTCGCTGCGGCTGCGCTCGGAGTGGGCGCGGGCGGGGTACGAGCTCGACATCTCCGTCAACGTCACGGCGCGCGACATCTCCGACCTGTCGCTGCCGGGCGCCGTGGGCGCGCTCCTCGCGGCGACCGGGACGCCGCCGGCGGCCCTCGTGCTGGAGATCACCGAGAGCGGCGTCATGAGCGACCCGGAGCGCAGCCTGGAGGTCCTCGCGGCCCTGCACCGCCTCGGCGTCGGGGTGAGCGTCGACGACTTCGGGACCGGGCACTCCTCCCTCGCCTACCTCGAGCGGCTGCCCGTCAACGAGGTGAAGATCGACCAGTCCTTCGTCAAGCGCCTCGAGCTCGAGGCGACGGACTCCACCGTCGTCCGCTCGATCGTCCTGCTCGCCCACGACCTCGGCATGCGCGTGGTCGCCGAGGGCGTCGAGAGCGACGTCGCCCGCCAGCGGGTCCAGGCGCTGGGCTGCGAGCTCGTCCAGGGGTTCGTGGTCGCCCGGCCGATGCCGGGCGACCAGGTGCCCGGGTGGGTGGCGGGGCGCACCCCGGAGCCGCTGCGCGGGTGAGCCCGCGCCCGGTGCGTCCTCGTGCGCGGCGGAGCCGCGGGGGCGCGCCTAGGGTGCGCTCGTGAGCGCCCTCGACACCCTGCCCGCCGCCCTCGACGGCACCCCGCTGGACCTCGCGGCGCTGGAGGGGCGCGCCGTCCTCGTCGTCAACGTGGCCTCTCGCTGCGGCCTGACGCCCCAGTACGAGGGCCTCGAGCGGCTCGCCCGCCGCTACGCCGACCGGGGCCTCGTCGTCCTCGGGGTGCCGTGCAACCAGTTCCGCGGCCAGGAGCCGGGGACGGCGGAGGAGATCGCCGAGTTCTGCTCGGCGACGTACGGCGTCAGCTTCCCCCTCACCGAGAAGGTCGACGTCAACGGCGACGACCGCCACCCCCTGTACGACGCGCTCGTCCCGACGCCCGACGCCGACGGCGAGGCGGGCGACGTCCAGTGGAACTTCGAGAAGTTCCTCCTCGCCCCGGGCGGCGAGCCGGTCGCCCGCTTCCGCCCCGGCGTCGAGCCGGAGGACCCGCGGGTGGTGCAGGCGCTCGAGGCGCACCTGCCTCCCGCCGGCTGACGGCGCCGGTCCGCGCGGCCGGGCTGCACGGGCGCCCGAGGGCGCTCGTGCGGCCGGTCGGGTCGAGAGCACGGGCCGGGGACCGGTATGGTCTGGCCCCGTCGCGCTCCGGCGCGCACGCCGCCTTAGCTCAGTCGGCTAGAGCGACGCACTCGTAATGCGTAGGTCGTGGGTTCGACTCCCACAGGCGGCTCGGCAGAGGCCCCCGGCGCTCCGGCGCCCGGGGGCCTCGCTCGTCCCAGGGGCCCGATGCAGAGGGGCCCGACCCGTAGGGGCCCGACCCACCAGGGGCCCGGCTCAGAGCGCGCCGCGACGGCGCAGCTCCCGCAGGCGCGCGAAGACGTGGCGCCGCACCGCGTCGGCGTCCGCGGCGCTCGTCGCCTCGAAGCGCAGACCCACGAGGGTGGCTCGCGTCCCGTGGCGGTAGCGGCGGTGCACCACCCGGGCCGCGAGGGGCCCGGGCAGGCCCTCGAGCGGCAGGTCCAGGTGCACGAGCTCGTCCTGCTCGAGCCGCAGCTCCACGGGGTCGACGAGGCACCGCGCGCCGCTCTCGCTGAGGTCCTCGACGACGACCTCCAGCACCCGCCCCCCGCCGGGCGCGTCCGCCGCGCGGCCGATGCGCCCGCGCAGGTCCACGGGAGCCCTCACGGCCTCGCGGCGCTGGACGCGCTGCGGCGCCCCGGTCACGACGGCGGTCCAGCCGTCGTCGGAGAGGTCCCGCACGAGGACCGGCACCCCGACGACGGAGCCGGCCTCGCTCCAGACGAGGTCGACGGCCTCGTCCTCGACGAGCCGCGAGGCGGCGCCGAGCAGGTCGGCGGGGCGCTCGAGGACGAGCCGGTCGGCCCCGACGGCGACGACGCGGGCGGTGAGGGGGACGTGGGCGCGGTGGGGGGCCACGTCGACGAGCGACCCGGTCGGCGGCGCCTCGTCGGCGGGCAGGAGGGCGCGCGCGGTGCTCGACGTGCCGGCCACGGGACCTCCTCGCGCCCGCGCCGCGCGGGCTCCAGGTCCCTCATCGACCGCGCGGGGCCCGACCTGAGCCGCTCCGCCGCCGCGACCGGGCGCCCCGGGGCCGCGTCCGGTCGGCGCGCCCGCCCCCTCCGGGGACCGGCACACTGGTCGGCATGTGCGGCCGCTACGCGAGCTCGGTGCGCGACGCCGAGGTCGTCGACCTGCTGGACGTCGACGAGGTGGTGGGGGAGGAGCTCCCGCCGTCGTGGAACGTCGCCCCCACCGACGACGTGCGCGTCGTGCTCGACCGCCCGCAGCGGGACGACGGCGGGGAGGCCGCCGCGGCCGCCCCCTCCCGCCAGTTGCGCACCGCCCGCTGGGGCCTCGTGCCGTCGTGGTCGAAGGACCTCTCCACGGGCGCCCGGATGATCAACGCCCGGTCGGAGACGCTCACGGAGCGCTCGGCGTTCCGGGTGGCCGCCGCGCGGCGCCGGTGCCTCGTGCCGGCGGACGGCTACTACGAGTGGCAGGCCGTGCCGGGGCAGCGGCGGAAGACGCCGTGGTTCCTGCGCGACGGGGACGGCGCCCTCCTCACCTTCGCCGGGGTCTACGAGCTCTGGCGCGACCGGTCGCGCGGCGACGACGACCCGGGCCGCTGGGTGTGGTCGGTCGCGGTCGTCACGACCGCGGCGCACGACGCGCTGGGGGAGATCCACGACCGCACGCCGCTCGTCGTGCCGTCGGGCGCCCGGGCCGACTGGCTCAGCACCACCACGACGGAGCTCGAGGAGGTGCGGGCGCTCGTCGCCTCGCTGCCGGAGCCGCACCTGGTGCCCCACGTCGTCGGCCCCGAGGTCGGCGACGTCCGCCAGGACGGCCCGCACCTCGTCGAGCCCCGCCCCCCTGGAGACGGAGAGCAGGACGACGGCGAGCAGGGCGACGGAGAGCAGGACCCCGTCGCCGGGACGGGGGGCCCGGCGTGAGCGCCGCCGCAGAGCGGGCGCGGCTCGTCGTCCTGGGCGCCCGCTCGGGCGCGGTGCTCGGCCTCGTGGCCGGGCTCGTCAGCGGCCTGGCCCTGCTGCTGCTCGGCGGTGGCGGGTCCGGCGCCCTGCTCCTCGTCGCCGCCGCCGTCCTGCTGTCGGCCGCCGTGGGGTCGGCCACCGGGGCGGTCGGCGGTCGGCTGCTCGCGGCGCAGCTGGAGTCGCCCGCGGGCGTCCGGCCGCTGCCCGTGGTCGTCACGACGGCGCTCGTCGCGGTGGCCGCGCTCGTGCTCGTCTCGGCCCTGCTGGGAACGGCGTGGGCCGGCCCCGGCTTCGCGGGGCTCGCCGCCGTCCTGGCGCTCGTGCGGGTGGGCGGCCAGGCGCGGGCCGCCCGAGCCCGCGCCGACCGCGCCGGCTCCTAGCGCCGGCGGAGCGCCCACACCGGGGTCCCGGGCGCCCCGACCGCCCGACCGGGTGACGGCGGCGCGCTGGGGATAGCGTCGCGCCATGCCGAGCCGCGACGCCGCCGCGCGCGGGGGCCCGGCCACGGAGTCCCCGGTGCTGCCGGAGGGCTACCGCTCCGGCGAGCCGGGGCTGCGGCGGGCCTCGGTGGCCCTCTTCCTCGCCGGTCTCGTCACCTTCGCCCTGCTGTACGCGCCCCAGCCGCTGCTGCCGCTGCTCGCCGAGGACGTCGGCGTCTCGGCCGGGGCGTCCACGCTCGCGGTCTCCGCCGCCACGGCGGGGCTCGCGGTGGGCCTGCTCGTGGCCGCGCCGCTGTCCGAGCGCGTCGGCCGGACCCGCCTCGTGCACACGTCCCTGCTCGCCTCGGCGGTGCTCGGCCTCGCGTGGGCGCTCGTGCCGTCGTGGCCCGCGCTCGTCGCCCTGCGCGCCCTGCAGGGGCTGGCGCTGTCGGGCCTGCCGGCGGTCGCGGTGGCCTACCTGCGCGAGGAGGTGCATCCGAGCGCGGCCGGCTGGGCGACCGGCCTCTACGTGGGCGGCAACGCCGTCGGCGGGATGGTGGGGCGCCTCGTCGCGGCGGGCCTCGCCGAGCTCGGCGGCTGGCGGCTCGCCGCGAGCGCCACCGCGGTCCTCGCCCTCGCGGCGACGGTGGCCGTGCGGCGGCTCCTGCCCGCCTCGCGCCGCTTCGTGCCGGCGCCCGCGGGGCTGCGCCAGCTGGCCCGGCGCACGCGCGGGGTGCTCACGGACCTGGCGCTGCTGGCGCTCTACGCGCTGGCCTTCCTCCTCATGGGCGCCTTCGTGGCCGTCTACAACGCCATGGGCTTCCGGCTCGCCGCCGCGCCCTACGGCCTCGGCCCGGGCCTCGCGGGGCTCGTCTTCCTCGTCTACGCGCTGGGGTCGGTCTCCTCGACGACGGCGGGCCGGCTCGCGGACGCCGTCGGGCGGCGCGGCGTGGTGCCCGTCGCGGTCCTCGTCGTGCTCGTCGGCGCGGCGTCCACGCTGGCGCAGCCCCTGTGGGCGGTGGTCGCGGGCCTGGCCGTGCTCACGGCGGGCTTCTTCGCCGCGCACGGCGTCGCGAGCGGCTGGGTGGCCGCCCGGGCCGGCGCCGGCGGGCGGGCCACCGCGCAGGCCGCGTCAGCCTACCTCGTGGCCTACTACGCGGGCTCGTCCGTGGGCGGGACGCTCGCGGGGGCGGCCTGGGGCGCCGCCCGGTGGCCGGGCGTCGTCGTCCTCGTCACCGCGAGCACCGCCGCAGCGCTCGTCGTGGCGCTGCTGCTGCGCCGCACGCGGTCGCTGCTCCCGCCCGGACCCGCCGCCGTGGGGGGCGTGCCGTGAGCGCGCGGCGCCGGGAGCGCTTCGAGGGCGCCATCGCGGGCGTGGGGACGGCGGAGGGCACGCGCGTCGTCCTCGGCCACTGGCGGCGCTCGCCCTTCGGCGAGGGCGCCGCGGGCGCCTTCACCGACGCGATGGTCGAGCGGGCGGACGGGCACCGGGTGCTGCTCGCGCCCACCGACGAGGTCGGCGAGTACGTCAGCGGGGTCTACCGCTTCGACGAGGTCCGCGTCGTCGACGTGCGCCTGCGCACGCCGCCCGTGCGCCCCGGGGCGGTCTGGGAGGTCGAGGCGGGGCCGCTGCGCCTGCGCCTCGCCGTCGGGCGCCGCACCCCCCTCGGCGCGCTGCTGCGCCTCGTGCCCGGGCCCGTGGCGTCCGCGCCGGCGTGGGCGACGGCGGTCGACCCGGTGGCCCGGCGGGTCCTGCGGGGCGTGAGCACCCGCGGCAGCGCCGGCGGCGGACGCCGCGAGTGGTACGGCGCCCGCGACGTCCGCGCGCTCGTCGGCGCGACGACCTCCTGGGACGGCCGCGACCTCGGCCCGCTCGTGCCCGTCGAGCCCCCGGTGCGCTTCGGGTTCGGCTCCACCCCGCCCGCGCCCTCCCTCGTGCGCGTCGTCTCGACCGTCGAGGCGCCCGACGCCTGAGAGGACGTCCGACGACGACGGCGCGCCACCCCTCGGGGGTGGCGCGCCGTCGTCGGTCGGGTCGTCGGTCCGGCGTCGCCGGGCCGGCGGGAGGGGCCTCAGTGCCGGCGGGCCCCCGCGAAGACGTCGACGAGCGTCGAGCAGAAGACGTCGAGGTCCCCGGGGTTGCGGCTCGTCACGAGGCCGCTGTCGACGACGACCTCCTCGTCCACCCGGTGCCCGCCCGCGTTGCGGATGTCCGTGGTGAGGCTCGGGAAGGACGTCAGCGTGCGGCCGCGGACGACGTCGGCCTCGACGAGGGTCCAGGGCCCGTGGCAGATGGCGCCGACGGGCTTGCCCGAGGCGACGAAGTCGCGCACGAAGGAGACGGCGCCGTCGTCGACGCGCAGCTTGTCGGGGTTCACGGTGCCGCCGGGCAGCACGAGCGCGTCGTAGTCGGCCCCGTCGACGGAGCCGACGGCCTTGTCGGGGGTGAAGGTGTCGGCGGGCTCGATGTCGCCGTTCATCGCCTGGATCGGGTCGGTGCCGGGGGAGAGGAGGTGCACGCTCGCGCCCTCCGCCTCCAGGGCCTTCCGCGGCTCCACGTACTCCACCTGCTCGACGCCGTCGGCCGCGAGGAACGCGACGGTGAGTCCGTCCAGCCTGCCTGCCATGGGGTCCTCCTCGGATCGGGGTGCGCCGCGCGCGGCGCCGGGGCCCGCGGGCGCTCCCGCCGGGCGGCGGGGCGCGGGCCCTCGTCCCGCCACGCTAGGCACCGCCCCGGCGGCCCGCGCGGTGAGCGCGGGCCGCCCGGCTCGGCGGCTCCCGTAGGGTCGGCGCCGACCGATCGGGTCCCGCGCGGGTGCGCGGGGCCGTCGCCGCTCGCGGCGGGTTCGGGCCCGGGCGGTGGTCGCCCGCGGCGGGAGGAGGCCGGAGGTGCTGGACAGGTGCGGCTGAGGGAGGCCCTGGCGGACCGCCGCGTGCTCGTGACGGGGGTCACGGGCTTCATCGGCGAGGCGCTGCTGCGGACCCTGCTCGTCGAGGCGCCGCAGGTCCGCCCGGTGGTGCTCGTGCGGCCCAAGGCCGGCCAGCCGGCCGTGGACCGCGTCGCCCGGCTGCTGCGCCGCCGCACCTTCGCCCCGGCCGCCGAGTTCGCGGGCGGGCCCGAGCGGCTGCTCGAGCGCGTCGAGGTGGTCGAGGGCGACCTCGAGGACGTGCCCGCCCTGCCGCGCGACCTCGACGTCGTCGTCCACTGCGCGGGCGAGGTCGGCTTCGCCCCGCCGCTGCAGGAGGCCTTCGCCGTCAACGTCGTCGGCACCCGTCACCTCCTCGAGCGGGTCCTCGAGGCGAGCGCGCCCGGCCCCGACCGGGGCGGGCGCGGACCCGTCCACTACGTGCACGTGTCCACGGCCTACGTCGGCGGCCGCCGCCGCGGGCCCGTGCCCGAGGCGTCCGTCGAGCACGCCGTCGACTGGCGCGCGGAGCTCGACGCCGCCGTCCGCCTCGCCGCTCGCATCGAGGAGGACTCGCGCACGCCCGAGGTCCTCGCCCGCTTCAACGCCGAGGCGCAGGCCCTCCACGGCCGGGCCGGGCCCCTGACCGCCGCGGCCGACGCCGAGCGCCGCCGCCGCGAGTGGGTGCTCGCCGAGCAGCGCGAGGCCGGGCGCCAGCGCGGCCACAGCCTGGGGTGGACCGACGTCTACACGTTCACCAAGGCCCTGGGCGAGCGCGTCGTCGAGGAGGTTGGCGCGCCGCTGCCCGTCAGCGTCGTGCGCCCGTCCATCGTCGAGTCCGCCCTCGAGCACCCGCACCCCGGGTGGATCGAGGGCTTCAAGATGGCCGAGCCGCTGATCATGGCCTACGGGCGCGGCGAGCTCCCCGAGGTGCCAGCGGCGCCCGACTCGACCATCGACATCGTGCCCGTCGACCACGTCGTCAACGCGCTCGTCGCCGTGTGCGCGACGACGCCGGAGCCCGGCTCGCCGCAGTACTTCCACGTCTCGTCCGGGGCGCGCAACCCGCTCACCTTCCGGCGGCTGTACGAGCTCGTCCGCGAGCACTTCCTCGCCCACCCCTTCGACACCGGCGAGGGCCCGGTGGACCTGCCGGTGTGGGACTTCCCGGGCGCCGCCCCGGTCGAGCGCCGGCTGGCGCTCGGCGAGCGCGTGCACGCCACCGCGGAGCGCGCGCTCACGTACGTGCCGCGCTCGGAGCGGGTGCGCGGCTGGAGCCGCGACCTCGACCGCCTGGGCCGCCGGCTCGCGCTGCTGCGCCAGTACTCCGACCTGTACCAGCCGTACACGCAGTCCGAGCTGCACTTCGTCGACGACGCGACCCTCGCGCTGCACCGGGCGCTCGACCCGCAGGACGTGCCGGCCCTCGGCTTCGACACGGCCGTCGTCGACTGGCCGCACTACATCCGGGACGTGCACGCCCCCAGCGTGACCAGGCCGGTGCGCAAGCAGGATGAGCTGCGGCGGATGCGGGCGCGCCGCGGCCCCGCGGGCGTGCGCCGCCCCCTGGTGCCCGCCGAGCCGGGCGCCGAGCCCTCGGACGTGCTGGCCGTCTTCGACCTCGACGGCACCCTGCTGACGGCGAACGTCGTCGAGACCTACCTGTGGACCCGGCTGCCCGGGCTCGGCACGGCCGGGCAGGCCCGCGAGGTCCTGTCCCTGGCGCGGAGCCTGCCCTCGATGCTCCTCACCGAGCGCCGCGACCGCGGGGACTTCCTGCGCCAGGTGTACCGGCGCTACCGCGGGGCCGACCTGCGGCTCCTCGACGAGCTCGCGGACACCGTGCTGGCCCCCGCGCTGCTGGAGCGCGCGAGCGACGCCGCCCTGCAGCGCGTCGCGGCCCACCGCGCGGCGGGGCACCGCACGGTGCTCCTGTCGGGCGCCGTCGAGCAGCTGGCCCGCCCGCTCGCGCCGCTGTTCGACGAGGTCGTCACGGCGCGGCTCGCCGTCGACGCCGACGGCCGGGCGACCGGGCACCTCACCGCCCCGCCGCTCGTGGGCGAGGGCCGCGCGGCCTGGGTCGTGCGGTACGCCGAGGTCCACGGCTTCGACCTGGCGAAGAGCTACGCCTACGCCGACAGCCACTCCGACCTGCCGCTGCTGCGGGCCGTCGGCCTGCCGACGGCCGTCTCGCCCGACGTGCCGCTGCTGCGCGCGGCCCGCGGCGCCGGGTGGCCCGTCGAGGTGTGGGCGGCGCGCACCACGCTGCCGCGCCGGCTGCGCACCCCGCGGGCGGTGACGGCGTGACGTCGGGCGGGGTCGCCCCCGGCGGGGACCCCTGGGCGGGGGACGAGGAGGTGGACCACGACGTGGCGGGAGGAGACCCGATGAGCGACGACGCGCAGGACTCCCACGAGCGGGCGGTCGCCGCGCTCGAGACCCAGATCGGTCTCCTCGTGCGCCGAGCGCGGGCCTTCTCGACGTCGGTGGCCGCCGAGGTGCACCCCGACCTCGACCACTCGGCCTACGGGATCCTCCAGCGCCTGGCCACGGTGGGCGCGGAGCGCACCACCGACCTGGCCTCCTTCCTCGGCGTGGGCAAGCCGACGACGTCGCGCCAGCTCTCCCAGCTCGTCGAGCTGGGGCTCGTGGAGCGCACGAGCGACCCGACGGACGGGCGGGCCTCCCTCGTGCGGCTGACGGCCGACGGGTCCCGGCGCTTCGCCCGGGTCCGCGAGGACCGCCGGGCCAACCTGCGCCGGCAGCTCGCGCCGTGGGCGGACGAGGACGTCGAGTCGCTCGCCCGCCTGCTCGAGCGCTTCAACGACCTGGGCGCCGGGCGCCCCGACGCGCAGCAGGACCGCACCGACGCCTGAGCGCCCGGCGGGCTGGGCGCCCCGTGCCCGCCGACGACGAGAGCCCCGCACGGCCAGGCGGTGCGGGGCTCTCGTCGTCAGTGCTCGCCGAGCGCGGGGATCAGTGCCCGCCCGACTCCGCGAGGCGCTCGCGGGAGGCCTCGATCTCCTTCTCGGCGTCCGCCCGGCCGACCCAGTGGGAGCCCTCGACGGACTTGCCGGGCTCGAGGTCCTTGTAGATCCGGAAGAAGTGGTCGATCTCCTGCCGGTAGAACTCGCCGACGTCGCCCAGGTCCTGGATGTGCTCGAGGCGCGGGTCGCCCGCGGGCACGCAGAGGACCTTGTCGTCGCCGCCCGCCTCGTCGCGCATGTGGAACATGCCGACCGCGCGGGCGCGCACGACGCAGCCCGGGAAGGTGGGCTCGTCGAGCATGACGAGCGCGTCGAGCGGGTCGCCGTCGTCACCGAGCGTGCCGTCGATGAAGCCGTAGTCCGCGGGGTACCGCGTGGCCGTGAAGAGCGTGCGGTCCAGCCGGATCCGCCCCGTCTCGTGGTCCACCTCGTACTTGTTGCGGTTCCCCTTGGGGATCTCGATCGTGACGTCGAACTCCACGTGCATGCCCTCCATCGGCAGGTCCGGCGCGCCGGGCGACCGGCGCGTGCGCCGGTCCCGCGGTCGTCGTGTGCTGGTGCTCCGCTGCGTAGTGTGGCGCACGCGAGGGCCGGGCCCGTCGGTCGGCGTCCGCCCGGGTGGCCGAGCCGGTCCCCGGCGCCGGGGCGCCACCCCGCGCCGGACCTCGTCGTGCCCGGGCCGGAGCCGGTGCCGGACGGGTGGCGGACGGGACGCGGCGCGCCGCGGCGAGAGGGCGGGGCGGAGGTCCGGTGGCAGGTCGTCGCAGCGCCTCCGGGGGCGAGCCGGGCTCCAGGCCGACCTCTGCGCCGACGTCCGGGCCGACCTCTGCGCCGACGTCCGGGCCGACCTCTGGGCCCGTGCCCCGCCGTGGCCCTCGTCGCGCCCGCCGGGCGGCGGGGGCGACGGTGCTCGTGCTGGCGCTCGCCGGCGGCTACGCGGCGGCCGACGCCGCCGACGTCGTCCCGGGCCCCCTCACCACGGCGCCGCCGCCGGTCGCCGACCCGTGGCCCGACGCCCCCGGCGCGCTCGTGCCCGCGTCGCCGCCCGGTCCCGTCCTGCCCGCCGCCGGCCGGCAGGCCCCCGCCCCGGAGCCGGGGCGGCTGCGCGAGGTCCTCGGTCCGCTGCTCGCGGCCCCCGCCCTGGGGCCGTCCCGGTCGGCCGTCGTCGCGGACGCCCTGACGGGGGAGGTGCTGCTCGACGAGCGCGCGGGCGAGCCGCACCAGCCGGCCTCGACGGCGAAGCTGCTCACGGCCGCGGCCGCCCTGTCCGTCCTCGGCGGCGCATCGACCCTGCCGACGTCGGTCGTCCTCGGCGCTCCGGAGGGCGAGCCGGAGGACGCGGAGGGCGGCGGTGACGGGGGCGCCGCGCCCGTGGTCGTCCTGGTGGCGGGCGGGGACGTGCTGCTCGGGGCGGGCGCCGGCGACCCCGCCGCCGTCGTGGGGCGCGCGGGGCTCGCCGACCTCGCCGACGAGGTCGCGGCGTCGCTCGCGGGCGGCGCGGACGGAGGCACGGCCGGAGCGCCGGCGGTGCGCCTGCGCGTGGCCGACCCCCTCGCGCCCACCGGCCCGGTGCGCCCGCCGACGTGGACGCCGGGCGACGTCGCCCTCGGGTTCGCCGCGGACGTCACCGGCGTCGCCGTCGACGCGGGGCGGCTCACGCCGGACGAGTACGCCCCCCGCGCCCCGGACCCCGCGCTCGCCGCCGCCGACGCGCTGGCCGACCTGCTGCGCGCGAGGGGCGTGGACGTCGTCGGGGAGGCCCGACGCACCGACCCGGCGCTCGTGCCCGCGGGCGCGCCCGTCCTCGGCGAGGTGCGCTCGGCGCCCGTGGCCGACGTCGTCGAGCACGTCCTGCGCGTCAGCGACAACACCGGGGCGGAGGTCCTCGGGCTCCTCGTGGCGCGCGCGAGCGGCGCCCCGGTGACGCCGGAGGGCGCGACGTCGGCCGTGCGCGACGCCGTGGCGGAGCGGGGCGTCGCCGTCGACGGCGTCGCGCTGACGGACTCCAGCGGCCTCGGCGACGGCAGCGCGCTCACCGCACGGGCGCTCGTGGACGTCCTCGGCCGGGCCGCGCGCGAGGAGGAGCTGCGCCCGCTCCTCGAGGGCCTGCCCGTGGCCGGGCTCACGGGCTCGCTCGCCGCCCGGCTCGGCGACGAGCCCGCCGCCCGCGGGGTCGTGCGCGCCAAGACGGGCACGCTCACCGGCGTCACGTCGCTCGCGGGCGTCGTCGTGGACGCCGACGGGCGCCTGCTCGCCTTCGCCGTGCTCGCCGACGCCGTCCCGGCCACCGAGCCGGCGCGCGCCGCCGTCGACGACGTCGCCGCCGCCCTCGCCGCCTGCGGCTGCCGCTGACCCCGGGGCCCTCGGGGTGGAGGGGGCGTCACCCCCGCGTGCGGAGGGTCTCAGAAGTGAAGGAGGCGTCACGTTCGTGTCTTCACGTCGCCCTGAGGTGAAGGAGGCGTCACCTTCGCGTGCGGAGGGCCTCAGGGGGTGAAGGGGGCGTCACCTTCGCGTGCGGAGGGCCTCAGGGAGTGAAGGGGGCGTCACCTCTACGTCGGGGAAGCCCCGGGGTGGGGAGGAGGCACCGGGTCGGTGCCGGGGACGCCGCCTACGGTGGCGGCGTGAGCACCACGCAGGCGGGGCCGGCCGGGACGACGTCGGGCGGGGCGACGAGGCCGGGCGGGGTCCCGCTCGTCGACCAGCTCGTCGACTGGGAGCTGGCCGTGCGCGTCGCCGGCCGCCTCGCGCCCCCCGGGCCGCAGGTCACGCGGGCGGAGGCCGACCGGGCGGTCAGCCAGCTGCGACGCCTCGCCGAGCGGGCCACGGGGCACGTGGCCGAGACGACGGGCCTCGACGTGCCGCCGGACACGGGCGCCGTCGTCGTGGACCGCACCGGGTGGGCGCGCGCCAACGCCGCCGCCTTCCGCGCGCTGCTGGAGGCGCCGGTCGTGCGCGCCCGCGACGCGCGGCGGGAGAAGGACGAGCGCGACGGCCGGCGCCGCCGCGAGGACGGCCCGGGCTCCGCGGCCGCCGTCGCCCTGGGGCGGCGCGCGACGGGCGCGGAGGTGGGGGCGCTGCTGGCCTACCTGGCGCCGCGCGTCCTCGGCCAGTACGACCCCTTCGGCCCCGACCCGGCGGGGGCCGCCGCCGCCCTGGCGCCGGGGGAGCCGGGGCGCCTGCTGCTCGTCGCCCCGAACGTCGTGGCGGTCGAGCGCGAGCTGCGGCTGCGGCCGCGCGACTTCCGCCTGTGGGTGTGCCTCCACGAGGAGACCCACCGGGTGCAGTTCACCGCGGCGCCGTGGCTGGCCGGGCACCTGCGCGCCCGCACCGAGGGGCTGGTCGGCGACGTCGTGGGCGAGCCGGGGCAGCTCCTGGCGCGGCTGCGGGCCGCCGCCCAGCGCCTGCCCGACGCCGTCTCCGAGGGCGGCGACGGCCTCGTCGGCATCATGGCGACGCCCGAGCAGCAGGCGGTCGTGGCCGAGGTGACCGCCGTCATGTCGCTCCTCGAGGGGCACGCCGACGTCGTCATGGACGAGGTCGGCCCGTCGGTCGTGCCGAGCGTGGCGACCATCCGTGAGCGCTTCACCGCCCGCCGCGGCGGGCGGCCGGGCCTCGACCGGGTGGTCCGCCGACTCCTCGGCCTCGACGCGAAGATGCGCCAGTACCGCGACGGCGCGGCCTTCGTTCGCGGCGTCCTCGCCGACGTCGGGGTCGACGGCCTCAACGCCGTCTGGACGGGACCGGAGCAGCTGCCGCGGCCCGCGGAGATCGCCGACCCGCGCGCCTGGGTGCGCCGGGTGCACGGCTAGGGCCGTCGTGGGCGACCCGGGCGCCGCCTCCGCCGACGCCTCGGCGGCCGTCGCGGGCCCCCCGTCGGCGGGCCCCCGACGCCGTGGCCCCGACCCGGCGGTCGCCGACGTCCGCCGCGCGGTGGAGGCCGCCCTCGCCGACGTGCCCCCGGGGGTGCTCGTGCTCGTGGGCTGCAGCGGCGGCCCGGACTCCCTCGCGCTCGCCGCCGGCCTCGCCTGGTGGGCCCGGCCCGGACGCCGCGGGGGCCCGCGCGGGCGCGGCGGGGCGCTCGTCGTCGACCACGGCCTGCAGCCCGGCAGCGACGCCGCGGCCGCGCGCGCCGCGGACGCCTGCCGCGCCCTGGGCCTCGACCCGGTGCGGGTGGCGACGCTCGCCCCCGGCCCCGCGCGCGGGGGCGGCGGACCCGAGGCCCGCGCGCGGGACGGGCGGCACGCCGCCCTCCTCGAGGGCGCCGCGGCGGAGGGCGCCGTGGCCGTGCTGCTCGGGCACACGCGCGACGACCAGGCCGAGCAGGTGCTCCTGGCGCTCGCCCGCGGCTCGGGGGCCCGCTCGCTCGCGGGCATCCCGCCCCGCCGGGGACTGCTGCGCCGGCCGCTGCTGGGCCTGCCGCGCGCGACGACGCTCGCCGCCTGCGCGGCCCTCGGCCTGGAGCCCTGGCACGACCCGACGAACGCGGACCCGCGGGACGGCGGGCGCCCGGGGCCGGGTGGTGGGCCGGGTGACGGGTCGGGCGGGGGGACCGGCCACCAGCGCCGGGCCCTGGTGCGGGCGCACCTGCTGCCCGCCCTGGAGGCCGACCTCGGGCCGGGCGTCGCGGCGGCGCTCGCCCGCTCCGCCGACCTGCTGCGCGAGGACGCCGACCTCCTCGAGCACCTCGCCGACGAGCTGCTCGCGCGCGCCGTCCGGTCCCCTCCCGACGTCCCTCCGGCCGGAGCCCCCGCACGCGACGGCGCCGACGGGGCGCCCGCGGACCCGGGCGTCGACCGCGCCGCCGTCGACCCCCGCTCCGCCGACCCCGCCTCCGTCGCCCTCGACGCCGGCGTGCTCGCGGCGGCCCCGGCGGCGCTGCGGCGGCGGGCGCTGCGGGCGGCCGCGGTGCGGGCCGGCGCGCCCGCGGGCGACGTCTCCGCGGCGCACGCCGCGGCGCTCGACGCCCTCGTCACCGCCTGGCGCGGCCAGGGACCCGTCCGGCTCCCCGGCGCGGTCGAGGGACGCCGCGCCTGTGGCAGGCTGCTCCTGGCGCCAGCCCCCCGCTGAGGCCCGCGGCCCGGCAGTCCCCCGGAGGGGTCCCACCGGCCCGCGACCCGCACCACCGCAGCCCCGCGCCGGCCCCCGGCCGCGGCGCGAGCGCCGGAAGGAGCACCACCCGCGTGGACGCCGCCGACATGGGAGCGGACCTCGAGAAGGTCCTCATCAGCGCCGACGAGATCCGCGACAAGCTCGCCGAGCTGGCCGCGCGCGTGGACGAGGACTACGCGGGCAAGGACGTGCTCCTGCTCGGCGTGCTCAAGGGCGCGGCACTCGTCATGTCTGACTTCGTGCGGGCGCTGCACGTCCCGGCGCAGATGGACTGGATGGCCATCTCGAGCTACGGGTCGGGCACCAAGTCCTCCGGCGTCGTGCGCATCGTCAAGGACCTCGACACCGACATCACGGGCCGGCACGTGCTCATCGTCGAGGACATCATCGACTCGGGCCTGACCCTGTCCTGGCTCGTGGCCAACCTCAGCAGCCGCGGCGCCGCGTCGGTCGAGATCCTCACGCTGCTGCGCAAGCCCGAGGCCGCCAAGGTGCACGTGGACGTGCGCTACACGGGCTTCGAGATCCCCAACGAGTTCGTCGTGGGCTACGGCCTCGACTTCGCCGAGCGCTACCGCGGGCTGCCCTTCGTGGGCACGCTCGCGCCGCACGTCTACCGCAGCTGAGGCGCGAGCCGCCCGGGCCCTGAGGCCCCGCCCGGGCCGGTGCCGCGACCGCCCGCCGCCCAGGGAGCGCCCCCGTGACCACCACCGCACCCCCTCCCACGCCCAACCCGGCCCCCGGCGCCCCCTCGCCGCGCGACGTGGCGGAGGCGCTGCGCCGCGCCGGCCTGACGGACGTCGACGACTCCCCGCGCCGCCGCGCGGAGTACTCCACCGACGCCTCGCTGTACCGCGTGCTGCCCCAGGTCGTGGCGTTCCCGCGCTCGGCCGACGAGGTGGCGGCCGCGGTCGAGGTCGCCCGCGAGACCGGGGTGCCCGTCGTCGCCCGGGGCGGGGGGACGTCGATCGCGGGCAACGCCGTCAGCACCGGCGTCGTGCTCGACACCTCCCGGCACCTCGACCGGCTGCTCGAGGTGGACCCGGAGGCGCGCACCGCGGTGGTCGAGCCGGGCCTCGTCCTCGGCGACCTGCAGCGCCGGCTGGCCCCGCACGGGCTGCGCTTCGGCCCCGACCCGTCCTCGGGCAGCCGCGCGGCGATCGGCGGCATGATCGGCAACAACGCCTGCGGGTCGCGCGCCCTCGGCTACGGCCGCACCGACGCCAACGTCCTCGGCGTCCACGCCGTCACGGGCACGGGGGAGCGGCTCGTCCTGCGCAGCCGCGGCGGCGAGGCGCCCGACCGCCCGCAGACCACGCCGGCCCTCTCGACGCCCGAGACCTCGCCCGTCCTCGCGCGGCTGCGCGACGTCGTCGCCGGGGACCTCGGGACCATCCGCACCGAGATGGGCCGCTTCGGCCGCCAGGTGTCGGGGTACGCGCTGGAGCACCTGCTGCCGGAGAAGGGCTTCGACGCCGCCCGCCTGCTCGTCGGCAGCGAGGGCACCCTCGCGCTGCTCACCCGGGCCGAGCTGCGGCTCGTGCGGTCCCCGGAGCGCACGGTCCTCGTCGTCCTCGGCTACCGCGACATGGTCGAGGCCGCCGAGGCGGTCCCCGCGATCCTGCGGCACGGCCCGGTCGCCTGCGAGGGCCTCGACGCGCGGCTCGTCGACGCCGTCGAGCAGCGCCTTCGCTCGCCCGTCCCGCAGCTGCCCGCGGGCGGCGGCTGGCTGCTCGTGGAGCTCGGCACCGACGAGCGCGGGGCGACGCCGGACGGGCTCGCCGACCTCGCCGCCCGGGCCCGCGCGGTCGTCGCGGACGCCGGGACGAGCGCGACGCGCCTCGTCGAGGACCCGGCGGAGGCGCGCACGCTGTGGCGCATCCGCGAGGACGGCGCCGGCCTGGCCACGCGCGCCCCCTCCGGCCGGCCCGGGCACGCCGGGTGGGAGGACACCGCCGTCCCGCCGGAGCGCCTGGCCGCCTACCTGCGGGACTTCGACGCGCTCATGGACTCCTACGGCCTCACCGCCATCCCCTACGGGCACTTCGGCGACGGCTGCCTGCACGTGCGCATCGACTACCCCCTGGAGCAGCCGGGCCGCGAGGGCGTCTACCGGGAGTTCGTCGAGGCCGCGGCGGCGCTCGTCGCCTCGCACGGCGGCTCGATGTCGGGCGAGCACGGGGACGGCCGCGCCCGCAGCGAGCTGCTGCACCACATGTACTCCCCTCGCGTCCTCGACCTCTTCGCGCAGGTCAAGGGCGTCTTCGACCCGCTCGACGTGCTCAACCCCGGCGTGCTCGTGCGGCCGCGGGCCCTCGACGCCGACCTGCGGCCGCAGCCGTGGCCCGCGCCGGAGCGGACGGGCCAGGGGCGCGCCACCTCCCGGGGGAAGGGGCTGCCCGTGCCGGTCGGGCGTCCCGACGGGTCCGGTGAGGCCGGCCGGCCCGCCGGTCGCGGCCCGGGCCCGACGCCGCTGGCCTTCGGCTACCGCGCCGACGGCGGCAGCTTCGCCGCGGCCGTGCACCGCTGCGTGGGCGTCGGCAAGTGCCGCGCCGACATGACGGGCTCCGGCGGCGTCATGTGCCCCTCCTACCTCGCGACGAAGGACGAGAAGGACTCCACGCGCGGTCGCTCGCGGGTCCTGCAGGAGATGGTGGCGGGCTCCCTCGGCGCCCCGACGACCGTCGACCGCGGCTGGCGCTCGCCGGAGGTCCACGAGGCGCTCGACCTGTGCCTGTCGTGCAAGGGCTGCCTGTCGGACTGCCCCACGGGCGTCGACATGGCGACCTACAAGGCCGAGGCGACCCACCAGGCGTACAAGGGCCGGCTGCGGCCGATGAACCACTACGTCCTCGGCTGGCTGCCGTACCTGTCGCGCGTCGCGAGCCTCGTGCCGCGCCTGGCCAACGGCTCGCTGTCGATCGGCCCGCTGGCCCGGCTGCTCAAGCGGGTGGGCGGCATCGACCAGCGCCGCGCGCTGCCCCGCTTCGCCCGGCGGCGCTTCAGCGCGTCGGCGCCGGCGGTGCTCGCCGGCGCCCGGCGGGACGCCGGGCGCCGCGCCGACGAGGGCGCGCGCCCCGGGGCGGGCGCTCGGGCGGGCGCGGGCGGGCAGAAGGTCGTCCTGTGGGCCGACAGCTTCACCGAGCACTTCTCGCCCGAGGTCGGCCACGCGGCCGTCCGGGTCCTCGAGCACGCCGGCTTCGACGTCGAGCTCGCGCCGCGGGACGTCTGCTGCGGGCTCACGCTCGTCTCCACCGGCCAGCTCGACCTCGCGCGGCGCCAGCTGCGCCGGACGGTGCGTCGCCTCGCCGCCGTGACGGCGGGCGGGCCGGGCGAGCCGCCGGTGCCGCTCGTCGTCCTCGAGCCCTCGTGCCTCGCCGTGCTCCGGCACGACGCGTCAGCGCTGCTCTCGGGTGATGACGCCGTCCCCCAGGGGCTCGTCACCGACCTCGCGGCGCGCTCCCGGACGCTCGCGGAGGTCCTCGCGGCGTACGCCTCGGAGGTGCACTGGCCGCACCTGTCCGGCCTCGAGGCCGTGGCACAGCCGCACTGCCACCAGCACGCCGTCCTCGGCTTCGAGGCCGACCTCGAGCTGCTGCAGGGCAACGGCGTCGCGGTGAAGGCGTTGGGCGGGTGCTGCGGGCTCGCCGGCAACTTCGGCGTGGAGGAGGGGCACTACGACGTCTCCGTCGCCGTGGCCCGGACGGCGCTCCTGCCGGCGGTCGAGGCGGCCCCGCCGGACGCCGTCGTCCTCGCCGACGGCTTCTCCTGCCGGACCCAGCTCGCCGAGCTCGCCGACCGCCGCGGCCTCCACCTCGCCGAGCTCCTCGCCCGCGGGCTGCCGGGCGCGGACGAGGCAGCGGCGGACCACCGGGTCCGCTGACGGCGAACGCCGCCGCGGCGCCGGAACAGCGCCCGCGCGCCGCCCGTTCAGCGGGCGGGACGGGGGAGGCGACGGCCGCAGGCCGCCGGGAGCCCCGGTGTACCGTCGATCCACGGCTTCTGCGACCAGGAGGGACGGGGCGCGAGCCCCTCGCACACCGATGAACCTCAAACGACTCGCCCGCGGGCCGATCCTCTGGGTCGTCCTCGCGCTCGCCATCCTGCTGCTCGCGACGCAGCTCCTCAGCCCCGGCGGGGCGACGAAGATCAGCACCTCCGAGGGCCTCGCGCTCATCGGCGGCGGCACGGTCGACAACGCCCAGGTCGTCGACGGCGAGCAGCGGGTGCAGCTGGGCCTGTCCGAGCCCTACCAGCCGGAGGCCGGCGGCACCGAGACCCGGCAGGTGGAGTTCTACTACGTCACCCCGCGGGGCGACGAGGTCGTGCAGGCGCTGAGCGACGCGCAGATCGCCTCGGTCGACGACGAGGTGCCCCAGCCGTCCTTCCTCGGGTCGCTGCTGTCGACGCTGCTGCCGCTCATCCTCCTCGTCGCGATCTTCTGGTTCGTCCTGTCCCGCATGCAGGGCGGCGGCGGGCGCATCGCCCAGTTCGGCAAGTCGAAGGCCAAGATGGTCTCCAAGGAGACCCCGAAGGTCACCTTCGCCGACGTCGCGGGCGCCGACGAGGCCGTCGAGGAGCTCGAGGAGATCAAGGACTTCCTCGCCGACCCGACCCGCTTCCAGGAGGTCGGCGCGAAGATCCCCAAGGGCGTCCTGCTCTACGGCTCGCCCGGCACCGGCAAGACGCTGCTCGCCCGCGCCGTCGCGGGCGAGGCGGGCGTCCCCTTCTTCTCCATCTCCGGCTCGGACTTCGTCGAGATGTTCGTCGGCGTCGGCGCCAGCCGCGTCCGCGACCTCTTCGAGCAGGCCAAGAACAACTCCCCGGCCATCATCTTCGTCGACGAGATCGACGCCGTCGGCCGCCACCGCGGCGCCGGCATGGGCGGCGGCCACGACGAGCGCGAGCAGACGCTCAACCAGCTGCTCGTCGAGATGGACGGCTTCGACGTCAAGACCAACGTCATCCTCATCGCGGCGACCAACCGCCCCGACATCCTCGACCCCGCCCTGCTGCGCCCCGGCCGCTTCGACCGGCAGATCGCCGTCGAGCCGCCGGACATGAAGGGCCGCGAGCGGATCCTCCAGGTCCACGGCAAGGGCAAGCCGCTCGCGCCCGACGTCGACCTCCTCGCCGTCGCCCGCCGCACCCCCGGCTTCAGCGGCGCCGACCTCGCGAACGTCCTCAACGAGGCCGCGCTGCTCACGGCGCGCACCCACGCCAAGGTCATCGACAGCGCCGCGCTCGACGAGGCGATCGACCGCGTCATCGCGGGCCCGCAGAAGCGGACCCGGCTGATGAACGACGGCGAGAAGAAGATCACCGCGTACCACGAGGGCGGGCACGCCCTCGTGGCCGCCGCCATGCGGCACACCGACCCGGTGACGAAGGTGACGATCCTCCCGCGCGGCCGGGCGCTGGGCTACACGATGGTCATGCCGAGCGAGGACAAGTACTCGACGACGCGCAACGAGCTGCTCGACCAGCTGGCCTACGCCCTGGGCGGTCGCGTCGCCGAGGAGATGGTCTTCCACGACCCGACGACGGGCGCGAGCAACGACATCGAGATGGCCACCGGCATGGCCCGCAAGATGGTCACCGAGTACGGCATGAGCGAGCGCGTGGGCGCCATCAAGCTCGGCTCCGGCGCCGGCGAGCCCTTCATGGGCCGGGACATGGGCCACGACCGCGGCTACGGCGAGGGCCTGGCCTCGGTCGTCGACGACGAGGTCCGGCGGCTCGTCGAGGCGGCCCACGACGAGGCGTGGGAGGTCATCGTCGAGCACCGCCCGGTGCTCGACGAGCTCGTCCGCCGCCTGCTCGAGAAGGAGACCCTCGACCGCGAGGAGCTGGCCGAGGTCTTCGCCCCCGTGCAGAAGCGGCCGCTGCGGCCGGTGTGGCTCTCCAGCGAGCGCCGCGCCGTCTCCGACCAGCCGCCGATCCTCACTCCGGCCGAGCGGCGCCGCCTCAACGGGTCGGCCAACGGCTCGTTCAACGGCAACGGCCGGAGCGGGAGCAACGGCCACGGCGCGCCGGCGCCGCAGGACCAGGCCGCGGGGGCCCGCCCCGAGCACCCGGCGCAGGGCGTCGGCGAGGTGCCCGAGGGCGGTCAGGTCGACCCCGGGGCGCAGGGCTGAGCGTCGGCGAGCGCGGCGAGGGGCCCGGGGCGAGCGGGTCCCGCATCGGCCGCCTCGAGACGGAGGCGCTGACGGCGCCGTCGCCGCGGCCCTTCGACGCCGCGCGGGCCGAGGCGGCCGTGCGCGAGCTCCTCGCCGCGGTGGGGGAGGACCCGGAGCGGGACGGCCTGCGCGACACGCCCGCCCGGGTGGCGCGGATGTACGCCGAGGTGCTCGGCGGCCTCCACGAGGACGCCGCCGACGTCCTCTCGACGTCCTTCGACCTGGGGCACGACGAGCTCGTCCTCGTGCGCGACATCGAGGTCCACTCGCTCTGCGAGCACCACCTCGTGCCCTTCCACGGCGTCGCGCACGTCGGCTACGTGCCGGCGGCGGACGGCCGCATCACCGGCCTGTCCAAGCTGGCGCGGCTCGTCGACGTCTTCGCGCGCCGCCCCCAGGTGCAGGAGCGGCTGACGACGCAGGTGGCCGACGCGCTCGTGGCCCACCTGCAGCCGCGCGGCGTCATCGTCGTCGTCGAGTGCGAGCACCTGTGCATGTCGATGCGCGGCGTCCGCAAGGCAGGGGCGCGCACCATCACCTCGGCGATGCGCGGCCAGCTGCGCGACCCGGCGACGCGCGCCGAGGCCCTCTCGCTCATCCACGGCCGGTGACCGCCGTGAGCGGGCCCGCCCCCGTGCCGCCGGCTCCCGGCGCCGTCCGGGCCGCCGCCGTCCGCGCGACCGACGTCCCGCTCGCGGCCGTCGACCCGCCGCCCGTGCCCGGCCTCACCGGCCCGCCGGCCGGCCGCGCGCTCGTCATGGGCGTGCTCAACACCACGCCCGACTCCTTCAGCGACGGCGGCTCCTGGTTGGACCCGGCCGCGGCCGTCCTGCACGGCCTCGCGATGGCCGCCCACGGCGCCGACCTCGTCGACGTCGGCGGGGAGTCCACCCGGCCCGGCGCCGCACGCGTCGAGCCCGAGGAGGAGCAGCGGCGCGTGCTGCCCGTGGTGCGTGCGCTCGCCGACGAGGGCGTGGCCGTCAGCGTCGACACGATGCGGGCCTCGACGGCCGCGGCGGCGCTCGAGGCCGGCGCCGCCCTCGTCAACGACGTCAGCGGCGGCCTCGCCGACCCGGCGATGGCGCCGCTCGTGGCCGAGCGCGGGGTGCCGTTCGTGGCGATGCACTGGCGTGGCCACGCCGACGTGATGACCGGCCTCGCCGACTACGCCGACGTCGTCGCGGAGGTCCGTGACGAGCTCGCGCGCCGGGTCGACGCCCTCCTGGCGGCCGGGGTCCGCGAGGACCGCCTCGTGCTCGACCCCGGCCTCGGCTTCGCCAAGACGGCCGAGCAGGGCTGGGAGCTGCTCGCCGGCCTGGACGCCCTCGTCGGCCTCGGCCGCCCGCTGCTCGTGGGGGCCTCGCGCAAGGGGATGCTCGGCGCGCTGCTCGCCGGCGACGACGGCGCCCCGCGCCCGGCCGGGCAGCGCGACGACGCGACGACGGCCCTGACCGCCCTGGCCGCCGCCGCGGGCGCCTGGTGCGTGCGCGTCCACGCCGTGCGTCCGAGCGCCGACGCCGTCCGCGTCGCCGCGCGCGTCGCCTCGGCCCGCGTGACGACCGCCCGCCACGGGGAGGGCTCCCGGTGACGGAGGGGGCGGGCGGAGAGGCCGCCGTCGACCGCATCGAGCTCTCCGGCCTGCGCGTCCGCGGGCGCCACGGGGTGCTGGCCGCCGAGCGGGAGCTGGGGCAGGTCTTCGTCGTCGACCTCGTCCTCGAGCTCGACATCCGCGACGCGGCGGCCAGCGACGACGTCGTCGACACCGTGCACTACGGCGAGGTGGCCGACGACGTCGCCGCCGTCGTCGCCGGCGATCCCGTGGCTCTGCTCGAGCGCCTCGCGCAGCGGGTGGCCCACGTCGTCCTCGCCCGGGAGCGCGTGCTCGCCGTCGAGGTGGCCGTGCACAAGCCCCAGGCGCCCATCGGCGTGGCCTTCGACGACGTCGTCGTCCGCGTCCGCCGCGAGGCGCCCGCGCGCGGGGCCGACGGCGGCGACGGCGGGCCGGGGGGGACCCCGGTGGTGCTGGCCCTCGGCTCCGACCTCGGCGACCGCGCCGAGGTGCTGCGCTCGGCGGTGGCCTCCCTGGCGCGCGTCCCCGGCCTCGTGCTGACCGGCGTCTCGCCCGTCGTCGAGTCCGCCCCCGTCCGCCTGCCGGGCACGGAGGCGGCCGAGGCGCCGGACGAGGACCAGCAGCCCTTCCTCAACGCCGTCGTCGTCGGGCGCACGACGCTCGCCCCGCTCGACCTCCTCGCCGCGTGCCACCGGGTCGAGGCCGGGCACGGGCGCGTGCGCCGCGAGCGGTGGGGGCCGCGCACGCTCGACGTCGACGTGGTCGACCTCGGCGGGGCGGTGGCGCGCGACGACGAGCGGCTCCTGCTGCCGCACCCGCGCGCCCACGAGCGCGCCTTCGTCCTCGTGCCGTGGTCGCTCGTCGCCCCGGACGCCCACCTGGCCGGGCCCGGCGGCGGTGCCGTGGCGGAGCTGGCTGCGGCGCTCGACGCCGCCGAGCCGGGCGCCGTCGTCGTCCGCCGCGACGTCGACCTGCCGCTGCCCCCGCCCGTCCTCGGCGTCGCCGCCGCCGGCGGGGGAGCGCCGTGACGCCCACCCGCTGGACCACCCCGGTGGGGGTCGCCCTCGTCACCGCCGTCGTCGGCTTCGCCCTCGTCGGCCCGCTCGAGATGCTCGGGCTGACCCTCACGCGCCTGCCGTGGACGGCGGTCGCGGCCGTGCTGCTCCTCGCCGCCGTCGTGCTCGTCCTGGGCTGGCCGGTGCGCCGGTGGAACCGCGGGCACCGCGACCGCCCGCTGGACCCGCTGCGCGCGGCGCGCACCGCGGTGCTCGGGCAGGCCTCGGCGCTCGCCGGGGCGGCGCTGCTCGGCTGGTACCTGGGGCAGGTCGTCCACCTCCTGCCCGACGTCGCCTACCCGCTGCCCCGCCAGTCCGTGGTCGCGCTGCTCGTGGCGGCCGGCGCCGCGGCGCTGCTGCTCGTCGCCGGCCTCGTCGTCGAGCGCTGGTGCCGACTGCCCGACGACGAGGACGACGACACGCCTCCGGGGGCCGCGAGCTCGCGGTGAGCCGGCGCGAGTGCCGGGCGGACCTCGTCGTCGGCGCCTCCCGCTAGCGTCCGCCGCGTGAGGCGTCATGGCTCGTGGCTCGTCCCGCTCGTCCTGGTCCCGGTGGTGTTCCTCCTGCCGCTCGCGGTGGTCGAGCTGCTGCCCGAGCCCACCGCCCTCGGCCCCGCGCTCGCCCGGCTGGCGGTCCTCCTCGTCGCCGTCGTCGCCCCTCTCGTCGCCCTCGGGCTCGCCGTCCGCGGCGGCTGGCGGACGTACGGCGCGTGGCGTCGCCGCAACGGCCACCTCCCGCCGGAGGAGGTGGCCCAGCGCCACCGCGACGAGCGCTTCCACCGGGCGTGGGCGGGGGCGGGGGAGGTGCGGCGCGCGCTGCTGCGCCGAGAACCGCCCGCTCAGGTACGGGTCTGGGACCTGGTGCCGGCGGAGGGGGAGGTCTTCTTCCTGGACGCCCCCGCCGTGTACTCCCGGTACTACGGGCAGGACGTGGCGTACACGCAGGCGTCGGGCTTCTACCTCGGCCCGCCCGCCTTCGTCCTGGCCGGCATGGGGCTGACGGCCGTGGGGAACGCCCGCCGTCGCTCCGCGGCCGAGCGGGAGGCGCAGGAGCGGTGGCGCGAGCACCAGACATGCCGCCTCGTCGTCTCGAACCAGCGCCTCCTGTGCTTCGCCGGAGGACGGTGGCTGAGCTTCTGGTACGGCGGGATGACCGCCGTCCATCCGGGCGTCCGCGAGTGGTCGCTCGTCTGCCAGTTCGACGGCGCGGCGCCGCTCGCCCTCAGCGGCGCCCCCGTGCCGGCGGCGGCGGTCATCACGACGATGGCGACCTTGGGGCTCGACGCCGTCGCCGAGCACCCGTCGCTGCAGGCCCTCGACGGCTGACGTCGTCCGCGGCGTCCAGCGCGTCCGCGGGGTGCACGATGTGCCGACGGACGAGGGAGGGCGCATGGCCGGCGAGGACGCGGCAGCGGGCGGGTTCAGCGACGACGAGCGCGCGGCGGTGCGCCAGCGCGCCGAGGAGCTGCGGAGCACGAAGGGGCTCAAGGGGGCCGCGCGGCTCGCCAAGGAGCTCGAGGCGTGCCTCGAGGCCGTCGACGCGCTGGAGGGGACCGACCGGCTCGTGGCGACGGAGCTGCACCGCGTCGTCACCGAGGAGGCGCCGCACCTGGCGCCGAAGACCTGGTACGGGTTCCCCTCCTACGCCCACGACGGCGAGGTCGTCGTCTTCTACCAGCCGGCGTCGAAGTTCGGCACCCGCTACGGCACCGTCGGGTTCCAGCAGGGCGCAGCCCTCGACGACGGGCCGATGTGGGCGACGTCGTTCGCGGTCGTCGACGTCGACGACGCCGTGCGGGAGCGCCTGCGCGAGCTCGTCCGGCGCGCGGCCCCGCCGCCGGGCTGAGGGCGCCGGGCCGGGGGAGGCCTACCCTGGACGCCGACATGGCTGACCAGCGCACCTCCGCCCGGAGCGGCTCCCGCCGCGGGCCGGGCCGACCCCCTCGTCAGGGTGAGAGGGGTCGTGGCGGCCAGGCCGGTCGCGGTCAGGGTGGTCGCGGCGAGCCCCTGGGGCAGCGCCCGGGCGCCCCACCGCCCCAGGACACCCCGCGCAGCGCGGCGCTGCGGGCCGCGCTCGCGGAGGTCGGCGTCGCCGACGCCCAGCGCCTCGAGCGGCGCCTCGACGGCGCGCTGCGCCGTCCGGGCCCCGAGCGCGACCCGGCGCTCGACCGGCTCGAGCCCGAGGTCGAGGCGGCCCGAGCGCGCCTGGCCGTCCGCCGCGCGTCCGTCCCGGCGCTGTCCTACCCGCCCGAGCTGCCCGTGTCCGGGGCGCGCGAGGAGATCGCCGCCGCCATCCGCGACCACCAGGTCGTCGTCGTCGCCGGGGAGACCGGCTCCGGCAAGACGACCCAGCTGCCGAAGATCTGCCTCGAGCTCGGGCGCGGGGCGCGCGGGATGGTCGGGCACACCCAGCCCCGGCGGATCGCCGCGCGCGCGGTCGCCGAGCGCGTGGCCGAGGAGCTGTCGGTGCCGCTGGGGGAGCAGGTCGGCTACGCCGTCCGCTTCACCGACCGGGTCAGCGACCGCACGCTCGTGTCCGTCGTCACCGACGGCATCCTGCTGGCCGAGGTGCAGCGCGACCCGCTGCTCTCGCGCTACGACACCGTCATCATCGACGAGGCGCACGAGCGCTCGCTCAACATCGACTTCCTGCTCGGCATCCTCCACCGGCTGCTGCCCCGGCGGCCCGACCTCAAGCTCGTCATCACCTCGGCGACCATCGACCCGCAGCGCTTCGCCGACCACTTCGCCGACGTCGCCGGCGAGGTCCCGGTCATCGAGGTCTCCGGGCGCACCTACCCCGTCGAGGTCCGCTACCGGCCCCTCGTCGAGGACGTCGACGAGGACGACGAGGACGAGGACGAGGACGACGACGCGGGGGGCGGCCGGGACGACGACCGGTCCGGCGGTCGGCCGGCGCGGGCGGCGAAGGACCCGGTCCAGGGCGTCTGCGACGCCGTCCGCGAGCTCGCCGCCACGGGCCCGGGCGACGTGCTCGTCTTCCTGCCCGGCGAGCGGGAGATCCGCGAGGCGTCCGACGCCGTCGCGCGGATGCAGCTGCGCGGCACCGAGGTGCTGCCGCTGTACGCCCGCCTGTCGGGCGCCGAGCAGCACCGGGTCTTCTCCGCGCACGGGCCAGGCGTCCAGCGGCGGGTCGTCCTGTCCACCAACGTCGCCGAGACGTCGCTGACCGTCCCGGGCATCCGGTACGTCGTCGACGCCGGGCTCGCCCGGGTCTCGCGCTACAGCGCCCGGCTGAAGGTCCAGCGGCTGCCGGTCGAGCCCGTCAGCCGCGCCAGCGCGGACCAGCGGTCGGGCCGGTGCGGCCGCGTCGCCGAGGGCGTCGCGATCCGCCTCTACAGCGAGGCCGACTACGACGGCCGACCGCGCTTCACCGACCCCGAGGTCCTCCGGACGTCGCTCGCCTCGGTCATCCTCCAGATGGCCGCGCTCGGCCTCGGCCGCGTCGAGGACTTCCCCTTCGTCGACCCGCCCGACCGCCGCCAGGTCGCCGACGGGCTCTCCCTGCTCACCGAGCTGGGCGCCATCGAGGACGACCTGGCGGCGGTCGGGCGCGCCGACGGCGGGGACCGGCGCGAGCGCGGCCCCGCGGAGCAGCGGCAGCTGCGGCTCACCCCGGTCGGCCGCCGCCTGGCGCGCCTGCCGCTCGACCCGCGCCTGGCCCGCATGGTCCTCGAGGCCGACCGGAACAGCTGCGTCGCTGAGGTCCTCGTCATCGCCGCCGCCCTGTCGGTGCAGGACCCCCGCGATCGCCCCGTCGAGCACCAGCAGGCGGCGGACGCCGCGCACGCCCGCTTCCGCGACGAGCGCTCGGACCTCCTCACCCTGCTGGCCCTGTGGCGCTACCTGCACGCCCAGCAGGACACCTTGTCCAGCAGCGCCTTCCGGCGGATGTGCAAGCGCGAGTTCCTCTCCTGGCTCCGGGTGCGCGAGTGGCAGGACGTCCACCGCCAGCTGCGGCAGCTCACGCGCTCCCTCGGGGTCGACGCGTCCTCCAGCGCGTCCTCCACCCCGGACGACGTCTCGACCGACGACGGGGCCGACACCCTCGGCGAGGCCGACGACGACGGACCGGGCGGGAGCGCGGACGACGCGCTGCCCGGGAGCGAGCAGCAGGTCGACGCCGACCGCGTCCACGCCAGCGTCCTCGCGGGCTTCCTGTCGAGCATCGGGATGCGCGAGGAGCGCGCGAAGGACCCGCGCGGGCAGCAGCGGCCGGGCGGCGAGGGGCGGCCGGAGCGCCGCGACCGCCGGGGCGTCGAGTACCTCGGCGCGCGGGGCGCCCGCTTCGCGCTGTGGCCGGGCTCGGTGCTGGCGCGCAAGCCGCCGGCGTGGGTCATGGCGGCCGAGCTCGTCGAGACCTCGCGGCTGTGGGCCCGCGGCGTCGCCGCCATCCAGCCCGAGTGGGTCGAGGCGCTGGCGGGCCACCTCGTCCGCCGCACGTACTCCGAGCCGCACTGGAGCAAGAAGCGGGCGTCCGTCGTCGCCTCCGAGCGCGTGCTGCTCCACGGCCTGCCGCTCGTGGCCGCGCGCACGGTGGCGTACGGGCGCGTCGACCCCGTGACCAGCCGCGACCTGTTCATCCGCCACGCGCTCGTCGAGGGGGACTGGGTGAACCACCACCGCTTCCTCGAGGACAACCGCGCGCTGCTCGAGGAGGCCGAGGACCTCGAGCACCGCACCCGCACGCGCGGCCTCGTCGTCGACGAGGAGGCGCTCGTCGCCTTCTACGACGCCCGGGTGCCCGCCGACGTCGTCTCCGGCGCGCACTTCGACCGCTGGTGGAAGGGCGAGCGCCGCCGGCACCCGGACCTGCTGACCTTCGACCCGGCGGCGCTGCTCGCCGACGCCGCCTCGGGGGTGCAGGTCGACGACTACCCGCTCGTCTGGCGGGTCGGGGACCTCGACCTGCGCGTCTCCTACCGCTTCGCCCCGGGGGAGGACGACGACGGCGCCACGGTCCACGTGCCGATCCGGGCGCTCGCGCAGCTGGACCCGGAGCCCTTCGCCTGGCAGGTGCCCGGGCTGCGGCACGAGCTCGTCACGGCGCTCGTGCGCGGGCTGCCCAAGGCGGTGCGGCGCCACCTCGCGCCGGCGCCCGACCGCGCGGACGCCGTCCTCGCCGTCGCCGGCCCGCAGGACGGTCCCCTGCTGCCCGTGCTCTCCCGCGAGCTCGAGCGGCTCACGGGCACCGCGGTGCCCCTGGAGGACTGGGACCCGGGCGCCCTGCCCGACCACCTGCGCGTCCGCTTCGCCGTCCACGACGGCGACGACGACGGCCGCGAGGGGTCCCCGGTGCTCGGCGCCGGCCGCGACCTCCTCGCGCTGCGCCGCGCGCTCGTCGCCGACGTCCGGCGGGCCGTCTCGGCGGCCGCCTCCGACCTCGAGCGCGGCGGCGCCCGCGACGCCGGGGCCGCCTTCGCGGGCGGCGCCCTCCCGCCGGAGGTCTCCACGGCCGGCGTGGCCGGCTTCCCCGCGCTGACCGACGAGGGTGACGCCGTGGCCGTCCGGGTGCACCCCACCGCGGCGGAGGCCCGGGTCGCCCAGCGCGCCGGCACCCGCCGGCTCCTGCGCCTCGAGCTGCCGACGCCCGGGAAGGACGTCGTGCGGCGGCTGTCGAACGCCGACCTCCTCGTGCTGGCCCGCAGCCCCCACGGCAGCACCGCGGCACTGATCGACGACTGCTGGGACGCCGTCCTCGACGACCTCGTGCGCCGCGCGGGCGGCCCGCCGACCGACCCCGAGGGCCACGCCGCCCTGCGCGAGCGCGCCCGCGCCGAGGGGCCCGCGGCCGTGGCCGACGTCGTCGCCGTCGTCGTGCGCGTCCTGCGCAGCGCCGGCGAGGCGGAGGCGGCCCTCGACCGGCTCGCCTCCTCCGGCGGGTCCGGGCTGCAGGCCCTGGCGGTGCGCCCGGCGCTCGAGGACGCCCGCGCCCAGCTGGCCGGCCTCGTCCACCCCGGCTTCGTCACGGCGACGGGGCGCGAGCGCCTGCCCGACCTGCAGCGCTACCTGCAGGCGCTGCTGCGCCGCCTGGCCGCCCTGCCGGCCGACGCCGCGCGCGACCGCGACCGCACCGGCGTCGTCGAGCGCGCGAGCGCCGACTACGCGCGCGCCGTCGCCGCCCTGCCGCCCGTGCGCCGCGGCGACGACGACGTCCGCGAGGTCCGCTGGATGCTCGAGGAGCTGCGCGTCAGCCTCTTCACGCAGGGCGCCGTCGCGACGCGCGGGTCGGCCTCGCCGCAGCGGGTCGCGCGCGCCCTCGCGAAGCTGCCCCTCGTCGAGGTCTGAGGCCGCCGGTCCGGCGTCCCGCGGCTCACGTCCGCAGGACCACCGGGTCCCCGACGGCGACCGGGCCGGGCCGCAGCACGCGCGCCCCGACGCCGAGGACGACCTCCCGCCCGGCCGGCCCCTCGACCACCCGGTCGCGGGCGAGCGCGCCGAGGAGGTCGTCGGCCGCCCGCTCGCCCGTGCCCGGCGTCCGCTGGACGACGGCGCAGCGCGCCACGCCCCCCGTGACCTCGAGGCGGGCGCCGCCCACGTCGAGGGCGCGCCCGTGCCAGGCGTCCTCGACGAAGGGCTCGGCCCCACGGGTGTCCACGAGGACGAGGGAGCGGAAGCGCTCGTCGTCCACCTCCGCGCCCGTGCGCCGGGCGAGCTCGCGCAGCGTCGACGTCGTGAGGAGGACCACGGGGTCGGCGTAGACGACGGCGCCCGGCCGCAGCACCCGCGCCAGCGCCACGGGGCGCCCGACGAGGTCCGACAGGGCGGCGTCCCAGGGCCCCGGCGCGAGCGCCACGGGGGCGGGCCGGCCCCAGTAGTCGGCGACGAGCGTCGTTCCGCCGTCAGGGGTGGGGCCGGGCACGTCCCAGGCGCCCTCGGGCAGCCCCAGGCGGAGCCCGCCGCCCGGCAGCGGCGCGGCGCGCACCCGCAGGAGCGCCGGCGTCCGCACCGTGCGCGCCACCAGCCACCGCTCGGCGCCGCCCTCGCCCGCCCCGCGGCCGGCCTCTCCGCGGTCGGACGGCTCCCGCTCGACGCAGCACCAGCCGCGGTCGCCGACGGCCCCGTGCCCGGCGACGTCGACCCGCGCGGGGCGGACGTGCGCCGCCCCCTTGAGCGGGGTGAGCCCCAGCCGGACCACGCGTCCCTCCACGCCGGCGACGATAGACCGCGCGGCCGACGCCTCCCTCGGCAGCGGTGGACGCACGACGCGGTGGACGGCGTCCTGCGTCCACCGCTGCCGCGGCGGCGCCGTCCTCGGCGGGGCCGGCCCCCGGCCTACCCTCGGGCGCGTGCCGACGCCTCCTGCCGACCGCCCCACCGCCGCGCCCGGACCCCTCGCGGGCGCCGTCCCGATCGCGACGGTGCGGCGCGGCGGCGTCGTCGAGTCCGCCCACCTCGGGCACGTCGTCCTCGTCGGTCCCGACGGCGCAGTGCTCGGCGGCCTCGGCGACCCGGACGCCCTCGTGCTGCCCCGCTCCTCCCTCAAGCCCGTCCAGGCCCTCGCGATGCTGCGCTCGGGCCTGCGCCTCGGCGGCGACCTGCTGGCGCTGGCGACGGCGAGCCACAGCGGCGAGGACTTCCACCGCGAGGGCGCCCGGCGCGTCCTCGCCTCGGTCGGCCTCGACGAGGGGGCGCTGCGGAACACCCCCGACCTGCCCTCCGACCCCGAGCTGCGCGCCCGCTGGCAGGCGGAGGGGCGCGCGCCGGAGCGCCTCGCCCAGAACTGCTCGGGCAAGCACGCGGCGATGCTCGCCACCTGCGTCGCCGCCGGGTGGTCGACCGAGGACTACCTGGACCCCGGCCACCCGCTGCAGCGGGCTGTCCTCGACGCCGTCCGGGAGATGGCGGGGGCGGACGCCGCCGGTACGGGCGAGCTGCTGACGACGGACGGCTGCGGCACGCCGCTGCCCGCCGTCCCGCTCTCCGGCCTCGCGCGGGCCTTCTCGCGCCTCGCGACGGCGGAGCGCGGCACGTCCGAGCAGGCCCTGGCGAAGGCCGTCCGCGACTTCCCCGTGTGGGTCGGCGGCACGCACCGCGACGTCACGGCGCTCCTGCGGGGCGTCCCCGGGCTCATCGCCAAGGACGGCGCGGAGGCGGTCTACGCCGCGGCGCTCCCCGACGGGCGCGCCGTCGCCCTCAAGGTGCTCGACGGCGGGGACCGTGCCCGCCCCGTCGCCATGGCCGCGGCCCTGCGGGCGCTCGGCGTCGACGCCCACGTCGTCGCGGAGCAGGCGACCGCGCCGGTGCTCGGGCACGGCGAGCCGGTGGGCGAGGTCCGCGGCGTCGACGTCCCGCTGCTGCCGTGAGGGCGGTGCTCCAGCGCGCCAGCCGGGCGCGCGTCGTCGTCGACGGGGAGGTCGTCGGCGCCGTCGACCCGCCGGGCGGGCAGGCGCTCGTGCTCCTGGTCGGCGTCGCGCGCGACGACGGCCCGGAGCAGGTGGCCGCGCTCGTGCGGAAGGCATCGGAGCTGCGCGTGCTGCGCGGGGATGCCTCCGCGGTGGACGTCGGGGCGCCCGTCCTCGTCGTCAGCCAGTTCACGCTCCAGGGCGACACCCGCAAGGGGCGCCGGCCCAGCTGGTCGGCGGCCGCGCCGGGGGACGTCGCGGAGCCGCTCGTCGACGCCGTCGTCGCGGGCCTGCGCGAGCGCGGCCTCGAGGTGGCCACCGGGCGCTTCGGCGCCGACATGGCGGTCGAGCTCGTGAACGACGGGCCCGTCACGCTCGTGCTCGACGTCTGAGTGGTCGGCGACCGACCGGGGGAGGGGCCGGTCGGTGGACGCCTCGGCGGGCGGGGGGCCGCCCGCCCGTACGCCCGCCTACGCTCCTCCCATGAGCTTCTTCGCGGCCCAGGGGTACGTCACGCTCCTCCTCGGGCTGGCGGTGCTGGCGGTGTGCGTCTTCGCCCTCGTCGACGCCGTCCGCCGACCGGCGGGCGCCTTCGCGGCGGCGGGCAAGCTCACGAAGACCAAGTGGGTCGCCATCCTCGCCGTGGCCTCGCTCATCAGCTTCGCCGGGCTCGGCGGCCTCGGCCTCATCGTCATCTCCCTCGTCGCGGCGGGTGTCTACCTCGCCGACGTCCGCCCCGCGCTGCGCTCGGTGGGCGGCGGCCGCAGTGGCGGCTCGGGCCCGGTCGGCTGGTAGCCCCGGTCCTCGCGAGCGTCCGGCGGGGTGGCGCGGAGAGGCACGTCAGGCCGGCGCCCCGCCCCCAGCGCGAGGCGACCACGTCGCGCCGAGCCAGTGCCCGGAGCGCCGCGCCGCCGGACGCGGACCCGACCGCGCGCCCCGTCCTCCTGCCCGAGCGATCCCTCCGGAGTCCTCCTCAGCCGGCGACGGCCGACCAGGCCACGGCGAGCTCCCCGAGGCGCCAGCGCCGCGGCCCGCCCCCGGGGGCGCGGTCGAGGACGGGCCACCCGGCGTCGCGCAGGCCGCGGCAGGTGGCGAGCCACCGCTGCCGCGGGCCCCAGGGGGCCAGCGGGGCGGCCCGGGCCCAGGCGGCGTCGAGGGCCGCCAGCAAGGCGTGCACGCGCGAGCCGGGCACGTTGTCGTGGATGAGCGCCTTCGGCAGGCGCTCGGCCACCTCGGACGGCCGGGTCAGGTCGGCCAGGCGCACCGACACGACGAGCTGCTCCGGCCCCGCGGTGCCGACGACCGCCCACGCCGCGCGCCGCCCCAGCTCGTCGCACGTCGCGTCGAGGAGCAGCCCGCCGGTAGCGAGGCGACCCGTGACGACGGCCCAGGCGGCGGGCACGTCCGCCGCGGCGTACTGGCGCAGCACGTTGGCGGCGCGCACGAGCACCGGGCGGCGTCCCGCCACGGGGCCGCCCAGCTCGAAGCCGCCGACGCCGAAGGACACCCCGCGCGCCCGGTCGGCCGGCACCGCCCGCAGCGAGGCGGCGGCGTGCGCGGCGCGGGCCGGGTCGACCTCGAGGCCCACGACCTCCACGTCGGGGCGGACTCGGCGCAGCGCGCGCGCCAGGTGCAGCGTCGTCACCGCCGACGACCCGAAGCCGAGGTCGACGACGAGGGGGTCCGCGGCCCCCCGCAGGAGGGCCGCCCCCGGCCCCGCCAGCCAGCGGTCGGTGCGGCGCAGCCGGTCCACGCCCGTGGTGCCGCGCGTCGGCACGCCGAGGGGGCCCTGCGCGCGGCCCCGGCGCCCCGCGGCGAGCGCGCCCGCGGGGACGGCGGCGGAGGACGGCGCGGGCACGCGCCCATCCTCGCGGCTCGGGCGCAGGGGCGTGAGGGCGTAGGTTCGTCCCCGTGGACGCGAGCTCGCCGCGGGGGCCGCGCCGGGTCGCGCTGGTCTCGGCGCACACCTCACCCCTGGCGCAGGCGGGCACGGGGGACGCGGGCGGCCTCAACACCTACGTCGTCGGCCTCGCGCGCGGGCTCGCCGCCCGGGGCGCGGAGGTCGACGTCGTCACGCGCGCCACGGCGCCCGACCAGCCGCCGGTGCACGCGGCGTCCCCGGGCGTGCGCGTCGTCCACCTCGCCGCGGGCCCGCCGCGCGAGGTCGACAAGGAGGAGCTCCCGGCGCTCGTGGGCGAGATGGCCGAGGCCCTCGTCGCCGCGGCGCCGCCCGGGGGCTACGACGTCGTCCACACCCACTACTGGCTCTCCGGCGAGGTCGGCCGTCGCGCCGCGGGCGCCTGGGGCGCGCCGCTGGTCCACAGCATGCACACGATGGCGCTGGTCAAGGACGCCCACCGCGGGCCCGGCCAGCCCCTCGAGCCGGCGGAGCGCGTCCGCGGCGAGCGGGGCCTCGTCGCGGCGGCCGACGGCCTCGTCGCGAGCACGGCCGACGAGGCCCGCGAGCTCGTGGAGCTCTACGGCGCGGACCCGGCCCGCGTCGCCGTCGTGCCGCCCGGGGTCGCCCTGTCCGCCTTCGGCCCGCCGGCGGACGCCGCGGCGCGGACGGCCGAGCGGGAGGGCCTCGGCCTCGCGCCCGCCGACCGTGTCCTGCTCTTCGCCGGCCGCCTCCAGCCGCTCAAGGGGCCCGACGTCCTCCTGCGCGCGGCGGCGGAGCTCATCGCGGCGGACCGCACTGCGGGCGGCCCGGCCGGGGTCGGCCGCCTCGTCGTCGTGGTCGTCGGGGGCCCCTCCGGCCGCGGCGCGGGCCGCAGCGCGCGGGAGGACCTGCGCTCGCTCGCCGCCGGGCTGGGGCTCGTGGGCGGCCCGGGCGGCGACGTGCTGCGGCTCGTCGACCCGCTGCCGGCGCCCGAGCTGGCCCGCTGGTACCGCGCGGCCGACGTCGTCGCCGTCCCCTCGCGCACGGAGTCCTTCGGGCTCGTGGCGCTCGAGGCGCAGGCCTGCGGCACCCCCGTCGTCGCGACGGCGACCGGCGGCCTGCGGACGGCGGTGGCGGACGGGCGCACGGGGCTGCTCGTCCCGGACGCCGACCCGCGCCGGTGGGCGGCGGCGCTCGGCGCGCTCCTCGACGACGAGCCGCGGCGGCGGAGCCTCGGAGAGGCCGCCGCCGTGCACGCGGCCGGCTTCAGCTGGGCGCGGACGGCGGAGCGCACGCTCGACCTCTACGGCGCCGCCGCGGCCCGGCGCGCGGGCGGCGCCGCGGGGCGCCCCCGCGCCCGCGTCACCTGCGGCTGACCGCGGCGCCGCCCCTAGGGTTGGCGGCATGTCGACCACCACGGGCGCGCGCGGCGCGTCGATGACCCTGGTGCTGCTCCGCCACGGCGAGAGCGAGTGGAACGCGAAGAACCTCTTCACCGGCTGGGTCGACGTGCCCCTGTCGGAGAAGGGCGAGGCGGAGGCCCGCCGCGGCGGCGAGCTGCTGGCCGCCGAGGGCCTCCTGCCCGACCTCGTGCACACCTCGCTCCTGCGCCGCGCGATCACCACCGCCAACCTCGCCCTCGACGCGGCCGACCGGCACTGGGTACCCGTCACGCGCTCGTGGCGCCTCAACGAGCGCCACTACGGCGCGCTGCAGGGCAAGGACAAGGCCCAGACGCTGGAGACGTACGGCGAGGAGCAGTTCATGCTCTGGCGCCGCTCGTACAGCACGCCGCCCCCCGAGATCGACGCGGGCGACGAGTTCAGCCAGGCCGGCGACCCCCGCTACGCCGACCTGGGCGACGACATGCCGCGCACCGAGTGCCTGCAGGACGTCGTCGGCCGGATGCTCCCGTACTGGGACTCGGCGATCGTCCCCGACCTGCGGGCGGGCCGCACCGTCCTCGTGGCGGCGCACGGCAACTCGCTGCGCGCGCTCGTCAAGCACCTCGACGGGATCAGCGACGACGACATCGCCGGCCTCAACATCCCCACCGGCATCCCGCTGCTCTACGAGCTCGACGAGGACCTGAACCCCACCACCCCGGGCGGGCGCTACCTCGACCCCGACGCCGCGGCCGAGGCGGCCGCCGCCGTCGCGGCGCAGGGCCGCAAGAGCTGACCCAGCACCGCTCCTGACGACCGAGGGCCCGCACCGCTCCAGCGGTGGGGGCCCTCGGTCGTCGTGCGAGGTGCAGTCGTCGGCGCGGCGTCAGCTCGCGACGGGCTGGACCGGCTTCATCCAGTCGCCCGTCACGAGGAAGCCGACGCGGCGGACGACGGAGACGGCGTGGTCGCCGTAGCGCTCGAAGTAGCGGCTGCACAGCGTGATGTCGATGGTGCGCTCGGCGCTCTCCTGCCACTCCGGCGCCTGCATCGCGGCGAAGACCGAGCGGTGCAGCTCGTCGAGGCGGTCGTCGTCGCGCTCGACCTGCGCGGCGAGCTCCAGGTCGCGCGTGGCGATGACGGTGCCGGCGGTCGTCGCGATGCTCGCCGCGGCGTCGCCCATGGCGGAGATGGTCGGCACGAGCGACTCGGGGACGACGAGGTGCGGGTGGCGCAGCCGCGCCTGGCTCGCGACGTGGCGCGCCAGATCACCCATGCGCTCGATGGACGTCGACATCCGCAGCGCCGACACGACGACCCGCAGGTCGGTGGCGACGGGCGACTCGCGCGCCAGGAGGGCGACGGCCCGGTCGTCGAGGTGGCGCTGCTGGGCGTCGATCTGGGCGTCGGCGGAGATGACGCTCTCGGCCAGCGCGAGGTCGCCCTCCAGCAGCGCCTGCGTCGCGTTCGCCATCGCCGCGCTGACGAGACCGCTCATCTGGGTGAGCTGCTCGGCCAGGGACCGCAGCTCGTCGTGGAAGACCTCTCGCATGGCCGAAGCGTCGCACCGGTCGATGAACGGAGTCGACCCCGCCGGTGAACGCCGGGCGACCGGGCGGTGCCGGTCGCGCCGCGGGCTCCGGGCGCCCCGCGGCCGGTCCTACGCTGCGGGCCGTGGACGGCTCCTGGACTCCTGCGCTCGCGGGCCTCGTCGGGGTGCTCGTGGGGGTCGTCGGCGTGCTCGCGCCCCGGTGGGGCGCCCGCCGGCCGGAGCCGGAGCCGCCCCCGGAGGACGACCTGCCGACGGGCGCCGCCGACGTGCTGGCGGTGCTGTCCTCGGCGGTCGTCGTCGTGGACGTGGCGGACGTCGTCGTGCGGGCCAGCGCCGCCGCGCACGCCTTCGGGCTGGTGCGCGACCGCGAGCTCGTGCACCCCGAGCTGGCCGGTCTCGTCACGCGCGTGCGCCGCGACGGGGAGATCCGCGACGCCGAGATGTCGCTGCCGCGCGGGCCCTTCGTGGCGCCGGGCGCCGACGGCGCGGGCGTCCTCGTCGTCGGCGTGCGCGTGGCCCCCCTCGGCTCCCTCCACGTGCTCGTCCTCGTCGAGGACCGCACGCAGGCCAAGCGCCTGGAGGAGGTGCGCCGCGACTTCGTCGCCAACGTCAGCCACGAGCTGAAGACACCGGTCAGCGCCATCGCCCTGCTCGCCGAGACGATGGACGACGCCGCCGAGGACCCGACCGCGGTCCGACGCTTCGCGCAGCGGATGACCCGGGAGTCCCAGCGCCTGTCGGCGCTCGTGCAGGAGATCGTCCAGCTGTCGCGCCTGCAGGACGCCGACTCCCGCCACCAGCCGGTGCCGGTCGACGTCGACGAGGCCGTCCTCGAGGCGGTCGACCGCACCCGGCTCGTCGCCGACGGCCGCGGCGTCCGCATCACCACGCGCCTGGCCCGCGAGGGCGACGGCGGCGGCCCCGGCGGCGCCCCGCCGGCGGAGGTCTGGGGGGACCGCGAGCTCGTCGTCACCGCCGTGCGCAACCTCGTCGACAACGGCGTCTCCTACTCGGACGCGGGCACCCGCGTGGCCGTCGTCGTCACGGTGGTCGACGAGCGCGTCGAGGTCGTCGTCAGCGACCAGGGCATCGGCATCCCCGAGTCCGAGGTCGGGCGCGTCTTCGAGCGCTTCTACCGCCTCGACCCGGCTCGTTCGCGGGCCACCGGCGGCACGGGCCTCGGGCTGTCGATCGTCAAGCACGTCGCCGCCACCCACGGCGGCGAGGTGGGCGTGTGGAGCAGCCCCGGCGAGGGGTCGACCTTCACGCTCCGCTTCCCCCTGCGCCGCGAAGAGGACGACGGGGACGGCACCTGACCCACCTGCTCGCCGGCGCCCGCGCACCCGTGCGGCGCCCACCGTCGACCCGGGAGGACCCCGCGTGACCCGCATCCTGCTCGTCGAGGACGAGGAGTCCCTCAGCGACCCCCTCTCCTACCAGCTCGGCCGCGAGGGGTACGAGGTGGCCGTGGCCGCCGACGGCCCCTCGGCGGTGGCCGAGTTCGACCGCGCGGGAGCCGACCTCGTGCTCCTCGACCTCATGCTCCCGGGGCTGCCCGGCACCGAGGTGTGCCGGCAGCTGCGGGCCCGCAGCGCCGTCCCCGTCATCATGCTGACGGCCAAGGACAGCGAGGTCGACGTCGTCGTGGGCCTCGAGCTCGGGGCCGACGACTACGTGACGAAGCCGTACTCCTCGCGCGAGCTCCTCGCGCGCATCCGGGCGGTGCTGCGCCGCCGCGGCGAGCCGGAGGAGGACGACGACGCCGGCGCCCTCGCCGCCGGCCCGGTGCGCATGGACGTCGAGCGCCACGTCGTGACGCTCGACGGCGAGCCGGTGGCCCTGCCGCTCAAGGAGTTCGAGCTGCTCGAGGTGCTCCTGCGCAACGCCGGCCGCGTGCTCACCCGCGGCCAGCTCATCGACCGGGTGTGGGGCGCCGACTACGTGGGGGACACCAAGACCCTCGACGTCCACGTCAAGCGGCTGCGCGCGAAGATCGAGGAGGACCCGGCCTCGCCGCGGCGTCTCGTCACCGTCCGCGGGCTGGGCTACAAGCTCGAGGGCTGAGGGCGACGGCCCCCGCCGCGCGGCCGGGCGGCGGGGGCGGCCCCGGGACCAGGTCCCGGGGCTCGATACGCGGGAACGATGAGCCCGGCCGCCCGGGCCGGTCGTCACGGGGGAGGGCCGGTGGTCGGCCCCGTGAGCGGAGGCGCCATGACGACCGAGATGTGCCCGTACCTGCACCCCCGGGGGAGCGTGCGGGAGGCGCTCGCGGCCTACCGGCGCGCCCTCGGCGGTGCGGAGCCGGCGACGACGACGTAAGGCTCGCTGGGGATGGACGACCCCGCCGTGCGCGACATGGTGGCCAACGCGGTGCCCCGCACGGAGCTGGGAGGCCCGCTCATGGTCTCCGACCTGCCCCCGGGGGCGGACGAGCCCGCGGGCGTCGCGTGCCTCTTCGGCGACGACGAGCCGGCGCTCCGACGGGCCTGGGACGTCCTCGCCGAGGGCGCCGAGGTGTTCGCGCCGCTGGAGCCCTCGCCCTGGGGCAGCCTCTTCGGCTCGCTGCGCGACCGCTGGGGCGTCAGCTGGCTCGTCGACGTCGACGGGGCGGCCGCCGCGGGCTGACCGACCCCCGCACGGCGGGAGGGCCCCGGACCGGACCGCTCGGCGGTCCGGTCCGGGGCCCTCCCGGTGCGGCGGCGGCGCTGCGTCAGCCGTCGCTGCTGCCGGGCTCGGTGAGGGTGTCGTCGCCCGCGGACTCGGCACCGGACCCGCCGCCGGACTCGGGGTCGTCGCCGACGCCGACGGGGCTGCCCTCGGGCTCGCCGGCGAGGGTGGCCGTCGCGCCGCCCGGGGTCGGGGTGGGGGCCTGCGTGGGGACCAGGGTCTGGTACTCGGGCAGCGAGCCGTCGAGCAGCGGGGTCTCGACCTCGAGGACCGCGCCTTCGAGCACCATCGTGACGGGCACGAGCTCGCCGGGGACGGCGCCGACCGGGTCGGCGACGAGGTCGCCCGAGACCTCGGCGCCCTCGGGGAGCTCCTGGCTGCCGAGGTCCTCCGTCTGCTGCTCGCCGAGGGGGACGCTGCTGCGCGCCGGGACGGTCACCTCGCCGGACAGGCCGCCCGGGCCGGAGACCTCGACGACGACCTCGTCGAGGCTGTCGTTGACGAGGACGCCGTACAGGCGCGCCGGGCCGTCGGCCTCCGGGCCGATGAGCAGGAGGTTGCGCACGAGCAGCGCTGTGCCCGGGCCGTCGGCGTCCGTCTCCGAGAGCGGGAAGTACGCCTGGACGCCGTCGGAGGGCGCGTACTGCAGCTCCGTCGAGAACTGGTTGACGACGGGCGAGACGGCGCACCCCGCGCTGGCCGAGACCGCGGCGGCGGCGAGGACCACGGCGGCCGCGCGGCGCGCTGCGGGACGTGTCGGGCGGGGCACGGGCGTCTCCTCGGGTCGGTCGCGACGTCTGGGGCGGAGCGTAGCCGTGGCGGGTCGCGACAGCGCCCGCGGGCTCGCCGGGCCGTCGTCCGAGGGGGTGCCGCAGCACGCCGCGGGGGCCGCTGTCAAGGCCTGCGGGACGCCGTTCTCGGGCTCTACGAGCCTCTGACCTGCGACGATGCTCGCTCGAGCGCCCGGGGGCACTGCTTCGCCGTGGTAACCTCGAGGTCACGAAAGGGGAATAGAGCAGATGGCTTTCACTGTCGGCGAGACTGTCGTGTACCCCCATCACGGGGCGGCCCTGATCGAGGAGATCAAGACCCGGATGATCAAGGGGGAGGAGAAGCTCTACCTCCGCCTCAAGGTCCCCCAGGGAGACCTGACCATCGAGGTCCCCGCGGAGAACTGCGACCTGGTCGGCGTCCGCGACGTCGTCGGCAAGGAGGGCCTCGACCGCGTGTTCGAGGTCCTGCGCGCCCCCTACACCGAGGAGCCGACCAACTGGTCGCGCCGCTACAAGGCGAACCTCGAGAAGCTCGCCTCCGGCGACGTCATCAAGGTCGCCGAGGTCGTGCGCGACCTGTGGCGCCGCGACCAGGACCGCGGCCTGTCGGCCGGCGAGAAGCGCATGCTCGCCAAGGCCCGCCAGATCCTCGTCTCCGAGCTCGCGCTCGCGGAGAAGACCGAGGAGACGAGGGCCGAGGCCATCCTCGACGAGGTCCTCGCGTCCTGAGCACCGCACCGCAGACGGAGCCCGTCGCCCCCCGGGGGGCGACGGGCTCCGTGCGTGCCGGGGGCCCGGGTGGTGGCCCAGGCGGTGGTGGCCCAGGTAGTGGTGGCCCAGGCGGCGAGGGCGCCGCCGCGTGCGTCCTCGTCGCCGCCGGGAGCGGCACCCGCCTGGCCGCGGGGCGGCCGAAGGCCTTCGTCGCCGTGGGCGGCGCCCCGCTGCTCGTCCACGCGGCCGCGGGCCTCGCGGCCTCGGGCGCCCTCGACCGGGTGGTCGTCGTCGTCCCCGCCGGGCTGGAGGACGAGGCGCGCCGCCTGCTGGCGGAGGTGCCGGGGATGCCCCCGACGGACGTCGTCGAGGGCGGCCCCAGCCGGCAGGCGTCGGTGGCGGCGGGCCTCGGCGCCCTCCCCGCGGGCGCCGACGTCGTCCTCGTCCACGACGCGGCGCGGGCCCTGGCCCCGGCCGACCTCGTGCGGCGCGTGGTCGCGGCGGTCCGCCCGGGCGGCCACGAGGTCGTCGTGCCCGCGGTGCCCGTCTCCGACACGCTGCGCGACGTCTCGGGCGGCGTCGTCGACCGTTCACGCCTGCGGGCGGTGCAGACGCCGCAGGGCTTCACCGCCGACGTCCTGCGCCGGGCGCACGTCGCGGCGGCCGTGGGGGAGGGCGCCACCGACGACGCCGGCCTGGCCGAGGCGGCGGGCTCGCGCGTGCACCTCGTCGAGGGCGACGCCGAGGCGTTCAAGGTCACCGGCCCGCTCGACCTCCTGCTCGCCGAAGCCGTGCTCGCGCGGCGCGCGGCGGGCCCGCTCTCGACCTCGTCCTCGGGCGCGCCGTCGTCGGCCGCGCGGGGGCCTGTCGGCGGGGCGACGGCGTGAGCGCCGCCGCCGACGACGACGGGGCCGTGCCGTCCGAGCACCCCCTCTCGTCGACCGCCGGGCCGACCGCCGGGCCGACCGCCGGGCCGACCGCCGGTGTGCCGCGGGTGGGCACGGGCGTCGACGTGCACGCCTTCGCGCCGGAGGGCTCCGACCGCGAGCTGTGGGTCGCCGGCCTGCGGTGGCCGGGCGAACGCGGCCTCGACGGGCACTCCGACGCCGACGTCGTCGCGCACGCGGCTTGCGACGCCCTGCTGGCCGCCGCGGGGATCGGCGACCTCGGGCAGCACTTCGGCACGGCCGAGCCGCAGTGGGCCGGGGCGTCCGGCGCGACCCTCCTCGCGGAGACGGCCCGCCGGGTGCGGGAGGCGGGCTTCGAGGTCGGCAACGTCTCCGTGCAGCTGCTCGGCAACCGGCCGCGCTTCTCGCCCCGGCGCGCCGAGGCGCAGGAGGCGCTCTCGCGGGCGGTGGGCGCCCCCGTCGCGGTCTCCGCGACGACGACGGACGGGCTCGGGCTCACCGGCCGGGGCGAGGGCCTCGCGGCGGTCGCGACGGCGCTCGTCGTCCCCCGCTGAGACCCCTCGCCAGGGGCGCCTGCGAGGAGCCTCCGGCCAGGGGACCAGTAGCGGCCGCGGCCCGGCCTCAGCCGACCTCGGCGACCCGCACGTCGACGGCCTCGTGGACGGCGGCCACGGCCTCGCCGGGCGCGCGGCAGGTGAGCCGCGCCGGGGGGCGGCGGGTCCGCTCGACCGTGACGACGCTGAGGGCCGGCAGCGGGCCGGTGCCCCGGACCTCGACCTCCCACCGGTCGCGGCCCACCGGCACGGGCCGCCCGCCGCGGGCGTCGCGCACGGACGCGGGCCCGTAGCGGTCCAGGACGCCGATGACGGCGGCCTGGACGGCGGGCGGGCCGCTGCTCGTGCCGCGCAGGTGGCGCGTCGAGACCCGCCCGGCCAGGTGGTCCTCGACCACGCCCTCGGCGGACGCCGGGTCGAGGTCGCCGTAGTAGGCGCCGTCGGGCAGCACGAGGAGGTTGGGGGCGAAGCGGTCGCCGCCGACGTGCGAGCACTCCCACGTCGCCGCCGGCCAGCGGGCGGCGAGGGCCGCAGCCACCGGGCGCCCCCGGACGGCGCAGCACGCGTCGTGCCGCCCGTGGGCGCAGACGAGCAGCAGCGGGTCGCGCCCGGCGCCCGCGCCCTCGACGAGGGGCTGGCCGAGGGCGCGGGCGGCCTCCTCGAGGCCGGCGTCGAGACGACCGCGCTCCGCCGCGTCCGCGCCGAGCGCGTCGGGGTGCGCCGCGCCGGCGTCCCAGGCGCCCCACCGCACGAGGCCCGTCGGCTCGTCGACGACGGCCCAGGCCCGCGTCGCGGGGGAGGGGGCGCCGGGGCCCTGACCCGGCGCGGCGGCGCCCCGCACGGCGGGCCGCCGCACGAGCAGGACCCGCCCGCCCGCGGCCGCGGCGGCGTCGCGCAGCCGCTGCTGGAGCGCGGCGGGCAGCCCCGACCCGCCCAGCGCGTCCGGCGCCCAGGGACCGGGGTGCTCGACCAGCAGCCAGCGGCGCGTCCACGCCGCGGTCGCGCCGAGGGGGTCGCACCGGCGGCGCGCGTCGTCGGAGCACCGCGGCAGGTCGCGGCGCCGCTGCGGGGCGTCCGCGCTGCCCGGGTCGACCTGCGCGGGGACGACGACGCCCGGGCGCCCGGGGGACGGTGGCGCGCTCACCGGGGGACGAGGACCCCCGCGAGCACGAGGCGGCGCGCGAGGTCGGCGGGCGCAGGTGCGTCGAGGAGGGCCGCGTCGGTAGGGGCCGCGCCGGGAGAGCCGCCGTCCCCCGCGGCGAGGAGCGCCCGCACCGCGTCGACGTCGTCCGCGCCGAGCACGACGTCGCCCGCGCGGCTGCGCAGGACCGCGCCGTCCTCGCGCTCCTCGAGCACGGCGGCGAGGTGCCGGCGGAGCACGAGCCCCGACGCGTCGCCGGTCCGCTCGACCTCCTGCGCCGCGCGCAGCTGGGCGAGGGGGCCCACCGGCTCGGCGCGCTGGTTGGCACGCACCTGACCGGCGAGCGGGCGGGCGAGGCGCTCGGCGTCGACGGCCCGGACGGCGGCGAGGAGCCGCTCGCGCACGAGCTCGAGGTCGTCGGCGGTCGACGACGGGTCGTCGACGCTCACGCCGAGGGGGAGGGAGGCGCGCACCTCGGCGTCGTCGCCCAGGTCGGCCAGGGCGGCCCGCAGGAGCTGCTCGGCGAGGCCGTGGCGCGTCCAGGGGTGCACGCCGATGGTGAGGTGGGTGCTGACGTCGCCGAGGGCCGTCGCCGCGTGCAGGTAGCCGCGCGGCAGGTACAGGCAGTCGCCGGGGCGCAGGACGGCGTCGAGCAGCGGCTCGCGGGCGGCCTCGGCCTCGACCGCGGCGCGCCGCGCCGTCCAGGGCTGGTCGCGCAGCGGGCTGGGGTGCACGGGCTCGTGCAGCCGCCAGCGCTTCTCGCCCTCCACCTGGAGGACGAAGACGTCGTGGACGTCGTAGTGGTCGTCGAAGCCCCGCGACTGCGGGGGCGTGACGTAGGCGTTGACCTGCACGGGGTGGCCGAGGTCGGCCGCCAGCGCCTGGGAGAAGTCGACGAGCGCGGGCCACGTCCGGTGCAGGCCCTGCAGGACCATGGTCGACCCGTCGGCGAAGAGCCGGACGAGCTTGTCGTCGCTCACCTGGTCGCCCACGGTCGCGCCGACGCCGCCGCCCGCGGTGAACGAGCGGTCGGGCAGCGTGGTGCCCTGCTTGGCCACGCGCAGGAACGGCGTCCGCAGCCCCCGCGTGGAGACGAGCTCGTCCACGGCCCCGGCGGACAGGAGGTCCTCGAAGCCCCGCGGCAGGTCCTCGGCCCGCGTGAGCAGGGGGCGCTCGCCCCAGGTGGCGCCGAAGCCGTCCGCCGCCGCGCCGACCAGTCGTCGCAGCGCGGCGAGGCGCGGTGCGTCCTCGCCGGTCGCCCCGTCGGGGACGGGACCGTCGTGCCGGTCCGGGTGGCCGGGCTCGCGCCCGGCCACCCGGTCCTCGTGCAGGGCCGTCACGTCAGGCGCTGCCGTCCGCGCCGCCGTCGTGGTGGCCGGGGATCCCGGTCTCGCCGGCGCCCGCGTCCGCGGGGCCCTCGACCGCGTCCTCGGCGCCGCCGTCGGCACCCCCGTCGGCGCCGCCGTCGTGCTGGCCGGGCGTGCCGTCGCCCGCGCCGGAGTCCGCGGGACCCTCGGCGCCGCCGTCCGCGCCGCCGTCGTGCTGGCCGGGGACGCCCTCGCCCGCGCCGCTGTCCGCGGGGCCCTCGATGTCGTCAGAGCTCGTGCTCATGGCTCCTCCAAGGAGTCGGTGTCGTCGGTGCTTGGTGGTGCTGGGTGCTGCGGTCGAGCGGTGCGCCGGGCGCACCCCCCATCCCTACGACGCCCGGCGCCCGCCCGCCAGCCGGGTCCGGCCGTCGGGAGGCGCCGTCGGGCTCGAGCGGCGTCGGGGGAGGACCGGCATCAGTGCCCCCGGTCGACCCACTCCTGCAGGTGGGGCGCCTCGTCGCCGATCGTCGTGCCGTCGCCGTGGCCCGTGCGGACCTCCGTCTCCGGCGGGAGCGCGAGCAGCTGCTCCCGGATCGAGGTGATGATCGTCGGGAAGTCGCTGTAGGAGCGGCCCGTGGCCCCCGGCCCGCCGGCGAAGAGCGTGTCGCCGGTGAAGACGACGCCGAGCTCGGGCACGTGGAAGCACACCGAGCCGGGGGAGTGGCCCGGGGTGTGGAGGACGTGGACGTCGACCCCCGCGACGGTGATGACCTCGCCGTCGGCCAGCGCCCCGCTGGGGGCGCGGGTCGGGTGCGCCATCGACCACAGGCCCATGTCGCCGGGGTGCAGCAGGACGGGCGCGGCGAAGCGCTCGCCGAGGTCGGGGGCGACGGTGACGTGGTCGTCGTGGGCGTGGGTGCAGACGACGGCCACGACGCGGCGCGTGCCGACCGCCTCGGCGATGGGCGCGAGCGCGTGCGGGGCGTCGACGACGAGCACCTCCTCGTCGTCCCCGAGCAGCCACACGTTGTTGTCGACGTCCCACGTGCCGCCGTCGAGGCTGAAGGTGCCCGAGGTCGTGAGGTGCTCGACGCGCACGCCGCCGGAGCCGGAGGGGGCCATCAGAGCACCACGACCGAGCGCAGGACGTCGCCGCGCTGCATCTTCGCGAAGGCGTCCTCGACGTCGCCGATCCCGACCGTCTCGGAGACGAAGTCGGCGAGGGGGAAGCGGCCCTGCAGCGCCAGGTCGGCGAGCATCGGGAAGTCGCGGCTCGGCAGGCAGTCGCCGTACCAGGACGACTTCAGCGCGCCGCCGCGGCCGAAGACGTCGCCCATCGGCAGCTCGACGGTGTGCTGGGGGTTCGGCACCCCGACGAGGACGACGGTGCCGGCGAGGTCGCGGGCCTCGAAGGCCTGGCGGTAGGTCTCCGGGCGGCCCACGGCGTCGACGACGAGGTCGGCGCCCACGCCGCCGCAGATCTCCTGCACGCGGGCGACGACGTCCTCGGACCGGCTGTTCACGGTGTGCGTCGCGCCGAAGCCCTTCGCCCACTCGAGCTTGCGGTCCTCGACGTCGACCGCGACCACGGTCGTCGCCCCGGCGAGGCGGGCACCGGCGATCGCCGCGTCCCCGACGCCGCCGCAGCCGATGACGGCCACGGACTGCCCGCGGGTGACGCCGCCGGTGTTGACGGCCGCGCCGAAGCCGGCCATGACGCCGCAGCCGAGCAGGCCCGCCTGCTCGGCGGGCAGCCGCTCGTCGACCTTCGTGCACTGCCCGGCCGCGACGAGCGTCTTGCTCGCGAAGGCGCCGATGCCGAGCGCGGGCGACAGCGGGGTGCCGTCGGCCAGCGTCATCGGCGTGCTGGCGTTGCGGGTGTCGAAGCAGTACCAGGGCTTCCCGGCGGCGCAGGCGCGGCAGACGCCGCAGACGGCGCGCCAGTTGAGGACGACGTAGTCGCCGACCTCGAGCCCGACGACGCCCTCGCCGACGGCCGACACGCGCCCGGCGGCCTCGTGGCCGAGGAGGTAGGGGTAGTCGTCGCCGATGCCGCCGTCGCGGTAGTGCAGGTCGGTGTGGCAGACGCCGCACGCCTGGACGTCGACGACGGCGTCGCCCGGCCCCGGGTCGGGGACGACGACGTCCACGAGCTCGACGGGGGCCCCCTTCGCGCGGGAGACCACCCCCTGGACGGTGTGCGGCATTCCGATCTCCGATCCTGCGGCGGCGTGCGTGCGGCAGGGCCGGCGGTCAGCGCCGACCCCGAGGGGCCGACCCTAGCCAGCCGGGCGCTGCGGCGCCCGGTGCGGGCGAGAGGTGCGGGCGAGAGGTGCGGGGCCGAGTGGCGCGGGCCGAGTGGCCGGCCGAGCGGGCGGGCCGAGCGGGGCGGTGGCGCCGGTAGCCTCGCGGGGTGAGCCTGCGCCTGCACGACACCGCCTCCGGGGAGCTGCGCGAGCTCTCCCCCCTGGTGCCCGGTGAGGTCTCCGTCTACCTCTGCGGGGCCACGGTGCAGGCGCCCCCGCACATCGGCCACGTCCGGTCCGGCATCGCCTTCGACGTCCTCGCGCGCTGGCTCGAGGCCGGGCACGGCCTGCGGGTGGTCTTCATCCGCAACGTCACGGACGTCGACGACAAGATCCTCGACAAGTCCGCCGCGGCGGGCGTGCCCTGGTGGGCGTGGGCCTCGCGCCACGAGCAGGCCTTCACGCGGGCCTACGACGCCCTCGGCGTCCGTCGCCCGACGTACGAGCCGCGCGCCACGGGGCACGTCACCGAGATGCTCGAGATGGTCGACGAGATCGTGGCGGCCGGGCACGCCTACCCGGCGCCCGACGGCAGCGGCGACGTCTACTTCGACGTCCGCTCGTGGCCGGACTACGGGTCGCTGACGCACCAGTCGCTCGCGGACATGGAGCCGGCCGCCGACGCCGACCCGCGGGGGAAGCGGGACCCCCGCGACTTCGCGCTGTGGAAGGGTGCCAAGGAGGGCGAGGCGGCCAGCTGGCCCTCGCGCTGGGGCCGCGGCCGCCCGGGCTGGCACCTCGAGTGCTCGGCGATGGCCCGGCGCTACCTGGGCCGGGCCTTCGACGTCCACGCCGGCGGCCTCGACCTGCGCTTCCCGCACCACGAGAACGAGCAGGCCCAGTCCCGCGCCGCGGGCGACGCCTTCGCCACGACCTGGCTCCACAACGGCTGGGTCACCGTGGGCGGGGAGAAGATGAGCAAGTCGCTCGGCAACTCCCTCGTCGTCGACGCGGTGCTCGCCTCGGGCGCGCGCCCGCTCGCGCTGCGGTACGCGCTGGGGACGGCGCACTACCGCTCGATGATCGAGTACTCGCCGGAGCACCTCGTCGAGGCCGGCCGGGCGCTGGAGCGCGTCGAGGGCTTCCTCCGCCGCGCCCGGCAGGCGCCGGGGGCGGCCGACGCGGCCTTCACCATGGAGTTCCCGGCGGCCTTCCGCACGGCGCTCGACGACGACCTCAACGTCCCGGCGGCCGTCGCGGTCGTCCACGAGACCGTGCGGGCGGGCAACACCGCGCTGGACGCCGGTGACGGCGCCGCCGCGCAGGCGGCGGCCCAGCGCGTCGTCGCGATGCTCGACGTCCTCGGGCTCAACCCCCTCGACCCGCAGTGGGACGCCGCCGCGGGCGCGTCGGGCCGGGCCGAGCAGGCGCTGGACCAGCTCGTCGCCGCGGAGCTCGTGCGCCGCCAGGCGGCGCGCGAGCAGCGCGACTTCGCGACGGCGGACGGCGTGCGCGACCGGCTCGCCGGGCTCGGCATCGCCGTGGAGGACACCCCCGACGGCGCCCGCTGGTCCTGGGCCGAGGACGCCTGAGGCCCCCGGGGACGAGGCCCGCGGCGCCGGGCCCGCGGCGCCGGACCCGCAGCACCGCACCGTCACCGTCAGCACTCGTCAGCACGTCACCCGAGCAGCACCCCGAGCAGTCAGGAGCACCAGTGGCCGGCAACAGCCAGCGGCGCGGCGCCGTGCGCCGCGCCGGGTCGAAGAAGGGCGCGGTCGTCGGCAGCGGCGGCCGCGGTCGCAAGGCCCTCGAGGGCCGCGGGCCCACGCCCAAGGCGGAGGACCGCGTCTACCACGTGGCCCACAAGCGGGCGCAGGCCGCGGCGGGGCGCGGCGGCTCGGCCGGGCGCCAGGCCGGTCAGTCGCGCCGCCGCGGCGGCGCGGGCTCGACCGAGGTCGTCGCGGGCCGCAACTCGGTCGTCGAGGCCCTCCGCGCCGGCATCCCCGCGACGGCGCTCTACGTGGCGGCGCGCACGGAGTCCGACGACCGCACCCGCGAGGCCATCAAGACGGCCGCCGACCGGGGCGTGCCGCTGCTCGAGGCCTCGCGGACCGACCTCGACCGGCTCACCGACGGGGCCGTCCACCAGGGGCTGGCCCTGCAGGTCCCCCCGTACCAGTACGCCGACGTCGACGACCTCCTCGAGGTCGCCGCGGGCAGCGACCGGCCCGCGCTCGTCGTCGCGCTGGACGGCATCACCGACCCCCGCAACCTCGGCGCCGTCCTCCGCTCGACGGCGGCCTTCGGCGGGCACGGCGTCCTGCTGCCCGAGCGCCGGTCGGCCGGGGTCACGGCCTCGGCGTGGAAGACGTCGGCCGGCGCGGCCGCCCGCGTGCCCGTGGCGCGCGTCGGCAACCTCGTGCGCGCGCTCGAGCAGCTGAAGGCGGCGGGCCTCTTCGTCGTCGGCCTCGACGCGGAGGGCGACGTCGTGCTGCCCGAGCTCGAGCTCGCCACCGGGCCCGTCGTCCTCGTCGTCGGGTCCGAGGGCAAGGGCCTCGGCCGCCTCGTGCGCGAGACCTGCGACCAGGTCGTCTCGATCCCCATGGGCGCGGAGACGGAGTCCCTCAACGCGGGCGTCGCCGCCGGCGTCGCGCTCTACGAGGTGGCGCGCCGCCGCGGCTGAGCCGCACCGCCGGGCCGGGGGTGGGACGCCGTCAGGGGCGGTGCCCCACCCCTGCGGTGCCCCACGAGCCCTACAGGCTCTCGACGGCGTCCAGCGGGCTCGTGTCCTGCCCGAGGAACGCCGCCTCGTCGCGGCGGTGCACGAGCACCCCGGCGACGTAGGCGCCCACGGCCTCGAGCAGCGGGACGTCGCGGCGCTGCTGCTCGCTCATGAACCACCGGTGCTCGAGCACCTCGTGGAAGACCTCGGCGGGCTCGAGCTTGCGGCGCAGGTCGCGCGGGACGGCGCGGACGACGGGCTCGAAGACCTGGCTCACCCACTCGTGGGCGACGATCTCCTCGTCCTCGTTCTGCTGGTCGCTCTCGGCGCCGTAGCGGTCGAGGTCGTTGAGGAGGCGTCGGGCCTGGTTCTCCTGCGCGTCGATGCCCGTGAGGCGCAGCAGGCGGCGGCTGTGGTGGCCGGCGTCCACGACCTTCGGCTGGATGCTCACCCGGGTGCCGTCGAGGTCGGTCGAGATGGACAGCTCGTCGACGTCGAAGCCCAGGTCGTTGAGGCGCTCGATGCGCGCCGCCACGCGCCAGCGGTCGCCGGCCTCGAAGGACTCCGTCTCGGTGAGCTCGGCCCACAGGGAGCGGTAGCGGCTCATGATGTGCTCGCTGATCGACAGCGGGTCGACGTCGATCTCGAGGAGCTCGCCGGCCTGCAGGTCCATGAGCTCGCCGGCGATGTTGACCCGCGCGACCTCGAGGTCGTACTCGCGCTGACCGGTCGAGAGCTCCTGGTGCAGCTCGCCCGTCTCGGCGTCGACGAGGTAGGCCGCGAAGGCGCCCGCGTCGCGCCGGAACAGCGTGTTGGAGAGGGAGACGTCGCCCCAGTAGAAGCCCGTGAGGTGCAGCCGCACGAGCAGCACGGCGAGGGCGTCGATGGCGCGCGTCGCGGTGTCGGGCCGCAGCACCTGGCTGAACAGCGCGCGGTAGGGCAGGGAGAACTGCAGGTGGCTCGTGACGAGCGCGGCCTCCAGCGGCTCGCCGTCGCGGCCCTCGCGGCCGGAGATGACGGCCACCGGGTGCACCGACGGCACGTCGAGGCGGCCGAGCATCCGCAGCATCTGGTACTCGCGCCGGGCGGTGCCCTCGGCGATCTCCTTGATGGCGATGACCTGGTCGGACATCCGCACGAAGCGCACGATGTGGCGCGAGATGCCCCGGGGGAGGGCCGCGATGCGGCTGGCCGGCCACTCCTCGAGCGGGAGCTCCCACGGGAGGTCGAGCAACGCCGGGTCGGGCGCCGCCGCGGTGATCTGCAGACCGGCCATGCTGGTGATCCTCCCACTGCCGGGGTCGGGACGAGGTGGCGCCGGGCGCGTGCGCGCCCGGGGGGCCCGCCCGACGGGGCGCGGGCCGGACGCGCCGGAGGGCCGGCCCGACGAGCGGACCGGCCCTCCTGCGCGTGCTCGCGCGTCTGCGCCGCGGGGCTCAGGCCTCGAGGCGGTGGCCGTCCGTGGCCGAGAAGAGGTGCACGTGGTCGGACTTGGGCGCCAGGTGGATCGTGGAGCCCTTCTCCGGGGGACGGCGGCCGTCGACGCGGGCGATGATCTCGCCCTCGGTGCCGTCGAGGCGCGCGCGGCCGTAGATGTAGGCGTCGGCGCCGAGCTCCTCGACGACGTCGACCTCGACCTGCAGGCCGTGCTCGGAGATGTCGAGGTCCTCGGGGCGGACGCCCACGACGACCCGGCTGCCGGCCCCGGCGAGGAGCTCGCGGGGCACGGGGTAGGTGTAGTCGCCGAAGGCGACGCCGCCGTCGGTGACGGGCACCTCGACGAGGTTCATGGCCGGGGAGCCGATGAAGCCCGCGACGAAGACGTTCTTCGGGCGGTCGTACATCTCGCGCGGCGTGGCGACCTGCTGGAGCAGGCCGTCCTTGAGGACGGCGACGCGGTCACCCATCGTCATGGCCTCGACCTGGTCGTGCGTGACGTAGACCGTGGTGACGCCGAGGCGGCGCTGCAGCTGCGCGATCTGCGTGCGGGTCTGGACGCGGAGCTTGGCGTCGAGGTTCGACAGCGGCTCGTCCATGAGGAAGACCTGCGGCTGGCGCACGATCGCGCGGCCCATGGCGACGCGCTGGCGCTGGCCGCCGGAGAGGGCCTTCGGCTTGCGGTCGAGGTACTGGGTGAGGTCGAGGATCTTGGCGGCCTCCTCGACGCGGGTGCGGATCTCGCCCTTGTTGACGCCGGCGATCTTCAGGGCGAAGCCCATGTTGTCGGCGACCGTCATGTGCGGGTACAGCGCGTAGTTCTGGAACACCATCGCGATGTCCCGGTCCTTCGGCTGGACGTCGGTGACGTCGCGGTCGCCGATCATGATGCGGCCCGCGTTGATGTCCTCCAGGCCGGCGAGCATGCGCAGCGAGGTGGACTTGCCGCAGCCCGAGGGGCCGACGAGGACGAGGAACTCGCCGTCCTCGATGTGCAGGTCCAGCGCGTCGACGGCCGGCTTGTCGCCGCCCGGGTAGATGCGCGAGGCCTTGTCGTAGGTGACCGTTGCCATGGTGTGTCCTCCCACCGGCAGGTACGTGCCGGACGATCCGTCGTAGGGGTGGCGGCGGTCGAGGGGGGAGCCCTCGGTGCCGGGCGTGCGACTGCGGTGCGGGCGTGCGGCTCTGCTCCGAGCGCGCGACCGCGGCCGACCGGGGCGCGGCCTCTGCCTCGAGGCCGCTCACCGGGCGGGCGCAGCGTCGTGCCGTGCCCCTGGGGGACGGCGACGTCGCCGTGCGGGCACATCATGCACCACCGCGGCGCCCCCGGGGCCGCCGCGGGCGGGTCGGGACCCGTGCGGGGGCGGGGAGCGCCGCGGTGCGGGGCGCGGGCTACAGGACCGGCGTGCCCCCGGTGACGGCGATGCGCGCGCCCGAGACGTAGCTCGCCTCGTCGCTCGCGAGCATGACGTAGACGGGGGCCAGCTCGGCGGGCTGGCCGGGGCGGCCGAGCGGCGTCTGCCCGCCGAAGGACTCGACGGCCTCGACCGGCATCGTCGAGGGGATGAGCGGCGTCCACACCGGCCCGGGCGCGACGCTGTTGACGCGGACGCCCCGCGCGCCCAGGGACTGCGCGAGGCCGGCCGACATGTTGGCGATCGCCGCCTTGGTCGCCGAGTAGGCGAGCAGCGAGGGCGGCGGCTGGTCGGAGTTGACCGACGAGCTGGTGATGATCGAGGCGCCGGGGCCCAGGTGCGGCACCGCCGCCTTGGTGAGGTGGAAGAGGGCGCTGAGGTTGACCGCGAGGGTGTGGTCCCACTCCTCGTCGGGGACGTCCTCGACGCTCTCGCGCGACATCTGGAAGGCCGCGTTGCTGACGAGGACGTCGAGGCGCCCGAGCTCTGCGACGGTCCGGGCCACGAGGTCGCGGCAGTGCTGCGGGTCCGCCAGGTCGCCGGGCAGCAGGAGCACCCGGCGGCCGGCCTCCTCGACCCAGCGGGCGGTCTCGCGGGCGTCGTCGTGCTCGTCGAGGTAGGAGACGGCGACGTCGGCGCCCTCCCGGGCGTACGCGAGGGCGACGGCGCGGCCGATGCCGCTGTCGGCGCCCGTGACGAGCGCGACCTTCCCCTCGAGGCGCCCGGAGCCGCGGTAGCTCTGCTCGCCGTGGTCGGGCTGCGGGTCGAGGGCGGCCGTCGACCCCGGGGGCGTCTGCTGCTGGGGGGGCTGGCTCACGGTGTCCTCCTGCGGACGGGCGGGGGCGGCGGCCGCGGGCTCGACCGGCCCTCCACCCTCGGGGGCGGGCCGTCCGCGCGCACGCCGGGCCCGCCCGCGTCGTCGGCGCGCTCGACCGGCGGGCGAGCGCCGCCGGCGCGAGGACGCGGATCAGGCCGAGCGCAGCGCCAGGACCCGCTCGAGGAGCAGGGCGACGTCCTCGGGCCCGCCGACGCGGTGGCGCGCCGCCGTGCCGCCGTCGCCGACCTTGACGCCCACGTCGCCGTCGAGCAGCACCGCGAAGGCGTGCTCGTCGGTGACGTCGTCGCCCGCGTAGAGCACGGCCGTGGCGCCGAGGTCCTCGCGCAGCGCCGCCAGCGAGCGGCCCTTGTCGACGTCGAGGACGGCGAGCTCGACGACGTCCTTGCCGCGGAGAACCGTGACGCCGGGGAGGCGCCCCGGGCCGTCGACGAGGGCCTGCTGGGCGGCCGAGGCGGTGGCGACGTCCGCGGTCCGGGTGTGCAGCACGGCGCCCGCGGGCTTGACCTCGAGGTCGGTGCCGGGGTGGTCGGCCACCACGTCGATGGCCCGCGCCACGACGTCGCCGAGGAGGGCCTCCTGCCACGCGTCGAGGGGGGCGCTCGGCTCCTCGTCGCCGGGCATGCGCACCTCCGCGCCGTGGCTGCCGACGAGCGCCGCCGCGGCGGGCGGGGCGGCCAGCGGCACGAGGGAGGCGAGAGGGCGGCCGGAGACGAGGGCGAGGGCGACGGCGCGCTCGCCCTCCAGGGCGGCGAGCGCCGCCAGGGCGGCGGAGGAGCGCTCCAGCGGCCGGGCGGCGTCGCGGTCGTCGACGAGCGGCGCGAGGACGCCGTCGAAGTCGAGCGCCACGAGCGGCCGCGGCGAGGCCGCGAGGGCGGCGAGAGCCTCCTGGAGCCCGTCGTCGAGGCGCCCGGCCGCGCCGTCGTGGGCGGTCACGACCGGCTCCCGTGCTCGCCGGAGCCGCTCGTGCCGCCCTCGACCGCCTCGGCGCCGACGTCCGCCCCGACGTCCGGGCGCAGCGCCGCGAGGAAGTCGCGCGCCCACCGCTGGACGTCGTGCTCGAAGACGCGCCGCCGCAGGGACCGCATCCGCCGGCGCTGCTCGCGCGGGCCCATGACGACGGCCTGCACGACCGCCGACTTCAGGCCGTCGATGTCGTGGGGGTTGACGTGCAGGGCCTGGCCGAGCTCGTCGGCGGCCCCGGTGAACTCCGAGAGCACGAGGGCGCCCCGCTCGTCGTGGCGGGCGGCGACGTACTCCTTGGCGACGAGGTTCATGCCGTCGCGCAGGCTCGTGACGAGCATGACGTCGGCGACCTGGAACAGCGCCGCCATCTCCTCGCGCCCGTAGCTGTGGTGCAGGTACTGCACGACCTGGTGGCCGAGGGTGCCGTGGGCGCCGTTCACCCGGCCGACCTGCAGCTCGATGTCCTCGCGCAGGAGCCGGTACTGCTCGACGCGCTCGCGGCTGGGCGTCGCCACCTGGACGAGGATCGTCTCGTCGGCGCGCAGCAGCCCGTCGTCGAGGAGCTCGGCGAAGGCCTTGATGCGGTGGCCGATGCCCTTGGTGTAGTCGAGGCGGTCGACGCCCAGGACGACCGTGTCGGGGTCGCCGAGGTCGGCGCGGATCTGGCGGGCCCGCTCGCGGACCTCGGGGGAGCGCGCGAGCTCGTCCATGGCCGCGGCGTCGATGGAGATCGGGAAGGCGCGCGCGGTCACCTTGCGCCGCCCCCCGTCCGCGGCCGGCACCTCGACGGCCTGCTGGCGCGGGACGAGCTGCAGCGACCGGCGGCAGGCGCGGAGGAAGTTCTGCGCGTCGCCGGGCCGCTGGAAGCCGAGCAGGTCGGCGCCGAGGAGGCCCTCGAGGACCTGCCGGCGCCAGGGCAGCTGGGCGAAGATCTCGTAGGGCGGGAAGGGGATGTGGTTGAAGAAGCCGATGGACAGGTCCGGACGCGCCGCCCGGAGCATCGCCGGCACGAGCTGCAGCTGGTAGTCCTGCACCCACACGACGGCGCCCTCGGCCGCCACCTCGGCGGCCGCTGCCGCGAAGCGCTCGTTGACGGCGACGTAGTCCTCCCACCACTGCCGGTGGTACTCGGGGGCCACGATGACGTCGTGGTACAGCGGCCAGAGGGTGCCGTTGGAGAAGCCCTCGTAGAAGCCCTGCACCTCCTCCGCGGAGAGCGAGACCGGCACGAGGTGCATGCCGCCCCAGTCGAAGGGCTCGCTGACGGCGTCCTCGGCGTCGCCCGGGCTGCCGGGCCAGCCGACCCAGGCGCCCTCCTGGGACTGCATGACGGGCTCGAGCGCCGTCACGAGGCCGCCGGGCGAGCGCTTCCAGCGCGGCTGCCCGTCCTTGTCGGTGCCGTCCCGGTCCACGGCCAAGCGGTTGGCGACGACGACGACGTCGTACCCCTCGCCCTCCGCCGGCACCCGCGTCCGCTCCGCCGGGGTGGGCAGGTCCTGCGCGGCGGGCGCGGGCGTCTCCTCGGGCAGGCCCTGCGGCAGGCCGGCGCCGGCGGTCGCGGGCTCGTGCTCGTCCGTGTGCGTGCCGGGCACCGGGCGCCTCCTCGGGGTCGGTCGGCGCAGAGGGCGCCGGGGCGGGGCGCGGCGCGGCCGGCCCCCTGCGACCCGAACGTAGTGGCGACCACGGCGGGGCCGCACGCCGCGGCGAGCCCCTCGGCGGCGTCCGGCGGCGGCCCGGGGCTCGGCCGGGACGCCGTACCGTGGCGGACGGCGAGGGCGTGGCGACCACCGGTCGCGGACGGAGCGGGAGGGCGCGTGGAGCAGCGGGGTCCGGGGGCGCGCCCCGGCGCAGGAGGACCCCCGGTCGGGCGGCGCCTGGGGCCCTACCGCCTGGTGCACCAGGTCGGCGAGGGCGGCATGGGCGTCGTCCACCTGGCCCTGGACCCCGCCGACCGGGCCGTGGCCCTCAAGGTGCTGCGGCCGCACGTCGCCGGCGACCCGTCGGCCCGCGAGCGGCTGCGGCGCGAGGTCGCCGTCCTGCGCCGGGTGCGCCACCGTCTCGTCGCGGAGGTCCTCGACGCCGACCCCGACGGGCCGCAGCCGTACGTCGTCACCCAGTTCGTCCCCGGGCGCAGCCTCGAGCAGCACGTGCAGGAGGAGGGGCCGCTCGCCCCGGCCGCCCTGGCCCGCCTCGCCGACGGCCTCGGGCAGGCGCTCGCCGCCGTGCACGACGCGGGCGTCGTCCACCGCGACCTCAAGCCCGCCAACGTCCTCATGCTCGACGGGGACCCGGTCGTCATCGACTTCGGCATCGCCAAGGTCGCCGACGACGTGCGGCTGACCAGCGTGGACCTCGTCATGGGCACGCCGGGCTACCTCGCCCCCGAGCTGGCGGACGGCGCCGAGGCCGGCCCCGCCGCGGACTGGTGGGGGTGGGCGGCGACGACGGCCTTCGCCGCGACGGGGCGCCCGCCGTTCGGGCGCGGCCCTTGGCCCGTCGTCCTCGACCGGGTGCGGCGGGGCGCCGCGGACCTCGACGGCGTCCCCGAGCCGCTCGTGCCCGCGCTGGCCGCCGCGCTCTCCCCGCGCGTGGAGGAGCGGCCGCGCGAGGGCTGGCTGCGCCGCGCCGTGGAGGAGCTGGCGGAGGCCGCCCGCCGCGGGGACCCCGGCGGGGCGGGGCCCTCGGCGGGGGACGCGGCGGCCACCTCGGCCCTCGTGGGCCTGGCCGGTGGCGCGCCCCTCGCCGCGGCCGACCCGGGCGCCGGTGCCGCGTCGGGGGCCGACCCCGACGACGACCCCGACGAGGCAGCGCCCGCGGGCGGCGCCCGCGGCGTCGACCCCCGCTCGGCGGCCACGACGGCCGTGCCCGCCCCGCCGCCCGTCGGCGAGGAGGAGGGGCCCTGGGACGAGGACGACGAGGAGCTCGTCGCGCAGGACGACGTCAGCACGACGGCCCTCCCGGCCGCGGGTCCGGGCTCCGCCGGCACGCCGCGGGGGAGCGGGGAGGCGGACGACCGCACCGCGGCGATGAGCGCGCGCGCGACGAGCGCGCTGCCCCGCTCGAGCACCGCGGAGCCGGCCCCGGTGGGGCGTCCCGACCCCTGGGGCCCGGGTCCCGTGGGAGCGGGCCGGACCGGGGCGGCCCCCTACCGGTCGGCCCCCGACGAGCCGGCCCGCTACGAGGCGGCCCGGACCCGTGAGGCCTGGGGCGAGGCGCCCTGGACCGGGGCGGACCGGCCCCCGGCGGTGCGGGCACCGGCTGACGACCCGTGGGCGTCGCCCGCGGCGTGGCCGCCCGACCGCGGCCCGGGTGCCGGGCACGGGAGGGCGCACGACCACGGGTACGAGCGGTCGTACGACTGGGGGCACGACCGGTCGTACGACCGGGGGCACGACCGGGGCTACGACGGGGCGGGCGCCCCCGCCTCCCTGCCGCCGCTGGGCGAGCCGCCGGTCCGGCTCCCTGACCGACCGGGCCTGCGGGCCGCCTGGGCCGCGGCGCTCGTCGCCGTCACGGCGCTCCTGCCGGCCGTGGGCGTCCTCGTCGCCGCTGTCGTCGTCGTCGTGGCGAGGGTGGTCGAGCGCAGCCAGCGCTGGGTGTCCCGGCGGCGCGAGCTCGTCGGGCCCCGGCGCGGCGACGTCCCGCTGGCGGTCCTGCGCTCGCCCCTGCCGCTGCTCGGCGCGCTGGTGCCCGCGGCGGCGCAGCTGGTGCTCCCCCTCGCCGTGGCCGCCGCCGTCGTCTTCCTCGCCGGGGTGCTCCTCGAGGGGGCCGCCGTGGTCCCGGGCGACCCGGTGACCCTGGCCGCCGGGGCGACGGCGGGTGTCGTCACCGCCTGGTGGGGGCCCGGCGGCGGGCGCCTGCGGCGGGGCGCCGGCCTCGTGAGCCGGGCCGCGCCGACGGGTGCGGGCGGCGCCGTGCTCGTCGTCCTCGGCCTGCTCGTCGTCGTGGCGGGCGCCTGGCTCGCCGTCGGCGGGGCGGCGCCCGACTGGGGGCCGCTGCCCTCGCCGCCCCCCGGCTTCTGACGACGCCAGCTTCTGACGACGCGGGGCCTCGCCCGCTCGCCGTCCTCGGGTGCCCGCTCCGCGGGTGGCGTCCCCGGCGACGACGGGCCCGGGGTGGCCGTCGCGGGCGGCGACGTAGCCTCGCCCCGTGCTCCTCCGCCCGTCCGCGCGCCGCGCGCGGCTCCTCGTCGTGGCCGCGCTGCTCGCCGGGCCCACGGCCGCGGCCGCCGCCCCCGCGAGCGCCGCGCCCTCTGCCGTGACCGCCGCGTCCTCCTCGTCGCTCCCGGCGGCCGCGCCGTCCGCCACCGCCCCGTCCGCCACCGCGCCGTCCGGCACCGCGTCGGACCCGTCGGTGCAGCGCGTCGTCCGCGACGAGACGGGCACGGGGATCGTCGTGCCGCTGCTCGGGACCGTCGCCGTGGTGCTGCTCCTCGTCGCGGCGGCGGCCGTGAGCGCCGTCCTGCGGCGCCGGTCCGAGGAACGTCGGCTCTAGCCCGACCGTCCTCACCGGGGGGAGGCCCCGCCGGCCCGCCCCGACCGGTCCGTGCGACCGACCGCCCGACGCCACCGACCGACCGCAGCACCGCCCGCAGGAGGCACCGCATGAGCCCCGATCCCCGCAAGCCGACGAAGGCGGAGCGCCAGAGCGACGCGCGCGCCCGGTCCCGCGCCATGCGCGAGCAGCGGGAGCGCGCGGAGAAGCGGCGCCGCGCGGCGCTGGTAACCATCGCGGGGCTCGTCGCGGCGGCCGTCGTGGCCGTCGTCGTCGTCGCCATCGCCTCGGGCGGGGAGGACGACGCCCCCCAGGCCGTCCCGGCCTCCTTCTCGGAGTCCGGCGGCTACACCACGGGCGACGCGGACGCGCCCGTCTCGGTGAGCATCTACCAGGACTACCAGTGCCCGTTCTGCGCCCAGTTCGAGGCCGCGAACAGCGACTTCATCGAGCAGGCGCGCGAGGCCGGCGACATCTCCGTGACCTACTACCCCCTCGACCTGCTGCGCCGCCTCGGCGACTACTCGGCCCGCGCGGCCAGCGCAGCGGTGTGCGTGGCCGAGGAGGCGCCCGAGCAGTTCGGCGCCTTCAACGACGCCCTCTACGAGAACCAGCCCCAGGAGGGCGCCGGCGGGCTGACGGACCGGCAGATCGCGGCCGTCGCGTCGGACGCCGGGGTGCCGGACGACGTCGACGCCTGCATCACGAGCGGTCGCTACACGGACTGGGTGAGCCAGGTGACCGACGACCGCGACGAGCGCGTGCAGGGGACCCCGACGGTCCTCGTCGACGACCAGGTGCTCCCGAACCCCGACCAGTTCCAGGCGGCCGTGGAGCAGGCCCTGGCCGGCGGGGGCGCCACCGGCGGCGCCACCGACGGCGCTACCGCGGGGACCGCCACCTCCTGACGCGAGCGGGCCGCTCGCGCGGCGACCGGGGAGCGGGGGTCGGGGCATACGCCCCGGCCCCCGCTCGTTCGCCACGACGACCGTCCGAGCCGCTGCACCACGGGAGGACCCCATGCGCGCCGTCCAGCACCGCACCTTCGGAGACCCGGCCGACGCCCTCGAGGTCGTCGACGTCGACGAGCCCCACGCCGGGCCGGGCGCCGTCCGCGTCGTCGTCGGCGCGGCGGGCGTCAACCCGGTCGACTGGAAGGCCGTCCGCGGCGCCATGGCGGGCGCCTCCCCGGGCGACCCCGTGCCGGGAGGCGCGAGGACGCCCGGCATGGACGTGGCGGGCGTCGTCGACGAGGTCGGCGACGGCGTCGGCGACGTCGCGGTGGGCGACCGCGTCGTCGGCTGGGCCGCGTCCGGCGCGCTGGCCGAGCACGCCGTCCTCGAGGACTTCGCCCGGCTGCCCGAGGCCGTGGCGACGGAGCAGGCCGCCACGCTGCCGGTGCCGGGGGAGACGGCGCTGCGCGTGCTCGAGCTGCTCGACGTCGGCGAGGGCCAGACCCTGCTCGTCGACGGCGGGTCCGGCGCCGTCGGCATCGCCACCACGCAGATCGCCCTGTCCCGCGGGCTGACCGTCGTCGCGACGGCGTCGGAGGCCAACCAGGACTTCCTGCGGCAGCTCGGGGCCGTCCCCACCACGTACGGCGAGGGCCTCGTCGAGCGCGTGCGGGCCCTCGCGCCCGAGGGCGTCGACGCCGCGCTCGACGCCGCCGGCAAGGGGTCGGCCCGCGACCTCGTCGAGCTGGTGGGCGACCCGGGGCGCGTCGTCACCATCGCCGACTTCTCCGCCGGCGACCTCGGCGTCGTCGTCAGCACGGGCGACGACCAGCGCGCGCGCCGGCTCCGCGAGGTCGTCGACCTCGCGGCGCAGGGCGTCGTGCTCGTGCCGGTGGCCCGCACCTACCCGCTGGAGGACGCCGTCGCCGCCTACGAGGAGAGCGCCGGCGGCCACGTGCGCGGCAAGCTCCTGGTCACTCCCCGCTGACAGCGGTCGACCACCTGGTGCGCCGACGGGCGCGGCCCTGAGGGGCCGCGCCCGTCGGCGTCTCCCCTGATCGATGACGGACCCGGACGCCGAGGGCTCTCTTGACATCGATGTCACAGGAGAGTTGGCTCACTTCGCCCGCTTCGTCCTCGGAGCCGGCCCTGCTGGTCATCGACGCCCAGGGAGATCCGCCGTGCTGAACGCCCGCCGCCCCGCCCTGCTCACCGCCGCCGCCGCGCTGGTGGCGGGCCTCCTCGTCGCGCCGGGCGCCTCGGCCGTACCGGCGCCACCGCCACCGGACGAGGGGTCGCTCACCGACCTCGTCAACCCGTTCATCGGGACCCAGGACGAGGGAAACACCTTCCCCGGGGCGTCCCTGCCGTTCGGGATGGTTCAGCTGTCGCCGGACGACGGGCACACCACGGGGTACGACTACACGCGCGACCGCATCCGCGGCTTCAGCGCGACGCACATCTCGGGCGTCGGGTGCGGCCTGGGCGGTGACCTCCCCGTGCTGCCCACGACCGGCGAGGTGACCTCGACGGACTACGCGCAGTACGCGCTGCCCTTCTCGCACGACGGCGAGAGCGCCTCGCCCGGCTACTACACCGTGCCGCTCGAGGCGCCCGCGGGGACGATCACGGCGGAGCTGACGGCGACGACGCGCACCGGCGTCTCGCGCTACACCTTCCCGGAGACGGACGAGGCGACGGTCCTCGTCAACGCCGGCCAGGCGCTGCACCGGGTCGAGTCCAGCGACGTGCGGGTCGTGGGGGACCGCACGATCGAGACGACCGTCGTCGGCAGCGGCTTCTGCCAGGGCACCCGTCCGTACACGATGCACTTCACCACCACCTTCGACCGCCCCTTCGTCGAGGTGGGCACCTGGTCGGGCGACGAGGTCACCGCGGGCAGCACCGCGACGTCGGGCACCGACCGCCAGGGCGCCTACGTGCGCTTCGACGCCCGCGAGGACCGCACCGTCGAGCAGACGACAGCGCTGTCGTGGGTCGACGCCGACGGCGCGCGCGCCAACCTCGCGGCCGAGGGCGGCCGGAGCTTCGACGAGGTCCGCGCCGCGGCCGACGCGACGTGGGAGCAGCGCCTGGGCCAGGTGCGCGCCGAGGGCGGGACCCCCGAGCAGCGCCGGACCTTCTACTCGTCGCTCTACCGCTCCCTGCTGACGCCGAGCGTCGCCACCGACGTCGACGGCCGCTACACGGGCTGGGACCAGCAGGTCCACGAGGCCGACGGCTTCACCTACTACCAGACCTTCTCGCTGTGGGACACCTACCGGACCCAGCAGCAGCTGCTCTCCCTGCTGGCCCCGCAGGAGTCGCGGGACATGGCGCTGTCCCTCCTCGTGGTGGAGGACCAGGGCGGCTGGCTGCCGCGGTGGGCGTACGCCACGGTCGAGACGAACATCATGACCGGGGACCCGGTGACGCCCTTCCTCGTCTCCGCCTGGCGCCAGGGCCTGCTCGCGGGCCACGAGGAGGAGGCCTACGAGGCCCTGCTCGAGAACGCCGACGGCGTGCCGCCGGCCAGCAGCCAGTACAACGGCCGCGCGGGCAACGAGCACTACCTCGAGCACGGCTACGTGCCGCACGAGCCGCAGCTCTCGGGGAAGCCGGGCGACTACGACCTCCAGCACGGCGCCTCGGCGACCCTCGAGTACGCGCTCGCCGACGCGACGCTCTCGACGATGGCCGCCGCGCTCGGCCACGACGACGACGCCCGCCGGCTCGCCCTGCGGGGGCAGAGCTTCCGGAACCTCTTCGACCCGCGCACCGGATCGTTCCGCGCCCGGGACGCCCAGGGCCTCTTCGTCGGCCCGGAGGACCCGGCGGACGCCGTCGGCTTCCACGAGGGCACGTCGTCGCAGTACACGTGGCTGGTCCAGCAGGACCTCCAGCAGCTCGTCGACCTCCTCGGCGGCGAGGACGCCGCGAACGCCCGGCTGGACGGCTTCTTCGCCTACGACCAGCTGCTCGAGGACCCCGAGCGCACCGCCCGTGAGGTGTGGGTCAACAGCGCCTACGACTACTACGGGTTCAGCACCTACAACCCCCAGAACGAGCCCGACCTCCACGCGCCGTACGTCTACGGCTGGACGGGCCAGCCGTGGAAGACGACCGACGTCGTCCACGCCGCGCTGACCCTCTTCACCGACGGCCCGCAGGGCATCACGGGCAACGACGACCTCGGGACGATGTCGTCGTGGCAGGTCCTGTCCGCCATGGGCATCTACCCCTCGGTGCCCGGCACCGAGGTGTGGTCGCTGTCGACGCCGGTCTTCGACCGGGTGACCCTCACCCTCGACCCGCAGTGGTACCCGGAGGGCTCCTTCACCATCACCGCGCCCGGCACGTCGGAGACCGACCGCTACGTGCAGTCCGTGCGCGTCGGCGGCCGCACCTCGCCGCGCACGTGGATCACGGGCGACGACATCCGCGCCGGCCGCGACGTGGCGTTCCAGGTGGGCCCCGAGCCCTCGCGCTGGGGCACCGACGTCGACCTGGCCCCCGAGCCGCTCGTCGACGGTCGCGTGCGCCGCAGCGACCTCGCGGCCGGCCTCGTGCCCGGGCGCACCGACCTCCTCGGCAGCGACGAGGACCAGGTCGTCGACCTCACGGCGACGCTCGTCGTCACCGACCCGGGCCGCCCGACGGTGCGCCTCGACCTGACGGCCGACGAGCCGCTGCGGGCCGAGCTCGACCGCGACGTCCTGCGGGTCCGCTCCGCGGGGCTGCCGACGACGCAGGAGCTGCCGCTGCAGGTCGTCGTGCCGGCTGGGACGGCGCCGGGCTCCTACGACGTGCGCCTCTCCGCGCGCGACCGCGCCGGCGACGTCGTCGAGCGGACCGCCGTCGTCACGGTGGTCCCGCGCTGCGGCGAGCCGGGCGGGTCGTGCCCGGTGGACCTGTCGGGCGCCTACGACGTCGACGGCGTCGCGACGTCGGACGCCCGCGCCGAGGGCGACTTCGACGGCGGCGGCTGGAGCTTCCCCGCCGAGGAGCTGCCCGCCCCCGGGGAGCGGCTCGTGGGCGGCCGCACCTACGTCCTGCCCGAGACGTCCGGCACGGCACCGAACTTCGTCGCCGCCCGCGGCCAGGAGATCGCGTTCGAGCCGAGCTCGTACGCCGCCCTCGACGTCCTGCTCTCGGCCCACAACGGCGACTTCGCCGGCGACGCCGTCGTCACCTACGCCGACGGGTCGACGTCGACGGCGCGCCTCACCGCCACCGACTGGGCCGCGAGCGGCCCGCGACTGGGCGAGGAGACGGCGCTCACGGCGCAGGGGCGGTACTACCGCGACGGAGGTGGGGACGGCCTCACGGTGCACGTGTGGCACGACGTCCTGGCCGTGGACCCGGCCCGCGAGGCCGTGTCGCTGCGGCTGCCCGACGAGAGCCGCCTCAAGGTCATGGCGATCAGCGCCCGCACGCCCGCGGCCGCCGGGGAGCCCGTGGACCCGGCGGCGGACGCGCAGGAGGCGTACGCGGCGATGCAGGAGCACCTGCTCGCGGGCGACCGGTCGGGCCTGTACGCCGAGCGCGTGCCGGCGCGCGCCGGTGACCGCCCGTACTCCTTCGAGTGGCCGTTCTCCCAGGCGCACGTCGCGGCGCTCGACCTCACCGGGCTGCCGGGGGAGGCCGGCGAGGCGTACGCCGACGACCTCGCGCGGCACGGGGAGGCGCAGGAGCTCTACTGGGACGCCTCCGGCAGCGCGACGGGACTGCCCGGCTACGACTCATACCCGCACGCCCCGTATGGCGACGGCGGGGACCTCTTCTACGACGACAACCTCTGGGTCGGTCTCGCGATGGTGCAGCAGCACCTCATGACCGGCGACGAGGCGGCGCTGGAGCGGGCGCAGCAGGTCTTCGAGCTCGCCGTCTCGGGCTGGGACGACGACCCGACGCACGCGGCGCCGGGCGGCGTGTTCTGGACGCAGCAGGCCGGGAACCGCGACCGGAACACCGTCTCGACGATGCCGGCGGCCCAGCTGGCGGTGCGGCTGCACATGATCACCGGGGAGCAGCGCTACCTGGACTGGGCGCTGCGGATGGCCGGGTGGACCGACGAGCACCTGCTGGGGGCCGACGGGCTGTACGCGGACCACCTGTCCCTCGACGGGACGGTCGAGCAGACCCGGTGGGCCTACAACCAGGGCGTCCCCGTGGGCACCTACGCCCTCCTCTTCGAGGCGACGGGGGAGCAGCGGTACCTCCAGCACGCGCAGGAGGTCGCCGAGGCCTCCTACCAGCACTACGTCGTCGAGGGGCGCCTGGACGACCAGCCCCGCGCCTTCGTCGCCATCTGGGCGAAGAACCTCCTGCTCCTCGAGGCGACGACGGGCGGCACCCGCTACCGCGACGCGGTCACCGCGTGGGCGCAGCGCCAGCACGACGGCGACCTCGACGCGTCGACCGGCCTGTACGCCGGCGACGACGGCACCACGGAGCTGCTGGACCAGGCCGCGGTCACCCAGGTGCTCGCCGTCCTGGCGTGGCCGCAGGAGCGGGTGCGGCTCCTGTACTGAGCCCGGCACCGCTGCCGACCCGGGCGCCGCCGCGTCCTGCCGCCCGCCCCCGCTCACGGGGGCGGGCGGTCGCGCGTCAGGACATGTGCAGGCCGCCGTTGACGTCGTACGTGGCGCCGGTGATGTTGCCCGCGTCCGGGCCGAGGAGGAAGGCCATGAGCGCGGCGACGTCGTCGACCGTGCCCACGCGCCCCACGAGGCCGGCGGCGGCCATGTCGGCGCGCCGCTCGTCGTCGAGGGGGCCGCCCATGATGTCGGTGTCGACGGGCCCGGGGCTCACGCAGTTGGCCGTCACGCCGAGGGGGCTCAGCTCGCGCGCGACCGCCCGCATGAGGCTGACGACGGCGCCCTTGGAGGCGCTGTAGGCGGACTTCGAGAAGGTGCCGCCGCCGCGCTGCGCGGACACCGAGGAGATCGACACGACGCGCCCCAGGCCGCGGTCGGCCATCCCGCGGCCGAACCGCTGGGTGGCGAGGAAGACGCCGCGGGCGTTGACCGCCATGACGCGGTCCCACTCCTGCGGCGTCGTGTCGAAGAAGGCCGTCGGGGAGCTGATCCCGGCGATGTTGGCCAGGCCGACGACGGGGGGCAGCTCGGCCTCGACGCGGGCGGCCGCGGCGTCCACCGAGGCGGGGTCGGAGACGTCGACGCCCACCCCGAGGGCGCGACCTCCCGCCTCGGCGATGCCGGCAGCGACGTCGGCGACGGCGCCCTCGTCGAGGTCCATGACGGCGACCGCCCAGCCCTCGCGCGCGAGGCGGGCGGCCAGGGCGCGGCCGATGCCGCGGGGCGAGCCCGCGCCCGTGACGACGGCGGTGCGCTGGTCGGGGAAGGGCGGGGTGCTCACGGGGGCCTCCTGCTGCTCGGTGCTGCGTCGTCGGGGTGCTGCGTCGTCGGGGTGCTGCGTCGTCGGGGGGCTGCGTCGTCGGCGTGCGGCGTCGCGGGGAGGCGCTGGCTGCGCCCCCGGGCGACGCCGGCGTCGTCCTGGGTGCCCCGGGCGGGTCTCTCGGGTGGCCCCGGGGTGCGGCAGACGGTAGGCATCGCGCACGCACCGGGCATCCCGGCGCACGGGCGGGCGCGACGGCGCACCCGCCGGGACGACGACGTCCACCACGAGGCCGCTCGTGGACCTGCAGCTGCTCCTCGCCCTCGTGCTCGGCATCGCGACGATCGTCGTGCTCGTCCTGCGGACGCGGCTCGACGCCTTCGTGGCGCTGCTCGTGGCCGCCCTCCTCACCGGCACCGTGGCCGGCTCGGCGCCCACGGACACCCTCGACTCGATCGTCGCCGGCTTCGGCAGCACGCTCGGGTCCATCGGGATCGTCATCGGCCTCGGCGTCGCGGTCGGCAAGATCCTCGAGGTCTCGGGCGCCGCGGACGCGCTCGCGAGGGCCTTCGTCCGCGCCCTCGGCCGCGGGCGCGAGCCCTGGGCCATGGGCGGCACCGGGGCCCTCGTCTCGATCCCCGTCTTCTGCGACTCCGGCTACGTGATCATGAACCCGCTGGCGCGCTCCATCGCCCGCCGCCGGCGGGGCGGCTACGTGACCCTGGCCCTCGCGCTCGGGTGCGGCATGACGCTGACCCACCACCTCGTGCCGCCGACGCCGGGGCCCCTCGCCGTCGCGGGGATCGTCGGCGCCGACCTCGGCGGCTTCATCCTCGTCGGCCTCGTCTTCACGCTCGTCCTGCTGCCCGTCGTCGTCGCGTACGCGCGGTGGGTCGGCCCGCGGCTCGAGGGCCGCGTGACCTCGGAGGTGCGCGAGGCCGTCTACGGACGGGCTGCCGGTGCCGGCGCGGGCGCGGGCGCGGGCGCCGCGGTGCTCGAGGAGGACGGGCCGAGGGGCGCGGCGAGCGACCGACGCGGGGGTGAGCGGGACGACGCGGCGGCGGAGGAGGACCCGGCCGCCGCGCTCGGCGAGCCGCCCGCCGGCGCCGGGCCGCACCGCGTGGGCACGCTGCGCGCCTTCCTGCCGCTGCTCGTGCCGCTGGCCCTCATCGTCGCCAACACCGTGGCCACCGCCGTCGACCGCAACGCGCAGGGCGTGCTCTCGGGCGACGAGGGGTACGACCCGTCCGGCCCGGTCGCGGTCCTCGCCTTCCTCGGCAACCCCGTGGTGGCGCTCATCATCGGCGTGGTCATCGCCGTCTACGGGCTGCTGCCGCGGTGGACGACGCGCGACCAGGTGAGCGGCTGGCTCGCCCGGGCCGCGGCCTCGGCCGGGCTCATCATCCTCATCACCGGCGCCGGCGGGGCGCTCGGCCAGGTGCTGCGCGACTCGGGCGTCGGCCAGGAGCTCGCGGACGCCGTCGCCTCCCTCGCCCTGCCCGGGGTGCTCGTGCCCTTCCTCATCGCGACGCTCGTCCGGCTGGCGCAGGGCTCCGGCACCGTCGCCATGATCACGGCGGCGTCCGTGTCGGCCCCGCTCGTGGACGACCTCGGGCTCGCGCCCCTGGCCGCCGCGCTCGCCTGCTGCGCGGGCTCGATGGTGCTCAGCTACTTCAACGACTCCTACTTCTGGGTCGTCACGCGCTTCACCGGCCTCGAGGGCACGGCGGCGCTGCAGGGGTGGTCCGGCATCACGACGGCGGTGTGGGCCGGCTCGATCCCTCTGGTGCTCGTCGCGGGCGCCGTCCTCTGAGCGACGGCGCCCGCCACGGCCCCGAGGCGGCTCACCAGCGGTAGTCGAGGAACTTGCCGTCGAAGGTGACGACGACGCGGTCGCCGTCCGGGTGCGCCCGCCGGGAGATGTCGACCTTGAAGTTGATGGCGCTCATGATGCCGTCGCCGAACTCCTCGTGGATCAGCTCCTTCAGCGCCGGGCCGTAGACGGCCAGCGCCTCGGAGAAGCGGTAGATCGTCGGGTCCTGCAGCAGCTCGGGGTCGATGCCGCGCGCCGGCTGCTGCTGCAGCGCCTCGGCCACGGCGTCCTCGAGCCCGAGGAGGGCGCAGGCGGTCTCGGCCTGCTCGGCGCTCATGGGGTGCTGCCCGAGCAGCGCCGCCGTCGTCCGCACCAGGGGGGCGTCGAGGGCCTGGGCGATGGCGGCCCAGGTGAGGCCCTGCCGCACGCGGGCGGTGCGCACGAGCGCCGCGGCGTCGCGCCGGCTCATGAGCGGGGTGGTGGTCGGGGCGGTCGTCGTCGTGGTCACGGGTGCTCCTGTCGTCGTCCGGGGAGGGGCGGTGGTCGTCGCGGCTGCAGGACGGGGCGCTGCTCAGCGGGTGCCGGCGGCAGCCGGGACCGGGGCCTCGCTCGTGGGCGCGGCGACGGCCGCCTTCGCGGCCTGGCCGGCCTCGGCGAGCTGCGCCTCGGCCCGCCCCCTCTCCGCCCGCTCCGCCTCGGCCACCTGCTGGGCGCGGCGGCTCGTGCGGGTGCGCCCGTGGGTGGCGTAGAGCGTCAGCCCGACGAAGGTGAGGCCGCCGACGAGGTTGCCGAGGACCGTGGGGATCTCGTTCCAGACGAGGTAGTCGCCGAGCGAGAAGTCGCCGCCGAGCAGCAGGCCGGAGGGGAACAGGAACATGTTGACGATCGAGTGCTCGAAGCCCATGTAGAAGAACAGCAGGATGGGCATCCACATCGCGATGACCTTGCCCGAGACGCTCGTCGACATCATGGCCGCGACGACGCCGGTGGAGACCATCCAGTTGCACAGCACCGCGCGGATGAAGAGCGTCAGCATCCCGGCGGCGCCGAACTCGGCGTAGCCGACGGTGCGCGCCTCGCCGATCTCCCCGAGCCGCTGGCCGACCTCGTTCGGCTCGACGGCGAAGCCCGTCGTGACGATGACGCCCATCATGAGCGCCACCGTCACGGCGCCCCCGAGGTTGCCGAGGAAGACGAGCCCCCAGTTCCGGAACATCGAGCGGACGGTGACGCCGCGGCGCTTGTCGAGGAGCGCCAGCGGGACGAGCGTGAAGACGCCGGTGAGCAGGTCGAAGCCCATGAGGTACAGCAGCGAGAAGCCCACGGGGAACAGCAGGGCCCCGATGATGGCCTGCCCCGTCTGGACCGTGACCGTGACGGCGAAGGCGGCCGCGAGGGCGAGGATCGCCCCGGCCATGTACGCGCGGATGAGGGTGTCCCGCGTGCTCATGAGGACCTTGGCGTGCCCGGCATCCACCATCTTGGTGACGAAGTCGGGCGGGCTGACGTAGGACATGGGGCCTCCTGGGGTCCGCGTGCGGGGGTCCGACGAGCGCGTGCCCCGACCATCGGGGCACGGCCCGCGCCCGTGGTTTCCGTCCCGTTACGCCCAGCGCTCCATGACCTCACGGCTGCCGGCGCGCGCTGAGAGGCGCTCGGAGGCCATGGCGCGACGACCGGTCGGGAGCGGGCCGCTCGCCCTCGACCGAGGGCGGGGAGGGCCCCGTGCGCGAGGGCGCATGCTGGAGGCATGGGGGAGCACGGGGTCGGTGGAGGCGGAGCAGGGGCGAGCGAGGTCGCGCCGAGCGCGGCCGGGGCGAGCGGGGCCGGGGCGGCCGGTCGCGGTCCTCGGCGGGCGGGGCGCCGCGCGGCGCCGCCGCTGGGGGCGACCGCCCGCACGGCCGCCTCGCGGGCCCGCGTCGACGCCCTCTGCCGCGACGCCGTCGCCGCGCTCACGGCGGCCGCCGTGCCGCACGACGTCACTCACCTGGCCCGGCGCCGTCGGCTGCTGCGCGACGACGTCCTCGTCGTCGTCGGGACGGGCTGGGACCTCGGCCGCTACGTGCTGTGGCCCGACGCGACGCTGCGGGCGGCGGGGGAGCGCCTCGGGTGGGTCGACGAGACGACGGGCGCCGTCCGGCTGCGCGGCGGGGAGGAGGCCCGCCTCGCGGACGGGGCCGCGGTCGCGGCCGGCGGCGGCGTCTGGGCCGTGTGCGAGCCCGTCGCCCACGTCGACGTCGCCGAGGTGGGCGACCGCTGCGAGGTCGTCGTCGCCGACGACGGCGTCTCCCGGTGGGCCGACCACCCGCACGGACGGCCCGACCGCCGCCACCCCGGCTCGCGGCCCCGACCCGTCGCGGACTGGCCCGACCTCGCCGTCGACCTGCCCGAGCGCGTGCGACGGCGCACGCAGCGCTGAGGGCCGCGCCCGCCCCGTCAGCACCGGGCGCGCCGTCCGCCACGTGCGCCCCGTCAGCCCCGCAGGTCCCATCAGCCCCGCAGGTCCTGTCGGCCCCGCGCGTCCGTCAGGTCCGGGCCGCCGAGAGGTGGTCGCGGACGCGGGCGGCCACCTGCGCCGCCTCCCCCGGCGCGTACCGGTGGCGGGGGCCGAGGAAGAAGCGCAGGCCGTCGCCCCGCGAGCGCGGCACGACGTGCTGGTGGAGGTGGGGGACGCTCTGGCTCACGACGTTGTTGACGAGCAGCAGCGCGCCCTCGGCGCCCGTCGCGGCCTCGATCGCCCGCTGCAGCGCCTGCCCCGTCGCGAGCCAGGGCCCCGCCAGGTCGGCCGGCAGCTCGTCGTAGGTCTGCACGTGCTGCGCGGGCACGAGGAGGACGTGGCCGGGGAACAGCGGCTGGGCGTCGAGGAAGGCGACGAGCCGGTCGTCGCGGTGCACCACCTCGGCCGGGGCGTCCCCGGCGACGACGGCGCAGAAGGCGCACGGGGCGTCCGACCCCCGCGGGCTGAAGGCCTGGGGCACGGCGCCTCCTCGCTACCCTCGCCCTCGGCGCCGCCGCGGCGCCGACCGCCAGCATGGCGCAACTGGTAGCGCACCCGACTTGTAATCGGGCGGTTGCGGGTTCGAGTCCCGCTGCTGGCTCGCTCCCGAGGGCTGCTGTACACCCCCGACGTGTCATCGGGCGGCCCGCGGGTTCGAGTCCCGCTGCTGGCTCCCGAGGTGGGCTCCGAGGTGGGCTCTGCCGTGCGCACCCGACGTGTCATCGGGCGGCCCGCGGGTTCGAGTCCCGCTGCTGGCTCCCGAGGTGGGCCGAGGTGGGCTCTGCCGTGCGCCCCCGACGTGTCATCGGGCGGTTGCCGGTCTGGTCCCGCTGCTGGCTCGCTCCGGCTGTCCCCCTCTGCCCTCCCACGAGACGGAGGAAGGCTACGAAGTCTCCCCGAGGGGCAGCCTGGCGCGGAGGAAGGCTACGAACTCCTCTCCCCAGGCGCCCTGGGACGCAGAAGGGCTACGAGGTCCGGCGGTGGGGGCCGCGCAGGCCACTCCCTCAGCGCAGCAGCTCGGCGAGCGCGGCGTGCGCCTCGTGGGTCGCCCGCAGCGCCGCCGGCAGGGGGGTCCCGTAGAAGCCGTGGACGAGCCCCGGCACCGTCCGGTGGGAGACGCGGACGCCGGCGGCCTCGAGGGCCCGCGCGTAGGCGACGCCCTCGTCGCGCAGGGGGTCGTACTCCGCGGTCACGACGACGGCCGGGGCGACGCCGGCGAGGTCGGCGTGCAGCGGCGAGACCCGGACGTCGCGGGCGACCTCGGCGGCGGCGCGGGCGCCCTCCTCCGTCGTCGGGTCGACGCCCAGGTAGTGGCCGGTGAACCACGTCATGTCGCGGGCGGTGAGGAAGTAGCCCTCCGCGTTCTCCTCGCGGGAGGGGTGGTCGCCGGCCGGGTCCACCACGGGGTACAGCAGCAGCTGGGCGGCCAGCGGCACGCCCTCGTCGCGGGCCCGGAGCGCGCAGACCGCGGCCAGGTTCCCGCCGGCGCTGTCGCCGGCGACGACGAGCCGCGCCGGGTCGCCGCCGAGGTCGTCCACGTCGTCGGCGACGGCGCGCAGCGCCCGCCAGCAGTCCTCGAGGCCCTCCGGGAAGGGGTGCTCGGGCGCGAGCCCGTAGTCCACGCTCACGACGACGGCGCCGAGGTCGCCCGCCAGGAGGCGGCACGGGACGTCGTGCGTGTCGAGGTCGCCGACGACGAAGCCCCCGCCGTGGAGGAAGACGACGGTCGGCGCGGGCGAGCCCGGCTCGAGCCCCACCGGGCGGTAGGTCCGGGTGCGGACGCCGCCCGCCTCGCCGTCGACGACGGACGCCACCGGCGGCAGCGCCGCCGGGTCGGTGCGACCGACGCCCGCGAAGGCGCGCAGCCCCGCCCTCGCCCCGGGGACGTCGGAGTCGGCGGGGCCGGGGCGGCCCAGGCGCTCGAGCTCGGCGAGCATCGCGGCGGTGCCGGGGTCGAGGGGCATGGCGTCCTCCGGAGGGCGTGGGCGACGGGACGTGGGTGACGGGCGTGGGGGGCCGTGCGGGCCGGGGCCAACGGGGCGGGCGGGCCAGGGTCAGCGGTAGGTGTAGAAGCCCTCGCCGGACTCGACGCCGAAGCGCCCGCGGTCGAGGTAGTTCTCCTGCAGGTAGTCGGCCCAGGCCTGGGAGGCCGGGTCGGCGCTCGCGATGGCGTGCGCGGTCCGCAGGCCGACGACGTCGTAGACCTGGAAGGGCCCGGCCGGCGCCCCGGTGGCCGTCCGCCAGGTGCGGTCGATGGTCTCGACGTCGGCCACGCCCTTGAGGAGCAGCTCGGCCGCCGCGCCGAGGAGCGGGATGAGCAGCGAGTTGAGGACGTAGGCGGGCTGCTCGCGGTGCAGCCGGATCGGCTCCATGCCGATGGCGGCGGCGAAGACCTCCACCTGGTCGGCGACGGCCGGGTCGGTGCCCGCGTGGCCCATCACCTCGGCGGTGTTCTGGGCCCAGATGCGGTTGGCGAAGTGCAGCGCGAGGAAGCGCTCGGGCCGGCCGGTCGCGTCCGCCATGGCGCTGGGCAGCAGGCTCGAGGAGTTCGTCGCCAGGACGGCGGACGGCGGCGCGGCCGCCCCGACGCGCGCCCAGACGTCGCGCTTGAGCTCCAGGCGCTCGGGCACGGCCTCCACGACGAGGTCGGCGGCGCCCACCGCGTCGGCGAGGTCGCTCGTGAGGCGGATGCGCCCCGGGGCGGCTCCGTAAGCGTCGGCGAGGTCCGGCAGGTCGTGCGCCGCGGCGCCCGCGAAGCGCTCCAGGCGCTGCCGGCCGGCGCTCAGCGCGTCGTCGTCCACGTCGTAGGCGGTGACGTCGACGCCGTGCGCGGCCGTCTGGAGCGCGATCTGCGCGCCGAGGACGCCGAGCCCGAGGACGGTGACGCGGGCGTAGGGCGACGCGGGCGTGGAGGCGGGCATGGGGCTCCTGTCGTCGTGCGGTGGGGGCCGGGTGGGCGGTGGGGCCGGTGCTCGTGGGGCCACCGGTCAGGAAGGCCGGATCAGGCGGCCGGGACGACCTCGGGTGGTGCGCCGACGGCGGGGGAGCCGTCGGGCCGGGTGCCCGCGGGGAGGAACCGCAGGTCGCGGCCGCGGCGGTCGAGCCGCAGGGAGACCAGGTCCAGCAGGTAGTTCTGGTGCACGCGCCACGGCGCCCGCTCGCTCTGGCGCGGCAGCTGGGCGAGACCGCGGCGCACGTAGCCGGCCGCGAGGTCGATGACGGGGCGCGAGCCCTCCGTGCCGGCCGGGGCCTGCGCCACGACGGCGCCCGCGCCGCGCCGCCGCATCGTCCCGAGGAGGTCGGCGACGGCCCCCGCCACGAGGTCGGCGCGCAGCGTCCAGGACGAGTTCACGTACCCGATCGTGTAGGCGAGGTTCGGGAGCCCCTCGAGCATCATGCCCTTCCACGCGAGACGGCCCCCGGGCTCGACGGGGCGGCCGTCGACGTCGAGCCGCATGCCGCCCAGCACGAGCACGGACAGGCCGGTCGCCGTCACGAGGACGTCGGCGTCGACGCGGCCGCCCGAGGCCAGGCGGACGCCCCCGGCGTCGACCCGCTCGATGGCGTCGGTGACGACCTCCGCGGCCCCCGACGAGATGGCGCGGAAGAGGTCGCCCCCGGGGGCGGCGCACAGCCGCTGGTCCCAGGGCTCGTAGCGGGGCCGGAAGTGCGTGGCGACGTCGTAGCCCTCGGGCAGCTTCTCGGCCGCCGAGCGCTCGAGCAGAGCGCGCATGGCCGCGGGGCGCCGCCGCGCGTACTGGTAGAGCAGCATCGAGCCGGCGATGTGCTTGGCGCGCACCGCCTTCTGGGCGACGGGCTCGGGCACGCGGCCGCGCAGCCGCACCGCCAGCCGGTCGCGCGAGGGCACCGCTGCCACGTAGGTGGGCGAGCGCTGCAGCATCGTCACCTGCGCGCCGCGGCGCGCCAGCGCGGGCACGAGCGTCACGGCGGTGGCGCCGCTGCCGACGACGACGACCCGCCGGCCCTCGACGTCGAGGTCGGCGGGCCAGTGCTGGGGGTGCACGACGTCGCCCGCGAAGTCCTCGAGCCCGGGGATCTCGGGTCGGTGGCCCTCGTCGTAGCGGTAGTAGCCGGTGCAGGCGAGGAGGAAGGAGCAGGTGATGGTCGACGTCGCCCCGTCCTCGCCCTCGCGCCACTCGGCGCCCGCGCCGCCCTCGCCGGGGGTGCGGTGCAGGACGGTGAGCACCCACCGGGAGTCCTCGCTGCGCCAGGACGCGGAGACGACCCGCTGCCGGTACCGGACGCGCTGCGCGACGCCGGTCTCCGTCGCGGTCTCCTGCACGTAGGTGCGGATGTCGTCGCCGTCGGCCAGCGCCTTCTCGCCGGCCCAGGGGCGCGCGGCGTACCCGAGCGTGTACATGTCCGAGTCGGAGCGGACGCCGGGGTAGCGGAACAGGTCCCACGTGCCGCCGATGACGTCGCGCGACTCCAGCACGGCGAGGTCGAGGTGGGGGTGGCGCCGCAGCAGCGTCGCCGCCGCGCCGACGCCCGAGAGGCCGGCGCCCACGACGACGACGTCGAGGTGCTCCGGCTCGTGGTCGGTGGTGCGCGCGGTGCTGCCGGCGGTGCCGGTCGTCGTCGACCCCATGCGAGGAGGCTACGACGACCTCGACAGGCTGTCGAGAGCATCGACACGGCGTCGAGCGGGGCTGCGCCCACGGGGCCGCCGCCTACGCTCGGGAGGGTGAGCACGCCCCAGCGGGCCCGCCGGGCCCCCCGCCCCTCGGGCGAGGACCGCCAGCGCGCCATCGTCGACGCCGTCGAGGACCTGCTGCGCACGCGGCCGCTGGCGGAGATCTCGATCGACGAGGTGGCCGCGGCCGCCGGCCTGTCGCGGAGCGCCTTCTACTTCTACTTCGGGTCCAAGCAGGCCGTGCTGCTCGAGCTGCTCGACCGCATGGTCGCCGAGGTCGACGCGCGACTCGCGGCCCTCCCGCTGCCCGACGAGCCGTCCCGCGACTGGTGGCGCTCGTGCCTGGCCGTCTTCGTCGACGTCTTCGGCGCGCACCGGGCCGTCTCCCTGTCGCTGGCCGAGGCGCGCGCCACAGTGCCGGAGCTGCGCGAGGAGTGGTCGCGCCGCCTGGCCGGGTGGGTCGACCTGACGACGGCGACCATCACGGCGGAGCAGCGGCGCGGACGGGCCGGCGCGGTCGTCGACCCGCGCGCCACGAGCGTGCTGCTCAACACGATGAACGAGCGCGCGATCGCCGCGTCGCTCGCGGGGGAGGAGCCGTCGCTGCCGCCGGGCTCGGTGCTCGACGCCCTGACCGACCTGTGGTGCACCGCCGTGTACGGCACGCCCGACCCCTGACGGGCGTCCCGCCGCCGAGCGCCACCGCGCGGTGGCGGTCCGGTCGTGCGGGGGCCAGGGTCGGAGCCATGCAGACCAGGACCCTCGGACCCCGCTCCGTCTCCGCGATCGGGCTCGGCGCCATGCCGATGTCCATCGAGGGGCGCCCCGACCGCGACCGCAGCGTCGCCACGATCCACGCCGCGCTCGACGCGGGCGTGACCCTCGTCGACACCGCCGACGCCTACCACCGCGACGCGGGGGAGGTCGGCCACAACGAGGAGCTCGTGGCCGAGGCCCTGCGCAGCTACGGCGGCGACACCTCCGGCGTCCTCGTCGCCACCAAGGGCGGCCACCTGCGCCCCGGTGACGGCTCGTGGACCCAGGACGGGCGCCCCGAGCACCTCAAGGCGGCGGCCAAGGAGTCCGCCCGACGCCTCGGCGTGGAGGCCATCGGCCTCTACCAGTTCCACCGCCCGGACCCGGACGTCCCCTACGCCGACTCGGTCGGCGCGCTCGTCGAGCTCCTCGACGAGGGCGTCATCCAGATGGCCGGCATCTCCAACGCCGACGTCGCCCAGATCGACGAGGCGAACGCCGTCCTCGGCGGGCGCCTCGCGTCCGTGCAGAACCAGTTCTCGCCGGCCTTCCGCTCCAGCCTCGGCGAGCTGCAGCACTGCGCCTCGCTGGGCGTCGCCTTCCTCCCGTGGAGCCCGCTCGGCGGCATCGCGAAGGCCTCCGACCTCGGGAGCGAGCACTCGGCGTTCCAGGACGTCGCCGACGCGCACGGCGTGAGCCCGCACCAGGTGACGCTGGCGTGGGAGCTGGCGCTCGCCGACGTCGTCATCCCCATCCCGGGCTCGTCGCGCCCGCAGTCCACCACCGACTCCGCGCGGGCTGCCGAGCTGCAGCTGTCCGCGGACGAGGTCGCCCGGCTGTCGGAGGCCTGAGCCGTGAGGACCGTCCCCCTGGGCACGAGCGGCCTGCAGGTCCCCAACGTCGTCCTCGGCGTCATGCGCGTCGCCGACAAGACCGACGAGGAGATCCGGGAGTGGTGGGCCGCGGCCCGCGACGCCGGCGTCACCTTCCTCGACCACGCCGACGTCTACGGCGGGTCGATGCACCGCTGCGAGGAGCGCTTCACCGAGGCGGTGCAGCTCTCGCCGTCCGAGCGCGACGCCGTGACGGTGCAGACGAAGTGCGGCATCGTCCCCGACGGGCCGTACTTCGACTTCTCCTACGAGCGGATCACCGAGTCCGTCGAGGGGTCCCTGCGGGCCCTCGGCACCGACCGCATCGACGTGCTGCTCCTGCACCGCCCCGACGCGCTCGTCGAGCCCGACGAGGTGGCGCGCGCCTTCGACGAGCTGCAGAGCTCCGGGAAGGTCCTGCACTTCGGCGTCTCCAACCACACGCCGGGGCAGGTCGAGCTGCTCCAGCGGTCGGTGCGCCAGCCGCTCGTGGCGAACCAGCTGCAGCTGTCCATCACGCACGCGCCGCTCGTGGCGCAGGGCGTCGCCTCGAACATGCAGGCGCTCGACCAGTCGGTCGCCCGCGACACGGGCACGCTCGACTACTGCCGGCTGAAGGACATCACCGTGCAGGCGTGGTCGCCGTTCCAGGCGGGTTTCTTCTCGGGCGTCTTCCTCGACGACGACCGCTACCCCGAGCTCAACGCGGTGCTGGACCGCCTCGCGGCCCAGTACGACGTGCCGAAGCTGGCCGTGGCCACGGCCTGGATCACGCGGCACCCCGCGCAGATGCAGGTGGTGCTGGGGACGACGAGCCCCGAGCGCGTGCGCGCCGCGGCGCAGGGCTCCGACCTGCCGCTGACGCGCGCCGAGTGGTACGAGCTCTTCCGCGCGGCCGGGTACACGGTGCCCTGACCCTGCTCTCCTGACCGGCCCTCCTCTCCGGTCGTGCTCTCCGGCCCTGCTCCCGGGTCCCGCGAACCGCGGGGCCCGGGAGTACGGTCCTGCTCGCGCGCAGGGCCCGACCGGGGTCGGCGCGCCGGTGACCCCCTGCCCCCGGGCCGCCCACGCAGGACGTGCGCGCAGACCCAGGGAGAACCGTGGACCTCACCAGACGACAGCTGCTCGGGGCGGCCGGCGCCCTCGGGCTGCCCGCAGCCCTCGCCGGGTGCGGCGGGTTCTCGACCTCGGACGGCTCGTCCGGCGGCGCGAGCGGCAGCGCCGACACGCTCACCTTCACGACGTGGGGGACGGACGCCGAGATCGCCGGCCTGCGGGCCGCGGTGAGCCGCTTCGAGGAGAGCTCGGGTGCCACGGTGTCGCTCAACGTGGTGCCGTACGAGCAGATGTTCAGCAACATCGACGCGCAGATCCAGGCGGGCAACCCGCCCGACGTCTTCCGCGTCCCGTACTACACCTTCGGCAGCTACGCGGGGGCCGGCCAGCTGCTCGACCTGTCGCCGCACCTCGAGAGCGGCTTCGCCGACCGCTTCACCCCCCAGGCGTGGGCGGCCGTGCAGAACGGCGGCTCGCCCTACGGGGTGCCGCACCACACGGACACCTCGGCGATCCTGCTCAACCTGCCCGCGCTCGAGGCGGCGGGCGTCACCGACATCCCGACGCGGCTCGAGGACGCCTGGTCCTGGGACGACCTCGCGGCCGTCGCGACGACGCTGCGGGCCTCCCTGCCGGACGACCAGTACCCCTTCGCCTACAACTGGCAGGGCAACGGCGTCACGCGCTGGCTCAGCTGGCTCTTCCAGGCCGACGGGCGCTTCCTCACCGAGGACCTCTCCGGCCCCGCCATCGACTCCGAGGCCGGGCGGGCGGCCGTCGAGTTCACGCAGTCGTTCTTCACGCAGGGGTGGGTGCCGCCCAACGACACCGTCACCTCCTCGACCTACGCCCAGGACACCTGGTACGCCCAGACGGTGCCGATGGTCTGGTCCGGCGCCTTCTCCATCCCGGACGCCGAGTCCACGCTCGACTTCGAGTGGGGCGCCACCTTCGCGCCGCAGCGGGTCCGCGGCGGCGGCGACTTCGGCGGCAACGCCCTCGTCGCGACGGCGGGGACGGCGAACCCCGAGCTCGCGGCGGCGCTGCTGGCGTCGGTCACCGAGGAGGAGTCGATGCGGCAGTTCTGCGAGGGCGCCTCGCTGCTCCCGACGCGGGCCGACCTCGTGGAGCAGGGCATCACCTTCGACGTCCGCCCGGACCTGGCGCCCGTCTTCCTCGGCCAGGCCTCCGTCGTCCGGGCGCAGGACTCGGCGCAGGTCGCCTCGCCGGACATGGCCTCGATCATCACGGTGCTGCAGGACCAGCTGGAGGAGGCCTTCGTCGGCGGCCAGGACGTGGCGACGACGGCGCAGGGCCTGTCCGACGGCATCGCCGACGCGGTGCGGTGACCAGCCCCTCCGCGGCGCCGGCGGGAGCCCCGGTCGACGTCGCCGCGCCCGCGGCGGACGAGCGCGGGCCCTCGCCCGGGCGGGCCCGGCGGGGCTCGCCGGGGGAGGCGCTGGCGGCGTACACCTTCCTGGCGCCGAACCTCGTGCTGCTGGGCCTCTTCGTCCTGCTGCCGCTGGCGTGGGCGGTGTGGATCAGCACCCAGGACACCGACGGCTTCGGCGCGGGGACGTTCGTCGGGGCCGACAACTACGCCCGGCTGCTCTCCGACGGCACGTTCTGGCGGTCGGTGGTCAACACGACGCTCTTCACGGCGATCGTCACGCCCGCGTCGATGGCCCTGGGCCTCGGCGCGGCCGTGCTCCTCGACGGCGCGCTGCCGGCGCGCGGGTTCTTCCGCTCGGTGCTGATCCTCCCCATGGCGGTGTCCGGGGTCGCGACGGCGCTCATCGGGGTGCTCGTCTTCGACGAGAACAGCGGCGTCCTCGACGGGATCATCCGGGCGCTCGGGCTGCCGGGGGTGGCCTGGCAGAGCGGCGGGGCGGCGGCCTTCACGTCCGTCGTCCTCGTGACGCTGTGGTGGCGCGTGGGCTTCAACATGCTCATCTACCTGGCGGCCCTGCAGGGCGTGGGGGCGCACCTCTACGAGGCCGCGACGCTCGACGGCGCCTCGGCGTGGCAGCGCTTCCGCTACGTCACCGTGCCCATGGTGGGACCGGCGAGCTTCTTCCTCCTCGTCATGAACGTCATCTACTCGTTCCAGGTCTTCGACATCGTCTTCGTCATGACCGGGGGAGGGCCGCGGGACGCGACGTCCGTGCTCGTGACGTACGCCTACGAGACCGGGTTCGTGACGCGCGACCAGGGCTACGCCGCCGCCATCGGCGTCGTGCTCCTCCTGCTCACGCTGGCCGTGACCGCGGTGCGCTGGCGCACCAGCCGCACGAGGGACCTCGTCGAGTGAGCGCCGCCGAGCAGGTGGTGACGTCGGCGCCGGGCGCCCTGCGCCGTCGCCGCGAGCGTCGGGTGCGCGCGCTGCGGACGGGGGCGGCCGTGGTCGTCGCCCTCATCACCTTGGCGCCGCTGTACTGGATGGTCGTCGTGGCGCTGTCCACGCGCGCCGAGCTGCTCGGCGGGCAGCTGCGGCTGTGGCCCCGCGAGCTGACCCTCGCCAACGTCGAGCGCGTCCTCACGGCATTCCCCGTGGTCACGTGGTTCGGCAACTCCGTCGCCATCGCGCTCGTGACGTCGCTCATCACCGTGGCGGTGAACCTGCTGGCCGGCTACGCCTTCGCCCAGCTCCGGTTCCGCGGCTCGACGGCGCTCTTCCTCGTCGCGCTGTCCACCCTCATGCTGCCCGTGCAGGTGATCATGGTGGCGCTGTTCCGCCTCGTCACCGAGCTGGGGATCTACGGCAGCTACTGGGCGGTGATCCTGCCGACGGCGGCGTCGGCCTTCGGGGTCTTCCTCGCGCGCCAGTTCATCCTCGGCATCCCGCGCGAGCTCGTGGAGGCGGCGCGCATCGACGGCGCCGGCCACCTCCGGGTGTTCCTCCAGGTGGTGCTGCCGCTGTGCCGGCCGCTCGTCGCGGTGCTCTTCTTCATGAGCCTGCTGCAGACGTGGAACGACTTCGCGTGGCCCCTCATCGCGCTGCGCCAGAACGAGCTCTTCACCCTGCCGATCGGCCTGCTCTACCTGCAGGGCCAGTTCGGCGCCGACTACGGCGGGACCATGGCCTTCGCCCTCATCAGCGTGACGCCCATGGTCGTGCTCTTCCTCGTCTTCCAGCGCTACTTCGTGCAGGGCTTCGCGCGCAGCGGCATCCGCTGACGACCTCGCTGCACCGGGTCGAGCTGGTCCGCCGAGGACGTCAGCGTCAGAAGGGCGGTGGGCCGGCGTCGTTCCATCCGCGGGTGACATCGGTCCGGGCCGTCGCGCCGGGCTCTCCGGTGGTCGCCTCGTCGAGCACGGACCTCCCGCCCCCTGGTCCGGACGGGGGCTGGGTGACCTCGTGCTGATGGCGGGCGAGCTCGGCGTGCACCCGGTCGAGGTCGTGGGCGGCGTTGTCGCGGTGGGGGTAGCGGGGTCCGCCGAGGAGGTGGTCCTCGAGGGCGGCGGCGGCCGCGTCAGCGGCCGTGGTCTGCTCCCAGGTGTCGTCGTCGACGCGGGGCGCGGGTCGCGGCAGCAGGGGCTGCGCCGGGACGTCCACGACCTGGCCGAGCGGGGTGGTCCAGGTGAGGGAGGGGTCGGTGGGGTCGTCGGAGGTCGGGACGGCGACCCATCCGAAGTGGTGCTTGGCGAGGTGGTGGCGCCGGCAGAGGACGTCGAGGTTGCACGGGCACGTCGGTCCGCCGGTGGCGTGGGGGGTGCGGTGGTCGAGGTCGCAGCGGGTGGCGGGCATCCGGCAGCCGGGGGCCTGGCAGCGGGGTGAGCGGGCTCTCACCCAGCGGGCGCAGGCCTCGGTGGGCGTGTAGGGGCCGGGTCCGCCGGTCGCGGCGGCGTAGGAGCAGGCGGACCGTCGGGCCGCGTGGCGCAGCGAGGTGTGCCGCGAGGTCGACGAGGACCCCGTCACCGGCTCCGACGGAGACGGAGACGGTGACGGTGACGGTGACGGCAGCGACGGCGCTGCGGCGGCGGGAGACACTTCAGGCGCTGGTGATGTCGGTGGCGACGGCGTGGGGTCGTCGGGGGTGTCGACGCGCACGGTGATCGCCGTGGTGCGGCCGCGTCGGGCGGGTGCCGCCCGCCGGCCCTCCCGCGGTGGGTCGGGCGGCGACGTCGCCGTCGTCGTCGACGTCGACGCCGTCTTCGTGGTCGTGGTGGTGGGGTCGAAGGTCAGGAGGTGTCCGTCGAGGCCGACGAGGTGGCCGGTTGCCGGTGCGGTCAGGGCGCGGCGGAAGCGGTGACCTGCGGCGAGGAGCTCGGCGACGGCCACGGCCGGGACGGGTCCGAGGGTGGGGTGCTGGGCGGGGTCGTCGTCCAGGCCGAGGAGGCTGGTCAGAGCCACGGTGACCTGCGGGCCGTGCGGGCTGCGCGCCCGGGGCGTGACCGTGGCGCCCGCCGGGGCTGTGCCCGCGCTGGCGTTCGCGTCCGCTCGCGTGGCAAAGGCGGCGGCGTGCGTGCCGGTGGGTAGGTCGGTGGTGGTGGCGAGGTCGACGAGGGCGTCGAAGCGGCGCGCGTCGATGCCCCGCCGGTCCGGCAGCCCCCCGGCGGCACCGTCACCCAGGGCCAGGGGGTCCAGGCCCGCGGTGGTCGCGGCGTGCGGGTCGAGGCGCCCGTGCTCCCCTGCGCGGGCCCGGGCGGTGGTGGTCAGGCGCTCGAACACGCAGGCCAGGTCCAGCACCGGGCCCGTGGCGACCAGCTGGGCCATCCCGTCCTCGACGGGGAACAGGCGGACCCCGCGGGCGCAGGTCGCGCGCCGCACCCGCCGGCGTACCGCCTCGGGGTCGGTCGTCGTGACGAGGTGACGTACCCGGGCCCGCAGCGCGGGGACGGTGAGCGGGCCGAGGTCGTCGGCCAGGGCCGCGTCGACCTTCGCGGCGTGCACCGGGGACAGGGCGACGGTTTCCTCGGCCACCAGGCGGGAGCGCTGGGGGTCGATCCGCCCGGCCTCCAGCGCGGCCAGGGTCACCGGCAGGCGGGTCGTCACCGCCAGGGCCTCGGCGACGAGGTCCTGCGCCCGCCGCAGCGGCACGACCAGCGCGACGGCTAGCGCGGCCGCGGCGGCCTCGAACGCCAGACCAGCGTCCCGGCCGGCCCCCGACGTCGGCCCGGGCGCCGACCCCGGGTCAGACCCGGGGCCAGACCACGGGTCGGAGCCCCCATCCCGCACCGCGACACCGACCGCGCCCTTCCCGCGGTCGCCGACGCCAGACCCGTCGCAGTCGGCCAGCGGCGCCGCCGGCCCGCCCGTCACCGACACCTCGTCCACCAGGGCCGCGACCTGCCGCAGCAGCCCCGCCCACGCGCTCGACCGCGCCGCCTCCAACGCGACCACCGCCTGCACCCGGCTCAGAGCGCCCGCCCGCACCGCCGACCGCACCCTCCCCGTCTCGTGCACCAGGTCTGCGGCGCCGTGGTCGGCGCTGGAGGTCGGGCCGGCGTGGACGGGCGAGGACAGCGGCGCGACGTCCCCGTCGCCATCCCGTCGCCCCATCTCGAACATGTGTACGAGACTAGAGGCGAGGTCCGACAACGGGTCCACGTCAGCGCTGCCTGTGGACGGGGCTGGCTGGGCTCGCCCCTGTGCGCAGCCCGAGGAGGGCCGCGGCGGTCGCCGCCCGTCGTCGAGCGGCTCAGGTGCGGGGGTCGAGACCGCCCACGTCGTCCAGATCCTCGTGGTCGTGGTCCTCGAGGTCCAGCTGCCCGCCCAGCTCGTCGAGCTCGTCGGCGGGCAGGTCGAGCTCCGCGCGCAGCTCGGCGCGGTCCGCCAGCAGCCCGGGCAGCGCGTCGACCCCGGGGCTCCCCGGGTCGGTCTCGGTGTCGCGCAGCACACGGGAGGCCGCGAGCGTGTACCAGCGGTGCGCGTCCTCGAGCCGGCCGTGCTCCCACAGCGAGAGGGCGACGTCGCCGAGCGCCTCCGCGGGCGTCGGGCGCTCCCGGCGGAGCTCCTGGGCGAGACGGTCGGCCTCCTCCTGCCTCCCGGCGCGCAGCAGGAGGCCGTAGAGGCCTCCCCGCGGGTCCGTCTCCGCCGGGCCGTCGGTCGCGATCGCCCGGTGCAGGAGCGCGACGCCGCCGTCGACGTCACCGCCCGCCCCCTGCAGGGTCCCCGCCGTGGAGAGCAGCTCGCGGGTGCTCACCTCGTCGTCCGGGTGGGGGTCCTCGGCCCAGGCCGTGAGGCGGGAGGCGGCCGCCAGGGGGTCGTCGGCCTCGAGGGCCTGCTGGGCCACCTCGGCGAAGAGGTCGAGCGTGACGGGAGGGCGCACGGCCCGACGGTAGTCGCAGCCTGGACGGAGGTGCGGCCGGTGCACGGCGACCTCTCCGTCCCTCTCGGCGGCTGTGAGACCGAGTTGTCTCGCTCGTCACACAGCGCGACGCCACCGCAACACGGCGTTCCTAGCGTCCTCCCCACTGGCGCCGGGGCCGGGTGACCGGCGCTCGCCCGTCACCCGGTCGGCCGAGGACGAGGAGGCCGGCATGGCTGTGCAGACGCCGAGCACCGAGCAGGAGCCCCGTGGGCCCGTCGGGACCATCGACGCCCCGCGCGCGGGGCGGTGGGTCGACGTCTTCGACCCGGAGGACCAGGCCCAGTGGGCCGCCGGTGGACGGCGGATGGCGCGGCGGAACCTGTGGTGGTCCATCGGCGCGGAGTTCCTCGGCTTCACCGTGTGGCAGCTCTGGTCCATCGCGACGCCGGTGCTCGTGGCCGCGGGGTACGCCATCGCCCTGGACCAGCAGCTCTGGCTGACGGCGGTGCCCGTGCTCGTGGGCGCGACGCTGAGGTTCCCGTACTCCTTCGCCGTCGGCCGCTTCGGCGGCCGGAACTGGACCATCATCTCGGCGCTGCTGCTCGTCGTCCCCTGCCTCGGGCTGGCCTACGTGGCCTACAACCCCGGCACGCCCTTCTGGGCCATGCTGCTCATCGCGGCGACCGCCGGGGTCGGCGGTGGCAACTTCGCGTCGTCGATGAGCAACATCCACTTCTTCTTCCCGCAGCGGGAGAAGGGCGCCGCCCTCGGGCTCAACGCCGCGGGCGGCAACATCGGCGTGGCCGTCATCCAGGCCGTCACGCCCTTCGTCGTCGTCGCCGGGATCGCCGCCACCACGGCCCGGCCGGCGATCTTCATCATCCCGCTCGCCGTCCTCGCCGCCCTCGGTGCGTGGCGGTTCATGGACAACCTGGCGGAGGCCCGCTCGGACGGCGCCGCCTGGCGCGCCGCGCTGAGCGACCGGCACACCTGGCTCATCTCGTTCCTCTACATCGGGACCTTCGGCTCCTTCATCGGCTACGCCGCCGCCTTCCCGACGCTGCTCAAGAGCCAGTTCCCCGACGTCACCCTGACGATCGCCTTCCTCGGCGCCCTCATCGGCTCGCTGGCCCGCCCGTGGGGCGGCCGCCTCTCGGACCGCGTCGGCGGCGCCCGCGTGTCCATCGTCGCCTTCGCCGTCCTCGCCCTCGGGGCCGTCGGCGCCGTCGTCGCGCTGCGGATGGCCAGCGTCACCCTCTTCTTCCTCGCCTTCATGGTGCTGTTCGTCGCGAGCGGCGTCGGCAACGGGTCGGTCTACCGGATGATCCCGGCGGTCTTCCGCCGCGGGGTGGCCGACGGGGACGTCGGGGCCGGCCTCTACGAGCGGCGCATCACCGCGGCCTGCATCGGCGTCGCCGCGGGCATCGGGGCGTACGGCGGCTTCCTCATCAACCGGGGCTTCGCCGAGTCCTCGAAGGCCTTCGGCTCGCTGCAGCCGGCGCTGTGGGCCTTCGTCGGCTTCTACGTCCTCTGCATCGCCGTGACCTGGGCCGTGTACGCCCGTCGCGGCGCCCTGGGCACCAGCGAGCGCATCTGACCGTGGCCGCCCCCACCCTCGTCACCACCGGCGCCTCGCCCGCCGGCCGGACCGCGCTGCCCCTCGCGGGCACCGGCCCGGCCGGCGGCGCGCGGTCCGAGGAGGTCCGCCGCACGACCCGGACCCACTGCCCGTACTGCTCCCTGCAGTGCGGGATCCGCCTCACGGCGGGCGGTCGTCCGGCGGAGCTCGAGCCCGACGACTTCCCGACCAACCGCGGCGGCCTGTGCTCCAAGGGCTGGACGGCGGCCGAGCTGCTCGACCACCCCGACCGGCTGCTGACCCCGCTCGTGCGGGGGGTGCCGGAGGACCGCACCAGCGCCCTGCGCCCGGCGTCCTGGGACGAGGCGCTCGACCGCGTCGTCGCCGCGGTCCGCGACAGCCAGGAGCGGTACGGCCGCGACGCCGTCGGCTGCTTCGGCGGCGGCGGCATGACCAACGAGAAGGCCTACGCGCTGGGCAAGTTCGCCCGGGTCGCGCTGCGGACGTCGGCCATCGACTACAACGGCCGCTTCTGCATGTCGTCGGCCGCCGGCGCGCTGAACCAGGCCTACGGCGTCGACCGCGGGCTGCCCTTCCCGATCGCCGACCTCGCGGAGGCGGACGCGCTCCTGCTCGTGGGCGGCAACCCGGCGGCGACCATGCCGCCGGCGATGCAGCACCTCGACGCCGCCCGCGCCCGCGGGGCCGCGCTCGTCGTCGTCGACCCGCGGCGCACCGCGACGGCGGCCGGCGCGACCCTGCACCTGGCCCCCGTGCCCGGCACGGACCTCGCGCTGGCCCTGGGCATGCTCCACGTGGCGCGGCGCGACGGCCTCGTGGACGAGGCCTACGTCGCCGAGCGGACGACGGGGTTCGCCGCGGCGGTGGCCGCGGCGAACCGGTGGTGGCCCGACCGGGTCGAGCGGACCACCGGCGTCCCGGTGGCCGACCTCGAGCGCGCCGTCCACCTCCTGGCCGGGGCCGAGCGCGCCGTGATCCTGTCGGCGCGCGGCGCCGAGCAGCACGCCGGCGGCACCGACACCGTCCTGGGCTTCTCGAACCTCGCGCTCGCGCTGGGCCTCCCGGGACGGCCGGGCTCGGGCTTCGGGACGACGACCGGCCAGGGCAACGGCCAGGGCGGCCGGGAGCACGGCATGAAGGCCGACCAGCTGCCGGGGTACCGGATGCTCGCCGACCCCGCCGCGCGGGCCCACGTCGCGGGGGTCTGGGGCGTCGATCCCGACGACCTCCCCGCGCCCGGCCTGTCGGCCTTCGAGATGCTCGACCGCTGCGGCACCGAGGGCGGCGTCCGCACGCTGCTGGTGCTCGCCTCGAACGTCGCCGTCTCGGCGCCGGACCGGGACCGGGTCCGCGCGCGGCTCGCCGCCCTCGACGCGCTCGTCGTCGTCGACTTCTTCCTCTCCGAGACGGCGGCGCTGGCCGACGTCGTCCTCCCCACGGCCCAGTGGGCCGAGGAGGGCGGCACGATGACCAACCTCGAGGGCCGGGTCATCCTGCGCCGCAAAGCGCTCGACCCGCCCGAGGGCGTCCTCGACGACCTCGTGATCCTGCGCGCGCTGGCCGACCGGCTCGGCGTCGAGCGCGGGTTCCCCACCGACCCGGAGGAGGTCTTCGCCGAGCTGCGCCGCGCCAGCGCCGGAGGACGGGCCGACTACTCGGGCATCACCTACGAGCGCCTCGACGCCGAGCAGGGCGTCTTCTGGCCCTGCCCGGCGCCGGCCGGCGACGACCCCGACACCGCGCCGCACCCCGGCACGCCGCGGGTGTTCCTCGACGGCTTCCCCACGCCGGACGGCCGGGCGCGCTTCGTCCACGTCGACTTCCGGCCGCGCGCCGAGCAGCCCGACCACGCCCACCCGTACGTGCTCACCACCGGCCGGACCATGAGCCAGTACCAGTCCGGCACGCAGACCCGCCGGGTGCGCCAGCTGCTCCTCACGGACCCCGACGCGCGGGCGGAGCTGCACCCGGACGTCGCCGCCCGTCACGGCGTCGCCGACGGGGACCTGGTCGCGCTCGAGACCCGGCGTGGCAGAGCGGTCTTCCGCGCGCGGGTCACCGAGGCGGTCGTGCGGGGCACGATCTTCGTCCCCTTCCACTGGGCCGGGCTCTCGGGCGCCAACAGCCTCACCGACCACCGGCTCGACCCGACGTCGCGGATGCCCGAGTTCAAGGCCTGCGCCGTCCGGCTCGAGCGCGTCGGCGGGCCCGACGACCTCGACCTCTGGGCCGAACCACCACCCGGCACCTCCGCCGCGGCCGCGACCCGCACCGCCGCCGCGGCCGGCACCACCGCCTCAGCCGGTACCACCGCCTCAGCCAGCCCTACCGACGGGGGAACCCCATGAGCTCCACCTTCCGCTTCCTGCAGGGCGTGCACGCCTTCGCCGGGTCCGGGCTCGAGAAGCCCTCGGCCCTCGACGCCTCGCTCACGTACGTCGTCCCGGACGGCGTGCGCGCCCAGGTGCTCTACTTCCGCGGCGGCAACTCCAGCGGGGAGCTCGTCGTCGTCGTGCTGCTGCGCGACGGCGTGCCCATGCGCTACTTCCCCGTCGGGGCGCGGGGCGACGTCCACGTGCCGCTGCGGGTCGTCGAGGACGTCGAGTCGGGCGAGACGCTCGAGCTGCAGGTGGCGGCGCCCGAGGGCGTGAGCGGCTCGGTCGTCCTCGACCTCGGGCTGGTGGAGGTCTGATGGCGCCGCAGCGTACGACGACCACCGGTGCGACGGCCGTCCCGGCGCTCGGCGACGTCCCGGCGCCCCGGCGCGGGGGAGCGCCCGGGAAGCGGCGCCTCGTCGTCGTGGGCAACGGCATGGCCGGCGCGCGCACGCTCGAGGAGCTGCTCGAGCGCGGCGGCGGTGAGCTCTTCGACATCACCGTCTTCGGCGACGAGCCGTACGGCAACTACAACCGGATCATGCTCAGCCACGTCCTCGCGGGGGAGGACGACGAGGAGGGCATCGTCCTCAACCCGCGCGAGTGGTACTCCGACAACGGGATCGACCTGCGCTGCGGCGTCCGCGTCACCTCCGTCGACGTGCACGCCAAGGAGGTCGTCGACGCGACCGGCGCGACGACGGCCTACGACGTCCTCGTGCTCGCGACGGGCAGCTCGCCGCGGATCCCGCCCATGGACGGCGTCCGCCGCCCGGACGGGAGCCTGCTGCCGGGCGTCCAGGGCTTCCGGGGGCTCGACGACACCCGGCAGCTGCTGGCCGACGCCCGCGCCCACCGGCGCGCCGTCGTCGTCGGCGGCGGGCTGCTGGGCCTCGAGGCGGCCTACGGCCTGCGCGAGCACGGGCTCGAGGTGACGGTGGTCCACTCCGCCGCGCACCTCATGAACCAGCAGCTCGACGCGGCCGGCGGCGCCGTGCTCCGCCGCTCGATCGAGGGGCTCGGCGTCACGGTGCTCACCGGGACCCGCACCACCGCGGTGACGGGCGACGAGCGGGCGACCGGCGTCGTCCTCACCGACGGCACCCACGTCCCGGCGGACGTGGTCGTGCTCACCGCGGGGATCACGCCCAACGCCGAGCTCGCCCTGCGCGCCGGGCTCACGGTCGAGCGCGCGGTCGTCGTCGACGACCAGATGCGCTGCGTCGACACGGGTCTCGCCGAGGGCGCCGCGGGGGTCGGCGGGGCCGCCGGTGGCGCACCCGACGGCGTCTACGCCGTCGGCGAGTGCGTGCAGCACCGCGGCGTCGTCTACGGCCTCGTCGCCCCGCTGTGGGAGCAGGCGACCGTCCTGGCCGACGTGCTCACCGGCGCGGACCCCCGCGCCGAGTACCACGGCTCGCGCACGTGCACGAAGCTCAAGGTCGCGGGCGTGGACGTCGCGGCCATGGGCCTGTCGGAGCCCGAGCGCGCCGAGGACGAGCTCATCGTCTTCTCCGAGTCCTCCAAGGGCGTCTACCAGTCGGTCGTCGTCCGGGACGGGCGCCTCGTCGGCGCGACGCTCGTCGGCGACGTCCGCAGGACGCCGGTGCTGCAGCAGGCCTTCGACCGCCAGCTGCCGCTGCCCGAGGAGCGGCTGCGGCTCCTCTTCGACCTCGGCGCGGCCGGGGAGGAGCAGGGCGCCGCCGAGCTCCCCGACGACGCCCAGGTCTGCAACTGCAACGGCGTGAGCAAGGGCGCCATCACGGGCGCCGTCGCGGGCGGCTGCACGAGCGTCAAGGGCGTCATGGACGCCACGCGCGCCGGCAAGGGCTGCGGCTCCTGCAAGGGGCTCGTGGGCCAGCTCGTCGAGCTGGCCGCGGACGGCGCCCTCGTGGAGGACCCCTCGGTGCACTGGTACGTGCCCGGCGTCCCCCTGCGCAAGCACGAGCTGGTCGCCGCCATCCGTGAGCAGCACCTCACGAGCGTCTCCGCCGTCTTCGCGGCGCTGGCGCCCGGCGGCGAGCACGACGCGAAGAGCACCATGGGGCTCACCTCGCTGCTGCGGACGCTGTGGCCCGACGAGTTCGTCGACGAGCGCGGCGGCCGCTTCATCAACGACCGCGTCCACGCGAACATCCAGCGCGACGGCACCTTCTCCGTCGTCCCGCAGATGAAGGGCGGCGTCACGACGCCCGAGCAGCTGCGGAAGATCGCGGACGTCGCCGAGAAGTACGAGGTCGGCATGATCAAGGTCACCGGCGGCCAGCGCATCGACCTCCTCGGCATCCGCAAGGAGGACCTGCCCGCGGTGTGGGCCGACCTCGGGATGCCGTCGGGGTACGCCTACGGCAAGTCGATGCGCACGGTGAAGACGTGCGTGGGCACCGACTTCTGCCGCTTCGGCCTGGGGGACTCGACCCAGCTGGGCATCGACATGGAGAGCCGCTTCCAGGGCCTGGAGACGCCCGCCAAGCTGAAGATGGCGGTCGTCGGGTGCCCGCGGAACTGCGCGGAGGCCTACGTCAAGGACGTCGGCGTCGTCGCCGTCGGGTCCGGGCGCTGGGAGGTGTACGTCGGCGGGGCCGCGGGCGCGAGCGTGCGCAAGGGCGACCTGCTGGCGACTGTGTCGTCCCCCGCCGAGGTGATGACGGTGACCGGCCGCTTCGTGCAGCTCTACCGCGAGTGGGGCAACTGGCTGGAGCGCACGTACGACTTCGTGCCGCGCATGGGGCTCGAGCGGCTGCAGGCCGTGCTGCTCGAGGACTCCGACGGCCTCGTCGCCGAGCTCGACGCGGCGCTGGAGGAGTCCGTGGGCGCCTACCGCGACCCGTGGGCGGAGGGCGCCGAGCCCCGGACGCCGGGGCAGTTCCGCACGGCGCTGCCGCTCGTCCCGCTCCCGCTCGTGCCGTCCCGCCCGACCGGCGCGCCGGGCGGGCTGCAGGCCGACGCGCACAGCAGCTCGGCGGCCGTCCCCGTCGCGGCAGAGCCCGTCCCGGCGGGGGCCGACGCGTGAGCGCCGCGACGGGCGTGACGACGGCGGCTCCGAGGTCCACCACGAGCGCGCCGGGCGCCGCGGGCGTCGACGTCGGCCCGCTGGAGGACTTCGCCGTGGGGGAGGGGCGCGCCGTCGTCGTCCAGGGGCGGCAGGTCGCCGTCTTCCGCCACCGCGACGGGCGCCTGTCCGCGCTCGACGCGGTGTGCCCCCACTCCGGCGGGCCGCTGGCCGACGGGCAGATGGACGACCGCGTCGTCGTGTGCCCCTTGCACCTCAACGTCTTCGAGCTCGCGACCGGCCGCTCGTGCAGCGGCCAGCGCGACGTCGCCGCGCACGTCGCTGTCGTCGCCGACGGGCGCGTGCGCGTCGTGCTCGGCGGCGGTCGCCCGGACCTGGCCGGCGCGGCACCGCGGTAGCGCCGGGCCGGTCATGATGGCCGGGCACGCCGAGCGCACCGGTCACCGACCGGAGCGCACCGACGCCGGAGGTCCGCCATGAGCCCGTCCGACCCCGATCCCGCCACGTCGGAGGCCCGTTCCGACCGGGAAGGGCTCGAGCGGAGCGGTCTCGAGCGGCCCGGGCTCGACCGGGCCCAGCTCGTGGGCGTGACCGTCGGGGTGACGAGCGACCGCCGGTCGGACGAGCTCATCGGCACCTTCACCCGCCGCGGCGCGCAGGTCGTCCACGCGCCGACCATGCGCATCGTCCCGGTGACCGAGGACGACGACCTGCTCGCCGGCACGCGGTCGGCGGTCGCGGACCCGCCCCAGGTCCTGCTGGCCACCACGGGGATCGGCATGCGCGCGTGGGTCGAGGCGGCCGACGCGGCGGGGCTCGCCGACGACCTCCTCGCGGCGCTGCAGGGCGCGCACGTCGTGGCGCGGGGGCCGAAGGCCCGCGGTGCCCTGCGCGCGGCCGGGCTGCCCGAGCACTGGACCGCCGCCAGCGAGCAGACGGCGGAGGCCGTCGAGCACCTCGTCGCCGAGGGGGTGGAGGGCCGCTCCGTCCTCGTGCAGATGCACGGCGCCGCCGACCTCGGGGAGTTGCAGCCGCTCGTCGACGCCGGTGCCCTCGTGCGGACGGTGACGCCCTACCACTGGCGCGCCCCGCGCGACCCCGCCGCCGTCGACCGGCTCGTCGACGCCGTCGTCGCCCGCTCGCTCGACGCCGTGACGTTCACCGCGGCCCCCGCGGCGGTCGCGCTCCTCGACGCCGCCGCGGCCCGGGGGGTGCGGGACGAGGTCGTCGCCGCGCTCGCGGCCGGTCGGCCCGGCGCCCGGGAGGGCGGCGTCCTCGCCTGCGCCGTGGGCGACGTCACGGCCGCGCCGCTGCGCGCCGCCGGCGTCGAGCCGCTGGTGCCCGCGCGCTGGCGCCTCGGGGCGCTCATGCGGGAGCTCTCCGACCACCTCGTCACCGAGCCGCGGGCCCGTGTGACGACGCCCGCGGGCGAGCTCGTCGTCCGCGCTCGCGCCGCCGTGCTCGACGGCCGCGTGCTCGAGATGGCGCCGGGGCCCCTCGCCGTCCTCGCCCGCCTCGCGGCGGCGGGCGGCGGCGTCGTGCCGCGCGCCGACCTCCTCGCGGCCCTGCCGTCCGCCACGGACGACCACGCCGTCGACGTGGCCGTCGGCCGGGTGCGCGCCGTCCTGCCCGACGGCGTCGTCCGCACCGTCGTCAAGCGCGGCTACCGCGTCCAGGCGGCCTGACGCCCCCTCAGCCGCGGGGGCGCGAGGGCCGCCGGGCCTCCTGCGCGCGCAGCGCCTCGACGACCCGCTCGACGTCCCAGCCCTCCTCGAGGGCCTGGAGCACGAGCCCGGCCTGGCTCTGCGGCGCCATGCCGCCCACCGGCTGGTCGGCGTCGAGGTTCGTGGGGAAGGCGTAGCCCTCCGAGGACGCCGCGACGACGTTGCGCAGCGCGCGCTCGTCGTCCCCCTCGGCCCAGCGGCGCACCAGCACGGGGAAGAGCGCCTCGCTCATGGCCGTGCGGTCCACCGACTCCATGGCCCGCCCGAAGGCGGAGGAGACCTGCAGCAGGTTCGCCATGCGCCGCACGTCGGTCGTCCGGTTGGTGCCGGCGCCGTGGAAGACCGCCGGGTTGAAGAAGGCCGCGTCGCCCTTCTCCAGCGGCAGCTGCACGCGGTGGTCGTCGAAGTACGCGCGGAAATCCGGCTGGTGGAACGCCACGTAGCCGGCCGGGTGCTGGTGGGAGTGCGGGAGGTAGAGCGTCGGACCCGTCTCGACGGGCATGTCGCAGTGGGCGACGGCGCCCTGCAGCGTCATGAGCGGCGACAGGGCGTGCACGTGCGCGGGGTAGGCCAGCGCCTGCTCCTGCGACATGAAGCCGAGGTGGTAGTCGCGGTGCGCCGTCTGCGCCTGCCCGCCGGGGTTCACGACGTTGACCTGGCTCGTCACCTGGTAGCCGCGGCCGAGCCAGGCCTCGCACACGAGCGCGAGGGCGTCGCTCGCGTAGTAGTCGGCGAAGACCTCGGGGTCGCGGACGGCGAGCTTGTCCGCGGCGCCCCACACGCGGTCGTTGGCGCCGGGCTTGGCGAAGTGGTCGCCGCCCGCGACGCCGGCCGCGTGCTGGTCGGCGATCATCGCCGTGAAGACCTCGGTGGCCCGGTCGACGACGTCCGGGGCCACGGCGCCGCGCAGGACGACGATCCCGGGCCCCTCCGAGAGCGCCCGCGCCAGCTCGGCCTGCACGTCGCGGCGGCCCTCCGGCGTGCCCACGTGCTCGGCCAGCCGCGGCCCGTAGACGAGCACTCCCTGCTCGACGGCGTCGGCGTACGGGTAGGCGCCCAGGTCGGTCTCGACCTCGACGAGGGCCCGGAAGTCCTCGAGGCGGCAGTCGTCCGCGGTGAACCACACCGGGCGCGGGGCGCGGTCGGGCGACGCGGCGCCGGAGGAGGTGGTGGTGGGAGCGCTCATGGCGGGGTGTCCTCTCGTGCGGCCCGGGCCGGGACGTCGTCCTGGCGCGACGGGAGGACGGTAGCCCCGCCCCGGGCGCCCCGGACGACGAGGCCGGTCGGGCGCGGGGGACGGGGACGGGGGCTCGTGGCGGTGGCCCGCGTCAGAGCACGGCCGGCCGGGCGCCGAGCCCCGCCGCCGCGTAGCAGGCGTCGACGAGCTCCATCGTCGCCACGGCGTCGTCGGCGCCGAGGTCGGGGTCCTGCGGGGAGGGGCCCTGCGCGGAGGGGCCCTGCCGCAGCAGCCGCGTCAGCGCGTCGAGCTGGTGGTCGTAGGACGAGCGCGTCCCGAGGTGCTCGGTGCGCTCGTCGTCGCCGACGCGGACGACGACCCGGTCGTCCCACTGCGGCTTGACGAAGCAGGGCGCCGTGGCCTCGCCGCGGCTGCCGACGAGGCGGCAGGAGAAGACGACGTCGTCGCCGCCCATGCGGCTGCGCACGACCGCCGTGGCGCCGGAGGGGAGGGCGAGGTCGGCGACGAGCTCGGCGTCGACGCCCGGGTGGTCGGGGTGCTCGACGGCGCGGGCTCCCGTGACGACCGGCTCGCCGCCGACGAGCGGCGCGAGCTCCCGCAGCGTCCGCAGGCCGTAGCAGCCGAGGTCCATGAGCGCCCCGCCGCCGAGCTCGAGCGACCAGCGGGGGTCGTCGTCGCCGGGCGCCGGCACGAGCATGTCGACCTCCACGCGCCGCAGCTCCCCGAGCTCGCCCGAGGCCAGCAGCTCGACGAGGCGCCGGTGCACGGGGTGGTGCAGGTGGTGGAAGGCCTCGACCACATGGACGCCCGCGGCGGCCGCGGCGTCGCGGACGGCGCGCGCGTCGGCCGCGCACGCGGTCGACGGCTTCTCCGTGAGCACGTGCCGGCCCGCGCGCACGGCCGCGAGGTTCCAGGTGCCGTGCAGGGCGTTGGGCAGCGGGTCGTAGACGACCTCGACGTCGTCGTCGGCGAGCAGCTCCGCGTAGGAGCCGTGCACGCGCTCGACGCCCGCGCGGTCGGCCAGGCCCTGCGCGCGCGCCCGGTCGCGCGCGGCGACGGCGACGAGCCGGTGCCCCGTGCGCCGCGCAGGCTCGGTGAGGGCCTCCTCGGTGATGCGGGCGGCGCCGAGCACGCCGAGGCGCAGGGGCGCGCCGGCCGTGCTCAGGGGGCCGGAGGTCGTGGGCTCGGGCGCGGGGGTCACCGCGCCATCCTGTCCCGCCGGCGCGGGCGCCTCAGTCCAACCCGCCGAGGACGTTCTGGTCCCAGTCGACGACCGAGCCGGTGACGACGCCGCTGCGGTCGGAGAGCAGGAGCACGACGAGGTCGGCGATCTCGTCGACGCGGCCGAGCCGCCCCATCGGCAGGGCGCTCGCCGCGCGCTCGCGCCAGTCGTCCCCCGCGCCGTGGAAGGCGCGCTGGGTCGCGTCCTCGCCCTCGGTGTCGGTCCAGCCGATGTTGAGCGCGTTGACCCGCACCCGGTCGACCCGGTGCGCGTGCGCGGCGTTGCGCGTCGCGCCGACGAGGCCCGCCTTCGTCGCCACGTACGGCGCCAGGTAGGGCTGCCCGCCGTGCGCCGAGGTGCTCGTCACGTTGACGACGGTGCCGGGCGCCCCGCGGCGCACCATGTCGGCCACCGCGGCCTGCATGGTGAAGAAGGGGCCGCGGAGGTTCACGGCCACGTGCTCGTCGAAGAGCTCGGGCGTCGTCCCGAGCAGCGTGCCCCGGCTCGTGAGGCCGGCGGCGTTGCACAGGCAGTCGACGCGTCCGAAGCGCTCGACGACGGCGGCCACGGACGCCTGCGCGCTGGCGACGTCCGCCACGTCGGCGCGCACGTACTCCGCGGACCGCCCGGGGGAGAGGTGCTCGCGCAGCCGGGGCAGCAGCGCTGCGCCGACGTCCGGGCGGCGCCCGGTGACGACGACGTCCGCCCCCTCGCGCGCCGCGGCCAGCGCGACCCCGGCGCCCACGCCCTGCGTGCCGCCGCTCACGAGCACGACCTTGCCGTCCAGCAGCCCCACGAGCGCTCCTCCCTCCGCGACCGGCCCCGGGCGCCGGCGTCGCCGCGGATGCTGCCCCGCCGCGGCGTCCGGGTGCACCTCCGGCCGGTTGAACGCTGGAACAGCGGGGCGCGGCGCGCGGTTGCCCCGGCGTACCGCCGGGCGAGGCCCGGCCCGCGACGCGAGAGGCAGCCCCGTGAGCACCCGCACCGACACCCCGCAGGCACCGGCCGACGACGCCTCCGGCACCGACCCCCGCCAGCTCTTCACCCCGGTGGTCCTGGGGGACCTGCACCTGCGCAACCGCGTCGTCATGGCGCCGCTCACGCGCACCCGCGCGGGGGAGGACGGCGTGCCGGGCGACCTCCTCGTCGAGCACTACGCCCAGCGCGCCAGCGCCGGGCTCATCATCACCGAGGGCACCTACCCGACCCGGGAGGGCCGCGGCTACCCGGGCCAGCCCGGGATCGTCACCGACGAGCAGGCCGCCGGCTGGCGCCGCGTCGCGGACGCCGTCCACGCGCGGGGCGGGCTCCTCGTCATGCAGGTCATGCACGCGGGGCGCGTGGCGCACCCGGCCACGACCGGCACCGACCGCGTCGTCGCCCCGAGCGCCGTCGTGCTCGAGGGGGAGGCGCACACCCCGCAGGGCAAGGTGGCCTACGCCGAGCCGCACGCGCTGACGACCGAGGAGGTCCAGCAGGTCGTCGCCGACCACGTGGCCGCCGCGCGCCGCGCCGTCGACGCCGGCCTTGACGGCGTCGAGCTGCACAGCGCCAACGGCTACCTGCTCCACGAGTTCCTCGCGCCCGACACCAACCACCGCACCGACGCCTACGGCGGCAGCCCGCAGGCGCGCGCCCGGCTCGTCGTCGAGGTCGCCCGGGCGGTCGCCGCCGAGGTGGGCCCGGGTCGCGTCGGCATCCGCATCTCGCCGGCGCACGGCGTCCAGGGGATCCCCGAGGCGGACGCCGACGACGTCGCCGCGACCTACGGCGCGCTCGTCGACGGCCTCGCCCCGCTCGGCCTCGCCTACCTGAGCGTCCTGCGGGCCGACCCCACCGACGAGCTCACGCAGGACCTGCGCCGCCGCTCCGGGATGCCTCTCGTCGCGAACCGCGGGTTCAGCACGCCGACGACGCGCGAGTCGGCGTCCGCCCTCGTGGACGCGACCCACGCCGACGCCGTCGCCGTCGGGCGCGCGCTCATCGCCAACCCCGACCTCGTCGAGCGCTGGCGCGCCGGGGCCGGCGAGAACGAGCCCGACCCCTCGACCTTCTACGGCACGACCGCCGAGGGCTACACGGACTACCCGCGCCTCACCGCCTGACGGGAGGCGGCTCGGAAGTCGTCCACGAGCGTGACCGTGCACGGTCACGCTCGTGGACGACTCCCGCTGTCGGGGTCCAGGTGGGCGCGCAGGAGCGCGACGACGCGCGCCTCGTCGAGCCGCAGCGCGAGTGCCGGCAGGCGCAGGACCGTCTCGCCGGGCCGGCTGACCTCGGCGGCGCGCAGCAGGTCGTCGTACCAGCGGCGCGGGTCGAGGTGGCCGACGCCGTCGACCTCCAGGAGCACCCGCCGGCCGTCGGCGAGCTGCCACTCGGCGTCGAGGTAGCGCCGCCGCCCGACGCCGTCCACGCGCACGGCCTGGCGCACGGGCGGGGGCAGCCGGTGCCGCCGGCAGAGCGCCGCGAGGTCGACCTCGGACATCGCCTGCGACCCGCCGGCCAGGTCCGCCAGGACGGCGACGAGCGCGCCGCGGTGGCGGACGGGGCCCACGCCCTCGAGCGCGGCGGCCAGTCGCGCCGGCGTCGTCAGCCGCTGCTGGACGACGGCGGCGAGGAGGCCGCACGCCGTCCGCTCGCCCGCGGACCACGCCGCGGCGTCCACGGCGGCGCGCTCGACGCGGTGCAGCCGCACGCCGCCGCGCTCGGTGACGTCCTCCTCGCGCCAGCGGTGGCTGAGGTGCAGCGCGGACCCCGCCAGCGGCTCACCGCGCGACCGGCCTCGCGCGACGACGACGTGGACGTCGTCGCGGTCCCAGCCTTCGAGCCCGTGGACCGCCAGCGCCGTCCACGCCCCGAGGCAGGCGCCGGGACCGGCGTGGAGCAGCGCAGCCCACCGCTGCGCCGGTGCGGGCAGCGGCCCGGCGTGCAGCGCGACGACGCGCGGCCCGACCCGCTGCCACCGCCCGCCCCCGACGCGCCGCCTCACGACGTCGGGCCCGACGCCGTGGCGCCGCAGCTGCGACCGGCCGAGGCAGCCCTCCTGCACCCGCGCGAGCTCGGCGAGAGGGCCGGGCAGGGCGTCCATCCGCACCCCGCGAGGCTGCCCGGGACGGCGAGGCCCGCGCTGAGGGGCTGTGGACAGCGGAAGTCGTCCACGAGCGTGACCGTCCACGGTCACCCTCGTGGACGTCTTCCCGCGAGGGAGCGCCCGGCCGTCAGCCGGCGTCGAGCGCCGCGGCGCGCCGTGCGCTGCGCGACCAGCCCGGCTGGGCCCCGAGGGCCAGCGCCGTCGCCACGGAAAGGGCGGCGGAGCCGGCGGCCAGGGAGAGCGGTGGCCCGCCGAGGTCCACGAGCAGGCCGGCGGCGGCGGTGCCGCCGGCGCCCCCGGTCACGACGGCGGTGGCCAGCCACGCCTGGCTCTCCCCGCGCCGCCCCTCGGGGGCGACCGAGTCCACGAGGGCCTGCTGGACGATGAGCGCGGGGGCGATGCACAGGCCCGTGAGGAAGAGGACCGGCAGCAGCAGGGGCAGCGGCGCCCCGGCGCCGACGACGACGGCCACGCCCGCCAGGCCGGCGGTGAAGGCCGCGAGCAGCGCCGGGAGGCGCCGCCGCTCGTCGCCGGAGTGGGGCAGCAGGCCGTACAGCAGGCCCCCGAGGACGCTGCCGCCGGCGATCGAGGCCAGCAGCACCCCGAGCCGCGACTCGTCGCCGAGGACGGCGCGCGCCGTCGCGGCCATCGAGGTGTCCACGAAGCCGAAGGCCACCGCCATGGCGAGCCCGACGGCGAGCACGGCGACGAGCGGCGGGGTGAGGACGCGCGAGGCCCGCCGCAGCGGGTCGGCGTCCACCACCGCCCCCAGCGCGCCGTCCAGGGCGGCGGTGCGCTCCGGCGGGCGGCGGGCGGGCTCGCTCGCGGCGTACGTGAGACCGCCGACGGCGTGGACGACGGCGGTGACGAGGAGCGGCCCGGCGGGCGGCAGGTGCAGCAGCAGCGACAGCAGCAGGGGGCCGCCGACGAAGACGGCCTCCACGGCCGACGCGTCGAGCGCGTAGCCGGTGCGCCACAGCCGCTCCGGCAGGACCGACCGCCACGACAGCCGCATGGCCGAGCTGATGGGCGGGGCGGTGGCGCCGGCGACGACGACGAGCACGAGCAGCAGGGCGAGCGGGGCGAGGGCCTCGGCCGCGAGCGCGAAGGCGGCGAGCAGCGCCGCGCTGACGAGGACGGTCGGGGCGACGAGGCGCGCCTGGCCGTGGCGGTCGATCAGGCGGCCCCACATCGGCGAGCCGACACCGATGCCGATGGCGTAGCCGGCGGTGACGAGGCCCGCGGCGGAGAACGACCCCCGCGTCTCCTCGACGAGCAGCAGCGTCCCGAACGGCACCATGGAGATCGGCAGCCGGGCCACCACGGCGGCGGCGAAGGGCCGCACGGCGGAGCCGGTGCGCAGGACCTCGAGGTAGGCCCCGAGGCCCCCGGCACCGCTCGTCACCCGCCGACCCTACGAGGTCCGCGGGCGGCGCCCGCGCGCGTCGCCGCGCCGCCCCGGAGCCCCCGTCTCAGCCCTGCGCGGGGCCCTCGCCCGGGCGGGCGTCGAGGTGGAACCACACGACCTTGCCCCCGGGCGCCCGCCGGACGCCCCAGGCGGTGGCGAGCGCCTCCACGAGGGCGAGGCCGCGACCGCCGGTGGCGGACGCCGACGCCCGCCGCACCACCGGCTCGAGCTCGTCCGGCAGGTCGTCGGCCACCTCGACGCGGACGCCGCCGGGGGCGACGACCACGGCCATCGACGCGGCGCCGCCGCCGTGGACCAGGGCGTTGGTGACGAGCTCGCTGACGAGCAGCTCGGCGACGTCGGCGACGTCCTCGTGCCAGCCCGCACCGCCGCAGCAGCCCACGACGACCCGCCGCGCCCCGCGGACGTCCACCGGCGGGCAGCGGACGACGACCTCCCGCACAGGTGCTGCGTGCGCCACGGCGTCCCCCCGACCTCGCGGTCCCCTCCGGCGAGCACCCCGCTCGCAGGGGGTCTTCGCGGCCGACGGCGCCGTGGATGGGGGCGCACCGGGCGCTGGTCCGGCCGGGTGAGCGCCCGGCGGAGGGCGCGGCGGTTCAGATCTTGGAGAGCCGCCGGTCGTTGCCGACGCGCACGGGACCCTGCGCGAAGCGGACGGTGACGGCGACGTCGCCCTCGGTCGAGACCACCCGTCCGATGCCGTGGACGTCGTGGTTCACCCGGTCGTCGACCGCGTAGGTCTCGACCGGCGCCGCGACGCGCTCCGCGAAGGGGCTCGTCCTGAGGTGGCGCCGGGGCGCGGAGTTGGCCATGCACCCAGTGTCACCCCGATCCGGCGGAGTCGGGGACATCGCGCACGCACCGCTGCGGGCGGTGACCGGCGCGAGCCCGGCCGCCGGCGCCGCGGAGGGCGGACGGGCGCCGCGTGCCACACTCGTGGGGCCGGCCGACGACGAGGTCAGGGGACGAGCGCGCGCTCGGGCCGGCGGTGCGGGTCCGCGCGGCGCCTCCGGCGCCGTCGCCCGTCAGCGAGCCGCCGGGGCGACGCCCCACCGCGGCCGCGCACGCCGCCGCGCCCACCGCGCGGCGCACCGGCCCGCCCCGGGCGGGCCCCTCGCCGAGGAGCAGCGATGAGCAAGAACAAGGGTGGCCGCGAGGCCCGCAAGCCCAAGCAGGAGAAGCCGAAGGCGACCGCCGAGAAGGCGCTCGACTCGGCGGTCTCCTCCATCAGGAAGCCGGCGCGACCGGGTCGCTGACCCGCCCCGCGGCGGGGCCCCCGGTGGCAGGATCGACGGCGTGAGCAGCGACGCCGCGACCCGCCCCGGGGTGCCCGCCGCGGGCCCGGACCGCCCGCCCCTGCGCGTCGCGGTGGTGGGGTCGGGGCCGGCGGGCGTCCACACCGCCGGCGCCCTCGTGGCCGCCGGTCTCGAGCGCGGGGTGCGCGTCGACGTCCTCGAGCGGCTCCCGGTGCCCTTCGGCCTCGTCCGCTACGGCGTCTCGCCGGACCACCCCGACATGAAGGCGGTCACGGCGACGCTGGCCGAGGTCCTCGACCACCCCGACGTCCGGCTCGTGGCCAACGTGGAGGTCGGCCGCGACGTCACCCTCGAGGAGCTGCGGGCGGCCTACGACGCCGTCGTGCTCGCCACCGGCTCGAGCACCGACGCCCCGCTGGACCTCCCCGGTGCCGACCTGCCCGGGTGCTGGGGCGCGAGCGAGGTCGTCGCCTGGTACCAGGGGCACCCCGAGGCTCCGCGCCACTGGGACCTCTCGGCCCGCGAGGTGGCCGTGCTCGGCGTCGGCAACGTCGCGCTCGACGTCGCCCGCGTGCTCGCCCGCCCGGCCGAGGACCTCCTCGCCACGGAGGTCCCGGCCGCCGTGCACGCCGACCTGGCGGCCTCCCGCCTCACCGACGTCCACGTCGTCGGCCGACGGGGGCCCGAGCACGCGCGCTTCTCGCCGCTGGAGCTGCGCGAGCTCGGCGCGGTCCCCGGCGTCGACGTCGTCGTCGACCCCGCCGACCTCGTCCTGGCGCCCGAGGCCGTCGAGCACCTCGCCGGCGACCGCCGCGCCCGGCAGGTCGTGGACGCCCTCGCCTCGTTCGCCGAGCGGGGCACGACCGGCGCCCCGCGCCGGGTGCACCTGCGCTTCGCGCGCACGCCCGTCGAGGTGCTGGGCCGCGACGCCGGACGCGTCACCGGCCTGCGGACCCGCCGGGCGCACGCGGGCGCGGCGGGCGTCGTCGAGGACCTCCCGGTCCAGGCGGTGTACCGCGCCGTCGGCTACCGCAGCCGGCCCGTCGCCGGCGCCCCCTTCGACGACCGGCGCGGCGTCGTGCCCAACGTGGACGGGCGGGTGCTCATCGCCGACGGCGAGCCCGAGCGCGGCCTCTACGTCGTCGGCTGGCTGAAGACCGGGCCCGTCGGCCTCGTCGGCCACACCCGCAAGGACGCGCGCGCCACCGTCGCGAGCCTGCTGGAGGACGTCGCCCGCGAGCCGGCGGCCGCGGCCCCGCCCGCCGACCCCCTCGACCTCGTCGAGCGCCTGCGCGCCGGCGGGCTGCACGTCGTCGACCTCGACGGCTGGCGCAGCGTCGACGCGGCGGAGCTGCGCGCCGGTGCCGACGCCGGGCGCCCACGGGTCAAGCTCGTCAGCCGCGAGGACATGCTCGCGGCCGCCCGAGGAGGGGCGCCGGGGAGCGCCGCGGGCGGACCGGCGGGAGGGGAGCCCTCGTGAGGGTGGCGGTCGTCGGCGGCACCGGGCGCGTCGGGCGGCCCCTCGTCGAGGCGCTGCGCCGGGGCGGGCACGACGTCGTCGTCGCGGCGCGCTCCACGGGCGCGGACGTCGTCACGGGCCGGGGCCTCGACGGGGCGCTGCGGGGCTGCGCGGCGGTCGTCGACGCCAGCGGTCCGTCGTGGCTGTCCACCCGCCGGGCCCGCGACCTCGAGGGCTTCTTCGCCGCGGCCGCCGACCGCGTCGGCGACGCCGCCGCCCGCGGCGGCGCGCAGCACCTCGTGGTGCTCTCGGCCGTCGGCGTCGACCGCCTGTCCGGCCCGCCGCTGCTGGCGGGCAAGCGCGCCCAGGAGGAGCGAGCGCGCCGCGCGCCCCTGCGCACGACCGTCGTCCGGGCGACGCCGCCCCACGAGGCCGGCGCCGACGTCGCCGCGCTCACCCGCGAGGGGGACGGCGCCGTCGTGCCCCCGCTGCTCGTGCAGCCGCTCGCCGTCGCGGACCTCGCCGCCGAGCTCGCCCGCGTCGCCGTCGGCCCGCCGCGGGGCCTGCTCGAGGTGGCGGGCCCGCGCACCGAGGACCTCGTCGACATGGCGCGGAGGACCCTGTCGGCGCGGCGCGAGCCCCTCGAGCTGCGCGCGAGCTGGCGCGGCACGCCCTTCGGCGTCGAGGCCGCCGGCGAGGTCCTGCTGCCCGGCCCCGGCGCCGTCCTGACGCCCACCACCTTCGACAGCTGGCTGCTCGACGCGTGGGTGCCGGCGTGAGCAGCCCCACGGTCGCGCTGCCCGCCGGCCCGACCCGACCCGACCCCCGGAGGACGCCATGACCGCCGAGCCCCGCACCGGCAGCTTCTCCTCGCCCTCCGACGGGCTGGCCGTCGCGACCTACCGCTGGGAGCCCGCGGACGGCCCGGTGCGGGGCGTCGTGCAGGTCGCGCACGGGCTCGCCGAGCACGGGCGCCGCTACGCGCGCCTCGCCGGGGCCCTCGCCGACGCCGGCTTCGTCGTCGTGGCGTGCGACCACCGCGGGCACGGCGCCTCGACGTCGGAGCAGGTGCCGCTCGGCTCCTTCGGCGCGGCGGGCGCCGCGGGCTTCCTGGGCGACGTCGTGCGGCTCGGGGAGCTGCTGCGGGACGAGCACCCCGACCTGCCGCGCTTCCTCCTCGGCCACTCCCTGGGCTCGATGGCCGCGCAGAACGCCCTCCTCGACCACGACGACCTGTGGGCGGGGGTGGTGCTGTCCGGCTCGACCGCCATCGACGGGCTCGTCGACGTCGTCAGCGCCCTGCCGCCGGACGCCGGCCTCGAGGGCTTCAACGCGCCCTTCCCCTACCGCACCGGCTTCGAGTGGCTGAGCCGCGACGAGGCCGAGGTGGACGCGTACGTGGCCGACCCCCTGTGCGGCTTCGCCACCGAGGACGCCGTCCTCGGCGGCGTGCTCGCGACGGCGGGCCGGACGTCGGACCCCGAGGCGCTCGCCGGCGTCCGCGACGACCTCCCCGTCCTCGTCGTCAGCGGCGACGAGGACCCGGTCGGCGGGCCCGGCGGGGCGCTCGTCCGCCGCCTGGCGGAGCGCTACCGCGACGCCGGCCTGCGCGACGTCACCCTCGAGCTGCGCCACGGCGCCCGGCACGAGGTCCTCAACGAGACCGACCGCGACGCGACGACGGCCCTCGTCGTCGACTGGCTGCAGCAGCGCGCCGCGGCGCAGGGGTAGGCGGGCGCGCGGGCGGGGCGGGTGGGGGCAGGCGAGGGGAGGGGGCGCGGGCGAGGGCGCGCGAGGGCGGGGCGGGCGGAGGAGAGGACGCGCCGTCGCTCAAGTCGCGGGCGCGGGCGCCGACGGGAGAGGACGAGCCACCGCCCCGCGCCCCGGGGCGCCCCGCCGACCCCGCAGGAGCCCCCGTGCCGCACCGCCTCGTGACCCGCAGCGACTTCGACGGCCTCGTCTGCGCGGTCCTGCTGCGCCAGATCGGCCTCGTCGACGAGATCACCTTCGTCCACCCGAAGGACGTGCAGGACGGCGTCGTCGAGATCACCGAGCGCGACGTCCTGACGAACCTGCCGTACGCCCCCCGCGCGCACCTCGTCTTCGACCACCACCACTCCGAGACCTTGCGCCTGGACGGCGAGCGCGCCAACCACGTCATCGACGCGGGCGCCCCCTCGGCCGCGCGCGTCGTCTACGACCACTTCGGCGGCGCCGAGCGCTTCCCCGACGTCTCGCCCGAGCTCATGGACGCCGTCGACCGCGCCGACTCAGCGGCCTACGGCATCGAGGAGGTGCTCGACCCCCGCGGCTGGACGCTGCTCAACGTCCTCATGGACAGCCGCACCGGGCTCGGCCGCTTCCGCGAGTTCCGCGTCTCCAACTACCAGCTGATGATGCAGCTCGTCGACGCCTGCAGCGCCCACCAGGACGTCGAGGAGATCCTGGCCCTGCCCGACGTCACCGAGCGCGTCGAGCTGTACCACGCCCAGTCCGCGCTCTTCGAGGACCAGCTGCGCCGCTGCAGCACCCAGCGCGGCGACGTCGTCGTCGTCGACCTGCGCGGCGAGGACGTCATCCACGCCGGCAACCGCTTCGTCGTCTACGCCCTCTTCCCGACGGCGCGGGTCTCGGTCCACGTGCTGTGGGGCCGCGAGAAGCTCAACACCGTCCTGGCGGTGGGCAAGTCGATCGTCGACCGCACCTCGCCCGTCGACGTCGGCGCGGTCTGCCTGCTCCACGGCGGCGGCGGCCACCAGGCCGCCGGCACCTGCCAGGTGGCGCACGAGGACGCCGAGCGCGTGCTCGCCGAGGTCGTCGACGCCGTCAGCACCGAGCGGGGGGCGCTCGTCGCCGGCTGACGCCGCCCGCGCGGCGGGCTCCGGGCCGCCGGCGGCGGCCCGACGACGGCCGCCTCCGTCGCGCCCGCGCGCGCTGGCAGGATCCGCGCCCATGAGCGCGAGCACGACGCCCCTGCAGCCCCGGGTCACGACGGCCCCCGACGGCGCCGGCCCCGGCCCCGGTCCGGCGCCGTGGTGGGCGAGCGCCGTCGTCTACCAGGTGTACCCGCGGTCCTTCGCGGACTCCGACGGCGACGGGGTCGGGGACCTGCGGGGCATCACCTCCCGCCTGGACCACCTCGCCGACCTCGGCGTCGACGTCGTGTGGCTCTCGCCCGTCTACGCCTCGCCGCAGGACGACAACGGCTACGACATCAGCGACTACCGGGCGGTCGACCCGACCTTCGGGACGCTGGAGGACCTCGAGGAGCTCACCGACGCCCTCCACGCGCGGGGCATGAAGCTCGTCATGGACCTCGTGGTCAACCACACGAGCGACGAGCACCCGTGGTTCGTCGAGTCCCGCAGCTCGCCGTCGAGCGCGAAGCGCGACTGGTACTGGTGGCGCGGCCCGCGCGAGGGCATGGAGGCCGGCGCCCCGGGCGCCGAGCCGACGAACTGGCGGTCGGCGTTCTCCGGCCCGGCGTGGAGCCTCGACGAGGCCAGCGGCGAGTACTACCTGCACCTCTTCTCCCGCAAGCAGCCGGACCTCAACTGGGAGAACCCGGACGTGCGGGCGGCGGTGCACGAGATGATGCGGTGGTGGCTCGACCGCGGGGTCGACGGCTTCCGCATGGACGTCATCAACATGGTGAGCAAGGACGTCGCGGCGGACGGCTCGCTGCCGGACGGGCGCGACATCGACCCCCGCACGGGCCTGGCCGGGGGCGGCGAGCACTACCTCTGCGGGCCGCGCATCCACGACTACCTCGCCGAGATGCACGCCGAGGTCCTCGCCGGGCGCCCGGAGGCGCTGCTGACGGTGGGCGAGATGCCCGGCGTGACGGTCGCCGACGCGCAGCGCTTCACCGACCCCGCGAGCGCGGAGGTCGACATGGTCTTCCAGTTCGAGCACGTCGACCTCGACCACGACGGCAGCAAGTGGCACCCCGTGCCCCTGGACCTGCTCGCGCTCAAGGCCTCCTTCGGGCGCTGGCAGGCGGGCCTGGCCGCGCGGGGGTGGAACAGCCTGTACTGGAACAACCACGACCAGCCCCGGATCGTGTCGCGGTGGGGCGACGACTCCCCGGAGCACCGGGCGGCGTCGGCCAGGTGCCTGGGCACGCTGCTGCACCTGCACCGGGGGACGCCGTACGTCTACCAGGGCGAGGAGATCGGGATGGCGAACTTCCCGTGGGCCTCGGCCGAGCAGCTGCGCGACATCGAGAGCGTCAACCACCTCGCCGAGGAGGTGGGCCACGGCGGCGACCCGGCCGAGGTGCTCTCCCGCGTGGCCGTCTCCAGCCGGGACAACGCGCGGACGCCCGTGCAGTGGGACGCCTCGCCGTCGGCGGGCTTCACGACCGGCGAGCCGTGGATCGCGGTCAACCCCGACCACGCCCACGGGTGGACCGTCGCCGACCAGGCCGACGACCCGACGTCGGTGCTGGCGCACTACCGGCGCCTGGTGGCGCTGCGCCACGACTGGCCCGTGGTCGCGCTCGGCGACTTCACGATGCTCGTGCCCGAGCACGAGCAGGTGTACGCCTTCACCCGCCGCCTCGCGGGGGAGGGCGCGGACGGGGCTCCGGCGCTCGACGAGCTCCTCGTCGTCGCCAACGTCGGGTCCTCACCGGTGGACCTGGCCGACCTCCTCCCCGAGGCCGTCGCCGGGCCGGGGCGCGACCTCGAGCTCGTCCTCGGCACCGTGCCCGCCGACGGAGGTGGCGGCGACGCCGACGTCGCCGCCGACCCCGTGCTCGCCCCCTGGGAGGCCCGCGTCCTGCGCCGGGGCTGATCCCTGCGCCCGGGCTGATCCCTGCGCCCGGGCTGATCCCTGACGACGGCTCGGACGGCGGCTCGGCACCCGGTCCGGCGGACTCCCGCGCCTCGGGGCGGCGCGGCTGGCAGCATCGGGGGCATGGCGAGCAGGCCACCCGGCGACGCGGCCGGCGGGCGCGACGACGGGCGCCGCCCGGGCGCGGAGGGCGCGGGCGGTCCCCGGGGCGGCCCGGACGGCGTGGACGACCCCTGGGGCGTCCCGTCGGTCGTCCACCTGCGCGCCGCGGGTGCGAGCCTCCTGCTGCTCGCGGACGCCCCCGGCGCGCCGCGGGTGCTGCACTGGGGCGGGGACCTGGGCGACCTGTCCGTCGACGAGACCGAGGCGCTGGCGCTCGCGGCCTCCGCCGACCGGGCCGACGGGCACCCGCCGGGCTCGCCCGTCCTCCTCGCCGCCGGGCCGGCGGGCGCCACGGGCCCCGCCGCCGTGGACCCCGGCCCGGAGCTCGGCCCGGAGCTCGGCCCGGACGTCGGCCCGGACGTCGGCCCGGACGTCGGTGCGGGCCCGGACGTCGGCGGGGGCCTGCGCGTGGTCCCGGCGGAGCGGGAGCCGGCCCCCGTGCGGCGCTCCGCGTCGCTGGGCGTCGCCGGTGACGGGTCGCAGCGGCTCGTCGTGAGCTCGGAGGACCCGGTGCTCGGGGTGGCCGTCGAGGTGGTGCTGGGGCTCGACGCCGTCGGGGTGCTCCACCTCGGTGCGACCGCCCGCGTGCTGCCCGGCTCCGCGGTGCGGCTGCGCGGCCTGCACCTGCGCCTGCCCGTCCCCGCGGCGGGGCGCCAGGTCCTCGTCGACGTCGGGGGCCGCCTGCGCCCCGAGCGGTCGCTGCGGCCCAGCGCCGGGGCTCCCGCGACGACCGGGCGCGGGGGCGACGCCGTCGTCGTGCAGACCGCGGGGAGCCTCGCCCTCGAGCTGTGGGCCATGGCGTCCTCCGCCGGTCGTGGGGCCCGGCTCGACGGCTCGGGCGCGCCGCCCGTCGTGCGGGCCGACCGCCGCCCGGGCGGCCACGTCGAGCTCGTCGGCGGCACCGACGCCTCGGCGGAGGGCGGGGTGCTGCGCTGGGCGACGCCCGCGCTCGTCGCCGCCCACGGCGACTCCTGGCCGAGCGTGCGCCGGCGCCTGGACGCCGCCGTCCGCGCCCGCTGACCCCCCGCCGCGGCGCGGCGGGCGCCGGACGGGCCGAGCGCTGCGCTGGTGCGGGCCACGCGCTGGTCCGGACGGGTGAGGCGGGGGGCGCCGGACGGGTGAGCGCTGCAGGCGGCCCTGGCGCCCGTCGACGCAGCGTGCACGCGGGGGACGGCCCCGCCCCACCCGTCGGAGGTCGACGTGACCGCACCCGCCCGGATCCCGAGCCCCCGGGAGCCCCACGTGCTCGACGCGCTCATCGCCCACGCGCGGGCCGACCAGCTCGCCCGGCCGCGGGCCGCGCGGGTGCTGGCCGACGTCATCGACCGGCTCCTCGACGAGCGCCTGGCGGCCGTCGGCCCGGCCGCCCGTCCCTGACCCGCCGGGTCCGCCCCCGGCGCCCGCGGGCGCCCGCGCGGCGCCGTGCCTAGCGTGGCGGCCATGGACGTCAGCCAGCTGCTGCAGGAGGTGCTGGGCCGCGCGAGCGCCCTCGCGCCCACGGTCGTCGACGGTCTCTCCGAGGAGGACCTGGCGCGGGCGCCGCAGCCGGGGGCCAACACCGTCGCCTGGCTGGTGTGGCACCAGGCGCGCGTCATGGACGACCACCTCGCGGACGCCGCCGGCCTCGAGCAGGTCTGGACCACGCCGACGGACGGGGACGGCGGGCGGACCTGGGCCGACCGGCTGGCGCTGGACCTGCCCCGCGAGGACACCGGCTACGGCCACACCGCCGACGAGGTCGCCCGGGTCCGGGCGAGCGCGGAGGACCTGGCCGGCTACGCCCGCGCCGTGGGGGAGCGCGCCGACGCCGTCGTCGCCGGGCTGGGCGAGCAGGACCTCGACCGCGTGGTGGACGAGGCGTGGGACCCGCCCGTCACCTACGGCGTGCGCCTGGCCAGCGTCGCCTCCGACTGCCTGCAGCACCTCGGGCAGGCCTCCTACGTGCGGGGCCTCCTCGGCCGCTGACGGCGAGGTCGCGCCCGTCCAGATCGCCCGGCCCGCTCAGGCCGCCCGGGCCGGCGGTCGGCGGGGACGGGCAGCTGCCACCGCAGCCGCAGGGTCAGCAGGCGCAGCGCCACGACGAGGGCGACGCCGGCCCCCGCGGCCACGAGCCCGTAGACCTGCAGGTGCCAGGTGACGGCGACGAGGAGCGCCCCGGCCAGGGCCGCCAGCGCGTAGAACTGCCCGTCGGAGAGCACGAGCGGCACCTCGCGGAGCAGGACGTCGCGGATGACGCCCCCGCCCACGCCCGTCAGCACCCCGAGCAGGCACGCGGACGGTGGCGCCAGGCCGGCCGCGAGGGCCGTCGCCGTCCCCGAGACGGAGAAGAAGCCGAGGCCGAAGGCGTCCGCCACGCGCACCGATCGCCGCAGCCGGGCCAGCCGGGGGTGCAGCCACCAGGCGAGGCCCGCGGCCGCCGTCGGCACCGCGAGGTACTTCCAGTCCTGCAGCGCCAGAGGCGGTTCCGTGCCCAGGAGGACGTCGCGCACGAGCCCGCCGCCGATCGAGGAGACCATCGCGACGACGACGAGGCCGATGACGTCGAAGCGGGCGCGGACGGCGGCCAGCGCGCCGGCGAGGGCGAACACGAAGACGCCCGACAGGTCGAGGACGAGCGAGAGCACGGTCGCGTCCACGCCGCGAGGCTAGGGGCCCCGCTCCGCGTCCCGGTGTCGTCGCCCGGGCGCCCGCCCGGCGCCGCCGGGCCGCCCGCGCCCGCGGTGCGCCCCCGCGGGGGCCGTGGCACTGTCCCTGGCATGCGCGTCCGCCACCTCGCCCCCGCCGCACCGCTGCTGCTCCTGCTCGCCGCGTGCAGCGCGTCCACCGAGACCGGGACGGAGACCGACCCCGAGCTCATCGCCCAGGCCCCCGACTACGACGTGGTCGAGGAGGACGGCACGGACATCACCGTCGAGGTGCCGGAGACGCCCGTCGAGCTCGGCGTCCAGTCCCTCGTCGCGGACCTGCAGGAGGACCGCACCGACGACGGGGTCTACATGCTCACCGTGCTCTGCGCGGGCAGCGGGGAGCAGGTCGCCACGGCCGAGTGGGCCCAGGGCGAGCAGGCCGTCGAGGAGTCGTCGATCGCCGAGGGCGACATCGAGGTCGACGTGGCGCCCGACGTCACCTGCGAGCCCGCGTCCTGAGGAGCCCTCCTCGAGAGGCCCCGCACCACCAGCACCAGCACCCCACCCGTCCTCACCGCCGAGGAGCCCGAAGTGCCCGACGCCGTCATCGTCTCCCTGGCCCGCTCTCCCATCGGCCGCGCCGGCAAGGGCGCCCTGGCGGGGACGCGGGCCGACGACCTCACCGCCCAGGTGGTGCGCGCAGCCCTGGAGGCGGTGCCGCAGCTCGACCCCGGCTCGGTCGACGACCTCCTCGTGGGCTGCGGCATGCCCGGCGGCGAGCAGGGCTTCAACCTCGCCCGCGTCGTCGCCGTCCTCCTCGGCCTCGACGAGGTCCCCGGCGCGACGGTGACGCGCTACTGCTCCTCGAGCCTGCAGACGACGCGGATGGCGATGCACGCGATCCGCGCCGGCGAGGCCGACGTCGTGGTCTCGGCGGGCGTCGAGGTCGTCAGCCGCTTCGGCCGCGGCTCGAGCGACGCGCCCCCCGCCGACGCGCCCGCGGCGACGCCCGGCGGGGCGAACCCGTGGACCAACCCGCGGTTCGAGGAGGCCCGAGCGCGCACCGCCGAGCGCGCCGCCGGCGGGGCGCCGACGTGGCGCGACCCCCGCGAGGACGGCCTGCTGCCGGACGCGTACGTCGCCATGGGGCACACGGCCGAGAACGTCGCCCAGCGCTGGGGGGTCAGCCGCGAGGAGCAGGACGCCTACGCGCTGCGCTCGCAGCAGCGCGCGGCCGCCGCCACGGCCTCCGGCTTCTGGGCGCGCGACACCACGCCCGTCGTGCTGCCCGACGGCTCGGTCATGGAGGCCGACGAGTCCCCGCGGCCGGGGACGACGGCGGAGGCGCTCGCCGGGCTGCAGCCGGTCTTCCGCCCCGACGGCACCGTCACGGCCGGCAACTGCTGCCCCCTCAACGACGGCGCGGCCGCCCTCGTCGTCATGAGCGACGTCCGGGCGCGCGAGCTGGGCGTCACGCCGCTGGCGCGCGTGGTCTCGACCGGGGTCTCGGCGCTGTCGCCCGAGGTCATGGGCATGGGCCCGGTCGAGGCCAGCCGCCGCGCGCTGGCCCTCGCGGGCCTCTCGGTGGGCGACCTCGACCTCGTCGAGCTCAACGAGGCCTTCGCGGCCCAGGTGGTGCCCGCCGCCCGCGAGCTGGGCGTCGACGAGGACCGCCTCAACGTCCACGGCGGGGCCATCGCCGTCGGCCACCCGTTCGGCATGACCGGCGCGCGGATGACCTCGACGCTCGTCCACGGGCTGCAGGAGCGGGACGGGACCCTCGGCCTCGAGACGATGTGCGTCGGCGGCGGCCAGGGCATGGCGATGGTGCTCGAGCGCCTGTCCTGAGACCCGCTCGCCCCTCCCGGCCCGGGCGGTGGGGCCCGGGTCGGGCGGGCGCGGATCAGACGGGCCCGGCGTCCCGCACGAGCGCGGCGAGCCCGCGCAGCGTCGTCGTCCGCGCCCGCTCGCCGGAAGGGCTCTCGCCGAGACGGTCGAGGTGGACCGCCCGCAGGCCCGCCGCGCGGGCGGCCACGACGTCGAGGGCGTGGTCGTCGCCGACCGAGACGACCTGCGCCGGAGGCCGTCCGAGGCGTTCGCAGGCGAGGGTGAAGACGCGGGGGTCCGGCTTGGCGACGCCCAGGGACTCCGCGGTGAGCAGGGGGCCCACGCGTCCGGAGAGCCCCAGGCGGGCCAGCTTCGCCCGCTGCTGCTCCTCGACGCCGTTGGTCAGCACGGCCGTCGCCAGCCCGGCGCCGGCGAGCTCGGCCAGGGCGTCCCCGACGTCGTCGAAGGCCCTCCAGGCCGCCTCGTACGCCTCGAGGTAGCCCGCGAAGACGGCGTCGAGGGCGTCGTCGTCGCCGACGGGCAGCCCGAGCAGCGGCAGCACGTCGCGCAGCCGGCGACGGCGCTGCTCGGCGAAGGACGCCGTCCCGTCACGCCAGGCGGGGAGGTGCCGGCGCTCGGCGGCGAGCCACGCCCCGAGCAGGTCCACAGGCGTCCGCGGGGGCGCCAGGCGTGCGGTCCAGGCCCGCAGCGCCCGCTCGACCGACCCGCGGTGGTCGAGCAGCGTGCCGTCGAGGTCGAGGAGGACGAGGGGGTGCGCCACCGGCGCAGCCTGCCGCCCCGCCGCGGCCCTCCTCCAGGCGCCCGGATGCCGGGCCGCCGCACCGCGCCGGGCCGCGACCTGGTGGGATGCCCTGCCGTGACCTCCTTCGACGACGTGCTCGCCGCGAACGCCGAGCACGCACGCACCTACACGGACACCGGCATGGCCGGGCGCGCGGCCCGGGGCCTCGGCCTCGTGATGTGCATGGACTCGCGCATCTCGCCGCTGGACATGCTCGGCCTGCAGCCCGGCGACGCGAAGATCCTCCGCAACGCCGGCGCCCGCGTGACGGGCGACGTGCTGCGCACGCTCGTCCTCGCCACCCACCTGCTCGGGGTGGAGCGGGTCCTCGTCGTCGCGCACACCGACTGCCGCATGACGAAGGCCACCGACGAGCAGGTGCACGCGACCATCGCCGAGAGCGCCGGGCTCGACACCCGCAGCCTCGAGTTCCGCACCATCCCCGACCAGCGGGCGACGCTCGAGCACGACGTCCAGCGCATCCGCAGCTCGCCCTACCTGCCGGCGGGGCTGCCCGTCGCCGGGTGCGTCTACGACGTCCGCTCCGGCCGGCTGGACGTCCTCGTCCCCGAGGTCTGATCGGACGCCCCCGCCCACGGGCCGCCCGCGCCCCCGTCGGACCAGCCCGCTGGGCCGCGCGGGCGGCCGAGGTCACGGTCTGGCCCGGAGGGGCGCGCGGGGAGCGCCCCCTGGGGTAGACCTGTCCCCGTGGCGCTCGTCGTGAAGACCCCGGCCGACCTCCTGCAGCACGTGGGGGAGGACCTCGGCGCGAGCCGGTGGCACGAGGTGGTGCAGCCGGAGGTCGACGCCTTCGCCCGCGCCACCCACGACGAGCAGTGGATCCACGTCGACGCCGAGCGGGCGGCGGCGGGTCCCTTCGGGACGACGATCGTCCACGGCTACATGACCCTCTCGCTCGTCGTGCCGCTGAGCCACGACCTGCTGCGGGTCGAGCGCTCCTCCATGGTCCTCAACTACGGCCTCGACCGGGTCCGCTTCCCCGCCCCGCTCCCCGTCGGGTCCCGCCTGCGGCTCACCGGCACGCTCGCCTCGGCGTCCGAGGTGGCCGGCGGGGTGCAGGTCGTCCTGTCCCTGCTCGGGGAGCGCGAGGGCGGCGAGCGGCCCGTCCTCGCCGCGGACGTCGTCTTCCGCCACCTGGCCTGAGGCGCCGAGGCCCGTGACGCCGCCGTCCGCGCCATGACGCCGCCGGTGCCGGGGCGCCCCGGGGGTCCCGCCGACGCCGCGGGGCCGCCGCCGTCGTGGGCGCTGCTCGACGTCGCCACCGCGCTGGTGGGGGCGACGACCCGCGCCGAGGTGGTGGAGCGGGTCCTGCGGGCCGGGCTGCCGACGACCGGGGCCACGGGCGGCGCCGTGCTGCTGGGCGGGCCGGGGGAGGGGGCGCCCGCGCTGCGGTGGTCGACGCCCGGCCTCGCGCCCGAGGCTCTCCACGTCGGTGGCGCCCCGCCGCCGGACGGCGACCTGCCCGAGTGCGCCAGCGCGCGCACCGGTCGGGTCGTCGCGGCCGTGACCGCGGCCGAGGTCGCCCGCCGCTTCCCCCGCGTCGCCGGCGAGGGGGCCCTGGCTGCCGTCCCGCTGCGGGTGCGGGGAGCGGTCCTGGGGGCGCTGCGGGCCACCTGGACCGCCCCGCCGCCCGACGAGGCCGCCGTGCTCCTCGAGGCGCTCGGCGCCCTGGCCGCGCAGGCGCTCGCCCGCGTGGCGGCCGACGAGCAGCGCGACCGGGCGCTCGCGGAGGTCGAGGACGCGCGGGCGCGCCTCGGCGTCCTGTCCGAGGTCGGGCGCGTCCTGGCCGCCGCCACGAGCACCGGCGGCGAGAGACCGGCGGCGGGGACGACAGCGGTGTGGACGACGGCGGCGACGGACGCCGTGCTGACCGACTCCGAGGTCCTCGAGACCGCCGCCGTGGACCGCTCGGTGGGCGAGCTGGCGCGCCTCGTCGTCCCCGCGCTCGCCGACTGGTGCCTCGTGCTGCTCGTGGACGAGCACGGTCGCTGGCGCGAGGGCGGTGCGGCCCACCGCGACCCCGCCCGCTCCGGCGAGGTGGCCGCCCTGGGCCGCGCCACCGTCCGGGGCAGCGGTGTCGGGGCGGCCCTGAGCGACCCGGTGCGCACGCGTCGCCCGGTCGTCGTCGAGCAGATGACGGAGGAGGTGCTGCGGGCCGCCCTGCCCGACGCGGCCACCGCCGCGGCCTTCCGCGCGCTGGAGCCGCACGGCACCGTCGTGCTGCCGCTCGGCGTCCGCGGGCGCACCGTCGGGTCGATGCTCCTGGTGACGACCGGCGACCGGGGGCCGCACACCGCTGCCGAGGTGGAGACGGCGACCGAGGTGGCGCGCCGCGCGGGGGCGGCCCTCGACGCGGCGGCGCTCTTCCGCGCGCAGAAGCGGCTGGCGGAGGGCCTGCAGCGCAGCATGCTCACCCCGCCGCCGCGCCTGGAGCGGCTCGAGGTGGCGGTGCGCTACGAGCCGTCGGCGCGCCGCGCCGAGGTGGGCGGGGACTGGTACGACGTCCTCGTCCAGCCCACGGGCTCGCCGGTCGTCGTCATCGGCGACGTCATGGGCCACGACGTCGAGGCCGCGGCCGCGATGGGCCAGCTGCGCAGCCTGCTGCGGGGGATCGCGTACACGACGGACGAGCCGCCGGACGCCGTCCTCACCCGGACCGACGCCGCGATGGCGGGCCTGGGCCTCGCCACGACGGCGACCGCGCTGGTCGGGCGCCTCGACGACCTCGGGCCGCGCGGGTGGCGGCTCGTGTGGTCCAACGCCGGCCACCCCCCGCCCGTCGTGCTCCGCGCGGACGGGCGCGCCGAGGTCCCCGCGACGACCCACGACCTGCTCCTCGGCGTCCGGCCGACGACGCAGCGCAACCCGGTCTCGACCGTCCTCGCCCCCGGCGACGTCCTCGTCCTGTGCACCGACGGGCTCCTCGAGCGGCGCGACCAGGGCCTCGACGTCGGGCAGGCGCGGCTGCTGGACGCGCTCTCGGCCCTCCCGGCCGACGTCCGCGGCTCCGCCCAGCGGCTCTGCGACGTCGTGCTGGAGGCCTGCGCGCCCGGCCCGCGGGAGGACGACGTGGCGCTGGTGGCCGTGCGCGTGCTCTAGCCCTCCGGGCGCAGGAGCCGGGCCACGCGCGACCGGAGCACCCGGTACGGCACCTCGCCCGGCGAGGAGCGTACGGCCGGCACCACGACCCGGCGCGGGCGCAGGAGGCGCTCCCCCTCGACCAGCTGGTCCCGCGTGAGGTCCACCTCCGTCCCGTCGGGCAGGGCGTTCCAGTAGTGCACGGCGTCCACGACGCCCGCGTGCTCGAGGTCGGCGACCACCAGCTCGCCCCCCAGCAGGTCGTAGACCACGAGCGCCGTCGGGCCGCACTGGCCGCGGGCGGGGTGGCCCGCGCCCCGGCGCAGGTAGTCATCGCTCGCGTACGTGGTGTCCGCGCCCCACGACGTGCGGACGGCGTCCTCCACCAGGCGGAGCGTCGGCGTCGGCACGTGCCGAGCGTGCCGCAGGGCACCGACAGCCGCTGGTCCTCGGGCCGGTGAGCCCGAGACCGATGAGCCCGGGGCCGATGAGACCGGAGCCGATGAGCCCTCGCCGCCGCGGCGGTCTGCACGGGCATGGCGATGACGACGAGAGTGCTCAGCGTGTCCCTGCCGGTGGCGGACCAGGACCGGGCGCTGGCCTTCTTCACCGAGGTGCTGGGCTGCGAGGTGCGCGTCGACGAGGAGGCGTGGCCGGGGGCGCGCTACGTCGAGGTGGTGCCCCCGGGCTCCTCGGTGGGACTGGTGCTGCTGCCCCCCGACAGCCCGCTGCCGATGGCCGTCCGTCTCGGCACGACGGACGCCGCCGCGGCGCACGCCCGTCTCGCCGGCACGCCGGGCGTGGTGCTCCACAACCCGGAGGTGCTGCGCTGGGACGGCGTGCCGCCGATGTTCCACTTCGAGGACCCGGACGGCAACGAGCTGGTGTACCTCGAGGAGGACGGACCCGCCTGAGCCCGCCGCGCGGCGTCGGCGCTCCGCGTCCTACCGCTCCAGGACGAGCATGCGTCCGGCCCCGCGCTGGAACTCGTGGGCGACGGCCTGCACCCGCGCGCGGACGCCGTCGCGCCGGAGGTCGGCGACCACGCCCGCGAGCAGATCGGGCAGCGCGTGCCCGCTCGCGTCGAGCAGCGGGTAGACGCGCACCTGGCGGCGGGCGACGCGGAGCATCTCGCGCAGCGCCGCGAGGTGGGCCGCGGCGTCGAGGCGGTCGGCGTACGTGAAGAGGAGGTGCGAGGAGAGCACGAGGTCGACCTCGCCGTCGGCCATCGGCAGTTGCGGCAGGGACGCGGCCACGTAGCGGTCCGGCTCGGCGCGGCGGTGGGCGACGAAGGCGGCCGCGGACGCGGCGCGGCGGCGCGTGAGGACCTCGGGGTCGCCGTGGTCGTCCCAGCGGTAGGCGTCGGAGCGGGCGGTCATCCAGGCCCGGCCCCTCTCCAGCTCCTCGCGCAGCTGCGCCGCGAGGTCGTCGACGGGCAGGGCGTAGACCGGGTCGACGGCGCGGGCGTCGACCCCCGCGGCGCGGGCCGTGGCCGTGAAGCTCGACCCGCCCCCCGGGCAGTCGAGGACGCCGCCCGCCAGGTCGGCGTCCGAGAGGGCGAACATCGCCCGGTACTCCTCGGCGTCGCGCGAGCTGACGAGGTAGTCGCCGAAGGCCTCGACGTCCGGGGCGTCGGCGTCGGGGGCGCTCACGCGCTGCCGCCGCCCGCCCCGACCCGTGCGCCCCTCAACGGCGCGCCCCTCGACCCTGAGCCCCTCGACCGCGCGCCCCTCACCCCTGCGCCGGAGGCGCCTCGGCGAGGACGGCGACGTCCTCGCGCCCCCGCCCGCCGTCGGCCACGGCGCGCAGACGCTCGCGGACCGGCTCGAGGGCGCCGGGCAGCGCGCCGCCGTCCGCGGCGAGGTCGAGGTCCTTGAGAGCCAGCTCGGCGGGGAAGCCCGCCGGGTACTCGCCGCTCGTCATCATCGCGGCCTTGCCGAGGGCGTAGGGCATGCCGAGGGGGCCGCCGTCGAGGACCTCGCGCAGCGCCCCGGGGTCGGTGCCGAGCCGCTCGGCCAGCGCCAGGGCGTCGGCCATGACGGCCGTCGCCCCCGTCATCCACGCGTTGACGACGAGTTTCAGCGCGCTCGCCTCCTCAGCCTCGCCGACGTGCTGCACGCGCTGGCCGAGGTCGTCGAGCACGGGGCGCGCCCGGTCGAGCACCGCGGCGTCGCCGGCCACGAGCCACGTCAGGGCGCCGCGACGGGCCGGGTCCGTGCTGCCCGACACCGGGGCGTCGAGGAAGGCGGCGCCGGCCGCGTCCGCCTGCGCGCGCAGCTCCCCGGCGGCGCGCGGGCCGACCGTGCTGGCCTGCACCCACACGGGCCCGTCGCCGAGCAGCGGCAGGAACCGGCCGGCGACGTCGGCGACCGCGTCCCCGTCGCGCAGGACGGTCAGCACCACCGCAGCGCCGTCCACGGCCTCCGCCAGGTCCGCCACGGCCCTGACCCCGTCCGCGCCGTCGGCCGTCCGCGCGGCGCGTTCCGGGGAGCGGTTCCACAGCCGGACGTCGTGGCCCTTCTCGCCGAGGCGCGCGGCCATGGCGGCGCCGAGGAGCCCGGCGCCCAGGACGGCGACGGGTGCGGGGGAGGGGGCGGCTTCGCTCATGCCCCGATCCTCGCCCCCGCCGGGAGCCGGCGCCCCCGGTGCCTCAGGCGTGCCGGGCGCCCTCGTGGGCGGCGTGCCCCGCCGGCTCGAGCTGGAAGGTCGAGTGCTCGACGTCGAAGTGGTCGGCCAGGCACGCGCCGAGGGCGTCGAGGACCCGCCCCGAGCCCGCGCGGTCCAGGGCGTCCTCGGCGACGACGACGTGCGCCGACATGACGGGCAGGCCGCCGGTGAGGGTCCACACGTGGACGTCGTGGACGTCGAGCACGCCCTCGGCCGACAGGACGTGCGCGCGGACGTCCTCGAGGTCCACGCCCCGCGGCGTCGACTCGAGCAGGACGTCGAGGGTGTCCCGCAGGAGGGCCAGGGCCCGGGGGACGACGAGGAGCCCGATGCCGAGCGAGACGACGGCGTCGGCGCGCACCCAGCCCGTGAGCGCGACGACGAGGGCGGCCACGACGACGGCGACCGAGCCCAGCAGGTCCGCCAGGACCTCGAGGTAGGCGCCGCGCACGTTGAGGCTCTCGCCGGAGCCGGCGTGCAGGAGCCGCAGCCCCACGACGTTGACGACGAGCCCGGCGAGGGCGACGACGAGCATCGGCCCCGCCGCGACGGGCTGGGGGTCGACGAGCCGGCGCACGCCCTCGACGAGGACGAAGGCCGCCACCCCGAGGAGCAGCAGCGCGTTGGCGGCGGCGGCCAGGACCTCGGCGCGCGCCAGCCCGAAGGAGCGCCGCCCGGTGGCGGGGCGGGCGGCCAGCACGGACGCCACGAGCGCGAGCCCGAGGCCCGAGGCGTCGGTGAGCATGTGCCCCGCGTCGGCCAGCAGCGCGAGCGACCCGGACACGAGCGCGCCGACGACCTCGGCGACCATGACGACGAGCGTCATGACGAGGACGGCCGTCAGCCGCCCGCGGTGCCGTCCGGTCGCCGTCGCGTGCCCGTGGTCGTGCCCCATGCCCCCATGGTGGCCGACGGGCCGCCCCGGCCGCGGGGCGGCGGCCCGCCGGGTCAGACGGCGCGCAGGAGCGGCGCCTCGTGCTCGGCGTCCACGCCGCCGTCGCCCGGCACCGTGCGGCGCAGCGCCGCGTAGACGGCGTCGGGCGTGAGGACGCCGAGGAACCGGTCGCCGTCGAGGACGGGCAGCCAGCCCGCGTCGTGCTGGACGAGCTCGGAGAGGGCGCGGCGCAGGAAGTCGCCGATCTGGACCGTCTCGTCGAAGCGGCGCGCCACCTCCTCGACCAGCGCGTCGGGCGGGCACTCCTCGAGCGTCCGCGCGCCCACCCACCCGCGCAGGTGGCCGGCGTCGTCGACGACGACGGCGTACGGCTCCGGGGCGCCGTCGATGGTCCGGCGGGCGTCGGCCGCGCGGTCGGCGAGCCGGACGACGGGCGGGTGCACGAGGTCGTCCTCCTCCACCGGCTGCACCGCGAGGCGGCGCAGGCCGCGGTCGCTGCCGACGAAGTCGGCGACGAACTGGTTGGCCGGCGCCCCGAGGACGGTGGCGGGCTCGGCGAGCTGCTCGAGCCGGCCGCCCTCGCTGAAGACGGCGATGCGGTCGGCCAGCCGGACGGCCTCGTCGATGTCGTGGGTGACGAAGAGCACGGTCTTGTGGAGCTCGGACTGGATGCGCCGGAACTCGCCCTGCAGGCGGTCGCGGGCGATGGGGTCGACGGCGCCGAACGGCTCGTCCATGAGGAGGACGTCGGGGTCGGCCGCCAGGCCGCGCGCGACGCCGACGCGCTGCTGCTGGCCGCCGGAGAGCTCGTGCGGGTACCGGTCGGCGTACTTCGCGGCCGGCAGGCCCACGAGGTCCATCATCTCGGCGGTGCGGTCCTTGCGGCGCCGCTTGTCCCACCCGAGCAGCCGGGGGACCGTCGCGACGTTGTCGCCGACGGTGAGGTGGGGGAAGAGGCCCACCTGCTGGATGACGTAGCCGATGCGGCGGCGCAGCTCGACCGCGCTGACGTCGGTGACGTCGTCGCCGTCGAGGACGATGCGCCCGCTCGTCGGCTCGATGAGCCGGTTGACCATCCGCAGCGTCGTCGACTTGCCGCACCCCGAGGGGCCGACGAGGGCGACCAGCTCGCCGCGGCTGACCTCCATGTCGAGGGAGTCGACCGCGACGGTGCCGTCGGTGTAGCGCTTCCCCAGGCCGTCGAGCCGGATCATCGCGTCTCCACTAGCGTCGCGCCGGTGCCGCTCATCTCCGTGGTCCACTCCGGGAGCGTCGCGGACAACTGCCTGGTCCGCAACGACTGGATCTGCCCGCTGTACCTGCAGACCCGCTCCGAGATCCTGCTCGAGGCCCTGCGCGAGCACCTGCTCATCCTCGTGCTGAGCCTCGCCATCGGGCTGCTCGTGGGCTTCCCGCTGGCGCTGCTCGCCCGCCGGACGCCGTGGCTCAAGAGCCTCGTCCTGGGGGCCGCGACCATCGTCTACACGGTCCCGTCGCTGGCCCTCTTCGTCCTCGTGCTGCCGTACACCGGCCTCACGGTGACGACCGTGGTCCTGGCGCTGGGCCTGTACTCGCTGACCATCATCGTGCGCGGCGTCGTCGCCGGCCTCGAGGGCGTGCCCTCCTCCGTCGAGGACGCCGCCCGCGGCGTCGGCTACGGGCCGCGACGCCTGCTGTGGCAGGTGCAGGTGCCGCTGGCCCTGCCCTCCCTCATCGCCTCGCTGCGCGTCGCGGGCGTCTCCACGGTCGCGCTGACGACGGTCGGGGCGGTCGTGGCGCACGGGGGCCTGGGGAACCTCCTCTTCGACGCGCTGAGCACGCGGTTCTTCGCGCAGGTGCTCACCGCCTCGGTGCTGACCGTGCTGCTCGCCTTCGCCGTCGACCTGCTGCTGCTGGGTCTCCAGCGAGCGCTCACCCCCTGGCGCCGGGGGGTGGCGGCGTGAGCTGGCTCGTGGACTCGCTGTCCTACCTCTTCGACCCCGCGAGCTGGACCCGTGACGGCCTCGGCGAGCAGCTGGTCGACCACCTCGGGCTCGCCGCCCTCTCCCTCCTCGTGGCGACCCTGGTGGCCGTCCCCGTCGGCCTCGTCCTCGGCCACACCGGTCGCGGCGGGGCGCTCGCCATCAACATCAGCAACATCGGCCGAGCCGTCCCGACCTTCGCCGTCCTCGTCATCTTCGTGCTGCTCCCGCAGCCCTTCGGCGCGAACACGGCGAGCTTCGTCCTGGCGCTCGCGCTCTTCTCGATCCCGCCGCTGCTGACGAACACCTACACGGGCATGCGCGAGGTCGACCGCTCGGCCGTCGACGCCGCCCGCGGCCTCGGCATGAGCCCGTGGCAGATGCTGGTGCGCGTCGAGCTGCCGCTCGCGACGCCGCTGCTCATGGTCGGCCTGCGCATCGCGGCCGTGCAGGTCGTGGCGACCACGACGGTCGTCGGGCTCGTCAGCACCCGGACGCTGGGCGCGGCGATCCGCGGGGGCATCGCGACGCAGGACCAGCCGCGCGTCATCGCCGGCGCGCTGCTCGTCGCGGCAGTCGCCGTCGTCGTCGAGCTCGCCCTCGCGGCGCTCGAGCGCCGCGTCGGCGGGGCGAGCCGCCGGCGCTCGACCCCGCCGCGCCGCGGGCGTCGCGCCGGGAGGCTGGCCGCCTCGACCTCCTCGGCGGGGTGAGCCGTGGTCGACCGCCGGGCGGTCGGGGACAGCCGTGACGGCATCGTGACGCCAGCGGGGCCTCCCGCGTTCGCGGAGCCGGGGCCCCGCGTCGTTTACTCCTCCCGCGGACCGCGACCGGTCCGCCGGACACGCGCGGCGACAGCCGCGGGACACAGAAGGCGAGACCACCCATGAGCACGTCCTCGACCACGCCCGTCACCACAGCCGGGGCCCGGCCCGGCCTGCGCCGCAGCGCCGCCGTCGCCCTCTCCCTCGCCGGTGCGCTGGCCCTCTCCGCCTGCGGCGGCGGCGACCAGCTCGGCGGGGAGGGCGGGTCCACGGACGCCGCCGGCGGCTCCGGCGGCGGCGAGCAGCTCGTCGTCGGCGGCGCGACCTTCACCGAGATGACGGTGATGGAGAACATGTACGCGGCCCTCCTCGAGGACGCCGGGTACGACGTCGAGATCACGGCCACCGCCGAGCGCGCCACGTACGCGCCGGCGCTCATCGACGGCCAGGTCGACGTCATCCCCGAGTACGCGGCCTCCATGGCCAACTGGCTGAGCGCCGACCAGGGCGGCGGCGTCGTCCAGGCGGCTGACGTCGACGAGACGCTCGCCGCCCTCACCGACCTCGCCGACCAGGCCGGTCTCGTCGTGGGCGAGCCGACGGAGGCGAGCAGCGACAACGCCTTCTACGTGACGCAGGAGTACTCCGACGCCGAGGGGGTCACCACGCTCTCGGACTTCGCGGCCGCGCAGACCGGCCCCGTCGAGATCGCGGCCGCCCAGGAGTGCCTCGACCCCGAGCAGCAGCCCTTCTGCGCCGCCGTCCTGGAGGACCGCTACGGCATCCAGTTCAGCGGTGTCACCGGCGACGAGTTCGGCAGCGTGACGGGCAAGCAGAAGGTCGCCGACGGGCAGGTGCCGATCGGCATCACCGGCTCGACGGACGCGACGCTCGGTGATCTCGGTCTCGTGCTCCTCGAGGACGACATGGCGGTGCAGCCCGCCAACAACATCGTCCCGGTCGGCAACGCCGAGGGCCTGCCGGACGACGCGCTGGAGGCGCTCAACGCCCTGGCGCCCGTGCTCACGACCGAGGACCTCGGCCAGCTCAACGCCCAGGTCGACCAGGAGCGGCTCCTGCCCGAGGACGTCGCCCGCGACTACCTCGTCGAGAAGGGCCTCATCGAGGGGTGAGGACCACGGCCCTGGTGGCGGCGCTCGTCCTCGCGGCGGCCGTGCCGGCCTGCAGCGGCGAGGGCGGCGCTCCGGAGGTCGAGGTGCCCAGCGGGGCGCCGTCGGCCCCGGGCTCGCCGTCGCGGGGCGCGGACCCCGCGACGAGCGGCGGAGCGCCGTCCACCGGGCCGGCCCCCTCCGGGGAGGCGGGCCCGTCCTCGCCGACCGGGGCGGACGGGCCCGCCTCCCTGCGGGTGCTCGGCGAGCGGCCGGAGGACGAGGAGGACCAGCGCGTCCTCGACGCCTACACGGCCTTCTGGCGCGAGGACGTCGCCGTGCTGGCCGACCCTGGGCGACCGCTCGACCGGCTCTCCGCGCTGGCGGTCGACCCCCAGCTGCGGCGGACGACGGACTACGTGGCGGGCCAGCGCGACGCCGGCCTGCGCGCCAGCGGTGAGGTGGTCGTCGACCCCCGGGTCGTCGGGCGGGCGGGCGACGACGCCGTGGTCGCGGACTGCCTGGACGACAGCGGGCTCCTCGCCGTGGACGCCGCGAGCGGCGAGGCGGACCCCGCGTCCGCGGGGGACCGGGTGGCCGTGCAGGTGGCGATGCGCCGGCTCGACGGCCCCTGGGTCGTCGCCGACGTGCAGCCGGCGGACGCCGCGCTCTGCCAGGGCGACGCCCCCTGAGCCCACGGGCCCGCGCGGGGCGCACCGACGCCACGGACGGGTGCCACCGGGCCCTCGAGCGGCCGGTCAGCCCTCGCCGGGTCTAACGTGCGGCCGTCGCCGCGGCGCCCGTCGCGGTGGGAGGGGAGGGGCGCGCGTGCGACGCACGACCACCACGGGCCTGGCGGCCGGCGGAGCCGTGGCCCTCCTCGCCGCCCTCGTCAGCGCCCCCGCCTCCGCCGCTCCGGGCCCGGGCGGCCAGGTGGGCTCGCAGGTGGGTGCGGGCGCCGACGACTCCGGCCTCAGCGCCCGGGCGGTCGAGGTGCGCGTGCAGCTCACCGGCAACGGCGTCGCCGACGGGGGAGTCGGAGGCGGGGCCGCCACGCGCGTCGTGCGCAAGCCACCGGCCTGCTGGTGGGACGGGCCGCTCTACGACGCGGCCGAGTTCCGCGACGCCAAGAACGACGCCCGCTACCGCGCGGTGGGCGCCGAGGCGCTGCGCCTCCCGCCGGTCGCCGACGTCGACGCGCTCGCGGAGGAGGACGGCGGGTGGTTCCTGCTCACCGGTCGGTCGACGTCCGGTGACGACCTCGCCGGCACACCCGGCCGGCTGTTCGACTACACCGACGCGGCGGACGACTGCCGCGCGGCGCTCGGCGCCGGCGCCACGGGCGGCCCCGGGTCCGAGTGGCTGTTCCTGCCGACGGGCACCGCGCCGCCGGCTCCGCCGCCGCCCGTCCTGACGGCCGAGGAGCTGCGCGAGGTGGCCGAGGAGGCCATGACCATCCCCGACCCCGAGGTGGCCACCAACCCGGTGGGCCGCGGGTACGTGCGGCTCCCGAGCTGGCTGTGGCTGGAGGACGGCCCCTCGGCCGCGGACGGCTTCGCGCCCGTCGAGGTCACCGCCACCGCCGGGGCGAGCTCAGCCACCGTCCGCGCCGCGCCGGAGCGCTTCACGGCCACCTCGGCGACGGGGGACGCCACCTGCTCCGCGGACTCGGCGCGCACGGCGTGGACGGCGAGCGCGTCCGAGGACGCGGCCTGCCTCCTCGTGCCCGAGCGCTCGAGCGCCGCGAGCGGCGACCCCGCCGGCTGGCCGGTCGTCGTGACGACCTCCTACGCCACGAGCTGGGAGGGACGGACCGCCGGGGGTCCGCTGCAGGGGGGCGGTCTCGGGCTCGAGACGCGCTCGAGCACCTTCGGGCTGCCCGTGGCCGAGGTGCAGTCGCTCGTGCTCCGGGACGGCTGACCGCTCCTCCTGGTGCGGCGCCCGGAGGACGCCCCGGGTGGGGTGCCGCCGGGCGCGCCGGGCGGACGAGCCCACGGGCGCGTGCCACCCTCGAGCCACGTCCGGGGGGTCCCGGACGACCAGGACGAGCGCGCGGCGGGGAGACATGGCAGCGAGGGCGGACGACGGGGTCTTCGACCCCGAGGGCGTGAGCTGGACCCGGGTGTCGCCGCGGCTGGCGACGGTCCGGCGGGTGGGCAGCGCCATCGGGACGCTGGTGCCGCTGGTGCCGGCGGTGCTCCTCGCCGTCCTCCTCGACCGGTGGTGGATCCTCCTTCTCTGGCTGCCCTTCGCCGCCGTCGGGGTCCTGCGCCAGGTCGTCATCGGGCGCCAGGTCGCCGCCATCGGCTACGCCGAGCGCGACGACGACCTCCTCGTCCGCCAGGGCCTCCTCTTCCGGACCCTCGTCGTCGTGCCCTACGGCCGCATGCAGTACGTCGACGTCACCGCCGGGCCGGTCGACCGCTGGGCGGGCATCGCCACCGTCCAGCTCCACACCGCCTCGGCCGGCACCGACGCGAGCATCCCCGGGCTGCCGCCCGCCGAGGCCGAGCGGCTGCGCGACCGCCTCGCCTCCCGCGGCGAGGCCCGGATGGCGGGCCTGTGACGGCAGCGCCGCCGCCCGGGCCCGGCGACGTCGCGGAGCCCGACCGCCCGGGCGCTCCCGACCTCGGCACCCCGGACCCGAGCACCTCGGACCCGAGCACCTCGGACCCGAGCACCTCGGACCCGGGCGGCCCTGCGGACCCGGGCGGCCCTGCGGACCCGCCGGACGACGTCGCCGCCGCGGCGGCCACCGGCGTCCGCGACCCCGAGCCGGCGCCCGAGGCCGACGGCACGTGGAAGCGCATGCACCCCGTCACCCCGCTGGTGCGGGGGTGGGCGGTGCTCGCCGTCCTCCTCTTCTTCGTCGTCCAGCAGCGCGGCGAGCGCGCCTTCTCGCCCGGCGACGGCGGCGGCGGCGACGCCTTCGGGCGCTTCCAGCTCCTCTTCACCCTCGGCCTCGTCGGCGTCGGCGCGCTCGTCGTCGCCGCGTGGGCGTACGTGACCTGGCGGTTCACCCGCTTCCGGGTGGGGGAGGAGGTCGTCGAGCTGCGCACCGGCGTCCTCTTCCGCCAGCACCGGCGCGTCCGCCTCGACCGCCTGCAGGCCGTCGACGTCGTCCAGCCGCTCGTGGCGCGGCTGACGGGCCTGTCCGAGCTCAAGCTCGAGGTGGCGGGCGGCAGCGGCTCCGACGTGTCGCTGGCCTACCTGCGCTCGGCCGACGCCCAGCGCCTGCGCCGCACGCTGCTGGCGCGGGCCGCCGGCGTGCAGGTGGACGAGACCGGCGAGGCGCCCGAGGCGCCCGAGCGGGAGGTGCTGCAGGTCCCGGTCGACCGGCTCCTGCTGAGCATGCTGCGCTCCGTCTGGCCCGTGATCGGCGCCGTCGCCCTCGTCGTGCTCGTCGTCGTCGTGGTGGTGACGGGCGAGCCCGGCATCGCCTTCGGCCTCGTCCCCGCGGCGCTCGGCGTGGCCACCGGGGTCTGGGGCGCCTTCTCGCGGGGCTTCGGCTTCCGCATCGCCGCGTCGCCGGACGGGCTGCGCCTGCGCCACGGCCTCACGGAGACGCGCGCGCAGACCGTGCCCCCGGGGCGGGTGCAGGCCGTGCGGCTGCGGCAGCCGCTGCTGTGGCGCGGCCCCGACTGGTGGGCCATGGAGATGGACGTGGCCGGGTACGCGGGCGGCGGCGCCGACGACGCCGGCAAGGAGACGGTGCTCCTGCCCGTCGGCACGCGCGCGCAGGCCGTCGAGGTCCTCTCCCTCCTCCTGCCCGACCCAGGCTGCGAGGACCCGGCGGGCGTCCTGGGGGCCGGGCTCGAGGGCACCGGCCGCACGCACGGCTGGGTCGACGCCCCGCGCTCGGCGCGCTGGCTGGACCCGGTGGCCTGGCGGCGGCGCGGCTACCGCACCACCGGCACGGCCCTCCTCGTGCGCAGCGGCCGCCTCGTGCGCCAGCTCGACGTCGTCCCCCACGAGCGCACGCAGAGCCTCGGCCTGGAGCAGGGGCCGCTGCAGCGCCGGCTCGGGCTCGCCACCGTGACCGCCCACGCGACCCCCGGCCCGGTCCGCCCGCGCGCCGAGCACCTGGCCGCGCCCGACGCCGCCCGGCTCCTCGCCGAGCAGGCCGCCCGTGCCCGCGCCGCCCGCAGCAGCGCCGGCCCCGAGCGCTGGATGGAGGACCTCGCCGCCGCCTCGCGGGGCGCGGCGGGCGCCACGGGCGGGACGCGGGAGGGCGCCGCGCCGGACGCGGGCGGCACCGGGCCGTCCCCGGTGGAGGACGCCCGGCCGGACGTCGTCGCGCGCCCTCCCGCCCCGGGGCGGGAGGATGCGCCGTGACCACCGTGGAGCGCACCATGCCCTGCCCGCGCGAGGACGTCGTCGACGTGCTATCCGACGGGTGGCTCTACGGCCTGTGGGTCGTCGGCGCCACGCGCATCCGTGCGGTCGAGGGCCGCTGGCCGGCCGAGGGCCAGCGGCTGCACCACTCCACGGGGCCCTGGCCGCTGCACCTGGACGACCACACGACCGTCCTGGCCTCCGACCTGCCCGACCGGATCGTGCTGACCGCGCGCGGCTGGCCGTGGGGCCAGGCCCGCATCGACATCCGCCTCGAGCAGGCGCCCGGCGGCGGCACGCGCGTCGTCATGTGGGAGGACGTCATCACGGGCGTCATGCTCCTCGTTCCCCAGCCGCTGCGCGCCCTCCTGCTCGGCCCGCGGCAGCGCGAGTGCCTCAACCGCCTCGAGCAGCTCGTGCTCGGCCGCACCGGCCGGCGCTCGCCCGACGAGGAGGACGACGACGTCGCGGGCCGCGCCCGCGAGTAGGCCGGTGCGACGCCGGTCCCGGCGCCCGTGCGGCGTCACGCCCGGCGCAGGACCACCGCGACGTCGGTGACGGCGAAGAGGAACTGGCCGGCGTCCGCGAGGGCGCGCAGGTCCTCGACCCAGCCCGCGGCCCGCGCCGCGAGCGCGGGCTCGTCGCCCGCGGCCGCCAGCACGGCGGTGGCCACCTTCCAGGCCACCGAGCCGTCGTCGAAGCGCCGGTGCCCGTCGGCCCAGACCTCCACGCCCTCCACCTCCCAGGGCGCGCCGCGCGCGCCGGAGGCGTCCGAGAGCGCGAGCAGCTTGCGCCCCATGAAGCCGTCCGAGCGCGGCGCCGGGCCGTGGGCCGCGGCGACGAAGCGGTCGACGAGGGCTCGGGTGAGCCCGTCGTCGGAGCTCGTGAAGAGGGCGGTGTCCCAGTCGCTGTGCGCGAGCACGAGCCGTCCGCCCGGCGCGACGGCGCGGTGGCAGTCGACGAGGTGGTCCACGGGTGAGCCGAGGTGCTCGACGACGTTGAGGGACACCGCGGCGTCGAGGCTCCCGTCCGCCAGGGGCACGCCCTCGTCGAGGTCGGCCAGCCGGCTGCGCACCCGGGCGTCGGCGAGCACGTCGTCGTCGAGGCCCGAGGTGCGGTCCAGGGCGTGCACGCGGCGGGGCCCCGCGGCGAGCAGGGCGCGCACGGTGCGTCCCGGCCCGCAGCCGAGGTCGGCGACCTCGAGCCCCGCGAGGTCCTCCCCGACCAGCGCCGCCACCCGCTCGTGCCTGCCCACGCGGCGACAGTAGGCGCCGACCCGGTCGGCGCCGGGGACGCCCCTCCGGCGCGTGCGAGGATCCGCCGCGTGGTCGAGCCGCCCCCCGGAGCCCCCCTCCCCGGTGACCCGCTCCCCGGTGGGCCCGCTCCCGGGAGGACGGCTCCCGCCGGTGGCGCGGATCCCGCCTCGCGCCCGGGTCGGCTCGGCGTCGGCGTCGTCAGCGGCGGGCGGGTCGGCGCCGTCCTCGGCGCCTCTCTGCGCGCCGCCGGCCACGCCGTCGTCGGCGCCAGCGGCGTCTCCGAGCGCACCCGCGAGCGCGTCGGCGCCCTCCTGCCGGGCGTGCCGCTGCTCGAGGTGCCGGAGGTCGTGCGCCGGGCCGAGCTCGTGCTGCTCGCCGTGCCCGACGACGCCCTCGCCGACCTCGTCGCCGGCGTCGCGGCCACCGGCGGCTGGCAGGCGGGCCAGCTCGTCGTCCACACCGCCGGGCGCTACGGCGTCGAGGTCCTCGCCCCGGCCCGCGCCGCGGGGGCCATCCCCCTCGCCGTGCACCCGGCCATGACCTTCACGGGCACGTCGCTCGACCTGGCCCGGCTCGTCGACTGCAGCTTCGCCGTCACCGCCCCGGGGCCCGTGCTCCCCGTGGCGCAGGCGCTCGTCGTCGAGATGGGCGGCGACCCGGTGGTCGTCGCCGAGGCCGACCGCCCGCTCTACCACGCGGCCCTCTCCCACGGCGCGAACCACCTCGTCACGCTCGTGGCCCAGGCCCGCGAGCTGCTCGCCGCCGCCGGCGTGGACGAGCCCGCGCGGGTGCTCGGACCCCTGCTGCACGCGAGCCTCGACGGCGCCGTGCGCGCGGGCGACGACGCGCTCACCGGCCCCGTCGCCCGGGCCGACGCCGGCACCCTCGCCGCCCACCGCGCCGCCCTGGCCGAGCACGCGGCCCGGTCGGGCTCGACCGAGGTGCCGGACGCCCACCGCGCCATGGCGCGGGCGACGGCGCTGCGCGCGCTCGCGCGCGGACGGCTGGCCGCGGAGGACGCCGCGCGCGTCCTCGAGCTGCTGGCCGACCCGCCGCCGCGGACGTGAGCGCTCCGACGGGGCGCCCGGACGACCGCCCCGAGGCGAGCCCGACGGAGAGCCCGGCGACGCGCACGGGGAAGAGCGGGGGCGCGAGGGCCGTTCCGGCGGCCATGCGCAGCACCGGTCCCGACGCCGCCGCGACCGCCCCGCAGGACCCGACCGACAGGACCGCACCGGCCGCCGGGTCGGAGGGGCGGCCGCTGCTCGTGCGCACCCGCGCCGAGCTGGCGCGCGCCCGGGCCGTGCTGGAGGGCCCCGTGGCCGTCGTCATGACGATGGGGGCGCTCCACGAGGGGCACGCCGGCCTCGTGCGCGCCGCGCGCGGGCGCGGCCGCTCGGTGGTGGCGACCGTCTTCGTCAACCCGCTGCAGTTCGGCGAGTCGCTCGACCTCGAGTCCTACCCGCGTGACCTCGAGGGGGACCTGGCGCTGCTGGGCCGGGAGGGTGTCGACGTCGTCTTCGCGCCCGCGGTGGAGGAGGTCTACCCCGGCGGGCCGCCGCAGGTGCGCGTCGCCGCCGGGCCGCTCGGGGAGGTGCTCGAGGGCGCGAGCCGGCCGGGGCACTTCGACGGCGTGCTCACCGTCGTCACCAAGCTCCTGCACCTCACCCGGCCCGACGTGGTGCTCTTCGGGCAGAAGGACGCCCAGCAGCTGCTCCTCGTGCGGCGGATGGTCGCCGACCTGTCCTTCGACGTCGAGGTCGTGGCCGCGCCGACGGCGCGGGAGGACGACGGCCTGGCCCGGTCGAGCCGCAACGCGCGCCTCGACGCCGACGGGCGCGCCCGCGCCGCGGTGCTCTCCCGGGCGCTGCGGCGCGGCGAGGAGCGGGCCGCCGAGGGGGCGGCCGCCGTGCGCGCCGCGGCCGCGGCCGCGCTCGCGGAGGAGCCGGGCGCCGACGTCGACTACCTGGCGCTCGTGGACCCCGACGACCTCGCGGAGGTCCCCGAGGACCACCGGGGCCCGGCCCTGCTGGCCGTGGCGGCGCGCGTCGGCGCCGTCCGCCTCATCGACAACGCGCCCGTCGTCCTCGGGCCGCGGGACGGCGGTGCGGCCGAGGCGCCGGCCGGGGGAGCGGTGGGGCGCCGGTAGCCTCGCCGGGTGAGCGACGCACCCGCGACCGACCCCTCGACCCCGGCCGCCGGCGCCCCCCGCGAGACGGGGGCGGAGCGCTCGGAGCAGGAGCGGGTCCGCCTCGACAAGCGGGCCCGGATCCTCGAGGGCGGTGGCGACCCCTACCCCGTGAGCGTGCCGCGCACGACGACGCTCGCGGCCGTCCGCGAGCGCCACGCCGGCCTCGGCGCGCAGGCGGTGACCGACGACGAGGTGTCCGTCACGGGTCGCGTGGTCTTCCAGCGCGGTCGCGGCAAGCTCTTCTTCGCGGTGCTGCAGGAGGGCGACGGCACGCGCCTGCAGGTCATGCTCGCCCAGGAGGCGCGGCCCGACCGCGGCCTGCCGGTCGGCGTCGGCGCCGACGCCCTGGCCGCCTGGAAGTCCGACGTCGACCTCGGGGACCACGTCTCGGTCACGGGGCGCGTCGTCACGAGCGGCACGGGGGAGCTCAGCGTGCTGGCGGCCTCCTGGGCGCTCGCGTCGAAGGCGCTGCGGCCGCTGCCCAACCTCTACGAGGGCGCGGAGATGTCCGAGGAGGCGCGCGTGCGCGCCCGGTACGTCGACCTCGTCGTGCGCGACCAGGCCCGCCAGGTGGTGCGCGCCCGCGCCGCCGTCGTCGGCGCCCTGCGCTCGGTGCTCGGCGGGCGCGGCTTCCTCGAGGTCGAGACGCCGATGCTCCAGACGCTGCACGGCGGCGCGAGCGCACGGCCCTTCTCGACGCGCAGCAACGCCTTCGACATGGAGCTCTTCCTGCGCATCGCCCCCGAGCTCTTCCTCAAGCGCTGCGTCGTCGGCGGGCTCGAGAAGGTCTTCGAGATCAACCGCAACTTCCGCAACGAGGGCGCCGACTCCACCCACAGCCCCGAGTTCGCCATGCTCGAGATGTACGAGGCCTACGGCGACTACGACTCGATGGCCGAGCTCACCCGCGACCTCGTGCAGGCGTCCGTGCGCGCCGTCCGGGAGACGGCGCCGGACCTGCTGCTCCCGGAGGCGGACGAGCTGCTGGCCCCCTGGTCGCAGGTGTCGATGTACGGGTCGTTGTCGGCGGCGGCGGGCGCCGTCGTCACGCCGCGGACCCCGGCGGAGGAGCTGCTCGCCCTCGCGGAGCGGGTGGGCATGGCCGTCGGCGACGACGCCGGCGACCGCGGGCACGGCAAGCTCGTCGAGCACCTGTGGGAGCACCTCGTCGTCCCGACGCTCTCCGGCCCGACCTTCGTGCGCGACTTCCCGGTCGAGACCTCCCCCCTCGTGCGCGCCCACCGCAGCGAGCCCGGCGTCGTCGAGAAGTGGGACCTGTACGTGCGGGGCTTCGAGCTCGCCACGGGGTACTCCGAGCTCGTCGACCCGGTCGTGCAGCGCGATCGCTTCGTCGAGCAGGCCCGCCTCGCCGCGGCGGGCGACGACGAGGCCATGCAGCTCGACGAGGACTTCCTCGCCGCCATGGAGACGGGCATGCCCCCCACCGGTGGCGTGGGCATGGGCGTCGACCGGCTGCTCATGGCGCTCACGGGCCTCGGGATCCGCGAGACGGTCCTCTTCCCGCTGGTGCGCCCCGGGCGCTGACCCGCCCGGGCCGGCGCGGGGAGCGGGACGTCCGGGCGGGGCGCCGTCCTACCCTGGACGCGTGGACCTCCTGCCCGTGCTGGGCGCCCTGCTGCCGTCGGCCGCCGTCTGCGCCCTCTTCGTCGTCGTGGTGCGCAAGATGATCTCCGCCGACCGCGACGAGCGCGCCGCGCAGGCGCGCCTCGAGGCGGCCGAGCGGCGCGCCGCCCGCGAGGGTGCGGCTGGTCCGACGGTCGACGGCGACGGCGAGCGCCCGGCCGACGACTCCCGCTGAAGTGGTCGCGCTTTCCCCTCTTCGCCCGGGAAAGGATGTCGGGGCACCGGTCGACAATGCCGGCCGCTTTTGACGCGCGCCATTCCTGCTGCCATCATCCGTGCCGAACGGAAGAGCGGCGCGCGGCCTGCGCGAGCTCTCGCGGGAAATCCGCGGAACGCCTCCCCGGGCCTGCCGGGCCGAGCTCTCCAGGAGTGGACGACATGGCGCAGAAGACGAAGGTCATCCTCATCGACGACGTCGAGGGCGGTGAGGCGGACGAGACCGTGACCTTCGCCCTCGACGGCGTCAGCTACGAGATCGACCTCACGAGCGAGCGCGCGGCCCAGCTGCGCGACGCGCTGGCCCCGTGGGTCGGCCACGCCCGCAAGGCCGGCGGCCGCTCCTCCGGCGGCGCCCGCCGCTCGACCCGCTCCTCGGGGTCGTCCTCCTCCTCGTCCTCCTCCGCGGGCGGCGTCGACACGGCCGCCGTGCGCGAGTGGGCGCGCGAGAACGGGCACACCGTGAGCGAGCGCGGCCGCATCTCCGGCGCCGTCCTCGAGGCCTACAAGGCCGCGCAGGGCTGAGCGCTCCTCCGGCCGACGCACGAGGGCCCCGGCACCTCCGCGTCGGGGCCGGGGCGCGTCGGGGGAGGGGCGCGTCGGGGGAGGGGGCGCGTCAGGGAGCCGTCGCCGGCGCTCGCGGCGCGGACAGGCGCGGGCACGTCCGGCACACGAGCGCGGGGTCGACGGCGTGCGCGAAGCAGCAGGAGCGCCGGTCGCGGGTCCAGCCCGGCCCGCCCGGCGTCGCGTCGGGGCGGGCGCGCGCGGGGCGGCCCAGCGGCTCGGGGGCGAGCGCGAGCACCCGCGCGGCGTCCCGCAGGCCCCCGGGCACGTCGCCGCGGGCGGCCCCGGCCGAGGCCAGCACGGAATCGAGCGCGTCCGCCAGCGGCCCCCAGCGCTGGAGCGAGCCCACGCGCACGCGGGGCGCCCAGAGCGCCTCGACGCGCCGGGCGCAGGCGACGAGGTCCGCGCCGAGCAGCGCCGCCAGGTGGTCCGCGTCGTCGGCCGGCCGGTCGCCGGCGCGCACGGCCGCGGCGTCCCCGGGCAGGCAGCGCGCGCCGGCTCCGACGAGGGCGACGGCGGCCGGCTGGCCGAGCGGACGGGCGCGGCGGACGGCGACGCGCCCGAGGTCGAGCGCCGGCGCCCGGCGCAGGAGGCCGTAGGGCGTCCCGCCCGCCTGCGCGAGGGCGTCGAGCACCCAGCCGAGGACGTAGGTCGGGGCCACCTGGCGGGGCGCGGGGCGGCCGCCGCGCCAGGCCGCCAGGCCGGCGTCCGTCGTGGCGACCCACCGCTCGACGGCTCCGGGCGCCAGGGCCGCGGCGAGCGTCGTCCACCCCGACGCCGGGCCGGGCACCCCGTCGAGCACCCGCACGGCGCGGAGCCCCGCGGCGACGGCGACGCCGTCCAGGGCGTCCGCCAGCGACGTGCCCGCCCCGCCGCCCACCGGCGCCGACCCCGTGAGCGGGTCGGCCGCCGTGCGGGGCGACGGGCTCACGCGCCCCGCAGCGGGGAGATCGTCCAGGAGGCGGAGGCGCTCTCGCCGCGGGCCAGGCGGACGACGTCCGCGCCGCTGTTGAAGGCGTCGGGCGGGCACGTCATGGGCTCGACGGCGAGGCCGGCCCGGTCGAGCTCGGGCTCGGGCCGGTCGGCGGTGTGGACCTGCACCCACGGCAGCACGGCCGGGTCCCACGCGACGGCGGCGCCGGTGCCGCGCGCGTCGACCACCGTGAAGCGGACGAGGCCGTCCTCGCCGGCCGCCAGCCCCGTGAGCGCGTCGTCGAGCTCGACGCCCGCCAGGGGGCGGCCGCCGCGGAGGTCCCGCGGCGTGCCGTCCACGGCGCGGACCTCGCCCGGCAGCATCCGCGCCCCCAGGGCCTCGAGGTAGGAGGACGCGTCGACGGCGGCCGTCCAGTCGTCCACGCGGCCGGTGCCGGCGCTCAGGTACGGGTGGGCCGCGCAGCCCCAGGGCGCCGGGTCGTCGCCGAGCCCGGTGCCCGTGACCGTCGTCGTCAGGCCGGCGTCGTCGAGGCGGTAGGCCACGACGACGTCGACGGCGAAGGGGTAGCCGGCCTGGGGCACCACGCGGGCCGAGAGCTCCAGCTCGGCGGCTTCGGCCGTGCTCGACCCGCCGGTGCGGGCGTAGCGCTCCCAGACGAGCAGCCCGTGCAGGGCGTGCCCGCGCGGGGGCTCGGTGAGCGCGAGCTGCTGCTCCGCGCCCGAGGCGGCGCCGACGCCGTCGAGGCGCCAGCGGCCGTCCACCACGCGGTTCGGCCACGGCGCCAGCACCGCGCCCCGGTAGACGGGGCGCACCTCGTCGGCGCCGAAGGGCACCACCAGGTCGCGACCGTCGTCGGTGAGGGAGCGCAGGCTCGCCCCCACCTCCGTGACGACCGCTCGCAGGGGGCCGTGCTCGAGGACGTGCTGCTCGCCGCTGGGGTGCACGACGCGCGAGGCTAGCGGGCCGCCCCGCCCGGGCCCCTCCTCGGCGGGCGCGGCGGGCGCGGCGGGCCCGTCCTCCCTAGGCTCCCCGGGAGGCGGTCAGCACGGCCGTCCCGCCACCAGGACGGCGCCTGCGCGCCGACCGCCACCCGAGGAGCGAGCGTGTTCGAGGCAGACGACATCCGCGAGTACCGGGGTCACAGGGTCGTCGACGCCGACGGCGACAAGATCGGCGAGCTCGAGGCCGTCTACGTCGACACGGCGACCGACCAGCCGGCCTTCGGCACCATCACGCTGGGCGGCCTCCTGGGGGGCAAGCGCCTCGTCTTCGTGCCCTTCGACGGCGCGACCGTCGGGCCCGACTACGTCAAGGTCGCGTACTCGAAGACCCTCGTGAAGGAGGCCCCGTCCATCGACACCGACGGGGAGCTCAAGGCCGAGGACGAGCCCGCCGTCTTCGCCCACTACGGCAAGCCCGCGGGCGACGGCTCCGGCCGCCGCCTCGCGCGCCGCTGAGCGGCGTGGGGCGGGGCGCTCGGGAGCGGCGCGGCTCCTGGCTCGGCCGCCTCGAGGGGCAGCTCCGGCGGCTCGTCGGGCCGGCCCAGCTCGGCCGGTCCGACGAGCCGGACGCCGAGCGACGGCGGGCGGCGCAGGCGCACCGGGACGCGCACGCCGCGGCGTTCGAGGTCGTCGTCGACTCCAGCGGGCGGCGCTACGTGCGGGCGCGGTCCGCTGATCCGCGGGGCGGCGGCGGGGGCGGGGGCGCCGCCGGAGGCGGCGCCGACGAGGGCCGCTGAGGTCACCCGTCCGGGCCAGCGGGCCCGTCCGCCGTCGGCGAACGCCGGCGGCGGAACACCCCCGGCTCCGCGGGGCGTTGGGCACGTCGGCAGGAGGGCGCCCGTCCGGGGCGGGCGCCCCGCCCAGGTGGTCGACCGGAGTGGCCGACCGCCGCGGGGGCTGCGGGGATAGCATCGAGCGACTCGCAGGGGGACCGCCCTCCGCCGCCAGATCGTCCGCGAGGAGCGCTGCATGTTCGAGAGGTTCACCGACCGAGCTCGTCGAGTCGTCGTCCTGGCCCAGGAAGAGGCCCGGATGCTCAACCACAACTACATCGGCACCGAGCACATCCTCCTGGGCCTCATCCACGAGGGCGAGGGCGTCGCCGCCAAGGCCCTCGAGTCGCTGGGCATCTCGCTGGACTCCGTCCGCGAGCAGGTGCAGGAGATCATCGGCCAGGGCCAGCAGGCGCCCTCGGGCCACATCCCCTTCACGCCGCGCGCGAAGAAGGTCCTCGAGTTGAGCCTGCGCGAGGCGCTGCAGCTGGGCCACAACTACATCGGCACCGAGCACATCCTGCTCGGCCTCATCCGCGAGGGCGAGGGCGTCGCCGCCCAGGTCCTCGTGAAGCTGGGCGCCGACCTCAACCGCGTCCGCCAGCAGGTGCTGCAGCTGCTGTCCGGCTACCAGGGCAAGGAGCCGGCCGCGGCCGGCGGCCCCGCCGAGGGCACGCCGTCGGGCTCGCTGGTCCTCGACCAGTTCGGGCGCAACCTCACGCAGGCGGCGCGCGAGGGCAAGCTCGACCCCGTCATCGGGCGCGCCAAGGAGATCGAGCGCGTCATGCAGGTGCTGTCGCGCCGCACGAAGAACAACCCCGTCCTCATCGGCGAGCCGGGCGTCGGCAAGACCGCCGTCGTGGAGGGCCTGGCGCAGGCCGTCCACAAGGGCGAGGTCCCGGAGACCCTCAAGGACAAGCAGCTCTACACGCTCGACCTGGGGGCCCTCGTCGCGGGCAGCCGCTACCGCGGTGACTTCGAGGAACGCCTGAAGAAGGTGCTCAAGGAGATCCGCACCCGCGGCGACATCGTCCTGTTCATCGACGAGATCCACACCCTCGTCGGGGCGGGCGCGGCCGAGGGCGCCATCGACGCGGCGAGCATCCTCAAGCCGATGCTGGCGCGCGGCGAGCTGCAGACCATCGGCGCCACGACGCTCGACGAGTACCGCAAGCACATCGAGAAGGACTCGGCGCTCGAGCGCCGCTTCCAGCCGATCCAGGTGGCCGAGCCGACGCTGTCGCAGGCCATCGAGATCCTCAAGGGCCTGCGGGACCGCTACGAGGCGCACCACCGGGTGTCCATCACCGACGGCGCGCTCGTCGCGGCGGCGAACCTCGCCGACCGCTACGTCAACGACCGCTTCCTGCCCGACAAGGCGATCGACCTCATCGACGAGGCGGGGGCGCGACTGCGCATCCGCCGGATGACGGCGCCGCCGGACCTGCGCGACTTCGACGAGAAGATCGCCGGCGTCCGCCGGGAGAAGGAGTCCGCGATCGACGCGCAGGACTTCGAGAAGGCGGCGTCCCTGCGCGACGACGAGAAGAAGCTGCTCGCCGCCCGCGCCGAGCGGGAGAAGCAGTGGAAGGCCGGTGACATGGACGTCGTCGCCGAGGTGGACGAGGAGCTCGTCGCCGAGGTGCTGGCCATCGCCACGGGCATCCCGATCGTCAAGCTCACCGAGGAGGAGTCCAGCCGGCTGCTCCACATGGAGGACGAGCTCCACAAGCGTGTCATCGGCCAGGAGGACGCCATCAAGGCGCTCTCCCAGGCGATCCGGCGCACCCGCGCCGGCCTCAAGGACCCGAAGCGCCCCGGCGGCTCGTTCATCTTCGCGGGGCCCACGGGCGTCGGGAAGACCGAGCTCGCCAAGGCCCTCGCGGAGTTCCTCTTCGGCGACGAGGACGCGCTCATCCAGCTCGACATGAGCGAGTTCTCCGAGAAGCACACCGTCTCGCGGCTCTTCGGCTCGCCCCCCGGGTACGTGGGCTACGAGGAGGGCGGCCAGCTCACCGAGAAGGTCCGTCGCCGCCCGTTCTCCGTCGTCCTGTTCGACGAGGTGGAGAAGGCGCACGCCGACATCTTCAACTCGCTGCTGCAGATCCTCGAGGACGGCCGCCTCACCGACAGCCAGGGCCGCACGGTGGACTTCAAGAACACCGTGATCATCATGACGACGAACCTCGGCACACGGGACATCGCCAAGGGCCTGCAGATGGGCTTCCAGGCCGGCGGCGACCTGTCCACCGACTACGACCGGATGAAGCGCAAGGTGGGGGAGGAGCTCAAGCAGCACTTCCGCCCCGAGTTCCTCAACCGCGTCGACGACACGGTCGTCTTCCCGCAGCTCACGCAGGACGAGATCATCCAGATCGTCGACCTCATGCTGGCCCGCCTGGACGGGCGCCTGCGCGACCAGGACATGGCCATCGAGCTCACCCCCGCGGCGAAGCAGCTGCTCGCCACCCGCGGGTACGACCCCGTGCTGGGCGCCCGGCCGCTGCGCCGCACGATCCAGCGCGACATCGAGGACGTCCTGTCCGAGAAGATCCTCTACGGGGAGATCGCCTCGGGGGAGATCATCCTCGTGGACGCCGAGGGCGAAGGGCCGGCGGCGACGCTGACCTTCTCGGGCTCGCCGAAGGGCGAGGTCCCCGACGCGCCGGTGGTCGAGGCCGCCAGCACCGAGTGACCCGCACCGGGCGCCCGACCACCCGTCGGGCGCCCGGACCGCACCACCGCCGGAGGGCGGGACGCCGCGCGCGTCCCGCCCTCCGGCGCGTCCGGGCCCGGCCCGCTCCCGGGCGCGACGGTCCAGCGGGGGCCGACGTGCGCGCGCAGGGCTCAGGCCGGGCGCAGGCCCTCGAGGTGGGCGATCTCCGCGGTCTGGACCGCCGTCATCTCGTCGGCCATCTCCCGCACCTGCAGGTCGACCCCGCCGGCGGCGTGCTCGTCGACCATCGCGAGCGCACCGCGGTGGTGGCGGACCATGAGCTCGACGAAGAGGGCGTCGAAGGCGTCGCCGTCGGCGGCGGCCAGCGCCCGGACCTCCGCGGCGCTCGCCATGCCGGCTCCTCCGCCCGCACCGCCGCCGTGGTGGTCGGCGGAGGCGTCCTCACCACCGCCGGTGACCTCGCCCCGGCCGCTCAGCCACGAGCGCTCCGGAGGCACGTCGGCGCCGCGCCGCTCGAGCCAGGCCACCATGACGTCGACCTCGGGCGCCTGGCCGAGGCGGATGCGCTCGGCGAGGGCGGCGACGCCGGGGTCGCCGGCGCGCCCGGGGGCCAGGCCGCTCATCTCCACGGCCTGGCGGTGGTGGGTCACCATCCCCTGCACGAACTCGACGTCGGCCGCGGCGTAGCGGTCGCCGTCGGTCGGCGGCGCGGCGTCCTCCGGCGCGACCGTCCGTGCCGGCTCCCCGGGGAGCCCCGGCTGCAGGACCGGCACGGAGGCCTCCGCCGTGGGCGGCGCGTACGGCGCCGGCGTCGCCTCGTCGCCGGCGCTGCAGGCCGACGCGCCGAGGGCGACGGCGAGGGCTGCGGCCGCGAGGGCGGCGCGCCGCCGGCGGGTGGCGTCGGGAGCGAGCACGGGACCTCCGGGGCTCTCGTCGGGCGGCGTCCGCGGGATGTCGTCGTCCCGCCGAGTTGCGGCGGATCCTCCCACGATGTCCGTCTCCGGTGGCATGCTCGCCCACTCCTGGTGGTCAGGAGTGACGCGGCGTGAGGGGTACGCCCGTCGGAGAGCGACCCGGGTGAGGGTCGGGAGGGCGAGGGCGGGCATGGCAGCGAGGCGCACGAGCACAGGTCGACGACGAGGCGCCGGGCGCGCGACGGGGCTCACGGCGGGGCGTGCGGCCGGGTCGGTGGCCGGGCGGGCGGTGGTGGCCGGGGCGGCCGCGGCGGCGCTCGTCGCCGGGTCGGCGGCGACGGCCCTGGCCGCGCCCGACCAGGCGCCGGCGGCGCCGTCCGTGCCGGCGGGCGAGGCGCCCACCGGGGTGGGGGAGACGGCGTCCAGCGCCAACCTGCGCCTGACGGCCAACGTCCCCAAGCAGGGCAGCTTCGCCTCGGCGAGCGCCCTCAACAGCGACCTCGCCTTCCAGGGGCAGTACGCCTACGCGGGCAACTACAACGGCTTCGCCGTCTACGACCTCTCCCGCCCGGACGCCCCGGAGCTCGTCACCCAGGTGACGTGCCTGGGCTCGCAGAACGACGTCTCCGTCTACGGCGACGTGCTCGTCCTCTCGACCGACTCCGTGCGCAGCGACGCCTCCTGCGAGTCGACCTCCGTCCCGGCGGCCTCGGCCGACGTCTGGGAGGGGCTGAAGATCTTCGACATCAGCGACCCGCTGGCGCCGGAGTACGTGGCCGCCGTGAAGACGACGTGCGGCTCGCACACCAACACGCTCGTGCCCGACGAGGAGAGCGGCTCGCTCCTCGTCTACGTCAGCAGCTACGGGCCCAGCGCGGCCGCGCCCAACTGCCAGCCCCCGCACGACGCCATCTCGATCGTCGACATCCCGCTGGACGCCATGGAGGACGCCGCCGTCGTCGACGTCCCGGTGATCTTCCCCGACGGCGGCTTCGCGGGCGTCGAGGGCACGGTCCGGCGCCCGACGAGCGGGTGCCACGACATCACGTCCTTCGTCGAGCTCGGCATCGCCGCCGGCGCCTGCATGGGCGACGGCGTCATCTTCGACATCAGCGACCCCCGGGCGCCCGTCGTCACCGAGCGGGTGCAGGACGAGAACTTCGCCTTCTGGCACTCGGCGACCTTCAACAACGACGGGACGAAGGTCGTCTTCACCGACGAGCTCGGCGGCGGCGGCGCGCCGACGTGCACGGCGGAGATCGGCCCGGAGCGGGGCGCCAACGCCATCTACGACCTCGTGGACGGCCAGCTCGAGTTCGCGAGCTACTACAAGATCCCGCGCCACCAGACGCCGACGGAGAACTGCGTCGCCCACAACGGCTCGCTCCTGCCCGTCGAGGGGCGCGACGTCATGGTCCAGGCCTGGTACCAGGGCGGGATCTCGGTCTTCGACTTCACCGACTCGTCGGAGCCCCGCGAGGTGGCCTGGTTCGACCGGGGCCCGCTGTCGACCGAGACGCCGGTCATCGGTGGCTCGTGGTCGGCGTACTTCTACGACGGCCGCATCTACTCCAACGACATCCAGCAGGGCTTCGACGTCCTGCGGCTGCGGGGGTCGGCCTTCAGCCAGGCGCGCCTCGTCGAGCTCGGGCAGCTGAACCCGCAGATGCAGGGCGCGTACACGTCCTGGCGGGACAGCCGCCGCGGCTGACCCGTCCCGCCCGCACGACGCCGCCCCGGACCGCACGCTGGGTCCGGGGCGGCGCTGCGCGCGCGGGGTCCGGGGCGGCGCTGCGCTCGGGGGTCCGCGCGGAGGGCCGAGGAGGGCCACGGGCGCCGGGCGGCGGCCCGGGCCTCGCACTACGGTCGGCCCATGGGCACGACCTCGCAGACGACCATCTCCTCCTCCAGCCCGCTCGCGCCCGACGTCCTCGTCCAGCGGCTCGTCCAGGCGCTGCACGGCGCGGCGGAAGTGGCCTCGAACGAGGACCGGACCACGCTCGTCTTCCCGCCGCCCGCCTCGCCCGTCGGGGACGGCCCGGTGGGGTCGGCGCACCTGCAGGCGGGCGCCGAGACGGTCGTCGTCGACTGCACCGCCCCCGACAGCGAGGAGCTCTCCCGCGTCGAGGACCTGCTGACGACGCGCCTGCGCACCGTGGACCAGGCGGCCGCGGACGCCGTCGTCTGGCGCCGGCACGAGTGACGCCGCCCGAGGGCTCCCGCCCGGCCGCCGTCCTCGTCCGCCCGGCCAGGACCTCCGACGTCCGCGCCGTGCGCGCGCTCACGGCGCCCCTCGCCGAGCGCCGGGTGCTCGTGGCCAAGGAGGCCGTCGCCTACTACGAGGGCCTGCCCGAGCTCGTCGTGGCCGAGCTGGACGGGCGCGTCGTCGGCTGCGGGGCGCTGCACGTCTTCTGGGAGGACCTCGCCGAGGTCCGCACCCTCGCCGTCGCGGACGACGCGCGCGGCACCGGCGTCGGCGGGCTCGTGCTCGCCGAGCTGCTGCGGCGGGCCCGCGACGTGGGCGTCGCCCGCGTCTTCTGCCTCACCTTCGAGACCCGCTTCTTCGCCGCGCACGGCTTCGAGGAGATCGAGGGCACCCCCGTGGCGCCCGAGGTCTTCGCCGAGCTGCTGCGCTCGCACGACGACGGCGTGGCCGAGTTCCTCGACCTCGCCCGGGTGAAGCCCAACACGCTCGGCAACACCCGCATGATCCGCTACCTCGAGGAGTCGGCGCGCGCGCTCGACGCGGCGCGCGGCGCCGGCCCCGGGCCCGCCACGGCGGCTCCTGGCAGCGCGTAGGCGTCGCCGGCGGCCGGGACGACCAGGCCGTCGTCGAGCAGCGAGGCGAGGCAGCGCTCCCGCTGCTCGTCCTGCGGCCAGGCCGCGGCGAGGTCGTCGGCGCCCACGGCGCCCCCGGCGTCGCGCAGCACGGCCAGCAGGCGGCCGCGGACCTGGCGGTCGGTGCCCTCCCAGCGCTGCGCGCGACGGGGCGGACCGTCGTCCGGCGGCGACCCGGCGAGGCGCCAGGCGCAGAGGTCGGCCACCGGGCACTCGGGGCAGCGCGGCGCCCGCGCCGTGCACACCAGGGCGCCCAGCTCCATGACGGCCACGGCCCAGCGCGCGGCCTCCGCGTCGCCCTCCGGCAGCAGGCCCACCGCGCGGGCGTGCTCCGCCGCCGTCAGCGCCGGGGCCGGCCGCGCCGCTCCGCCGACGAGGCGGGCGTGCACGCGGCGCACGTTGGTGTCGACGACGGCGTGGCGGCGCCCGTGGGCGAAGCTCGCGACCGCGGCCGCCGTGTAGGCGCCGACGCCGGGCAGCCCGAGCAGGTCGTCCAGCTCGACGGGCACCTCGCCGCCGTGCCGCTCGACGAGGGCCACCGCGGCGGCGTGCAGGCGCAGCGCCCGCCGCGGGTAGCCCAGCCGGTCCCACGCCCGCACGGCCTCCCCGGGCGGGTCGGCGGCGAGGGCCGCCGGGGTGGGCCAGCGCTCGAGCCAGCGCCGCCAGGCGGGCAGGACCCGGGCCACCGGCGTCTGCTGGAGCATGACCTCGCTGACGAGGACGCCCCAGGCGTCCCGGTCCGCCGCGCGCCACGGCAGGTCCCGCGCGGCGACGTCGTACCAGGCGAGCACCCGCCCGTGGAGCTCCTCCGGCGCCACCGTGACGGGCTCGCTGGCCCCGCCTCCGGTGGCCCCGTCCCCGGTGCCGCCTTGCTCCGGGCGTCGGACGTCGGCGCTCAGACGTACCGCTCGAGGATGCTGGACTCGGCCAGGCGGGACAGGCCCTCGCGGACGGCGCGCGCCCGCTGGTCGCCGACGCCCTCGACGGCCATGAGGTCGTCGATGCCCGCGGCGAGCAGCTGCTGCAGCCCGTCGAAGTGCTGGACGAGGCGCTCGACGATGGCGCCCGGCAGGCGGGGGATCTTGTGCAGCAGGCGGAAGCCCCGGGGGCTGATGGCGCTGTCGAGGTTCTCCCCGCCGCCGCCCGTGAGCGACAGCGCCCGCGAGACGTGCGCGAGGTCGACGAGCTCGGTGGACTCGAGCCGCGCGAGGTCGGCGAGCACCTCCGGCACGGACGCCCCCAGGCGCTCGGGGTCGGTGTAGTCGCGCAGCACGAGCTCCTGGTCGGGGCCGATGCCGCCGATGAGCTCCTCGAGCTGCAGGGACAGCAGGCGCCCGTCGGAGCCGAGCTCGACGACGTACCCGGCGATCTCCTCGGAGATGCGCCGCACCATCTCCTGGCGCTGGACCACGGCGGCGACGTCGCGGACGGTGACGAGGTCCTCGATCTCCAGCGCGGACAGCGTGCCCGCGACCTCGTCGAGGCGGGACTTGTAGCGCTCGAGCGTCGCGAGGGCCTGCTCCGCGCGGCCGAGGATGGCCGCCGAGCCCTCGAGGACGAAGCGCCGGTCGGCGACGTACAGCGCCACGATGCGCATCGAGGCGCTCACGGAGATCACCGGCATGCGGGTCTGCTTGGCCACCCGCTCCGCCGTGCGGTGCCGGGTGCCGGACTCGGAGGTCTCGATCGTCGGGTCGGGCACGAGCTGCACGGCCGCGCGCAGGATCTTGCTGGCGCCCGCGTCGAGCACGATGGCGCCGTCCATCTTGGCCAGCTCGCGCAGCCGGGTGGCCGAGAAGTCGACGTCGAGGGTGAAACCGCCGCTGCACAGGGACTCGACGACCTTGTCGTGCCCCAGCACGACGAGCGCGCCGGTGCGGCCCCGCAGGATGCGCTCGAGCCCGTCGCGCAGCTCCGTGCCGGGGGCGACGGCGGCCAGGGTCGCGAGGAGCAGCTCCTCGGGCGAGCGCTCGACCATCGTCTCCCTCAGCCCCGCGCGGTGCGGCGCGCCGGTCGGCGAGCCGCAGCGAAGGCTACCGGCGGCTCGCCCGCCGCCGAGCCGCCGACGGCGGTCGTCGCCGAGCCGTGACCCGCGGCGTCACGGCGCCCGCACCCCGCTCGTCGCCCGTCACCGCCGGCTCCCGCCGCCGGCGCCGTGCAGCTCACCGCTCGGGGCTCACGCTCGGAGCTCTCACCGATCGGGCTCGTCGTCCGGGCTCACCGGTCACAGCTCGCCGGGGGGAGGCCGGTGGCCCCGGCCCGGGTCGCCGTCGTGGGCGGCGAAGAGCTGAAGCACGCAGGAGCGGACGTCGTCGACCTCGAGGACGCGCATCGACCCCCACGGCGGGGTGGCGCCGGGCGGCTGCACGCCGAGGGCGCCGCGGGGGACGACGGCGCGCTGCATGCCCACCCGGGCGGCCTCGGCGAGCCGCCGCTCGGTGCCGGGGACGGCGCGCACGTCGCCGGAGAGCCCCACCTCGCCGATGGCGACCGTGCCCGGCGGCAGCGCGCTGTCGAAGCAGGCCCCGGCGAGGGCGACGGCGAGGGCCAGGTCGACGCCGGGCTCGGTAGTGCGGACGCCGCCGACGGTCGCCGTGAAGACGTCGCTCGGCGTGCGCAGCAGCCCGGCGCGCGCCTGGAGGACGGCGACGGCCAGGGCCACGCGGCTGGCGTCGAGCCCCGTCGAGCGGGTCTTCGGGCTGCCGCCCGCGGCCGGCGCGACGAGCGCCTGCACCTCGAGCACCAGCGGGCGGCGCCCCTCGAGGGCCACCGCGGCGCAGGTCCCGGGCACGGGCGTCGTGGTCCGCGAGAAGAAGAGCTCGCTCGGGTCGACGAGCCCCGTGATCCCGCCCTCGGACAGGTCGAAGCAGCCGACCTCGTCGGTCGGGCCGTAGCGGTTCTTCACGGCCCGCACCATGCGCAGGCGCGAGTGGCGGTCGCCCTCGAAGGTGCAGACGACGTCGACGAGGTGCTCGAGCACGCGGGGGCCCGCGACGGACCCGTCCTTGGTGACGTGGCCGACGAGCAGCGTGGCCATGCCGCGCTCCTTGGCCGTCGCGATGACGGAGGCCGCCACCTCCCGCACCTGGGTGACGCCGCCGGCGGCCCCCTCGACGGCGGCGGACGCGACCGTCTGCACGGAGTCGACGACGAGGAGGTCGGGGGAGACGGTCTCGACGTGGGCGAGGACGGCCGCGAGGTCGTTCTCGGCCGCGAGGAAGAGCCGGGGGCGCAGCGCCCCGATGCGCTCGGCGCGCAGGCGCACCTGGGCCGCCGTCTCCTCGCCGGTGACGTAGAGCACGGTCTTCCCGGTGGTGGCGGTGCGGGCCGCGACCTCGAGCAGGAGGGTCGACTTGCCCACCCCGGGCTCGCCGGCCATGAGGACGACGGCGCCCGGCACGACGCCGCCGCCGAGAACGCGGTCGAGCTCGTCGACGCCGGTGGGGGCCGCCGAGGCCTCCTGCGCGTCGACCTCGGCGATGGGCTGGGCGGCGCGCCGCACGGCCCGGGCGGGCGCGGTGCGCGGGCCCGAGGGCGCGGCGACCTCCTCGACGGTGCCCCACGCCTGGCACTCCCCGCAGCGGCCGACCCACTTGGCCGTGGTCCAGCCGCAGTCCGCGCAGCGGTAGGCGGGGCGCGGGGCGCGGGGGGCGGAGCTCTTGGCGGCCATGGCGGGGACGCTAGGCGCGCCCACCGACAGCGGCCCCCGCCGGGTCGTCGGCCGGGTCGTCTGTCCGGCTGCCCGGCCGCCCGGGGGTGCGCCGCCAGCGCACCGCGACGGCGTCGTCGAGCGCGGTGCCCGGGTGGGCGGCGAGCACCTCGTCGGCCAGGGCGGGCGGCAGCTCGACGCGGACGACCGCCTCGAAGGAGGCGCGGTCGGGGAACGCCCACCGCACGTCGACGCCGCGCTCGCAGAACCCCTGCCGCCGCCAGAACCGGCGCACGGCCGCGGCGTCGTGGCGGGGGCGGGCCCGGGCGAACCACCCGCCGAAGGTCGAGCGGCTCGGGTCGGTGTCGACGACGACCACGGCGCCGCCCGGGCGCAGCACCCGCTCCGCCTCGGCGAGGCCCGGCTCGCAGCCGGGCCCGAAGAAGTAGGCCCAGCGGGCGAGCACGACGTCGACGGAGGCGTCCGGCAGCGGCAGCGCCTGCGCCGTCCCCGCGACGACGCGGACCCGCGTCCCCGCGGGCTCGAGCTCCCGCGCCCGCCGCTGCGCCCTCTCGCGCAGCGGCGGGTGCGGCTCGACGCCGACGACCGAGCGGGCGGCGCCGCGCGCCGCGGCGGCCTCGTCCTCGCCCGGCCCCGGGTCGAGCCCGACGAGCCGCCCGAGCATGACGCCGAGCCCGCAGCCGACGTCGACGACGTCGAGCCCCGCCCAGCCCGCCACCTCGCGCAGGACGGCGTCCACGCGGCGGTCCGGGTCCACGTGGGTGTTCTCCAGCGCGTACGCGTCGGGGTGGTACCAGGCGTTCGGGCTGGGCCTGACGCCCGGCAGGACGTCCTTCCCGGCCGCCCCCTCGGGGGCAGTGCCGTCAGGGGCCGTCCCGTCGAGGTCTGCACCGGGGCGGGCCTCGTCGGGAAGGGGGAGGGGCGGCACGTCGCGGAGCGTAGGCGGCGCTAGGTTCTCCGCCCATGCGCCTGGGGGTCCTCGACGTCGGGTCGAACACCGTGCACCTGCTCGTCGTCGACGCCCACCCCGGCGCCTCGCCCGTGCCCACGGCCTCCCACCGGCGCGTGCTGCGGCTCGCCGAGCGGCTGGACGCCGAGGGCGCCGTCCGCGAGGAGGGCGTGGCGGACCTGCTCGACGCCGTCCGCGCGGCGCGGGAGGCGGCCACCGCCGAGGGCGTCGAGGAGCTCATGGGCTTCGCCACCAGCGCGCTGCGGGAGGCGCCCAACGGCGCGGAGGTCCTCGAGCGGGTCCGCCGGGAGACCGGGGTCGCGCTCGAGGTGCTCAGCGGCGGCGCCGAGGCGCGGCTCACCTTCTTCGCGGTGCGGCGCTGGTTCGGGTGGTCGGCCGGGCGGCTGATGGTCTTCGACATCGGCGGCGGCTCGCTCGAGATGGCCGTCGGCCGCGACGAGGACGCCGACGTCGCGCTCAGCGTGCCGCTCGGCGCGGGGCGCACGACGCGCTCGCACCTCGCGGGCGGGGCGGCGCGACCGCGCGACGTCGCGCCGCTGCGCGAGCACGCCCGTGCGGTGCTCGAGGCCTCGACCGGGCGCCTGCGCGCGCAGGGCGCCTGCGACCTCGCCGTGGGCTCGAGCAAGACCTTCCGGACGCTCGGGCGCCTCACCGGCGCGGCCCCGGCGCGCGAGGGCGCCCACGTGCCGCGCTCCCTGGAGCGCGACGCGCTGGCCGAGCTCGTGCCGCGCCTGGCCTCGCTCGGCCCCGCGGGCCGGCGCCGCCTGCCCGGCGTCTCCGAGGCGCGCGCCGGGCAGGTCGTGGCCGGCGCCGTCGTCGCGCTGGAGGCGATGCGGGTCCTCGACGTCGAGCGGCTGCAGCTCAGCCCCTGGGCGCTCCGGGAGGGCGTCATCCTCCGGCGGCTCGACGCCCTCGCGCCGCTCCTCGGGCGCTGACGGCCCGTCGGGGCCGACCGGTGCGACCGCCCGGGCAGGGTAGGGCGGGCGCGCCCCGCGGGGACGTCGGCGCGGCGCGGGCCTACTGTGGGGGGCGTGAGCGAGAACGGGACGGCCCGCCAGGGGCCCGCCGTCACCCTCTCGACCAGCTCCGTCTACCCCGGCTCCTGCGCGGACGCCTTCGAGACGGCGGCGCGCCTGGGCTACGACGGCGTCGAGGTCATGGTCTGGACCGACCCGGTGAGCCGCGACGCGGTGGCGCTGCGCCGGCTCGCCGACCACTACGGCGTCCCCGTCCTGTCGGTGCACGCGCCGACGCTCCTGCTGACGCAGGGCGTCTGGGGGCGCGACCCGTGGACGAAGCTCGAGCTGTCCGTCGAGCTGGCGCAGGACCTCGGCGCCGACGTCGTCGTCGTGCACCCGCCGTTCCGCTGGCAGCGCTCCTACGCGGCCCGCTTCGTCGAGGGGGTGCGCGAGATCTCCCAGCGGACGGGCACCACGCTGGCGGTGGAGAACATGTTCCCCTGGCGGGCGGGCTCCCGTGAGGTCGTGGCCTACGCGCCGGGCTGGGACGTCGTCGACGAGGACTACGACCAGGTGACCCTCGACGTCTCGCACGCGGCGACGTCGGGCAGCGACTCCCAGGAGCTGGCGCGCAAGCTCGCCGACCGCCTGCGCCACATCCACCTCACCGACGGCAGCGGGTCGGCCAAGGACGAGCACCTCGTCCCCGGCCGGGGCTCGCAGCCGGTCGCCGAGCTCCTCGCCGACCTGGCGGTCGGCGGCTTCATTGGCCACGTCGTCGCCGAAATCAACACCCGCCGCTCGCGGGCTCCAGGGGAGCGCGAGCGCGACCTCGCCGAGACCCTCGCCTTCGCCCGCCAGCACCTGCGCCGTCCTTGACGCCGCACCGCCCCTGACCCCGCTCCGCCCGGCCTCGCCGCGTGGAGCGGTGGGGCGGGTGGGCCGTCCTAGGGTCGGCCCATGAGCACCGCCGCGCCGAGCCGCCCCTCCGTCGCCGTCCTCGGGGTCGGCACCATGGGCGAGGCCGTCCTCGCGGGCGTGCTGCGCTCGGGCTGGGCGCCCGACGACGTCGTCGCCGTCGTGCGCCGCGACGAGCGCGCCGCCGAGCTGGCCGACCGGTACGGCGTCCGGTCCGTGCCGCTCGCCGAGGGGGCCGCCCGCGACGTCCTCGTCGTCGCCGTGAAGCCGCAGCAGCTCGACGACCTGTTCGCCTCCGCCGCGCCGCACGTGCGCCCCGGGGCGCTCGTGCTCTCGGTCGCGGCGGGCGTGCCGACGGCGCGCCTCGCCGCCGCTCTGCCGGAGGGCGTCGCCGTCGTCCGGGCGATGCCCAACACGCCCGCCCTCGTCGGCGCCGGCACCACCGCGGTGTCGGCGGGGCCCGGCGCGGACGAGGAGCGGATGGCGCTCGTCGGCGAGCTGCTGCAGGGCACCGGCGACGTCGTCGTGCTGCCCGAGGCGCTGCAGGACGCCGCGACGGCCGTCTCCGGCTCGGGGCCCGCCTACGTGCTGCTGCTGCTCGAGTCGCTCGTCGAGGCGGGCGTCCACGCGGGCCTGCCGCGGGCGACGTCCTCGCGCCTGGCGACGGGGACGCTCGTCGGCACGGCGGCGCTCGTCCGCGAGAGCGGCGAGCACCCCTCGCTGCTGCGCGAGCGCGTCACCTCGCCCGGCGGCACGACGGCCGCCGGGCTGCGCCGGCTCGAGGAGCGAGGGCTGCGCGCCGCGCTGCTCGACGCCGTCGAGGCCGCGCGCGACCGGGCGCGCGCGCTGGGGGCCTGAGCCCGGCACCCCGTCCGCGGAGCCGTGGCGGCGTCGACCCCGGACGCCCGCCGAGCAGCCTCAGGCGGCCGTCACCGCGAGGACGGAGCTGAGGGCCACGGCGACGGCGACGAGGAGGACCACGACGGCGAAGGCCCGCCGCAGGCGCGAGCCGTCCACCCGGGGGGCGAGCCGCCCGGCGGCGAGGGACCCGGCCACGGCGGCGCCGGCGAAGACGGCGGCACGGGTCCAGTCGACGTCGGTGCCGCCGGCGTGGGCGGCGAAGCCGACGACGGCGTTGAGCAGGACGACGACGAGGGACGTCGGCACGGCGGCGGCCATCGGCAGGCCGAGCAGCAGGGTGAGGGCGGGGACGAGGAGGAAGCCGCCGCCGACGCCGAAGAGCCCGGTGAGGAAGCCGACGGCCGCGCCGGCGCCGACGGCGCGGACGAGGCAGTGGCGCCAGTCGACGCCGCCGCCGGGCAGGGCGCACGAACCCCCGGCGTGCTCGTCGGTGCTCCGCAGCATCCGGGCGCCGGCGGCGACCATGACGGCGGCGAAGCCGAGGAGGACGGCGATCTCGGGCAGCAGGCGCCCGAGCGCGGTGCCGCCGTAAGCGGCGCCGGCGCCGGCGACGCCCATCACCGCGGCGATGCGCCACTGCACCCGTCGCAGCCGGGGCAGCACGGCGGTGGCCGAGGCGGCGCCGACGACGACCAGGGAGACGGGGATCGCCTGGGACAGGGGGAGCCCGGCGACGTACACGAGGACCGGGACGGCGAGGATCGACCCCCCGCTGCCGAGCAGGCCCAGCAGGACCCCGACGGCCAGGCCGAGGACGACGAGCAGGGCGGTCACCGCGCGCCGCCCCGGCGGGCGCGCGGCGGTCGGGCCCGCGTGCTGGTCGCGGGTCGGCGCGCGGCGGCGCTCACGAGCCGGTGCCGCCGGCGGCGCGGCTGCCGGTGGGCAGCCGGCCGAGGGCCTCGTCGATCCCGGGGGCCTGCGGGTCCCGGTTGTACGGCAGGGCGCAGAGGGCGCGGGCCATGGCGCAGGTGTCGGAGACCGCCGACCAGGTCAGCCCGGCGCCGACGGCGCCGGCGAGGAAGCGGGCGCGCGGGGCGGCGAGGCTCGCCAGCACGGAGGCCAGGACGAGGGACCCGGCGGTCAGGCGGACCTGGCGGTCCATGGCCCACCGGGGGCGGCCCCCTCCGCTCGTCCCGGTCGAGCCCGTCTCGACGGGGCCGCCGGCGGCGGCGTAGGCGGGCACCCCGCCGTCCAGGGCGTGCACGCGGTCCAGCCCGACGGCCTGCAGGCGCTCCAGCGCACGGGCCGAGCGGGCCCCGGATCGGCAGACCAGCAGGACGGGGGCGCCGGTGGCGGCCAGGGCGGCCGCGGTCCGCTCGGGGTGGGCCTCCAGCAGGTCCACCGGGATGTTGGTGGAGCCGGTGACGCGGGTGCCGGCGTGCTCGCCGGGGCTGCGGACGTCGACGACGACGACGTCCTGCTCGGCGGCCCAGGCGGCCGCGGTGGCGGCGTCGACGCGGCCGCTCGCTGCGGCCGAGACGGGCGCGGTGGGTGCGGGGGCGGTGCTCATGGGTCCTCCTGTCGAGGGGGGTGAGGCCGCCCGGCGCAGCGGCCGGTGCGGCCGCTGCGCCGGCTCCGGCCGGGCGAGGGGACGTGACGGGCCCTGCGGTGGGCGGGTCGGAGCCCGCGGTCCGAGGCCCTCGCGTCGTCAGGCCGCGTCGGGGTGGTCGACTACGAGGCCGGCGTCGGCCGCGGCGGAGAAGGCGTCGTCGACGAGGACGACGTCGCGGCCGGGGCGGTCCAGCACCGAGGCGGCGACCGAGGCGCGGTACCCCGAGCCGCAGTAGACCCACACCTCGCCGCCCGGGACCTCCTCGATCCGGTCGGCGAGCTCGTGGAGGGGGAGGTGCACGGAGCCGCGGACCCCGCCGCCGGCGCGCTCGTCGCGACGACGGGCGTCGAGCACCGTCAGCGGAGCGCCGCTGCCCTCGGCGTCGGCGAGGCGTCGGGCGAGGCCGGCGAAGTCGCTGACCCGGTAGGAGCGCAGCGCCCCGTCGGCGACGGACCCGCCGGCGACGGTCTCGATGTCGCCGGTGACGGCGCCGGCGAGGTGGTCGACGCCGATGCGCACCAGCTCGCGGCGGGCGGCCAGGACCTGGTCCTCGGTCTCGCCGATGAGGGTCAGCGGGGTGCCGTAGTGGTAGAGCCACCCGAGGTAGGTCACGAAGCTGCCGGACAGCTCGAAGCCGTAGGAGCCGGCCAGGTGTCCGGCGGCGAAGGCGGTCCGGGCGCGCAGGTCGACGACCCACTGGCCGTCGGTGATGCGCCGGCGGACCTCGTCGGGCTCGACGGGGACGGGCATCGACAGGTCGACCGGTGCGGGCCCGCGGCGGTTGGCCGGGCCCATGTGCGCGTAGTAGGCGGGGTAGGCGCTGAGGCCGTCGAGCAGCGCGCGGACGTAGTCGTCCTCGGCCTGCGTCAGCGCCGGGTTGGTGGCGGCCTGCTCGCCGATGGTGGAGGAGTCCCCCGTGGTGGGGGTGGCCGAGCAGAAGCTGCCGAAGCCGTGGGTGGGGTAGACGGCCGTATCGGCGGGCAGCTCCTCGGCCAGGCGCCGCGCGGAGCGGTACTGGTCGTGGGTCAGCCCGACGGTGTCCTCGGGGGAGACGAGGTCGGTGCGACCGGTCGAGCCGAAGAGCAGGGAGCCGCCCGTGAAGACGGCCTCGACGGCGTCCTCGGCGCCCAGCAGGGCGTAGGAGGTGTGGTGGTGGGTGTGCCCGGGCGTGCGGATCGCCCGGACGGCGAGGGCGCCGGCCCGCAGGACGTCGCCGTCGTCGGCCGGGGTGTGGTCGAACTCGACGTGGCTGCCGGCGGGCAGCACGTAGCGGGCGCCGGTGGTGCGCGCGAGCTCGAGCCCGCCGGTGACGTAGTCGTTGTGGACGTGGGTCTCGAGCACGAGGGAGACCTGCACGCCGAGGCGCTCGACGAGGTCGAGGACCCGGTCGACGTCGCGCTGCGGGTCGACGACGACGGCGGTGGTGCCGTCGGTGGCCAGGTAGCTGCGGTCGCCGAGGCTCGTGGTCTCGATGGTGACGACGTCGATCATGACGGTCCTTCCCTACCCCGTAGGGTATGCGGTGTCGACACTGCGGTGCGGTCGGTGGTGCCTGCTGCGGCTGGGCCGCCCGCCCCGGACCGGTGCCCGTGGCAGGCGGCCGGCGGGTCAGGCGAGGGAGAGGAAGAGCTTCTCCAGCTCGGCGTCGCTGAGGGGGCGCTCGGTGCCGTCCCGCTCGGCGACCATGCACTGGCGCATGCCCGTGGCGATGACCTTGAAGCCGGCCCGGTCGAGGGCGCGGGAGACCGCGGCGAGCTGGGTGACGACGTCGGCGCAGTCGCGGCCCTCCTCGATCATCCGCACGATGCCGCCGATCTGGCCCTGCGCCCTCTTCAGGCGCGCCAGCACGTCGGTCAGCTGGCTGGTGTCCACGTCCATGGTCGTCTCCTCCGCGGTGCTGAGGTCTGGATACCCCGGGGGGTACAACGAGCAGCGTAGCCGGATGTTCCCGCGCCACCGGCGCGCACGTGTCGTGGACCTCGGTGGCTGCCCCGGTCGGAGCAGGAGCGGGCCCGAGGTCACCGAGCGCCACGGGATCGCCGTGACCTCCGAGGACAACGGGTCGGTCGGCTCGTCAGCGGGCGTCGGGCGGGACGGCCGCGAGGAAGCGGCGCACCTGCGCCCGGCTGCGCAGCCGGTGCACGTGCGCGCGAGGTGCGTGGGCGGCGACGGCCTCCAGCACCCGGGGCCGGCTGCGCCGTCGCCAGGTGATGACCCACCACCAGAAGCCGACCCGCTCGTGGGACCGCCGCAGGGCGCGCCAGGCGCAGAGGGCCAGGGGCAGGTCGAGGGCGACGACCGTGTCGGCTCGGCGCAGCCGGGGCGCCGGTGCGTCGTGGGGCCCGAGGTCGCCGTCCATGACCCACCGCTCGCGCCCGGCCAGGCGCTCCTGCACGGAGGTCCACTCGGCGGCGTTCAGCGGCCGAGCGCCGTCGACCCAGAAGTGCTGGTCGAGCTCGACGACCGGCAGCCCGGTGGTCTCGCCCAGGGCTCGCGCCAGGGTCGACTTCCCGGCTCCGCCGCGGCCGAGGACCAGCACCCGCTCCACCGGCGCCAGGCTACGGAGCGGCCTGGCCGCTCCCTCCGAGCCGCCGCCCGTGGGCCCGGGGCAGCAGGACGAGCGCGCACGCCAGCACCCACAGGCCCCCGAGCGCCAGCCCGGCGAGGACGTCGGTGAGGTGGTGCGCCGCCACGTAGACGCGGGAGGCGCCGACCGCGGGCGCGAGCACGAGGGGGAGGACGAGGACGAGCCACCGACCGCGGCCGCGCCCGTAGGCCCGGTGGACCGCGGCGACGGCCCCGTAGAGGGCGGCCGCGGCCGCGGCGTGACCGGAGGGCCAGGCCGCCGCCACGGGCAGCCCGGTGGTGAGGTCGGGCACCTCCGGGCGGGCCCGGCCCACCAGCTGCGAGGTGAGGAGGTAGAGGAGCACCTCCCCGCCGAGGGCGAGCACGACGAAGGCGACCGGCCGCCAGGAGCGCGTGACGGCGAGGGCGAGGACGGCGAGCGACAGCCCGAGCCCGACCACCGCGGGGGTGCCCGAGAGGCGGCCGACCGCGTCCGCCGCCGCCGTCAGGGCGGGGCTGCGGGCCTCGAGCGCCCAGGCGGTGGCGCTGCGGTCGAGCCGGCCGAGCCAGGTCCCGCCGAGCGCCCCGGTGACGAGCAGCCCGGTGGCGGAGAGCGCGGCCGCCAGCGCGACCGCGGCGCCGAGCAGGCGCAGCGCCGTCGCGCGCCCCTGCGGCAGCACCGGTTCGCCGCTCGGGGCTGCGCGCGGGGCCCGGTCCGGTGCCACGGCCAGCGGGTCGAGCGGCTCCTGCGCCGCGACGCCGCGGTCGTGCTGCCAGCCGCGGAAGGCCGCTGCCGTCAGGGCCACCCACGACGCCCCGAGCGCCCAGCCGGCGAGCACGTCGGAGACGTAGTGCACGCCGAGCGCCAGGCGCGAGGCCCCGACGGCCACGACGACGAGCGCGGTGGCCGCCACCAGCCACGGCCGCAGGCGACGGCGCGCTGCGGGCAGGACCAGGACGAGCAGGACCGTGGCGGTGACGAGCGAGCCCATGGCGTGCCCGCTGGGGAAGCTGGCGTTCGACGGGGTCTGGACCACGGGGGAGTCCACGACCGGTCGCGCCCGGTCGACGACCGCCTTGGTCAGCGGGACGAGCACGGTCAGGCCGAGGCCGGTGGTCGCGGTGAAGACGGCGAGCCGCCGCTGCTGCCGGACCAGCAGGAAGACCGTCGCCAGGACGAGGGCGAGGACGACCGTGCCGGTGTCACCGAGTCTGGTGACCGCACGCAGCGCCGCCACCGCGGCGGGGGACCCGCTGACGGCGGCGTTGAGGTCCGCGGCGACGTCGCCGTCCAGGGCCGCCAGCGGGGACCAGGAGCGCTGGACCAGGAGCCACAGCAGGAGGAACGGCACGGCCCCCAGGAGCAGCGCCGCCCCGCTGAGGAGCGCCCGGACGCCGAAGCGGCCGGCGCCCGCCGTGCTGCTGGCGCCGGCCGGTCGACCGCCGACGGCGGAGGGGGCCATGCTCCCTCGGTACCGGACCCGGCCAGTGGGTGCAACGGCGCAGCGGCCCGGGAGCGCCGACGGCGACGCGGGGCGAGGACGGCGGGTCTCAGCCGCCCAGCTCGGCGCGCCGCGTCACCAGCCGCTCGCGCTCGGCGTCCAGCCGCTCGCGCTCGCGCCCGGCGAGGCGGCGGACCTGGAGGTCGAGCACCGCGCGCGCCTGGGCGTCGTCCAGCCCCCACGCGCCCAGCGCGGCGGCGGCCGCGGCCACGTCGGGGGCGTCGGCCACGAGGTCGACGAGCTCGGCGCGCCGCTCGACCGCGAGGGCGAGCGCCTCGAGCACGTGCAGGCGCATGGCGATGTAGCCGAGCTCGCGCTCGGTCGCCCGGTCGGTCGCCCGGTCAGGGGCGCCCTCGCTCACGGCCGCCCCGCGAACTTCTCGATGAGGCTCGTGCGCCCCGAGACGATGAGGAGGTCGCGCTCGCGCACCCGCGTGTCGGGCTGGGCGTAGTGGAAGTCCTCGCCGGGGCTCTTCACGCCGACGACGGTGACGCCGTACTTCTCGCGCACCTTGCTCTGCCCGAGGGTGAAGCCCTGGCACTCGCGCGGCGGGCGCATCTTGACGATGGCGAAGCCGTCGTCGAACTCGATGAAGTCCAGCAGCCGCCCGCCGACGAGGTGGGCGACGCGCTCGCCGGCGTCCGCCTCCGGGTAGACGACGTGGTGGGCGCCCAGGCGCGTGAGGATCCGCCCGTGGGAGGGCGTGATGGCCTTCGCCCAGATCTGCGGCACACCCATGTCCACGAGGGTCGACGTCGTGAGCACGCTCGCCTCGAGCGAGGTGCCGATGCCGACGACCGCGACGCGGAAGTCCTGGGCGCCGAGCTGGGCGAGGGCGTCGCCGTTGGTCGCGTCGGCCTCGACGACGTGCGTGAGGCGGCCGGACCACTCCTGCACGAGCTCGGGGTCGCGCTCGACGGCGAGCACGTCGTGGCCCATGCGGTCCAGGCCCGCGGCCATGGCGCTGCCGAAGCGGCCGAGCCCGATGACGAGCACGGCGTCGTCGCGTGTCCTGTCAGCCAACGATGGGCCTCTCCTCCGGGAGACGGAACAGCCGGCCGCTCTCGCGCAGGGCGAGGGCGGCGGCCAGGGTCATGGTGCCCGTGCGCCCGACGACCATGAGCGCCGAGAGGACGTACTTGCCGGCGTCGGGCAGGTCGGCGGTGCCGCCGACGGACAGCCCGACGGTCGCGAACGCCGAGACCACCTCGAAGAGCACGACGTCGAGGCTGTCACCGGTGATGGCGAGCATCGCCACCGTGCCGACGAGGACGGTCGAGGTGCCGACGAGCCCGACGGCGACGGCGAGGCGCAACGAGGCCTGCGGCACGCGGCGCCCGAACACCTCGGCGTCGCGGTCCCCGCGGGCCTCGGCGACGACGGCCAAGACGAGGACGAGCAGCGTGGTCACGCGGATGCCGCCGGCCGTCGACGCGCTGCCGCCGCCGACGAACATGAGCGCGTCCTGCACGAGCCAGGTCGCCGTCGACATCTCCGTGAGGTCGAGCGTCGAGAAGCCGCCCGAGCGCGGCATCACCGACGCGAAGCCCGTGGCGAGGAGGCGGTCGGGCCACGGCAGGGCGCCGAGCGTGCGCGCGTTGCCCCACTCCATCGCCCCGATGAGCACGGCTCCGACGACGAGCAGCACGGCCGTGCCGGCCACGGTCATCTGCGCGTGCAGGCCCCACCGGCGCGGGTGGCGCCAGCGGTCGCGCAGCACGAGGAGGACGGGAAAGCCGAGGCTGCCGAGGACGACGCCGACCATGATCGGCAGGCAGAGCCACCAGTCGCCGGCGGGAGAGGTCCCGTCCAGCGCGGGCAGGCCGCCGGCGTGCGAGACGAAGCCGGCGTTGTTGAAGGACGAGACGCCGTAGAAGAGGGCGTGCCAGGCCGCGGCGGGCAGCGACTCGCCCGCGACGAGAAAGCGGGGCAGCAGGACGAGGGCGATGACCACCTCGACGGCCACCGACGCGAGGATGACGGTGCGGACCAGCAGGCCCACCTCGCCGAGCCGCAGCGCCTTCGTCTCGTTCTGGGCGAGCAGGCGCTGGGACAGCCCGAGCCGCCGGGACACGAGCAGGCCGAGGAGGCTCGCGAGGACGAGCACGCCGAAGCCGCCCACGGCGATGCCCGCGAGGATGATCGCCTCGCCGAGGTCGGACCAGTAGGTCGCCGTGTCCACCGTCACGAGGCCCGTCACGCACACCGCGGAGACGGCGGTGAAGAGGGCGTCGGCGAACGGCGCCCTCTCGCCCGAGCTCGTGGCCCCCGGCAGGCTGAGGAGCGCCGTGAAGACGCCGATCACCGACACGAAGGCCAGGACGGCGAGCCGGGCGGGGGAGCGGCGGACGAAGCCGGCGAGGCCGCCGCGGACGGCTCCCCGCGTGCGCGGGGGCGTCTCCAGGTCCACCGCGCGCCCTCCCGGACCGGGTACGGCTCCCGGTCCGCCGGGCCCCGGCGCCCCCCGGCGGGGCGGCCCGGCGGGGGCGCCGGCCTGCGCGCCCGACCGGGCGGCGCAGGGGGGACGCTAGCGTCGCGGCATGACCAGCAGCACCCGGGTCGTGTGGGACCCGGTCTTCACGGCGTACGACTTCGGCCCGGACCACCCGATGAGCCCGATGCGCCTTGAGCTGACGGTGCGTCTCCTGCGCGAGCTCGGCGTCCTCGACCGCCCGGGCCTCGACGTGCGCGGCTCCGGCGTCGCCGACGACGCCCTCCTGCACACCGTCCACCTGCCCGAGTACGTCGAGGCCGTCCGCCGCGTCTCGGAGGACCCCCGGCGCGTCGACGTCGAGCGCGGCCTCGGCACCGAGGACGACCCGGCCTTCGCCGGCATGCACGAGGCGAGCGCGCGCATCCTCGCGGCCAGCGTCGAGTGCGCCGAGGAGGTCTGGCGCGGCGACGCCGCCCACGCCGTCAACTTCACCGGCGGCCTCCACCACGCCATGGCCGGGCGCGCCAGCGGCTTCTGCGTCTACAACGACGTCGCCGCCGCGATCCGCCGCCTGCTCGACGCCGGCGCCCGGCGGGTCGCCTACGTCGACGTGGACGTCCACCACGGCGACGGCGTCCAGGCCGCCTTCTGGGACGACCCGCGCGTCCTCACCGTCTCCCTCCACCAGAGCGGCCGGACCCTCTTCCCCGGCACCGGCTTCCCCGACGAGGTCGGCGGGCCGGGCGCCGAGGGCTCCGCCGCCAACGTCGCGCTGCCGCCCGGCACGCGAGACGCCGCCTGGCTGCGGGCGCTGCACGCCGTGGCGCACCCCCTCGTGCGGGCCTTCGAGCCAGACGTCCTCGTCACCCAGCACGGCTGCGACAGCCACCAGCTCGACCCGCTGGCCGACCTCGCCGTCTCCGTCGACGCCCAGCGCGCCGCCGCGGACAGCCTCCACGAGCTGGCGCACGAGGTCTGCGACGGCCGGTGGCTCGCCACGGGCGGCGGCGGGTACGCCGTCGTCGACGTCGTCCCGCGCACCTGGTCCCACGTCGTCGCCGTCGCGGCGCACGCGCCCATCCGACCGTCGACGCCGGTGCCCGAGCCGTGGCGCGACCACGTGCGCCGCACCTACCGCCGCGAGGCGCCGCTGCTCATGGGCGACGCCGGGCCCGGAGAGCCGGAGGGCGACCGCCCGCCCTGGTACCGCCCCTGGTCCAGCGGCCACGACCCCGAGGACGCCGTCGACCGCGCCGTGCTCGCCACCCGCAGCGCCGTCTTCCCCGCGCAGGGCCTCGACCCCTGGTTCGACTGAGACCCCTGCTTCGACTGAGACCAGTGGTTCGACTGGGACCGGGCCCCGGGGGACCGGTGGTCCGGCCGGGCGAGGGCAGGGACGCGGGGGCCCTGGTTCCCCTAGGGTCTGCCCCGAGGGGCCGCAGCGCCCGACGCGGCGGCCGCTGGGCCGCCACCACGACGAGGGGGCCGGCGTGCCGACGGACGGGCGAGCAGCGGCGGACGCGGCCGGCGGGGACGCCGGGAGCGGCGGGTCCGGTGCGGGCGCCGCGGGCGGCGGGCTCACCGACGGGCGCCTGCTCACGGTCGCCGAGGTCGCCGAGGCGCTGCGCGTCTCGCGCATGACCGTCTACCGCCTCGTGCACTCCGGCGAGCTGCCCGCCGTGCGCGTCGGGCGCTCCTACCGGGTGCCCGAGGGCGCCGCGTCGGCCTTCCTCGCCGCGGCGCGCACCGCGCCTCCCGCGGCCGCCGAGCAGCGGCGAGCCGACGGCGCCTGAGCGCCCCGGTAGGCTCACCCCCGGACCAGGACCACGTCGGCTCGCACCGGACGCGGTCGCAGCACCCGAGACGACAGGCAGGCCCCATGGGTTCGGTCATCAAGAAGCGCCGCAAGCGGATGGCGAAGAAGAAGCACCGCAAGCTCCTCCGCAAGACGCGCCACCAGCGCCGCAACAAGAAGTGACCCAGCAGGACCGCTGAGCACATGAGCACCGGCGGCCGGTCCCGTGCGCCCCGCGCCGGCACCGACCGCCCCGCGACGCCCGCCCCGCCCCGCGGTGGCGGGCGTCGTGCGTCCCGGGGCGACCTGCCGCACGGGACGCCGCCGTGACGGACGGCCCCGGCGCGGTGCCGGCACCGGGCCGCGACGTCGTCGCCGTCGTCGGCGCGGCCCACCCGCTGGCCGCCGCGCTCGCCCGCCGTCTGGCCGCGGGCGAGGAGGGGGCCGAGGAGGGGGTGGGCGACGGCGGACGCCCGGAGCCGCCGCTCGTGCTGGCCCTGGACCCGCGCACGCCCGCCGAGGACCTCGGCGCCGCGCGCCGGGTGCGGGTCGACCTGCGCGGCCCCTCGCTGGCGCGCGTGCTCGCGGCCGAGGGCGTGCGGGTCGTCGTCGACGGCACCCTCCTGCCGGGCGGGCCCCTCGCCGGGGCCCGACCGGGGCGCGACGCCGGGCCGCCGGCGTCGCTCGACGTCGCCTCCGCCGTGCAGCGCTGCCCGGCCGTCCGGCGGCTCGTGCTCGCCAGCTCGACGGGGGTCTACGGCGCCAGCCCGCGGGCGCCGTCGGTCCGCACCGAGGGCTCGGAGCTGGCGACGCCCGCCGGCGGGGCCGAGCGGGCCGCCGCCGAGGCCGAGGCCGCCGTGCGGGCGCTCGCCCGCCGCCGGGAGGACGTCGCCACGCTCGTCCTGCGCCTCGCCGAGGTCGTCGGTCCCGGGCTGCGCACGCCCCTCGGCGACTGGCTCGAGCTGCCCGCTGTGCCCTGCCTGTGGGGCCACGACCCGCGCCTGCAGGTGCTGCACGCCGACGACGCCGTCGCCGCGCTGCTGCTCGCCGCCCGGGGCCGCGCCGAGGGGGTCGTCAACGTGGCGGGCGACGGGGTGCTCGCCCTCTCGCAGGCGGCCGCCCTCTGCGGGCGCCCGCTGCTGCCCGTGCCGGCGGCCGCCCTCGGGGCCAGCGCGCGGGCCCTCGTCGGCCGTGCCGTCGCGGCGCCGTGGGGCGACGCCGACCGCGTCCTGCGCTCCGGCCGCGTGGTCGACCTGCGCCGCATGCGCGAGGAGCTCGGCCTCGAGCCGCGGTGGTCGAGCCGGGCCGCCGTCGAGGACCTGGCGCGCGGCCGCGGCCTCGTCGGTCCGCTCTCGCCCGACGTGCGCCGCGCCGTCGCGGGGACGGCGGCCGGGGCGTGGCAGCAGCTGCGCGGCCTCGTGGCGCCGTGAGCGCCGGTGGTGAGCAGCGGGCCTCCCGGTGCACCGCGACCGGCGGCACACTGGACCGGGCGGGCGACGGCGTGACCGGTCCGGCGGGGAGCAGGTCGGGCGGGCGGCAGGGCGGGCGAGCGGTGCGGAGGCGGACGTGAGCGGCGGGGGAGCGGCGCGGGAGGTCGGCGTCGTCGTGCCGCTGCGCCGGCCCGGGCGCCCTCCCGAGTCCACTGCCGGGCCCGCGCCGGGGGGCTCTGGCGAAGGGGGTGCCGCGACGGGCGAGGACCGCGCCGAGGCGGCGTCGCCCGCCCGGGACGCCGCCCTCGCCGCCGCCCGGGCTGCGGCGCGAGCCGCCCGGGACGCCGCCCGCGCGGCACGGGGCCCCGCGGCCGACCTCGGCCGGCGGGCCCGCCGCGCCACCGACGTCCTCGCGCGCCGCGTCACCGGGGACTACGAGGTCGACGAGCTCGGCTTCGACCGCGAGCTCACCGAGGCCGTCCTCCTCGACCTCCTCCGCCCGCTGCACCGGCGGTGGTTCCGGGTCGAGCTGCGCGGCGCCGAGCACCTGCCGCGGCGGGGCGGCGCCCTCCTCGTGGCCAATCACTCCGGGACGGTGGGCATCGACGCCCTCATGACGATGGTCGCCGTCCACGACGACGCCCCGGGCGGGCGCCACCTGCGCGTCCTCGCCGCCGACCTCGTGCTCGCCGCGCCCGTGCTCGGCGACCTGGCGCGCCGCGCCGGCATCACGCTGGCCTCGCCCGACGACGCCGAGCGGCTCCTGCGGGCCGGCGAGCTCGTCGGGGTCTGGCCCGAGGGCTACAAGGGCGTCGGCAAGCACTTCCGCGACCGCTACCGCCTGCAGCGCTTCGGCCGCGGGGGCTTCGTGGCCTCGGCCCTGCGCGCCGGCGTGCCGATCGTGCCGTGCGCCATCGTCGGCGCCGAGGAGGTCTACCCCAAGATCGGCGACGTCGCCCCGCTCGCCCGCCTCCTCGGCCTGCCCTACGTGCCGGTGACGCCCTTCTTCCCCCTGCTCGGGCCCCTCGGTCTCGTGCCGCTGCCGAGCCGCTGGGTCGTCGAGCTCGGCGAGCCCGTGCGGACCGACCTCGCGCCGCCCGCCACGGCCGACGACCCCGCCGCCGTCCTCGACCTCGCCGACCAGGTGCGCGAGACCATCCAGGCGAGCCTCCACGAGCTCCTGCTGCACCGGCGGTCGGTGTGGCGGTGAGCCGGCGGGTGTCACGGGGGAGGGCGCGAGGGCTCCTGCGCGCCCTCGGCGGGCGCGGCGCCCGCGAGGAGGCCCCGACCGGCCCCGGTGCGCCCGGCCCCGGCGAGGAGCGGGTCGTCCTCTACGGACGGGCCGGCTGCCACCTGTGCGCGGACGCCCGCGCCGTCGTCACGGTCGTCGCCGACCGCGTCGGCGCCGGCGTGCGGGAGGTCGACGTCGACGCGCCCGACCCGGCCGACGAGCCCGGCGGGCGCCCCGGCGCCCTCGCCGAGCGCTACGGCGAGCTCGTCCCGGTCGTCGTCGTCGACGGCGTCCAGCACGCCGTCTACCACGTGGACGCGGCGCGCCTCGAGGCGGCCCTGCGCCGACCGCCCGCCTGAGGGCCCGCGCCGGCCGCGGGGGCGGGCCGCTCGACTTTGTGCGCGCCTTCACAAGCGCCTACGCTGGGGTCTGTTCGCAGCGCCCTGGCCCCCGCGCGCGCACCCACCGCCGTCGCACGCGAAGGAGCCGGCTGACGCCGTGAGCACCTCCCGACACGACACCGGGCGCCCCCCGGGCCACGCGCCCGAGCGCGCCTCAGGCTCCGCGCGCCCGGTGGGCGACCCGCTCGTGGCGACCGGGCCGGCCGGCGACCCGGGCCCCGCGGCCGAGCGGCTCATCTCCGAGCGCGGCATCCCCGAGGCGACCGTCGGCCGGCTGCCCGTCTACCTCCGGGTGCTCACGGCCCTCGTCGAGCGCGGCGTCCCCACCGTCTCCTCCGAGGAGCTCGCGGCCGCGGCGGGCGTCGGGTCGGCGAAGCTGCGCAAGGACCTCAGCCACCTGGGCTCCTACGGCGTCCGCGGCGTCGGCTACGAGGTCAGCCCGCTCGTGGCGCACATCTCGCGCGAGCTCGGCCTGACCCAGGCGTGGCGCGTCGTCATCGTGGGCCTCGGCAACCTCGGGCGGGCGCTCGCCAGCTACGGCGGCTTCGCCGAGCGCGGCATGGGCGTGGCGGCCCTCTTCGACGCCGACCCCGCCGTCGTCGGCCGCGAGGTGGCGGGCCTCGTGGTCCGCCCGATGTCCGAGCTCGCCGCGGTGGTGCGAGCCGAGGGGGTCGTCATCGGCGTCCTCGCCACTCCGGCGGCCGCCGCCCAGGGCGCCTGCGACGAGCTCGTCGCCGCCGGCGTGACCGGGGTCCTGACGTTCGCGCCGGCCGTGCTGTCGGTGCCCGAGGGAGTGGACGTGCGCAAGGTCGACCTGGCCAGCGAGCTGCAGATCCTGGCGTTCCACGAGCAGCGCAAGGCGGCCGACGCCGTCCGCGCCGCCGCGCCGTCGGGCGGGGGCGCGCGCGCCGTCGCCCGGCCCGCGCGCCGCCGGGTGGGGGCGGCCCGGTGACCGCCCTCGTCGTGGGCCTGTCCCACCGCACCGCACCCCTCGCCGTCCTCGAGCGCGCGACCCTCGACGGCAGCGCCGCCCGCGCCCTCGCCGTCCGCGCGTGCGGGGCGGACGACGTCGCTGAGGCCGTCGTGCTCTCGACGTGCAACCGGCTCGAGGTCTACAGCGAGGTCGCCACCTTCCACGGCGGGCTCGCCCAGGTGGGCGCGGCGCTCGTCGAGGCCACCGGCGTGCCGCTCGTCGAGCTCACCGACCACCTCTACGTGCACTACGCGGACCGGGCCGTCGAGCACCTCTTCACCGTCGTCTGCGGCCTCGACTCCATGGCCGTGGGGGAGTCGCAGGTGCTCGGGCAGGTGCGCTCGGCGCTGCGCCGCGGCCAGGAGGACGGCAGCGTCGGCACCGCCCTCGACGGGCTGCTGCAGCGCGCCCTGCGGGTCGGCAAGCGCGCCCACTCCGAGACGGGCCTCGACCACGCCGGGCACTCCCTCGTGGAGGCGGGCCTCGCGCACGCCGACGAGGTCGTCGGGCCGCTGGCCGGCGCGCGCGTGCTCGTCGTCGGCGCCGGCGCGATGAGCGCGCTCGCGGCGACGACCGCCCACCGGCTCGGCGCCCGCGACATCACCGTGCTCAACCGCACGCGGGCGCGCGCCCAGCGCCTCGCCGAGGCGGTCGGCGGGAGCTGGGGCGCGCTCGGCGAGGAGGGCGCCCTCGAGCGCGCCCTCGCCGAGGCCGACGTCGTGCTGTCCTGCACCGGCGCCGTCGGGCACGTCGTCGACGCCGCGACCGTCGGCGCCGCGCGCGCCGTCCGCGGCGGCGGCGCCCCGGGCTGCTCCGGCGCCGCCGCGCCCCAGCTCGTCGTCGACCTGGCCCTGCCCCGCGACGTGGCGCCCGAGGTGGGCCGCCTGCCCGGCGTCGTCGTCCTCGGCCTCGCCGAGCTCGGCGCCCAGCTGGCCGCCGAGGCCGACGGCGCGGGCACCGGCGTCGCCGCCGACCTGCGCGACGCGCGGGCCATCGTCGCGGAGGAGGCGTCGTCCTACCTCGCCGAGCGGCGCGCCGCCGCCGTGGCCCCCACCGTGGTGGCCCTGCGCACCCAGGCCCGAGAGGTCGCGGACGCCGAGCTCGCGCGGCTGCGCCACCGCCTCGGCCCGGCGATGGACGAGCGCGTGGGGGCCGAGGTGGCCCAGACCCTCCACCGCGTCGTCTCCACGCTCCTCCACACGCCGACCGTCCGCATGAAGCACCTGGCGGCCGACGCCTCGAGCGGTCCCGCCTACGTCGAGGCGGTGCGCGAGCTCTTCGACCTCGACGCCGCCGGCACCCGCGAGCCCGGCGCCGCGGCGCAGGCGCTGCGCGCTGTCCCCGAGGCGCGCGCCGAGGCGGCGCCCGAGCGCGCGGGGGCGGACGCCCTGCGCGCGCTGCTCGCGGGCGCGCCCCGGGCCGTGCCGAGCCCCCTCCCGGGCCCTCTCCCGGGCCCCCTCCCGGACCCCGCGGCGGGCCACGACGACGGGGGCCCGCGGTGAGCGCCGTCGCGGCGCCGGCCGTCGGCGCGACCCCGCTGCGCCTGGGGACCCGCCGCAGCGCCCTGGCGCGTGCTCAGTCCGAGATGGTCGCCGAGCGGCTGCGGGAGACGAGCGGGCGCGAGGTCGTCCTCGTCGAGGTCACCACCCGCGGCGACGTCGACCGCGCCCCGCTGCGGCAGATCGGCGGCACCGGCGTGTTCGTCACCGCCCTGCGCGAGGCCCTGCTCGAGGGCCGCGTCGACCTCGCCGTGCACTCGATGAAGGACCTGCCCACCGCCCCCGCCGACGGGCTCGTCCTCGCGGCGGTCCCCCCGCGCGAGGACCCGCGCGACGTCCTCGTGGCCGCCGGGGGAGCGGGTCTCGCCGACCTCCCGCCCGGCGCGCGGGTGGGCACCGGGTCGCCGCGCCGGGCCGCGCAGCTGCGGGCCCTCGGGCTCGGGCTCGACGTCGTCGACGTCCGCGGCAACGTGGACACCCGCGTCGGCATGGTCACCTCCGGGCGCCTCGACGCCGTCGTGCTCGCGGCGGCCGGGCTCGCCCGCCTGGGCCGCTCCGGCGAGGTCACCGACGTCCTCGACGTCGAGCAGGTGCTGCCCGCCCCCGCGCAGGGGGCGCTCGCGCTCGAGTGCCGCGCCGACGACGAGGCGACGGCGCTGGCCTGCGCGGCGCTCGACGACCCGCTGGCCCGGTCGGCCACCACGGCCGAGCGCGCCCTCCTCGGCGCCCTCGAGGCCGGGTGCAGCGCCCCCGTCGGGGCGCTCGCGCGGACCGACGGCGGCGAGGGCGGGGGCGAGATGGTGCTGACCGCCGTCGCGGCCTCGCACGACGGCTCGCGGGTGCTGCGCTGCTCCGCCCGCGGCGACGACGCCGACCCCGTCGGCCTGGGGCGCCGCCTCGCGGCCGACCTCCTGGCGCAGGGGGCGGCCGACCTCGCGGACGTCGGCCCCGCCGCCCCCGGCGCGGGCGCGCGCGACGAGCAGCTGCCCCTGCCCGGCGCCGACCCCACCGGGCCGGGCGCCGCGTCCTCCTCCTCGACCCCGTCCACGGGCTCCCCGTCGAGCCCCCTGCCCGACGACCTCCCGGATCCCACCGCGTCGACCCCGGCGCCGTCCCCGGCCCTGCCCCCCGCCGGCTCCCCGTCCTCGGACCGTCCCGCGCACGGCGCGGGGCCCACGCCCGGGGCGCAGCCGTCCGAGGACGTCCGGACGTCCCCCGTGACCGCATCGACCGGTCCGTCCGCCCACCGGCGGCCGGCCAGCTCCCAGGAGAGTGAAGCGTGACCGCGCGCACCGACCTCCAGCTCGACGAGCGCCCCGCCGCGGGCGGGGTGGACACCACCGCTCCCGTCGACGGCACGGCCCTGCCCGACAGCGCTCTTCCCGACGGCGCCCTTCCCGACGGCGCCCTTCCCGACGCCGGCCTGCCCGACGCGTGCCCGGCCTCCCCCCGCGCGGGGGAGGCCCCCGCCGCCGGCGCGGGCTCCCGCCGCCGCCCCGCCGCACCCCTGGGCTCGGTGTCCTTCGTGGGCGCCGGCCCGGGCGACCCGGGGCTCCTCACCGTCCGCGCCGCCGAGCTGGTCGACCGGGCCGAGGTCGTCGTCGTCGACGGCCCGGTCGGCGCCGCGCTCGTCGGCCGGCTCTCGCCCGGCGGCGCCGAGGTGCTCGACGCCCGGGCGGTCCAGGAGGCCAGCGACCCGACGCCGTCGGCGCGGGCGCGGGCCACCACCCGGCTGATCACGCGCGCCGCGCGGGCCGGGCGCCGCGTCGTGCGCGTGCTGCCGGGCGACGCGGCGACGTTCGAGGGGCTGGCGGAGGAGCTGCTGGCGTGCCACCGCGCGTCGGTGCCCTTCGAGGTCGTCCCCGGGGTCTCACCGGCCGTCGCCGTCCCCGTCTACGCGGGCGTGCCCGTCACGACGGCGGGCGTCGACCGGGTGCACGTCGTCGACACGACGACAGAGCCCCCGGACGCGGCGGGCCTCGCCGCGGCCAAGGAGACCGTCGTGCTCCTCGGCGGGCGCGAGGGCCTCGCGGCCGCCGCGCGGGCCCTCGTCGCGGCGGGGCGCAGCGCCTCGTCGCCCGTCGCCGTCACCTCCGGCGGCACGACGACGTCCCAGCGCACCGCCACGGCCTCGCTCGCCGAGCTGCCCGGCCTCCTCGAGAGCAGCGGGGAGGACGCCTGGCCGAGCCCGCTCGTGGCCGTCACCGGCCCCGGCGTCGCGCTGCGCGAGCGCACCTCCTGGTACGAGAACCGGCCGCTGTTCGGCTGGCGGGTGCTCGTGCCGCGCACGCAGGCGCAGGCGGGGGGCATGAGCGCCCTGCTCGCCGAGGCGGGCGCCACCGGCGAGGTCGTCCCGACGATCTCCGTGGAGCCGCCGCGGACCCCGCACCAGATGGAGAAGGCCGTCACCGGCCTCGTCACCGGCCGCTACGAGTGGATCGGCTTCACGTCCGCCAACGCGGTGCGGGCCGTCCGCGAGAAGTTCGCCGAGTACGGGCTCGACGCCCGCGCCTTCGCGGGGCTCAAGGTGGCCGCGGTCGGCGGCGTGACGGCGCAGGCCCTGCGCGACTGGGGCATCGAGCCCGACCTCGTGCCCACCGGCGAGGAGTCCGCCAAGGGGCTGCTCGCCGACTGGCCGGCCTACGACGACGTGCTGGACCCGATCAACAGGGTCCTGCTCCCGCGCGCCGACATCGCCACGGACACCCTCGTCGCGGGGCTCACCGAGCTCGGCTGGGAGGTGGACGACGTCACGGCCTACCGCACCGTCCGGGCCGCGCCGCCGGCCGCCGACGTGCGGGACGCCATCAAGAACGGCGCCTTCGACGCCGTCGTCTTCACGTCGTCCTCCACGGTCCGCAACCTCGTCGGGATCGCCGGCAAGCCGAACCCGAGCACCGTCGTGGCGTGCATCGGCCCGGCGACGGCGCAGACGGCCGTCGAGCACGGGCTGCGCGTCGACGTGCTGGCCCCCGAGCCCAGCGCGGCCTCGCTCGTGGCGGCGCTCGCCGACCACGGCGCGGCGCTCGCCGCGGCGGCCGCCGAGGCCGGCGAGCCGCTCCAGCGCCCGAGCGAGCGCCGCGTCCCGGCGCGCCGACGGGCGCGCTGACCCACCCACCGCCGTCGGCCGGCCGCCCCTGCGGGGAGGGCCGGCCGACGCGTCGAGGGCCCGCCCGGCCGTGCGTCGGCGGGCCCGCCCGAGAGGACCCGCCGTGCCCTTCCCGATCGAGCGCCCGCGCCGCCTGCGCGCCACCCCCGCCCTGCGCGCGCTGGTGCGCGAGCAGCGCCTGCACCCCTCGCAGCTCGTGCTGCCGATGTTCGTCAAGGAGGGCCTCGACGCCCCGCGCGAGGTGACGAGCCTGCCCGGCGTCGTCCAGCACTCGCGGGCCTCGCTCGTCGACGCCGCCCACGAGGCCGTCGAGGCGGGCGTCGGCGGTCTCATGCTCTTCGGCGTCCCGGCCGAGCGGGACGCGCGGGGCAGCGGCGCCGACGACCCCGACGGGATCCTCAACCTCGGGCTGCGCGACCTCGCGGAGGCGGTGGGGGACCGGACCGTCGTCATGGCCGACCTGTGCCTCGACGAGTTCACCGACCACGGCCACTGCGGCGTCCTCGTCCCCGACGGGCCCCGCGCCGGGACGGTCGACAACGACGCCACGCTCGCCCGCTACACCTCCATGGCGCTGGCCCAGGCCGAGGCGGGGGCCACCGTGCTGGGACTCTCGGGGATGATGGACGGCCAGGTCGGCGTCGTGCGCGCCGCCCTCGACGAGGCGGGCCGCGACGACGTCGTGCTCCTCGCCTACGCGGCGAAGTACGCCTCGGCCTTCTACGGGCCCTTCCGCGAGGCCGTCGAGTCCACGCTCGTCGGGGACCGGCGCGCCTACCAGCAGGACCCGGCCAACCGCCGCGAGGCGCTGCGGGAGGTCCGTCTCGACGTCGAGGAGGGCGCCGACGTCGTCATGGTCAAGCCGGCGCTGCCCTACCTCGACGTCCTGTCCGACGTCGCGCAGGCGGTCGACGTGCCGGTGTGGGCCTACCAGGTCTCCGGCGAGCTGGCGATGGTCGAGGCCGCGGCCGCCCGCGGGTGGCTGGACCGGGAGCGGACGATCCTCGAGACGCTGGCGTCGGTGCAGCGCGCCGGCGCCGACGCCGTCCTCACCTACTGGGCCGTCGAGGCGGCCCGCTGGCTGCGCGAGGGCTGAGCGGCCGCCGACCGGGTGGCCGACGGGCCGGACGGACCGTGGCGGGCGTGCACGCGCAGTAGGGTCCGGGCATGTCTGCACCTGCCGACGTCGACGGGGGACCGGCGCGGGACGACCGCCCCGGGGGCGCGCCCTGGCTCGACGCGCACGAGCAGCGGGTCTGGCGCAGCTACCTCGAGGGCACGCAGCGGCTCTGGGAGCACCTGGGCGCCGTCCTCGACGCCGACGGGGACGTGCCGCTCCAGGAGTACGAGGTCCTCGTGCGCCTCTCGGAGACGCCCGGCGGCTCCCTGCGGATGTCCGAGCTCGCGCACGCCCTCGTGCACTCCCGCAGCCGCCTCACGCACACGGTGGGGCGCATGGAGGCCCGCGGGCTCGTCGAGCGGCGCGCCTGCCCCGACGACGGCCGCGGCGTCCTGTGCGTCGTCACCGACGAGGGGCGGGCGGCCCTCGAGCGGCACGCGCCCGCGCACGTCGCGAGCGTCCGGGCCGCGCTCTTCGACCTCCTCGAGCCCGCCGAGGTGGACGCCCTGGGCAGCGCGCTCGAGAAGGTCGCCGCGAACCTCCGCGGCTGAGGCGGACGGCGCTGCTCCGTCGCTCCTCCCGGCCGCGGAGGGCCGCCGCCGTCCCCCTCGGGCTGCCGCGCGCGCCGGGCGGCAGGATGGCGGCATGAGCACTGCCGCGACGCCGCCCCACGTCCCCGCCACGGACCGCCCCCGGACGCCCTACCCCTTCGAGGCCCCGGCGTCCGAGGAGCTCTTCGCCCGGGCCCGCGCCGTCACGCCCGGCGGCGTCAACTCGCCCGTGCGCGCCTTCGGCGCCGTCGGCGGCACGCCGCGCTTCATGACGTCGGCCCGCGGGCCCTACCTCGTCGACGCCGACGGCCGCGAGTACGTCGACCTCGTCTGCTCGTGGGGGCCGATGATCCTCGGGCACGCCCACCCGGAGGTCCTCGAGGCCGTCACCGCGGCGGCGGCGCAGGGCTTCTCCTACGGCACGCCCACCCCGCGCGAGGTCGAGCTCGCCGAGGAGATCGTGCGCCGCGTCGAGCCCGTGGAGCAGGTGCGGCTCGTCAGCTCGGGCACCGAGGCCGTCATGAGCGCCGTCCGGCTGGCCCGCGGCGCGACCGGGCGGCCGCTCGTCGTGAAGTTCGCCGGCCACTACCACGGCCACGTCGACGCGCTGCTGGCCTCGGCGGGCTCGGGACTCGCCACCTTCGCGCTGCCCGACACCCCGGGCGTCACCGGCGCGACCACCGCCGACACGCTCGTCGTGCCCTACAACGACCCGGAGGCGCTCGAGGCCGTCTTCGCCGAGCACGGCGACCGCGTCGCCGCCCTCGTCACCGAGGCCGCCGCCGGCAACATGGGCGTCGTCCCGCCGCGCCCCGGCTTCACCGCGCTCATGCGCCGGCTCACGCGCGAGCACGGCGCCCTGCTCGTCAGCGACGAGGTGATGACGGGCTTCCGCCTCACCGCGGCGGGCTGGTACGGGCTCGAGGGCCCCCAGGGGGCCGACGGCGCCGAGGGCGTCCACGCCGGCGCCCCGGACCTCATGACCTTCGGCAAGGTCATGGGCGGCGGCTTCCCGGCCGCGGCCTTCGGCGGCCGCGCCGACGTCATGGCCCAGCTCGCCCCGAACGGCCCCGTCTACCAGGCGGGCACGCTGTCGGGGAACCCCGTGGCGACGGCGGCGGGGCTCGCCACGCTCCAGCGCTGCACCCCCGAGGTCTACGCCCACCTCGACGCCACGGCTGAGCGCCTGTCGTCCGCGGCGTCCGCGGCCCTGGCCGACGCCGGTGTGCCGCACACCGTCTCGAACGCCGGGTCGATGTTCACCGTCTTCTTCGGCCCCGACGTCGTCCACGACTACGCGGGCGCCCGCAGCCAGGACGTGCAGGCCTACGCAGCCTTCTTCCAGTCGATGCTCGCCTCCGGCGTCCACCTGCCGCCGAGCGCGTTCGAGGCCTGGTTCGTCTCCGCGGCGCTCGACGACGAGGCCGTCGGCCGCGTCCTCGAGGCCCTGCCGCGCGCGGCGCAGGCGGCGGCGCGGGCCCAGAGCAGCGTCGCCGGCCAGACCGGCACCTGAGCCGCCGGGGCGACGGGAAGGGGCGACGGGGGAGCGGGCCGTGGGACGTCGGCGGGCGGGAGGAGGGGGCGACGCCCCGACGTGGGGCCTGCCGGTCCGCCGGGTCGAGGAGCGGCCCGACCGCCCGGCCGACCGGACGGCGTGGCCGGCCACCCTCGCGCCGGTGCGCCAGCTGCTCGACGAGGGCCTGGACCTCGGGCCGGCGACCGTGCTCGTCGGGGAGAACGGGTCCGGCAAGTCCACGGTGGTCGAGGCCCTCGCCGCGCTCTTCGGGCTCTCGTCCCAGGGCGGGACGACCCACACCGCCCACTGGGGGCACGGCGCCCGCGACGCCTCGCCGCTGCCCGGGCACCTGAGGCTCGTCCGCGGCGCCGGCGCCTCGCGGTGGGGCTACTTCCTGCGCGCCGAGACGATGCACGCCACCTTCGAGGCCCTGCTGGAGCGGGTGGAGCGCAGCCCCGACCGCCTCGCCCAGTCCCACGGCGAGTCCTACCTGTCCGTCCTCGAGGACCACTTCGACGACTCCGGCCTCTTCGTGCTCGACGAGCCCGAGTCGGCGCTGTCCTTCTCCGGCCAGCTCGCGCTCGTCGGTGTCCTCGCCGCGCAGGTGGCGGGCGGCCGGGCGCAGGTGGTCGTGGCCACGCACTCTCCGCTCGTGGCGGCGCTGCCCGGCGCCAGGGTGCTCGAGCTGTCGGAGGACGGCCTCGTCGAGCGGGCGTGGGACGACCTCGACGTCGTCGCGCACTGGCGCTCCTTCCTCGACGCGCCGGAGCGCTACCTGCGGCACGTGCGCCCGTCCTGAGGCGCCCGTCCTCGCGCGGCCGGCGCCGACGCCGCTGCGCGGAGCGGCCGGCCGTCTCGGGCAGGATGCGGGCATGGCCTCGTCCTCGTCGTCCTCCGCGTCCTCGCCCGGGCCCCGCGACCCCGCCCGCCTGCCCGACCCGTCGGTGCGGACGGTGGTGCACCTCCTGCGCCACGGCGAGGTCCACAACCCCGAGGGCGTGCTCTACGGACGGCTGCCGGGCTACCACCTGTCCGAGCGCGGGCGGGCGATGGCGCAGCGGGTCGCCGAGCACCTCGTCGACGCGGGCCACGACATCGCCCTCGTCGTCGCCTCGCCGCTGGAGCGGGCGCAGGAGACGGCGCGCGCCTCGGCGGACGCCCTCGGCCTCGAGGTCGGCGTCGACGAGCGGCTCGTCGAGGCCGGCAACCAGTTCCAGGGCCTCACCGTGGGCGTCGGGGACGGCGCCCTGCGCCGGCCCGAGCACTGGTGGAAGCTGCGCAACCCCCTGACGCCCAGCTGGGGCGAGCCGTACGTCGAGCAGGCGGCCCGCATGCGCGCCGCCGCCGACGAGGCCCGGGTGCGCGCGGAGGGCCGCCACGCGCTCCTCGTCAGCCACCAGCTGCCCATCTGGGTCGCCCGGCTGTCCGTCGAGGGGCGCCGCTACGTCCACGACCCCCGCCGTCGCGAGTGCTCGCTCGCGAGCCTCACGTCGCTGCACTTCGTGGGCCACCGCCTCGAGGGCGTCACCTACCGCGAGCCGGCCGCCGACCTGCTGCCGGGGGCGAACCCCGTCCCGGGGGCCTGAGCAGGGCTCCACCACCTGTCCACGGGCCGCGTCCGGCTCCCAGCCTCCTGCCAGGCTCGGTGTGGAACCCTGGAGGTTGTGGGAGCACAGGCCAGCACGGGCAGCCGGGCGCGCGCGGGGCGCGCGGCCCGGGGCGCTCTCGCGGCCGCCGCGCTCGTCGGCGCGGCCGGTCTCGCGGGGTGCACGACGAGCGACGCCCGGCCCTCGGTCGTCGACCAGGGCTACGTCGCAGGCGACGGCAGCCTCGTCCAGCTCCCGCCGGACGAGCGCGGCGAGCCGGTCGAGCTCGCGGGCACGACGCTGCAGGGCGAGGCGGTCGACGTCGCCGACTGGCGCGGCGCGCCCGTGGTCCTCAACACGTGGTACGCCGCCTGCGGGCCCTGCCGCCTCGAGGCGCCCGACCTGGCGGAGGTGTCCGAGGACACCGCCGACGAGGGCGTGCGCTTCCTCGGGATCAACACCCGGGACGGCGAGGCGCAGGGCGTCGCCTTCGAGGAGGAGTTCGGCATCACCTACCCCTCGCTGCTCGACCGCGACGGCGAGGGCGTCCTCGCGCTGCGCGGCCAGCTGCCGCCGTCGGCCACCCCGACGACGCTCGTCCTCGACCCGCAGGGCCGCGTCGCGGCGCGGTTCCTCGGCCCCGTGGACCCGTCCACGCTGCGGACCGTCATCGACGACGCGGCGGCGGAGGCGGCGTGAGCCCCGCCCCGGCACGGGCGTGAGCGCCCTGCCCGTCCCCCTGCTCGCCGCGAGCGCCCCGGACACCTTCGGCGCGGTGGCCTTCTCCGGCCCCGTGCTGCTCGCCGTCCCCGTGGCCGCCCTCGCCGGGCTCGTCTCCTTCGCCTCCCCCTGCGTGCTCCCGCTCGTGCCGGGCTACCTCGGCTACGTCACGGGCCTCACCGGCGTGGCCCTCGAGCGGCAGCGCCGCGCGCGGGTGCTGCTCGGGGCCGTCCTCTTCGTCCTCGGCTTCAGCGCCGTCTTCGTCGTCGTCGGCTTCACCGCGGGCGTGCTCGGCGGGCTGCTGCAGCAGTGGGGCGACGAGGTGGCGCGCGTGCTCGGCGTCGTCGTCGTCCTGCTCGGCCTGTCCTTCGCCGGCCTGCTGCCCGGGCTGCGGCGCGAGGTGGCCGTGCGCCGCCGTCCCCGCCCCGGCCTGGCGGGCGCGCCGCTCCTCGGCGTCGTCTTCGGCCTCGGGTGGACCCCGTGCATGGGGCCCACGCTGGCGGCCATCTCCTCGCTCGCCTTCGTGTCGGGCTCCGGGCCGCGCAGCGTCGTCCTCGCGGTCGCCTACTGCCTCGGCCTCGGCGTGCCCTTCGTGCTCGTGGCGCTCGCGGCCAGCCGCGGCGCCCGCGGCCTCGAGGTGCTGCGCCGCCACCGCGTCGCCCTCTCGCGCGCCGGCGGGGCGCTCCTCGTCGTCGTCGGCCTGCTCCTCGTCACCGGCGTCTGGACGCAGTGGACGAGCGCCGTGGGCGCGCGCTTCTCCGAGTGGGCGCTGCTGTGAGCCGCGCGGCCGAGCGCGCCCGCGGCACCGCGGACGGGACCCCCGTCCAGCCCCGGCTCGGCGCCGTGGGCACGGTGCGCTTCGTGTGGCGCCAGCTCACGAGCATGCGCACCGCCCTGCTCCTGCTGCTGCTCCTCGCGGTCGGGGCCGTGCCGGGCTCCGTCGTGCCGCAGCAGGACGTCGACCCGGCGGCCGTCGTCACCTTCCGCGACGAGCACCCGGCGCTCGCCCCGTGGCTCGACCGGCTCGGCTTCTTCGACGTCTACGCCTCGCCGTGGTTCTCCGCCGTCTACCTGCTCCTGTTCGTCTCGCTCGTCGGCTGCGTGCTGCCCCGCAGCCGCCAGCAGTGGACGGCGTGGCGCTCGAAGCCGCCGCGCACGCCCTCGCGCCTCGAGCGGCTGCCCGAGCACCGGGTCGTCGACGTCGGCGGCGGCGAGGGTGCTGCGGGCGCGGAGCCCCTGGCCGCGGCGGCGGCGGAGCTGCGGCGGCGCCGCTACCGCGTCGACGTCCGGCCCGACGCCCCGGGGGCGGCGACGGGATCGGTGGCCGCCGAGAAGGGCCACCTGCGCGAGACCGGCAACCTCGTCTTCCACCTCTCGCTCGTCGGGCTGCTGCTGGCGCTCGCCGCCTCGAGCCTGCTCAGCTACCGCGCCCAGGTGGTCGTGCCGGTGGGCCAGGGCTTCTCCAACACGGTCGCCCGCTACGACACCTTCGACCCGGGCGCCTGGGTCTCGGACGACGACCTGCCGCCCTTCGCCGTCGGGCTGCAGGGCCTCGACGTCGAGTTCGAGGAGACGACCGGCGGCCAGCTCGGCCAGCCGCGCGACTTCGAGGCGCAGGTCGACGTCCTCGCTCCGGGGGAGGAGCCGCGCGAGGACGTCATCCGCGTCAACGAGCCGCTGCACGCGGCCGGCGCCGAGGTGTACCTGGCGGGCAACGGCTACGCGCCCGTCATCTCGGTGACGGACGCCGACGGCCGGCTCGTCTACTCGGAGCCCACGCCCTTCCTCGCGCAGGACGGCTTCTACAGCTCCACCGGCGTCGTCAAGGTCCTCGGCGCGCAGCCGGACCAGCTCGGGTTCACCGGCGCCTTCCTGCCGACGGCCGTCGTGGACCAGCGCGGCCCGCGCTCGGTCTTCCCCGACGCGCGCGACCCGCTGCTGCTGCTCACGGGCTACCGCGGCGACCTCGGCGCGGTCAACGACGGCCTGCCCGTCAACGTCTACGAGCTCGACACCCGCTCGATGCAGCAGCTCGAGACGGGCGACGGCGCCCCCTGGTCGGTGGCGCTGCGCCCCGGCGACGCCGTCGAGCTCCCCTCCGGCCTCGGCACGCTGCGCTTCGGCTACCCGCCCGACGCGGCGGCGGCCGACGACGTCGCGGCCGCTTCCGGCGCCGGGGACCCGCTGCCGCGCTTCGCGGGGCTCACCGTGCGGCACGACCCGGGCCGCCTGCCGGCCCTCGTGTTCTCCGTGCTGGCGATGCTCGGGCTGGTGGCCTCGCTCTTCACCCCGCGTCGCCGCGTGTTCGTCCGCGTCTCCGGCGGCCCCGCCGCGGGCGGCGGCCTGCGCACCGAGGTGGGCGGGCTCGCGCGCGGGGAGGACGCCGGGCTGGCCGCGGAGGTCGACGGGCTCGCGCGTACCCTCGGCGGAGGCGCACCTCCCGGCCCGCCGCAGCCGTCGGCCCCACCGCCACCGGCCCCACCACCACCGCGGGCCTCGGGCCCGGGGACGCCGACCACCGCCGGGGAGCCCGCTGCCGCCCCCCGCATCCGATCCCGATCCCGATCCAGGAGCTGAGGACATGGGCGAGTCGCTCGCCGCGACGAGCAACCTGCTCGTCTACTCGTCGATGACGGTCTACGCCGTCGCGCTCGTCGCCTTCGCGCTCGACCTCTCGGGCCGGGGCCGCACCGCCGTGGCGCCCGCCCGGCAGGAGGCGCTCGTGGGCGCCGGCGCGCGAGCCGCCGGGGGAGCGGCCTCCACCGGGGCCGGGGCCGAGGACCCCGACGCGGGGGTGCGCCGCCGCGCCGCGGCCGTCGGCGTCACGACGACGTGGCTGGCGATGGCCCTCCACGGCGCCGCGGTGGTCACCCGCGGGCTCTCCGCGGGCCGCGTGCCCTGGGGCAACATGTACGAGTTCACGCTGACGGGGGCCTTCGTCGTCACCGCCGTCTACTGCGTCGTGCTGCTGCGCCGGGACCTGCGCTACCTGGGCGTCTTCGTCGTCGGGCCCGTCCTGCTCACCCTCGGCATCGCCCTCTCGGTCCTCTACACCGAGTCGGCGCAGCTCGTGCCGGCGCTGCAGAGCTACTGGCTCGTCATCCACGTCTCCGTCGCGACGGTCAGCTCGGCGCTCTTCGTCATCGCCTTCTCGGCCAACGTGCTGCAGCTCGTGCAGGACCGCCGCGAGCACGCCCTCGCGGCCGGCCGCCCCGCCCGCGGCCGCTTCATGGACCGCCTGCCCGGCTCGGTGGAGCTCGAGCGGGCCGCCTACCGTCTCATCGCCGTGTCCTTCCCGCTGTGGTCCTTCACGCTCGTCGCCGGCGCCATCTGGGCCGAGCGGGCGTGGGGCCGCTACTGGGGGTGGGACCCCAAGGAGGTCTGGACCTTCGTCATCTGGGTCGTCTACGCCGCCTACCTGCACGCCCGCGCCACGCGCGGCTGGGACGGGCGCCGCGCCGCCTACCTCGCCATCGCGGGCTTCGCCTGCATCCTCGTGAACTGGGGCGTGGTGAACGTCTTCTTCCCCGGCAACCACTCCTACGCCGGGATCGGCTGACCCAGCCGTCGAGCTCGCAGGACGCAGCAGGCCCCGCTCCCATGAGGGAGCGGGGCCTGCGTCGTCCGGCGCCTCGCGCCGGGGCGGCCGAGAGGGGGTCAGCCGCGGCGGGGTCCGTGCAGGTCGCGCAGGAAGCCGGGGTCGTCGTCCGGGCCGAGGGGCCCGCGCGGGCGGCTGCCGCCCCCGCCGCCGCCACCGCCGCCCTCGGCGCGCTGGCGGCCCACCGTGATCCACAGCACGGGGCCGAGCACGGGCAGCACGATGGAGATGACGACCCAGGCGGTGCGGCCGAGCACCGAGATCTCGTCGTCGCGGCTGCGCAGCACGTCGAGGACGGCGTAGACCGCGAGACCGACGGCGAGGAGGACGAGCAGAGCGCGCAACATCGTCCGATGGTACGGACCGCGCGGCGGCCCGGCAGGGCGGGACGGCGCCGTCCGCCGGGCGGCCACGACGGCGGCCAGGACGGCGCCGGGACGGGGGGCTCCGCACGGCGCCTACCCTGGACGCCGTGCCCGTCGTGCTGCGCTACACGCTCCTGCGGCTGTCCCTGCTCGCCGCGGTGGGCCTGCTCGCCTACGCCGTCGGCCTCCGGGGCGTCTGGTGGCTGCTCGTGACGGCGGTCGTGTCGATCCTGCTGTCCTTCGTGCTGCTGCGCGGCCCCCGCGAGCAGATGACGCAGGCCATCCTCGACCGCCAGCAGCAGCGGGCGCAGGGCGGTGGCCCCAGCAGCGGTGGGGGGCGGTTCTCGCGCGGCCTCGACGACGACGCCGCGGCCGAGGACGCCGACGACGACCGGCGCCGCGAGGGCCCGCGCGGCTGAGCCCGCCGGGCGGTCGCGGGCGGCGTCAGCGGCCCGAGAGCTCGCGGACGCGCTCGAGGAAGCCGGGTCGCTCCCGGTCCAGCTCGGCGAGGGACACCTCGTCCGCGAGGCCGCGCCACGTGCCGTCCTCGACGAGCACGTCGGCGGCCGCCCGGGCGAGCACGGGGCCGTCGGCGGCGCGCAGGTCCAGCCGCTCGAGCAGCTCCTCCGGCAGCAGCAGGCGCACCCGCCGGTCGCCCGCGCCCGGCTCGCCCGGCTCGGCAAGCGCGTCGGCGCCCGCCTCCGCCGACACCGCGACGAGGTAGACGCCCTCGCCGTCCGCGCGCACGTCCACGTCCGTCATGGGCGGATCGTCGCAGGCCGTCGGCGGACGCGCGGCGGGACGCGCCCGGGACGGGCGCCGCGCCTCGACCGGTCGTCCGGGGTCAGGCGGCGAGCGCCAGCCCCAGGGCCAGGAGCGCCGCGTGGACGAGCTCGAGGCGGCCCGTGTCGCGCAGCACGGGCACGAGCGCTCGACCCGCGGCGCCGCCCGCGACCCGCCTCGCGGGAGGGACGGCGAGCGCCAGCGCGAGGAGCGCGAGCAGGGGCCAGGCCGAGGCCAGCAGCGCGGCCGTGAGGGCCGAGAGCAGCGGGGGCGCGAGCACGAGGACGGCGTAGAGGCGGCGGGTGCGGGGGGCGCCCAGGCGCACCGCCAGCGTGCGCTTGCCGGCGACGGCGTCGGTGGGCACGTCGCGCAGGTTGTTGGCGACGAGGATGGCGCACGCGTGCAGGCCGACGCCGACCGCGGCCAGGACCGCGACGAGGTCGAGCCGCTCCGCCTGCACGTACGTCGTGCCGAGCACGGCGACGAGCCCGAAGAAGACGAAGACGAACACCTCGCCGAGCCCGAGGTAGCCGTACGGCCGCTTGCCGCCGGTGTAGGTCCAGGCGGCGACGACGGACGCGGCGCCGACGAGGAGGAACCACCAGGCGCCGCTGACGGCGACGAGCAGCACCCCCGCGACCCCGGCGACGGCGAAGGCGGCGAAGGCGGCCCGGCGGACGGCCCCGGGCTCCGCGGCCCCCGAGCCGACGAGCCGCAGGGGGCCCACGCGGTCGGCGTCGGTGCCCCGCACGCCGTCGGAGTAGTCGTTGGCGTAGTTGACCGCCACCTGCAGCGCCAGCGCGACGACGAGCGCCAGCAGCGCCCGCCCGAGGTGCACCGCGTCGAGGGAGGCCGCGACACCCGTCCCGGCCAGGACCGGCGAGACCGCCGCCGGCAGCGTCCTGGGGCGCGCGCCCTCCACCCACTGAGCCCGCGTCGCCACGAGCGGCGAACCTACCGGCCGGTGCCCGTGCTCCCGCCCGGCCCCTCGGGCGGCGCCCCGTCCGGCCCCTCGGGCGACGCCTCGTCCGGGTCACCGTCCGGGTCACTGCCCGGCCCCGCGCCGAGGCGCCGCTGGGCCAGGGCGGCGGCCGCCCGCCGGTCCGGCTTGCCGAGCGCCCGGCGGGGCAGGTCGTCGACGAGGACGAGCGCCCGCGGGGCGGCGGCCCGGCCGAGCGCGGCCGAGGCCGCGGCGCGCAGGGCCTCCAGCGCGGGCGGCGCCGGAGGCCCCGCCCGGACGACGGCCACGACCGCCGACCCCCAGCGCGGGTCCGGCACGCCGACGACGAGGACCTCCGCGACGCCGTCGACCCCCGCGAGCGCCTCCTCGACCGCGGCGGGCACCACCTTCTCCCCGCCGGTGACGACGACGTCGTCGAGGCGGCCGAGCACCCGCAGGCGGGGTCCGTCGACGGCGGCCTCGAGCACGCCGGCGTCGGCCGTCGCGACCCAGCGGACGCCGTCGGCGTCGGCGGCGAAGGGGGCCTCGCCGACGAGCCCGCGCGCGAGCACGGCGCCGCCGAGCAGGACCCGCGCAGGTGCTCGGCCGGCACCGTCGGACCCGGCGCCGTCGGGGTCTGCGTCGTCGGGCCCGGCGCCCTCGAGCCGCACACGGGCTCCCGGCAGCGGGGCGCCGTCGTAGACGCAGCCGCCGCAGGTCTCCGTCGACCCGTACGTCGTCACGACGCGCACGCCGGCGGCGGCGGCCCGGTCGAGCAGGGCCCGCGGGGCGGCGGCGCCGCCCAGGAGGACGGCGTCGAGGGCGGCCAGGGCCGCCGCGCCGTCCGCGTCCTCGAGCAGCCGCACGAGCTGCGTCGGCACGAGGGCGGTGCGCGCCGGGCCGCCGTCCGCGCGCCGCAGCAGCCGCTCCGCGCCGGCGCAGAAGGCGCCCGCGGTGAAGGGGGCGCCGGGCGGCAGCGCCGTCGGGGCGGTGCCCGCGACCGCGCCGCGCGCGAGCACGTTCCACCCCGCGACGTGGGCGAGCGGCAGGGCCAGCAGCCAGTGGGCCGGCCCGCCCAGCCGCTGCTCGCCGCCCCGGGCGCTCGCGACGACGGCCGCGCCGTCGAGGACGACGAGGCGCGGCGCGCCCGTGCTGCCCGACGTCGGCAGGAGCAGCGCCGCGCCCGCGACGTCGGTCGTCCCGGATGCGGGGGCGGCGACGACGAGCGCGCGCAGGGCGTCGTCGGCCGGGCCGCCGGGCAGGGGGAGGAGCGGTGCCGGGGCCGCGGGAGGGGCGGCGGCGGCGGAGCCGCCGGAGGGGGCTGGGGCGGCGGAGCCGCCGGGGAGGGCGGGGGCGGCGGAGCCGCCGGAGAGGGCCGGGAGCGGGAGGCGCTCGGCGAGCTGCCGGGCGCGGGCGGCCGCCCACGCGTCGGGGTCCTCGCGGGCGCCCCCCGGCGCGGCCGCGTCGACGGCCACCTCCTCCACGCGGGGCGCGGGGGGCCGCGCGGTCGCCGGGGAGGGACGCGGGCCGGTCACCGGCGGCACGGTACGCAGCGCCGTCGGGGGGCGCCGGGATACCGTGGCCCCGACGGGCCCGGGCACCGGGCTCCAGGGAACCGGCGACGCCTGTGGTGGGGAGGCGCGCGAGCACTGGAGCGCACCCGCATGAGCACCCGGCCCGAGCAGCGGGCGGGCGGCCCCGCCCCCCACGACGCGACCCGCGAGGGCGCCAGCCCGCCCCCACCGGTGACGCCCGGCTCGGCGTCCTCCCCGGGCGCCGTGGTGCGCGGGCGGTGGCGGACCTTCACGGGCTCCTTCGCCCAGTACCGGGTGCTGCCCGCGGTCGCCGGCCGGTCGTACCTGCCCATCACCTTCGGCGCCCGCCTGCCCATCACGATGGTGCCCGTCGGCGTCCTCACCCTCGGCGAGGTGTCGACGGGGTCGTCCGCGATCGCGGGGGCCGCGGCCGCCGGCGCCGCCATCGGCGAGGCCGTGGGCGCCCCCACGAGCGGGGCGCTCGCCGACCGCCTCGGGCAGCGGCGCGTGCTCCTCGTCGTCGCGGGGCTGCACGTGCTCGCCCTGGTCTCGCTGCTCGTCGCCGCGGCGAGCGCCGACCCGGTGGCGCTCGTGGCCGCCGCCGCGGGCGTGGGGCTGACGGTGCCGCAGATCGGCCCGCTCTCCCGCGTGCGGTGGATGGCGATGTCCCCGCGGCACGTCCGCACGGCCTTCGCCTTCGAGGGGACCGCCGACGAGGTGGGCTTCGCGCTCGGGCCCGCGGTCGTCGGGATCACCGCGACGCTCGTCGGCGGGTCGGCGCCCGTCGTCGTCGCGGCCGTCCTCGTCGTGGGCCTCGTGACGGCCTTCGCCCTGCACCCGTCGGCGGACGCCGTGCCGGTGCGCTCGCGGGAGGAGCGCGCCCGCGAGCGCGAGGATCGGCGGGCCGCCGCGACGCGCCGCCGCCGCGAGCCCCTCGTCGCCGTCCCGCTCGTCGGCATGCTCGCCATCGGCACCTTCTTCGGCGGCAGCAACACCGCCCTGACGGCGGCCGCGGCCGACGCGGGCGTGCCGACGGCGGGCGGGCTGCTCGCCGCCGCGATGGCCGTCGGCTCCGCGACGACGGCGCTCGCCGTCGTCGCCCTACCCGCCTCGCTCGGACCCTGGCGGCGGTGGGCCGGGTCGGCGGTCGTCCTCGTCGTCGGTGCGGCGCTCATGCTCTGGGCCGCGCCCGGCATCCCGTTGCTCGTGCTGACGACGGTCCTCGCGGGCTTCGCCGTCGGCCCCCTGCTCGTGACGATCACCGACGTCGCGGGCCGCCTCGCCCCCGAGGGCGGCGCCGGGCTGGCCCTCACGCTGCTGACGAGCGGCATCGTCCTCGGCGTCGCCACCGGTTCGGCGCTGGCCGGCCAGGCCGCCGAGCGCGTCGGACCGTCCGCGGGCTTCGGCGTCGGCGTCGTCGCCGCGGTCGTCCTGCTCCTGCTCGTCCTCGTCGCCGCCGCGACCCGCCGGCCCCTGCCGCCGCCGACGGCCTGAGGCACCAGCGGTGGACGCAGGACGCGGTCAGCCGCGCCGTCCGTCCGCCGCTGTGACGAGGGCTGTGCGCCCACGTCGCGGTGCACCGCGACGTGCGCGCACAGCTCTGCCGAAGGGCCGCTCAGCAGGACCGGGGGCTCAGTAGTACCAGGGGAAGGCTGACCAGTCGGGGGAGCGCTTCTCGAGGAAGGAGTCGCGGCCCTCGACGGCCTCGTCGGTCATGTACGCGAGCCGCGTGGCCTCGCCGGCGAAGAGCTGCTGGCCCACGAGGCCGTCGTCGGGGAGGTTCATGGCGTACTTGAGCATCCGCTGCGCCGTCGGCGACTTGCCGTTGACCTCGGCGGCGACGACGAGCGCCTCCTCCTCGAGGCGGGCGTGGTCGACGACGAGGTTCACCGCGCCCATCCGGTGCATGGCCTCGGCGTCGTAGGTGCGCCCGAGGAAGAAGATCTCGCGGGCGTGCTTCTGCCCGACCATCCGCGCGAGGTACGCCGACCCGTAGCCGGCGTCGAAGCTGCCGACGTCGGCGTCCGTCTGCTTGAAGCGGGCGTGCTCGCGGCTGGCGACGGTCAGGTCGCAGACGACGTGGAGGCTGTGCCCGCCGCCCGCGGCCCACCCGGGCACGACGGCGACGACGACCTTCGGCATCGTCCGGATCATCCGCTGCACCTCGAGCACGTGCAGGCGCCCGCCCTCGGCGCGCACGCGCGCCGCGTCGACGGTGTCCGCCGTCTCGCCGTCGGCGTACTGGTAGCCCGACCGGCCCCGGACCCGCTGGTCGCCGCCGGAGCAGAACGCCCAGCCGCCGTCGCGGGGGCTGGGGCCGTTGCCCGTGAGGAGCACGCAGCCCACGTCCGGCGTGCGGCGGGCGTGGTCGAGCACGCGGAGCAGCTCGTCCACCGTGCCGGGGCGGAAGGCGTTGCGGACCTCGGGGCGGTCGATCGCGACGCGCACCGTGCCGCGCTCGGGGCCCGGGCGCACGCACCGGTGGTACGTCGTGTCGACGAGGTCCTCGAAGCCGGGCACCGGTGCCCAGGCGCTCGCGTCGAAGAGCTCGGAGACGGGGGCGGGCGGCTCGTGGGTGGTGCTCACCCGCGGAGGATGGCACGCGGCGCGGGCCCGACCGGGGCCCCGGAGGCGCGGGGACCGCCCGGGACCGGCGAGGATGGGCCCATGTCGCTCGGCTGGGAGATCCTCCTCGTGCTCGTCTTCGTGCTCGTGGGCGGTGTCTTCGCGATGTCCGAGCTCGCGCTCGTGTCGCTGCGCGACGGCCAGGTCCGCGCCATGGTCGGCGAGCGCCTGCGCGGTGCCGCGGCGGTCGAGCGGCTGCGCGCCTCGACCAACCGCTTCCTGTCCGCCGTCCAGATCGGCGTCACGGCGGCCGGCTTCTTCGCCTCGGCGTACGGCGGGGCGACCATCGCCGGCCGGCTCACCCCCGTGCTCGAGGGCTGGGGCGTGCCGAGCGGCCTCGCCGGCACCGTCTCGCTCGTCGTCATCACGGCGCTGGTCTCCTACGTGTCGCTCGTCCTCGGCGAGCTCGTGCCCAAGCGCATCGCGCTGCAGAAGCCCGACACCGTCTCGCGGCTCGTCGCGCCGATGCTCGACCGCATCGCCAAGCTCGCGACGCCGGTCATCTGGCTGCTCGACAAGTCGACGAACCTCGTGGTCCGCCTCCTCGGCATGGACCCGGGGGAGGAGCGCGACGAGGTCAGCGAGGAGGAGCTGCGCGAGATGGTCTCGACGCACGAGGACCTCGACGACGACGAGCGCCGCCTCATCGACGACGTCTTCGCCGCCGCCGACCGCCGCGTCGCCGAGGTGATGATCCCGCGCACGGAGGTCGAGTTCCTCGACGGCGGCCTCACCCTCGAGGAGGCCGCCGGCGAGATCGAGCACCAGGCGCACTCGCGCTACCCGATCACCGGCGAGGGCGTCGACGACATCATCGGCTTCGTCCACGTCCGCGACGTCCTCACGGCCCTGCGCCACCAGGACCCGGCGAGCCGCCTGACGACGGTCATGCGACCGGTGAGCCTCGTCACCGGCACCCAGGCGGTGCTGCCCGCCCTGTCGGAGATGCGCCGCACCCGCCGCCACATCGCCGTCGTCGTCGACGAGTACGGCGGCACCGACGGCATCGTCACCCTCGAGGACCTCGTCGAGGAGCTCGTCGGCGACATCCAGGACGAGCACGACAGGGCCGAGGCGGACGCGGGCGCGGCGGTGCGCGGCCAGGTCGAGGTGTCCGGCCTCCTCCACCGTGACGAGGTCGCCGACGAGACGGGGGTCCAGCTGCCGGAGGGGAGCTTCGAGACGCTCGGCGGCTTCGTCATGGCCGAGCTCGGCCGCGTGCCCGCCGAGGGGGACTCCGTCGAGGCCCTCGGCCACCGCTTCACCGTCCTGCGCCTCGACGGCCGTCGCGCCGACCGGGTGTGCGTCGAGCGGCTCGGCGGCGACGACGAGGAGGGCGACGGCGCGGAGGACGGCGAGGCAGGCTCGTCCGGCGCCGGCCGCGAGCCCCACGGGAGGGCCGGCAGCGGCGAGGTCGGCACGGGCGTGACGGCCGGCGCCAGCGGCGGAGCGGACGGCGCCGGCGGGGCGAGCGGCGGTCCGGGGCGGGACTGAGGCGCGCGTGAGCGCCTGGACGGGCGGGACCCGGTCGCCCGCGCCGTGGCCCCCGCCGGGCGCGGAGGGCGCCCGCCTCCCCGCGGCGGAGGAGCTGCTGGCCGGCGCGTCCGTCGTCGTCCTGCCGCTGCGGACGCGCTTCCGCGGGCTCCACGAGCGCGAGGCCGTGCTGCTCCGCGGCCCGGCCGGGAGGGCGGAGTTCGCGCCCTTCGCCGAGTACGACGACGCCGAGGCGGCGTGGTGGCTGGCCGCCGCCGTCGAGGCGGCCTGGCTCGGCCCCCCGCCGCCGGTCCGCGACGCCGTCCCCGTCAACGCGACGGTCCCCGCCGTCCCCGCCGAGGAGGTGGCCGAGGTCGTCGCCCGCACGCCCGGCGCGCGGACGGCCAAGGTGAAGGTCGCCGAGCCCGGCGTCCCCGCGGACCTCGCGTTCGTGCAGGACCTCGAGCGGGTCGCCGCCGCCCGCGCCGCCCTCGGGGCCGGTGGGCGGGTACGGGTCGACGCCAACGGCGCCTGGTCCCCGGCCGAGGCCGAGCGCGCCCTCGCCGCCCTGCGCGGGCAGGGGCCGCTGGAGTACGCCGAGCAGCCGTGCGCCGACGTCGCCGGCCTCGTCGACCTGCGCGCCCGCCTCGCGGCCGCGGGCGTCGACGTGCCCGTCGCCGCGGACGAGAGCGTCCGGCGGGCGCAGGACCCCCTCGCCGTCGTGCGGGCCGGTGCCGCGGACGTCGCCGTCCTCAAGGTGCCCCCGCTCGGCGGCGGGCGGGCCGTCGTCGCGCTCGCGGAGCGGCTGGAGCGCGAGCACGGCGTGCCCGTCGTCGTCTCGAGCGCGCTGGACACGGCCGTGGGCATCGCCGCGGGCGTGCGGGCGGCCGCCGCGGTGCCGGGCCTGCGCCACGCCTGCGGGCTCGCGACGGGCAGCCTGCTGGCGCGCGACGTCGCCCCGCCGCTGCGCGTCAGCGCCGGGTCGCTGCCCGTCGCCGAGGCCGACCGCGTCCTGGCCGGCCCTGACCCCGACGACCTCGCGGCGACGGCGGCGCCGCCGGAGCGGGCCCGCTGGTGGCGCGAGCGCCTGCGGCGGGCCCACGCCCTCCTGGCGTCCGCCGCCGCGCCAGCCCGCGGCTGATCGCGGGCGCCGCCACGAGCATGACGAGCAGCCGGGCCACCTGGACGGCGAGGACGAACGTCACGTCCGAGCCGGTGGACAGGGACGCCGCGAGGACGGCGTACAGCCCGCCCGGCGTCGTCGCGAGGTAGCCGTCGAGCAGGCTCGCCCCCGTCAGGGCCGAGAGCAGGACGCCCAGCCCGGCGCACGCCGCGATGACGGCGACGATGAGGAGCAGCGCCGCGGGCAGCACCCGGCGGACGACGGCCACCGTCCCGCGGGTGAAGGACAGGCCGGCCTGCAGCCCGATGGCGCCGTAGGCCACCTGCACGAGCACCCCGGGCACCTGCGCCCCTGCGGAGAGCCCGAGCCCGCCGACGACGGCCGCCAGCACGAGCGGGCCCAGCAGGGTGCCCGCCGGCACCCGGGACACCCGGCCCAGGAGCGTGCCGACCGGTCCGACGACGGCCACGAGCAGCAGCCCGGCCCACCAGGGCCCGTCCGCCGCGTCGAGCGCGCCGCGCCCGGAGCCGGTGCCGACGCCGGTCACGAGCAGCACGAGGGGCAGGGACCCCGTGATGACGAGGACGCGCAGGTACTGCACGACGGCGACGAGCCGCTGGTCCGCGCCGAGGTCGCCGGCGATGGCGACGAGGCCCGAGGCCCCGCCGGCCGTCAGGGCGAAGGTGCCGGTCAGCGGGTCGACGTCGCGGTGGCGGCCCAGCAGCAGACCGGCCGCCAGGCTGACGACGAGCGTGAGCACCGTGACGACGAGGACGGGCAGCCAGTCCGCCGCCAGTCCCGTGAGGGTCTCCGGCTGCACCAGGGTCCCGATGAGCACCCCGAGGACCGCCTGCGCGGCCAGCGCGAGCGGCCGGGGCACCGCGCGCGGGCCGCGGGGGTGGTCACCCGCGAGGCCCGACAGGGCGGCCACGACGCCGACGACGAGGCCCGCGAACAGGACGCCCGAGGGCACGCCCACGAGCTCCAGCGCCCCGCCCGCCGCGGCGGTCAGCCCCGCGACGGCGGCCCAGCGCCACCAGGGCACCGCACGGACGGCCCGGGCCGCGCGCCCGACGGCGCCCCCGCGACCGGGTGCGCGGGGGGCGTCCCGCTCTCCTCCCGACGCAGCGCGCACGCGCCGATGCTCGCAGCCCGCCGGTCTCCGGGCGGCCCGAGGGCGGCCCGGGGGCGGCCCGGGGGCGGCCCGGGGTCGGCCCGGGGCGGTCCCGGGCGGCACCGCGGTCGCCGAGCGCCCAGGATGGGGCGATGCCCCACCCCGCCCAGACCTGCGCCGTCGCCGTCGTGGCTGCGCTGGTCGCCCGGGGCGTGCGGCACGTCGTCCTGTGCCCGGGGTCGCGCTCGGCGCCGCTGGCGTACGCGCTCGCCGACGCCGAGCGGGCGGGCGACCTCGCGGTCCACGTCCGCACCGACGAGCGGGCCGCCGCCTTCACGGCCCTCGGCGCCGGGCGGGCCACCGGCGTCCCCGCGGCCGTGGTGACGACGTCGGGCACGGCCGTCGCGAACCTCCACCCCGCGGTGCTCGAGGCCCACCACGGCGGCGTCCCCCTCCTCGTCCTGACGGCGGACCGTCCGCACACGCTGCGGGGCACGTGGGCCAACCAGACGAGCGAGCTGCAGGCCGGGCTCTTCGGGGCGGCGGTGCGCCTGGCGGTGGACCTCCCGGCGCCGCCGCCGGGTGAGGACCTCGCCGCGCACGCCGCCGGGTGGGCCCGCGCCGTGGCCGCCGCGGCCGACGCCGCCCGCGGCCTGGCCCCGCTGGGCGAGGACGGCGGGCCCGCGAGGCCGCCCGGGCGGCCGGGACCGGCCCACGTCGACCTCGCCCTCGCCGACCCCCTCGTCCCGGAGGGCGACGCCGCTCGCCCGCCCGTGCCTGCGCGCCGTCTGGCCCCGCCGCCGCGCGGCGGCGAGGTGCACGTGCTGGAGGACGGCCCCCGCACCGTCGTCGTCGCGGGGGACGCCCCGGCGCGCACGGGCTGGGGCGCGCGCTGGCTCGCCGAGGCGGGCGGGTGGCCCCTGCTCGCCGAGCCGAGCTCCGGGGCGCGCTCGGGCCCCTGCGCCGTGGGCCCCTACCGCCTGCTCCTCGAGCGGCCCGAGCTCGGCGGCCGGGTCGAGCGGGCCGTCGTCGTCGGCCGCCCCACGCTGTCGCGGCCCGTGGCCGCGCTGCTGGCCGACCCCGCCGTGGAGGTCGTCCAGGTCGTCGAGCACGCCGACGACCCCGGCCCGGCCCCGCGGCCCGGGCTGCGCCGCGTCGTGGGGACGGCCGTGCCGGCCGCCCTCCTCGAGCGCTCCGCGGCCGGACCCGTCGCCGGGTGGCACGCCGAGCGCGCCCTCGCGCCGGACGCCTGGCTCGCCGCCTGGCAGCGCGCGGGCCGGGCGGCGGCCCGGGCGCTCGACGCCGTGCTGGACGAGCCTGCGGGTGCGTCGGGGCCCGCGCTCACCGGCCCCCTGCTGGCGCGGGAGGTCGTCGCGGCCACGGCGCCCGAGGACCTCCTCGTGCTCGCGGCCTCGAACGCCGTCCGCGACGCCGACCTCGCCGCCGCGCCCGTCGACGAGCCGGCCCTCGACGCCCAGCGCGCGGTCCCGGCCCCTCCGCTGAACGTGCCCGCGGACGTGCGCCTCGTCCTCGCCGGGCGCGGACTGGCCGGCATCGACGGCACGCTGTCGGGCGCCGTCGGCGCCGCCCTCGCCACGGGGCGGCGCACCCGGGTCCTCGTCGGCGACCTCGCCGCGCTGCACGACGTCGCCGGCCTGGCGCTGCCGGTGGACGAGCGCGGGCGCCGGACGGCGTGGTCGTCGCCCCCGCAGGTGCAGGTCGTCGTCCTCGACGACGGCGGCGGCGGCATCTTCGGGCTGCTCGAGCACGGCGCGCTGGCCGACGCCGAGCCGGCGCGCGCGGGCGACGTCGAGCGCCTCTTCGGCACACCGCCCGGGGTCGACCTCGTCGCCCTGGCGCGCGGCCTCGGCGCCGGCGCCCGCCGGGTCGAGGACCTGGCCGACCTGCGCGCGGCCCTGCGCGCGCCCGTGCCGCCCGACGGGCCCGGGCTGGAGGTGCTCGTCGTGCCCGCCGACCGCGCCGGGCTGCGGGGGCTCCACGCCCGCCTGCGCGCCGCCGTGACGACCGTGCTCGACGACGCCGCGTGAGGACGCCGCGGCCCCGCCCGCCGCGGCGGCGGGGGAGCCGCGCGGCCTCCCGCGCCGGGGGACCACCACCACACGAGGAGCCGGCCTCCGTCGGCCCCGCACCGAGCAGGGGAGCACGCCCGTGAACGAGCGCACGCAGGACGAACCGGGACGCGGGGCCCCCGACCCGGGCAGCGCCACCGACCCCGAGGCGCGGTCCCGGCTCGGCGACAACGACGCGCCGCTCGAGGAGGAGCTCGACGAGGAGGTCGACGAGATCGTCGACGAGGGGGCGCAGCGGCTGCACCGCACGTGGACCGAGCTGCTCGTCACCGGCTTCTTCGGGGGGCTGGAGGTGGGGCTCGGGGTGCTCGCGCTCGTCGCCGTCTACGAGGCCACCGGGAGCCACCTGCTGGCCGGGCTCGCCTTCAGCATCGGCTTCCTCGCGCTGATGCTCGCCCACAGCGAGCTCTTCACCGAGGGCTTCCTCGTCCCCGTGACGGCCGTCGCCGCCAAGAACGCCTCCTGGCGCCAGCTCGTCCGGCTGTGGGGCGGCACCCTCGTGACGAACCTCCTCGGGGGCCTCGTCTTCATGGCCATCGCGATGACCGCCTTCCCGTCGCTGCGGTCGACGACCGTGGAGATGGGCGCGCACTTCGTCGACGCCGGGTGGTCCGCGGAGACGGTCATGCTCGCCGTCCTCGCCGGCAGCACCATCACGCTCATGACGCGCATGCAGCACGGCGCGGACTCCGAGACCGGCAAGGTGGCGGCGGCCTTCGCCGGCGGCTTCCTCCTCGCCGGGCTGCAGATGGTCCACTCCATCCTCGACTCGCTGCTCGCCTTCGGGGCCCTGCTCGTGGGCGCCCCCTTCGGCTGGCTCGACTGGCTGGCCTGGTTCGTGCCGACGGCGGCGCTCAACATGGTCGGCGGTCTCGTCCTCGTGACCGCCCTGCGGCTGCTGCGGAGCAAGGTCGCCATCGACGAGGAGCGCGAGGAGGTCGAGCAGGGGCGCTCCTGACGCCGGGGCGCTCGGCGGCGGCTGGCAGACTCCCCGGTCGTGACGCGCGCCGACCTCGACAAGCAGCCCTCCGAGGTGGCGGCGATGTTCGACGCCGTGGCCCGCCGCTACGACGTCACGAACGACGTCCTGTCCCTCGGCCAGGACCGCCGGTGGCGCCGCGCCGTGGTGCGCGCCCTCGACGTGCGGCCGGGGGAGCGGGTGCTCGACCTCGCCGCGGGGACGGGCACGAGCAGCGCGCCGCTCGCCGCCCTGGGCGCGCACGTCGTCGCCTGCGACTTCTCCCTGGGCATGCTCCGCGCCGGCGCCGCGCGCCGCGCCCTGCCCTTCGCCGCGGGCGACGCCACCCGCCTGCCCTTCGCCGACGGCGCCTTCGACGCCGTCACCATCTCCTTCGGCCTGCGGAACGTCACCGACACCGCCGCGGCGCTGCGGGAGATGCTGCGCGTCGTCCGGCCCGGCGGACGCCTCGTCGTCTGCGAGTTCTCGGCCCCGACGTGGCGGCCCTTCCGCACCGTCTACACCGAGTACCTCATGCGCGCGCTGCCGCCGGTCGCGCGGCGCACGAGCTCCAACCCCGACGCCTACGTCTACCTCGCCGAGTCCATCCGCGCGTGGCCCGACCAGCGGGCGCTGGCCCAGCGCATCACCGCGGCCGGGTGGGGCGACGTCGCCTGGCGCGACCTCACGGGCGGCGTCGTCGCCCTGCACCGCGCGGTGAGGCCCGCGCCCGCGGGGTGAGGCCTGCGCCCGCGGCGTGAGGGCGGTGCCCGCGGCAGGTGGGTCGCGTCCGACGTGGGAGAGGCGCCTGCGGTCGAGGTGCGCAGTCGGTGGGCCGGTGCTTCAGTTGACGGCGTAAGCACCGACCCCGAGACGAGGAGCCTCCCATGAGCGCCGCCGACAAGATCAAGAACGCCGCCCAGGACCTCTCCGGCCGGGCGAAGGAGGCCGTGGGCGGCGCCAAGGACGACGACGCGATGCGCGCCGAGGGCCAGAAGGACCAGGCCTCGGCCGACGTCAAGCAGCGCGGCGAGCACGTCAAGGACGCGTTCAAGGGCTGAGCCTCCGCTCTCCCTCACTGCTCCGCCTCCCCGGGCCCCGTCGCCGCGCGCGACGGGGCCCGTCGCGCGCCCGGCGAGTCCGCCCGGAGCGCGACCCGCCGGGCGTCGGGTCATCCGGGCTCCGTACCATGAGGACCACGGTCGGGGGAAGACCCGTCCGGCCCGGGCCGTGCGCCCGTGCGACCCCGCCACCCCTCCCGACCCTGCGAGGCGACGTGCCCTCCCCAGCCGCTGAGCGCTCCGCCGACGTCCTCGTGGTCGGCGCCGGACCCGCCGGCGCCACGGCGGCCCGCCACCTCGCCGCGGCCGGGGTCGACGTCCTCGTGCTGGAGAAGACCTCCTTCCCGCGGGAGAAGGTCTGCGGCGACGGGCTGACGCCCCGGGCGGTCCGCGAGCTGCTGGCCCTGGGGCTCGACCTCTCCCCGGAGGCCGGCTGGGTGCGCAACAAGGGCCTGCGGATCATCGGCGGCGGCATGCGCGTCGAGCTGCCGTGGCCCGAGCTCGCGTCCTTCCCCGACCACGGGCTCGTGCGCACCCGCCTGGACATGGACCACCTGCTCGTCGAGCACGCCCGCGCGGCCGGGGCCCGCGTGCAGGAGCGGACGAGCGTCACCGGCGCCCTGGTCGACGAGGCCACCGGCCGGGTCGTCGGCGTCCGCGCCCACCCCGTCGACGAGCGGGGCCGCCGCGCGGGGGAGGACGTCGAGCACCGGGCCCGGGTCGTCCTCGCCGCGGACGGCGTCTCCGCCCGGCTGGCCCTGTCCGTCGGCCTCGCCCGTCGTGAGGACCGGCCCATGGGCGTCGCGGTGCGCACGTACTACCGCTCCCCGCGCCACGACGACGACTGGATGGAGAGCTGGCTCGAGCTGTGGGACGGCGAGCCGGGACGCTCGCGCCTGCTCCCCGGCTACGGCTGGGTCTTCGGCGTCGGGGACGGCACGAGCAACGTGGGCCTCGGCGTCCTCAACTCCTCCAGCGCCTACGGCAAGGTCGACTACCGCGACCTCCTGCGGCGGTGGACGGCGACGATGCCGGCCGACTGGCAGTTCGACGAGGAGCACCGCGAGGGCCCGGTGCGCGGCGCGGCCCTCCCCATGGGCTTCAACCGGACGCCGCACCACCACGCCGGGATGCTGCTGCTCGGTGACTCCGGCGGCATGGTCAACCCCTTCAACGGGGAGGGCATCGCCTACGCCATGGAGTCCGCGCGCATCGCCGCCGACGTGACCGTGCAGGCCCTCGGGCGCCCCGACGCGGCCTCGCGGCTGCGGGCGCTGGACGCGTACCCGGCCGCCGTCCGGTCCGCCTGGGGCGGCTACTTCACGCTCGGGGCCGTGTTCGTCAAGATGATCGGCCACCCGGCCGTCATGGAGGCGGCCACGCGGCACGGCCTGCCGCGCCCGGTGGTCATGCGCCTCGTCGTCAAGCTGCTCGCCAACCTCACCGACCCGCGCGGGGGCGACGCGCTGGACCGCGTCGTCAACGGGCTGCAGCGCCTGGCCCCGGCGGCCTGAGGTGGCCGTGCACGGGGCGCCGGCCGCGTCCGGGACACTGGGGGGCGTGAGCCCCCGCAGACCCCTCCAGAGCACGCCGCCGGCCGGTGCCGGCTGGGGGGTCCCGGGGCCCTCCGGTGCGCTGGCCGAGCGCGTGGGGGCGCGGATGGAGGCGGTCGAGGCGCAGCTGCGCGCCGCCGTCGCGCACTCCGACCGGCTGGCGGACAGCACCTCCCGCCACCTCGTCGAGGCGGGCGGCAAGCGCGTGCGGCCCCTGCTCGTGCTCCTCGCGGGCGAGCTCGGCGACGGCGCGGCGCTCGAGGTCGTCGAGGCGGCCGTGGTCGTCGAGCTCACCCACCTCGCGACGCTCTACCACGACGACGTCATGGACTCGGCGCCGCTGCGCCGCGGGGCCCCGGCCGCCCAGCAGGTGTGGGGCAACAACGTGGCCATCCTCACCGGGGACCTGCTCTTCGCCCGCGCCTCCCGCCTCGTGGCGGCGCTGGGACCCGAGGCGGTGGAGATCCAGGCGGCTACCTTCGAGCGCCTGTGCCTCGGCCAGCTCCACGAGACGGTCGGCCCCGACGAGGGCGAGGACCCGGTCGCGCACTACCTCCAGGTGCTCTCGGACAAGACGGGGTCCCTCATCGCGACGTCGGCGCTGTTCGGCGCCATGTTCGGCGGTTGCGGGCAGCGGGTGCGCGACGTCGTCGTCGCCTACGGCGAGCGGGTGGGGGTCGCCTTCCAGCTCGCCGACGACGTGCTCGACCTCCTCGGCGACGACAGCGGCAAGCGCGCCGGCACGGACCTGCGCGAGCGGGTGCCCACGCTGCCCGTGCTCCTGGCCCGCGACGCCGCGGCGCGGGGCGACGAGCGTGCGGCCGCCGCCGTGGCCCTCGTCGACGGCCCGCTCGACGCCGACGACGAGCTCGCGCGCGCGGTCGCGGCCCTGCGGGCGCTGCCGTCGACCGACGTGGCGCGCGCCCGCGCGCAGCACTGCGCGCAGGAGGCCGTCGACGCGCTCGCGCCGCTGCCCGACGGGGAGGCGAAGGAGGCCATGGCCGCCTTCGCCGCCGCCATCGCCGACCGCACCCGCTGACGAGCGAGGCCCCGCGAGATCCGGAGCGCCGGAGCCTCGGCCCGGGAGGGTGGGCCGCACCGGACGGGCGAGCCGCGTCACTCCCTCGGGTGGCGCCGTGGCGCCACCGGTGACGACTCGGCCACAGCCCCGTCATCACCCGCTCCCAGGGAGCGCGCGCCGGTAGCGTCCGCGGGCGGCGGTGCCGGTGGGGCGCCGCGCGATCGAGAGGACGGCGATGGGCAGCAGCACCAGCACGGGGGGCCGGCGGCGGACCGCGGGAGGTGGTCGGTGGGCGAGCGCGAGGCTGCGTCCGGTGGGCGCGTGCGGCGGGGCGCTGGCGCTGCTCCTCGGGTCGGCGGCCGCCGCGACGGCGAGCACCGAGGGCGACGTCGTGGCGGTGCCCCTGGCGCCCGCGGCCGACGTCGTGAGCAGCCTGGTCCTCCCGGTGGAGAACCTCCCCGGGCTCGAGCTGACCGACGTGGTCGGCACGGACGCCTACACGGCGGTCCCCCTCGACCCCGGAGGCGAGGTGCGGATCACCCTCCCCGAAGGGCTGGAGGTCCCGGACCCGAGCGCCGTGACTCTGCGCATGGCCGACATCGACGACCCGCCCCTCGACGGGTCCGAGAGCCTCACCTTCACCGCCGACGGCAGCAGCGCCCTGACCGCCGAGGCCGTCGACGGCGAGCTCGTCGTCGTCGTCCCGCCCGAGGCGGACCTGGCGCTCGAGGACGAGACGGAGGGGGTGCTCACCTACCCCGTCGCCGGGGACGTGCCCGGTCTCGCCGCCGAGGAGGCCTTCTACGACCTCGATCTGGGGACCGACGTCGCAGCGCCCTCGGTCGACCTGGCGCCCGTGCTGCTGACGACGAGCTACCTGGAGGCCCCGGCCGTCCAGGCCGGTGGGTCGCTCGAGCTCTCCCTGCCGGACGGGTCGCCGCTGCGCGAGGCCGGCGTCCGGTCGCTGGAGGACGTCGTGGTGGTCCTCGACGACCTCGGCCGGGACGAGGCTCCGCCGTCGCCGACCGTCGCCGCCTCCGAGGACGCCGTCCTCGTGTCGCTCGGCGCGTCGACGGCGCCCGGCGACTACCGGGCCGCCGTCCTCCTGCCCGTCGCGGACGGGACCGGCGCGGTGCTGGCGCAGCGGGCGAGCGCCACGTCACTCCTCTTCGAGGTGACCGCGGCCCCGGCGCCCTCGCCGTCGCCCGAGCCGACCGGGCAGCCGACGACCCCGCCGACGGTGCAGCCGACGACCGCCCCGACGCGCCCGGCTGCGAACCCGGGTCTGCGCTCCAACACGGGTGTCGAGGCCGCGACGGACGGCTCCGACCGCGACGCGCTGCTCGTCGGGGGCGGGGCCGCGCTCGTCGCGGCCGCGGGTGCCACCGTGCTCGCGACCCGTCGCCGCTCCGCACGCTGAGCACCCCTTCGACGCCACGGCCCCCACCCGCTCCGGGGTGGGGGCCGTGGTCGTCGGGGCGACGGGGCGTCTCAGCTCGTCGGCGCCACCCGCTCCCAGGCGCCCGAGCGGAAGGCGTCGACGAACAGCCGGTGGTCGGCCCGCGTGCGCGCCGAGCAGGCGTGGGCCCAGTCGACGAGGTGGTCGACGAGGGCGTCGACGCGGCCGTCGACGACGCGGCTGACCTCGTCCTCGACCACCACGCCCACGAGCTCGCCCGCCGGGTCGCCGCCGCCCGCGCAGTGGATCTTGGCCGTGGCGCGTCCCAGGGCGTCCACGAGGCCCCGCATCTCGTCGGGCTCGTCCACGTCGTCCCAGTCGAGGTCCGCCTCGTGCGGCGAGACCTCGGTGACGACGAAGCCGTGGACCCGGTCGCCGGTGCCGGGCAGCCGCGTCCAGCCGACGAGCGGCGCGGCGTCGGTCTGCAGGGCCCGCTGGGACAGGGCGGTCCGGTGGCAGTGGTGCTCGAAGGCCCGGGCCACGCGCTCGTCCTCCACGACGCGGCTCGGGCAGGCGACGTCGCCCTGCTTCACCGACAGGAGCAGGTCGTCGTCGACGGCCTGGCTGCGCCCTTCGACGAGGACGGTGTAGGCGGGCAGGCCGGCGCTGCCGATGCCGAAGCCGGAGCGCCCGACGACGTCGAGCACCTCGAGGGTGGGCCGGTGCCCCCGCAGACCCTCGCGCAGCGTCTCGCGGTAGGCCCCGAAGGCCTCGACGACGCGCTCGCGCTCCTCGTCGTCGAGCAGGCGGACGCCGCTGCGCTCCGTGAAGCGCCGCCGGTGGTCCTCCACGGTGGTGCGGGCGTCGAGGAAGCGGTGCCGGGACGCGAGCTTCGCCGACTGCAGCGAGCGCAGCACGGGGCCGTCGGCGTTGTCGAGGGTCAGGGCCCAGCGGTCGGCCTCGGGCGAGGTGCGGTAGCGGTCGACCTGGTCGAGGTAGGCGCGGACGTAGCCGCCGACGAGGTCGTCGATGGCCTCGTCGGGCAGGGCCTTCTGCCAGGACAGCAGCGCCAGGCTCGCCGTGAAGCGCCGCAGGTCCCAGGTCCAGTGGCCGAGGTAGGCCTCGTCGAAGTCGTTGACGTCGAAGACGAGGCGGCCGTCGGCGTCGAGGTGGGTCCCGAAGTTCTCGGCGTGGAGGTCGCCCTGCAGCCAGATGCGCGAGGTGCCCTCGTCGACCCAGTCGTCGTCGACGCCCGCGGAGAGGTGCGCGAGGTCGTCGTAGAAGAGCGCGGCGCTGCCGCGGTAGAAGGCGAAGGGGTCGCGCGCCATCTTGCGGAAGCGGGTGCGGAAGCCGGCCGGCGACGACTCCATCATCGGGGCGAAGGCGTCGTCGAGGACCCGGACGATGGTCTCGCCGCGCTCGTCGTCCGGCGGCCCGGGCGTGCTCGCGTCGGACCGGTAGGACGGGTGCGCGGGGCGGGCGTCGGAGGGCACGCCCCGATGGTGACCTCGGCGGCTCAGCCGCGCGCGGCGGCGAGCGCGGAGCGCGCGAGGACGGCCCGCCGCCGCGCCGCGCGCAGCGTGTCGGTCGTGAGGACGACGAGCGCCAGCCACACCAGCGCGAAGCCCACCCAGCGCGTCGGCGGCATCTCCTCGCCGAGGAGCAGGACGCCGCACAGCAGCTGCAGCACGGGCGTGAGGTACTGCAGGAGACCGATGGTCGTCAGCGGCACCCGACGAGCGGCCGCCCCGAAGAGCAGCAGGGGCACGGTCGTCGCCACGCCCGTGGAGACGAGCAGCGCCGTGTGCACGGGCCCCGCGCTCGTGAAGGTGCCCTCGCCCGCGACCTCCAGCACGACGAGGGCCGCCAGCGCGAAGGGCGCGAGGAGCAGCGTCTCGCCCGTCAGTGACACGAGGGCGGGGGTGCCCCGGCCCACGCGGTTCTTCGCCAGCCCGTAGGAGCCGAAGGTGAGCGCGAGCACGAGCGCGATCCAGGGCACGCGCCCGTAGTCGACCGTGATCACGCCCACGGCCACGACACCGATGCCGACCGCCGCCCACTGCGCCGGACGCAGCCGCTCGCGCAGCAGCAGGACGCCGAGCAGCACGGTGACGAGCGGGTTGACGAAGTAGCCCAGCGACGCCTCGATGACGTTGCCCGACTGCACGCCGTAGATGTAGACGCCCCAGTTCGCCGCGATGGTCACCGCGGCGAGGCCCAGCCATCCCGTCCGGGTGCGGTCCGCCAGCAGCGCGCGCAGGTCGCCGAGGCCGCGCAGCACGGCGAGGAGGACGGCGCACAGGAGCAGCGACCACAGGACCCGGTGCACGAGGACCTCGACCGAGCCCGCGGGGGCGAGCGCCGAGAAGTACAGCGGGAAGGAGCCCCAGAGCGCGTACGCCGCGACACCCATGAGGGTGCCGCGGCGGACGTCGGCGGGGTCGGCCCCCGCGCCGGCGCCAGGGGCGCTCCCGGTGGCCGGCGCGGGAGCGGTGCTCAGCGGACCACCCAGGTGTCGCCGCCCGCGATGAGGGCGTCGAGGTCGGCGTCGCTCGCGGGGCCGCCGGCCTCCGCGCGAGCGGAGTCCACCTGGTCGCGCACGAGGTCGTCGTAGGTCGGCCGCGCGACGGCGCGGAAGACGCCGACGGGCACGTGCGCCATCGACGGGCCGTCGAGGCGCGAGAGCGCGAAGGCGCGCGTCGGGTCCGCCGCGGCGGCGTCGTGCACGACGACGTCGCGGCCGGCGGCCTCCGCCGCCGGGACGACCTCGACGCCGCCGCCCGGTGCGGTGACGACGACCTTCTGGTCGTCCTCGCGCCCGAAGCGCACCTCCTCGCCGTGCTCGAGGCGCACGAGGCGCGCCTGGGCCTCGCCCGAGTCCTTGAGGACGTCGAAGGCGCCGTCGTTGAAGATCGGGCAGTTCTGGTAGATCTCCACCAGCGAGGTGCCGCGGTGCTCGGCGGCCGCGCGCAGCACCGAGGTGAGGTGCTTGCGGTCGGAGTCCAGCGTGCGCGCCACGAAGGTCGCCTCGGCGCCGAGCGCCAGCGACACCGGGTTGAAGGGGGCGTCCACCGACCCGGCCGGCGTCGACTTGGTGACCTTCCCGACCTCGGAGGTGGGGGAGTACTGGCCCTTCGTCAGCCCGTAGATCCGGTTGTTGAAGAGCAGGATCGTCATGTTGACGTTGCGGCGCATCGCGTGGACGAGGTGGTTGCCGCCGATCGACAGCGCGTCGCCGTCGCCCGTGACGACCCAGACCGACAGGTCGGGCCGCGAGGCGGCGAGCCCCGTCGCGATGGCCGGGGCGCGGCCGTGGATCGAGTGCATCCCGTAGGTGTCGAGGTAGTACGGGAAGCGGGAGGAGCACCCGATCCCGGAGATGCAGACGATGTTCTCCTTCCGGAGCCCGAGCTCGGGCATGAAGCCCTGCACGGCCGCGAGGACGGCGTAGTCGCCGCACCCGGGGCACCAGCGCACCTCGTTGGCGGCGGTGAAGTCCTTCTTCGACAGGGTCGTGCCCTCGGGCAGGCGCGGGACGTCCTCGGTGCCGCTGCGGACGCCGGGCAGGCCGAGCGGGGTGGTGGTCGTGCTCATCGACGGGCCTCCTGGGGGCTCTCGGCGACGGCGCCCGCGGCGGGGGAGGCCGCGGCGGCGGAGTCGGTGTCGGGCAGGGCGGCGACGGCGTCGCGGACGACGTCGAGCAGCTCGCCGGCGCTGAAGGGGCGGCCGCGGACGCGGCCGTGGCTCTGCACGTCGACGAGGTAGCGGGCGCGCAGCAGCAGGGCCAGCTGGCCGCCGTTCATCTCCGGCAGGACGACCCGGTCGTAGGCGCGCAGCGCGTCGCCGAGGCCGGGCGGGAAGGGGTTGAGGTGGCGCAGGTGCGCCCGCGCCACCTGCAGGCCCTCGGCGCGGGCGTCGCGGACGGCCGCGGCGATGGGGCCGTAGGTCGAGCCCCACCCGAGCACGAGGACGCGGGCACGCGTGCCGTCGGGGGCGACGGGGTCGTCGACCTCCAGCGGCGGCACCGCGACGCCGTCGACCTTGGCCTGGCGCAGGCCCGTCATGCGCTCGTGGTTCTCGGGCTCGTAGGAGATCTCGCCGGTGACGTCGGCCTTCTCCAGGCCGCCGATCCGGTGCTCCAGGCCCGGCGTGCCGGGGACGGCCCACGGGCGGGCGAGGGTCTCGGGGTCGCGCAGGTACGGGCGGAAGGCGGGGCGGCCGTCGTCGCCCGCGCCGTTCGGGCCGGTCGCCTGCGCCGGGTCGATGGCCGGCAGGTCCGCCACGCTCGGCAGCGCCCAGGGCTCCGAGCCGTTGGCGAGGTAGCCGTCCGACAGCAGGATGACCGGCGTCCGGTAGGTCACCGCGATGCGCACGGCCTCCATCGCCGCCGTGAAGCAGTCGGTGGGAGAGGACGCGGCGACGACGGGCAGCGGCGACTCGCCGTTGCGGCCGTACATCGCCTGCAGGAGGTCGGCCTGCTCGGTCTTCGTCGGCAGGCCCGTGGACGGCCCCCCGCGCTGGACGTCGACGACGACGAGCGGCAGCTCGAGCATGACGGCGAGGCCGATGGTCTCGGCCTTGAGGGCCAGGCCGGGGCCCGACGTCGTCGTCACGCCGAGGGAGCCGCCGAAGGACGCGCCCAGGGCGATGCCGACGCCGGCGATCTCGTCCTCGGCCTGCAGGGTCGTCACGCCGAAGCGCTTCATGCCCGACAGCGCGTGGAGGATGTCGCTCGCCGGGGTGATGGGGTACGAGCCGAGCACGAGCGGCAGCCCCGCCTTGTGGGCGGCCGTCGCGAGGCCGTAGGCGAGGGCGGTGCTGCCCGTGATGTTGCGGTAGGTGCCGGCCGGGTGCTCCGCCGGCGCCACCTGGTAGCGGACGGCGAAGCCCTCGGTCGTCTCGCCGAACGCCCAGCCGGCCCGGAACGCCGTGAGGTTGGCGTCGCGGATCTGCGGCTTCTTCGCGAACTTCGTCTCGAGGAAGCGCTCGGTCGCCTCGGTCGGGCGGTCGTAGAGCCACGAGAGCATCCCGAGGGCGAACATGTTCTTCGCCCGCTCGGAGTCCTTGCGGGACAGGCCCGAGTCCTTGAGGGCCTCGACGGTCATCGACGTCAGCGGCAGGGCGTGCACCTGGTAGGACTCCAGGCTCCCGTCCTCGAGCGGGCTCACGGTGTAGCCGACCTTCTGGAGGCTGCGCCTCGTGAACTCGTCGGCGTCGGCGATGATCACGCCGCCGCGCGGCAGGTCGGCGATGTTGGCGCGCAGGGCGGCCGGGTTCATCGCCACGAGGACGTCGGGGGCGTCGCCGGGCGTGAGCACGACGTGGTCGGCGAACTGCAGCTGGAAGCTCGAGACGCCCGGGAGGGTGCCCTGGGGGGCGCGGATCTCGGCGGGGAAGTTCGGCAGGGTCGCCAGCGCGTTGCCGAGCGACGCCGTCTCCGCGGTGAAGCGGTCGCCGGTGAGCTGCATGCCGTCGCCGGAGTCGCCCGCGAAGCGGATGACGACGCCGGCCACCTTCTGCACGGGCGTCGACCCGGGGGCCGACGGGGCCGGGGCGCCGTCCTCGACGCGGGGGGCGGTGGGGGCGTCGGGCGTGGGCGACTCGAGACGCATGACGGCGGCAACACCTCGGGGGTCGGGGTCCATCCCGGCTTCTCGACCGATCCGCTCGGGAGACTTCTCGAGCGGGCGCGGAGCGGGGCGCGGGACTGGGGGCCCGGTCATCGTAGGCGGGGAACGCGGACCCGCCGGACGGCGTTGTGGCACGTGAGACGGCACCCGTCCCGGGTCCGCCGTCGTGCCAGGTCACCTCGGCAGGAGGAGCACGGGTCGTCCATGGGCCACCAGCACTTCAACGGCGTCAAGACCGCCGTCCTGTTCGGCGCCTTCGGCGCGCTCGTCCTCGGCGCGTCCTGGCTCGTCTTCGGGGGCAGCACGCAGGGGCTCCTCATCGGCCTCGTGCTCGCGCTCCTCGTCAACGGCATCTCGTACTGGAAGAGCGACACGCTCGCCATCAAGGCCATGCGCGCGCGCCCCGTGAGCGAGGCGGAGCAGCCGGCGATGCACCGGATCGTCCGCGAGCTGTCCGTCGCGGCGGGCAAGCCGATGCCGCGCCTGTACGTGTCGCCCACCCGTGCACCCAACGCCTTCGCGACGGGCCGCAACCCCGAGAACTCGGCCGTGTGCTGCACCGAGGGCATCCTCGAGCTGCTCGACGAGCGGGAGCTGCGCGGAGTCCTCGGCCACGAGCTCATGCACGTCTACAACCGCGACATCCTCACGTCGTCGCTGGCCGCGGCGATGGCGAGCGTCATCACCTTCCTCGGCTACGCGGCGCTGCTCTTCGGCGGCGGGAACCGCGAGAACGGCGGCGGCAACCCCGTCGCCGGGATGCTGCTCCTCTTCCTCGGCCCGCTGGCCGCCGGCCTCATCCAGATGGGCATCAGCCGGACCCGCGAGTACGACGCCGACGAGGACGGCGCCCGCCTGACGGGCGACCCGCTCGCCCTGGCGAGCGCGCTCCGCAAGCTCGAGCGGGGCACGAAGGCGGCCCCGCTGCCGCCGGAGCGGGACCTCGTGAACTCGAGCCACATGATGATCGCCAACCCGTTCCGGGCGAAGGACGCGCGGTCGCTCTTCTCGACCCATCCGCCGATGGACCAGCGCGTCGCCCGCCTCGAGGCGATGGCCGGCTACCGCGGCTGACGCCGTCCCACCTCGAGGGCCCCGGACCGCACGGTCCGGGGCCCTCGTGCGTCATGCCCGGCCCGTCGCCTCCCGGGGGCGAGTCGTCGCCTGTTCGCCCCTCGGTGGGGTCTTCGGGGGGCGAGTCGTCGCCTGTTCGCCCGTCACGCGGGCACCGGGGTCAAGGGCGAGGGCGAGAGGAGGCTCGTGCCGCAGCTGCTCGGACGAGCGCCACGGCGCGGCCTGGCTCCGCGAGGTCGGCCGCCGTGATCCTCAGCGACACCCATCCCGCAGCGGTGAGCGCGTGGTCCTGCCGTCGGTCCTTCTCCTGCTGCAGTCGCAGCGCGTGCCAGGCGCCGTCGTAGAAGACGGCGAGCCGGACGCCGACGACGGCGAGGTCTGCTCGGAGGATGAAGACGCCGCGCTCGTCGCAGATGTCGAGCTGGACGTCGACGTCGACACCGGCCAGCACGAGGACCACCCGGAGGACCGACTCCGGTGGCGACTCGGCGCGCGGGTCGGCGAGCGCGAGCGCTGCTCGGACACGGACGACGCCGTGGTCGCGGCGTCCCTCCAGCCACCGACCCAGCCGGGGCAGGTGCACCAGCCCCGCTCGCGCCAGCCCGTCGAGGCGGGCCGTCGCAGAGGGCAGTGACTCCCGGGCGGCGGCGTCGAACGCCATGCGCTCGGGTGGCGCGAGCCGCGTCGTCCGCCAGGGGCGGCCCGGCCCCGAGGTGCTGCGCGACCGACGGACGCGCACGTCGCGACCGACAGGATGCCGGCCGCCCTCCTCGGGGACGACCAGCTCGACCCGGTCGCTCCACCCCAGGAGAGGGACGCCCAGCACGGTGGCTGCAGAGGCGCCGGTCACGAGCGCCTCGGCGGGGAGCACGAGACCCGCACCCTCCACCCGGAGGGCGTGGTCGCGCGGGACGTCCGCCGGGGCGTACACCCCGGGGACGACGCGCACGAAGGACGGGCCGCGCAGCTGCTTCGGCGTCAGGGCGCCCTCGGCGACGGCGTGGCTGCCGACGAAGACCCGGGGGAAGCCGGTCGCGCTCGAGGTCACCCCGTGAGGGTGAGGTCGACGAGCACGGCCTGACGGCCGTCGTCCACAGGCTCGTGTCGTCGCCGTGCGGAGCGGGTGGGCGAGCAGTGGGCGACTCGCCCCGAGTCCGGCCTGAGGGGGCGATGCGGCGACGACTTGCCCTCTCCTGGGCCTGATGAGGGGCGAACGGGCGACGACTTGCCCTGACGTGGGCAGGCCTGGGTCAGACCCCCAGCCGGGCGAGCACCTCCGCGCGGGCGAGCGCCCAGCACCGGCTGCGCGGGTCGAGGTGGGCCTGGTGGTCCTCGCCGGGCACGAGCTCGACGCGCACGTCGTCCCCGGCCGCCCGCGCCGCGGCGGCGTAGCGGTCGGCCTGGTCGGGCGGGACGACGTCGTCGAGGTCGCCGGTCAGGCACAGGACGGGGACGCCGCACGGCGCGAGCGCGGCGGGAGAGCTCGTGGCGTAGCGTTCCGGCACGTCGCCCGGCGCGCCGCCGAGCAGCGCGGCGACGGCGCCGCGGCCGAGGTCGTCGGCGTGGGCGGCCGCGAGGTCGAGCACGCCCGCCTGGCTGACGACGGCGAGGGGCCGGAGCCGCGGCCCCGCCCCCGGGGCGCCCGCGGGCAGCCGGTGGCGCGAGGCCGCCCAGGCGGCCAGGTGCCCGCCCGCCGAGTGCCCGACGACGACGGCGCGCCCCGCGTCGAGCCCCGCCGCCGGCGCGACGTCGACGAGGAGGTCGAGGGCCGTCGCCGCGTCCTCGAGGGTGGCGGGCCAGCCGCCGCCGTCCCCGACGGCGCGGTAGTCGACGAGCCACACCGGCACGCCCGCCGCGAGGAGGTCCGCGGCCACGTGGTCCTCGAGGCGCCGGTCGTAGGCGAGCGACCCGTCCGCGGCGCCGGGGCGCCAGAAGCCCCCGTGCACCAGGACGGCGACGCCGTCCGTGCGGCGCCGCGCCGGCAGGTGCAGCTCGGCGACCTGCCGCGGGGCCGCCCCGCAGCGGTGCGCCGACGGGGCGCCGTCACCGCCCGGCAGCACCGGGGGGACGGGCGCCGCCGGGGTGGTCCCCGCCGTACCGCTCACCGGTAGTTGGTGAACTGCAGCGCGACGTCGAGGTCGGCGCCCTTGAGGAGGGCGATGACCGCCTGGAGGTCGTCGCGGCTCTTCGCGCTGACGCGCAGCTCGTCGCCGGTGATCTGCGGCTTGACGCCCTTGGGGCCCTCGTCCCGGATGATCTTGGAGATCTTCTTGGCGTCCTCCGAGGACAGCCCCTCCTTGAGGGTGGCCTCCTGCCGGTGCTCCTTGCCGGAGGCGCGCACGTCGCCGAGGTCCAGAGCCTTGAGGGACACCCCGCGCCGGATGAGCTTGGTCTGCAGCACGTCCAGGACGGCCGCGACGCGCTCCTCGCTGTTGGCCACGAGCACGACGCGCTCGCCGCTCCAGGCGACGCTCGCGTCCGTGCCCTTGAAGTCGTACCGCTGGGAGATCTCCTTCGCGGCCTGGTTGATCGCGTTGTCGACCTCCTGGCGGTCGACCTTGCTCACGACGTCGAAGGACGAGTCGGCGGCCATGGGGCTCCTCCTGGGGGTGGCGGTGGCGGTGCGGGCGGGCGTCCGGCCCCGCGCGACGGGGCGGGGCGGGTGCCGCGCGGCGGCGGCGGGCGACGGACGCGAGGCGTGCGTCGGCACGTCCGGTCCTTGCTATCGTCGCCCACGCACACCGGGCCCCGCGCCCGGCGGTGCTCGCGAGGCAGGTTGCCCGAGCGGCCAAAGGGAGCTGACTGTAAATCAGCCGGCACAGCCTTCGCAGGTTCGAATCCTGCACCTGCCACGTCGCTCGCGAGAGGGCGTCCCGGAGCTCCGGGACGCCCTCTCGTGCGTCGCGGCGCTCGTGCCCGACCGGTGCGGCCGTCGGTTTCGGCGTCGACGGGGGAGCCGTGTACGCTCCTCGACCGTGCCCGCTCGCGGGTGCCGCCCCAGTAGCTCAGTCGGCAGAGCGTCTCCATGGTAAGGAGAAGGTCTAGGGTTCGATTCCCTACTGGGGCTCTGCGGCTCCGCCCGGCGCCCTCCGGGGCCCGTCGGGCGGAGCGCTCGGCGAGGTAGCTCAGTGGTAGAGCAAACGGCTCATAATCGTTGTGTCGCGGGTTCGATCCCCGCCCTCGCTACGCCTGCGGCTCGCCGCCGACGGCGCCGGGCCCGGCCCGGGCCGCCGCCGGAAGGGCGCCAGCCGCTCGGGTGTTGCACCTCCTGCGAGGGGACGGGCGGCACCGCCGACGAGCACCGCCCGCACCGACGACCCACCGAGAGGCTCCCGCCGTGGCCAGCAAGACCGCTGACGTCCGACCGAAGATCACGCTCGCCTGCACCGTGTGCAAGGAGCGCAACTACATCACCAAGAAGAACCGCCGCAACGACCCCGACCGGATCGAGCTGGCGAAGTTCTGCCCGCGCTGCGGCAACCACACCGCGCACCGGGAGACGCGCTGAGCACCACCACCCCAGGCCCCCGGACCACCTGAGGGCCCCGGGCACGGGGCCGACGACGGCCCGCGGAGCCCCAGCACGACCCCGGACGGCGGGGCCGCCCCCGGCGGCCCCGCCGTCGTCGTCCCACCGGTCAGCCCTCGCACGCCAGCCCGCGCGAGGGCGCCGGCCCAGCTGCAGCGGAGGAGCGACGTGGCCGTCGACCAGAGCTTCGTCGGGCGGACCTACCCGCCCGAGGACGTCTACGAGGTGAGCGCGGAGAAGGTCCGCGAGTTCGCGAGCGCCGTCGCCGGTGCCGGCTCCGCGACGGTGCTCGGGGGACCGCTGGCCACCGCCGACGTGCCCGCCGTCCACACCGACGCCGCCGCAGCCCGGGCCCTCGGCCACGCGGACGTCGTCGCGCCGCCGACCTTCGCCGTCGTGCTGGCCCAGCGCAGCGACGCCCGCTTCCTCGCCGACCCGGCGGCCGGGGTGGACTTCAGCCGGGTCGTCCACGGCGAGCAGTCCTTCACCCACCACCGGCCCGTCGTCGTCGGCGACCGGCTCGTGACGACGCTGCACGTCGACGGCGTCCGCGTCGCCGCGGGCAACGCCATCGTGACGACGCGCAACGAGATCGCCACCGAGGGCGGCGAGCCGGTCTGCACGGCCACGTCGGTGCTCGTCGTCCGGGCTCCCGAGACCCCGGCGCCGCGGACCCAGGAGGACGGCGCGTGAGCGCGACGGTGGGCAGTCAGGAGGCAGGGGGCGACCAGCGGCTCGAGGTCGGGCAGGAGGTCGCCCGCCGCACCTTCGGGGTGCACCGGGCCGACCTCGTGCGCTACGCGGGCGCGAGCGGCGACTTCAACCCCATCCACTGGAGCGAGCGCACGGCGGTGGGCGTGGGGCTCCCCGGCGTCATCGCCCACGGCATGTTCACCATGGCGCTGGCCGGCCGTGTCGTGCAGGACTGGTGCGGCGGCGACCCGGGTCGCGTCAGCAGCTTCGGCGTGCGCTTCACCAAGCCGGTCGTCGTGCCCGAGGAGGGCACCGAGGTCGAGGTCGTCGCCGTCGTCGGCGCGCTCGACGAGGGGGCCCCGGCCGAGGGGGACGCCCCGGCCCGGCCCGCGACGGTCCGCCTCGACCTCACCGCGACGTGCGCCGGCGTCTCCGTGCTCACGCGGGCGCGGGCGGTCGTGCGGCGCTGAGGACGTCGGCGCGCTCGCGCTCCTGGCGGCGGGCGGGCAGGTAGAGGGGCGCCGCGAGCGCGAGGACGACCGCCCCGACGAGCATCGCGGCGCCCAGCGAGGCGCCGTCCGCGAGGGCGCCCAGCACCACCGCCCCGAGGGCGGCGGCGGGCTGGGCGACCATCGAGTTCATCGACAGCACCACCGTGCGGTTCTCGCGCGTCGCCTGCCGGTGCAGCAGCGCCGCGTGCAGCGGGTTGCTCGCCCCGTGCACGGCGTAGCAGGCGAGGTACGCCGTCACGACGCCCACCGGCCCGGCCAGGAGGGCGAGCCCGACGACGGTGGCCCCCTGCACCACCCGGAGCGCCCCAGCGACGACGGCGGTGCCGAAGCGTCGTGCCAGTCCCGCCGCCGCCGTCGCCCCGACGGCGGCCGCGAGCCAGCCGGCCGCGCTGACGGGCCCCATGAGCTGCCCGGCGCGCTCGGTGCCCGCCGCCACCGACCCCGCGAGCACCTCCGCCAGCCGCGGGGGCGTCAGCGTCTCGAAGGCGACCATGCCGAACCCCCAGCACGCCTCCACGGCGAGGAGCGCGACCAGCACCCGCGAGCGCCGCGCGACCCGCAGGCCCCCGACGACGGTCCGCGGCACGTCGCGCACCGCCCCGGTGAGCGCGCGGCGCCCGCGGGCGCCGTCGGCCCGTCGCGGGGGCTCGCGCACGAGGAGGGCCACCGCCAGCACGCCCGCCGCGCTGACGACGAGGGCGACGGCGACCGGCAGGGCCAGGGGCGCGCCCGGCCACCCCAGCGCGGGGGCCGCCGCGACGAGGCCGCCGGAGACGAGCGCCCCGGCGCCCACGGACGCGTTGAGCGCCACGGCGCCCCGGGCCACGCCCGCCTCGACGCGCTCCTGCGCCCCACCGGGAGCACCGCCGGGCCCGCTGCCCGCCCCGCGCGGGTCGGTGTCCGCCGCGAGGGCCGCGTCGACGTACCAGGACTGCAGCGGGCCGGAGTCGAGCGCCCGCCAGACCCCCATGAGGGCGAAGGCGGCGGCGTACCCGGCGGGGGAGCCGGCGACGAGGAGGACCGCGAGGGCCGCCGTGCCGACGAGCCCCGCGACGACGAGCAGCGGCCGGCGCCCCAGCGCGTCCGCCAGCCCCCCGGTCGGCAGCTCCAGGAGCAGCACGACGACGCCCTGGGCGGCGGCGACGAGGCCCACCTCGGCGAGCGACAGGCCCCGGTCGACGGCGAGGAGCACGAGGACGGGCACGAGCAGCCCCGTGGGGAACCACCGGAGGGCGGTGAGCGCCACGTAGCGCCGTCGGGCGGCGTCCGCGCCCAGGGGCGTCCGGCCGGGGGCGACGGCCGGGCCGACGGGTGGGCCGGCGGGCGCCGTCACCAGGGGAGCCCGTGGTAGACGAGCGAGACGCGCCGGGCTCCCGGCGCCGCCGGGTCGCTGCGCGCGGCCCAGCGGTGCGCGAGGTCGTGCAGCTCGCGCCGCAGCTCGACGAGCTGGTCGAGCGTGAGGGAGAGCTGCTCGTCGCCGCTGGTCGACGCCGCCACCCACTCCCGCGGCAGCGCCGGCTCGGCGGCGAGGTGCTCGTCGAGCAGGGCCGCGTACCGGTCGTGGACGGCGCGCCGGAGCCCGTCCACCGCCAGCCGCCGCTCGGGGTCGTCGTGGGCCTCGGCCGGGTCGAAGCTCGTCGTCCGGGCGGCGGCCCGCCACCAGCGCTCGCGCCGGTCGCGCGCCCGCTCCGGGGCCTCGAGGACGAAGCCGTGCCGCGCCAGCACGCCGACGTGGTAGCTCACGGAGCCCGGCGGCTCGTCGAGGAGATCGCCGAGCATGCCGACGCTCTGGGGGCCGCGGACGCGCAGCTCGCCGAGGAGCCGCAGGCGGACGGGGTGCGCGAGCGCCCGCATGGCGCGGGGGTCGGTGACGCGGGTGGAGCCCGTGGGCAGCTCCGGCGGCGGGGGCGCGGCGTCCTCGGTGGTCACGGCCGGGACGCTAGAACTGCAAGAGACCTCGTGCAAGACCCGTTGTGGAACGACGCCCCCCTGCGGCGACCCGGGCGCGGCCTCGTCGGGGGTGGCGGGGCCCGCCTACCCTGGGCCCGGTGAGCACCCAGGAGCAGGCGCCCGCCGACCGCGACGCCGACGCCGACGCCGGTGCCGGCGGGACCGGCGCAGGCGCGAGCACGGCTCCCGGCGCGCCGCTGGCGACCCGGACGACGCTGCGCGTCGGCGGCCGGCCGGCGCGCGAGGTCGTGGCCCGCACCCAGGCCGAGCTCGTGGACGCCGTCCGCGGCGCGGACGCGCGCGGCGAGGAGGTGCTGCTCGTCGCGGGGGGCTCGAACCTGCTCGTGGCCGACGGCGACCTGCCGGTGACAGCGGTCGTCGTCGCCTCCCACGGGCTGCGGCGCGAGCCGGTCGACGCCTGCGGGGGCGTGTGGGTCACGGCCGAGGCGGGGCACCCCTGGGAGGACCTCGTCGCCGAGACGACGGCGAACGGCTGGCTCGGGCTGGAGGCCCTGTCCGGCATCCCCGGGTCGACGGGCGCGACGCCCGTCCAGAACGTCGGCGCGTACGGCGCCGACGTCGCCGGGACGCTGGCCCAGGTGCGCACGTGGGACCGCCGGGAGGGGCGCCTGCGCACCCTCGCCGTCGGCGACCTGCGGCTCGGCTACCGCACCTCGCTGCTCAAGGAGGACCCCGACCGCTTCGTCGTCCTCGACGTCACCTTCCAGCTGCGGGAGGGGGAGCTCGGCGGGCAGGTGCGCTACGCCGAGCTCGCCGACCGCCTCGGCGTGCCGGTCGGCGGGCGGGCGCCCGCGGCCGACGTCCGCGAGGCGGTGCTCGCGCTGCGGCGCGGCAAGGGGATGGTGCTCGACGACCCCGCGGCCGGCGTCGTCGACCACGACACCTGGAGCGCGGGCTCCTTCTTCACCAACCCGGTCCTGGGCGCGGCGAAGGCCGACGCACTGCCCGAGGGCGCCCCCCGCTACCCGGCGGACGGCGGCGTCAAGACGAGCGCCGCCTGGCTCATCGCGGCCGCGGGCTTCGAGCGGGGCCACGGCCTGCCCGGCCCGGCGGCGCTGTCCACCAAGCACACCCTCGCCGTCACCAACCGCGGCGGGGCGAGCGCGCGGGACGTCCTCGCCCTGGCCCGCGAGGTCCGCGACGGCGTCGCCGAGCGCTTCGGCGTGCGCCTGGAGCCGGAGCCCCGGCTCGTGGGCTGCTCGCTCGGCTGAGCCGCCCGCTGGGCCGGGGCTACCGGCCGCCCGCCCCGGCCGCCGGCTCGCGCTCCGGCGACGTCCCCGGCAGGCGCTCCGGACCCCGCCCCGCCACCGCGTCGTCGTAGCGCGACCAGACCGCGGCGAGGACCCTCGGCTCCAGGCCGCCCCCCGGGGCGGTGAGCAGCGGCGCGGCGACGGCGTCGGCGCCGGCCGCGGCCAGGCGGTCGTGGAAGTGGCCGGGCCCCAGCAGGTAGGAGGCCACGACGACGCGCGAACCGGCGGGGGACGCCGCGCGCAGGGCGGCCACCGCCTCGGGCACGCGCGGGTCCGCCGCCGCCCCGTACCCGACGACGACCGCACCCTCCCGCCGCCCCCGCAGCGCCGCCGCGACGCGCTCGGTGTCGCGCGCCGAGCGGGGGTCGCCCGAGCCGGCGACCGCGAGGACAACGGGGTCGGCGGGGGCCGCTCCCGCCTCCGCGAGGCGGTCGGCGAGGACGGCGTCGAGCAGCGGGTGCGGCCCCAGCGGTCCCGCCGAGACGGCGCGCGGCCACGGCGCGACGGCCCGCGCGACGTCGGAGCCCACGTGGTACCCGGCGGACAGCAGCACGGGCACGACGACGACGTCGCGCCCGCCCGCGAGCCCCGCCACGACGTCGGCGACGGCGGGCGGCTGGACGTCGACGAAGGCGGCGCGGACGGCCGTGCCGGGGCGCTGGCGCCCGAGGGCGCCCACGAGCGCGCCGACGGTGCGCCGGCCGAGCGGGCCGCGCGTGCCGTGGGCGCAGAGGACGAGCACGGGCTCCTCGTCGTCCCGGCCGGCGTCGCGGGGGAGGGGGTCCACCCGCCGATGGTGGCACCCGCGGCGCGGCGGCGGTCCCCCGGCGCCCCCCGTCGGACGGTGCGGCGACGCGGCGGGCGGGGCGGCGGCACCTCGGCCCGGGACGTCCTCCGCCGCTGGGCGGCTCCTGGGCGCCGCCTGCGGACCTGCTCCCGGCGGGCGCGCCCACGGGGGCGCCGCGGTCCGCGGCTGCGAGGATCGCCCCATGAGCACCCCTGACGACAGCACCCGGCGGACGCCCGCCGACCCGACCGACCTCGCCGTCCCCGACACCGCCACGAGCGGCGCGACGGCGACCGGCCCGACCACGGGCGCGGCGTCCCGCCCCGCCGGCACGGCGACCGACCTGGACGGCGACGGCGTCGTCGACGGCGCGGAAGAGGACGGCGACGTCCTCGTCGTCGAGGACGAGCCGTCCGGCGGAGGGTCCGCGGGCCCTGGCCTCGCGCTGGCGGGCCTCCTCACCGGCCTCCTCGCCCTCTTCTTCGCGGGCACCGAGTCCGCCGTCCGCGAGTGCACGCCCGACCCGGTGGGCGCGGTGGCCACCGGCGTCGACGGGTACCTCACGGCGCTCCTGCTCGCCGTCGTCGCGGTGGTCCTCTCCGCCGTCGGCATCGCGCTGTCCCGCTCCTCGCGCTGGGGCGGGGCCGTCGGCGTCGCGGGCGTCGTGGTCGGCGTCCTCGTCGTCGTCGTCTGGCTCCTGTCGGTGTGGGTGCTGTCGGCCGACCCCGTCGACATCGCCACCATCACCTCCCAGGAGCAGGGCCTGCCGCTGCAGGGCTTCGGCTGCGCCTGAGCCCACCCGCCTCCCCGCTCGACGAGGGCCCCGCGACCGCCGGTCGCGGGGCCCTCGTCGTCCGGGGCCCTCGTCGTCCGGGGCCCTCGTCGTCCGGGGCCCTCGTCGTCCGGCGCCCTCGCCCTCCGGCCCTGGTCGTCGGCGCCGCCGGACGCGCGCCGCGGCCGCGCCGCCCCACGGCCCGGCAGGTGGGAGCATGCGCGACGTGGGACTGGGTGGAGCGCCGGGCGAGTGGGCCGACTACGAGTGGTTCCGGCTCGACGACCTGCCCGCCGCGCCGGAGCCCCGCCGGCCCGCGCGCCGCCGGGCGGTCGCCCCGGAGCCCGTCGGCGAGCCCGTCCCGCCGGTCGCGGCGGCCGAGCCCGACCCGCTGGGCGACGCCGTCGGCGCCTGGCTGGACCAGGACCCGCTGTGGGGGGAGGGCGAGGGCGCGAAGGTCCTCCTCGCCGACCTCGACAACCTGCGCGCCGGCCCCGTGCGCTGGCGGGCGCGCATGTCGGTCGTCGTCCGGCTGGCCCGCCAGGCCGACGTCGTCGGCATCTCCGGCCAGCACGGCGCCGCCGGGCGGGCCGCCCCCCACCTCGGCGAGTGGGCGGGCGCGGTGCGCGCCGTGGACGACGGCAGCGACCTCGCCGACCACGAGCTGCTGGCGGTCGCCGCGGCCGTGCCCGCGTCCGCCGAGCCGCTGCGCGTCGTCGTCATGAGCAACGACGGGATCTTCGCCGACCTCGCCGAGCGGGGCCGGCTCGTCGTCGCCTCGCCGGGCGCGGACGCGCTCAGCGAGCGCCTCGACGGCGCCGCGGCCGACGTCGTCGACCTCGCCGCGCTCGAGGGCGCCCTGTCCCGGCAGCTGGCCGACCGGCTGCCGGGCCCCCTGGCGGAGCAGCTCGCCGCCGCGCTCGCCGCGGACGACGTCGCGCCGGTGGCCTGAGGCCCCCCGGAGGCGCCTCCCGACGGCGCATCTCCGGGGGCAGTCGTCAGCGGGCCTCGGCGAGCAGGCGCTGCAGCCGGCCGACGCCCTCGACGAGGTCGTCGTCGCCGAGCGCGTAGGACAGGCGCAGGTAGCCGCTGGGGCCGAACGCCTCCCCGGGGACCACCGCGACCTCGGCCTCGGCGAGGACCAGCTCGGCGAGCTCGGCCGAGGTGGTGGGCGTGCGCCCGCGCAGCTCGCGACCGAGCAGGCCCTGCACGCTCGGGTAGGCGTAGAAGGCGCCCTGCGGCATCGGGCAGACGACGCCGTCCACCTCGCGCAGCATCGAGACCATCGTCCGGCGGCGGCGGTCGAAGGCCTCCCGCATGGCGGCGACGGCCGACAGGTCGCTCTCGAGGGCGGCCACGGCCGCTCGCTGGGAGACGTTGGCCACGTTGGACGTGAGGTGCGACTGCAGGTTCGTGGCGGCGCGGACGACGTCGGCGGGCCCGGCCAGCCAGCCGACCCGCCACCCGGTCATGGCGTAGGTCTTGGCGACGCCGTTGAGGACGACGCACGTGCTCGCCAGCTCGGGCACGACGACGGGCATCGACGCCGCCTGCGCGCCGTCGTAGACGAGGTGCTCGTAGATCTCGTCGGTGACGACCCAGACGCCGTGCTCCAGCGCCCAGCGGCCGATGGCCTCCACCTGCTCGCGCGGGTAGACGGCGCCCGTGGGGTTCGAGGGCGAGCAGAAGAGCAGCACCTTCGTGCGCGGCGTGCGCGCCGCCTCGAGCTGCTCGACGGTCACGAGGTAGTCGGCGTCCTCCCCGGCGAACACCTCGACGGGGACGCCGCCCGCCAGGCGCACGGCCTCGGGGTAGGTCGTCCAGTAGGGAGCCGGCAGGAGCACCTCGTCGCCCGGGTCGAGGAGGGTCGCGAAGGCCGTGTAGACCGCCTGCTTGCCGCCGTTGGTGACGAGGACCTGCGACGGGTCGAGCTCGAGCCCGGAGTCGCGCGCCGTCTTGGCGGCGATCGCCCGGCGCAGCTCGGGCAGCCCGGCGGCGGGGGTGTACCGGTGATTCTCCGGCCGCCGCGCCGCGGCGACCGCCGCCTCGACCACCGGGGCGGGCGTGGGGAAGTCGGGCTCGCCCGCGCCGAAGCCGATGACGGGGCGGCCCTCGGCCTTGAGGGCCTTGGCGCGGGCGTCGACGGCCAGGGTGGCCGACTCGGCGATGCCGCCGACCCGGGCGGACACCCGGGGGCGCGACGGGGCGGGGGCGGGGGCGTCCGTCTGGGGGCTCACGCCGCGATCCTCCCACCGCGGGCCTCCCGCGGGCGGGGAGGACCGGCCGCTGGACCGCGGCGTCCCGGGCGCGGGGGCGGGACCGGCGCGCCGGGGTCGACGGAGGCCGGCGGGCGCGGCGGGGCTCGGCGGTTCGACTCCGGCGGCGGTCGCCGCGTACAGTGACGGTCGGCTGCACAGGTGCGCCGTCCGCCGCCCCCGGGCGCGGTCGGCGGCCGCGCGGCCGAAGGGCAGTGGCGCAATTGGTAGCGCACCGGTCTCCAAAACCGGCGGTTGTGGGTTCGAGTCCCTCCTGCCCTGCGGACGTCGGCTCCTCCGGGAGCCGGCGTGGCAGCCGAGCGGACCGGCGCGGGGGGCGCCCAGGCGGGCGCCGTCGCGCGGGTCCGACCGTGGCGGGCGGACCCCGCCGAGACCTCCGACCGACGCCCCAGGCAGGAGCCCCTGTGACGCACGCCGACGCGGCCGACGCCCCCCGTCCCGGAGGGGACGCCTCCGGCGAGGGCGGCGGCTCCTCGCCGGCCCGGCGTCGCGGCGCCGAGGCCGAGCGCCCGGGGCCCGGGGCGCGGCTCGTCCGCTTCCTGCGCGAGGTGCTGGCCGAGCTCCGCAAGGTCGTGCGCCCCACGCGCCGCGAGCTCCTCACCTACACCTCGGTCGTGCTCGTCTTCGTGGCCGTCGTCATGCTCTACGTCTCGGGCCTGGACTACGTCTTCGGGCGAGCCGTCCTGTGGGTCTTCGGCGGCGGCTGAGCCGCCCTCCCGACCCGACCCCCCACCTCGCGGTGGACGCGCGCCCCCACCGCCCAGCACGCCGGAAGGCAGGCCCACCCCCGTGACCGAGCAGCAGGCCGAGCAGGCCCACGACGAGCAGGCCCAGGACGAGCAGCTCCAGGACGAGCAGGTGCAGCACGTGGACGACGACCAGGCGGACCCCGCGGTCGAGGACGCCCTGGACCGCGAGCTGGCGGCCGAGGGCGCCTCCTCCGCCGAGGACACCGCCTCCTCCGACGACGCCCCCGCGGCCGAGGCGGCCCCGGGCGACGGCGCCGTCGGCCCGGTCGACGTCGACGCCTCCGACGACGAGGGCGACCCGGTCGAGGAGTTCAAGGCCGCCCTGCGGCGCGAGCCCGGCGACTGGTACGTCATCCACTCCTACGCGGGCTACGAGAACCGCGTGAAGGCGAACCTCGAGAACCGCATCACCAGCCTCAACATGGAGGACTACATCTACGGGGTCGAGGTCCCCATGGAGGAGGTGACGGAGATCAAGAACGGCCAGCGCAAGCTCGTGCGCCGCGTCCGGATCCCCGGCTACGTCCTCGTGCGCATGGACCTCACCGACGAGTCGTGGGGCGCCGTCCGCCACACCCCGGGCGTCACCGGGTTCGTGGGGCACACCCACCAGCCCGTGCCGCTGAGCCACGACGAGGTCTTCTCCATGCTGGCCCCGACGATCGCCCCCCGCGAGCAGCGCCAGGGCGCCGGCGGCGGCGGCGGTGGCGGCCAGCAGCCGTCGCGCCCCACCGAGGTCGACTTCGAGGTCGGCGAGTCCGTCACCGTCATGGAGCCGCCGTTCGAGACGCTCCCGGCGACCATCACCGAGATCAACGCGGACGCCCAGAAGCTCAAGGTCCTCGTGTCGATCTTCGGCCGCGAGACGCCGGTCGAGCTCGCCTTCACCCAGGTCGCCAAGCTCTAGGCGCCCACCGGGCGGCCGCCGCCCCGCCGCGCGCGGGGCCGGCCGCCCGCCCCCCGACCACCGGCGGCGAGTCAGCGCCGCCGGCCCCGGGGCGCCCGTCGGCGCCCCGGCCCGCGCCAGCGGGACCTGCGACACGAGAGACGAGGACGTGCCATGCCCCCCAAGAAGAGGGTCTCCGGGCTCATCAAGCTCCAGATCAAGGCCGGCGCCGCGACGCCGGCCCCGCCGATCGGTCCCGCGCTGGGCCAGCACGGCGTGAACATCATGGAGTTCTGCAAGGCCTACAACGCCGCCACGGAGTCCCAGCGCGGCAACGTGGTCCCGGTGGAGATCACGGTCTACGAGGACCGCTCCTTCACCTTCATCACCAAGACCCCGCCGGCCGCAGAGCTCATCAAGAAGGCCGCGGGCGTCGACAAGGGCTCCCCGACGCCGCACACGACGAAGGTCGCGAACCTCACCGCCGAGCAGGTCCGCGCCATCGCGGAGCAGAAGCTCGAGGACCTCAACGCCAACGACGTGGACGCCGCCAGCAAGATCATCGCGGGCACCGCCCGGTCGATGGGCATCACCGTCCAGGGCTGAGCCCCGCGCGCGCACCGCCGGCCGGACCTCCGGCCGGCGCCCCCCGGCCCGCCGGGGACCCGCAGGACCCGCACCACCAGTGGCAGGGCCCGCGCTGGCCCGCCGACCACGACTCCACCCACCCCACCGCGGCGCACCGCCGCGACCACGAGGAGCTGACATGCGCAGCAAGAAGTACCGCGCCTCCGCCGAGAAGATCGACGACACGCGCCTCTACGCGCCGCTCGACGCCGTGCGCCTGGCCCGCGAGACGTCGACGACCTCCTACGACGCCACGGTCGAGGTCGCCATGCGCCTCGGCGTCGACCCGCGCAAGGCGGACCAGATCGTCCGCGGCACGGTCAACCTGCCGCACGGCACGGGCAAGACCGCCCGCGTGCTCGTCTTCGCGACGGGCGAGCGCGCCGCGCAGGCCGAGGCCGCCGGCGCCGACGTCGTCGGCGGCGACGAGCTCATCGAGCGCGTCCAGGGCGGCTTCCTGGACTTCGACGCGGCGGTCGCCACGCCCGACCTCATGGGCAAGGTCGGTCGCCTGGGTCGCGTGCTCGGCCCCCGCGGCCTCATGCCGAACCCGCGCACCGGCACCGTCACGATGGACGTCGCCAAGGCCGTGTCCGACATCAAGGGCGGCCGGATCGAGTTCCGGGTCGACAAGCACTCCAACCTCCACTTCGTCGTGGGCAAGACGTCCTTCACGGACACCCAGCTCGTGGAGAACTACGGCGCCGCCCTCGACGAGGTGCTGCGGCTCAAGCCGTCGGCGTCCAAGGGCCGCTACATCAGCAAGGCGACGATGACGACGACGATGGGCCCGGGCATCCCGCTCGACGCCTCGCGCACCCGCGGCCTCCTCGAGGAGACCCCGGCGATCTGACCGCCACCGCGCCGGGGGCCGATCGGCACCCCGGCCCGGCCCGCTGCAGCGCCAGAGCCCCCGCCCCTCCCGGGCGGGGGCTCTCGCGCGCCCGGGGGTCGCCCGCGCCGGGGGAGGTGACCGCGCCGGGGGCGGCGATTTGGAGCGAGGCGCTCCGGCCGCCTACTCTCTCCACGACCGTAGACCGCCGGTCGCCGTCCGCCCGCGGACGGCGCCAAGGTCCCGCGCTCGACGCGGGTGCCGGCGCAGGTGCCAGCAGCTCCGACGCGGACCCCCCGGGTGCGCGTCGCCCCGAGCCCCGTGCGCCTCGCGCCGGGGCTCTCGTCGTCCTCGGGGCCGACCCGGCGGGCCGCCCCCGGGCGCCCCGCCGGCGGTGGTGACCACCCACCCACCCCGGAAGGAGGGCCATGGCGAACCCTGAGAAGGAAGCGGCGGTCGCCGAGCTGGCGGAGAAGTTCCGCGGCTCGAACGCCGCCGTGCTCACCGAGTACCGCGGGCTCACCGTCGCCCAGCTCAAGCGGCTGCGGCGCGCGCTGGGCGAGAACGCGACGTACTCCGTCTCGAAGAACACGCTGACGAAGATCGCGGCCCGCCAGGCCGGCGTCGAGGCCTTCGACGCCGACCTCAACGGCCCCACGGCCATCGCGTTCGTCACCGGCGACCCGGTGGAGGCGGCGAAGGGCCTGCGCGACTTCGCGCGCGACAACCCGCAGCTCGTCATCAAGGCCGGCCTGCTCGACGGCCGCGCCGTGAGCGCGGCCGAGGTCACGCAGCTCGCCGACCTCGAGTCCCGCGAGGTCCTGCTCGCCAAGGCCGCGGGCGCCATGAAGGCGACCCTGTCGCGGGGCGCCTTCGTCCTCGCCGCGCCGCTGTCCAAGGCGGTCCGGACCGTCGAGGCGCTGCGCGTCGAGCGCGAGGCCCAGGGCGGCGGGTCCGCCGACGCCGCCGAGGCGGCCGAGCCCGCCACCGCGGACGCCTGAGCCGCACCACCCACCCGCGCGCGGCCCCGGCCGCCCGCACGCGCCCGCCCGCGGGCGCCGCACCGCACCGCACCGCCCGACGAACCCGCCCGCACCGCCCGGTGACCCCCTGGTGACCGGGGACCGGTGACGGGCACCCCCACGAGGGACCGACCAGAGAGGACCGCCCCCATGGCGAAGCTCAGCACCGACGAGCTGCTCGACGCGTTCAAGGAGCTCACGCTCATCGAGCTCTCCGACTTCGTGAAGAAGTTCGAGGAGACCTTCGACGTCACCGCCGCCGCCCCCGTGGCCGTGGCCGGCGGCGCCGCCGCCGGCGGCGGCGCGCCCGCCGAGGCCGAGGAGGAGAAGACGGAGTTCGACGTCGTCCTCGAGGCCGCCGGCGACAAGAAGATCCAGGTCATCAAGGAGGTGCGCGCCCTCACGAGCCTCGGCCTGAAGGAGGCCAAGGACCTCGTGGACGGCGCCCCCAAGAACGTCCTCGAGGGCGTGGCCAAGGACGCGGCCGACGCCGCGAAGGCGCAGCTCGAGGGCGCCGGCGCCACCGTCACCGTCAAGTGACGACCTCCGCCGCCCGCCGCTGACGCGGCGGACGGCGGAGAGCACCACCGCCGAGGGGCGGGGGTCGCGGCACGAGCCGCGACCCCCGCCCCTCACCGCGGGCGCCGACCCCTCGGGCTCCGACGGCTCGGCCGGGTCCGACGTGGTCCGACGGCATCCGTCCGGCGCGCCCGGCTTGACCGGGGGCGCCCCCTGGGCGAGAGTTCCCACGCACCAGCCCGGCCGCCGGGTCACCCGCGGCGGCCCGCGGCCCCGACGACGACGTCGCCGCCGCCGGTTGGACACGCGAGCCTGCCTGCGACTACGCTCGCGACTTCGCCCTGTCCTGCGCCGACCCCTCAGATGCCCGCGTCCCGTGACGACGCGCCGGTGGGGGGTGTCCGGCAGCGCCCCCCAGGACGGCGACCGATCCGCCCGCAGGCACGTGGAAGGACCCTCCTTGGCCGTCTCGCGCACAGCGTCTGACTCCACCACCCCCAGCTCCGCCGCACGCCGCATCTCCTTCGCCAAGATCGACGAGCCGCTCGACGTCCCCGACCTCCTCGCCCTCCAGACCGAGAACTTCGACTGGCTGCTGGGCAACGAGCGCTGGCAGGCCCGCGTGGCCGACGCGCTCGAGCAGGGCCGCCAGGACGTGCCCACGAGCTCCGGCCTCGAGGAGATCTTCGAGGAGATCTCGCCGATCGAGGACTTCAGCGGCTCCATGTCGCTGTCCTTCCGCGACCACCGCTTCGAGCCTCCGAAGTACTCCCTCGAGGAGTGCAAGGAGCGCGACATGACCTACGCCGCGCCGCTTTTCGTCACGGCCGAGTTCATGAACGCCACCACGGGCGAGATCAAGAGCCAGACGGTCTTCATGGGCGACTTCCCGCTCATGACCGACCGCGGCACCTTCGTCATCAACGGCACCGAGCGCGTCGTCGTCTCGCAGCTCGTCCGCTCGCCGGGCGTCTACTTCGAGCGCTCGGTCGACAAGCTGTCCGACAAGGACGTCTACACCGCCAAGGTCATCCCCTCGCGCGGCGCGTGGCTCGAGTTCGAGGTCGACAAGCGCGACACCGTGGGCGTGCGCGTCGACCGCAAGCGCAAGCAGTCGGTCACGGTCCTGCTCAAGGCGCTCGGGTGGAGCGAGGCGAAGATCCTCGAGGAGTTCGGCGACTTCGAGTCGATCCGCACGACCCTCGAGAAGGACGGCGCCCAGAGCACCGACGACGCGCTGCTGGACCTGTACCGCAAGCTGCGCCCGGGCGAGCCGCCCACGCGCGAGGCCGCGCAGACGCTGCTCGAGAACCTGTACTTCAACCCCAAGCGCTACGACCTCGCCAAGGTCGGCCGCTACAAGCTCAACAAGAAGCTCGGCATGTCCGAGCCGCTGTCCGAGGGCGTGCTCTCGGTCGACGACATCGCCGCCACGGTGCGCCTGCTCGTCACCCTCCACGCCGGCGGGACGACGATGCCGGGCGTCGACGAGGACGGGCAGCCGACCGACGTGCGCGTCGAGGTCGACGACATCGACCACTTCGGCAACCGCCGCCTGCGCAGCGTCGGCGAGCTCATCCAGAACCAGGTCCGCACGGGCCTGTCCCGGATGGAGCGCGTCGTGCGCGAGCGCATGACGACGCAGGACGTCGAGGCCATCACGCCCCAGACGCTCATCAACATCCGCCCCGTCGTGGCCTCCATCAAGGAGTTCTTCGGGACGAGCCAGCTGAGCCAGTTCATGGACCAGACCAACCCGCTCGCGGGCCTGACCCACAAGCGCCGCCTCTCGGCGCTCGGCCCCGGTGGTCTGTCCCGCGACCGCGCCGGCATGGACGTCCGCGACGTCCACCCGTCGCACTACGGCCGCATGTGCCCGATCGAGACCCCGGAGGGCCCGAACATCGGCCTCATCGGGTCGCTGTCGAGCTACGGGCGCATCAACGCCTTCGGGTTCGTCGAGACCCCGTACCGCACCATCGCGGACGGCGTGGTGTCCGACGAGGTCGTGTACCTCACGGCGGACGACGAGGACGACGTCGTCATCGCCCAGGCCAACGCGCCGCTGACCGACGACCACCGCTTCGCCGAGGCCCGCGTTCTCGTGCGCAGCAAGGGCGGCGAGGCGGAGTTCGTGCCGGCCGACGAGGTCGACTACATGGACGTCTCGCCGCGGCAGATGGTGTCCGTCGCGACGGCGATGATCCCGTTCCTCGAGCACGACGACGTCAACCGCGCGCTCATGGGCTCGAACATGCAGCGCCAGGCCGTGCCGCTCGTCAAGGCCGAGGCCCCGCTCGTGGGCACCGGCATGGAGCGCCACGCGGCGGTCGACGCCGGCGACGTCGTCGTCGCGACGAAGGCGGGCGCGGTCACCGAGGTCTCCGCGGACGCGGTGGTCGTCAGCAACGACGACGGCAGCTCCTCGACGTACCGGCTGGCGAAGTTCACGCGCTCCAACCAGGGCACGTCGTACAACCAGCGCGTCGTCGTCGACGAGGGCGTGCACGTCGAGGTCGGCGACGTCCTCGCCGACGGCCCGTCGACGGACAACGGCGAGCTGGCGCTCGGCAAGAACCTGCTCGTGGCCTTCATGTCCTGGGAGGGCCACAACTTCGAGGACGCGATCATCCTGTCGCAGCGGATCGTGCAGGACGACGTCCTGTCCTCGATCCACATCGAGGAGCACGAGGTCGACGCCCGCGACACCAAGCTGGGCGCCGAGGAGATCACGCGCGACATCCCCAACGTCTCCGAGGAGGTCCTCGCCGACCTCGACGAGCGGGGCATCATCCGCATCGGCGCCGAGGTCGTCCCCGGCGACGTCCTCGTCGGCAAGGTCACGCCCAAGGGCGAGACCGAGCTGACCCCCGAGGAGCGGCTGCTGCGCGCGATCTTCGGCGAGAAGGCGCGCGAGGTGCGCGACACCTCGCTCAAGGTGCCTCACGGCGAGACCGGCACCGTCATCGGCGTCAAGGTCTTCGACCGCGACGAGGGCGACGAGCTGCCGCCGGGCGTCAACCAGCTCGTCCGCGTCTACACGGCCCAGCGCCGCAAGATCACGGACGGCGACAAGCTGGCCGGCCGCCACGGCAACAAGGGCGTCATCTCGAAGATCCTCCCCGTCGAGGACATGCCCTTCCTCGAGGACGGCACCCCGGTCGACATCGTGCTCAACCCGCTCGGCGTGCCGGGCCGCATGAACGTCGGCCAGGTGCTCGAGCTGCACCTCGGGTGGATCGCCTCCCGCGGCTGGCAGGTCGAGGGCACGCCGGACTGGGCGGCCTCGCTGCCCGAGGCGGCCTGGAGCGCCGAGCCCCGCACCAACGTCGCGTCGCCGGTCTTCGACGGCGCCTCGGAGGACGAGATCACCGGGCTGCTCGGCTCGACGACGCCGAACCGCGACGGGGTCCGCCTCGTCGACGGCACGGGCAAGGCCCGGCTCTTCGACGGCCGCTCCGGCGAGCCGTTCCCCGAGCCGGTGTCGGTGGGCTACCAGTACATCCTCAAGCTCCACCACCTCGTCGACGACAAGATCCACGCCCGCTCCACGGGCCCCTACTCGATGATCACGCAGCAGCCCCTGGGCGGTAAGGCCCAGTTCGGCGGCCAGCGGTTCGGCGAGATGGAGGTGTGGGCCCTCGAGGCCTACGGCGCCGCCTACGCGCTCCAGGAGCTGCTGACGATCAAGTCCGACGACGTCCTGGGCCGCGTGAAGGTCTACGAGGCCATCGTCAAGGGGGAGAACATCCCCGAGCCCGGCATCCCCGAGTCCTTCAAGGTGCTCATCAAGGAGATGCAGTCGCTCTGCCTGAACGTCGAGGTGCTCTCGGCCGACGGCACGATGATCGAGATGCGCGACTCGGACGACGACGTGTTCCGCGCCGCCGAGGAGCTCGGCATCGACCTGTCCCGGCGCGAGCCGAGCAGCGTCGAGGAGGTCTGAGCCGGTGACCGGCGCGCGCCCGCGGGCGCGCGCCGGTCACCCCGTGCGCCGTCCCCGCGGCCCCGTCCCCGCCCCGGCGGGAGCGGGCCGCCGGGGGAGCGGCGTCCCCTGATCCACCACCCTTCACGCGAGAGAAGGACACCCCTTGCTCGACGGCAACCTCTTCGACGACCTGCGCATCGGCCTGGCCACCGCGGACAGCATCCGCGACTGGAGCTTCGGCGAGGTCAAGAAGCCCGAGACCATCAACTACCGGACGCTGAAGCCGGAGAAGGACGGTCTCTTCTGCGAGAAGATCTTCGGTCCCACGCGGGACTGGGAGTGCTACTGCGGCAAGTACAAGCGCGTGCGCTTCAAGGGCATCATCTGCGAGCGCTGCGGCGTCGAGGTGACGCGCGCCAAGGTGCGCCGCGAGCGGATGGGCCACATCGAGCTCGCCGCCCCCGTCACCCACATCTGGTACTTCAAGGGCGTCCCGAGCCGGCTCGGCTACCTGCTCGACCTCGCCCCCAAGGACCTCGAGAAGGTCATCTACTTCGCCGCCTACATGATCACGTGGGTGGACGAGGAGTCCCGGCACCGCGACCTGCCCTCGCTGCAGGCCGGCATCGAGGTCGAGAAGAAGCAGGTCGCCGACCGGCGTGACGCCGACGTCGAGGCCCGGGCCAAGCGCCTGGAGTCCGACATCGCCGAGCTCGAGGCCGAGGGCGCCAAGTCCGACGCCCGTCGCAAGGTCCGCGAGAGCGCCGAGCGCGAGATGAACCAGATCCGCCGCCGGGCGGACGCCGAGGTCGACCGCCTCACGCAGGTCTGGGACCGCTTCTCCAAGCTCAAGGTCTCCGACCTCGAGGGCGACGAGGTGCTCTACCGCGAGCTGCGCGACCGCTACGGCCTGTACTTCGAGGGCAGCATGGGCGCGAACGCGATCCAGAAGCGCCTGGAGTCCTTCGACCTCGAGGCCGAGGCCGAGTCGCTGCGGGAGATCATCCGCACGGGCAAGGGCCAGAAGAAGACCCGCGCCCTCAAGCGGCTCAAGGTCGTCTCGAACTTCCTCACGACGAGCAACTCGCCGATGGGCATGGTGCTCGACTGCGTCCCGGTCATCCCGCCGGACCTGCGCCCGATGGTGCAGCTCGACGGCGGCCGCTTCGCGACGAGCGACCTCAACGACCTCTACCGGCGCGTCATCAACCGGAACAACCGCCTCAAGCGGCTCCTCGACCTCGGCGCGCCCGAGATCATCGTCAACAACGAGAAGCGGATGCTCCAGGAGGCCGTGGACTCGCTGTTCGACAACGGCCGCCGCGGCCGTCCGGTCACCGGCCCGGGCAACCGGCCGCTGAAGTCGCTCTCCGACCTGCTCAAGGGCAAGCAGGGGCGCTTCCGCCAGAACCTGCTCGGCAAGCGCGTCGACTACTCCGGCCGCTCGGTCATCGTCGTCGGCCCGCAGCTCAAGCTGCACCAGTGCGGCCTGCCCAAGCAGATGGCGCTCGAGCTCTTCAAGCCCTTCGTCATGAAGCGGCTCGTGGACCTCAACCACGCGCAGAACATCAAGTCGGCCAAGCGCATGGTCGAGCGCGCCGGCGGCTCCGGCGCCCGCTACGGCCACGTGTGGGACGTCCTCGAGGAGGTCATCACCGAGCACCCGGTGCTCCTCAACCGCGCGCCCACGCTGCACCGCCTCGGCATCCAGGCCTTCGAGCCGCAGCTCGTCGAGGGCAAGGCCATCCAGATCCACCCGCTCGTCTGCACGGCGTTCAACGCCGACTTCGACGGCGACCAGATGGCCGTCCACCTGCCGCTGTCCACCGAGGCGCAGGCCGAGGCCCGCATCCTCATGCTGAGCAGCAACAACATCCTCAAGCCGGCCGACGGCCGTCCCGTGACCATGCCCAGCCAGGACATGATCATCGGGCTCTTCCACCTCACCGCCCTGCGCGAGGGCGGCGCGGGGGAGGGCCGCTCCTTCGGGTCGGTCGCCGAGGCGCTCATGGCGCACGACGCCCGCGAGCTCGAGGTCGGCTCGCCCGTCAAGCTGCGCCTCGACGGCGTCGTGCCCCCGGCGGGGACGGCGCTGCCGGAGGGCTGGGAGCCCGGGCAGCCGCTCGTGCTCGAGACGACCCTCGGCCGGGCGCTGTTCAACGAGACGCTCCCGGTGGACTACGCCTTCGTCAACGAGGGCGTGGACAAGAAGCGCCTGTCGACGATCGTCAACGACCTCGCCGAGCGCTACGACAAGGGCCAGGTCGCCGCGACGCTCGACGCGCTCAAGGAGACCGGCTTCCACTGGGCGACCCGCTCGGGGACGACGATCTCCATCGCCGACGTGCTCACGCCGCCGAACAAGCAGGAGATCCTCGAGCGCTACGAGGCCAAGGCGGAGAAGGTCCAGCAGCAGTACGAGATGGGCCTCATCACCGACGACGAGCGCCGCCAGGAGCTCATCGAGATCTGGACCGAGGCGACCAACGTCGTCGCCAAGGACATGCAGGACAACCTCGACGCCAACGCCACGCGCAACTCGGTGTACCGGATGGTCACCTCCGGGGCGCGAGGCAACTGGATGCAGGTCCGCCAGATCGCCGGCATGCGCGGCCTCGTGGCCAACCCGAAGGGCGAGATCATCCCGCGCCCGGTGAAGTCGAACTTCCGCGAGGGCTTCTCCGTCCTGGAGTACTTCATCTCCAGCCACGGCGCCCGCAAGGGGCTCGCCGACACCGCGCTGCGGACGGCGGACTCGGGCTACCTGACCCGCCGCCTCGTCGACGTCTCCCAGGACGTCATCGTCCGCGAGGAGGACTGCGGGACCCGCCGCGGCCTCGTCCTGCCCATCGCGGACGACGCCGCCGACGGGAGCGGCCTGCGCCGCGGGGAGCACGTCGAGACGAGCGTCTACTCGCGCACGCTGGCCTCCGACGCGACCTCCGAGAGCGGCGAGGTGCTCGCCCCGGCGGGCAGCGACGTGGGCGACGTGCTCATCGACGCCCTCGTCGCGCAGGGGGTGCGGGAGATCAAGGTCCGCTCGGTGCTCACCTGCGAGTCCCGCGTCGGCACCTGCGCCCGCTGCTACGGCCGCTCGCTGGCCACCGGCAAGCTCGTCGACATCGGCGAGGCGGTCGGCATCATCGCCGCCCAGTCCATCGGCGAGCCGGGCACCCAGCTGACGATGCGCACCTTCCACACGGGCGGCGTCGCGGGTGACGACATCACCCACGGCCTCCCGCGCGTGCAGGAGCTCTTCGAGGCCCGCACCCCCAAGGGCGTGGCCCCGATCAGCGAGGTCGCCGGCCGGGTGAGCATCGACGAGACGGAGCGCGCGCGCCGCCTCGTCGTGACCCCGGACGACGGGGGCGAGGAGATCGCCTACCCGCTCACCAAGCGCTCGCGCCTGCTCGTGGGCGACGGGCAGCACGTCGAGGTGGGCGACCAGCTCGTCCAGGGCGCCGTCGACCCCAAGCAGGTGCTCCGCATCCTCGGCCCGCGCAAGGTGCAGCAGCACCTCGTGGACGAGGTCCAGGAGGTCTACCGCAGCCAGGGCGTGGGCATCCACGACAAGCACATCGAGGTCATCGTCCGGCAGATGCTGCGCCGGGTGACGATCATCGACGCCGGTGACGCGGGGCTCCTCCCGGGCGAGCTCGCCGAGCGGGCCCGCTTCGAGGAGGAGAACCGCCGGGTCGTGGCCGAGGGCGGCAGCCCGGCGGCCGGGCGCCCGGAGCTCATGGGCATCACCAAGGCGTCGCTGGCCACCGACTCGTGGCTGTCGGCGGCGTCCTTCCAGGAGACGACCAAGGTGCTCACCGAGGCCGCCCTCGCGGGCCGCAGCGACCCGCTGCTGGGCCTCAAGGAGAACGTCATCCTGGGCAAGCTGATCCCGGCCGGCACGGGCCTGTCGCGCTACCGCGACGTGGTCGTCGAGCCGACGGAGGAGGCGAAGGCGGCGATGTACTCGATGCCGGGCTACGAGGAGGTCGACTACGACCACTTCGGGCTGGGCTCGGGCCAGGCCGTGCCGCTCGAGGAGTACGACTTCGGCGGCGACTACCGCTGAGGTCCTCAGGGGTCGCGCCGCCGTCGTCGACGGTGGCGCGGCCCCACCCGCGGGTCCGGCCCCGGCACCGGCCGGGCGCCCGGCTCCCGGCGGCCGTCTTTGACGGTGCCGGGGCGTGCGCCTATCCTCGTCAGGACGTCCGGTGACCCGGGTGCTCGCGCGCGCCCCGCGACCGGTGGCGCACGGCGGTGGCCCTCCGGGCCGGCGCCACGGGCGCCGGGCCGGCTGACCGGTCCCGCACCGCCAGGCACCACGCTGGCAGACACGCCCGAGCGCGGGGGTGGGCTGAGGCCCTCCTCGCAGCACGGGGCCCGCGCGCGAGCGCGGCACCCGCACGAGAGCCGCCTGCCGAGGGCGGCGGCCCGCACAGACGATGAGAGTTCAGGAGCACCGGTGCCCACGATCCAGCAGCTGGTCCGCAAGGGCCGGCAGGACAAGGTCGGGAAGCAGAAGACCCCGGCCCTCAAGGGGAGCCCCCAGCGCCGCGGCGTGTGCACCCGCGTGTACACCACGACGCCCAAGAAGCCGAACTCGGCGCTGCGCAAGGTCGCGCGCGTGCGGCTCTCCAGCGGCATCGAGGTCACGGCGTACATCCCCGGCGTGGGCCACAACCTGCAGGAGCACTCGATCGTGCTCGTGCGCGGCGGCCGCGTGAAGGACCTGCCCGGCGTCCGCTACAAGATCGTCCGCGGCTCGCTCGACACGCAGGGCGTGAAGAACCGCAAGCAGGCGCGCAGCCGCTACGGAGCGAAGAAGGAGAAGCGCTGATGCCGCGCAAGGGACCGGCCCCGAAGAGGCCGCTCGTCGTCGACCCCGTCTACGGCTCGCCGCTGGTCACCCAGCTGGTGAACAAGGTGCTCGTCGACGGCAAGAAGTCCACCGCCGAGCGCATCGTCTACGGCGCGCTCGAGGGCGCCCGGACGAAGACCGGCAACGACCCGGTCATCGCGCTCAAGCGCGCGCTCGACAACGTCAAGCCGGCCCTCGAGGTCCGCAGCCGCCGCGTCGGCGGCGCGACCTACCAGGTGCCGGTCGAGGTCCGCGCGGGCCGCTCCACGACCCTGGCCCTGCGCTGGCTCGTGGGCTACTCCAAGGCGCGTCGCGAGAAGACGATGACCGAGCGCCTCATGAACGAGATCCTCGACGCGAGCAACGGCCTCGGCGCCGCGGTGAAGCGTCGCGAGGACACGCACAAGATGGCCGAGTCCAACAAGGCCTTCGCGCACTACCGCTGGTGACGCCGACCGCGCGGGCGAGCTCCTCGCCCGCGCGGCGCGCACCGCGCACGCCGGCCCTGCACGCCAGTGCACGACGGGGCCACCGACGAGCCCAGGGAAGAGGCTGCTAGAGCCGTGGCACAGGACGTCCTGACGGACCTCACGAAGGTCCGCAACATCGGGATCATGGCGCACATCGACGCCGGCAAGACCACCACCACCGAGCGGATCCTGTTCTACACCGGGATCAACTACAAGATCGGTGAGGTCCACGACGGCGCGGCCACCATGGACTGGATGGAGCAGGAGCAGGAGCGGGGGATCACCATCACCTCCGCGGCCACCACCTGCTTCTGGGAGGGCACCCAGATCAACATCATCGACACGCCGGGGCACGTCGACTTCACCGTCGAGGTGGAGCGGTCCCTGCGCGTGCTCGACGGCGCCGTCGCGGTGTTCGACGGCAAGGAGGGCGTCGAGCCCCAGTCCGAGACGGTGTGGCGCCAGGCCGACAAGTACGACGTCCCGCGCATCTGCTTCGTCAACAAGATGGACAAGCTCGGCGCGGACTTCTTCTTCACCGTCCGCACCATCCAGGACCGCCTCGGCGCCACGCCGCTCGTGCTGCAGATCCCGATCGGCGCGGAGAACGACTTCGTGGGCGTCGTCGACCTCGTCTACATGCGCGCGCTGACCTGGCGCGGCGAGACGGGCAAGGGCGAGGCCTACGAGGTCGAGGAGATCCCGGCCGACCTCGCCGAGACGGCCGCGGAGTACCGCGACAAGCTCCTCGAGGCCATCGCGGACACCGACGAGTCGCTGATGGAGAAGTACCTCGGCGGCGAGGAGATCTCCCCCGAGGAGATCAAGGCCGCGGTGCGCAAGGTCACGGTCGCGAGCGAGCAGTACCCCGTCCTGTGCGGCTCGGCGTTCAAGAACAAGGGCGTCCAGCCCATGCTCGACGCGGTGCTCGACTACCTGCCGACCCCGCTCGACGTGGAGTCGGTGCACGGCCACGACGTGCGCGACGAGGAGAAGGAGATCGTCCGCCACGCGGACGTCACCGAGCCCTTCTCGGCGCTGGCGTTCAAGGTGGCCTCGCACCCCTTCTTCGGCAAGCTGACCTACGTCCGGGTCTACTCGGGCCGGGTCGCGGCGGGCTCGCCGGTCGCCAACTCGACCAAGGGCAAGAAGGAGCGCATCGGGAAGCTCTTCCAGATGCACTCCAACAAGGAGAACCCGGTCGACGAGGCCCGCGCCGGCCACATCTACGCGATGATCGGCCTCAAGGACACGACCACCGGCGACACGCTCTGCGACCCGCAGGACCAGGTCGTCCTGGAGTCGATGACCTTCCCCGAGCCGGTCATCTCCGTGGCCATCGAGCCCAAGACCAAGGGCGACCAGGAGAAGCTCAGCACGGCCATCCAGAAGCTCGCCGAGGAGGACCCGACCTTCCAGGTCCAGCTCGACGAGGAGACCGGCCAGACGATCATCCGCGGGATGGGCGAGCTCCACCTCGACATCCTCGTGGACCGCATGCGCCGCGAGTTCCGCGTCGAGGCGAACGTCGGCAAGCCGCAGGTGGCCTACCGCGAGACCATCCGCCGGTCGGTCGAGAAGGTCGACTACACGCACAAGAAGCAGACCGGCGGGTCCGGCCAGTTCGCCAAGGTGCAGGTGTCGATCGAGCCGCTCGACACCACCGAGGCCGACGCGCCGATGTACGAGTTCTCCAACAAGGTGACCGGTGGCCGCGTGCCCCGCGAGTACATCCCCAGCGTCGACGCCGGCATCCAGGACGCGATGGCGCTCGGCGTCGTCGCGGGCTACCCGATGGTCGGCATCAAGGCGACGCTGCTGGACGGCGCCTACCACGACGTCGACTCCTCGGAGATGGCGTTCAAGATCGCCGGCTCCCAGGTCCTCAAGGAGGCCGTCCGCCGCGCGGACCCGGTCCTCCTCGAGCCGGTCATGGCCGTCGAGGTGCGCACGCCCGAGGAGTACATGGGCGACGTCATCGGCGACATCAACTCCCGCCGCGGCCTCATCCAGGCCATGGAGGACGCGAGCGGTGCCAAGGTCGTCCGCGCCCAGGTGCCGCTGTCGGAGATGTTCGGGTACGTCGGGGACCTGCGGAGCAAGACGCAGGGCCGTGCGGTGTACTCCATGTCGTTCGACAGCTACGCCGAGGTCCCGCGCGCCGTGGCCGAGGAGATCGTCAAGAAGGTCCGCGGGGAGTGACCACCCGGTCGCCCTCCGCGTCCTGACGGACGCACCGCCGGCCCGACCGGCACCGGCGCCCCCGCCGCGGGGCGGCAGCCAGCACCACCGAAGACCACGCCAGAGACATCCCAGGAGGACCCAGTGGCGAAGGCCAAGTTCGAGCGCACCAAGCCGCACGTCAACATCGGCACCATCGGTCACATCGACCACGGCAAGACGACGCTGACCGCGGCGATCACCAAGGTGCTGCACGACAAGTACCCGGACCTCAACCAGGCGTCCGCCTTCGACATGATCGACAAGGCGCCCGAGGAGAAGGCCCGCGGCATCACGATCTCCATCGCGCACGTCGAGTACCAGACGGAGGCGCGCCACTACGCCCACGTCGACTGCCCCGGTCACGCCGACTACATCAAGAACATGATCACCGGCGCGGCGCAGATGGACGGCGCGATCCTCGTCGTCGCCGCCACCGACGGCCCGATGCCCCAGACCCGCGAGCACGTGCTCCTCGCCCGCCAGGTCAACGTCCCCTACATCGTCGTCGCCCTCAACAAGGCCGACATGGTGGAGGACGAGGAGATCCTCGAGCTCGTCGAGATGGAGGTCCGCGAGCTGCTGACCTCCTACGAGTTCCCCGGCGACGACGTCCCCGTCGTCCGCGTCTCGGCGCTGAAGGCGCTCGAGGGCGACGCCGAGTGGAGCGACAAGCTCATGGAGCTCATGAACGCCGTCGACACGGCGATCCCCGAGCCCGAGCGCGACATCGACCAGCCGTTCCTCATGCCGGTCGAGGACGTCTTCACCATCACCGGTCGCGGCACCGTCGTCACCGGTCGCGTCGAGCGCGGCAAGCTCAACGTGAACGAGGACGTCGAGATCGTCGGCATCAAGGAGACCAAGACCAAGACGACCGTCACGGGCGTCGAGATGTTCCGCAAGCTCCTCGACGAGGCGCGCGCGGGCGAGAACGTCGGCCTCCTGCTGCGCGGCATCAAGCGCGAGGACGTCGAGCGCGGGCAGGTCATCTGCAAGCCGGGATCGATCGTGCCGCACACCCAGTTCGAGGCGTCGGTCTACATCCTGTCCAAGGACGAGGGCGGCCGGCACAACCCCTTCTACTCGAACTACCGCCCGCAGTTCTACTTCCGCACGACGGACGTGACGGGCGTCATCGAGCTGCCCGAGGGCACCGAGATGGTCATGCCGGGCGACAACACCGACATGAAGGTCAACCTCATCCAGCCGGTGGCCATGGAGCAGGGCCTGCGCTTCACCATCCGCGAGGGCGGCCGCACCGTCGGCGCCGGCCAGGTGACCAGCATCACCCAGTGACACCCCGCCCCTCGGGGCGGACCGCGCCGCGGCTCGACCTCCGGGTCGGGCCGCGGCCGGCAGCAGGAGCCCGGACGCCCGCCGTCCGGGCTCCTGCTGCGTCCGGGCCCTGCCGGGTGCGGGTCCCTGCTCCGGCGGGGGCAGGTCCCTCCGAGCCTCCGGTGCGCCGGGGCCGGGCGGGGGAGCGCACGGCGACGACCGGGGGCGATTGGCCAACCGGCGGGACCCTCTGGCAGACTGCACCAGTTGATCCGCGCAGGCGCACGCCCGCGCGCCGCCGCCCGGTCCGCCGGGCTGGTCGGCTGCCGCAGGAGCGGCGCCGGGGACGCCCCGGACAGCACCACGCACGACGGCACGACACGCACTCGCCGGGTCCCGCCCGCGCCGCCCCCCGGGGTGGTGGGGGAGGGGGGCCCGCTCGCACGAGGCCAGCGCGACACTCCCGACCTCGGGGGTCGGCGGCCCGGGGCGAGCACGGCGGGCCGCGCCCCCGTGGGGCGGCCCGCAGGACCTCAGCGGTACGACGGAGAGAGAGATCGCGACGCCATGGCGGGACAGAAGATCCGCATCCGGCTCAAGTCCTACGACCACGAGGTCATCGACAGCTCGGCGCGCAAGATCGTCGACACGGTGACCCGCGCTGGTGCGACGGTCGTGGGCCCGGTGCCGCTGCCGACGGAGAAGAACACGTTCTGCGTGATCCGCTCCCCGCACAAGTACAAGGACAGCCGCGAGCACTTCGAGATGCGCACGCACAAGCGGCTCATCGACATCATCGACCCCACGCCGAAGGCGGTCGACTCGCTCATGCGGCTCGACCTGCCGGCTGACGTGAACATCGAGATCAAGCTCTGAGGACTGCTGACGCCATGACCACCACCACTCCCGACCAGCGCGTCGTCGCCGGTCTGCTGGGGTCCAAGCTGGGGATGACCCAGGTCTGGGACGCCGAGGGGCGCCTCGTCCCCGTGACCGTCGTGCAGGCCTCGCCGAACGTCGTCACCCAGGTGCGCACGCCCGAGAAGGACGGCTACTCGGCCGTCCAGCTCGCCGCCGGCGCCGTCGACCCCCGTCGCGTGACCAAGCCGCTCACGGGCCACTTCGCCAAGGCCGGCGTGACGCCCCGTCGCCACGTCGTCGAGATCCGCACGGCCGACGCCGCGGGCTTCACCCCCGGCCAGGAGGTCTCCGCGGAGGTCTTCTCGGCCGGCCAGGTCGTCGACGTCGTCGGCACGACCAAGGGCAAGGGCACCGCCGGCGTCATGAAGCGCCACGGCTTCCACGGCGTCGGCGCCTCGCACGGCGCGCACCGCAACCACCGCAAGCCCGGCTCCATCGGCGGGTGCGCGACCCCGGGCCGCGTCTTCAAGGGCATGCGCATGGCGGGCCGCATGGGCCACGTGCGCCAGACGACGCAGAACCTCACGGTCCACTCGGTCGACGTCGAGAAGGGCCTCATCCTCATCAAGGGCGCGGTCCCCGGCCCGAAGAACGGCGTGGTCCTCGTGCGCACGCCGGCCAAGGCGATCGCGAAGGAGGCCTGAGCCCCATGACCACGACCACCACGGTCGGCGCGCAGCCGACGACGCGCACGGTCGACGTGCACGACGTGAGCGGTGCCGTCACCGGCTCCGCCGAGCTGCCGGGCGACGTCTTCGACGTCGTCGCCAACGTGCCGCTCATCCACCAGGTCGTCGTCGCGCAGCTCGCGGCGGCCCGCCAGGGCACGCACGCCACCAAGACGCGCGGCGACGTGCGCGGCGGCGGCAAGAAGCCCTTCCGCCAGAAGGGCACCGGTCGCGCCCGCCAGGGCTCGACCCGCGCGCCGCAGTTCGCCGGCGGTGGCACGGTCCACGGCCCGCAGCCGCGCGACTACAGCCAGCGGACGCCCAAGAAGATGAAGGCGGCCGCGCTGCGCGGCGCGCTCTCGGACCGCGCCCGCTACGGCCGCGTCCACGTCGTCGAGGGCCCCTTCGCCGAGGCGCCGTCCACCCGCGCGGGCCTCGCGGCGCTGCGTGCGCTCCCGGGCCTCGAGGGCCGGGCGAGCTTCCTCGTCGTCGTCGACCGCGCCGACGAGAACACCTGGCTCAGCCTGCGCAACGCGCCCGAGGTGCACCTGCTGCGGGCCGACCAGCTGAACACCTACGACGTGCTCTGCAGCGACGACGTCGTCTTCACGACGGCAGCCCTGCGGGCGTTCCTCGGCGGCCGGGAGGCCGCCACGGCCGAGAGCGAGGGCGAGGCGTGAGCGAGGCAGGCACGACGACGGCCGACGGCGCCGTCGAGAAGGACCTGGCCTCGGCCGGCACCCTCTCGGCGCGCTTCGGCAAGGACCCGCGCGACGTGCTGCTCGCGCCGGTGGTCTCCGAGAAGAGCTACTCGCTCCTCGACGAGGGCAAGTACACGTTCCTCGTCGACCCGCGGGCCAACAAGACCGAGATCCGCATCGCGGTCGAGCGCGTCTTCGGCGTGAAGGTCACGGGCGTCAACACGCTCAACCGCCAGGGCAAGGCTCGCCGCACGCGGGGCGGGACGGGGCGTCGCAAGGACACCAAGCGCGCCATCGTCACCCTCCGCGAGGGCGACTCCATCGACATCTTCGGCACCACGGCCTGAGCCGGCGCCACAGAAGAGGACTGAGAGCATGGGAATCCGCAAGTACAAGCCGACGACGCCGGGCCGCCGCGGCTCGTCCGTCGCCGACTTCGTCGAGATCACGCGGTCCACGCCGGAGAAGTCGCTGGTGCGCCCCCTGCCCAAGAAGGGCGGGCGCAACAGCAGCGGGCGCATCACGACGCGCCACCAGGGCGGCGGCCACAAGCGCGCCTACCGGGTGGTCGACTTCCGGCGCCACGACAAGGACGGCGTGCCGGCCACGGTCGCTCACATCGAGTACGACCCCAACCGCACCGCGCGTATCGCGCTGCTGCACTACGTCGACGGCGAGAAGCGCTACATCATCGCGCCGACCCGCCTGAAGCAGGGCGACGTCGTGGAGAACGGCCCCGGCGCCGACATCCGCCCCGGCAACAACCTGCCGCTGCGCAACATCCCGGTCGGCACGGTGGTGCACGCCATCGAGCTGCGTCCCGGCGGCGGCGCCAAGATCGCCCGCTCGGCGGGCACCTCGGTGCAGCTCGTGGCGCGCGAGGGCGGCAACGCCCAGCTGCGCATGCCCTCGGGCGAGATCCGCAACGTCGACGTGCGCTGCCGCGCCACGGTCGGCGAGGTCGGCAACGCCGAGCAGTCGAACATCAGCTGGGGCAAGGCCGGCCGCATGCGCTGGAAGGGCCGTCGTCCCACCGTCCGCGGTGTCGCGATGAACCCGATCGACCACCCGCACGGCGGTGGTGAGGGCAAGACCTCCGGCGGTCGCCACCCGGTGAGCCCCTGGGGCCAGCCCGAGGGCCGCACGCGTCGTCCGGGCAAGCCCAGCGACAAGCAGATCGTCCGCCGGCGCCGCACCGGCAAGAAGCGCTGAGGAGACCGGACATGCCGCGCAGCCTGAAGAAGGGCCCCTTCGTCGACGACCACCTCCAGAAGAAGGTGGACGTGCAGAACGAGAAGGGCACGAAGAACGTCATCAAGACCTGGTCCCGGCGCTCCGTCGTCACCCCGGACTTCCTGGGCCACACCTTCGCGGTGCACGACGGCCGCAAGCACGTCCCGGTGTTCGTCACCGAGGCGATGGTCGGCCACAAGCTGGGGGAGTTCGCCCCCACGCGGACCTTCCGCGGCCACGTGAAGGACGACCGGAAGGGCCGTCGCCGCTGACCTCGGGTCAGCAGCGACGAGACCTCCGGGAAGACCGAAGGAAGAGAAGGCAGGACAGCGATGGAAGCCATGGCGAAGGCGCGCTACGTGCGCGTCACGCCCCAGAAGGCCCGGCGCGTCGTCGACCTCGTCCGTGGCAAGCGGGCGGGCGACGCCCTCGCGGTGCTCGAGTTCGCGCCGCAGGCGGCGAGCGAGCCCGTGCGCAAGGTCGTGCAGAGCGCGATCGCGAACGCCCGCGTGAAGGCCGACCAGGCCGGTGAGGCCTTCGACGAGCGCGAGATGGTCGTGTCCGCGGCGTTCGTGGACGAGGGCCCGACGATGAAGCGGTTCCGCCCGCGGGCCCAGGGCCGCGCGGCGCGCATCAACAAGCGCACCAGCCACATCACGGTGGTGGTCGCGCCCGTGCCGGCGCGCGCCGCCGCGACGACCTCGACGACGGGGAGGAGCTCCTAGTGGGCCAGAAGGTCAACCCGCACGGCTTCCGGCTGGGCATCACCACCGAGCACCGCTCCCGGTGGTTCGCCGACTCGACGAAGTCCGGCCAGCGCTACCGCGACTACGTGGGCGAGGACGTCTCGATCCGCAAGCTCATGTCCACGGGCATGGAGCGCGCCGGCATCGCCAAGGTCGACATCGAGCGCACCCGCGACCGCGTGCGCGTCGACATCCACACGGCGCGCCCGGGCATCGTCATCGGCCGCCGCGGCGCCGAGGCCGACCGCCTGCGCGGCGAGCTCGAGAAGCTCACGGGCAAGCAGGTCCAGCTCAACATCCTCGAGGTCAAGAACCCCGAGACGGACGCGCAGCTGGTCGCCCAGGGCATCGCCGAGCAGCTCGCGAGCCGCGTGGCGTGGCGCCGCGCGATGCGCAAGGGCATGCAGACGGCCTCCCGCGCCGGTGCCAAGGGCATCCGCGTGCAGTGCTCGGGCCGCCTGGGCGGCGCCGAGATGAGCCGCTCGGAGTTCTACCGCGAGGGTCGCGTCCCGCTGCACACGCTCCGCGCGAACATCGACTACGGCTTCTACGAGGCCAAGACGACGTTCGGCCGCATCGGCGTGAAGGTCTGGGTCTACAAGGGCGACCTGACGAGCCGCGAGCTCGCGCAGCAGCAGGCGAACGCGCCCCGCGGCCCGCGCGGCCCCCGGGCCGAGCGTCCGACGCGCGGTCGTCGTCCCGCCGGTGACGCCCCGCAGGCGCAGGCCCCGGCCACCGAGGCCGGCGTCGCCCCGCAGGCCGTCGCGAACCCCGGAACGGAGGGCTGAGACGTGCTCGTCCCGCGCAGGCTGAAGCACCGCAAGCAGCACCACCCCAAGCGCACCGGGGCCGCCAAGGGCGGCACCACGATCGCCTTCGGCGACTACGGCATCCAGGCCCTCGAGCCGGCGTACGTCACCAACCGGCAGATCGAGTCCGCGCGCATCGCCATGACCCGCTACATGAAGCGTGGCGGGAAGGTCTGGATCAACATCTACCCGGACCGCCCCATCACGAAGAAGCCCGCCGAGACCCGCATGGGCTCCGGCAAGGGCTCGCCCGAGTGGTGGGTCGCCAACGTCAAGCCGGGCCGGATGATGTTCGAGATCTCCGGCGTGGCCGAGCCCGTGGCCCGCGAGGCCATGCGGCTCGCCATCCACAAGCTGCCGATGAAGTGCCGCTTCGTCGCGCGCGAGGGGAGTGAGGTCTGATGGCCGTCGGCAGCGAGGACGTGGCGCCCGCGAAGCTCCGCGAGAAGGACGCCGACCAGCTGGTCGAGGAGCTGCGCCGCGCGAAGGAGGAGCTCTTCAACCTCCGCTTCCAGTCGGCCACCGGCCAGCTGGAGAACCACACGCGGCTGCGCGCCGTGCGCCGCGACATCGCGCGCATCTACACGGTGATGCGCGAGCAGGAGCTCGGCATCATCAGCGCCCCGGCCGCCGGGGGGAGCGAGAAGTGAGCGAGGACGCAGTGAGCACGGACACCACCGCCGCCGCCGAGCAGCGCGGGTACCGCAAGAACCGCATCGGCGTCGTGGCCAGCGACAAGATGGACAAGACCGTCGTCGTCGTCGTCGAGGACCGCGTCAAGCACGCGCTCTACGGCAAGGTCATCCGGCGCACGAGCAAGGTCAAGGCGCACGACGAGACCAACGCCTGCGGCGTCGGCGACCGCGTGCGCATCGCCGAGACGCGGCCGCTGTCGGCCACCAAGCGCTGGCGCGTCGTCGAGGTGCTCGAGAAGGCCGTCTGAGGCCTCCGGGCCCCGCCGGCCCCCTCCCGCGGGGGAGGGGAGCCGGCACCCCCGCACCACCACGGAAGAGTCCGTTCCGCCAGGCTCGCGACGAGAACCGGCGCGACGACAGGAGTGTCGAACAGTGATCCAGCAGGAGTCGCGGCTCAAGGTCGCCGACAACACGGGTGCCAAGGAGATCCTCTGCATCCGCGTCCTCGGCGGCTCAGGCCGCCGGTACGCCGGCATCGGGGACGTCATCGTGGCGACCGTCAAGGACGCCATCCCCGGCGGCAACGTCAAGAGGGGCGACGTCGTCAAGGCGGTCGTCGTCCGCACCCGCAAGGAGCGCCGTCGTCCGGACGGCTCCTACATCCGCTTCGACGAGAACGCGGCCGTCATCCTCAAGGCGGACGGCGACCCGCGGGGCACCCGCATCTTCGGCCCCGTGGGGCGCGAGCTGCGCGACAAGCGCTTCATGCGGATCGTCTCGCTGGCCCCGGAGGTGCTCTGAGATGCCGAAGCTGAAGATCAAGAAGGGCGACCTGGTCCAGGTCATCTCCGGCGCCACGCAGGCGCGCGGCGGCGACCGCGGCAAGCAGGGTCGCGTCATCGCGGTGTTCCCCGAGCGCCAGCGCGTGCTGGTCGAGGGCGTCAACCGCATCACCAAGCACGTCAAGGCCGGGGCGGCCGGGCGCGGCTCGGGCGGTCGCGAGACCGTCGAGGCGCCGATCCACATCAGCAACGTGCAGGTCGTGGACCCGGAGACCGGTCGGCCCACGCGGGTCGGCGTGCGCACCGAGACGACCGAGCGCGACGGGCGGACCGTGACCACCCGCGTCCGCGTGGCCAAGCGCTCCGGCAAGGACATCGCATGAGTGAGACGACCACCTCGCCCGCCGCCGTGACCGAGGCGAGCGGCGCGCCGCAGCCGCGCCTCAAGGCGCGCTACCGCTCCGAGATCGCGCCGGCGCTGCGCGAGCAGTTCGGCTACGCCAACGTCATGCAGATCCCCGGCCTGGTCAAGGTCGTGGTGAACATGGGCGTGGGCGACGCCGCGCGCGACTCGAAGCTCATCGACGGCGCCGTCCGCGACCTCACCACCATCACCGGCCAGAAGCCGCAGGTGACGCGGGCCCGCAAGTCGATCGCGCAGTTCAAGCTGCGCGAGGGCATGCCGATCGGCTGCCACACGACGCTGCGCGGGGACCGCATGTGGGAGTTCCTCGACCGCCTCGTGTCGCTGGCGCTGCCCCGCATCCGCGACTTCCGCGGCCTCTCGCCGAAGCAGTTCGACGGGCGCGGCAACTACACGTTCGGCCTCACGGAGCAGTCGATGTTCCACGAGATCGACCAGGACCGCATCGACCGCGTGCGCGGCATGGACGTCACGGTCGTGACGTCGGCACGCAACGACGACGAGGGCCGGGCGCTGCTGCGCCAGCTCGGCTTCCCCTTCAAGGAGGACTGACATGGCGAAGACCGCCCTGGTCACCAAGGCCGCGCGCAAGCCCAAGTTCGGCGTCCGGGCCTACACGCGCTGCCAGCGCTGCGGCCGGCCGCACTCGGTCTACCGCAAGTTCGGCCTCTGCCGCGTGTGCCTCCGCGAGATGGCCCACCGGGGCGAGCTCCCGGGCATCACGAAGAGCTCCTGGTGAGCCCCCGCCCCCGGCTCGCAGCGCCGGGGGCACGAGCGGGCGAGGCCCGCTCGGCAGCACGAGTCCCAGAAGCACCGCCGGACCACCGCGTCCGGCACGGACGCCTCAGGTCCGCCCCCGCCCGCCGGGGAGCGGAAACCGAGGTGAGGAAGGGCGGACGAGCCCGATGACGATGACCGACCCGATCGCGGACATGCTCACGCGCCTGCGGAACGCCAACTCGGCGTACCACGACGACGTGACCATGCCCTACAGCAAGCTCAAGCAGCGCATCGCCGAGATCCTCCAGGCGGAGGGCTACATCGCCGGCTGGTCGGTGGAGGACGCCGAGGTGGGCCGCAAGCTCACCCTGGAGCTGAAGTTCGGCCCCAACCGCGAGCGCTCCATCGCCGGCGTCCGGCGGGTCAGCAAGCCGGGCCTGCGCGTGTACGCGAAGTCGACCAACCTGCCCCGCGTCCTCGGCGGCCTCGGCGTGGCGATCCTGTCCACGTCCTCCGGCCTCCTCACGGACCGGCAGGCCACGAAGCAGGGCGTGGGCGGGGAAGTCCTCGCCTACGTCTGGTAAGGGCGGAGGAGGAAGCATGTCCCGCATCGGAAGGCTGCCCATCGACGTCCCCGCCGGGGTCGACGTCTCCATCGACGGCCAGGAGGTCGTCGTCAAGGGCCCGCGCGGCACGCTCGCGCACACGGTCGCCGCGCCCATCTCGGTCGAGCGCGGCGAGTCCGGGGCGCTCCACGTCGTCCGCCCGGACGACGAGCGCACCAACCGCTCGCTGCACGGCCTGACCCGCTCGCTGCTCGCGAACATGGTCACGGGCGTCACCACGGGCTACGAGAAGAAGCTCGAGATCGTCGGCACCGGCTACCGCGTGCAGGCCCGGGGCGGCTCCCTGGAGTTCGCGCTCGGCTTCAGCCACCCGGTCGTCATCCCGGCGCCCGAGGGCATCACGTTCGCGGTCGAGGCCCCCACCCGCTTCTCGGTGCAGGGCATCGACAAGCAGCTCGTGGGCGAGGTCTCCGCCAACATCCGCAAGCTGCGCAAGCCCGACCCGTACAAGGGCAAGGGCGTCCGCTACGCGGGCGAGCAGGTCCGGCGCAAGGTCGGGAAGGCAGGTAAGTGATGGCACGCAGGTCCTCCTACCGGGGCGTCACCGCCGTCCGGGGCACCGGCACGACGGCGGCCCGCGGCCGTCGCCACCTGCGGGTGCGCAAGAAGGTCTCCGGCACGCCGGCCCGACCGCGCCTCGTGGTCAACCGCTCCACCCGCCACGTCTTCGTGCAGGTCGTCGACGACACCGTCGGCCGCACGCTGGCCTCGGCCTCCACGATGGAGGCCGACCTGCGCGCGCTGGACGGCGACAAGACCGCCAAGGCCCGCCGCGTGGGCGAGCTGGTGGCCGAGCGCGCCCGCGCCGCGGGCATCGAGGCCGTGGTCTTCGACCGCGGCGGCAACCGCTACCACGGCCGCGTGGCCGCTGTGGCCGACGGCGCCCGCGAGGGCGGGCTCGCCGTCTGAGCCGGCCCCCGGGCTTCGGCACAGGCGACTGACGCGAGAGACGAGAGAGAGAAGAGACCAGACATGCCTGGACCCCAGCGCCGCGGCGCCGGCGCCGGCACGGGCGGGCCCGGCGGCAACGACCGCCGCGACCGCCGTGACGGCCGCCGGGGCGACTCCGCGGACCGCAGCCAGTTCCTCGAGCGCGTGGTGACGATCAACCGCGTCTCCAAGGTCGTCAAGGGCGGTCGCCGCTTCAGCTTCACCGCGCTCGTCGTGGTGGGCGACGGCGACGGCACCGTCGGCGTCGGCTACGGCAAGGCCAAGGAGGTGCCCGCGGCGATCGCCAAGGGCGTCGAGGAGGCCAAGAAGGCCTTCTTCCGCGTGCCCCGCGCCCAGGGGACGATCCCGCACCCCGTCACGGGCGAGGACGCGGCCGGCGTCGTGCTGCTGCGCCCGGCGTCGCCGGGTACCGGCGTCATCGCGGGCGGCCCGGTGCGCGCCGTCCTCGAGTGCGCCGGCGTGCACGACGTGCTGACGAAGTCGCTCGGCTCGAGCAACGCCATCAACATCGTCCACGCGACGGTGGCGGCCCTCAAGGGCCTCGAGCGCCCCGAGTCCGTCGCGGCCCGCCGCGGCAAGACGCTCGACGAGGTCGCCCCGGCGGCCCTGGTCCGGGCCATGTCAGGGACGGCGTCCTGATGGCGCGGCTCAAGGTGACCCAGACCCGCTCCACCATCGGCGGGAAGCAGAACCAGCGCGACACGGTGCGCAGCCTCGGCCTCAAGCGGATCGGCGACGTCGTCGTCAAGGACGACCGCCCGGAGATCCGCGGGATGATCACCACGGTGGCGCACCTCGTGACGCTCGAGGAGGTCGACTGACCATGGCCGACGAGACGACGGGCCCGCAGGGCCGCACGCTCAAGGTCCACCACCTGCGCCCGGCCCCGGGCGCGAAGACGGCGCGCACCCGCGTCGGGCGCGGTGAGGCCAGCAAGGGCAAGACCGCCGGGCGCGGCACCAAGGGCACCAAGGCCCGCTACCAGGTGTCCGCGGCCTTCGAGGGCGGCCAGACCCCGCTGCACATGCGGCTGCCGAAGCTGCGCGGGTTCACCAACCCGTTCCGGACGACCTACCAGGTCGTCAACCTCGACCGGCTCTCCGAGCTCTTCCCGCAGGGCGGGGCCGTGGGCGTCGACGAGATGGTCGCGGCCGGGGCGGTCCGCAAGGACCAGAAGGTGAAGGTCCTGGGCCAGGGCAGCGCGGACGTCGCGCTGCAGGTCACGGCCCACGCCTTCTCGGCCTCCGCGGTCGAGAAGATCGCCGCCGCGGGCGGCAGCACCACCACGCTCTGAGCCCTGCTGACGCCCCGCCGCCCCTCCGGGCGGCGGGGCGTCGTGCTCCCCGCCCCGCCCGGCGCCGGACGGCGCCGCACCGGAGCCGTCCCCGACCGGCGCGCCGACGCGGGTAGGGTCGGCTCCCGGCGCCCCGCCCGATGACGGGCGGCGGCCCACCCGACCGCCCACCTGACCGCCCACCTGCCCGCACCCGCACCGCTCCGCCGGCAGGCCGCCGGCGCGGCGACCGCCCGAGCCGGGCGATCTGGAGGACACGTGCTCAGCGCATTCGTGCGGGCGTTCCGCACGCCCGACCTGCGGCGCAAGCTGCTCTTCACCGCGGGGATCATGGCGATCTTCCGGCTGGGCTCGTTCGTCCCGGTCCCGGGGGTCAGCTACGCCAACGTCCAGCAGTGCCTGTCGACGTCGGCGTCCTCCAACGACCTGCTGGGGCTGGTCAACCTCTTCAGCGGTGGAGCGCTGCTCCAGCTGTCGGTCTTCGCGCTCGGGATCATGCCGTACATCACCGCGAGCATCATCACGCAGCTGCTGACGGTCGTGATCCCCCGCTTCGAGGAGCTGAAGAAGGAGGGGCAGTCCGGGCAGGCGAAGCTCACGCAGTACACGCGCTACCTGACGATCGCCCTGGCCGTCCTCCAGTCCTCCACCTACATCGCGGTGGCGCGCGCCGGTCAGCTGTTCCCCGGCTGCACCGCCGACATCATCCCGGACGACTCCGTGGTCACCATCGTGCTCATGGTCATCACGATGACCGCGGGCACCGGGCTCATCATGTGGATGGGCGAGCTCATCACCGAGCGGGGCGTCGGCAACGGCATGTCGCTGCTCATCTTCACCTCGATCGCCGCCACCTTCCCCGGGCAGCTGTGGAGCATCGGGCAGAGCCAGGGCTTCGGCGTCATGGCCGTCGTCATCGCCGTCGGGCTCGTCATCGTGGCGCTCGTCGTCTTCGTCGAGCAGTCCCAGCGGCGCGTGCCCGTCCAGTACGCCAAGCGCATGGTGGGCCGCCGGATGTACGGCGGGACGAGCACCTACATCCCCATCAAGGTCAACATGGCCGGCGTCATCCCGGTCATCTTCGCCTCGTCGCTGCTGTACCTGCCCGCGCTGGTCGCGCAGTTCAACGACCCGCAGTCCGGGTGGGTGCAGTGGGTGAACGCCAACCTGGTCCAGGGCGACAGCGCCGTCTACATCGTCGCCTACATCGCCCTCATCATCTTCTTCACGTACTTCTACGTCGGGATCACGTTCAACCCCGACGAGGTCAGCGACAACATCAAGCGCGTCGGCGGCTTCATCCCCGGCGTCCGCGCGGGCCGACCCACGGCCGAGTACCTCGACTACGTCCTCACCCGCATCACGCTGCCCGGGGCCATCTACCTCGGCTTCGTCGCCCTCATCCCGCTCATCGCGCTCGTGCTGGTCGGCGCCACGCAGAACTTCCCGTTCGGTGGCACGTCGATCCTCATCGTCGTCGGCGTCGGGCTCGAGACGGTGAAGCAGATCGAGAGCCAGCTCCAGCAGCGCAACTACGAGGGGTTCCTCCGATGAGGCTCGTCCTCCTGGGCCCGCCCGGAGCGGGCAAGGGCACCCAGGCCGCCCGCCTCGCCGTCGAGCTGGACGTGCCGGCCATCTCGACCGGCGACATCTTCCGCGCCAACGTCAGCGAGGGCACCGAGCTCGGGCGCACCGCCAAGTCCTACATGGACGAGGGGGAGTACGTGCCCGACGAGGTCACGAACGCCATGGTGCGCGAGCGGCTGCAGGCCGACGACGCCGCCGACGGCTTCCTCCTCGACGGCTACCCCCGGACGACCGCGCAGGTCCGCGAGCTCGACGCGATGCTCAGCGGCACCGGGGTCGAGGGCGTCGAGGCGGTCGTCCTCCTCACGGTCGACACCGAGGAGGTCGTCAAGCGCCTCGCGCAGCGCTCGACGGAGCAGCACCGCTCGGACGACGGCGAGGCCGTCCAGCGGCACCGGCTCGAGGTGTACGAGGCGCAGACGGCGCCGCTCGTCGACGTGTACGACCGGCGCGGCCTGCTGCGTCGCGTGGACGGGATGGGCGCGGTGCCCGACGTCACCGCGCGCGTCCTCGCGGCGCTCGGCCGGGGCTGAGGCGTGGGGCTCCTGCGGCGCGAGCGCGTGGAGTGGAAGACGCCCGAGCAGGTGCTCCTCATGCGCCGGGCCGGCCTCGTCGTGGCGGACGCCCTCGAGGCCGTCCGCGGCGCCCTCGTCCCGGGGGTGACGACCGCCGAGCTCGACCGCGTGGCCGAGGGGGTCGTCCGGGGAGCCGGGGCGGTGCCGTCCTTCCTCGGGTACCAGGGCTTCCCCGCCTCCCTGTGCGTCTCCGTCAACGAGGAGGTCGTCCACGGCATCCCCGGGGAGCGGGTCCTGCGGGACGGCGACCTGGTGTCCGTGGACTGCGGGGCGGTCGTGGACGGCTGGCACGGCGACGCGGCGTTCAGCGCCGTCGTCGACGGCGGCGGGGGAGCGGTGGACCCCGAGGACGTGGCGCTCGTCGAGGCCACCGAGGCCGCCATGTGGGCGGGCCTGGCCGCCCTGGCCGGCGCCGAGCGGCTGGGTGCGGTGGGAGCCGCCGTCGAGGACTCCCTGGCGGGGCGCTACGGGATCGTCGAGGGTTACGTCGGCCACGGCATCGGCACGGCCATGCACCAGCCGCCCGAGGTGCTCAACCACCGGTCGCGCGACCGGGGCGCGAAGGTGCGCCCGGGGCTCTGCGTGGCCGTGGAGCCGATGGTGGTCCGCGGCACCGCGGAGACCGAGGTGCTCGCCGACGACTGGACGGTCGTGACCGCGGACGGCGCGCGCGCCGCCCACTGGGAGAACACCGTCGCGGTTCTCGAGGGCGGCCTCTGGGTCCTCACGGCGCCCGACGGGGGGGCCGCGGGCCTCGCCCGCCACGGCGTCGCCGTGGCCCCCCTGGCCTGAGGGCGGGGGAGGGCCCCTCCCGGCGATTTCGCGCTGGGGCCGCGCTCGCGTACGCTGCTGCGTCGGTGCACGAGCGCGCTCGCACGCCCACGTCCTCGCCCCGCGGCTGGTTCGGCGACGACGTCCCGCCGGACGACCTCTCGTCCTGGCGGGTCGGGCCCGTCACGCGCGCTGCACCGACGACCGGTGACGACTGCGACGGGCGGCTCAGGCGCGCCCGCGACGAGCGGAGGGCAATGGCCAAGAAGGACGGGGTCATCGAGATCGAGGGCGCTGTGGTGGAGGCGCTGCCGAACGCCATGTTCCGCGTGGAGCTGAGCAACGGCCACAAGGTCCTCGCGCACATCTCGGGGAAGATGCGCCAGCACTACATCCGGATCCTCCCCGAGGACCGCGTGGTGGTGGAGCTCAGCCCGTACGACCTGACCCGCGGCCGCATCGTCTACCGCTACAAGTGATCCGGCGGCACCACCAGCAGCACCGCACGCCCGCCCACCCGCCGCGCCTGTCGCCGGCCGGAGGGGCGCACCGTCCCGCGGGACGTCCCGGTCGCCCGACGGCGGCACCGGGTCGGACCACCGAGCCCCACGAGCACCGACGGACCCGGCGCGGTCCCGGCGGTGGAGGACAGCGATGAAGGTCAAGCCGAGCGTCAAGAAGATCTGCGACAAGTGCAAGGTGATCCGCCGCAACGGCCGGGTCATGGTCATCTGCGACAACCTGCGCCACAAGCAGCGCCAGGGCTGATCGCACCCGGCGCGCACCGACCCGGTGCACGCCGGCGAGCAGCACCCGACCCCCTCCTCCCCGCGAGGACGGGACGTCACCCCCCGCCCGGAGGCGGGGGACCCGCGAGGAGCCCCCGGGCCCCGCGGGACGGTGCTGCCCCACACCTCCGCACCGCACACCAGGAGTCCGCGATGGCACGCATCGTCGGCGTCGACCTCCCCCGCGACAAGCGGCTCGAGGTCGCGCTCACGTACATCTTCGGCGTCGGGCGCACCCGCGCCATGGAGACGCTCACGGCGACGGGCATCAGCCCTGACCTGCGCGTCAAGGACATGACCGAGGACGACCAGGTCAAGATCCGCGACCACATCGAGCAGGCCTACCAGGTGGAGGGCGACCTCCGCCGCGAGGTGGCCGCCGACATCCGCCGCAAGGTCGAGATCGGCTGCTACGAGGGGCTGCGGCACCGCCGGGGCCTGCCGGTGCGCGGCCAGCGCACCAAGACCAACGCGCGCACCCGCAAGGGCCCGAAGCGCACGGTCGCCGGCAAGAAGAAGGTCGGCCGCAAGTAGGCCGTCCCGGTCGGCCCGCCCGTCGGGCCGACCCGCCCCGCCACCGCCGCGCCCGGCGCGGCGTGCGGGGAACGGCTCCCAGACCGCCGCCGGCCGGCGCGGGCCCAGCGCCCCGCCGCCGGTCAGCTCGCCCCACGTCCAGGAGAGAACCAGCCCATGCCCCCCAAGACCCGCACCCCCGGTGGCGCGCGCCGCACGCGCCGCAAGGAGAAGAAGAACGTCTCCGCCGGCCAGGCGCACATCAAGAGCACCTTCAACAACACCATCGTCTCGATCACGGACCCCACGGGTGCGGTGATCTCCTGGGCCTCCGCCGGCCAGGTCGGCTTCAAGGGCTCGCGCAAGTCGACGCCCTTCGCCGCGCAGATGGCTGCCGAGGCCGCCGCCCGCCGCGCCCAGGAGCACGGCATGCGCAAGGTGGACGTCTTCGTCAAGGGCCCCGGCTCCGGCCGCGAGACCGCCATCCGCTCGCTGCAGGCCACCGGCCTGGAGGTGGGCACCATCCAGGACGTGACGCCGCAGGCCCACAACGGCTGCCGCCCGCCCAAGCGCCGGCGCGTCTGACCCGGCTGCAGCGAGACGAAGGAGACGAGAGACCCCCATGGCGCGTTACACCGGGCCCGACTGCAAGCGCTGCCGGCGTGAGAAGCAGAAGCTCTACCTGAAGGGCGCGAAGTGCGACTCGGGCAAGTGCCCGATCGAGATCCGCCCCTACCCGCCGGGCGAGCACGGCCGCGGCCGCACGAAGGACAGCGAGTACCTGCTCCAGATGCGCGAGAAGCAGAAGTGCGCGCGCATCTACGGCGTCCTCGAGAAGCAGTTCCGCGGCTACTACGAGGAGGCCCAGGGCCGCGCCGGGCGCACCGGCGAGACCCTCCTCGAGATCCTCGAGCTCCGGCTCGACAACGTCGTGTACCGCGCGGGCTTCGCCAAGTCCCGCGACGCGGCCCGCCAGGCGGTCCGCCACGGCCACATCCGGGTCAACGGCCAGAAGGTCGACATCCCCAGCGCCCGCGTGTCGCCCAACGACATCATCGAGGTGCGCGAGAAGTCGCTCGAGATGACGCCGTTCGTCGTCGCCAAGGCCGAGCTCGAGGGCAAGACGACGCCCGCGTGGCTCGAGGTCCAGGCCGACCGCATGCGCGCCCTGGTCCACGGCGTCCCGGCCCGAGCGGCCATCGACGTCCAGGTCCAGGAGCAGCTCATCGTCGAGTACTACTCGAAGTGACGCCTCCGGTCCTCTAGGACCACCAGGGCCGGTCCCCGCCAGCGGCGGGGGCCGGCCCGCACCCGCGCCGGTCGACCGCGACCGCGCGGGAGGCCGGCGGGTTCTCGCGCGCCCGCGGCCGCACGCGCCCCCTGGGGTCATATGGCGGACCCCGCGCCCGGAAGGACACCTGCCCGTGCTCATCGCACAGCGCCCCACCCTCACCGAGGACCGCGTCGCCGAGCGCCGCTCGCGCTTCACCATCGAGCCGCTCGAGCCCGGCTTCGGCTACACCCTCGGCAACAGCCTCCGCCGCACGCTGCTCTCGTCGATCCCCGGCGCGGCGGTCACGAGCATCCGCATCGACGGCGTGCTCCACGAGTTCTCCACGATCCCCGGGGTCAAGGAGGACGTCACCGAGATCATCCTCAACGTCAAGGGCCTCGTCGTCTCCAGCGAGCACGACGAGCCCGTGACGATGTACCTGCGCAAGCAGGGCCCCGGCGAGGTCACCGCCGCCGACATCGCGCCGCCCGCCGGCGTGGAGGTCGCGGACACCGGGCTGCACATCGCCACGCTCAACGAGAACGGCCGGCTCGAGATGGAGCTGACCGTCGAGCGCGGCCGCGGCTACGTCTCCGCCGCCCAGAACAAGTCGGGCGACGCCGAGATCGGCCGGATCCCCGTCGACTCGATCTACTCCCCGGTGCTCAAGGTCACCTACAAGGTCGAGGCCACGCGCGTCGAGCAGCGCACGGACTTCGACCGGCTCGTCGTGGACGTCGAGACCAAGCCCTCGACCGTGCCCGCCGACGCCATGGCCTCGGCCGGCAAGACGCTCGTCGAGCTCTTCGGCCTGGCGCGCGAGCTCAACGTCGAGGCCGAGGGCATCGACATGGGCCCCTCGCCCACGGACGCGGCCATGGCCGCCGACCTCGCGCTGCCCATCGAGGACCTCGACCTCACGGTCCGCAGCTACAACTGCCTCAAGCGGGAGGGCATCCACTCGGTCGGCGAGCTCGTCGCCCGCAGCGAGGCCGACCTGCTGGACATCCGCAACTTCGGCGCGAAGTCCATCGACGAGGTCAAGGTCAAGCTGGGCACCATGGGCCTGCAGCTGAAGGACAGCCCGCCCGGGTTCGACCCGAGCGCGGCCCTCGAGGCCTACGAGGGCGACGACGACGACGCGTCGTTCGCCGAGGACGAGCAGTACTGACCACCCGCCCAGTGCTGACGTCCGGGCGGTGCCCGGGCTGACGCACGGCCCACCCGAGGAGACACCATGCCCACCCCCACCAAGGGCCCGCGGCTCGGCGGCGGTCCGGCGCACGAGCGCCTGATCCTGGCCAACCTGGCCACCCAGCTGTTCGAGCACCGCAGCATCACGACGACGCAGGCGAAGGCGAAGCGGCTGCGGCCGTTCGCCGAGCGGCTCATCACCTTCGCCAAGCGGGGCGACCTCGCCGCGCGCCGGCGCGTGATGACCGTCGTCCGCGACAAGACGGTCGTGCACGAGCTGTTCACGGACATCGCCCCGCAGATGGCCCAGCGCGACGGCGGCTACACCCGCACGACGAAGATCGGCCCGCGCAAGGGCGACAACGCCCCCATGGTCGTCATCGAGCTCGTCACCGAGCCCGTGTCGGCGCGCCAGGACGTCGTCCGCGAGGCGACGGCGGCCACCGGTCGCGCGTCCCGCGACCGCGACGAGGCCCGCGCCAGCGCGGCCGAGGCGGCGGACGTGCCGGTCGAGCAGGTCGACGACGCCGACGCGGCCGCCCTGTCCGAGGCCCGCGCCGAGGACTCGGCCACCGAGGCCGAGGACGCGGCGGGCCGCGCCGACACCGAGGCCGCCGGCGACGCCACGGCCGACGCCGAGACGGCGGCCGGCGACGCCGACGTCCTCGCGCCGGGCTCGTCCGACGCCGAGGACGCCGACGCGGCGGCCGACGCCGCCGACGAGGTCACCACGGCGGCCGAGGACGCCGAGAAGGACAGCCGCAGCTGACCGAGCACGGCCCCGCCGAGCCCGCCGCCCCCGCCGGGGGCGGCGGGCTCGCGCCGTCTGCGGGGGCGGCCCTGGTGCGCGTGCGGCTCGACGTCGCCTACGACGGCGCGGGCTTCGCGGGGTGGGCGGCTCAGCCGGGCCTGCGGACGGTCGAGGACGAGCTCTCGCGCTCCCTCGGCCGGGTGCTGCGGCGCCCCGCCCCGCGGTTGGTCGTCGCCGGGCGCACCGACGCCGGCGTGTCGGCGCGCGGCCAGGTCGTCCACGTCGACGTCGAGGAGGCCTCCTGGACGGCGCTGCCCGGCCGCGCCGCCGGGAGCCCCGGCGCGCCGTCGCCGGGGCGGGCGCTGCTCCGCCGGCTGGCGGGGGTGCTGCCGGCGGACGTCGTCGTGCGCGGCGCCCGACCGGCGCCGCCGGGCTTCGACGCGCGCTTCGGGGCGCTGCGGCGCCGCTACGCCTACCGGGTGGTCGACGACCCGGCCGCCCGCGACCCGCTGCGCCGCGGCGAGGTGCTCGTCGTGCGCCGACCCCTCGACGTGGCGGCGATGGCGCGGGCGGCGTCGCCGCTGCTCGGCGAGCACGACTGGCTGCCCTACTGCCGTCCCCGCGCGGGCGCGAGCACCGTGCGGACGCTCCTGCGCCTCGGCTGGTCCCGGGCGCCGGACGGCGTCGTCGTCGCGGACGTCGAGGCCGACGCGTTCTGCCACCACATGGTCCGCTCGCTCGTCGGGGCGTGCCTGGCCGTGGGGGAGGGGCGCCGCGACGAGGGCTGGCCCGCGCGGGTGCTCGCCGCCGGCGTGCGCGACCCCGCGGTCGCCGTCGTGCCCGCGCACGGCCTCGTGCTCGAGGAGGTCGTCTACCCGCCGGACGAGGAGCTCGCGGCGCAGGCGGTGCGGGCGCGCTCGTACCGGGGGCCGGTCGCTCCGGAGCAGGGCGCCGGCACCGCGCGCGAGGTCCCGCGGCCGGTGGCAGGGTCGGGGCATGAGCACGACACCTGACGAGTCCAGCGCCGTCGGCGACGACGTCTACCAGCCCGACGCGGGCGGCGTCGACGACGCCGCGGTGGACCCCGACGTCCGCGACTACGACGACGAGAACAGCCTGGGGACGCTCTCGCAGGACGAGGCCCTCGACCAGGGCTACTCCCCGCCGGAGCGCCCGCGCGAGCTCGGCCGCCACGGCACGACGCTCGAGGAGCAGCGCGAGGGCGAGAGCCTCGACGAGCGCCTGGCCGAGGAGGTCCCCGACCCCGCCATGGAGGTGCCCGACCCCCTCGCCGAGGACCCGGGCCCCGTGCGCCACGACGCGGAGATGTCGACCGGTGACGCCGACGACGTCGCCGAGCCGCCGGCACCGGGCACCGAGGCCGACCTCGACACCGACGGGGAGCTCCTCGACGACCAGGTGGGCGACGTCCGCGCCGGCCGCCTCGTCGACCCGTCGGGGGGCATCGGCCCGGACGCCGAGAAGGACGAGGTCGCGCAGGACGTCGGCATCGCCGGCGGCGCCGCGGGGGCCGAGGAGGCGGCCGTCCACGTCGTCGACGAGGACCGCGCCTGACCGGCACCTGCCCGGCACCTGCCTGAGGCCCGCCCGGCGCGGCGGGGCCCGCCCTGAGAACCCGGTGTCCCCGGAGCCCCGGCTCCGGGGACACTGCCGCGCGTGGGGCACGTCGAGCTGAACCGGGTCTCCCTCGCGCTGCCGGACGGCCGGCCCCTGCTGCGCGAGGTGTCGCTGCGCGTCGGGGACCGGTCGACGACGGCGCTCGTCGGCCCCAACGGTGCCGGCAAGACGACGCTGCTGCGGCTCGTGACGGGCGAGGTCGTGCCGACCTCGGGCGCGGTGACGAGCTCCGGCGGCGTGGCCGTGCTCGACCAGCGCGTCGGGCGCGGCGGCCCGGGCGACGAGCGCGCCGTGCGGGACCTGCTCGTGGCCACCTCGCCGCCCCGGCTGCGCGACGCCCTCCTCGAGCTCGACGCCGCGGAGCTCGCCGTCATGGAGGTCGACGACGAGGCCGCCCAGATGCGCTACGCGCAGGCCCTCGTCGACGCGGGGGACGCCGGGTCCTACGACGTCGAGGTGCACTGGGACGCCGTCACGCGCTCGGCCCTCGGCCTGCCGTACGAGCGCTGCCGCTGGCGCGCCCTGTCGAGCCTGTCCGGGGGCCAGGCCAAGCGCCTGGCGGTCGAGGCCCTGCTGCGGGGCCCCGCGGAGGTGCTCGTCCTCGACGAGCCCGACAACTCCCTCGACGTGCCGGCCAAGAGGTGGCTCGAGGGGGTCCTGCGCGAGACGCCGAAGAGCGTCCTGTTCGTCAGCCACGACCGGGAGCTGCTCGCCCGGACGGCGACGTCCGTCGTCACCCTCGAGCCGGGCCCGGGCGGGGCCCGCGCCTGGACCCACGGGGGCGGCTTCGCCACCTGGCACGAGGCGCGGGCGGCGCGCACCGCGCGCCTGGAGGAGCTGCGGCGGCGCTGGGACGAGGAGCACGCCCAGCTGCGGGCGCTCGTCGTGGCGCTGCGCCAGAAGGCGACCTTCAACGACGGCATGTCGTCGCGCTACCAGGCCGCGCTGACGCGCCTGGCGCGCTTCGAGGAGGAGGGGCCGCCGCCGGAGGCCCCGCAGCACCGCCCGCTGCGGCTGCGGCTCGCCGGGGGGCGCACCGGGCGCCGGGCGGTCGTCCTCGAGCAGGTCGCGATCCCCGGGCTGCTCGAGCCCGCCGACGCCGAGGTCTGGTACGGCGACCGGGTGGCGCTCCTCGGGCCCAACGGGTCGGGCAAGTCCCACCTCCTGCGCCTGCTGGCCGCGGGCGGCACCGACCCCGAGCCCGAGCACGCGCCCGCCACGAGCGACGTCCCGGTCGACCCGGTGGCCCACAGCGGCCGCGCACGGCTCGGCGCGCGCGTGCGCCCGGGCTGGTTCTCCCAGCGCGAGCGCGGCAGCGCCCACGGGGCGGACCCGGGGGGAGCCGGGGACGGCGCGGGGGAGGGGGCGGGTGGCCGGAGGTCGGGGGACCGCCTGCCGACGCTGCTCGAGGTGCTGCACCGCGGGGACGGGGCCCGGGCGGGGATGGGCCGCGAGGAGGCGGCGCGCGCGCTCGACCGGTACGGGCTCGCCCGCGCGGCCGAGCAGAGCACCGACCAGCTCTCGGGCGGGCAGCGCGCCCGCTTCCGCGTGCTGCTCCTCGAGCTGTCGGGGGCGACGCTCCTGCTCCTCGACGAGCCGACGGACGACCTCGACCTCGAGTCGGCCGAGGCCCTGGAGCGGGCGCTGGCGGACTTCTCGGGGACCGTCGTCGCCGTCACGCACGACCGCTGGTTCGCGCGCGGCTTCGACCGCTTCCTCGTCCTGGGCGCGGACGGGCGGCTCGTCGAGGTGCCCGAGCCGGTGTGGGAGGCCGCGCCGCCGCCGGCGGCGGACGGGGGCCGGCGGCGGCCGGCTCCCGAGCCGCTTTGACCGGCGCGCCGGGGGTCTCGTACAGTCGTCCGCGAGTTCCGGGACGTGCCATGCCCTGCGCCGGCCGCGTCCGCCTCGTCGGACGTCGGCCGCGCTGCACCCCAGCGCGGCAGAGCGTGCGAAGAGCCCCGGACGAAGCAGCCCGGACCAGCCGGTCCGGAGGCCGTGGACGACCCCGACAGGACGAAGGCAACGACCGTGCGCACGTTCTCCCCCAAGCCCGCCGACGTCGAGCGCCGCTGGCACGTCATCGACGCCAGCGACGTCGTGCTCGGCCGCCTCGCGACCCACACCGCCTCGCTGCTGCGGGGCAAGCACAAGACGGTCTTCGCGCCGCACATCGACACCGGTGACTTCGTCGTCATCGTCAACGCCGACAAGGTGGCCCTCACGGGCAGCAAGCGCGACCAGAAGATCGCCTACCGCCACTCGGGCTACCCGGGCGGCCTCAAGGCGACCTCCTACACCGAGCTCCTCGAGAAGAACCCCGAGAAGGCCGTGGAGAAGGCCGTCCGCGGCATGCTCCCGAAGAACAGCCTCGGCCGGGCGATGATCAAGAAGCTCAAGGTCTACTCGGGCCCGTCGCACCCCCACGGCGCCCAGCAGCCGCAGTCCTTCCAGATCACCCAGGTCGCGCAGTAGTCCCCTCGCGCCCGGCCCCCGCACCCGCTCCCGAGGAGAACCTGTGACCGTCCAGACCGACAGCACCGACTACCAGGACGGCGGGCTCGACACCACCGTCGAGACCGACGCCCCCAGCAGCTACACCAGCGAGTCCTCGTCCGTCGCGGGCTCCGGGCGGAGCATCGTGGCCCCGGCCATGGCGACCGGCCGCCGCAAAGAGGCCGTCGCCCGGGTGCGCATCGTCCCCGGCTCGGGCCAGTACTCGGTGAACGGGCGCGAGCTCGCCGCCTACTTCCCGAACAAGGTCCACCAGCAGCTCGTCAACGACCCGTTCACGGTCACCGAGCTGCAGGGCCGCTTCGACGTCATCGCCCGCATCGACGGCGGCGGCCCCTCGGGCCAGGCCGGCGCGCTGCGCCTGGGCATCGCCCGCGCGCTCAACGCGGTCGACGTCGAGGCCAACCGCGCGGTGCTGAAGAAGGCCGGCTTCCTCACGCGCGACGCGCGCGTCAAGGAGCGCAAGAAGGCCGGGCTCAAGAAGGCCCGCAAGGCGCCCCAGTACTCCAAGCGCTGACCCCGGCGGGCACCTGCCCGCCGCGGAGCGCCGCACCGAAGCCCCGGGGCCTGCGCCCCGGGGCTTCGGTGCGTCCGGGGCCGGCCTTCCAGCAGCGACCGGCCTGCCAGCACCGACCGGCCTGCCATCACCGACCGACCTGCCAGCACCGACCGACCACCACGGAGGACCAGTGGCCAGGCTCTTCGGCACCGACGGGGTGCGGGGCGTCGCGAACGTCGCCGTCACCGCCGAGCTCGCGCTGGACCTCTCGGTCGCGGCGGCGCACGTCCTGGCCGACCGGGGCGCCTTCGCCGGGCACCGACCACGCGCCGTCGTGGGGCGGGACCCGCGCGCGTCGGGCGAGTTCCTCTCGGCCGCGGTCGTGGCGGGCCTCGCCAGCGCGGGCGTGGACGTCGACGACGTCGGCGTCGTGCCGACCCCCGCCGTGGCGTCCATCGTCGCCGCCTCGGGCGCCGACCTCGGCGTCGTCCTCTCCGCCTCGCACAACCCGATGGCCGACAACGGCATCAAGTTCTTCGCGCGCGGCGGGCACAAGCTGCCCGACGACGTGGAGGACGCCATCGAGCGGCGCTCGGGCGAGGAGTGGGCCCGGCCCACGGGGGCCGGTGTGGGCCGCGTGCGGCGCGACGACGAGGCGGGCCCGGCGTGGGCGCAGGCCCTCGGCGCGTCGGCGCCCCACCGGCTCGACGGCCTGAAGGTCGTCGTCGACTGCGCCCACGGGGCCGCGAGCGAGCTCGGCCCCCTGGCCCTCGCGACGGCCGGCGCGGACGTCGTGGTCGTCGGGGCGGCGCCGGACGGCGTCAACATCAACGACGGCGTGGGCTCCACGCACCCCGAGGTGCTGCAGGCCGCCGTGCTCGAGCACGGCGCCGACGCGGGCGTCGCCTACGACGGCGACGCCGACCGCTGCCTCGCCGTCGACGCCACCGGGGCGCTCGTCGACGGGGACCAGATCATGGGCGTCCTCGCGCTGGCCCTGGCCGAGCGGGGCGAGCTGCGGCACGACGTCCTCGTGACGACGGTCATGAGCAACCTGGGCCTCGTGCTCGCCATGGAGGCGGCCGGCATCCGCTGCGCGCGCACGGCGGTGGGGGACCGGTACGTCCTCGAGGAGATGCGTCGGGGCGGCTACGCGCTGGGCGGCGAGCAGTCGGGCCACGTGCTGCTGCTCGACCACGCGACGACGGGGGACGGCGTGCTGACGTCGCTGCACCTGCTCGCCCGGGTGGCCGAGAGCGGGCGCACCCTGGCGGACCTGGCCGCCGGCATCCCGCGGCTGCCGCAGGTCCTCGTCAACGTGCCGGGCGTCGACCGCGCGGGCGCCGGCACCGACCCGGGGGTGCGCGACGCCGTCGCCGCGGCGGAGGCCGAGCTCGGCGACACGGGCCGGGTGCTCCTGCGCCCCTCCGGGACGGAGCCGCTCGTGCGCGTCATGGTCGAGGCGCCGAGCGCCGAGACGGCCCAGGAGGTCGCCGACCGGCTCGCGGGCGTCGTGCGCCAGCGGCTGGCCCTCCGGGAGGAGTGAGCCCCGCTTCCCGGGCTGGTGGGCGTGTGACCTCGGGCTCGGGCTCGGGGGCTGCGGCCTTCGGGCGCCGGCAGATCTGAAATCGCTGGACCGCTGCGGGCGAGGCGGTCGATCCTGCCGCCGTGCGCGTGACGACCAGCCCCGGTGACGACCCCGCCTTCCTCGCCGAGGGCTTCGAGGCCTGGCACGCGGCCGAGGAGGCCGGGCGTCGGCACGGCCTGCCGACGGCGGCCCCGTGGCCGCGGGAGGAGGCGCGGGCCGAGCTCGCCCACCCGGTCCCGTGGGAGCCCGTCGTCGTGCTGTCGGCGGTGGACGACGGCGAGGTCGTCGGGGCCGCGCGCGTCGAGGCGCCGCAGCGCGACAACCGGGACCTCCTGTACTGCGAGGTCGCGGTGCCGGCTTCCGCGCGGCGCCGCGGGGTGGCCTCGGCCCTCCTGCGGGCCGTCTGCGACCTGGCGGACGAGCAGGGGCGCCCCCGGCTGCTCACCGAGGTGGCCGTGCCCCTGGAGGCCGACGTCGACCGGTGGCCCGGCACGGCGTTCGCCGCGGCCACGGGTTTCTCGCTGGGGGTGGCCGACGTACGGCGCGAGCTGCCGCTGCCGGCCGACCAGGGCCACCTCGACGCCCTCCGCGCCGCGGCGCTCCCGCGGTCGACGGGGTACCGCTGGGAGGTGCTGCGCGGAGCCCCCGAGCCCGAGGACGCGGCGGCCATGGCCGAGCTCTCCTCGCGCATGCTCACCGAGGCCCCGCAGGACGACCTCGTCGTCGAGGCGGAGGACGTGGACGCCGAGCGCGTCCTGGCCGAGCACCAGCGGTCGGTGGCGCTGGGGCGGACGCGCTGGGTGGCGCTGGCGCGCAGCGACGACGGTGCGACGGCCGGGTACTCGATGCTCGTCCGCAGCGAGCACGAGCCCGACGTCCTCCACCAGTGGGACACCCTCGTGCTGCCGGAGCACCGCGGGCACCGCCTCGGCCTGCTGCTCAAGATCGACTGCCTCGCCGCCGCGCTCGCCGACGGGCGCGAGGAGGGGTGGGCGGGCTCGCTGCGCGCGGTGCGGACGTACAACGCGGCGAGCAACGGGCCGATGGTCGCGGTCAACGAGGAGATGGGCTTCCGCCCCGTCGAGCTGCTCCACGAGATGCAGGCCGAGGTCTCCGCCGTCCGCGCGGCGCTCGACGCACGGCTCGCGGGAGCCGCCGCTCCTGGAGGGGGGCCGGCGGCGACCGCCGCCGCCGTGGCTGCGGTGGCCGACGGGTCCTGACGGGCTCGGGCGGCTCGGCGGGCGCAGGCGCCGAGGCGATCGCCACGGGCGGTGTCGGGTGGCTGCGCACAGGCTGGCGGTGTGGGGGCGTCCTCCACAGACCTCGGGGCTGTCGCGGCGCTGTCGGACCCCATCCCTAGCCTCGTACACGTGTTCGAGATGGGCGTGGGCGGGAGCGAGGGGGACGACGCCGTCCTGCCGTCCGCCTCGCCTCGCGCCGCTCGTGGCGCCGGCCTCCCTGAGGTGAGTGCTGCTGCCGGGGACCAGGACGGCGGCGCCGCCGAGCTGGTGGGCGAGGCCGGTCGGGTGCGGTCGGCGGTGCGGGCGGGCGCGCTGGGTCGGGTGCAGGCGGTGGTCGCGTTGGAGGCGGCGCGGTCGGTGGCGTGGGCGGTGCTGCTGCGGCATGTCGCCGCGCTGGTCGACGAGATGGGCGCGTCGGGCGGGCCGACGGCACCGGTGGCCGACGGCGACGGCGACGGCGACAGCACCGGCCACAGTCGCACCGGTGTGATCGCGATCGCGGACAGGGGTGCCGGCGCCGGTGCCGCCTCCGACGCGGCACGGTCGCCGGGATCGGGGTCGGGGCGGGACGCGGGGCTGGCGTTCGAGGCCGCCGCGGCCGAGCTGGCGGTCGCGCTGGTCGTGCCCTTGCGCCGGGCGCAGGACCTGGTCGCCGAGGCCCTCGCGGTGACCACGCGGCTGCCGGTCACCCTGGTCGCGCTGGACGCGGGGCGGATCGACCCCCAGCGCTCCCGCCTGGTCGCCGAGGAAACCGTCGCCCTGTCCCCGGTGCACGCCGCGAAGGTCGACGCGGCCCTGGCCGACGACCTCGGCCCGCTCACCGTCCCCGCGCTGCGGGCGCGGGTGCGTCACCTCGTGGCGACGACCGACCCCGAGGCGGTGCGCCGGCGGGTGCGGCGCGCGACCTGCGCCCGCGGGGTCCGCCTGTTCCCCGTGGACGACGGGATGGCCCAGCTGGTCGCCACGGGCCCGGTGCTGGACCTGGCCTGCGTGTTCGAGCGCCTGACCACCACCGCCCGGGCCCGCGCCGGGGAGCACGGGCGCCTCGACCCGCACGCCGCGACCACCGCGGGCCTGGACCCCCTCAACCTGGGCGACGGTGCCGCCGCGGGGCTGCCGGACCGCCGGGGCATCGACGCGCGCCGCTTCGACGCCCTCGTCGACCTCGCCACCACCACCGACCTGCCCGCCACCACCGACCTGCCCGCCACCACCGACCTGCCCGCCAGCGCGGCCGCCGGCACGAACCTGGCTGCGGCAGCGACCACGAGCACGTCCCGGACGCGCAGCCCGCACGGCCCGCAGGTCACCGTGGCCCTGTCCAGCCTTCTCGGCCTGGACGACGACCCCGCCCAGCACCCCACCCTCGGACCCGTCCCCGCGGTGGCCGTCGCCGAGCTCCTCGCCGCCGGGCACCGCTTCCGCCGCGCTCTGACCGCACCGGTCACCGGCCACCTCGTCGGCCTCGACGGCCACCTCATGGCCACCGACCCGCCGGCACAGGCCGCTGGCCTGCCCGGCCCGACGTCCGGACCACCCGAGACCGGCAAGAGAGCGGCGGCAGCCCGCCGAGAGCGGAGCGCGTCGATCACCGTGCGCGTCGACGCGCCACCACCCTCGACCCAACAGGAGACTGCCCGCACGTCGCGGCACACCTCCCTGCGCCGTGCATCACGGCGGTCCGGCTGCTCCTACGCCGCCGCCGCGGGCGGACCGGGCCCGTACACACCCACCGACGCCTGCGCCCGCTGGGTGCGCACCCGCTCACCCCGCTGCCAGGCCCCCGGCTGCCGCATGCCCGCGACCCGCTGCGACCTCGACCACCGCACCTCCCACGCCACCGGCGGACCGACGTGCCCCTGCAACCTCGACGTCCTCTGCCGGCGCCACCACCTCGCCAAGCACCACTTCGGATGGGTGGCGGTCCCGACCACCGATGACCCCGCTGACCCGTCCCTCACCTGGACCACCCCGCTCGGGCAGGTCGTCCACGTCCCCGCGCAGCCGCTGCTGCCCCGCCCCGCACCTGCCCTCGCCGACGCCGCCCGCGCCGCGGCCAGGGCCGAGGCCGAGGCCGCCCCCGAGCTGGAGGAGCGGCTCCTGGGCCCCGAGCGCTACCCCTGCAGAGACAGCGCCGCCCACGACCTCGACCGGGTGCACGCCGAGCTCGCCCGCCAGCTGCACGAGCTCGACCGAGACGACGTGGGGCACGTCCAGCGAGGCGACGGTCGGTCCGTCGACGGCCGGGGAGGTCCCACCGGCGTCCCGGATGCCCCCGCTGACGGCTCAGGAGGCGCCGCCGACGGGGCGGGCGAGAGAGGGGGCTGGGCCGACGACGGCGCCCCGCCCTTCTGATCAGCGGCGCGGGGCCGCCCCGGGTGCTGGCTCGACCCGGGTGCTGGGCCGACTCGCGTACTGGCCCGACCCCGGTGCCGGGCCGCCCCGGCGCCGGGCCGACCAGGCCTGCCGCCTCGGAGGGGCGCGACGAGGTCGGCGTCCGAGCCTGGTTCAGACCTTGCGGAGCCTCACCCGCCGCACGGTGTGGTCGGCGTCCTTGGTGAGGACGAGCGAGGCGCGCCCGCGCGTCGGGAGCACGTTCTCGACGAGGTTCGGCTCGTTGACGGCGCCCCAGATCTCCAGGGCGAGGGCCTCCGCCTGCTCGTCGGAGAGTCCCGCGAAGCGGCGGAAGTAGGACTCGGGCCGGCTGAAGGCCGTCTCCCGCAGGCGCAGGAAGCGCTGGACGTACCAGCTGCGGACGTCGGTGGTGCGGGCGTCGACGTAGATGGTGAAGTCGAAGAAGTCGCTGACGGCGAGCCCCTGCCGGCCGTCGGCGCGGGGGCGGGCCGGCTGCAGGACGTTGAGCCCCTCGACGAGGAGCACGTCCGGCCGGCGGACGACGACCTCGGCGCCGGGCACGATGTCGTAGACGAGGTGGCTGTAGAGCGGGGCCCGGACCTCCTCCGCCCCCGACTTCACGGCCTGGACGAACCGCAGGAGCGCCCGGCGGTCGTAGGACTCCGGAAAGCCCTTGCGCTGCAGCAGCCCCCGCCGCTCCAGCTCGGCGTTGGGGTGCAGGAAGCCGTCGGTGGTGACGAGCTCGACGCGCGGGGTCCCCGGCCACCGGGCGAGGAGCTCGCGCAGGACGCGCGCCGTCGTCGACTTCCCGACCGCCACCGAGCCGGCGACCCCCACGACGAAGGGCGTCGGGGCCGTGCGCTCGCCGAGGAACTCGGCCCGCGCCGCGTGCAGGGAGCGCGCCGCGCCCACGTACAGCTGCACGAGCCGCGACAGGGGCAGGTAGACCTCCTCCACCTCGGCGAGGTCGATCGGCTCGCCGAGGCCCCGCAGGCTCTCGAGGTCCTCCTGCGTCAGCCGCAGGGGGGTGGCCGGCGCGAGGGCGCTCCAGGCGTCCCGGTCGAGCTCGACGTAGGGGGAGGAGTCGGCGGCCACGGGCGCCGATGGTGCCAGCCGGGGCCGGCCCTCCCCGCACGCGCACCGGTCACCCGGGTGCGTCGGGCGCCGGGGCGACGGGCGGGCGCACCTACGCTGGCGGCCATGTGCGGGATCGTGGGCTACGTCGGAGCGCCGGGCAGCGGGGGGGCGCTGGACGTCGTCGTCGACGGCCTCGCGCGGCTGGAGTACCGCGGCTACGACTCGGCGGGCGTCGCGCTGGCCGGGCCGGGCGGGCTCGCCACGCGCAAGAAGGCCGGCAAGCTGGCCAACCTCCGGGCCCTGCTCGAGGCCGCCCCGCTGGAGCCGGCGTCCACGGGCATCGGCCACACCCGGTGGGCCACCCACGGCGGTCCCACCGACGCCAACGCCCACCCCCACCTCGCGGGCAGCGGCGACGACGAGGTCGCCGTCATCCACAACGGCATCATCGAGAACTTCGCCGCGCTGCGCGCCGAGCTCGAGGCGAAGGGCGTCGAGCTGGCCTCCGAGACCGACACCGAGGTCGCCGCCCACGTCCTCGCCGGTCACGTCGCCGCCGTGCGCGGCGAGGGCCTCGACGGCGGCGAGGCCCTCGCGGAGGCGCTGCGCCGCACGTGCCGCCGCCTCGAGGGGGCGTTCACCCTCCTCGCCGTCCGCTCCGGCGACCCGAGCACCGTCGTGGGCGCCCGGCGGAGCTCCCCGCTCGTCGTCGGCCTCGGCGAGGGCGAGACCTTCCTCGGCTCCGACGTCGCCGCCTTCATCGGCCGCACGCGCGACGCCCTCGCCCTCGGGCAGGACGAGGTCGTCACCATCACGGCGGAGGGGGCGACGATCACGACCTTCGACGGCGAACCCGTCGAGGGCTCGCCCTTCCACGTCGACTGGGACGTCGAGGCCGCCGAGAAGGGCGGCTACTCCTCCTTCATGGCCAAGGAGATCGACGAGCAGCCCCGCGCCGTCGCCGACACCCTCCTCGGCCGCAGCGACGCCGAGGGTCGGCTCGTCCTCGACGAGGTCCGCATCTCGACCGAGGAGCTGGCCGCGGTCGACAAGGTCGTCGTCATCTCCTGCGGCACCTCCTCGTACGCGGGGCAGGTCGCCAAGTACGCCGTCGAGCACTGGTGCCGGATCCCCGTGGAGGTGGAGTACGCCCACGAGTTCCGCTACCGCGACCCCGTCGTGGACGAGCGGACACTCGTCGTCTCCATCTCCCAGTCGGGCGAGACCATGGACACGCTCATGGCCGTGCGCCACGCCCGCGAGCTCGGTGCGCGCACGGTGTCGATCTGCAACACCAACGGCTCGACCATCCCGCGCGAGTCCGACGCCGTCCTCTACACGCACGCGGGCCCGGAGATCGCCGTCGCCTCGACGAAGGCCTTCCTCGCCCAGATCACGGCGTGCTACCTGCTGGGCCTCTACCTCGGCGCGCTGCGCGGTACGGCGTCGCCCGAGCTGGTCAAGGAGGTCCTCGAGGACCTCCACGCCATGCCGGCGAAGGTGCAGGAGGTCCTCGACGGGCTCGAGCGCGTCCGCGAGATCGCCCGCTTCATGGCCGACTCCCGGTCCGTCCTCTTCCTCGGGCGCCACGTCGGCTACCCGGTGGCGCTCGAGGGCGCCCTCAAGCTCAAGGAGCTGGCGTACATCCACGCCGAGGGCTTCGCCGCGGGAGAGCTCAAGCACGGCCCCATCGCGCTCATCGACGCCGGGCAGCCCGTCTTCGTCGTCGTCCCGCCGCCGAGCAGCCCGCACGGCCTCCACGGCAAGGTCGTCTCCAACATCCAGGAGATCCGGGCGCGCGGCGCCCGCACCCTCGTCATCGCCGAGGAGGGCGACGAGGGCGTCGTCCCCTTCGCGGAGGAGGTCATCCGCGTCCCGGCGTGCCCGCCGCTGCTCATGCCGCTGCTGACCGTCGTGCCGCTGCAGGTCTTCGCCGCCGAGCTGGCCGCGGCCAAGGGGCTCGACGTCGACCAGCCGCGCAACCTGGCCAAGTCCGTCACCGTCGAGTGAGCCGGTCGTGACGGCGGGCGGCCTCCCCCTCGGCGGTGCCGCCGGCGCCGGACCGATCGGCGGGGCCGTCGTGGGGGTGGGCGTCGACGTCGTCGGCGTCGAGCGCTTCACCGCGGTGCTCGACCGCGGGGGCGCCGCGCTGCGCGCGCGCCTCTTCGACCCCGACGAGGCCGACCTGCCCGCGCGCTCGCTGGCCGCGCGCTTCGCCGCCAAGGAGGCTCTCGCCAAGGCCCTCGGCGCGCCGCCGGGGATGCGCTGGCGGGACGCGCGCGTGCACCGCGGCGAGCACGGCGCGCCGTGGGTGGAGATGCGCGGCACCGTCGCCGAGCGGGCGGCCGCCCTGGGGGTCGGGGCCGTGCACGTGTCCCTCTCCCACGACGCCGGCATCGCGACGGCCTTCGTCGTCGCCGAGCGCGTCCTCGGCGCCCCGCCCCGCCTCCCCCCGACGCCGGACGTCCTGCCTCCCCGGACGGCGCCGCCCCGCCCGGGCCCGACGTACCCGGACCCGACGCGTGCTGACCCGACGCGCCCGGACCCGAGCCACCCGGACCCGAGCCACCCGGACCCGAGCCACCCGGACCCGAGCCACCCGGACCCGACGCACCCGTCCTGAGCGGCGGGGCCCAGCAGCAGCCGCGCCCTCGCCCCGCCCTCGCCCCGCCCTCGCCGGTCCCGTCCCCGCCTCGCCCTCGCCAGTCCCGTCCTCGCCCGTCCCGCCGTCGACCCGCAGGAGCCCCGATGACCAGCGCCCACGACGTCGAGGCGGTCCGCGCCGCCGAGCAGGCGGCCGCCGCCAGCCTCCCCGGAGGGCTCGCGACCCTCGTCGAGCGCGCCTCCGCGGCGCTGGCCGGCGTCGTCGGCTCCGAGCTGCGCGCCGTGGCCGGGCGGGTCTACGGCTCCCGCGCGGTGCTCCTCGTCGGCTCGGGGACCAACGGCGGCGACGCGCTGCACGCGGGGGCCCTCCTGGCGCGCCGCGGCGCTTCCGTGACGGCGCTGCTCGCGGCGGACTCGTCCCACGAACCGCGCGCCCACGGACCCGGCCTCGCCGCCCTGCGTGCCGCGGGCGGGCGCGTCGTCGAGGACGGCGCGGGCGAGGTGGGCCTGGCCGCCGTCGCGGCGGCGGACGTCGTCGTCGACGGGCTGCTCGGCGTCGGCGGCCGTCCCGGCCTGCGCGGGGCCGCAGCGGCGCTCGCCGGGGCGGTGGCCCGCTCCTCCGCGCGCGTGGTCGCGGTCGACGTGCCCAGCGGCGTCGACGTCACCACCGGAGCCCTGCCGTCCGCGTCCGCGTCTGGGTCTGGGTCTGGGTCTGGGTCTGCGTCGGGGGCTGGGCCTGTGTCTGCGACCGGGGGGGAGGGGGCCGGGACGGCCGCGGCGGTCCGCGCCGACGTCACCGTCACCTTCGGCACGGCCAAGCCCGCCCTCCTGCTGCCCCCGGCGTCGGCCTTCGCCGGGCGCGTCGTCGTCGCGCCGATCGGCCTCGGCGACCTGGGCGACCCCGTCGTCGAGCGCCTGGGGGCGCGCGAGCTCGCCGACCTCTGGCCGCGCCCGGACGGGGAGAGCGACAAGTACTCCCGCGGCGTGCTCGGGGTCGTCGCGGGCGGCGCGACCTTCACCGGCGCGGCGGTGCTCTCGACGGGCGCCGCCGTGCGCGCCGGCGCGGGCATGGTGCGCTACCTCGGCCCGACCCCTCCGACCGACCTCGTCCGCTCCCGCTGGCCCGAGGTCGTGCCCGGCCCCGGCCGCGTGCAGGCCTGGCTGCTCGGCCCCGGCGTGGACCCCGACGACGAGGGCCAGGGCGAGCACGTCCGCGAGGCGCTCGCCCAGGACGTCCCGTGCGTCGTCGACGCAGGCGCGCTGCCCGCGCTCGTCACCGCCCTCGACGAGGGGGAGCGGGGGAGCGGGGGCACGCTCGTCGTCCCGCACGCGGGGGAGCTCGCGCGCCTCCTCGGCCTCCTCGGGCACGACTGCACGCGGGCGGACGTGCAGGAGCGTCCCCTCGAGCACGCCCGGCGCGCGGCGGACGCGTCCGGCGTCGTGGTGCTGCTCAAGGGCTCCACGACGCTCGTCGTCGACCCGGAGGGGGAGGGCGGGGACCCGCGCCCGCCGGTGCGGGCGCAGGCCGACGGCACGCCGTGGCTCGCGACGGCCGGCAGCGGCGACGTGCTGGCGGGCGTCGTCGGCGCGCTCGCCGCGCTCGGGCTGGCGCCCCGCGACGCCGGGGCGGTCGGCGCCGCCGTCCACGGGCTCGCGGCGCACGCCGCGTCCGGGGGCGGCCCCCTCCACGCCGAAGCGGTGCTGCACGCGCTGCCCGAGGTCCTCACCGCGCTCCTCGTCGACGTGCCGCGGGACTGAGGCGCCGGTGCCCTGAGCTCCGGCCCCTGCCGTGTGACCCCTGCCGAGTGATCCCGCCGGGCGCCCCGTCCCCGACGCCGGCCCCCGGCGCCTGCCGGGCGGGCGGGCCGCGCGGTGCGAGACTGGCCGGTGATGACGACCCCCGCTGCCGCTGCGACCGCGCCGGCCGACGACCTCGGCGACGTCCTGCCCGCGCGCGCGGTCGTCGACCTCGACGCCGTCGCCGCCAACGCGGATGTCCTGCGGGAGCGCGCCGCGGGGGCGGCCGTCATGGCCGTCGTCAAGGCCGACGGCTACGGGCACGGGATGGTGCCGTGCGCCCGCGCCGCCCTGGCCGGGGGGGCCACGTGGCTCGGCGTCGCCCACCTGGCGGAGGCCCTCGAGCTGCGCGCCGCCGGTGTCACCGCCCCCGTCCTCGCCTGGCTCGTCGTGCCCGGGCAGGACCTCGCGCCCGCGGTCGCGGCCGGCGTCGACCTCTCGGCCTCGGCCGTCTGGGCGGTGGAGGCCCTCGTCGACGCGGCGCGCCGCACCGGGCGGACCGCGCGGGTCCACCTCAAGGTCGACACCGGGCTGTCCCGGGGCGGGGCGACGGCTCGGGACTGGCCCGACGTCGTGCGCGCCGCCGCGGCCGCCCAGGCCGAGGGCGCCCTCGAGGTCGTCGCCGTGTGGTCCCACCTGGCCTCCGCCGACGACGAGGCCTCCGACGCGCTGACGCTCGCGCAGGTGGATCGCCTCCACGCCGCGGTCGACGTGGCGGCGCGCCTCGGCGTCCGCCCCCCGCTGCGCCACCTCGCGGCGTCCTCGGGGCTGCTCGCCCACCCCTCGGCGCGCCTCGACCTCGTCCGCCCCGGCGTCGCCGTCTACGGCGTCTCGCCCGCCCCGGAGCGCTTCTCGTCCGCCGACCTCGGGCTCGTGCCCGCGATGTCGCTGCGCGCGCGGCTCGCCCTGGTCAAGGAGGTCGGCCCGGGGGAGGGCGTCTCCTACGGCCACCACCACGTGACGGCGGGCCGCACGCGCCTCGCGCTCGTGCCGCTCGGCTACGGCGACGGTCTGCCCCGCCACGCCAGCGGGCGGGGCCCGGTCGCCTTGCGCGGGCGCCGGTACGCCGTCGCGGGCCGCGTCTGCATGGACCAGGTCGTCCTCGACCTCGGCGACGACGAGGCCGCCCGGGTGGCCCGTGCCGGCGACGAGGTCGAGGTCTTCGGCACGGGCGCGGACGGCGGCCCCACCGCGCAGGACTGGGCCGACGCCGCCGGCACCATCGCCTACGAGGTCGTTACCCGCATCGGCGCCCGGGTCCCGAGGGTGCACGTCGGCACCGCCGGCGTCGTCGTGACCGAGGGCCTCGCGTGAGCCCCCTGAGCCTGCCCGGCGCGGCCGGTGCGGCGGGAGGGCTGCGCCTGCTCGCCCTCGGGGCCGGTCTCGCGGCCGCGGGCGCGGGCGCGGCCCTCGGGCTCGGCGCCGAGCGCCTCGTCGTCGGGCGCCCCCTCCTGCCCCTGCCCGGCGCCCGGCCCCCGCGGCGCGAGGTGCCGCTCGGCTCGCTGACCGGCCGCCCCCTCGTCGTGCGCGCCGGCGACGGGACCGAGCTGCACGTCGAGGTCGACGAGCTCCCCGAGGAGGAGCGGGCCGCGGCGGCCGCCGAGCACCGGCCCACCGTCGTCCTCAGCCACGGGTACGGGCTCAACCTCGACTTCTGGCACGTGCAGCGCCTCGCCCTGCGCGGCCGGTACCGGCTCGTCCTGTGGGACCAGCGCGGCCACGGGCGCTCCGAGCGCGGCCCCCGCGGCTCCGCGACGATCGACCAGGTCGGCGAGGACCTCGCCGACGTCCTCGCCGCCACCTGCCCCGAGGGGCCGCTCGTGCTGCTCGGGCACTCGATGGGCGGCATGGCCGTCATGGCGCTCGCCGCCCGGTCGCCCGAGCTCGTCGCGGAGCGCGTCGTCGGGACGGCGCTCATCAGCACGAGCGCCGGCGGCATGTCCGCCAACGACTACGGGTTCGCGGCCCTCGCACCGGCCCTGCGCCGCGTCGCGCCCACGGCGCTCGGGCTGCTGGCGCGGCGGTCCGGCCTCGTCGAGCGGACGCGCACCCTCGGCGGCGACCTCGAGACGCTGCTGGTGCGGCACTGGTCCTACGCCTCCGACGTCCCCCAGGACGTCGTCGACTTCACCGCGCAGATGATCGCCGGCACGAGCGTCGAGGTCATCGACGACTTCTTCCCCGCCTTCGACCGCCACGACAAGGCCGAGGCGCTCAGCGCGCTGGCCGGCGGGGAGGTGCTCGTCCTCGTCGGCGACCACGACCTGCTGACGCCGCCCTCCCACAGCGACGAGATCGTCCGGCGGCTGCCCGGCGCCGAGCACGTCGTCGTCCGCGACGCCGGCCACCTCGTGCCGCTCGAGCACCCCGAGGTGGTGCAGGACGCCGTCGAGCACCTGCTGGCGCGCGCCGCCCGCGTGGTGGCGCACGACCGCGCGCAGCCGGCGGCCCTCGTGCCGCCGGCGGCGGAGGGCGCGTGAGCGAGGTCCGCGTCGAGCTGGGCACGGCGCAGGAGACGCGCGCCCTCGGCCGCCGGCTCGGCGCGCTCGTGCGCGGCGGCGACCTCCTCGTGCTCTCCGGCGACCTCGGGGCGGGCAAGACGACGCTCACCCAGGCGCTGGCCGAGGGCCTCGGAGTCCGGGGACCGGTGACGTCGCCGACCTTCGTCATCGCCCGCGTCCACCCCTCGCTCGTCGGCGGTCCCGCGCTCGTCCACGTCGACGCCTACCGCCTCGGCGACGCCCTCGAGCTCGACGACCTCGACCTCGAGGCCGACCTCGAGGCGTCCGTCGTCGTCGTCGAGTGGGGGCGCGGCCTCGTCGAGCACCTCGCCGGGGACCGGCTCGAGGTCGACCTCCACCGCGAGGACGCCGACGCGGCGGCCGGGGTCTCAGGGGCCGGGGTCGACAGGGCCGGGGTCGAGGGGGCCGGGGTCGAGGGGGCCGGGGTCGACGGGGCCGGGGAGGTCGACGAGCACCGCACCGCCGTGCTGCGCGGGGTCGGGCCGCGCTGGGGCGCGCTCGCCGACCGGCTCAGCGGCTCCTGAGCGTCCGGGCGCCCCGCCCGCTCCCCGACGACGACGACGGCGTCCGTCCGTCAGCCGCCGGCGCGCCCGCGCCGCTCCAGCGCCGCGACGTCCCGCCCGAACGAGACGGCGAGCAGCGCCAGCGCCGCCGCGCACGCCGTCGCCGCCAGCGGCACGGGCACGACCGGCACGAGCGCGGTGACGAGCACCGCCGCCTGCGCGGCCGCCACGGCGCGACGGAAGAGGCTGTACGGCAAGGGCTGTCGCAGGCGGGGTCGCAGCCGACCGGCGACGACGAACGCGTAGCGCATCAGGCCGACGCCGAGGACCCACCACCCCACGACCGGGCCGAGCGCCACGGACAGGACGAGCAGCAGCGCGGCGTCGACCTCCATGTCGAGCCGGGCGCCCGCGGCGGTGGCCGTGCCGGTGCGGCGGGCCACCGCGCCGTCGACGGCGTCGAGCAGCGCCGCCGGGGCCGCGAGCGCCAGCAGCCACCACGACCGCGGCGGCAGGTCGCCGAGCAGCGCCAGGACGACGACGGTCGCGCTCCCGCCGACGAGGACGGTGCGGCCGAGGGTGACCCGGTCCGCCGGCCCGCTCCAGCGGTCGCGCCGCGAGCCGACCGCCACCGCCGCGGCGCCCACCAGGCCCACGCCCGCCAGCACGGCGAGGTGGGCGCTCGCGGCCATGCCGCCGAGGACGACCAGCCCGGTGCACAGCACGACCGAGACCGCCGTGGCCAGGGCGCCGTCGCGCACCGCGGTCGCCGGGGCGCCGCCCCGGCCGTGGGGGTGGTCGCGCCTCGCCGTGCCGCGGCCCTGGGCGCCGGGGGAGCTCCCGCGTAGGGTCACCGCACCATGGTCACGTCCGGTCACGCCCCGGCGCCAGACCCCGGCGGGGCCGGGGCGGCGTCACCCTCCGTGCCCGCCGAGGGCGAGGCGCCGGGCCGGGCGGACGGGCGCGCGACCGGGGGGTCGTCCCCGCCGCCCGGTGCGCGGGGCGTCGCGACGGCGTACTGGACCACCGGCCCGGGCACGGGCGAGCTCCGCAGCGAGCCGCTGCGCGCTCCGGGCGACGGCGAGGCGCTCGTGGAGACGTTGCACACGGGCGTCAGCCGGGGCAGCGAGCTGCTCGTCCACCGCGGCGGGGTGCCCGCGCGGGTGGCGGACCTCATGCGCGCGCCCTTCGGCGTCGGTGACCTGCGGGCGCCGACGCCCGAGGCGCCCGTCAAGTACGGGTACCTGGCCGTCGGCGTCGTCGCCGAGGGGCCGCCGGACCTGCTCGGGCGCACCGTCTTCGGCCTCCACCCGCACCAGGACCGCTTCGTCGTGCCGGCCGCCGCGCTCGTGCCGGTGCCGGACGGCGTCCCGCCCCGCCGCGCCGTCCTCGCCGGTGCGGTCGAGACCGCCCTCAACGCCCTCTGGGACGCCGCCCCGCGCCTCGGGGACCGCGTCGCCGTCGTCGGCGCCGGGATGATCGGCTGCTCGGTGGCGGCGCTGCTGCGCTCGTTCCCGCTCGGGCGGCTTCAGGTCCTCGAGCCCGACCCCGCGCGCGCGGCGGTGGCCGCCTCGCTCGGCGTCAACGTCGTCGCGCCCGACGACGCCGCCGACGGCTGCGACCTCGTCCTGCACTGCTCGGCCACCGGCGCCGGGCTGTCGCGCGGCCTCGAGCTGCTCGGCGACGAGGGCGAGCTCGTGGAGCTGTCCTGGTACGGCGACCGCGACGTCTCCGTCGCCCTCGGCGCCGACTTCCACGCCCGCCGCCTCGTCGTGCGCGCCAGCCAGGTCGGCGCGGTCTCGGCGTCCCGCCGCGCGCGCCGCACGACCCGCGAGCGGCTCGCGCTGGCCCTCGAGCTGCTGCGCGACGACGCGCTCGACGCCCTCGTGCCGGTCTCGGTGCCGCTCGCGGAGCTGCCGGCCGCCCTCGTCGCCCTGGCGGCCGGGGAGCTGGACGCGCCGTGCCTCGTCGTCGACCACCCCCTCGCCGACCCGCCTCTCGCCGACCCCCCTCTCGCCGACCCGGAGGACCGACCGGCATGACCCCGCCCCCGCAGAGCCCCGGGACGACGTTCTCGGTCGTCGTCGAGGACCACGTCATGGTCGCCCACTCCCTGCCGCACCCGGCCTTCGGCCCGGCGCAGGGCAAGCACGGCGCGACGTACGACGTCGCCGCCACCTTCTGGCGCGACGGGCTCGACGCCACCGGCGTCGTGCTCGACATCGGGGCCGCGACGGCCGCGCTGCGCGCGGTCCTCGCCGACCTCGACTACCGCGACCTCGACGAGCACCCGGCCTTCGCGGGGCTGCTCACGACCACCGAGGTGGTGGCGCGCCACGTCGCCGAGGCTCTCCTGGCGGCCCCGGCCCTGGCGCCGCACGTCGAGGACCTCCTGCGGCTCGACGTCGTGCTGCGCGAGACGCCCCGGGCGGCCGCGGGCGTCAGCGTCGACCTCGTGGCCCGTCGCGCCGGGGGAGCGGCGTGAGGGGCCTGCGGCTCGTGGCCCCCGCACCCGGGGGCGGCGCGGAACGCGGAGCCGCGGCCGAGAGCGGCGGCAGCGCCTACGACCGCCGGCTCGTCGACGCCCTCGGCGACCTCGGCGTCGACGCGCGCCTCGTCCCGGTGCCGGGGGACTGGCCCGAGGGCGGGGCGGAGGACCGCGAGCGCCTCCTCGCGGCCGTGCTCGACGCCTCGGCGGAGGGCGTCGTCCTCGTCGACGGGCTCGTGGGCTCCGGTGCCCCCGACGTGCTCGAGCGGGCGCGGGACGCCGGGGTGCGCGCGCACCTGCTCGTGCACCTGCCCCTGCACGAGGAGACGGGCCTCGCGCCCGCCCGCGCCGAGCACCTCGCGGGGCTGGAGGCGCGGGCGCTCGCGGCCGTCGCCGGCGTCGTCGCGCCCAGCGCCTGGCTCGCCGCCCGCCTGCCGCGGGCGGCGGGCGGCGCCGCACCTCCCGTCGTCGTCGCCCGGCCGGGGACGGACGCCGCCGCGCCCGCCGCCGGGTCGAGCCCGCCGTTCCTGCTGCACCTGGCGGCGGTGGTGCCGCGCAAGGCCCAGGACGTCGTCGTCGCCGCGCTGGCCCGCCTGACCGACCTCCCGTGGACCGCCGGGCTCGTCGGCGACGACCGGCGCGACCCGGCGTACACGGCCCGCGTGCAGGCCGCCGTCGAGGCGCACGGCCTGGCCGACCGGGTCGCCGTCACGGGAGCCGTGGGGGGTGCGGCCCTGGACGCGGTGCGGCACGCCGCCGACCTCGTCCTCCTGCCCAGCCGGGCCGAGCCCTGGGGCATGGCCGTCGCGGAGGGGCTCGCCCGCGGCGTGCCGGCCGTCGTCGCCGCGGGCACGGGGTCCGCCGAGGTGCTGGGCGTCGGCGAGGGGGGCGCCGGCGAGGGGGGCGCCGGCGAGGAGGGCGCCGACGAGACCGCCGACCCGCCCGGCGCCCTCGTCCCGGCGGGCGACGCCGTCGCCCTCGAGCACGCCCTGCGCCGCCTCCTCACCGGCGCCGACGACCCGGCGGGACCGCTGGGGCGCGCCCGCGCGGCGGCTCGTCGACGAGGGGCCGAGCTGCCGGGCTGGGAGGCGACGGCCCGCGCCGTCGTCGACGGGCTGGGTCTGGCGCCGTGACGAGCGGCGAGGGCGGTGCGGGCGGCGCCGACGCCCCCGCGGGTGGCGCCGACGATTCCGCGGGCGGGGCGCCGCTCGAGCGGCCCGTGCCCGCGGACTGGCTGGCGCTGCGCGAGACGGCGGACGTGCGCGCGCGCGACGAGGCCGCCGACGCCCTGCTCGGACCGCTCGCCGCGGCGCTGGCCGAGCGCGCCGGCCCGCAGGGCGGGGACCGGGCCCCTCGGCCGCCGGGTGCGGGCGGGCCGCACGTGCTCGACGTCGGGGCGGGCACCGGAGCGGGCGCCCGCTGGCTCGCGCCCCGCCTGCGCGCGCGCCTGGGGCGCGAGGCGCGGTGGACGCTGCTCGACCACGACGCGGACCTCCTCGCGCGCGCGGGCGCCGCGCCGGGCGCGACCGGTCGCGGGGCGCGCCGCGTGCTGGGCGACCTGTCCCGCGCCGCCGCCCTCCTGCGCGGGACGGGCGCGCCGGGCGATGGCGCGACCGACGGGCCCGGACGGCCCGACCTCGCGACGGCGACGGCGCTGCTGGACCTGCTGCGCCCCGCCGAGGTCGAGGTGCTCGCGGGGGCGGTCGTCGACGCGGGCGTGCCGCTGCTCGTGGCGCTGAGCGTGACCGGCGAGGTGCGGCTCGACCCGCCGGACCCGCTGGACGCCGAGCTGGCCGCGGCCTTCGACGCCCACCAGCGCCGGGGCGGGCGCCTCGGTCCGGACGCCGTCGCGCCCGTGGTCGAGCGGCTGGGGTCCGCGGGCCTGCAGGTCCTCACCGCACCCTCGCCGTGGCGGCTCGGGACGGCCTCGCCGTCGGGCGGCGGGGGTGACGCCGACCTGCTCGCCGCCTGGGCGCGCGGGCGGGCGGAGGCCGCCGTCGAGCACGACGGAGCCCTCGCCGCTCCGGCGGCGCGGTGGTCGCGCGCCCGGGAGGAGCAGGCGCGGGCGGGCGCGCTCGGCGCCGTCGTCGGCCACGTGGACCTCCTCGCGCTGCCCGGCGTGACGCGCGGCGGCTGACGTGGCGTCCGCGCCGGGTCGCCCGCCGGACGACCCGCAGCTCCGCGTCGGTCCGGGCCCCGGCGGGCGGACCGCTCGCCGCCCGGCCGGCCGGCCGGCGCTCCGGGCGCTCGCGCGGGTGGCCCTCGGCGCCGCGCTCCTCGCGGCGGTCCTGCTCGTCGTCGGCCGCGAGCCCGCCGCGGAGGCCGTCCGCGTCCTGCGCCCCCCGCTCGTGCCGGCCGCGCTCGCCCTGGGCCTCGCCGCCACGACGGCGCAGGCCCTGCGCTGGCGCGCCGTGGCGCGCGCCTTCCCCGGCGCGCCCGTCCCCGCGCGCCGCCGCGCGGTCGCCGAGTACCTGCGGGCGCAGGCCCTCGACGTCCTCGTGCCGGGCGGCGTCGCCGGCAGCGCCGCCCGCGCGGTGCGCGGGCGCGGGAGCGGCTCCGGAGGGATGCGGGCCAGCGCCGCGGCCGTCGTCAGCGAGCGGGCGGTCGGCGTCGGGGTGCTCCTGGCCGCGGGGGCTGCCGCGCTCGCGACCCGGGACGCCGCCGCCGCGCTCCTGGCCGCCGTCGTCGCCGCCGTGGCCCTCGCCGTCGCCGCGCCGGCGCTGCGCCGGCTGGGCCCGCGCGCCGGGGCGGTCGTCGTCGGGTGGTCCGTGCTGGGCCTCGCCCCGCTGCTGCTGCTCTTCGTCCTCGCCGCCGGCGAGGTGCTGCCGCACCTCACCGACGAGGCGCTGCCGCACTCCACCGACGAGGTGCTGCCGCACCGGGGGGTGGGGGCGCTCCTCCTGCTCGCCACCGCGGCGCTCGCCGGCATGGCCGTGCCCGCGGGCGTCGGCGGCTTCGGGCCGCGGGAGGCGGCGACGGCGTCGGCGGCCGCGCTCGCCGGCCTGCCCGCCGCCGACGGCGCGACGGCGGCCCTCGCCTACGGCCTCCTCGTCCTCGTCGCGGCCGCGCCCGGCGCCGTCCTCCTCGGCGTGGACGTCGTCACCGCGGGGCGTGCGACCCGCGGACGCCCTCAGTCCTCCTGGAGCGCTGAGCCGCCGCGGAGCGCTGAGCCGTCCCGGAGCGCTGAGCCGTCCCGGGGCCCTGAGCCCTCCTAGGGGTGCCGAGCCGCTCGCGCCGCCGCCAGGTCGAGCTCGAGGCAGGAGTCCTCGCCCAGCGCGAAGCGGCGGGCGGGCGGTCGCAGGGCGTCCGCGAGCCGGTCCGCGCCGGCGAAGCGCAGCCCCGGCACGCCGTCGCCCACGAGCAGGGGCGCCGTCGTCACGAGGAGCCGGTCGAGGACGCCGGCGGCGAGGAACGCGGAGACGGTGCGCCCCCCGCCCTCGACGAGGACGCGGCCCAGGCCGCGGGCCGCGAGGGCCGCCAGCACGTCCGCGGGGGCGAAGGCGCCGCTCGGGGCGGGCAGGCTCACCACCTCCACGTGCGGCGGCAGCGCCGGCTCGTCGGCGCCCCCGGCGACGCACCACAGGACCGGCGGCCCCTCCGCGAGCAGGCGGGCCGTGCGCGGCGCGCGGGCCCGCGGGTCGAGGACGACGCGCACGGGCGAGGGGCCGCCGACGCTCCGGACGGTGAGCAGGCAGTCGTCGGCCGCCACGGTCGACACGCCCACGACGACGGCGTCGACGAGCGCCCGCAGCCGGTGCAGGTGGCGCCGGTCCTCCTCGCCGGTGACGTGCCGGGCGTCCCCGGTGCGCGCCGCGACGAAGCCGTCGAGGCTCTGCCCGAGCTGGGCCAGCACCAGCCGCGGGCCGGCCGCGACGAGGGGGCCGTAGCGCGCCAGCAGCTCGGCGCCCTCCCCGCCGCGGGCGACCTCCGCGGGAGGCACGCGGCCGTCCAGCAGGGCGCGCCACACGGTCCCGCCGTCGCCCTCGTCGCGCGTGGGCGCGGCGTTCTCCCCAGCCACGAACGAGGCGTCGTCCTCGGGCGCGGCGTCGTCCTCGTCGGGCACGGCGGCGCCGACGCCGGTCGTCGGGCGGAAGCTCTGGGCACCGGCGGTGGTCTCCACCGGCGTCGTCGCCTCGGGCACGGCCCGGACCCTAGCCGCCGGGCCCGCGCGCCCCCTCGGCGTCGACCCCGCGCCTCCCGGCCCCGCGCCTCCCCGGCCCCGCCTCCCGGGTCGCCCCGGCGGGCTCCCGGCGCGAGGTCCGGTCCTCCCGGCCCGGCCACCTACCCTGGAGGCGTGCTGCTGGCCCTCGACACCTCCGCCGTCGCGAGCGCGGCGGTGCTGGCGGACGGGCGGGTGCTGGCGGCCCGCACCTCCGGCGACGCACGGCGGCACGCCGAGCTCCTGCAGCCCATGGTCGAGCAGGTCCTCGCCGAGGCCGGCGCGTCGCGGCGGGACCTCGCGGGCGTGGCCGTCGGCGTGGGGCCCGGCCCCTACACGGGGCTCCGCGTCGGCCTGGCCGCCGCCCAGGTGCTCGGTCTCGCCCTCGGCCTGCCCGTGCACGGCGTCCGCAGCCCCGACGCGCTGGCCCGGGCCTGCGCCGACGCCCTCGTCGCGGCCGGTCGCGCCCTGCCCGCCCGCTTCGGCGTCGCGACGGACGCCCGCCGCCGCGAGGTCCACTGGGCCGTCTACGAGACGACCGGCGGGGACGGGCAGCAGGACCCCGGGAGGGACGCGACGGCGCTGCGCCTCGTGGACGGCCCGGGCGTCGGCGCCGCGGCCGACGTCGCGGGGCGCGCCCCCGCCTGGGCGGGACGCGGCGTCCACCTCTACGGCGAGCACCTGACGGCCCTGCCGGGCGTCGAGGAGCTCCTCGACCCCGCGGCCGCGGCCCTCGGCCTCGTGGCCGCCGACGCGCTCGCCGGGCGCGGCCACCTCGGCCTCGTGCCCGTGGAGCCGCTCTACCTGCGCCGCCCCGACGCCGTCGCCACGGCCGACCGTCCGGCGCCGTCCCCGGGCCGTCCGCCGACCGCCGCCGGCGCGGCGCGGTGAGCCCCACCACGGCGCCCCCCGCCCCCGTCCGCCTGGCGCGCCTGCGCTGGTGGGACGTCGCGGACGTCGCGGCCCTCGAGGCCGAGCTGTTCGGGCCGACGGCCTGGAGCGCCGAGCTGTTCTGGTCCGAGCTGGCGGCCCCCGGCCGCGGCGCCTGGGTGGCCCGCACGGCCGACGGGGCGCTCGCCGGCTACGCGGTCGCGGCCGCCGCCGGCGCGGACGCGGACGTGCAGACGATCGCCACCGCCCCGTGGGCGCGCGGCCGCGGGCTCGGTGACGCCCTCCTCGCGGCGTGCGAGCAGCACGCGGCCGCCCTCGGCGCGACCGCGCTGCTGCTCGAGGTCGACGCCGGGAACGCCCCGGCGCGGCGCCTGTACGCGCGGCACGGCTTCGAGCAGCTGGCCCGGCGCCGCGACTACTACGGCCCCGGCGCCGACGCCCTCGTGCTGCGCCGCCGGACGGGCCCGCCGCCCCCTCCCGGCGACGCCACCGGCGAGCCCGACGCCGGCGACGGGCCCGGCCCCACCGACGACACCGATCCCGGAGGCCGCCCCGCATGAGCCCCGCCCTCCTCGACGCGGCCCCCGCCGTCCTGGCCACCACGTCGGTCGACGACGCCGTCGGCGGCCTCACGGGGCTGTCCGGCGCGCTGGCGCGCTTCATCGCCGCCATCGGCGAGCCCGGCGTCTTCGTCGCCACCGTCCTCGAGACGGTCGTGCCCCCCGTGCCGAGCGAGGTCACCCTGCCGCTGGCCGGCTTCATCGCCGCCCAGGGCGGCATGGACCTCGTGCTCGCGCTCGTGGCCGCCACGCTCGGCTCGCTCGTGGGGGCGCTCGCGCTCTACGCCGCCGGCCGGGCGCTCGGCGAGCAGCGCGCCGTCGCCGTCATGGCCCGCATCCCGTTCGTCGACCGCGAGGAGGTCGAGCACGCCGTCGGCTGGTTCCACCGCCACGGCGGCGCGTCGGTGTTCTTCGGCCGTCTCGTGCCGGGCGTGCGCAGCCTCGTCTCGATCCCCGCCGGGACCACGCGCATGCCGCTGCTGCGCTTCTGCCTCCTCACCGGCGCGGGCTCCCTGCTGTGGAACGCCCTCCTCGTCGGCGGGGGCTACGCCCTGGGCTCGCAGTTCGAGCGCGTCGAGGAGTACGCCCAGTACCTCGACCACGCCTTCATCGCCGTGCTCGTCGTCCTGCTCGCCCTGTTCGTCCGCAGCCGCGTGCGGCGCGCTCGCGCCCGCGGCGACGTGAAGGAGGCCCTGTGAGCGAGAGGGGGACGGTGAGCGGGCGAGGGACGGTGCGTGGAGGAGGAGTCGTGGGCGGAGGAGGGACGGCGGGCCCGGCGGGAACGGTGGGCGCCGAGGTCGGAGGCACCGCACCCCGGGCCCGTCTGCTGCAGCCCGGCCGCCCACCGGCGCCCGGGGTGGAGCCGCTCGTCCTCGGGATCGAGACCTCCTGCGACGAGACGGGCGTCGGCCTCGTGCGCGGCACGACGCTGCTCGCCGACGCCGTCGCGAGCAGCGTCGAGGAGCACGCCCGCTTCGGCGGCGTCGTGCCCGAGGTCGCGAGCCGGGCGCACCTCGAGGCCATGGTCCCGACGCTCCGCCGCGCCTGCGAGGACGCCGGCGTCGCGCTCGCGGACGTGGACGCCGTCGCGGTGACGGCCGGGCCCGGGCTCGCCGGCGCCCTCCTCGTCGGCGTCGGCGCCGCCAAGGCCCTCGCCTGGGCGCTCGACGTGCCCCTCTACGGCGTCAACCACCTCGACGCCCACGTCGCGGTGTGCGCCCTCGACGGCGGGCCGCTGCCGACGCCGTGCGGCGCGCTGCTCGTCTCCGGCGGGCACACGTCCCTGCTCCACGTCGTCGACGTCGCGAGCGACGTGCGCCTGCTCGGCGAGACGGTCGACGACGCGGCGGGGGAGGCCTTCGACAAGACCGCCCGCCTGCTGGGGCTGCCGTACCCGGGCGGACCGGCCATCAGCGCGGCCGCGGCGGACGGGGACCCGCGGGCCATCGCCTTCCCGCGGGGCCTGACGTCGGCCCGCGACCTCGAGCGCCACCGCTTCGACTTCTCCTTCTCCGGCCTCAAGACCGCCGTCGCCCGCTGGGTGCGGGCCTGCGAGGCGTCGGGCCGCCCGGTGCCGGTGGCCGACGTCGCGGCCTCCTTCCAGGAGGCCGTCTGCGACGTCCTCACCCGCAAGGCCGTCGACGCGTGCCGCGCCCACGGCCTCGAGACGCTGCTGCTGGGCGGCGGGGTCTCGGCCAACGGGCGGCTGCGCGAGCTGCTCGCCGAGCGGTGCGCGGAGGCCGGCGTCGCGCTGCGCGTGCCCCGGCTGCGGCTGTGCACCGACAACGGCGCCATGGTCGCCGCCCTCGGGGCGCAGGTCGTCGCGCGCGGGCTCCCGCCGTCGGGGCCGGGGCTGGGCGGGGACTCCTCGCTGCCGGTCGGGACGGTGCTCGTCGCGGGCTGACCGCCTCCTCCGGAGCGGGCCGGGGGCGGGGCCCAGGCGGCGGGCCGGGGCTCAGGGGGCGGGGCGGGGCAGCGCCCGGCACAGCAGCGCGCTCTGGCGCCCCGCCACCCGGGTGAGCACGACGACGGCCTCGTGCGGGCCCTCCAGCCGGCCGAGGCGGCGGCGCAGCTCCTCGGGCTCCACGGCGGTGCCGCGCTTCTTGACGACGAGGCGGCCGACGCCCCGCTCGCGCAGGCGCGCCCGCAGCGGCTTGAGGCCGAAGGGGAGCACCTCGTCGACGGCGTAGCCCGTCGCCGACGGCAGCTCGAGGTGCCGGTCGGCCGTCACGTAGGCGATCGAGGGGTCGACCAGCCGGCCGTCGAGGGCCGCCACGACGGCGCCGACGAGCCCGGCCCGCACGACGGCTCCGTCGGGCTCGTAGAGGTACCCGCCCACGGGGCCGACGGGCGGGGCGCCGGCGGCGAAGGGGTCGTGCACGTCGTCGACGACGGCCGCGACGCCGCCGCGGACGACGACGGCGCTGCGGCGCACGCCCGGGCGGGCCAGAGCCGGCGACCACAGGGCCGCCTCGACGACGTCGCCGTCGACCGACGTCCACTGGCACTCCCAGGGAGCGGACGCGACCGGGCCGCCGACCGGGCCGCCGACCGGGCTCCCGACCGCCCCGGGGACGAGGTCGTGGTCGATGCCCGGCGCCGTCTTCACCCCGACGGGCAGGCGATGCGCCAGCTCGACGGCGAAGGACAGCGGCGGGCTCGCCCGCCGCGGGTCGAGGACCCGGCGCCCGGCGTCGTCGCGCCGCGCCGGGTCGAGCCAGGCGCCGTCGACGCCCGTGAGGTCGGTGGCCGCGACGTCCTCGCAGCGCACCTCGCTGCCGGGGAAGCGCCGCAGGTTGGCCGCCGCCACCGCGGCCGTGGGCTCGTCGCGGTCGACCGCGAGGACGTCGACCCCGAGCCCGGCCAGCGCCAGGGCGTCCCCGCCGACGCCGCAGCCGAGGTCGGCCACGCGGCGCACGCCGGCCGCGGCGAATCGGCGCGCGTGCCGGGCGGCCACCTCGAGCCGCGTCGCCTGCTCGAGACCGGCTGCCGTGAAGAGCATGTCGTCGGCGAAGGGCCCGAACTTGGCGCGCGCCCGAGCCCGCAGGCGGCTCTGGGTGAGGGCGCCCGCCACCAGCACGGGGTCGTGGCCGGCCGCCCGCAGCCGCTGCCCCAGCGCGAGGGCGCCCTCGTCGTCGTAGGGCGGCAGGGAGGCCAGGAGGGCCTGGCCGGCGGGGGAGAGCACCGCCGCGAGGCCGGCGACGGCGGGGTCGTCCACGGCGGCGATGGTGGCACGGGCGGACGACGGGCCGACCGGTGCCGCGGCGCTCCCACCGGGCGGCCACCGGGGTCGGCTCCGGGGCCGCCCCTCGGGTCGGCTCCGGGGCTGGCACTCGGATTGACCGAGTGCTAACCCCGCCCTAGAGTCGCGGTCGGCGAGACGGCAGGACCGGCCGACCCCCGCGACGGCGGACGGCTCCAGCCCGCACCGCCTGCCCCCGTCACGTGAACCACCACGAAGGAGAGGTCCGCACAGTGTCGGTCTCCATCAAGCCGCTCGAGGACCGCATCGTCGTCAAGGCCGTCGAGGCCGAGCAGACGACCGCGTCGGGTCTGGTCATCCCGGACACCGCGAAGGAGAAGCCCCAGGAGGGCGAGGTCCTCGCGGTGGGCCCGGGCCGCGTCGACGACAACGGCCAGCGCGTGCCGGTCGACGTCAAGGTCGGCGAGAAGGTCATCTACTCCAAGTACGGCGGCACCGAGGTCAAGTACGGCGGCGAGGACCTGCTCATCCTCTCCGCGCGCGACGTCCTCGCCGTCGTCGGCTGACACCAGCCCCCGGCACGACGGCGCACCGCGGCCCCGCTCGGGCCGCGCGCCCGCACGACCGCCCCGGCGGACCGGCCCGCCGGTCCCCGGGGCGACGTGCGTCCGGGGCCCCGCACGACAGCCGACGAGCGACGGGCCCCGAGCGCGACCGCGCCGCACCGCACGACTCTCCCGCGGGCTCCAGCGCGAGCCCCGACCAGGACGGAGCACCATGGCCAAGACCCTGCAGTTCGACGACGAGGCCCGCCGCGCGCTCGAGCGCGGCGTCGACGCCCTCGCCGACGCCGTGAAGGTGACGCTCGGCCCCCGCGGCCGCAACGTCGTCATCGACAAGCAGTGGGGCGCACCCACCATCACCAACGACGGCGTGACGATCGCCCGCGAGGTGGAGCTCGAGGACCCGTACGAGAACCTCGGCGCCCAGCTCGCCAAGGAGGTCGCCACCAAGACCAACGACGTCGCCGGCGACGGCACGACGACGGCGACGGTCCTCGCGCAGGCGCTCGTGCACGAGGGCCTGCGCAACGTGGCCGCCGGTGCGGCGCCCGGCGCCCTCAAGCGGGGCATGGACGCCGCGGTCACGGCCGTCGGCGACGCCCTCCGCGGAGCCGCCCGCGACGTCGAGGGCAAGGACGAGATCGCCCACGTCGCCGCGATCTCCAGCCAGGACCGCACCATCGGCGAGCTCATCGCCGAGGCGTTCGACAAGGTCGGCAAGGACGGCGTCATCACCGTCGAGGAGTCGACCACCGCGGCGATGGACCTCGAGTTCACCGAGGGCATGCAGCTCGACAAGGGCTACATCTCGCCGTACTTCGTCACGGACAACGAGCGCATGGAGGCCGTCCTCGAGGACGCCCACGTGCTCGTCCACACCGGCAAGATCAGCGCGGTCCAGGACCTCCTGCCGCTGCTCGAGAAGGTGCTGGAGACGTCCAAGCCGCTCTTCGTCGTGGCCGAGGACGTCGACGGCGAGGCCCTCTCGACCCTCGTCGTCAACAAGATCCGCGGCACCTTCACGGCCGCGGCCATCAAGGCCCCCGGCTTCGGCGACCGCCGCAAGGCGATGCTCGAGGACCTCGCCGTCCTCACCGGCGCCCAGGTCGTCACCCCCGACGTCGGCCTCAAGCTCGACCAGGTCGGCCTCGAGGTGCTCGGCACGGCCCGCCGCGTCGTCGTCACGAAGGACGACACGACGATCGTCGACGGCGGCGGCTCGCGCGAGGACATCGACGCGCGCGCCGGCCAGATCCGGTCCGAGATCGAGCGCACCGACTCCGACTGGGACCGCGAGAAGCTGCAGGAGCGGCTCGCCAAGCTCGGCGGCGGCGTCTGCGTCATCAAGGTCGGCGCGGCCACCGAGGTCGAGCTCAAGGAGAAGAAGCACCGCATCGAGGACGCCGTCTCGGCGACCCGCGCGGCCATCGAGGAGGGCATCGTCGCCGGCGGCGGCTCCGCCCTCGTCCAGGCGGCGTCCGTGCTCGAGGGCGACCTCGGCCGCACGGGCGACGAGGCCGTGGGCGTCCGCATCGTCCGGCGCGCCGTCGACCAGCCGCTGCGCTGGATCGCCGAGAACGCCGGCATGAACGGCTACGTCGTCGTCGACCGCGTCCGCACCCTCGGGGGCGGGCAGGGCCTCAACGCGGCGACGGGCGAGTACGAAGACCTCGTGCCCGCCGGCGTCATCGACCCGGTGAAGGTCACCCGCTCGGCGCTCGTCAACGCCGCGTCGATCGCCTCGATGGTCCTCACCACCGAGACGCTCGTCGTGGAGAAGAAGGAGCCGGTCGAGGAGGCCGTCGGGCACGGCCACGGGCACGGTCACTGACCGGCTCGCCGTGAGCAGCTGGCGCTGACGAGCGCCACCCCGTCCGCCCACCGGCGGACGCGCCGCCCTCGCGGCGCACGAGGGCCCCGGGCGATCCGCCCGGGGCCGTCGCGCGTCTGCTGCCCGCGCGTCTGCTGCCCGTGGGTCTGCTGCCCGCGGGTCCGCCGCGGGGTCGCGGCGCTGCCGCCCCGCCACGGCAGCGGCCCCGGACGCGCGAGAGCCCCGCACCCATCGGGTGCGGGGCTCTCGTCGCGTCGCGCCGGGGGCCGGGCCGGGTTCAGCTGGCGAGGGGCAGGACCCGCGTGGCGCCGCGGCGGCGCGCGTACTCGGCCTCGCGCTCGTCCTCGGTCATGCCGCCCCAGACGCCGTAGGGCTCGCGGACGGCGAGGGCGTGCTCCTTGCACTGCTGCACCACGGGGCAGGCGGCGCAGATCGCCTTGGCGGCGTTGTCGCGGTTGCGGCGGCTCGGGCCGCGCTCGCCCTCGGGGTGGAAGAACAGGGTGTCGTCGGCCTCGCGGCACGCGCCCTGCATCTGCCACTCCCAGAGGTCGGCGACGGGGCCGGGGAGGCGCGAGATCTCAGCCATGGGAGCTCCTGGGGTGTCGTGCCCCCGAGGGGGCTGCCGTGGTGGCTCCGTGCTGGGCCGACCGTGGCGCGATGTCGATGGCGTGGACGCTACAACCGATCCAGAAGTTGTTCAAGGACCTGTTCGCGCCGCACGGGAGTTGTTCACCCGACGGCCAGCGGTCGTCCAGGAGCGCGCCGGGAGGGCGTGCCGACTGGCTCGGCGGGGCGCGCGCGGCCAGAGTGAGCACGTGCCCTCCCACGCCCCCGTCCCGGCCCGCGACCGGCGGGCGCCCGGTGACGACGGCGCGGGCGGCGGGGGCGCTCCCGCACCGGCTCGACGGGAGGGGGTCCAGGCGGTGCCTGCCCGCGACGACGAGGGACCGGTGGACCGGCGCCCCGGGCACGACGAGCAGGGCGAGCCCTCGACGGGCGCGGGGACGGACCCCGCAGCAGACCCGGCGGCGGTCGCGGCCCCGACGCTCAAGGTCGCGGCCGTGGCGCGCCGCCTCGGCGTCGCCCCCGCGACGCTGCGCACGTGGGCCCGTCGCTACGACCTCGGGCCCTCCGCGCACACGGCGGGCGCCCACCGCCAGTACAGCCTCGAGGACCTCGAGCGGCTCATGGTCATGCGGCGCATGACGCTGGAGGGCTACTCGCCGGCGGAGGCCGCCCGCGTGGCCGTCCAGAGCGCCCGCGCGACGTCGGCCGTGGCGTCCGCGCACGACCCGTCGTCCTCCGCCCCCGCCCAGGCGTCCCCGCAGGCCCCCTCGCAGGCCGCTCCGCGTCCCCTCGACGCGTCCCTCGCGCACGAGCCCTCACGTCCTCCGGCGCGAGCCCCCGGCGAGGCGCCGGCCCCGCGGGGCGCCACCCCGTCGGTGCGCTCCCTGGCGCGCGCGGCGATGGCGCTGCAGGCGGGGGAGTGCCAGCGGCTCCTCGAGGCGCACATGGCCGTGGGGGGCGTCGTCGAGGCCTGGACCGCGCTCGTGCGCCCGGTGCTCGAGGCCCTGTCCGACCGGGTCGGCGCCGTGGCCCCGGGCCGCTCGCCCGTCGCGCTGCTGGAGGCGGCCCTCCTCGCCGCCCTGCGCGCCGCCGTCGAGGGGGAGCCGGCGGGGGGCCCCGCGGTGCTCGTCCTGCGGCCGTGCGCCCCCGGGGGTGGCGGTGGCGGGGCCTCCGGGGGCGGCGCCACGGGCGACCTGCTGTCGCACGTCGTCGCCGCCGCCCTCCGCGAGGAGGGCGCGGCGGCGGCGGTGCTGCCGGGCGCCCACGCCGCCGAGCGCGTCGCCGCCGTGGGCGAGCAGCTCGACGCGGCCGTCCTCGTGGTGGTGGCGGACACCGCCGTCGACGCGGCCGCCGCCGAGGAGACGGCCCGCCTGGTCGACCCCGCGGGCGCGCGCGTCGTCCTGGCCGGGCGCGGGTGGGCCGCCCCGCTGCCCGCGCCCGTTGTGGCGGACCTCGGCGACGTCGCCGCGACCGCGCTCCCCTGACCTCCCGGGCCGTCACCGGGCCCGCCCGGGCGACCCGGACGCGCCGGGACCAGTCCGGCGGCGCGCCGGCGCCGAACGCTGTGGACGACGACAGCGGGAGGCGCGGTGCACGAGGTTCCCTCAGGAGACGGCGCTCCCGTGCCGATCACCAGGGCGAAGCGGCCGCACACCCGCGGTCAGACCACCCGGAGGTTCAGCGTGTCCACCGTGCTCGTCTGCGACGACGTCCTGCCCGTGCGGGAGTCGCTGCGCCGCCAGGTCGGCTCCGTGCCGGGCGTCACCCGGACGGCCGGTGCCGCCGGTGGCGGCGCCGCCGCCCGGACCGCACCCGGCGGGCCGCCGGACGTCGTCCTCATGTCCTGCTCGCACCCGCGGGCGGCCGAGCACATCCGCTCCTGGATGCAGGCCCGGCCCCAGACGGCCGTCATCGCGGTCGTCGCCCCGGGCGACGGCGACACGGCGGGCGCCGCCATGGCCGCCGGCGCGTGCGCCGTCCTCGTCCGCGAGCCCAGCACGCCCGAGCTGACGGCCGTGCTCCACCACGCCATGTCGGTGAGCGACGCCCGCCGGGCGGCCGTCGCCGCGACGGCCCAGGAGGACGTGCCGGTCCTCACCGAGCGCGAGCAGCAGGTCCTCGCCGGCATGAGCCGCGGCCGCAGCAACGGCGAGATCGGCAAGGAGCTCTTCCTCTCGGAGGACACGGTCAAGACCCACGCGCGCCGGCTGTTCCGCAAGCTCGGCGCCGCGGACCGCGCGCACGCGGTCGCCATCGGCTTCCGCGCCGGCCTCGTGCGCTGAGCCCGGTCTCCCGCGGGCGCAGGGGGCTCGCGGGGGCGGGGCTCGTGCACGGGGCGAGGGCGTCCCGGAGGTGCGTGCAGGAGAGCGCCGGGGGAGGCGCCGGCAGGGGCGCTGGCGAGGGGCGTCGGGGAGGGGCGCTGACGGTCGTACGATCGCTGCACGCAGCGTCGCGTCCGCAGCCGTCCCCGTCCCCAGGGAGCCCCCGCCGTGCCGGACATGCCCGCCGACCCCTTCGCCCGCACGGGCCTCACCTACGACGACGTGCTGCTCCTGCCCGCGGAGAGCGACGTCATCCCCAGCGAGGCCGACACGACCACGCGGGTGTCGCGGCGGGTCGAGGTCCGGGTGCCGCTGCTGTCGTCGGCGATGGACACGGTGACCGAGGCGCGGATGGCGATCGCCATGGCCCGCCAGGGCGGCCTCGGCGTGCTGCACCGCAACCTCTCGATCGAGGACCAGGCCGACCAGGTCGACCTCGTCAAGCGCTCCGAGGCCGGGATGATCACCAAGCCGGTGACGACGTCGCCCGGCGCGACGCTCGCCGAGGTGGACACGGCGTGCGCGCGCTACCGCGTCTCGGGCCTGCCGGTCGTCGACGACGCCGGCGTGCTCGTCGGCATCGTCACCAACCGCGACCTGCGCTGGGAGCCCGACCACAGCCGCGCCGTCGCCGACGTCATGACGCCGATGCCGCTCGTCACGGCGCCCGTCGGCGCCGACCGCGAGACCGCGATGCGGCTGCTGCGCGAGCACAAGGTGGAGAAGCTGCCGATCGTCGACGCCGACGGCCGCCTGCGCGGGCTCATCACCGTCAAGGACTTCACCAAGGCCGAGCAGTACCCCCTCGCCACCAAGGACGAGCGCGGGCGCCTGCGCGTGGCCGCGGCCGTCGGCTTCTTCGACGACGCCTGGCAGCGCTCCATGGCGCTGGTCGACGCCGGCGTGGACGTCCTCGTCGTGGACACCGCCCACGGGCACAGCCGCGGGGTCGCCGACATGGTGGCCCGCCTCAAGGCCGAGCCCGCCGCGGCGCACGTCGACGTCGTCGGCGGCAACGTCGCGACGCGCGAGGGCGCCCAGGCCCTCGTCGACGCCGGCGCCGACGGCGTCAAGGTCGGCGTGGGCCCCGGCTCCATCTGCACCACCCGCGTCGTCGCGGGCGTCGGCGTCCCGCAGGTCAGCGCCATCTGGGAGGCGGCCCAGGCGTGCCGCCCCGCGGGCGTGCCCCTCATCGGCGACGGCGGCCTGCAGCACTCCGGCGACATCGCCAAGGCCCTCGTCGCGGGCGCCGACGCCGTCATGCTCGGCTCGCTCCTGGCCGGCTGCGACGAGAGCCCGGGCGACCTCGTCTTCATCGGCGGCAAGCAGTACAAGGGCTACCGCGGCATGGGCTCGCTCGGGGCGGCGCAGAAGCGCGGGCGCGCGCGCTCGTACTCCAAGGACCGCTACTTCCAGGGCGACGTCGACGACGACGCCTTCATCCCCGAGGGCATCGAGGGGCAGGTGCCCTACCGCGGCCCGCTGTCGGCCGTGGCGCACCAGCTCGTCGGCGGCCTGCGGCAGTCGATGTTCTACACGGGCGCCCGGTCCGTGCCGGAGCTGCGCGCCCGCGGCCGCTTCACCCGCATCACGCCCGCGGGCCTCAAGGAGAGCCACCCGCACGACGTGCAGATGACGGTCGAGGCGCCCAACTACGGGCGCCGCTGAGGACCTCGCCCACCGCGGGCCGCGCAGGCCGGCCCGCGAGGGCCGGGCGGCGTCGTCGTCGGCCGTCGGCGGTCGCCACTAGCCTGCGCGGGTGGCTGAGATCGAGATCGGACGCGGCAAGCGGGCGCGGCGCACCTACTCCTTCGACGACGTGGCCGTCGTCCCGAGCCGGCGCACGCGCGACCCGGAGGACGTCTCGACGTCCTGGCAGATCGACGCCTACGCCTTCGAGGTCCCGGTGCTGTCGGCGCCGATGGACTCGGTCACCTCGCCCGCGACGGCCGTGGCGCTGGGGCGCCTGGGGGGCCTCGGCGTGCTCGACCTCGAGGGCCTGTGGACCCGCTACGCGGACCCGGAGCCGCTGCTCGAGGAGATCGCCTCGCTGGCCGACGGCGACGCCACGCGGCGGATGCAGGAGCTCTACTCCCGCGACATCGACCCCGACCTCGTCGCCCAGCGCCTGCGCGAGGTCCGCGAGGCGGGCGTCACCGTCGCCGGGGCCCTGAGCCCCCAGCGCACGCAGCAGCTGTGGAAGACCGTCGTCGACGCCGGCGTCGACCTCTTCGTCATCCGCGGCACCACGGTCTCGGCCGAGCACGTCTCCTCGCGCAGCGAGCCGCTCAACCTCAAGAAGTTCATCTACGAGCTCGACGTGCCCGTCGTCGTGGGCGGCGCCGCCTCGCACACCGCCGCGCTGCACCTCATGCGCACGGGCGCCGCGGGCGTCCTCGTCGGCTTCGGCGGGGGAGCGGCCAGCACCACCCGCACCACCCTGGGCATCCACCCGCCCATGGCCAGCGCCGTCGCCGACGTCGCGGGCGCGCGCCGCGACTACCTCGACGAGTCCGGCGGCCGGTACGTCCACGTCATCGCCGACGGCGGCGTCGGCCGCTCGGGCGACCTCGTCAAGGCCATCGCCTGCGGCGCGGACGCCGTCATGCTCGGCGCCGCGCTCGCGCGCGCCGAGGAGGCCCCGGGCCGCGGCTGGCACTGGGGCCCGGAGGCCCACCACAGCGAGCTGCCGCGCGGCGAGCGGGTGCGCGTGGGCACGGCCGCGCCGCTGGCCGAGATCCTCTCCGGGCCGGGGCGCACCGCCGACGGCACCACCAACCTCGTCGGTGCCCTGCGACGCGCCATGGCGACCACGGGGTACTCCGACCTCAAGGAGATGCAGCGCTGCGAGGTCGTCGTCAGCCCCTACCAGCCGGGCTGACCGCGGGTCGGCGCGAGCGGGCTGGCAGGCTGGCCGCATGAGCAGCGCTGGTGACGACGCCCCCACCTCCCCGGCCGGCCCGTCCGGCGGCTGGTCGCCCGACCGGGTCGGCGACCAGTCCGGGCGCACGGCCCTCGTCACGGGCGCCAACAGCGGCCTGGGGCTCGAGGTGTCGGCCGTCCTCGCCGCCGCGGGCGCCCGCGTCGTCATGACGGCGCGGTCCCGGGAGAAGGGGGACGCCGCCCTGGAGCAGGTTCGGCGCCGCGCGCCGGGCGCGCAGGTCGAGCTCCAGCTGCTCGACCTGGCGTCGCTGCGCAGCGTCGCCGACCTCGCGACCCGCATGACGGCGAGCCTGGGGGCCCACGGGCTCGACCTGCTCGTCAACAACGCCGGCGTCATGGCGGTGCCCCGCTCGACCACCGAGGACGGGTTCGAGCTGCAGCTCGGCACGAACTTCCTCGGCCACTTCGCCCTCACCGGGCGCCTGCTCGGCCCGCTCCTGCAGAGCGAGTCCGCGGGCCGGCGGCCGCGCGTCGTCAGCCTGTCGAGCATGGCGCACCGCTTCGGGCGGATCACGCCCGACGACCTCATGCGCGAGAAGCGCTACGGGGCGTGGAGCGCCTACGGGCAGTCCAAGCTGGCCGACCTCATGTTCGCGCTCGAGCTGGACCGGCGCGCCGAGCGGGCCGGGCGCGAGCTCGTCAGCGTCGCCGCCCACCCGGGCATCTCGGCCACCAACCTCTTCACCGGCGGCCCCCTCGGGCGGCTGCCCTCGCCGGTGCGCTCCGCGCTCGGGCGCGTCGGCGAGCTCGTCATGCAGAGCCCGGAGGCGGGCGCCTGGCCGGTGCTGCGCGCGGCGACGGCGCCCGACGTCGTCGGCGGGGAGTACTACGGGCCCGCCGGGGCCGGGGAGCGCAGCGGCCCGCCCGTGCGCGTCGGCACGTCCGCGGGCGCGCAGGACGTCGACGTGGCCCGCTGGCTGTGGGAGGAGGCCGTGCGCCTCACCGGCGTCGGCTTCCACGAGCTCGACCCCGCCTGAGCCGGGCGGCCCCTCAGGGGCGCCGGGCTGTGCCCGACCCCGTCACGGCCTCCCGGCCGGCGCCCAGCCGGGCGCCGTACCGTGGTGGGGTGCGCCCGACCGAGACCCGCGGACCCGCGGGCGTCGTGCGGACGGCCCTGCGCCTCCGGATGCTCGCCCTGCTGGCCCTCGCGCTGGGGCTCGCGGTCGTCTTCGCCGAGCTGGGGTCCTGGCAGCTCGGCCGGGCGCGCACCGGGCAGCAGGCACCGCCCGAGCGCGCGGTGGTGCCGCTGCAGCAGGTGCTCGCCCCCCAGGAGGCCCTGTCCGCCGAGGCCGTGGCCGGGCCCGTCGCCGTCCGCGGCACGTGGGCGGACGTGCCGCAGCAGCTCGTCGTCGGCCGCGCGGCCGACGGGTCGCCGGGTGACGGCGCCTGGGTCCTCGCCGCGGTCGAGGTCCCGGACGTCGACACCGCACCTGTCGACACCGCACCTGTCGACGCCGATGCCGCCGACCCCGCCGCCGGGCAGCGGGCAGCGGCGACGGGGGACGGCGGCGCCCTGCTGCCCGTCGTCCGCGGATGGGTGCCCGACCCCGACGACGCCGCGGGCGTGCCGCCCGCGCCGACGGGCGCCGCCGACCTCGTCGGCGAGCTCGCCGTCTCCGAGGACCCGCGGGGCCTCGCCGGGCTGCCCGTGGGCCGGCTGGCCGCGGCCAGCTCGGCGGACCTCCTCAACGTCTGGGACGGGCGCGTCTACGCCGGCTACCTCGTGCCGGACACCCAGGCCCAGGACGCGTCGGCGCCGGGTGCGCAGGTCGTCCCGCCGCCGGAGCGGGAGAGCGGCACCAACCTGCAGAACGTCTCGTACGCCTTCCAGTGGTGGGTCTTCGCCGCCTTCGCCGTGCTCATGTGGCTGCGCGTCGTCCACGACGTCCACCGCCGAGCGCTCGAGCGCGCGGAGGACGAGGCCGAGGAGCGGAGGGCCCCGCTGCCGGGAGCCACCGGCGGCGCCGCCGACCCGGAGGGCGGCCCCGACCCGGGGGGCGCTCACGAGCCGAGCAGCGCCCTCGACCCCGGCGACGTCGACCATCCCGCCGACGACCACCCCGCCGACGACCACCCCGCCGACCGCCGCGCCCAGGAGGCCTCCCGGTGAGCACCGGACGACCCACCCCGCCCGCCCCCACCGGCGCCCGCGCCCGCCGCCTGCGCGAGGCGAGCCTCGGCCCGGCGCTCACGCGCTACCGGGTCATGGCGATCATCACCGGCGTCTTCCTCCTCGTCGTCACCGTGCAGCTCGTGGTCCGCGAGGTCTTCGGGCCGGAGATCCTCGGCAGCTGGGTGGCCATCGCCCACGGCTGGATCTACATCGTCTACCTCGTGACGGTCGTCGACATGTGGTCGCGCCTGCGGTGGGGGCCGGCCCGCCTGGCGGGGCTCGTGCTGGCGGGCGTCGTGCCCTTCGTCTCCTTCGTCGTCGAGCACCGCGTCACGCGCGAGGTCCGCGCCCTGCTGCGCCAGCTGGCCGAGCAGCGCGACGGCGCCTGACCGGCACGGGGTGCAGCGGCGGCGGCGCCGTCGCGCCCGGCCACTAGCCTGGCGCGCGTGAGCGAGCCCACCCGTGAGGCCACCGGCGACCCGAGCGCCGCCGACCCGGGCGCCCCGGGCCCCGACGACGCCCCCAGCGCGCAGCAGGCCGAGCCGCTGGCGCCGGCCGGCACGCCCGAGCAGGGCGCGCCCGTCGCCGCCGGCGCGCCCCCGGACGGCCTGCCGGCGGGGGAGCGCACCGCCCGCCCCGTGCTCGTCGTCGACTACGGCGCCCAGTACGCCCAGCTCATCGCCCGCCGCGTGCGCGAGGCCGACTCCTACTCCGAGGTCGTGCCGGCGTCCTCGAGCGTCGAGGAGCTGCTCGCCCGCGACCCCGCGGCCATCGTCCTGTCCGGCGGGCCGGCGTCGGTGTACGCCGAGGGCGCCCCGCTCGTCGACGCCGGCCTCTTCGAGGCGGGCGTGCCCGTCCTCGGCATCTGCTACGGGTTCCAGGCCATGGCCAAGGCGCTCGGCGGCGACGTCGCGCGCACCGGCCTGCGCGAGTACGGCGGCACCGACGCCGCGCTGGAGCCCGTCGAGGAGACCGCCGCCGCCCGCCGCAGCGTCCTGCTCGACGGCCAGCCGGCCACGCAGAGCGTGTGGATGAGCCACGGGGACGCCGTCCGCAGCGCCCCGCCCGGCTTCACCGTCACCGCCTCGACGCCCGGCGCCCCCGTCGCGGCCTTCGAGGACCACGAGCGCCGCCTCTACGGCGTCCAGTGGCACCCCGAGGTCAAGCACTCGACCTTCGGCCAGCAGGTCATCGAGAACTTCCTGCGCGGCGTCGACGTGCCGGCCGACTGGACGACCGAGGGCGTCATCGACGAGCAGGTCGAGCGCATCCGCGCCCAGGTCGGCTCCGCCCGCGTCGTCTGCGGCCTGTCCGGCGGGGTCGACTCGGCCGTGGCCGCCGCCCTCGTGCACCGCGCCGTCGGCGACCAGCTCACGTGCGTCTTCGTCGACCACGGCCTGCTGCGCGCCGGCGAGGCCGAGCAGGTCGAGCGCGACTACGTCGAGGCCACCGGCATCGACCTCGTCGTCGTCGACGCCGCCGACGCCTTCCTGCGCGCGCTCGCCGGGGTCACCGACCCGGAGGAGAAGCGCAAGGCCATCGGCCGCGAGTTCATCCGCGCCTTCGAGGGCGCGGCCGCCGACCTCGTCGCCCGCGCCGGCGAGCAGGGCGAGGAGGTGCGCTTCCTCGTCCAGGGCACGCTCTACCCCGACGTCGTCGAGTCCGGCGGCGCGGTCCACAGCGGCACGAGCTCGACCGCGACCATCAAGAGCCACCACAACGTCGGCGGGCTGCCCGACGACCTGCAGTTCGAGCTCGTCGAGCCGCTGCGGACCCTCTTCAAGGACGAGGTGCGCGCCGTCGGCGCCGAGCTGGGGCTGCCCGAGGCCATCGTGTGGCGCCAGCCCTTCCCGGGCCCGGGCCTCGGCATCCGCATCATCGGCGAGGTCACGCGCGAGCGGCTCGAGACGCTGCGCGCGGCGGACGCGATCGTGCGCGAGGAGCTCACCGAGGCCGGCCTGGACCGCTCGATCTGGCAGTGCCCCGTCGTCCTGCTCGCCGACGTGCGCTCCGTCGGCGTCCAGGGGGACGGGCGCACCTACGGCCACCCCGTCGTGCTGCGGCCCGTGAGCTCCGACGACGCCATGACCGCCGACTGGTCGCGGCTGCCGCACGACCTGCTCGCGCGCGTCTCCACGCGCATCACCAACGAGGTCGACGAGGTCAACCGCGTGGTGCTCGACGTCACGAGCAAGCCGCCGGGCACCATCGAGTGGGAGTGACCTCCCGGTGACGAGCAGGGCGGGGGCGCCGGTGCCGGTGCCGGTGCCGGTGGGAGGGGTCCGCTCGTGCCGGTGAGGCCCGTCCCGGCGGCGGCCGACGTCCCGGACGAGCCGCTCGCGGAGCCCCCGGCGGCGCCCCGCCGGGCGCCCCGGGCGTGGCGCTACGTCGTGCCCGCCGCCGTCGCCGTGGCCGCCGAGGTGGTCGCGGCCGCCGCGGGGGACCTGCAGGGCACGGGCGTGCAGCGCACCGTGCAGGTGGCCTGCGCCGTCGTGCTGGCCCTCGCCCTGGTGGCCCTCGTGCGGGCGGCGTCCGCCGGGCTGTCCGCGGCGGCGGGCCGTCGCGGCGGGGAGGCCGCGGCGGTGCCCGTGCAGAACGCGGTGCTCGTCGTCGGCGCGGTGCTCTCCGTCCTGCTCGTGCTCGACGCGCTGCAGGTGCCGCTGCGCGCGCTGCTGCTCGGCGGCGCCCTCACGGGCGTCGTCCTGGGCGTCGCGCTGCAGCAGGTGCTCGGCAACGTCTTCGCCGGGCTCGTGCTCCTGCTCACGCGGCCCTACGGCACCGGCGACCTCCTGCGGCTGCGCGGCGGGACGACGGGCGGCCTGCTCGAGGGCCGCGTCGTCGGCGCCACGCTCACCCACCTCGTGCTGCGCACGCCCGAGGGCGTGGTGCGCGTGCCCAACGCCGGTGTCCTCGGCGCGGTCATCGGGCCGTCGGCCCCGGACGGCCCGCTGCCGCCCGTCGACGACCCGGTGGCCCGCGGGACCGCGCGCGGGGGCGACGAGGGGTCGGCGGACGGGGAGCCGCCGGACGCGCAGGAGCAGCGGCTGCACCGGTGAGCCGCTGCCGGTGCGGGGAGCTAGCCGCGCCGGCCGGGGACGTCGGGCGAGGGGGACGCCGCCGGCGTGTCCGGCTCGCCCCCGACGCCGACCGCCGCCCGGCGGGCGGCCACCGGGTCGGCGGCGACGACGGCGCGCAGCACGCCCTCCAGGCCCGGCCCGAAGGGGGCCTCGCCCGGCGCCAGCGCCAGGGCCAGGCGCGCCAGGGTCGGTGAGTCGGCCGCCTCCACGACGAGCGCCGCCGCCGTCGCCGGCACGCCCTGCGAGCCGACCCCCTCGAGGGCCCCCGCCAGCGCGGCGCGCTGGTCGGCGCCCGCCCGCTCGGCGGCGAGCGCGGCGACGGCGCCGAGGACGGCGGCCCGCGCGTCCGCCAGGTCGCGCTCGTCGGGGCCGTGGGCGGCGAGGGCCGCGTCGAGCTCGGAGGCCGCGCTGGCCTCCCGCAGGACGGCGCCCTCGCCGTGCCGGACGTCGACGACGCCCCGGACCTCGAGCGCGACGAGCGCCTGCGCCAGCGTCGCGCGGCTCACGCCGAGCTGCTCCGCGAGGAGCCGCTCGGGCGGCAGCCGCTCGCCGGGCGAGAGGCCCTGGGCCTCGATGAAGGCGGTGATGTGGTCGGCGAGCTGCTCGTACAGCCGCGGGCGCCGCAGACGGGAGAGCGCCGCCGCGGGGGCTCGGGCCGCGCGGGGGCGTCCGGGAGCGGGGCCGTCCTCGGGTGCCACGAGCACCTCCTCGGGGAGCGCCGGTCGTTGACACCAGCATCGCTGGACAAGAGGCTAGGCCACTGCGCCACCCCGGAGGGCGTGATCCACCCACCGTCGTTCACCGTCGAACCGAGGTGCTCTGCCCGTGTCCGCTGACCTCATCGGCCTGCTCGTGCTGGCCGCCGTCTTCCTCGTGGCCACGATCCGGCCCATCAACATGGGCGCCCTGGCGCTCGTGGCCGCCTTCGTCGTCGGCACGACCGTCTTCGGCGTGGACGCCGACGGGGTGCTCGGCGGCTTCCCGGCGAGCCTCTTCGTCATCCTCGTCGGCGTCACCTACCTCTTCGCGCTGGCGAAGAACAACGGCACGGTCGACTGGCTCGTCCACGCCGCGGTGCGCGCCGTGGGCGGCCGCGTCTCCCTCATCCCGTGGGCGATGTTCGTCGTCGCGGGGGCGATCACGGCCATCGGCGCCGTCACCCCGGCCGCCGTGGCGATCATCGCGCCGGTCGCCATGTCGTTCGCCGTGCGCAACCGGATCAACCCGGTGCTCATGGGCTTCATGGTCGTCCAGGGCGCCACCGCCGGGAGCTTCAGCCCCATCGGCGTCTTCGGCGTCATCACCAACGGCGTCGTCCGGAACAACGACTTCGAGCCCTTCCCGCTGCAGCTCTTCCTCGGCAGCCTCGTCACGGCCGTCGTCATGTGCGTCATCGCCTACGTCGTCTACCGCAACCGGGACCTCGACGGCGGTCGCCTGGACCGCTCGGCGGTCCAGGCGGACCTGTCCTCCTCGGCCATGGCGGCGAGCGGCGCCGCGACGCGCACCCCGGTGACCGGCACGCCGCAGGCGCTCGTCGAGCGCGGCGAGCGGCTGCGCTCCAGCGGCGGGCGCCGCGACGAGGCCGACGCCGTCGCCGACGACACCCCGGCGCCCCAGCTCGACGCCCAGCGGGGCCTCACCCTCGCGGGCCTCGTGCTCCTCGCCGTCCTCGCGCTCGCCTTCCGGCTCGACGTCGGCTTCACCGCCCTCGCCGTCGCGGTGGTGCTCACGCTGGTCTTCCCCGGGTCGGCCACGGGCGCGGTGGACAAGGTGAGCTGGGGCACCGTCCTGCTCATCGGCGGCATCGTCACCTACGTCAACCTGCTCGACGAGCAGGGCACCATCGACCGCTTCGGCGACTCCGTGGCGGGCTTCGGCACGCCCCTGCTGGCGGCGCTCATCATCTGCTTCATCGGCGCGGTCGTGTCGGCCTTCGCCTCGACGACCGGCATCCTCGGCACGCTCATCCCGCTGTCCGTGCCGTTCCTGCTCGCCGGCGAGGTCGGCACGGTCGGCCTCGTCGTCGCCCTCGCCATCTCGAGCTCGGTCGTCGACTGCAGCCCCTTCTCGACGAACGGCGCGCTCGTCGTCGCGAACTCCGAGCCGGCCATGCGCGACAAGATCTTCCGCTCGCTCATGGTGCTGGGCATGGGCCTCGTCGTCGTCGCGCCGCTCGTGACGTGGCTCGTGCTCATCGTCCCGACGTCCTGACCACCACCCGCCACCTCCCGGAGGACCCCGTGCCCGACCCCGCCGGCCCCCTCGCCGGGACCCTCGTCGTCGACCTCACCCGCGCGCTCGCCGGGCCGCACGCCGGCATGGTGCTGGCCGACCTCGGCGCCCGCGTCGTCAAGGTCGAGACCCCCGGCGGCGGCGACGACACCCGCGGCTGGGGGCCGCCCTTCGTCGAGCCGGAGGGCGGCCCCGGTGACGGGAGCGACCGGCAGTCGACGTACTTCATGTCGTGCAACCGCGGCAAGGAGTCCGTCGCGCTCGACCTCAAGTCCGACGACGGCCGGCGCTACCTCACCGCGCTCGTGGAGCGGGCCGACGTGCTGCTGGAGAACTTCCGCACCGGTGTGCTCGACCGGCTGGGCTTCGGCACCGAGCGCCTCCTCGAGCTCAACCCCCGGCTCGTCGTGCTCTCCATCACGGGCTTCGGCCACGACGGGCCCGAGGGCGGGCGCGCCGGCTACGACCAGATCGCCCAGGGCGAGGCCGGGCTCATGTCGATCACCGGGTCCGGCCCGGACGACCCCCAGCGCGTCGGCACCCCGATCGCCGACCTCCTCGCCGGCATGACCGGCGTGCACGGCGTCCTCGCCGCGCTGCTCGAGCGCGAGCGCACCGGGCGCGGCCAGGTGGTGCGGACGTCGCTGCTCGCCTCGGTCGTCGGCGTCCACGCCTTCCAGGGCACGAAGTGGACGGTCGCGGGCGAGGTGGGGCGCGCGCAGGGCAACCACCACCCGTCCATCAGCCCCTACGGGCTGTTCCGCTGCGCGGACGGCTCGGTGCAGATCGCCGTCGGCAGCGAGGGCCTCTGGAAGCGCTTCTGCGACGGCTTCGGCCTCGACCCGGCGCTCGAGGGCTTCGCGACGAACCCCGAGCGGGTGGCCCGCCGCGAGGAGGTCGTCACGCTCGTCGAGGAGCTCTTCGCGTCCTGGTCGGCGCCCGACCTGCTGGCGCGGCTCGCCGAGATCGGCGTCCCCGCCGGGAAGGTCCGCACGATGGACGAGGTCTACACCTGGGAGCAGACCGCCAGCCAGGGGCTGCTCGTCGACGTCGACCACGCGACGCTGGGCACGGTCACGCTCCCCGGCCCGCCGCTGCGCTTCTTCGACGCCGACGGCGCGGAGACGACCCGGCGCGAGCACCGCGCGCCGCCGCTGCTCGACGGCGACGGCGACGCCGTCCGGGCCTGGTTGAACGGGGAGAGCCTCGACGGCGACGCGCACCGCGAGCAGGGCGCGTGAGCCCAGCCGGGGGCACCGACCGGCCGGGCGCCGACGCCCGGCCCCCGCGGCGCGGCGGGCGCGAGCTCCTCGAGCTCGTGCTCGACGAGGGCACCTACCGCTCGTGGGACGCCCCGCCGGCGCAGCCGCGCAGCACCCCCGCCTACGACGCCGAGCGCGCCCGCGCCGCCGAGCGCTCGGGCGTCGACGAGGCCGTCGTCACGGGCGAGGGGCGCCTGCGCGGGCGGCGGGTCGCCGTCGTCGCCGGCGAGTTCGGCTACCTCGCCGGCTCCATCGGCGTCGCGGCGGCCGACCGGCTCGTCGAGGCCGTCGAGCGGGCCACGGTCGAGGGCCTGCCGCTGCTCGCCGCGCCCTCGTCGGGGGGCACGCGCATGCAGGAGGGCACGGTCGCCTTCCTCGCCATGGTGAAGATCTCCGCCGCCGTGGCGGCGCACAAGGCCGCCGGCCTGCCCTACCTCGCCTACCTGCGCCACCCCACGACCGGCGGGGTCTTCGCCTCGTGGGGCAGCCAGGCGCACGTGACGGTCGCCGAGCCCGGCGCCCTCGTCGGCTTCCTCGGGCCGCGGGTGTACGAGGCGCTGTACGACCAGCCCTTCCCCGCGGGCGTGCAGACGGCCGAGAACCTCCACGCGCACGGCCTCGTCGACGCCGTCGTCCCCCACGAGCGGCTCGCCGACGTGGCGGACCGAGCGCTCAGCGTGCTCCAGGCCCCGGCGCCCACCGACGCGCCGGTCCTCGAGGAGGACGACGCCGTGCCGGCCGCCGAGGTGGCGCGGCTGCCCGACGTGCCCGCCTGGGAGTCGGTGGTCCTGTCGCGGCGCGGCGACCGCCCCGGCATCCGGCGCCTGCTGCGCTACGGCGCCCGCGACGTCGTCCCGCTGCACGGCACGGGCGCCGGGGAGAGCGACCCCGGCCTGCTGCTCGCGCTCGCCCGCCTCGGCGGCGCGGCCTGCGTGCTCCTCGGCCAGGACCGCCGCGGGCAGACCCTCGACGCGCCGCTCGGCCCGGCGGCGCTGCGGGCCGCCCGGCGCGGCATGGCCCTCGCCGACCAGCTGGACCTGCCGCTCGTGACCGTCATCGACACCCCCGGCGCGGCGCTGTCGGTGGAGGCCGAGGAGGGCGGCCTCGCCGGCGAGATCGCTCGGTGCCTCGCCGAGCTCGTCACGCTCCGGGCGCCCGTCGTCAGCGTGCTGCTCGGGCAGGGCACCGGGGGAGGGGCGCTCGCGCTCGTGCCGGCGGACCGGGTCGTCGCCGCCCAGCACGCCTGGCTCTCCCCGCTGCCGCCCGAGGGCGCGAGCGCCATCGTCCACCGCGACGTCGACCACGCCGCAGAGATGGCCGAGCAGCAGGGGGTGCGCGCGGCCGACCTCGTGCGCGACGGCGTCGTCGACGTCGTCGTGCCCGAGCGGCCGCACGCCGGCGCGGAGCCCGAGGAGTTCTGCCGGCGGGTGGCGCGGGTCGTGGAGGCCGAGATCGACCGGCTCGCCCGCGTGCCCGTCGAGGAGCGCCTGGCCGCGCGCCACGAGCGCTACCGGCGGCTGGGGCGCGCCCGGGCGTGACGCGGGCGCGCCCGCGCCCGGGGGCCGGCTGCCTCAGGCGCCGACGACGGCGAGCGCCTCGCGGGCGATCTGCAGCTCCTCGGCGGTGGGGACGACGAGCACCGTGACCGGCGACCAGTCCGGGGAGATGCGCCGCGCGTCCCCGGAGCGGGTCGCGTTGCGCTCCTCGTCGAGGACGACGCCGAAGCCCTCGAGCCCCGTGAGCGCCCGGCGGCGCACCTCGGCGCTGTTCTCGCCGACGCCGGCGGTGAGCACGACGGCGTCGAGGCGGCCCATCGCGAAGGCGTACGCCCCGAGGTAGTGCCGGACCCGGTGCGCCAGGACGTCGAGGGCGAGGTCGGCGTCGGCGTCCCCGCCGGCGGCGCGCTCGACGACCTCGCGGACGTCCGAGGCGCCCGTCAGCCCCTGCAGTCCGCTGCCGCGGTTGAGCGTCCGGTCGAGCTCGTCGACCGACAGGCCGCCCTCGCGGAGCAGGTGGAGCAGCGCGCCCGGGTCCACGTCGCCGGGTCGCGTGCCCATGACGAGGCCCTCGAGCGGGGTGAGGCCCATCGACGTCTCCACGCTGCGCCCGCCGAGGACGGCCGTCGCCGACGCCCCGTTGCCGAGGTGGAGGACGACCATGGCGACGTCCTCGGCGGGGCGTCCGAGCAGCTCGGCGGCGCGGGGGACGACCGAGGCGACCGACGTGCCGTGGAAGCCGTAGCGGCGCACGCCGGTGCGCCGGGCCAGGTCGCGGTCGAGGGCGTAGGTGTGGGCCGCGGGCGGCACGGTGGCGTGGAAGGCCGTGTCGAAGACCGCGACGTGCGGCACGTCCGGCACGGCGCGGCGCGCCACGCGGATGCCCTCGAGGTTGGCCGGGTTGTGCAGGGGCGCGAGCGAGGACAGCTCGTCGACCGCCCGCTCGAGGTCGTCGTCGACGAGCGCCGGCGCGGAGAAGCGGTCCCCGCCGTGGACGACGCGGTGGCCGACGGCCGCGAGGCCCGCACCGGCCAGGTCGGGGCCGTGCTCGGAGAAGGCGGCGACCACGGCGTCGAGCGCGGCGGTGTGGTCGGGCACGTCGACGCCCGTCTCGACGCGGCCGCCCGGGCCGTCGTGGCGCAGGCGCCCGCCGCCCGCGCCGATGCGCTCCACGAGGCCCGACGCGAGGGAGCGGCCCGAGCCGTCGTCCGCGACCTCGACGAGCTCGTACTTGACGCTCGAGGACCCCGAGTTGAGGACGAGCACCACGCCGCTCACGCGCCCACCTCCTGCTGCTCGTCCTCCTGCTGCTCCCTCTCCTGCTGGGCCTGCACCTGGGCCTGCACGGCCGTGATGACGACCGTGCTGACGATGTCGCGCACGAGCGCCCCCCGGGAGAGGTCGTTGACGGGGCGCCGCAGCCCCTGCAGCACCGGGCCGATCGCCACGGCCCCCGCGCTGCGCTGGACCGCCTTGTACGTCGTGTTGCCCGTGTTGAGGTCGGGGAAGACGAAGACCGTCGCTCGCCCGGCGACCGCCGAGTCCGGCAGCTTGGTGCGGGCCACGCCGACGTCCACGGCGGCGTCGTACTGGATGGGCCCCTCCACCGAGAGGTCGGGGCGCCGCTCCCGCACGAGCGCGGTGGCGCGGCGCACCTTCTCGACGCCGGCGCCCGAGCCCGACCCGCCCGTCGAGTAGCTCATCATCGCCACCCGCGGCTCGACGCCGAAGGCCTCGGCGGTGTCGGCGCTGCTGGCGGCGATGTCCGCCAGCGCGTCCGCGTCGGGGTCCGGGTTGACGGCGCAGTCGCCGTAGACGAGCACGCGGTCCGGCAGGCACATGAGGAAGACGCTCGACACGACGTCACGCCCGCGGGCCGTCTTGATGACCTCGAAGGCGGGCCGCAGCGTCTCGGCCGTCGTGTGCACGGCGCCGGAGACCATCCCGTCGGCGTCGCCGAGGTGGACCATCAGCGTGCCGAAGCGGGTGACGTCGGTGAGGAGCTCCTCGGCCGCCTCCGGCGTGACGCCCTTGTGGGCCCGCAGCCGCGCGTACTCGTGGGCGTAGCGGGTGCGGTCGGGGGAGGTCCGCGGGTCCACGACCCGTGCGCCCGCGACGTCGGCGCCGACCTCCTCGGCGAGGGAGCGCACCTCCTCCTCGGGGCCCAGCAGCACGAGGTCGACGACGCCGTCCCGCAGCAGCTCGGCGGCGGCCAGGAGCACCCGCGGCTCGAGCCCCTCGGGCAGCACAACGCGCACGCGGGCGCTGCGGGCCCGCTCGAGCAGCTCGGCGGCGAAGGCCCGGGGGGTGACGACGTCGACGACCGCCTCGTCGGCGAGCGCGACGAGGCGGGCGCCGTCGACGTGGGCGGCGAAGAGGTCGCGCGCGGCGCGCACCTGCTCGCGGGCGCGCTCGGTGCCGCGCGAGAGCCGTCCGCGCACGGCGAGCAGCCGGGCGGCGGTCTCGACGGTGCCGAGGTCGGTGCTCGCGACGGGCAGGTCCGCGCCCCGACCCTCGAGGAGGCCCTCGAGCAGCGCGGTGACGACGGGGGGCAGCGCGAAGCCGCCGGTGAGCACGACGCCCGCGAGGCGCGGGAAGGTCGACGAGGCGTGGGCCGCCATGAGGCCGAGGACGACCTCGCTGCGGTCCCCGGGCACGATGACGACGGCCCGCTCCTCGAGGTGCTCGAGCGCGTGGGGCATGGACATGGCCGCGACGACGAGGCCGCCGGCGCGCTCGTCCAGGGCCGCGTCCGGGCCGAGCACGAGGCGCCCGTCGCAGGCCTCGACGAGCTCGCGCACGCCCACCGACGTCAGGAGGCGGTCCTCGGGAACGGCGAAGGCGGGCACCAGCGGCGGGCCGTCGCGCCGGCCGGGCTGCTCGAGCGCGGCGACGACGTCGGCGAGGCCGTCGGGGTCCGCGCGGGAGGCGACGACGCCGAGCACCTGGGCGTGCTGGGCGACGACCTCGTCGCGGGCGACGTCGGCGACGGCGCGCACCTCGCGCGGGCTGCGGCCGAGCGCCTTGACGACGAGCAGCACCGGGGTGCCGAGGTCGGCGGCCAGGCGCGCGTTGAGCGCGAGCTCCGTGGGGCCGGCGACGTCGGTGTAGTCGCTGCCGAGCACCATGACCTCGTCGCAGCGGGCGGCCAGAGCCCGGTAGCGCGCCACGACCTCGTCGAGCGCGGCGTCCCCGTCGTCGCGGACGTCCTCGTAGCCCACGCCGACGCTGGCGGCGTACGTCTCGTCGTCGACCTCCCCGCCGTCGGCGAGCTCCGACAGCAGGACGTCGAGGACGTCGTCGCGGCCGCCCTCGGCGCGCACGAGCGGGCGGAAGACGCCGACGCGGCGCCCCGGGCGGGCGCGCAGGGCGGCCAGCACGCCGAGCGCGACGGTCGACTTGCGCGTCTCGCCCTCGACGGAGGCGATGTAGAGGCTGCCCACCCGCCCGACGCTAGGGGGTCGGCCGCGGGGCTGCAGGCGCAGCGGGGTCGGTCGGGGCGCGGGCGACCCCGGCGCGCCCGCACGGCGCGCCCGGACGGCGGGCCCGGACGGCGGGCCCGCCGTGCGGGCGGTCAGCCCCCGGCGCCGACGGTCAGCCGGTGGTCGGGGCCGCCGGCACGGACGCAGTCGACGAGGACCTCGCCGGCGTCGACCACGGCGCCGTCCCAGACCACGGACCGGACGAGCTCGCCCTCGACGCGGGCGCCCGCCCCCACGACGCTGCGCCCGCCGGAGGCCGCGAGGTTCGCGGCGAGGTAGCGCCGGGGCGTGCCGCAGTCGACGGCGGCCTGGTCGGTGGCATGCAGCTCGAGGCGTCCGGCGTCGCGCTCGGCGCGCCACAGCACCTCGAAGAGGCCGCTCGGGCGGGGCGCGAGGTCGCGCACGAGGTGCCACGGGAGCGCGCAGGCGCCGACGTACCGGACGGCGGGGCCCTCCTCGCCGGCGCGGCGCAGGGGGTCGCCCGTCGGGCCGGGCCCGGCGGCAGAGGTGGTGCCGGTCGGGCCGGCGGGGACGACGAGGAGCCGGCAGCGCTCGCCGTCCCACCCGTCGAGGAGGCCGTCGAGGCCCGCGGGCAGCCAGGCGTCGGCGTTGGTGAGGACGACGTCGCGCCCGTCGAGCCAGCCGCGCAGGGCGCCCAGCGCCCCGGCCGTCCCGAGGGCCTCGGGCGCCTCGCGGGCCAGGTGCGCCCTCGGCCCGCCGGGGCCGCGCGCCACGAAGGTCTCCACCTGGTCGGCGTGGGCGTGGGCGTTGACGCCAAGGTGCTCCTGCGGGGCCCCCGCGGCGGGCAGCGCGTCGGCCAGCCGGTCGAGGGCGTGCTCGAGCAGCGGTCGCCCGCCGACGGGGCACAGGGCCTTGGGCCGCAGGTCGGTGAGCGGCCGCAGGCGCGTGCCCGCCCCGGCGGCCAGCACGACCCCGGCCCGCTCGGCCACCACGGGGGTCAGCCCCGGTGCGGGCGCCCGGGCTCCCCGGCGCCCGCCAGCACCTCGCCGTCGTAGCAGCCGGGCTGCTCGGCGCGGCGCAGGAGGTCGACGATCTCGCGGGTGGAGTCGTCCGCCTCCCCGAGGTCGGCCAGGGCGACCCAGCGGTGGTCCTGGGCCTCGCCGCCGACCCGCACCTGCGGCCGCTCGTCGACGCGCAGGCGGTAGATGACGTCGACCCGGCGGACGCGGGCGTTGACCTGCGTGGCCACGGGCAGGCCCACCCGCACGCGCAGCCCCGTCTCCTCGCGGACCTCGCGCTCGACCCCCTCGGCCGGGCGCTCGCCGCGGTCGAGCAGGCCGCCGGGGAGGGTGAGGCCCTGGCGGTGCGGCTGGCGCAGGAAGAGGACCGCGCCGTCGTGCTCGATCGCGACGACCGCGCCCACGGTGAAGCCGGGCGTGCCGGCGCGGACGAGCCCGCGGCGCAGCGGGGCGGGCAGGCGCCGGAAGACGCCGAGCAGGAGCGGGTACGCGCGGCGCCGCAGCCGGGCGGGGGCGGACGCCGTCACGTGCTCGGGAGCCATGCGGCGAGCGTAGGTGCCGGGCACGACGTCCCGCCCCTGGCGTAGCGTCCCGGGCCGTGGACGGGGCGGGCGGGCGGACCGACGAGGAGGCCGTGCGCCGCCAGCGCGTGGCGGCCTACGTGCTGTGCCGGCGCGGGGAGGCGGTCCTGCTGTCTCGGCTGTCGCCGGGGACGCCCCGCCCGGGCCTGTGGTCGCTGCCCGGCGGCGGGCTCGAGCACGGCGAGCACCCGCGCGAGGGCGCGCGCCGCGAGGCGCACGAGGAGACGGGCCTCGACGTCGTCGTCGGGGACGTCCTCGACGTCGGCTCCTCGCACTTCACCGGCCGGGCCCCCGACGGGCGCCTCGAGGACTTCCACGGCATCTCGCTCGTCTTCGCCGGCGAGACCGACGACGAGCGCGAGCCCGTCGTCCTCGACGTCGGCGGCACCTCGGACGCGGCGGCGTGGGTGCCCCTGGCCGACCTCGCGAGCGGCGTGGTCGGCGTCACCGAGGTCGTGCGGCTGGCGCTCGCCGCGGGCTGACGGCGCGGCTGCGGGGGAGCACCGCCGTCGGCTCCGGTGCGTACCCTCGGGAGCGCCATGAGCACCCTCTTCGACGACCTGCCCCTGCCGGGCCTGCGACCGCGGGGGAGCACCCCGCCCGGCGCCGCCACGGCGGCCGGCGGCGTGCGCGAGCGGCTGCTCGCGGGCCGCTCCGGCGCCCCCGCGAGCCCGTCGGACGGCGACGGGACGCCCGGCACGGATCGGGGCACCGGCCCGGGCTCGGCCCGCGCGCTGGCGCTGCTCGAGGGGCTCAACCCGCCGCAGCGGGAGGCCGTGCTGCACTCCGGCGGCCCGCTGCTGCTCGTCGCCGGCGCCGGGTCGGGCAAGACGCGCGTGCTCACGCACCGGATCGCGCACCTGCTCGCCGCGCGGGGGGTGCGGCCCGGCGAGGTGCTCGCCATCACCTTCACCAACAAGGCCGCCGCGGAGATGCGCGAGCGGGTCGAGGCGCTCGTCGGGCCGGCCGCGCGGGCCATGTGGGTCTCGACCTTCCACTCCGCGTGCGTGCGCATCCTGCGGCGCGAGGCGCAGGCGGTCGGCCTGCGCAGCAGCTTCTCCATCTACGACGCCGCCGACAGCCAGCGGCTCATGGCGCTCGTGTGCCGCGAGCTCGACCTGGACCCCAAGCGGCACCCCCCACGGTCCTTCACCGCGCAGGTGTCCAACCTCAAGAACGAGCTGGTCGACGACGAGACGTACGCCTCCCGCGTCGCGGCCGAGGGCACGCCCGCCGAGAAGGTGCTCGCCGAGGCGTACCGGCTCTACACGGCCCGGCTGCGCCAGGCCAACGCCCTCGACTTCGACGACATCATCATGCTCACCGTCAACGTGCTGCAGGCCTTCCCGGACGTCGCGCAGGCCTACCGGCGGCGCTTCCGGCACGTGCTCGTCGACGAGTACCAGGACACCAACCACGCCCAGTACGTCCTCGTGCGCGAGCTCGTCGGCGGGGCGGTGCACGGGGCCGACGCCGAGCGCGCGGAGGGCCGGGGCGGGGACGGCTCCGACGCCGCGCTCCCGCCGTCGGAGCTGACGGTCGTCGGCGACGCCGACCAGTCGATCTACGCCTTCCGCGGCGCCTCGATCCGCAACATCGAGGAGTTTGAGAGCGACTACCCCGACGCGACGACGATCCTGCTCGAGCAGAACTACCGCTCGACCCAGACGATCCTCACCGCGGCCAACACCGTCATCGCGCGCAACCCCGACCGCCGGCCCAAGAACCTCTGGACGGCGTCCGGGCAGGGCGAGCCCGTCGTCGGGTACGTCGCGGACACCGAGCACGACGAGGCGGCCTTCATCGCCGAGGAGGTGGACCGGCTCCACGACGAGGCCGGCGTCCGCTACGGCGACGTGGCGGTCTTCTACCGCACCAACGCGCAGTCCCGGGCTCTCGAGGAGGTGCTGGTCCGCACCGGCGTCCCGTACAAGGTCGTCGGCGGCACCCGCTTCTACGAGCGCCGCGAGGTCAAGGACGCGCTCGCCTACCTGCGGGTGCTCGCCAACCCCACCGACACGGTCAACCTGCGCCGCATCATCAACGTCCCGAAGCGGGGCATCGGCGAGCGCGCCGAGGCGACGATCGCCGCGCTCGCCGAGCGAGAGCGCATCCCCTTCGCCGCCGCGCTCGGCCGCGCCGAGGACGCCCCCGGCATCGCCACGCGGAGCCTCACCGCCGTCACGCGCTTCCGGGAGCTGCTCGAGGAGCTGCGGACCGTCGTCGAGGGCGGCGCCGGGCCGGCCGCCGTCCTCGAGGCGGTGCTCGACCGCACGGGCTACGTGGACGAGCTGCGGCGCAGCGGCGACCCGCAGGACGAGTCGCGCGTGGAGAACCTCGCCGAGCTCGTCGCCGTCGCGGGCGAGTACGAGACGGCGAACCCCGAGGGCTCGCTCGGCGACTTCCTCGAGCAGGTCTCCCTCGTGGCCGACGCCGACGAGATCCCCGACGAGCCGGGGGAGGGGGCGCACCCGGACGACGTCGCCGCGGCGCGCGAGGCCGCCGAGCAGGGCGTCGTCACGCTCATGACGCTGCACACGGCGAAGGGGCTGGAGTTCCCCGTCGTCTTCCTCACGGGCATGGAGGAGGGCGTCTTCCCCCACCAGCGCTCGCTGGCGGACCCGACCGAGCTCGCCGAGGAGCGCCGGCTCGCCTACGTCGGGCTCACGCGCGCTCGGGAGCGGCTCTACCTCTCGCGCGCCGCGGTCCGGACGGCGTGGGGCCAGCCGCAGTACAACCCGGCGAGCCGCTTCCTCGACGACGTGCCCCCCGACCTCCTGCAGTGGCGCCGCGGGGCCTCGAGCGCCGTCGCGCCGTCCTCGACGCCCGCGGTCGCGCGCCTCGCGCAGCGGCCCGGCGTGCGCTCGCCCGGCAACCGCGAGGTGGTCCACCTCGAGGGCGGTGACCGCGTCACGCACGACGCCTTCGGGCTCGGGACGGTCGTGCGGGTCGACGGCTCGGGCGACAAGGCCGTGGCGCACGTCGACTTCGGCGACCAGGGCGTCAAGCGCCTCCTGCTGCGGTACGCGCCGGTCGAGAAGCTCTGACGCGGGCGGTCCGCCGCCCGATCCCGCCCCGCTCACGCAGGGCGATGTGTGGCCATGTCGCCCTCTCGCGTCGTGCCTGGGGGCGATGTGTGGCCATGTCGCCCTCTCGCGTCGTGCCTGGGGGCGATGTGTGGCCATGTCGCCCTCTCGCGTCGCGCCTTGGGGCGATGTGTGGCCATGTCGTCCCCGGCGTGCGGGCGGCCTGGGGGCCGTGGACGCGGCGGTCGTGTCCGCACGTCGTCCACAGCCGCCCTCGGAGGTCCCGCCGTCCACCGGCAGGCGCGGGAGGCCCACGGGCGCCGGAGCGGTGGTGACCCTCGACCCGTGCTGCAGCGACGACGAGTCCCGCGCGTCTTCAAGGGCGCCGACGCCGTCCGGGAGGGGTGGGCGACGCCGAAGCAGCTGCGCGGACCCCTCGTGCAGCGACTGCTGCCCGGCGTCTACGCCCTCGCCGAGGTGCCGCGCACGCACCAGCTGAGGTGCGAGGCGGCCGCTCTGGTCCTGCCTCCCGCGGCCATGATCACCGGCGCGTCACTGGCCACGGTCCGTGGGCTGCCTCTCCTGCTCCCCGACGACGACGTCGAGGTCGTGCTCCCCGAGTCGGCGTACCGCTGCCGGGTGAGGGGGGTGCGGCAGCGCCGGGTGGTCGTCCCCCTCGCCGCCCCGGAGGGATCTGTCGGGTCGACGCCGTGCGCCCCCCCGCTGCGGATGGCGCTCGACCTCTCCCTCGGTCTGCCTCGGGACGAGGCGGTGGTGCGGCTCGACGCGGTGGCGCACGCCGGACTGGTCGACCTCGACGAGGTGCGTCGAGGTCTCGCCGTCCACCGCGAGCGGGGAGTGGTGGCCGCTCGAGCGGCCGCCGACCTGGCGGACGCCCGCGCCGCGTCACCGCCCGAGACCCGTCTGAGGCTGGTGCTGCAGGACGCCGGTCTGGACGTCACCCCGCAGGTGGTCGTGCGGACGGCGGAGGGAGCCTTCGTCGCGCGCGTCGACCTCGCCGTCGACGGCACGCGGGTGGCCGTCGAGTACGACGGCGCCTGGCATGGGCACCCGGAGCAGCTCGCCCGGGACAGGGCGCGGTCCAACGCGCTCCAGGGCGTCGGCTGGAGCGTCGTGCACGTGACCGCGGACACGCTCCGCGAACCCGCGCTGGTCGTCGCCGCCGTCCGCAGCGCCGTCCAGCGTGGTCGACGCTCGTCCCGCTGAGCGGTCCGTCACCGCTCCGCCGACGTCGTGCGGCTCTCCGGGGCCTGGCGGTTCCCGGCTCCGGAGGGACTCGAGCGGCGGGCGAGATGGGCCACACGTCCTCCTGCAGGGGCTGCCTCGAGGGCGATATGGCCACACGTCGCCTGGCAGGGGTGGGGTCGGGGGGCGATATGGCCACGCGTCGCCCCGCGGGGGCGGGGCTCGGGGCGATATGGCCACACGTCGCCTGGCAAGGGTGGGGTCGGGGGGCGATATGGCCACACGTCGCCTGGCAAGGGTGGGGTCGGGGGGCGATATGGCCACACGTCGCCTGGCAGGGGCGGGTCGGGGGGCGATATGGCCACACGTCGCCCCGCGGGGGCGGGGCTCGGGGGCGACATGGCCGCACGTCGCCCTGCGGGGTGGGTCACGCGCACCCGGACGGGTGGCGCCGGTGACGGACCGGTCACGGTCGGGGTGTCGCCGTCCGCGGGAACCGCCGGGGCTGCTTGACCGTTGTAGCGTCCCGGTCGGTGCCGCCTCCCCCGAGCTGGCGCCTCGACCGACGAAGGAGTCCGTGTCCATGGCCAGCTTCCTCGACAGGTCCCGCACCGTCGCGGGACCGGGGTACTCGCGGTGGCTCATCCCGCCCGCCGCGCTCGCCGTCCACCTCTCGATCGGGCAGGTGTACGCGACCAGCGTCTACAAGTCCTCGCTCGTCGAGACCTTCGGCTCGAGCCTGACGTCGATCGGCGTCATCTTCTCCATCGCCATCGTCATGCTCGGCCTGTCGGCCGCCGTCCTCGGCAAGTGGGTCGACCACGGCGGCCCCCGCAAGGCCATGTTCACCGCCGCCTGCTTCTGGGCCGCCGGCTTCCTCGTCGCGGCGCTCGGCATCTCGACGACGCAGCTGTGGCTCGTGTACCTGGGCTACGGCGTCCTGGGCGGTATCGGCCTCGGCATCGGCTACATCTCGCCGGTCTCGACGCTCATCAAGTGGTTCCCCGACCGCCCGGGCCTCGCCACCGGCATGGCGATCATGGGCTTCGGCGGCGGCGCGCTCATCGCGAGCCCGCTCTCGAACCAGCTCCTGCGGGCGTACGACTCGAACTTCGACGGGACGGCCGGCTCCGTGGCCAGCGGCTCCGCGGTGGCGCAGCTCTTCGTCACGCTCGGGATCGTCTACTTCATCGCCATGATGTACGGCGCCTTCACCATCCGCGTCGCGCCCCCCGGCTACGCGCCCCCCGGCTGGGACCCGTCGACCAAGAAGCAGTCCGCGCTGGTGACGACGGCGTCGGTCTCGGCGAACAACGCCATCAAGACCCCGCAGTTCTGGCTGCTGTGGGTCCTGCTCTTCTGCAACGTCACCGCGGGCATCGGCATCCTCGAGCAGGCCGCCCCGATGATCCAGGACTTCTTCCGCGACGGCAGCACCACCGCGATCTCCGCGGTCGCCGCCGGCGGCTTCGTCGGGCTGCTCTCCCTGGGCAACATGGCCGGCCGCTTCGTCTGGTCCTCGACGTCCGACGTCATCGGCCGCAAGCGGATCTACATGGTGTACCTCGGCGTCGGCGCCGTCCTCTACGTCCTGCTGGCCCTCGTCGGGCAGACGGCGACGGCGCTCTTCGTCCTGCTGGCGCTCGTCATCATCTCCTTCTACGGCGGCGGCTTCGCGACGATGCCGGCCTACCTGCGCGACCTCTTCGGCACCTACGAGGTCGGCGCCATCCACGGCCGCGTGCTCACCGCGTGGTCGGCGGCCGGCGTGGCCGGGCCGCTCATCGTCAACGGCTTCCTCGACGCCCAGGGCACGCCGGGCGAACTCGTGGCCGCGGACTACCGGCCCGCGCTGCTGACGATGGTCGTGCTGCTCGTCATCGGCTTCGTGGCCAACCTCCTCATCAAGCCCGTGGCCGAGCGCTTCCACGAGCCGTCCGACCAGGCGGCGCCCGCGCCGGCCGCCGCCCGCTGACCCAGACCGCCACCAGGAGACCGCCATGTCCAGCACCGCCGCCGAGCCGGAGCGCGAGAGCGCCGGCCGCAACGACCCGTCCGCGGGCGTCCAGAAGGTCCTGCTCGGGGTCGGGTGGACGCTCGTCGGCGTCCCGCTCGTCTACGGGCTCGTCCAGACCCTGCGCCGCGTGGTGACGCTCTTCACCGGCTGAGCGCCGCACCTCCCGCGACGGCGGGTCGCCCCTGCGGGGGCGGCCCGCCGTCGTCGTGCCCGCCCTCGTCCACCAGCCGCTGTCGTCCACCGGCCGCGGTCGTGCCCCGCCGTCGTCGGGCGGGGGCGAGGGGGCGAGGGGACGAGCCGGGCGAGCCGGACGGGGCCCCGGGGCCGCGGCCGGCCGCCGCCGCGTCGGGCGGGCCGGCGCAGCGCCGATAGGGTCGCCCGCGGTGCCGCCGACCGGCGGCGGCAGACCCCGAGGTGAGGATCGCTGGTGGACCTCTTCGAGTACCAGGCCCGGGACGTCTTCGAGCGGCACGGCGTCCCCGTGCTGCGCGGGGTCGTCGCGACGACGCCGCAGGAGGCGCGCGACGCGGCGGAGCAGCTGGGCGGCGGCGTGGTCGTCGTCAAGGCCCAGGTCAAGACGGGCGGCCGCGGCAAGGCCGGCGGCGTCAAGGTCGCGAAGGGCCCCGAGGAGGCGCAGGCGCACGCCGAGGCGATCCTCGGCATGGACATCAAGGGCCACGTCGTGCACCGCGTGATGGTCGCCGAGGGCGCCGCCATCGCCGAGGAGTACTACTTCTCCATCCTCCTCGACCGCTCGGAGCGCCGGCTGCTGGCCATGGCGTCCGTCGAGGGCGGCGTCGAGATCGAGCAGCTCGCGGTCGAGCGCCCCGAGGCCCTCGCCCGGGTGCCCGTCGACGCCCGCACGGGCGTCGACCGCGCCAAGGCCGAGGAGATCGCGGACGCCGCCGGCTTCGGCGCCGACGTGCGCGAGCAGGTCGTCGAGGCCTTCCAGAAGCTGTGGGACGTCTACCGCGAGGAGGACGCCACGCTCGTCGAGGTGAACCCGCTCGTGCGCACCGAGGGCGGCGACGTCATCGCCCTCGACGGCAAGGTGACGCTCGACGAGAACGCCTCCTTCCGCCACGAGGACCACGCCGAGCTGGAGGACGCCGCGGCGGCCGACCCGCTCGAGGCGAAGGCCGCGGCCAAGGGCCTCAACTACGTCAAGCTCGACGGCGAGGTCGGCATCATCGGCAACGGCGCGGGCCTCGTCATGAGCACGCTCGACGTCGTCGCCTACGCCGGCGAGGCGCACGGCGTGAAGCCGGCGAACTTCCTCGACATCGGCGGCGGCGCCTCGGCGCAGGTGATGGCCGACGGCCTCGACGTCATCCTCGGCGACGAGCAGGTGCGCAGCGTCTTCGTCAACGTCTTCGGCGGCATCACCGCCTGCGACGCCGTGGCGAACGGCATCGTGTCGGCGCTGGAGATCCTCGGCGACTCCGCCACCAAGCCCCTCGTCGTGCGCCTCGACGGCAACAACGTCGTCGAGGGGCGGCGCATCCTCGACGAGGCGGCCCACCCGCTCGTGACCCTCGTCGACACCATGGACGGGGCCGCCGCGAAGGCGGCCGAGCTCGCGGCTGCGAAGTAAGGACGGCACTGACATGGCGATCTTCCTCGACGACAGCAGCAAGGTCCTCGTCCAGGGCATGACCGGCTCCGAGGGCACCAAGCACACGACGCGCATGCTCGCCTCGGGCACGCAGGTCGTCGGCGGCGTCAACCCCCGCAAGGCCGGCACGTCGCAGGACTTCACCTTCACGACGGCCGACGGCGAGGAGCGCACCGCCTCCGTGCCCGTCTTCGGCTCCGTGGCCGAGGCCATGGAGCAGACCGGGGCGAACACCTCGGTGCTCTTCGTGCCGCCCGCCTTCACGCGGGCCGCCGTGGTGGAGGCCGTGGACGCGGGCATCCCGCTGGCCATCGTCATCACCGAGGGCGTGCCGGTGAAGGACACGGCCGAGTTCTACGCCTACGCGGCCGAGAAGGGCACCACCCGCCTGGTCGGCCCGAACTGCCCGGGCGTCATCAGCCCCGGCAAGGCCAACGCCGGCATCATCCCGGCCGACATCACGGGCCCCGGACGCATCGGCCTGGTCTCGAAGTCGGGCACGCTGACGTACCAGATGATGTACGAGCTGCGGGACCTCGGCTTCTCCACCGCCGTGGGCATCGGCGGCGACCCGGTCATCGGGACGACGCACATCGACGCCCTCGCGGCCTTCGAGGCCGACCCCGAGACCGACGCCGTCGTCATGATCGGTGAGATCGGCGGGGACGCCGAGGAGCGCGCGGCCGCGTACATCCGCGACCACGTGACGAAGCCGGTCGTCGGCTACGTCGCCGGGTTCACCGCCCCGGAGGGCAAGACGATGGGCCACGCGGGCGCCATCGTGTCCGGCTCCGCCGGCACCGCCCAGGCGAAGAAGGAGGCCCTCGAGGCCGCCGGCGTCAAGGTGGGCAAGACCCCCTCGGAGACGGCGCGGCTGCTGCGCGAGGTGCTCCCCGCCTGAGCGGCCCCGTCCCGGCGAGCGCCCGTCACCCCCGCGGGGTGGCGGGCGCTCGTGCGTCCCGGTGCGGGCCGCGGCGGCGTGGCGCTCTCCGTCGCCCGGGCTCGCGTCGGGGACCATGGCCGGGATGTCCACGCCGCGCCCGCCCCGACCTCCTGCCGCGCCGCCCGCCGACGACGCCGCGGCGCACCCGCGCGTCGAGGGCGAGCCGCTCGACGCGGTCTCGCCGGCGGAGGCGCCCCAGCAGGAGGTGCTCGAGGAGGAGGAGCTCGAGCAGGGGCTCGAGGGGGACGCGGTGGGGCCCGGTGCGCCCGGGGACACGCCCCCGTCGTCGGCGCGCGCGAGCGCCGACGTCGTCGTCCCGGCCGCGCCGGGCGGGGCGCTCCTGCGCTCGCCGATGCTCATCGGCCTGCTCGCGGGCGCCCAGGCGGTGCTCGGGTCGCTGCTCTGCGTCGTGGCCCCGGTCATGGCCGTCTGGCTCGTGGCGTCGCGGACGGGCGCCACGTGGGACGGCGCGCTGCGCGTCGCCGCCGACGGGTGGCTGCTCGCGCACGGCACCGCGCTCGCCGTCCCCGGCGGCAGCCTCGCGCTGTGGCCCCTGGGCCTCGCCCTGCTGCCCGTGGCGTGGTGCGTCTCCGCCGGCCGCCGGACCGCGGTGGCGCTCGAGGCCACGCACCCGGCGTCCCGGTCGGCCCGCTCGGGCCTGGACGGCGCGCTCGCCGTGGCGATGGCGGGCGTCGTCGCCTCCTACGTCGTGCTGACGACGGCCGTGGCCCTCGTCGCCGGCTCACCGGTCGTGCGGCCCGGTCCGGGGTCGGCCGCCCTCGGCGCGCTCGTCGTGGCGGGCGCGTCCGCGGGCGCCGCCATGGCGGCGGCCCGCCTGCGCCTGTCCGCCGCGGGCCCGCGCCGGCGCGCCGTCCCGGCCCCGCGCCTGCTGCCCGCGCTGGCGGACCTCCTGCGCGTCCCGCTCGCCGCCCGGCCGGTGGCCGCGGCCGGTGGCCGCGCCCTGGCCTGGTGCCTCGTCGGGGCGGGCGCCTGCCTCGTCGTGTCCCTGGCCGCGGGCGCCCCCCAGGTGCTCGACCTGCACCGCGCCCTCGACGCGGGGGTGGTCGGCGGTGCCGTGCTCGTGCTCGGCCAGCTCCTCCTGCTGCCGACGGCGCTCGTGTGGGCGCTGTCGTGGACGGCGGGCCCCGGCTTCGCCGTCGGCGCGGGCACGTCGGTGACCCCGGGGGGCACCGACCTCGGGCTGCTGCCGGCGCTGCCCCTCCTCGGCGGACTGCCGCAGCAGGGCACCGGCGGGGGGTGGCTGTGGGTGGTCGTCGTCCTGCCGGTGGCCGCGGGCGCCGTCGCCGCGGCGCGGCTGCGGCTGCTCGCGCCGCTGGCCGCCCCCCACCCCGCCCCCGCCGGGTCCGACGTCGACGGCGACGGGGGCGAGGAGGACGCCGGCGCGGCGCGGCACCTGCGGCGCGAGCTGGCCCGGCGCGCCCTCCCCGCGCTGCTGCGCGCCGCGGGGACGGGCGCGGTCGCCGGGGCCAGCGCCGCCCTCCTCGCCGCCCTGTCGTCGGGCCCGGTGGGGCCGGGGGCCCTGGGGCGCGTGGGACCCGTCGCCTGGGAGACCGGGGGGGCCGTCGGGCTCCTCGTGGCCCTGGGCGCCGCCGCGGTGCTGCTCGTGCCGGCGGGCGTCGGCCCGCGGCGGGCGGGGCGGGCGCGCAGCGGCGAGGGCTGAGGCCGAGGCCGCCCGGGGAGGCGGCGGGCGGGCCGCCGGCGCACCTGTGGGAGCCGGGAGCCGGCGCTCAGCCGCCGGACGTGAGGCCCCGCAGCCCCTCCGCCCAGCGGGTCAGGTCCTCGACGGACTGCTGCTGGCAGGCCGCCTGCGCCTGCTCCGTGACGGCGCCGGCGAGGCAGTCCCGCAGGCCGTCCTGGAGCGGCCACACGACCAGCGCGACCACCTGCGCCACGAGGACGAAGAGCGCCAGCACCAGCCCGCCCGCCAGCACCACGAGGGTTCCGCTGCGCCGGGCGCGCACCGCGTCGGCGAGGGCGAGGCCGCCCGCGACGAGCGCGCCGGCCGTGAAGAGCAGGCCGACGCCCGACCACGGGAAGGGGAGGCGCTCGGCGAGCAGCGCCCCGAGGAGCAGCAGCGAGAAGAGGAGCGAGCGCCGCACCGCGTCGGCGGCCGGGCCCCGCTCCGGGGCGTCGCGCCGTCCACCGGGCTCGCCGGGCCCGCCCCGGCCGTCGGGGCCACCGGGGCCACCGGGGGAGCGGCGGGGCGGGGTGCTGCCGGGGGCGGCCACGGTGTCCTCCATGGGCTCGTCGCGCTCCGGCGGTCGCCGGGCGTGCCGCTATGGTCTCCGACCGTGACGGCAGGCGGCACCGCGGCACCCGGGGAGCCGTCGGCGCCCGACCCCGCAGGAGGTCGTCCCGGGGGGCCCCCGGCGCGCCGGGGCGGGTCGGCCCGCCGGTCCCGCGTCGTCGTCCTCGTCTCGGGGGCGGGCACGAACCTCGGGGCCCTGCTCGAGGCCTCCGGCCGGCCCGGCTGGGGCGCCGAGGTCGTCGGCGTGGTCGCGGACCGCGCGGACGCGCCGGCGCTGCACCGGGCCCGCGCGGCCGGGCTGCCCGCCGAGGTCGTCGCCCTGCGCGACCACCCCGACCGCGCCGCCTGGGACGTCGCGCTGACCCGCGCGGTCACGGCGCTCGAGCCCGACCTCGTCGTGCTCGCCGGCTTCATGAAGCTCGTCGGGCCCGCCTTCCTCGCCCGCCTCGGCGGGCGCGTCGTCAACACCCACCCGGCGCTGTCGCCGTCCTTCCCCGGCACCCGCGCCCCCGCGGACGCGCTCGCCTACGGCGTCAAGGTCACCGGCGCCACCGTGCTGCTCGTCGACGAGGGCGTCGACACCGGTGCGGTGCTCGCCCAGGTGGCGGTCCCCGTGCTGGAGGACGACGACGTCGCGACCCTCCACGAGCGCATCAAGGCCGCCGAGCGGCCCCTGCTCGTCGACGTCGTCGGGCGCATGGCCCGCGGCGGCTGGACCACCTCGCCCGACGACCCCCGGAAGGTGCACCTCCCGTGAGCTCCCCGACCACCGCCGACGCCTCGCCGTCCGCCGCCCCCACCAGCACCGAGGCCGGCGGCCGGCGGCCGCTGCGCCGGGCCCTCGTCTCCGTCTGGGACAAGACGGGCCTGGAGGACCTGGCCCGGGGGCTGCACGACGCGGGCGTGGCCCTCGTCTCGACCGGCTCGACGGCGTCCCGCATCGCGGCCGCGGGCGTCCCCGTGACGGCGGTGGAGGACCTCACGGGCTTCCCCGAGTGCCTCGACGGCCGGGTCAAGACCCTGCACCCCCGCGTGCACGCCGGGATCCTCGCCGACCGCCGGCGGCCGGAGCACGAGGCCCAGCTCGCCGACCTCGGCGTCGAGCCCTTCGACCTCGTGGTCGTGAACCTGTACCCCTTCGAGCGGACGGTCGCGAGCGGCGCCGGCGTGGACGAGTGCGTCGAGCAGATCGACATCGGCGGCCCCTCGATGGTCCGGGCCGCCGCGAAGAACCACCCGAGCGTGGCCGTCGTCACGAGCCCGGACGCCTACGACGAGGTCCTCGCGGCCGCCGCCGGCGGGGGCTTCGACCTGGCGGCCCGCGCGCGGCTGGCCGCGCGTGCCTTCGCGGCCACCGCCGCCTACGACGACGCCGTCGCCGCGTGGACGCGCGACGTGCTCGTGCCGTCGACGACGGGGGAGGCGCCGACGGCCGAGGGCGGCCCCGCGGGGGCGGCCGGCGACGGCAGCGGTGACGTGAACGAGCAGGGCGCTCCGCCCGAGCGGCTCGAGCTCTCCTACGCGCGGACGGCGTCCCTGCGGTACGGGGAGAACCCGCACCAGCGTGCGGCGCTGTACCGCCCCGTGGCGGCCGCGGGGTCCGCGGCGGCGGCCGGGCTCGCCGGGGCCGAGCAGCTGCACGGCAAGGAGATGAGCTTCAACAACTGGACGGACGCCGACGCCGCCTGGCGGGCCGCCCACGACCACGACGAGCCGTGCGTGGCGATCATCAAGCACGCCAACCCCTGCGGCATCGCCGTGGCCGCCGACGTGGCGACGGCGCACCGCGCGGCGCACGCCTGCGACCCCGTGTCGGCGTTCGGCGGCGTCATCGCCGTCAACCGGCCGGTCACCGCGGCCATGGCCGAGCAGGTCGCCGAGGTCTTCACCGAGGTCGTCGTCGCCCCGGCGTTCGACGCCGACGCCCTCGAGGTGCTCACCCGCAAGAAGAACGTGCGGCTCCTGCGCGCCGACGCCCCCGCGGGCGGCGACCGGCTGGAGGTCAAGCCCGTCGACGGCGGTCTCCTGGTCCAGACCGCCGACCGGCTCCAGGCGCCCGGCGACGACCCGGGCGGGTGGACGCTGGCGGCCGGGGCGCCCGTGGGGCCCGACGTGCTCGCCGACCTGGCCTTCGCCTGGCGCGCGGTGCGCGCCGTGCGCTCCAACGCCATCCTCCTGGCGTCCGGGCGCGCCACCACGGGCGTCGGCATGGGTCAGGTCAACCGCGTCGACTCGGCGCGGCTCGCCGTCGCGCGCGCCGGCGAGCGCGCCGCCGGGTCGGTGGCCGCCTCCGACGCCTTCTTCCCCTTCGCCGACGGCCTGCAGGTGCTCCTGTCGGCCGGCGTGCGCGCCGTCGTCCAGCCGGGCGGGTCCGTGCGGGACGAGGAGGTCGTGGCCGCGGCGCAGGCCGCCGGGGCGGCGCTGTACCTCACCGGCGCCCGCCACTTCACGCACTGAGCCCCGTGCCGGAGGAGGGGCCCCCGGACGGGGCCGAGGGCGCGGTGCCCGACGTCCCCGAGGTCCGGGGACGGGCGTCGGAGGTCGACACGACGGCGGGGCGGCGGGGGAGCGCCGTGCTCCTGGCGGTGGCGGCGCTCGTCGCGGGCGCCCTGGTCGCCGGCGTGGTCCTCGGCTTCCGGGCCACGGGACTCGTCCTCGGCGCGGGCCTCGTCGTCGTCGCGGTGGTGCGCCTGACGGGGTCCACCCGCGCCGCGGGGCCGCTGGCGGTGCGCTCGCGGGCGGTGGACGCCGCCGTCGTCCTCGTGCTGGCGGCCGCCCTCGTCGTGCTCTCGCTGCTGACGCCCGGCGGGGAGCCCCGCGTCTGACCCCGCGTCCGACCCCGCATCCGACCGGGGGGCCGTCCGGACCCGCGGACGACGACGGCCCGCGACCGACCCCTGCGGGTCGGTCGCGGGCCGTCGCGGTCGCGGTGGGTCAGCCGAGCAGGCCCATGCCCGCCACGGCGTCGCGCTCCTCGCCGAGCTCGGCGACGGAGGCGTCGATGCGCGAGCGCGAGAAGTCGTCGACGTCGAGCCCCTGGACGATCTCGTAGGAGCCGTCGCGCGTCGTCACGGGGAAGCTCGACACGAGGCCCTCGGGCACGCCGTAGGAGCCGTCGGAGCGCACCGCCATGGACGTCCAGCCGCCCTCCGGGGTGCCCGTGAGCCAGGTGCGGACGTGGTCGATGGCGGCGTTGGCCGCGGACGCCGCGGAGGAGGAGCCCCGCGCCTCGATGATGGCCGCGCCGCGCTTCTGCACGGTGGGGATGAAGTCGGACTCGACCCACGGCTGGTCGACGACCTCGAGCGCCGGGCGGCCGCCCACGACCGCGTGCGTGAGGTCGGGGTACTGCGTCGCCGAGTGGTTGCCCCAGATGGCGACGCGCTCGACGTCGGCCACCGGCGCGCCGGCCTTCTTCGCGAGCTGGGCGACGGCGCGGTTGTGGTCCAGGCGCGTCATCGCGGAGAAGCGCTCGGCGGGCACGCCCGCGGCGTTGTTCATGGCGATGAGGCAGTTGGTGTTGGCGGGGTTGCCGACGACGAGGACGCGCAGGTCGTCGGCCGCGGACTGCGCCAGCGCCCGGCCCTGGCCGGTGAAGATGGCGCCGTTGGCCTCGAGGAGGTCACCGCGCTCCATGCCCTTGGTGCGGGGGCGGGACCCGACGAGCATCGCGACGCTGGCGCCGTCGAAGGCCGTGGCGGCGTCGTCGGAGATGTCCACCGACTGCAGCAGCGGGAAGGCGCAGTCGTCGAGCTCCATGGCCACGCCCTCGGCCGCGCCCAGCGCCGGGGTGATCTCGAGGACGCGCAGGCGCACGGGCACGTCCGGCCCCAGCAGTGCCCCGCTCGCGATGCGGAAGAGCAGGCTGTAGCAGATCTGCCCCGCGCCGCCGGTGACGGCGACGGTGACGGGACGGCGGCTGCCGGTCTCGGCGGTGCTGGAGGTCACGCTGCGCTCCTTCGAGGGTCTGCGGGGGTCCTGCGGGGGACGGGGGCGTCCCCGGGCACCGCGACGCTATCGGCACCGGGGTCGCGGCGCGGGGCGGGCGGCCGGCGGGGGCGCCGCGACCGCGCCGACCGGTAGTTTGACGTCGAGACACCCACCGCTCGCGACGAGGAGAGTGCTACCGCATGGCCAAGATCAAGGTCGAGGGGACCGTCGTCGAGCTCGACGGCGACGAGATGACGCGGATCATCTGGCAGTTCATCAAGGACCGCCTCATCCACCCGTACCTCGACGTCGACCTCGAGTACTACGACCTCGGGATGGAGCACCGCGACGCGACCGACGACCAGGTGACGGTCGACGCGGCGAACGCCATCAAGAAGCACGGCGTGGGCGTCAAGTGCGCCACCATCACGCCCGACGAGGCCCGCGTCGAGGAGTTCGGGCTGAAGAAGATGTGGCGCTCGCCCAACGGGACGATCCGCAACATCCTCGGCGGCGTCATCTTCCGCGAGCCCATCGTCATCTCGAACATCCCCCGCCTGGTGCCGGGCTGGACCAAGCCGATCATCGTCGGCCGCCACGCCTTCGGCGACCAGTACCGCGCCACCGACTTCCGCTTCCCGGGCGAGGGCACGCTCACCGTGTCCTTCCAGCCGGCGGACGGCTCCGAGCCCATCGAGCACGAGGTCTTCCAGGCGCCCGGCGCCGGCGTCGCCGTGGCGATGTACAACCTCGACGAGTCGATCCGCGACTTCGCGCGCAGCTCGATGAACTACGGGCTCGACCGCGGCTACCCGGTCTACCTGTCGACGAAGAACACGATCATGAAGGCCTACGACGGGCGCTTCAAGGACATCTTCGCCGAGGTCTTCGAGGCCGAGTTCAAGGAGAAGTTCGAGGCGGCGGGCATCACCTACGAGCACCGCCTCATCGACGACATGGTCGCCGCCTCCCTCAAGTGGGAGGGCGGCTACGTCTGGGCCTGCAAGAACTACGACGGCGACGTGCAGTCCGACACCGTCGCGCAGGGCTTCGGCTCGCTCGGCCTCATGACGTCGGTCCTCACCTCGCCCGACGGCCGCACGGTCGAGGCGGAGGCGGCCCACGGCACGGTGACGCGCCACTACCGCCAGCACCAGCAGGGCAAGCCGACGTCGACCAACCCCATCGCGTCGATCTACGCCTGGACGCGGGGCCTCGCGCACCGCGGGCGCCTCGACGGCACGCCGGCCGTCACCGAGTTCGCGGAGACGCTCGAGGACGTCGTCGTCAAGACCGTCGAGAGCGGCAAGATGACGAAGGACCTCGCGATGCTCGTCGGCCCCGACCAGGGCTGGCTCACCACCGAGGAGTTCCTCGCGGCGCTCGACGAGAACCTCTCGGCCCGCCTGGGCTGACCGCCCCGCCCGACGACGAGGGCCCGCCACCGCCGACGCGGTGGCGGGCCCTCGTCGCGTCCTGGCCCTCGTCGCGTCCTGGCCCTCGTCGCGTCCTGGCCCTCGTCGCGTCCAGGGCCTACCCGGCGACGGGCGCGTCCGGCCGGTCGCCGTCGGCCGGGGGCTCCCGCGGCAGGTCGGGCTCGAGGTAGATGACCCGGGCGATGGGCACCGCGGCGCGCACGCGGCGCTCGGCGGCGTCGATGGCGTGCGCCACCTCGGCGGCGGTGATGGCGTCGGGCACGGCGATCTTGGCGCCCACGAGGAGCTCCTCCGGGCCGAGGTGCAGCGTCCGCAGGTGGATGACGCCCGTGACCCCGTCGCCCGGCAGCGCCTCCTCGATGGCCCGCACCTGCGCGGGGCGGGCGCCCTCGCCGACGAGGAGTGACTTCATCTCCACGGCGAGGACGACGGCGACGGCGGTGAGCAGCAGCCCGATGGCGGCGGTCCCCGCGGCGTCCCAGCGCCCGTCCCCGGTGAGGAGGGTCAGCCCCACGCCGGTGAGGGCGAAGAGGATGCCGAGGAGGGCGGCGCTGTCCTCGAGGAGGACGACGGGCAGCTCGGGGGCGCGGGCCGTGCGGACGAAGCGGGGCAGGCTCTGCTCGCCCCTCACCTCCCCGGCCTCCCGCACGGCCGTGCGCAGGCTCAGGCCCTCCATGACGCCCGCCACGAGCAGGACGACGACGGGCACCCAGCGCCATGCGGTGATGGGCTCCGGCTCCTGGAACTTCTCGTAGGCCTCGTAGAGCGCGAAGAGCCCGCCGAGGGTGAAGAGGACGACGGCGACGACGAAGCCGTAGACGTAGCGCTCGTGGCCGAAGCCGAAGGGGTGCTCCGGCGTGGCCGCGCGGCGCGAGCGCGCCCCGCCGACGAGCAGGAGCACCTGGTTGCCGGAGTCGGCGAGGGAGTGGATCGACTCGGCGAGCATGGCCGAGGAGGACGTGAGCAGGTACGCGACGAACTTCGTCACCGCGATGCCCACGTTGGCGGCGAGGGCGGCGAAGATCGCGGTGCGCGAGCCGGCGTGGCCGCCGCTGGCGGACCCCTCGTGGCCTCCGCCGCCCTCGCGGGTCTCGTGGTCCTCAGAAGCCTCGTCGCCCTCACGGGTGGTTGCCCCGGGTGTCGTCATGCGCTGAGGGGAGCACACCTGCGCCGCACGGGCGACGCGGGCGTCCCGTCATCCGCCGAAGACGTCGTCCTCCAGCCGGGCGTCGAGCTCCTCGACCGCGAGCACCAGGCGGGGGAGAGCCCCGCTGCTCCCCACCGACAGCGGCAGGCCGCTGGCGCGCTCGAGGACGACGTCCGTGGGGTCGACGTCGCCGTGGCGGTCCGTCGGCGCCGGGCGGCGCAGCCCCCCGCCGCTCGGCCCCCCGCCGGACAGGAGCCCGGAGACCGCCGCGACGCCGTCGACGACGACCTCCCGCGCGTGCTCGACGACGAGCCCCGCCACGACCGCGCGTCGCTCCGGCGACGGGAGGGCCCCGACGGCGGGCGGCAGACCGGTCGCCAGGGCGAGCGGGTCGAGCAGCGCCCGCAGGTCGTCGTCGAGGTCGGCGCCCAGGCCGACGGCGAGCACGCGCCCGCCGGCGTCCTCGACGCGCACGCCCGCGGGCACGCCCATGAGCGGGCGGCGCAGCAGCAGTCGCCCCGCCCCCGCCGGCAGCAGGCCGTCCGCACGGCGGAGGGCCAGGCGCGCCGTGGACCACCACCCGCCGGTGCCGGCGAGGAGGTCGCGCAGGAGGGCCTCCGCGCTCGAGGAGACGTCCGGGGGTGCGTCCGAGGGGGCGGGGCCACCGGGAGGCTCGGTCGGCGTCGGCACGGCCGTGACGCTAGCGCCGGGTCCCCACCGCCGGGTCTGCGACCCGGCGGCACCCGGCGCCCCGGCCCCTAGGGTGCGCCGCATGGACCTGGGACTGGCGGGGACGCAGGCGCTCGTGACCGGCGCGAGCCGGGGGATCGGGCTGGCGGTGGCCGACGCCCTGGCCGCGGAGGGCGCCGACGTCGCCCTGCTGGCCCGGGGCGCCGAGGGCCTCGCCGCGGCGGCGGAGCAGGTCGGCCGGCACGGGACGCGCGTCGTCACGGCGGCCGTCGACGTCACCGACTTCGCCGCGCTGGCGCGCGAGGTCGACGCCGCCGCGGAGGCGCTCGGCGGGCTCTCGCGCGTCGTCGCCAACGCGGGCGGGACGGTCGGCGGCGGCAACCTCCTCACCGGGACCGCGCAGGAGTTCGTCGACACCTACGCGCTCAACGTCGGCCACGCCGTCGCGCTGCTCGGCGCGGCCGCGCCGCACCTGGCGGCGGCCGGCGGCGGGGCGGCCGTCGTCGTCTCCTCCGTCACCGGGCAGCGACCGGCGCCGCGCACCGCGTACGCGGCGGCCAAGGCGGGGGAGACCCACCTGGCCGCGACGCTCGGGCGCGAGCTCGCCGTCCAGGGCACGCGCGTGAACTCCGTGAGCCCCGGCTCGATCCGCTTTCCCGGCGGCGGCTGGGAGTCCTTCGAGGCCTCCCACCCCGAGCGCTACGCCGACTTCGTCGAGCGGGAGTTCCCCCTCGGCCGCCTCGGGCGCCCCGAGGAGGTCGCCGGGGTCGTCGCCTTCCTGCTCTCGGACCGCGCGTCGTGGGTGTCGGGCACCGACGTCGTCGTCGACGGCGCGCAGGGCTACCCGAGCGGCCGGCGCTTCGACGACTGAGCGCTCCCACGACGGGGCGCTCCCACGACGGGGCGCTCCCACGACGGGGCGCTCCCACGACGGGGCGCTCCGACGGACGGGGCGGGTGCCGCTGCGGCTCAGCGGAAGACGACGGTGCGGTGCCCGTCGAGCAGCACGCGGTGCTCGGCGTGCCACCGCACCGCGCGGGCGAGCACCTGCGCCTCGACGTCCTGGCCGATGCCGACCATGTCCGCCTCGGTGGAGGCGTGGTCCACGCGGTGGACGTCCTGCTCGATGATCGGCCCCTCGTCGAGGTCGGCCGTCACGTAGTGCGCCGTCGCGCCGATGAGCTTGACGCCGCGGCCGTGGGCCTGGGCGTAGGGGCGGGCGCCCTTGAAGCTCGGCAGGAACGAGTGGTGGATGTTGATGACCCGGCCGTGCAGGGCGCGGCACAGGTCGTCCGAGAGCACCTGCATGTAGCGCGCGAGGACGACGAGCTCGACGTCGTGCTCCCGCACCATCGCGAGGAGCCGGGCCTCCGCCGCGTCCTTGCCGCCGGCCTCCACGGGCACGTGCGTGAAGGGGACGCCGGCCGCGGCGGCCATCGGCTCGAGGTCGCGGTGGTTGCCGACGACGCCGACGACGTCGACGGGCAGGCGGCCCGAGCGCTGCCGGAAGAGCAGGTCGTTGAGGCAGTGGCCGGCGCGCGAGACGAGCACGAGCGTCCGCAGCGGGCGACCGAGGACGTCGAGGGACCAGTCCATGCCGAAGCGCTCGGCGACGGGGGCGAGCAGCGCCGCCAGCTCCTCGCGCGCGAGCGGCACCTCGACCTGCACGCGGAGGTGGAAGCGCCCGGTGCCGGGGTCGCCGTACTGCTGGCTCTCGGTGATGTTGCCGCCCGCCCCGGCCAGGACGCCGCTGACGGCGTGCACGATGCCGGGGCCGTCGGGGCAGGTGAGCACCAGCACGTACGACGGCGTCGCCGGGGCGGCGCCCTCGTCCGTGCGCAGCGGCGCGGCGTCGGGGGAGGTCACGGTCGAGGAGGCTAGCCAGCGCCGGGCCCCTCGTCGGGCACAGGGCTCGGGCGCAGGGCTCGGGCACAGGGCTCGGGCGCAGGGCTCGGGCGCAGGGCGCGGGCGCGCCCCCACGGCGGACCGCCGTGCGTCTACCCTGGCCCCGCCGCGACTGGCGAGGGTGGGACACCACCGGGGAGCGGCGAGCGAGGTCGGGCGCCGCCACCGGGCGCGCCCGGGCAGCGCGGTCGTCCGCCTGGGCCGCCTGCCGTCCGTGCCACCGGCCCGTGCCCGCCAGCCACGAGGAGACGCGATGACGACGGTCGAGCCCGTCCAGCCCATGAGCCCCGAGCAGGTGCACGAGGACCCGCCGGGCGCGCCCGCTCCGGGGGCCTCCCGCACGCCGGTCGAGGGGGGCGTCACCGACCGCCCCCTCGCCGAGGTCGACCCCGAGATCGCCGAGGTCCTCGAGCGCGAGCTGGGCCGCCAGCGCGGCACCCTCGAGATGATCGCCAGCGAGAACTTCGCCCCCCGCGCGGTCCTCGAGGCGCAGGGCTCGGTCCTCACGAACAAGTACGCCGAGGGCTACCCGGGGCGCCGCTACTACGGCGGCTGCGAGTTCGTCGACGTCGCCGAGGAGCTGGCCCGCGAGCGCGCGAAGGCCCTCTTCGGCGCCGAGCACGTCAACGTGCAGCCGCACGCGGGCGCGCAGGCCAACGCCGCTGTCATGCACGCCCTCATCCGCCCGGGCGACACGATCATGGGTCTCGAGCTGGCGCACGGCGGCCACCTCACGCACGGCATGAAGATCAACTTCTCCGGGCGCCTCTTCGACGTCGCGACGTACGGCGTCGACGAGCGCACCCACCTCGTCGACATGGACCGCGTCCGCGAGACCGCGCTCGAGCGGAGGCCGAAGCTCATCATCGCCGGCTGGTCGGCCTACGCCCGCCACCTCGACTTCGCCGCGTTCCGGGCGGTCGCCGACGAGGTCGGCGCGCTGCTCATGGTCGACATGGCGCACTTCGCCGGCCTCGTCGCCGCGGGCCTGCACCCCTCGCCCGTGCCCTACGCCGACGTCGTCACCTCGACGGTGCACAAGACGCTCGCGGGCCCGCGCAGCGGCGTCATCCTCTGCCGCGCCGAGCACGCGAAGAAGATCGACTCGGCGGTCTTCCCCGGCCAGCAGGGCGGACCGCTCATGCACGCCGTGGCGGCCAAGGCGGTCGCGTTCAAGATCGCCGCGAGCGCCGAGTTCCGCGAGCGCCAGGAGCGCACGCTGCGCGGCGCGAAGGCCGTCGCCGCCGCCCTGACGACGGACGCCGCCCGCGCGGCCGGCGTCAACGTCATCACGGGCGGCACGGACGTCCACCTCGTGCTCGCCGACCTGCGCGAGTCCGCGCTCGACGGCCAGCAGGCCGAGGACCGGCTCCACGAGGCGGGGATCACGGTCAACCGCAACGCCGTCCCCTTCGACCCGCGGCCCCCGATGGTCACCTCGGGCCTGCGGATCGGGACGCCGGCGCTCGCCACCCGCGGGTTCGACGACGCCGAGTTCGCCGAGGTCGGCGACGTCATCGCCGCCGCCCTGCAGCCGGAGTGCGACGTCGCCGGCCTGCGCGCCCGTGTGGCCGACCTCGCCGAGCGCTTCCCGCTCTACCCCGGCCTCGAGGAGTGGTGAGCGCCCCCGCGACCACGGGCGGGCGGGCGGTCGTCCTCGACGGGAGGGCGGCGGCCGCGGCCGTGAAGGCCGACCTGGCGCAGCGGGTGGCGGCGCTGCGCGAGCGCGGCGTGGTCCCCGGCCTCGGCACGGTGCTCGTCGGCGACGACCCGGGCAGCGCGACGTACGTGCGGGGCAAGCACCGCGACTGCGCCGAGGTCGGCATCGCCTCGATCCGCGTCGACCTGCCGGCCGACGTCACGCAGGCGGAGGTCGAGGAGCAGGTGGAGCGGCTCAACGCCGACCCGGCGTGCACGGGCTACATCGTCCAGCTGCCGCTGCCGGCGGGGATGGACGCCAACCGCCTCCTCGAGCTGGTCGACCCGGCGAAGGACGCCGACGGCCTGCACCCGACCAACCTCGGGCGCCTCGTCCTGCGGGTGCGCGAGGAGGTCACCTCGCCCCTGCCGTGCACGCCGCGCGGCGTCATCGACCTGCTCCAGCGGCACGAGGTGCCGCTGGACGGCGCCGAGGTCGTCGTCGTCGGGCGCGGCACGACGGTGGGCCGCAGCATCGGCCTGCTGCTGACCCGGCGCGACGTCAACGCCACGGTCACGCTGTGCCACACCGGGACCCGCGACCTCGCGGCGCACCTGCGCCGGGCGGACGTCGTCGTCGCGGCGGCCGGCGTGCCGGGGATCGTGCGCCCCGAGGACGTCAAGCCCGGTGCCGCGGTCCTCGACGTCGGCGTGAGCCGCGTCGTCGACACCGAGGGGACCGCCCGTCTCGCGGGCGACGTCGCCCCCGGCGTCGAGGAGGTCGCGGGCTGGCTCTCGCCCAACCCCGGCGGCGTCGGGCCCATGACGCGGGCGCTGCTGCTCGCCAACGTCGTCGAGGCCGCGGAGCGCGCGGCCGGCTGACGCCCGACGACCTGCGGGGACGACCGACGCCGACGGGGCGCGGACCCGGGCCCTCGCCCGGTCCGCGCCCCGTCGGCGTCGTGCCCCTTCGTCGCGCCCCGCGTCGTGCCTGGGGGGTCGTGAGCGCGTGGTCAGCCCTCCCGGTGCACCCGGTGCTGGGCGGCCTGGGCGAGGGGCCGGACGACGAGCAGGTCGACGTCGACGTGCGGGGGGCGGGTGACGACCCAGGAGACGCAGTCGGCGACGTCCTCGGCGACCAGCGGCGCGGCGACGCCCTCGTAGACCTTCGCGGCGGCGTCGGCGTCGCCGCGGAAGCGGTTGGTGGAGAACTCGTCCGTGGCGACCATGCCCGGGGCGATCTCGCTCACGCGCACCGGCCGCCCCAGCAGCTCCAGGCGCAGGGTGCCGGCGAGCGCCGTCGTCCCGTGCTTGGCGGCGGTGTACCCGCCGCCGCCCTCGTAGACGACGTGCCCCGCCGTCGAGGACATGACGACCACGTGCCCCGCCCCGCTCGCCACGAGGGCCGGCATGAGCGCCTTGACCACCCGCAGGACGCCGAGGACGTTGACCTCGTACATCCAGCGCCACTCCTCGACGTCGGCGTCGACGACGGCGTCCACGCCGACCGCGCCGCCGGCGTTGGCGACGAGGACGGCGCACTCGCCGACCTCGCGGGCCAGCGCGGCGACGGACGCGTCGTCGGTGACGTCGCAGACGACGGCGCGCCCGCCCACCTCCTCGGCGAGGGCGCGGAGCCGGTCCTCGCGACGGGCGGCGAGGACGACGTCGAAGCCGTCGGCGGCGAGGCGGCGCGCGGTGGCCGCGCCGATCCCGCTGCTCGCCCCCGTGACGACGGCGGTGCGGCGCCCGCCGGCCCCTCCGGAGGAGCCCGAGGTGGGCTGGGCGGCGGGCTGGGGGGCGGGGGGTCCTGCGGCGGGGGAGCGCGGTTCGTCGGCGGCCATGGGTGCTGCCTAGCATCCCCCGGTGCCCGACGCAGCCCCCGCCCAGCCCACCGCCGCCCGCTCCGCCGACGCCGACCCGTCCACCGGCGACCCGTCGACCTTCTCTGGGCGCCCGCTCGTCGTCGCGACCGCCAACGTCAACGGCGTCCGGGCGGCCGCCCGCCGCGGCATGGGCGCCTGGCTCGCCGGCCGCGGCGTCGACGTGCTCTGCCTCCAGGAGGTCCGCGCCGACGACGACACCCTGCGCCGGGTGATCGCCGAGATGGCCGGGGAGGACGCACCGGCCAAGGGCGCCGCGCAGGGCGACGTCGTCGCCGGCTGGCACGTCGCCCACGTCGAGCCGACGGACGCCGGCACGAAGGGCCGCGCGGGCGTCGCCGTCGTGAGCCGGCTCCCGCTCGCCGCGGTGCGCGAGGACCTCGGCGACGCCGACGCGGGCGGCCGCTTCGCCGGCGCCGGGCGGTGGCTCGAGGCCGACGTGGCCCTGCCGGACGGGCGGACGCTCACGGCCGTCAGCGCCTACGTCCACTCCGGCGAGGTCGGCACGCCGCAGCAGGACGGCAAGATGGCGTTCTTGGCCGCGGCGACCGAGCGCATGGCCGCGCTCGGCGCCGACGACGGGGCGCTCGCCGTCGTCACGGGCGACCTCAACGTCGGTCATCGCGAGCTCGACATCAAGAACTGGAAGGGCAACCGGAAGAAGGCCGGCTTCCTGCCCGAGGAGCGCGCCGCCCTCGACCGGTGGTTCCGGGCGCCCGACGACCTCGGGGTCGGCGCCGGCGGGGAGGGCGCCGCCGACGCCGACGGGCCCGGCCTCGGGTGGACCGACGTCGCCCGGGCGCTCGCGGGCGAGGTCGACGGCCCCTACTCCTGGTGGTCCTGGCGCGGGCAGGCCTTCGACAACGACACGGGCTGGCGCATCGACTACCAGGTGGCCACCCCCGCCCTCGGCGCCGCCGCGCGCCGTTGCGAGGTCGACCGGGCGCCGTCCTACGCCGAGCGCTGGAGCGACCACGCGCCTGTCGTCGCCACCTACGCCCTCTGACCATCGGCCCCCGCGGCGGGGGGCCCCCGCCGCGGGGGAGAGCTCAGGCGGTGTGCGCCGGCTGCTCGGCGCCGCGGCCCGGCCGCTCGTCGCCCCGGCGGGCGCGCACCTGGTCGCGCGCGTCCTCGGCCGCCGGCAGCAGCAGCTCGCCCCACGCGGGGAAGGGGTGCACGACCTCGGCGAGCAGCTCGACGTCGAGGCGGCCGCGGACGGCGAGGACGAGCTCGCCGCCCCAGCTGTCGGCCTCCGGGCCGACGACGCTGGCGCCGAGCAGGACGCCGGACGCGGCGTCGACGACGAGCTCCACCGTGCCGGGCCCGTCGTAGCGCTCGACGTGCGCGCGCCCGGTGTCGTGGCTCGCCTGCGTCGCGACGACGACGTCGTGCCCCGCCTCCCGGGCGCCGTCCGCGCTGAGCCCCGTGGCGAGCACGGGCGGGTCCACGTAGACGGCGCGCGGCATCCCCGTCTCGTCGCCCTCCCGGGGGCGGCCGACGAGGGCGTCCGCGACGACCCGGGCCTGGTAGTTGGCGCCGTGCGTGTAGGGCGCCCGCCCGTTGACGTCCCCGACGGCGTAGACGTCGTCGAGGGGCCGCCCGGCCGCGAGGACGCGGTAGCGGTCGTCCACGGCGAGCGCGCCGGCGTCCGTCGTGTCGAAGCCGAGGGTCTGCACGCACTCCAGGCGCGGCTTCCGCCCGCTCGCGAGGAGCACCCGCTCGCCCGTGACCTCGCTCCCGTCGTCGAGCTCGAGGACGACGCCCTCGCCGTCGGCGCGCGCCCGCGACGCCGTCACCCCGGTGCGGACGTCCACGCCCGCACCCGTGAGGGCCTGCGCCACGGCCTCGCCGACGGACGGGTTCTCGCCGGCCAGGAGGCGCGGCGCCGTCTCGACGAGGGTCGTGCGGACGCCGAAGGACGCGTAGACCTGCGCGAGCTCGCAGCCGACGGCCCCGCCGCCGAGCACGAGCAGGCTGGCCGGCCGGTGGTCGCTGGAGAGGGCCTCGTCGCTCGTCCACGTCGGCACGTCGTCCAGCCCGTCGACCGGGGGCGCCGCGGGGGCGCTGCCGGTGGCGAGGACGAGCGTGCGCCAGCGCAGGACGTCGACGAGCTCGCCCGGGTCGTCCGGGGAGCCCCCGCCGCGGCGCACCCGCGCGAGGCCGCCGCCGGCGTCGTCGCGCTCGACGGCCGCCCACCCGCGCACGAGCTCGACCCCCGCCTCGCGCAGGCCGTCGGCCTTGCCGCTGTCGTCGCGGCCCGCCGTGGCGTCGGTGCGGCGCTGCAGGGCCCACGCCCAGGCGGCGTCGTGGTCGTCGGAGCCGCTGCGGCGGTGCCCGTGGGCCGCCAGCAGCATCGCCTTGCTCGGCACGCAGGCCCAGAAGGGGCACTCGCCGCCGACGAGGGAGCCCTCCACGACGGCGACGGACAGGCCCGCCGCGGCCGCGCGCGGCCCGGCCGTCTCCGAGGCGGAGCCGCCGCCGACGACGAGGACGTCGACGACGCGGGGCTCGCCGTGCGGGTGGGAGGAGTCGGAGGAGGTCGGGGACGGCGCGGTCTCGGTCGTCATGCCCCGATCCTGCGGGCCGCGGCGCCCAGCGGCACGCCCGGGGGAGAGGGGCGGCACGCCCGGCAGCGGGAGCGGCGGCCGGAGCCGCGAGGGCGGGCGCCGGTGCGCGGCGCACCCGCCGCGGTCCGCCGCGGACCGGGCGGACGGTCCTCCGCCGGGGCGCGGAGCGGGGCTGCCATGATGGCGGCCATGCCCGCTCCGCCCGCGGCGACCGCCGCGACCACCGCGCCCGACCGGCCCGCCGCCAGCACCCGGGCCGCCGGCGAGACCGCCGCGCCCGGTGCGGCCCAGCACCGCCCGCGGATCCTCTCGGGGATGCAGCCGACGTCGGACTCGCTCCACCTCGGCAACTACCTCGGGGCGCTGCGCCAGTGGGTGGCGCTGCAGGAGACCCACGACGCGCTGTACTGCGTCGTGGACCTGCACGCGCTGACGGTCCAGGTGGACCCGGCGACCCTGCGGGCGCGCACCCGGCGCACGGCGGCGCAGTACCTGGCCGCGGGCGTCGACCCCGAGCGGGCCTCGCTCTTCGTGCAGAGCCACGTCCCGGAGCACGCGCAGCTCGCCTGGGTGCTGTCGTGCCTCACCGGCTTCGGCGAGGCGAGCCGGATGACGCAGTTCAAGGACAAGTCCCAGCGCGCGGGCGCCGAGACGGCGAACGTCGGCCTCTTCACCTACCCGGTGCTCATGGCCGCCGACATCCTCCTGTACGACACCGACCAGGTCCCCGTCGGCGACGACCAGCGCCAGCACCTCGAGCTGGCCCGCGACCTGGCCGGCCGCTTCAACGCCCGCTACGGCCGCACCTTCACCCTCCCGCAGGCGTACATCCCGCCGCGGACGGCGCGGATCGCCGACCTGCAGGACCCGACGGCCAAGATGAGCAAGAGCGCCGCCAGCGCCGCCGGCCTCATCGACCTGCTGGACGAGCCGAAGGCCGTCGCCAAGAAGATCCGCTCGGCGGTCACGGACACCGGTCGGGAGGTCGTCTACGACCCGGCGGCCAAGCCGGGCGTGTCCAACCTCCTCGCCGTCCACAGCGCCCTGTCGGGCGTCGACGTGCCCGAGCTCGAGGCGCGCTTCGCCGGCCGCGGCTACGGCGACCTCAAGAAGGAGGTCGCGGACGTCGTCGTCGAGGCCCTCTCGCCCGTGCGGACGCGCACCCTCGCGCTCCTCGACGACCCGGCCGAGCTCGACGCCGTGCTCGCGCGCGGGGCCGAGCGGGCCCGCGCCGTCGCCGGCGACGTCCTGGCCCGCGCCCACGACCGGCTGGGCCTCCTGCCGCCGGCCACGACCGGGTGAGCGCCGCGTCCGGGCCCCGGGCGGGCGGGGACAGGGCGGGCGGACCCGGGGCGGGTGAGGACGGCGTCCTCCCCGACGCGACGATGGGGCTGCCGCTCGTGCCGGCGTCCGACGGCGTCGTGACCGTCGGCGTCGCCGTCGCCGTGCCCGAGCCGCACGCCGCGGAGCTGCGCGAGCGGCGGCGGGGCTTCGGCGACCCGATGGCCGACGCCGTCCCCGCGCACGTGACGCTGCTGCCGCCGACCCCCGTGCCGGTCGCCGACGTCGGCGGCGTCGTCGCCCACCTCGAGGGGGCGGCGAGGTCCGCCGCGCCCTTCACCATGCGCCTGCGCGGCGCGGGGACCTTCCGCCCGGTGTCGCCGGTCGTCTTCGTCCAGGTGGCCGAGGGCGTCTCCTCGTGCGAGGTCCTCGAGGCGGCCGTCCGGTGCGGGCCGCTGGCCCGGGACGTCGAGTTCGCCTACCACCCGCACGTCACCGTCGCCCACCACGTCGACGCCGCGTCCCTCGACCGCGCCCTCGACGAGCTGTCCGACTACGAGGTGGTGTTCCCCGTGGACGCGTTCTGGCTCTACCGGCACGGCGTCGACGGCGTCTGGCGCCCCGACCGCCGCTTCGCCCTCGCCGGGGGACCGGCGTGAGCGCGGGCGCCGACGAGCAGCAGCCGGGCGTGGTGGGGCGCGTGCTCCACGTGCGCCCGGTGCGCGCCTACCTGCACTACAGCGCCAACCGCGGCAACGTCCTGGCGGGTGGGGTCGCCTTCGTCGGCCTGTTCTCCCTCGTCTCGCTCCTCGTCGTCGCCGTGTCCGTCCTCGGGCTGCTCTTCGGGTCGCGCCCGGCCCTTCAGGACGAGGTCTACGCGCAGGTCAACGCCGCGGTCCCGAACCTCCTCCAGCTGGACGGGCCCGACAGCGGCCTGCTCGACCCGAGCAGCCTGCTGCGCTCGGACGTCCTCAGCGTCACGGGCGGCGTGGCGCTGCTCGTGGCGCTCGTGACGGGGCTGGGGTGGCTGGACGCCCTGCGCGAGGGCATCCGGTCGGTGTTCACGGAGCCGCCGGACCGCCGGCCCTTCCTCGCCAAGAAGGGCCGGGACCTCCTCGTCCTCCTCACCCTCGGCCTGGTCGTGCTGGTCTCCGGGTCGGCCACGGTCGTCGTCGGCGCGGCGGCGGGGCCGCTCCTGCAGGCGGTGGGGCTCCAGGGCTCGACGGTCGGGGCGGTGGCGCTGCGCGTGGCGACCTTCGCCGTCGTCGCCGCCCTCGACACGGCCGTCTTCCTCCTGCTGTTCCGGGTCCTGTCCGACCTGCGGCTCCCCGTGCGCGACGTGCGCCAGGGCGCGGTCGTCGGCGGCGTCGCCCTCGCGCTCATCACGACGATCGGCGGGGCGCTGCTCCAGCTGGTCGGCGGGAACAACCCCGTCGTCGCGGCCAGCGCCACCCTCGGGGCCATCCTCGTGTGGCTCAACCTGCTGTCCCGGGTGACCCTCGTCGCCGCCGCCTGGGCCGCGACGACCGCCGAGGACGCCGGGAGCGTGCGCCTGGAGCGGCGCGAGGACGCCCGCGGCGCGCAGGCGCCGCGGGAGGACCTCGACGTCCCCGCCGGCCCGCGCCCGCGCGCAGCCGTGGCCTTCGACCAGCGCACCACGGACCGCACGACGCTCGCGGCGGGCGCCCTGCTCGGGGTCGTGGGCGCCGGCCTCGTGACGATGACGACGGGCGCGGTGCGCGCCGTCGTGCACGGCCTGCGCGACCGCGGCTGACGACGACCGCCCTGGCACCGGGCGCTCTAGCACCCACCGAGCGCCCCAGGCCCGGCCGCTCCTCCGGCCCCGGGACGGCAGGAGGGGCCACGACGCACGACGGCCCGGCCCCCGCGGGGGACCGGGCCGTCGTGCGTCGGGCGAGCGGTCAGACGCTGCGCGTCAGCAGCGCCCGCTTGACCTCGTGGATCGCCTTGGTGACCTGGATGCCGCGCGGGCAGGCCTCCGAGCAGTTGAAGGTGGTGCGGCAGCGCCACACGCCCTCGCGGTCGTTGAGCACCTCGAGGCGGACGTCGGCGCCCTCGTCGCGGCTGTCGAAGATGAAGCGGTGCGCGTTGACGATGGCGGCGGGGCCGAAGTACTGGCCGTCCGTCCAGAACACCGGGCACGAGGACGTGCAGGCGGCGCAGAGGATGCACTTCGTCGTGTCGTCGAAGCGCGCGCGCTCCTCCTGGCTCTGCTTCCGCTCGCGCGTCGGCTCGTGGCCGGAGGTGATGAGGAAGGGCATGACCTCGCGGTAGGACTGGAAGAACGGCTCCATGTCCACGACGAGGTCCTTCTCGACGGGAAGGCCCTTGATGGGCTCGACCGTGATGGGCTTGTCGGGGTTGACGTCCTTGACGAGGACCTTGCACGCGAGCCGATTGACGCCGTTGATCCGCATGGCGTCGGAGCCGCAGACGCCGTGCGCGCAGGAGCGGCGGAAGGTCAGCGAGCCGTCCTGCTCCCACTTGATCTTGTGGAGGGCGTCGAGCACGCGGTCGGTGCCGTTGACGGTGACGGTGAACTCCTGCCACCGGGCCTCGGCGGGCTTCCCGTCCTCGGCGTCCTCGGCGCTGTACCGGCGGATGCGCAGCGTGACGTCGAAGCGGGGGATCGCGCCGAGCTGGCCGCCGTCGGCGGACGCGCTCTCGCCCGCCCTCCCGTGCGGGCGGCCGTCGCCGTCGACCTGCTCGTCGTTGCGGTCCGCGGCGGCCTCGACGGCCTCGCTGTCGGTGCTGCTCATGGGGCGGCGGGTCTCCTCTGGCGGGTGCGGTGGGTCAGCTCGTGCAGAAGGACGGGACGCCCTCGAGGAAGGCGCCGTCGGGGCCGACCGGGCACGGCTCGAAGGTGAAGATGACGAGCGTGCCGAGGACGACGGTGAAGACGAGCGCCACGAGCACGAGCGTCTTCAGCACGATGCGCGTCATGTCGCGCTGCGCGTAGTCGTTGATGATCGTCCGGACGCCGTTGCTGCCGTGGATCATCGCGAGCCACAGCATGGCGAGGTCCCAGACCTGCCAGAAGGGGCTCGCCCACTTGCCGGCGACGAAGCCGAAGTCGAGGCCGCTGATGCCGTCGCCGACCATGAGGTTGACGAAGAGGTGCCCGATGACGAGCACGACGAGCACGGCGCCCGACAGCCGCATGAAGAGCCAGCTGTACATCTCGTAGTTCGACCGCCGGGACGCCGAGCGCCGGTACGGCGTCGAGCGCGGGGCCTCGAGCGAGGGAGCGGCCACGGTCAGCCTCCGAAGACGTTGGAGAGGTGGCGGACCAGGAACGGCACCATGAGCAGCACCCACAGGGCGCCGACGGCCCAGAGCATCTGCCGGTGGAAGCGCGGACCCTGGGACCAGAAGTCGACGAGCATCACGCGGATGCCGTTGAAGGCGTGGAAGAGGACGGCGCCCACGAGGCCCGCCTCCCCGAGGCCGACCACGGGGTTCTTGTAGGTCTCGATGACCGCGTTGTACGCCTCCGGGGCCACGCGCACGAGCGAGGTGTCGAGCACGTGCACGAGCAGGAAGACGAAGATGAGCAGGCCGGTGATCCGGTGGGCGACCCAGGACCACATGCCCTCGCGGCCCCGGTACAGCGTGCCCTGCGGCACCACCGACCGGGTGCTTGTCTCGGTCGCCACGGCTGGCTCCTCGGAGGACGTCTCGGCGCGGGGAGCCGAGCGGCGCCCCGGGGGCCGGTGTCGCGAGGCCCTCCTCGCCACCCAGCCGGGACACATCGTACGGAGCCGCCCGGGTGGCGCGGCACCCGGGCGGGTGCGGACCCGGCCGGTGCGGCGCACCGCTCCCCGTCGCCGTGCCATCGTGAGCCCATGCCGAGCCCCGCACCGAGCAAGGGCACGTCCCTGGACCACTTCTGGGCCGTCGTGCCCGCCGGCGGGTCGGGCACGCGGCTGTGGCCGCTCTCGCGCGCCGGGGCGCCCAAGTTCCTCCACGACCTCACGTCCTCGGGCCGCACGCTCGTGCAGTCCACGTGGGACCGGCTGGTGCCCCTCGCCACCCCCGAGCGGCTCCTGCTCGTCACCGGCGAGGTGCACGCGGGCGCCGTCCGCGGGCAGCTGCCGCAGCTGGAGCGCGGCAACCTCCTGCTCGAGCCCTCGCCGCGCGACTCGATGGCGGCCATCGGCCTCGCGGCGGCCGTGGTGGCCCGCCGCGACCCCGAGGCCGTGGTGGGCTCCTTCGCCGCCGACCACCTCATCCCCGACGCGCGGGCCTTCGGCGGCGCCGTGCGCCAGGCGGTCGCCGTCGCGCAGGAGGGCCACGTCGTCACCATCGGCATCCAGCCGACCTCGGCGGCCACCGGCTTCGGCTACGTCCGCACGGGGGAGCCGCTCGACGTCGAGGGCGCCCCGGACGCCGTCCGGGCCACCGGCTTCACCGAGAAGCCGGACGCCGCGACGGCCGAGCGCTACGTCGCCGGCGGCGACCACCGGTGGAACGCGGGCATGTTCGTCGCCCGGGCGGACGTCCTGCTCGGGCACCTGCAGGCGCAGCTGCCGCAGCTGCACGCGGGCCTGCTCGAGCTGGCGGAGGCGCACGAGGACCTGCCCGCGCACAAGGCGGCGGACGTCGTCGAGCGGGTGTGGCCCACCCTCACGAAGATCGCCATCGACCACGCCATCGCCGAGCCCGTGGCGGCCGCCGGGGGCGTCGCCGTGGTCAAGGGCTCCTTCTCCTGGGACGACGTCGGCGACTGGGACGCGCTCGCCTCGCTCGTGCCCGACCTCGACGGCTCGTCGCTGCGGGTCCTCGGCGACCTGGACTCCGTCGTCGTCCAGGACTCGACCGGCGTCGTGGTGCCGCGGGGGCAGCGGACCGTCGCCGTCATCGGCCTGGACGACGTCGTCGTCGTCGACACCGACGACGCCGTGCTCGTGACGACGCGCGCCCGCGCGCAGGAGGTCAAGGGCGTCGTCGAGGCGCTGCGGGCCAAGGGGCGCGGCGACCTGCTCTGACGCCCGGGACCGGCTCGCGGCCGCCGGTCGGCCCCGCCGTCGGCGGCGGCGCCTAGCATCGGCGGCCGTGACGCCGACGTCCTCCTCCACCGCCCGCCCGCCCGCCCCGGAGGAGCACGAGGACGGGCTCGAGGAGTGGCGCCGGGCGGTGGTCCGGGCGCTGCGGCGCTCCGGCCGCATCGGCGCCGACGAGGCGCCCGAGGCCCCCGAGGAGCTGCTCGCCGCCGTCGACGAGGACGGCCTGCGCCACCCCGCGCTCGGCACGGCCCGCACGCTCGCCGCCTGCGGCGCCCCCGACCCGGGGCGCCCCGGCGCCCCGCCCTTCGCCCGCGGGGCCCTGCCCCTCGGGTCGCCGACGACGGGCCGCGACGCCGAGCGGCCCGCCGGCTGGGACGTGCGGCAGCGCGTCTCGGGCGCCGACCCCGAGGAGGTGCACCGCGCCGCGCTCGCCGAGCTCGAGGGCGGCGCCACGTCGCTGTGGCTCGACGTCGGCGGTCCGGGCGGCGTCGCGCCCGGCGACCTCGGGCGCGCGCTGGACGGCGTGCTGCTCGACCTCGCGCCCGTCGTCCTGCGCACGGCGGCGGCGCAGGACCCGGTGGCCGCCGCGCGCGCCCTGCTGGCGCTGGCGCCCGCGGGAGGCGAGCCCGTGGCCCTCGGTCTCGGCGCCGACCCGATCGCCCGGGCGGCCCGCACCGGGCGCCCCGCCGCCGACGGCGAGGGCGGGCGCACCGTCGTCCTGGCGCTCGCCGGGCTGGCGCTGACGCGCCCCCTCGCGCCCGGCGCCCTGGCGGTCGACGCGCTGCCGGCGCACGACGCCGGCGGGACGCCCGCGCAGGTCCTCGCCTGGGGCGTCGGCGCAGCGGTCCAGCACCTGCGGTGGCTCCTGGCGGCGGGCGTCGCGCCGCCCGACGCGGCGCGGCTGCTCGAGCTCCGGCTGCCCGCGACGCCCGACCAGTGGACGACGACGGCGTCCCTGCGCGCAGCCCGGGTGCTGTGGGACCGGGCGGCCGGGCTGCTCGGCGTGCCGGCGGAGGACCGGGGCCTGCGGCTGCACGCCGTCACCGCCCGCGCGACGCTCGGCCTGCGCGACCCGCACGTCGACGTCCTGCGCGGCACCGTGGCGGCCCTCGCCGCCGGGACGGGCGGGGCCGAGGCCGTCACCGTGCTGCCCCACGACGCCGCGGCCGGGGCGAGCACGCCGTCCGCCCGCCGCCTCGCGCGCGGCACGTCGACGATCCTGCTCGCCGAGTCCTCCCTCGGGCGCGTCGTCGACCCGGCGGGCGGCGCCCCCGCGCTCGAGGAGCGCACCTGGTCCCTCGCCGGGCGCGCGTGGGAGCTCCTCGTCGACCTCGAGCGGCGCGGCGGCCCCCTCGGCGCGCTCGCCGACGGCTCGGCCGCCCGCGACCTGGCGGCCTCCCACGAGCGGCGCCGCCGGGCGGTGGCCACCCGCGCCCGGCCGCTGACGGGGACGACGACGGTCGTCGAGCCGGCGGCCCGGCCGCTGCGGCGCGACCCCGACCCGGCGGCGCGCGCCGAGGGCGAGGGCGGCTGGCCCGTGCACCGCTGGTCGCAGGACGTCGACGCGCTGCGGGCGCGCACCGACGCCCTGCGCGGGGACGACGGGCCGCCGCCGGAGGTGCCGCTCGTCACGGCCGCCCCCGACGAGGGGCCCCGCGGCGCCTCCGCCGGGCGCGCCGCCGCGGCGTGGGCCGCGGGCGTCCTCGCCGTCGGCGGCCTCGTCGGCCGCGAGGAGCCCGCGGACGCCGTCGGCGACGCGCCCGCCGCCGTGGTGGTGGGGGACGACGCCGACGCGGTGGCCGCCGCCGCCGCGGCCCTGCGCGCCCGGGGGGTGCGCTGGGTGCTCCGCGCGGCGGGGACCGGGGCCGCGGGCGAGGCCCTCGCCGACGGCGCGGACGAGGTCGTCGCCGAGGGCGACGACCTCCTCGCCGTCCTGCACCGCCTCCTCGACGCGCTGGGCGCCCCGCCCGCCGGAGCCCCGGCCGTGGACGCCCTGCCCGCCGTGGACGCCCTGCCCGCCGCGGACGCCCCGCCGGCCGCGGACCCGGCGGGTCCCGAGCTGCTCGACGCCTCCCTGCGGTCCGGCCGGGACGCCGCGGACGCGGGGCCGGGCGGCGACGCCGAGGACGTCGCCTCCCCGCCGGCGTGGCGCTCGCCGGAGGGCCTCGACGTCCCCCCGCTGTCCGCGCCGGCCGACCTGGCGGCGCTGCCGGCGTCCGACCGCGCGGCCGTCGCCGGCTACCCGGGCCTGGCGCCGCACCTGCGGGGCCCGTACCCGACGATGTACGCCACCCAGCCGTGGACGGTGCGCCAGTACGCGGGCTTCTCGACGGCCGCGGAGTCCAACGCCTTCTACCGGCGGGCGCTCGCGGCGGGCCAGCGCGGCCTCTCGGTGGCCTTCGACCTCGCGACGCACCGCGGCTACGACTCCGACCACCCGCGCGTGGCGGGCGACGTGGGCATGGCGGGCGTCGCCGTCGACTCCCTCCTCGACGCGCGCGAGCTCTTCGACGGCATCCCGCTCGGCGAGATGAGCGTCTCGATGACGATGAACGGCGCCGTGCTGCCGGTGCTCGCGCTCTACGTCGCGGCGGGGGAGGAGCAGGGCGTCCCGCGCGAGCGCCTCACGGGGACCATCCAGAACGACATCCTCAAGGAGTTCATGGTCCGCAACACCTACATCTACCCGCCGGGGCCCTCGATGGCGGTCGTCTCCGACGTCTTCGCGCACACCTCGGCGCGGATGCCGCGGTTCAACTCGATCTCCATCTCCGGGTACCACCTGCAGGAGGCGGGGGCGACGGCGGACCTCGAGCTGGCCTACACGCTCGCGGACGGCGTCGAGTACCTGCGCGCCGGCGTCGCGGCCGGCCTCGACGTCGACGCCTTCGCGCCCCGGCTGTCCTTCTTCTGGGCCGTCGGCACGAGCTTCCTCACCGAGGTCGCCAAGCTGCGGGCCGCCCGCGTCCTGTGGGCCGAGCTGCTCGAGCAGTTCGGCCCGCGGGACCCGCGCTCCTCGACGCTGCGGGCGCACTGCCAGACCTCGGGCTGGTCGCTCACCGCGCAGGACGTGCAGCTCAACGTCGTCCGCACCTGCGTCGAGGCGATGGCGGCGACGCAGGGCGGGACCCAGTCGCTGCACACGAACGCCCTCGACGAGGCCCTGGCGCTGCCCTCGGACGCGGCGGCGCGCACCGCCCGGGTGACGCAGCTGCTGCTGCAGGAGGAGACGGGCACGACCTCCGTCGTCGACCCCTGGGGCGGGTCGGCGTCGCTGGAGCGGCTCACGAGCGACCTGGCCGCGCGGGCGCGGGCGCACATCGCGGAGGTGGAGGCGGCGGGCGGCATGGCGCGGGCCATCGAGGAGGGCGTGCCGCAGCGGCGCATCGAGGAGGCGGCCGCGCGCACCCAGGCGCGCATCGACGCCCGGCGCCAGCAGGTCGTCGGCGTCAACGTCTTCACCGTCCCGCGCGAGGAGCAGGACGTCGTCGAGGTGCGGCGCGTCGAGGCGGCCGGGGTGCGCGCCCAGCAGGTCGCCAAGCTCGAGCGGCTGCGGGCCGAGCGGGACGCGGGAGCGGTCGCGCAGTCGCTGGGCCGGCTGACGGCGGCGGCGCGCTCGGTCGCGGACGGGACCCGCCGCGGCGGCCCCGACGCCGAGGACGGCAACCTCCTCGCCCTGTCGGTCGAGGCGGCGCGCGCCGGCGCGACGGTGGGCGAGATGTCGAGCGCGCTCGAGGAGGTCTTCGGGCGCCACACGGGAGCGGTGAGCACGGTGCAGGGCGTCTACCGGCGGGAGGCGGCGGGGGCCGACGACGAGGGCGCCCGGGCCGTGGAGGAGGTCGCCGCGGACGTCGAGGCCTTCGAGGCCGAGGAGGGGCGCCGGCCGCGCATCCTCGTCGCCAAGATGGGCCAGGACGGCCACGACCGGGGGCAGAAGGTCATCGCCACCGCCTTCGCCGACCTCGGCTTCGACGTCGACGTCGGCCCGCTCTTCTCGACGCCCGAGGAGGTCGCCCGCCAGGCCGTCGAGGCGGACGTCCACGTGGTCGGCGTCTCGTCGCTCGCGGCCGGGCACCTCGTCCTCGTGCCGCAGCTGCGGGCGGCGCTGGCCGCGGAGGGACGCCAGGACGTCGTCGTCGTGGTCGGCGGCGTCGTGCCGCCGGACGACGTCCCGCGGCTCCTCGAGATGGGCGCCGCGGCGGTCTTCGGGCCGGGCACCGTCGTCGCGACCGCGGCGCGCGACCTCCTCGCCGAGCTGCGGGCGCGGCGGTGACGCCTGATGCCGGCGGGGCCGCGGGCGGGGCCGCCGACGGGGGAGGAGCCGCGCCGCCGCGCCGGGCGCCGGTCGACGTGCCGGCGCTCGCGGAGGGCGTGCTCGCCGGGCGGCGGGGCGACGTCGCCCGGGCGCTGACCCTCGTCGAGTCGCGCCGACCGGACCACCGCGAGCGGGCCGGCGAGCTGCTCACCGCTCTGCTGCCGCACGCGGGGGGAGCGGTGCGCCTCGGCGTCACGGGCGTGCCGGGCGTTGGCAAGTCGACCTTCGTCGAGGCGCTGGGGACCCGCCTCACCGGGGTGGGGCACCGCGTGGCGGTCCTCGCCGTCGACCCGAGCTCGAGCCGCACCGGCGGTTCGATCCTCGGCGACAAGACGCGGATGGGGCGCCTGGCCACCGACCCCGCGGCCTTCGTCCGCCCGTCCCCGACGGCGGGGACCCTCGGCGGCGTCGCCCGGGCCACGCGGGAGGCCGTCGTGGTCCTCGAGGCCGCGGGCCACGACGTCGTCGTCGTCGAGACCGTCGGCGTGGGCCAGTCCGAGGCCGTCGTCGCGCAGATGGTCGACACCTTCTGCGTGCTCGTCCTCGCCCGGACGGGGGACTCGCTGCAGGGCATCAAGAAGGGGGTGCTCGAGCTCGCCGACCTCCTCGTCGTGCACAAGGCCGACGGGCCCCACGCCGCCGACGCCCGCGCCGCGGCGTCCGAGGCGCGCTCGGCGCTGCGGCTCGTGACGCCGCCCGACGCGCTGTGGCACCCGCCCGTCCTCGAGGCCAGCTCGGTCGAGGACCGGGGCGTCGCCGAGGTGTGGGAGGCCGTGCTCGCGCACCGCCGGACGCTCGAGGGCGCCGGGGAGCTGGCGCGCCGGCGCGGGCAGCAGCAGGTCGACTGGATGCGCGCCGCCGTGCGCGACGCCCTCCTCGCGCGCCTGGAGGAGCCCGCCGCGCGGGAGGAGCTCGCGACCGCCGCCGAGCGGGTGCGGTCGGGCGAGGTGCCCGCCACGCAGGCCGCCCGGGAGGTGCTGGCCGCCCTCGGCGCCCCGCCGCACGCGTCGTGAGCGCGGCGGGCCGCCCTCGCGCCCGGCCCCTGGTCGCGCGGGGAGCCGCCGCCCGGTGCGCGGTAGCGTCGACGCCCGTGACGAGCTCCTCCCCGGACCCGGTGACCGGCGCGATGGTCGGCCCGGTGGCCGGTCCGCCGGCCGGGCCGGGCCCCGGGGCCGAGCCCCTGCCCGACCCGGGCGAGGCGGCCGCGGCGGCGCTGCGGGAGGCCGACGTCCGGGCCCTCGTCGACGCGACGGTGCCCGAGCTGGTCCCCGAGCTCCTCGCGGTGCGGCGCGACGTCCACGCCCACCCCGAGCTGGGCCACCACGAGCACCGGACCACCCGCCTGCTGGCCGAGCGGCTGGAGGCGGCCGGTCTGGCGCCGCAGCTGCTGCCGGGCACGGGTCTCGTCGTCGACGTCGGCGACCCGGACGCGCCCCCCGTCGTCCTGCGTGCGGACATCGACGCGCTGCCGGTGACCGAGACGAGCGGGGTGCCCTTCGCCTCCACGGCGCCCGGCACGACCCACGCCTGCGGCCACGACGTGCACACGGTCGTCGTGCTCGGCGCCGCCCTCGTCCTCGTCGAGGCCCACCGCCGGGGGCTCCTGCCCGGTCGCGTCCGGCTGCTCTTCCAGCCGGCGGAGGAGGTGACGCCCGGCGGCGCGGTCGAGGTGCTGGCCACGGGGGTGCTCGAGGGGGTCCAGCGCTTCTACGCGGTCCACTGCGACCCCCGCCTCGACGTCGGCCGGGTCGGGCTGCGGCACGGCCCCATCACGTCGGCGTCGGACCACGTGCGCGTCCGGCTGCGGGGGCGGGGCGGGCACACCTCGCGCCCGCACCTCACGGGCGACCTCGTCTTCGCGCTGGGGCAGGTCATCACGGCGCTGCCCGCCGTGCTGTCGCGCCGTCTGGACCCGCGCACCGGCGTCAACCTCACCTGGGGCCGCGTCGAGGCCGGCGGCGCCCCCAACGCCATCCCGGTCGAGGGGTGCGTCGAGGGGACATTGCGCGTGCTCGACGTCGCCGCGTGGAAGGAGGCGGGCGAGCTGCTCCAGGAGGTCGTGGCCTCCGTGGCCGCCCCCTACGACGTCGAGGCCGTCGTCGAGGTGACGCCCAGCGTCCCGCCCGTCGACAACGACGAGGACAGCGTGCGCGTGCTCCAGCACGCGGCCCGCCTCGTGCTCCCCGAGGGCGCGGAGGCGCGCACCGAGCAGAGCCTCGGGGGCGAGGACTTCGGCTGGTACCTGCAGGACGGCGCGCCGGGAGCCCTGGCGCGCCTCGGCACCCGCAGCCCGGGCGGCCGCACCTTCGACCTGCACCAGGGCGACTTCGTCGCCGACGAGGGCGCCGTCGAGGTCGGCGTGCGCCTCCTCGCGGCGGTCGCGCTGCTGGGCTGATCGCGGGGTGCCGCCACCCGGCCGGGTGGCGCCGGGCGTCAAGACCGGGTAACGGTCTCGTCTCCCCGGGCTCGGGCGTGCTCGAGCACCCCCGCGCGCTGCCTATAGTCCACCGACCGCCGAGGACGGGCCCGGCGGCGCCCCACTGGAGGACGACGTGAAGAAGACCGTGCGCGGAGCCGCGCTCGTCGGCGCGATCGCGCTGGCGCTGACCGCCTGTGGCGACGCCCCGGAGGAGACCGACGCCGGCGGGTCGGGCGGCACCGCCGCCCCCGAGGGCGGCAGCGACTACCTCGCCTGCCTCGTCTCCGACCAGGGCGGGTTCGACGACCAGTCCTTCAACCAGTCGGCGCGCGAGGGCGCCGAGGCCGCGCGCGACGAGCTCGGCGTGGAGCTGCGCGAGCTGGAGTCCCAGAGCGCCTCGGACTTCGAGCAGAACGTCCAGCAGACGGTCCAGCTCGGCTGCGACCAGACCATCTCCGTCGGCTTCCTCCTCGCCGACGCGACCGCGGCGGCGGCCGAGGCGAACCCGGACCTCAGCTACGCCCTCGTGGACGCGGCGACGGAGCAGTCCTACGACAACCTGCGCCCGCTGCTCTTCGACACCGCGCAGGCGTCCTTCCTCGCGGGCTACCTCGCCGCCGGGACCACCGAGACGGGCACGATCGCCACCTTCGGCGGCCTGCAGATCCCCTCGGTCACCGTCTTCATGGACGGCTTCGCCCGCGGCGCCGAGTACTACGACGAGCAGAACGGCACCGACACGACGGTCCTCGGCTGGGACCCGGAGGCGCAGACCGGCTCCTTCACCGGCGACTTCGAGAACCAGACCAACGGCGTCAACACGACGCAGAACTTCATCGACCAGGGCGCCGACATCGTCCTGCCGGTGGCGGGCCCGGTCGGCCTCGGCGCGGCGTCGGCCGCGCAGGGCGCCGACGGCGTCAAGCTCATCTGGGTCGACTCCGACGGCTACGAGTCCACCGAGTACGGCGACATCATCCTCACGAGCGTCGTGAAGGAGATCGGCGCCGCGGTGCAGGACTCCATCTCGGCGGGCGTGGACGGCACCTTCTCCGGCGAGCCGTACGTCGGCACGCTGGAGAACGGCGGCGTCGCCCTGGCCCCGTACCACGACTTCGAGGACCAGGTCCCGGCGGAGCTGCAGGACCAGATCACGCAGCTGCAGGAGCAGATCGTCTCCGGCGAGGTGACGGTCGAGTCGCCGTCCTCGCCGAGCACCGACGGCTGACCCGCCCGGCCCACCGCGGCGCCGACCCGAGCCCCCGGGCCCGGGTCGGCGCCGCTGCGCGCCCCGACCTCGGGGCGCGCCCGCGAGACCGGCACCACCCACGGCGCGCCCGACGAGGGGCGCCCGACGAGGGGCGTGAGAGCCCCCAGGGCGAGCAGGAGGACGACGTGAGGCTCGAGCTCCGCGGCATCACGAAGCGGTTCGGGCCGCTCGTGGCCAACGACGCCATCGACCTGGTGGTGGAGCCGGGGGAGATCCACTGCCTCCTGGGGGAGAACGGCGCCGGCAAGAGCACGCTGATGAACGTGCTGTACGGCCTCTACACCCCCGACGAGGGCGAGCTCCTCCTCGACGACCGGGCCGTCACCTTCGACGGCCCCGGCGAGGCCATGGCCTCCGGCATCGGCATGGTCCACCAGCACTTCATGCTCGTGCCCGTCTTCACCGTCGCCGAGTCCGTCGTGCTGGGCCACGAGCGCACGCGGGGCCCGCTGCTCGACCTCGACGCCGCGCGCGCCCAGGTGCGCGAGGTCTCCGACCGCTACGGCTTCGGCGTCGACCCCGACGCGCGGATCGAGGACCTCCCCGTCGGCGTCCAGCAGCGCGTCGAGATCATCAAGGCGCTCGTCGGCGACGCGAAGGTCCTCATCCTCGACGAGCCCACCGCGGTCCTCACGCCGCAGGAGACCGACGAGCTCATCGACATCATGCGCCAGCTCAAGGCGGGCGGGACGTCGGTCGTCTTCATCACCCACAAGCTCCGCGAGGTCCGCGCCGTCGCGGACCGGATCACGGTCATCCGCCGCGGGAAGGTCGTCGGCACCGCGACCCCCGACGCCTCCGAGAACGAGCTCGCGTCCCTCATGGTCGGCCGGTCCGTGAGCCTCGGCGTCGGCAAGGAGGCGCCGCAGCGGGGGGAGGAGCACCTCGTCGTCGAGGGCCTCGTGGTGCGCGACCCGCGCGGCGCCCGCGCCGTCGACGGCGTCTCGCTGTCCATCGCCCGCGGCGAGGTCCTCGCCGTCGCCGGCGTCGACGGCAACGGCCAGAGCGAGCTCGCGGAGGCCGTCGTCGGGCTCGTGCCCGCCGAGTCCGGCTCCGTGCGGCTCGGCGGTCGGGAGCTCCTCGGCCTCAGCACCCGCGAGGTGCTCGACGCCGGCGTCGGCTTCGTCCCCGAGGACCGCTCGACCGACGGCGTCGTCGCGTCGCTGTCGGTCGCGGAGAACCTCGTCCTCGACCTCGTCCGCTCCCCGGAGTACCGGCGCGGCCTGAGCCTGCGCCGCGACGCCATCCGCGCGAACGCCGAGCGGCGGGTCGAGGAGTTCGACGTCCGCACGACCGGCGTCGACGCCCCCGTCGGCACCCTGTCCGGCGGCAACCAGCAGAAGGTCGTGCTCGCGCGCGAGCTCTCCCGCCCCCTCGAGCTCTTCATCGCCTCCCAGCCGACCCGCGGGCTCGACGTCGGCTCGATCGAGTTCGTGCACCGGCGGATCGTCGCCGAGCGCGACGCCGGCACGCCCGTCCTCATCGTCTCGACCGAGCTCGACGAGGTCGTCGAGCTCGCCGACCGCATCGCGGTGATGTACCGCGGCCGCGTCGTCGGCGTCGTCGACGGCGACACCGACCGCGACGTGCTCGGCCTCATGATGGCCGGCGTCCCCGAGGACGAGGCGCGCCGCCAGGCGGGGGACCACCCCACCCGCACCGACCACCCCGACGCCCAGCAGCCCCGAGCCGGGACGGGCGCCGCCGCGGAGCCGCGCACGGCGCCCGCGCAGGAGACCGTGGAGGAGAGCCCGTGACCGCCCCCGCAGGCCGACGCCAGCAGGCGCACCGGTGAGCGCCCAGCAGACCGAGGCCCACGCCGACGACCCCGACCAGCAGGCGCCGCCGTCCGGGCGCGAGCCCGGCCGCTTCGGCGCGGCGCTCGCCGCCGTCCGCGACGGCTCCGGGCTGCTCTCGCTGCTCGCCGTCGTGCTCGCCCTCGTCGTGGGCGCCGTGCTCATCGCGGCCGCCGACCCGCGCGTGCAGGAGACGGCCACCTACCTGACGGCGCGCCCCAGCGACTTCTTCGCCGCGGTGGGCAGCGCGGTCGGCGGCGCCTACACGGCGCTGCTGCAGGGCTCCTTCCTCGACTGGACGGCCGGGTCGGCGACCCGCGTCGTGCGGCCCCTCACCGAGACCCTCACGGTGGCGACGCCGCTCATCGCCGCGGGCCTCGGCGTGGCGCTGGGCTTCCGCGCGGGCCTGTTCAACATCGGCGCCCAGGGCCAGATCATCCTCGGCGCCGTCCTCGCCGGTTGGATCGGCTTCGCGCTCGACCTCCCCGTGGGCCTGCACCTGCTGCTGGCGCTGGTCGGGGGCGTGGTGGGCGGCGCGCTGTGGGGCGGGATCGCCGGTGGCCTCAAGGCCCGGACGGGCGCCCACGAGGTCATCGTCACGATCATGCTCAACTACGTCGCGCTGCGGCTCGTGGAGTTCCTCCTCACCCTCGGCGCCTTCCAGCGCGAGGGGCAGGCCAACCCCATCAGCCCGCCGGTCGAGGCGTCGGCGCAGCTGCCGCAGCTCCTCGGGTCCGGCTTCCGCCTCCACGCGGGGCTGCTGCTGGTGCTCCTCGCGGCCGCGGGCGTGTGGTGGCTCCTCGAGCGCAGCACCGTCGGCTTCGGCCTGCGCGCCGTCGGGGCCAACCCCGCGGCCGCCCGCACCGCGGGCATCTCCGTGCCGCGCTCCTACGTCACGGTGATGCTCCTGTCCGGCGGTCTGGCCGGCCTCGCGGGCGCCGTCCACCTGCTCGGCACGGAGGACTCGCTGACGGCCGGCATCGCCGGGTCCTTCGGCTTCGACGCCATCACCGTGGCGCTGCTCGGCCGCTCGCGGCCGGGCGGGGTCGTGCTGGCCGGCCTCCTGTTCGGCGCGCTGCAGGCCGGCGGGGTGTCGATGCAGGCGCGCACCGGGACGCCGATCGACATCGTCCTCGTCGTCCAGTCCCTCATCGTCCTCTTCATCGCCGCGCCGCCGCTCGTGCGCGCGATCTTCCGACTGCGCGACCCGCAGGCGAGGGGAGCCCGGGCATGAGCCTGCCGTCCGCCACCAGCACCGCCCCCACGGCGGCGTCCGCCGACGGGGCCGACGCGGCGCGCCCGTCGCGGCGCGCGTCCGTCGTCATGGCCGTCCTCACGGCCGTCGGGCTGCTCGTCTTCGTCCTCCTCGCGAGCGGGGGCACGAGCACGCTCTCCCTCGCGAGCGGCCGCGACGTCGTCTCGCTGCCCGACCTCGTGCTGCCCAGCCGGTGGGCCTCCGCCGTCCTGCTCGTCGGCTGCGCCGCGCTCACGGGGCTCGCCGTCGCGCGGACGGCCGCCGGGCGCCGCACGCCCGGCTGGGTGGTGCCCGTCTTCGGCGTGCTGCTCGTCCTCGCCTTCCTCGTGTGGGTCGTCACCGGCTCACGGGTCTCCGTCGTGAGCCTGCTGGGCGGGACGCTCCTGCTCGGGGCTCCGCTCGTCTTCGGCGCCATGGCCGGCGTCGTCAGCGAGCGCTCGGGCGTCGTCAACATCGCCATCGAGGGGCAGCTGCTGCTCGGCGCCTTCCTCGGCGCGGTCGTGGCCTCGCTCACGGGGACGGCCTACCTCGGGCTCGTCGCGGCGCCCGTCGGCGGCATGCTCATCGGGCTGCTGCTCGCGGTCTTCACCGTGCGCTACCTCGTCAACCAGATCATCGTCGGCGTCGTCCTCAACGTCTTCGCCATCGGGCTGACGAGCTTCCTGTACTCGACGGTGCTCAGCGACAACGCGGGGTGGAACTCGCCGACGGGGCTGCCGCAGCTGCCGATCCCCGTGCTCTCGGCCATCCCCGTCGTCGGGCCGGTGCTCTTCGCGCAGAACCTCCTCGTGTACCTCATGTACGTCGTCGTCGCGGTGCTCAACGTCATGCTCTTCCGCAGCCGCTGGGGCCTGCGGCTCCGGGCCGTCGGCGAGCACCCCAAGGCGGCCGACACGGTGGGCATCCCCGTGGCGCGCACCCGGTTCCGCGCCGTCGTCCTCGGCGGCGCCATCGCCGGCCTCGGCGGGGCGTCGTTCACCCTCGGCGCGTCCGCGGCGGGCCTGGCCTTCAACCGCGAGATGACGGCGGGCAGCGGCTACATCGCCCTGGCCGCCATGATCTTCGGCCGCTGGAGCCCGCTGGGCGCGCTCGGGGCGGCCCTGCTCTTCGGGTTCGCCTCGAACCTGCAGAACGTGCTGTCCGTCATCGGCACGCCGATCCCCAGCCAGTTCCTGCTCATGGCGCCCTACCTCGCGACGATCTTCGCCGTCGCCGGGCTCGTCGGCCGCGTGCGGGGACCGGCCGCGGCCGGCGTCCCCTACGAGAAGTGAGCGACGACGTGGGCGCCTCGGCCGAGACCGGCCCGGCGGTCGACTGGGACGCCCTGCGCGCCGCGGCCACCGACGTCATGCGGCGGGCGTACGCGCCCTACTCGGGGTTCCCCGTGGGGGTCGCCGGGCTCGTCGACGACGGGCGCGTCGTCGTCGGGTGCAACGTGGAGAACGCCGGCTACGGCGTCACGCTGTGCGCCGAGTGCGGGATGGTCAGCTCGCTGCACGCCACCGGCGGCGGGCGGCTCGTCGCCGTCGCGTGCGTCGACCGGTCGGGGACGGCGCTCATGCCGTGCGGGCGGTGCCGGCAGCTGCTGTGGGAGAACGGCGGCCCCGACTGCCTGCTCGAGACGCCCGAGGGCGTGCTGCCGATGAGCGACGTGCTGCCCCAGGCCTTCGGTGCGAGCGACCTCGAGACGCGCTAGGTGCTCCTCGGCGCGGACGGCGCCGCCCGGGCCAGGAGGACGTCGAGGCGCTCGGCGTGCGCGCCCCGTCAGAAGACGTGGCCGCAGCGGGCGCAGCGCGTGAAGGCGTCGTAGCTGCGCCGCGTGCCCGCGGGCAGGCGGTCGGCGACGTCGGCCTTCGCGAGGGGCTCGAGGTGGCCGCCGCAGCGCGTGCACCGCGTCATCGGGGCGAGCGGCGGGGCGAAGCGGTCCAGGACGTCGGCGAGCTGGTCGTCGGGGTCGTCGCCGCGCACGAGGGCGCCGGCGGGCAGGGCGCGACGGCGCAGGAGGCCCCGGTCGCGCGTGAGCAGCAGGCGGTCCTCGGCGGCCGCCCGCCCGACGAGGCCGGCGTCGTCGAGGGCCGGGTCGTCGGCGGCGTCGAGGCCCAGCAGGCGCAGCCGACGGGCGAGGGTCCCGAGGTGGACGTCGAGCAGCAGGCCCCCGGCGGGCAGCGGCTGCGGGCGCGAGGGCGGGGCGACCTCGACGACGTCGCCGTCCTCGAGCCGGGCCGCCGGGTCGAGCGGGGCGCCGCGCCGGCGCAGCGCGCCGACCTCGGTGCGGGGGACGCCGGCGGCCTCGACGACGTGCCGCGCCGTGGCGTCGGGGTCGTGGCGCAGGCGGCGGCCGTCCTCCCGGTCGCGCGGCGGCAGCAGCCAGCGCAGCGACGGGTCCGGGAGGACGACGACCGTGCCGGGCACCCCGTCAGCCTGCGGCGCGAGCGCGGTCGCGGCGACCTGCTCGTCTCCGCTGACCGTGCGCGACCCGGAGTGGTGACCAGGTCGGCGGTGGGGTGGCGCCCCGTGGCGTGCGACGGTGGGGGCGTGGCACGAGCGGGGAGGGTGACGCGCGCGGCGGCACCGGTGGCGCTCCTGGCGCTGGTCTCGGCGGGGTGCACGGGCGGGTCGGAGCCGGGGAGCGGGGCGACCGGTGCGCCGTCGCCGCCCGCGGCGAGCCCGTCGGCGGTGGCGCTGCCCGGCACGCCCGTCGGCGAGGCGGCCGGGTGGGTGCTCGACCAGCTGGCGGCCGGTGCGGGGCCGACGCCCGAGGAGGCGCGGCAGCGCTTCTCGCCCGGCTTCCTCGACCAGCTCGGCGCGACGCCGGTGGCCGAGGTCTTCGACGGGCTCCGGGCCCTGGGGCCGTGGACGCCGACGGCCTTCGACGGCTCGGACACCGAGGCCCTGGTGTCCCTGGCCACCGGCTCGGGCACGGCCTACCGGATGCAGGTGGTCGTCGATGCCGACGGCGTCATCGGCGGCCTCCTCTTCACCGAGGACACCGTCGCGGGGCGCGAGGCGGCGACCTCGTGGAGCGAGGTCGCCGACGACCTGGCGGGCCTGGCCGAGGAGACCCACCTGCTGGCCGCCCGGGTCGAGGAAGGCGCGTGCGTGCCGGTCGACCCGGCCGCCGTCGTCGCGGCCGACGAGCCGGCGCCCCTGGGCTCGGTGTTCAAGCTCTACGTCCTCGGGGCCGTCGCCGCCGCGGTCGAGGACGGGTCGCTGGCGTGGGACGACGAGCTCGTGGTGACCGACGACGTCCGGAGCCTCCCGTCGGGGGAGCTGCAGGACGCCCCGGAGGGCGCCGCCGTCAGCGTGCGCGAGGCGGCCGGCGGCATGATCGCCATCAGCGACAACACGGCGGCGGACCTGCTGGCGACGACGGTGGGGCGCCCCGCCGTCGAGGCGGCCGTGACGGCGCTCGGCGCCCAGGACGCCTCGGGCCTCGTGCCGTTCCCGACCACGCGCGAGGTCTTCACCCTCGGGTGGGGCGCGCCCGAGCTGCTCGAGCGGTGGCCCGACGCGGACGTCGCCGAGCGGCGCGAGCTCCTCGCCGAGCTGCCGCCGGACCTCGGCGGGGTCGAGGCCGCCGACGTCACGACGCCGGTGTGGCAGCGGGACGTCGGGTGGCGGGCCTCGGCGGAGGACGTGTGCCGCGCGCACGTCGGCCTGCAGGAGCTGGCCGCGCAGCCCGGCCTCGAGCCGGTGCGCGAGGTGCTCGCCGAGAACCCCGGCCTCCCGCTCGACGAGGACGTCTGGGACTACGCCGCCTTCAAGGGCGGCAGCGCGCCCGGCGTCCTCGCGGCGTCGTGGTACCTCGAGCGCGCCGACGGCGAGCAGCTCGTGCTCGTCGCACAGGCGGCGGACGGCGGGGCCGTGGACCAGCCGCTGTTCTTCGCGGTGGTGCAGGACGCGCTGGGGCTGCTCGCGGAGGGCGTGTGAGCCGTCCCCGACGCCCGCGGTGGAGGTGCCGGACGTCCTCGTCGTCGGGCAGGTGAGCCCTCGCCGCGCTGGACGGTCGGCGTGCTGGGCACCTGCCGCCGTCAGGCGGGGGGCGACGAGCCGTCGTCGTCCTGGAGGCGCTGCACGGCGTCGGCGACCGTCGTCGCCGTGTCCAGTGCTCCGACCACCGCCGTGCCGCTGGCGCCGACGACCACGACCTCACGGCCGACGACGGCGTAGGCGCGCCAGCCCGGTGTCTCCTCGGGTCCCTTCCGGAGCAGCCGGACGTCGTCGGCGGCGAGCCCCGCCTCCGCGGCCGCAGCGGACGCCGCATCCGTGTCGAGCAGCACCTCGCGGTCCGACGTCTCGCAGGCACGGGGAGCGCTGTCGAGGAAGTCGAGGAGGTCGGTGGTCAGCTCCGCCGGCGGGGCGAAGGCGCCGGTCACCACGATGCCGTCCTCGTCGTCGACCTCCACCCGGTACTCGGCGTGCACGCCCGTCGCGGCGAGCTCCTGCTGGGGGTCGGTGAGGAGGTCGCACGGCAGGAAGCGGCCGAGCGGGAGCTCGTCGTCCATCTCGAGCACGTCCACGCCGTCGAGATCATCCGGCTGAAGGAGGGGCGCGGGCGGCGACGGAGAGGAGGCGCAGCCGCTCACCAGGGCGACGGCTGCGACGGTGGTCGCCGCGTTCCTGCGCAGTGGGAAGGTCACCCGGCGATCCACCTCTCGTGCAGGCGAGCGGCAGTCGCGACGCCGCTCCCGGTCCTCCGCCGGTCCGGCGCGACGCTACCGGGCTCGCGGGGGACGGGGAGCAGTCCGCCGGCTCGTCACCGGTCAGGTAGCACCGTCACGCCGTCGAGTCGTCCGTCGACGTCTCGCCACGCCGCTGCTCCCCGGCTCCGGGTCGGCGCTACGGCCGTCGGTCGAGGAGCAGGACGTCGAAGGGCTCGCCCGCGTCAGCGCTGCGGGCGCTCCACGCGCAGCAGGACCCAGGGCGTTCGGTCTCCTGACGGGGCGGGACGTCCTTCAGCGCAGCGGCCGGAGGTCCTCCGGTCCGCCCGGGGTCGTCCGTCGCCGCCGTCGGTCGACCCTCCGGAGGGCCCAGTCGAGCGAGGCGGGCGTGCCAGGCGACTCGCGCAGGCGCGGGTCGTCGACGAGCACGTCGAGGGCGAGCTCGACGAGGACGGGGTGCTCGGCGAGGTGGGACGGCGACGACCGGGGACCCCTGCTGCACCGCCGGTCACCCGGACGGACGCCGTCGGGCCGGGCGCGCGTCGAGGGCGGGCTGCCCGGACCGGTGGCGCGGGCGACGGCCGCCGCCCAGACGTCAGCGTCTCGGCACCCCGGTGACCTCGCGGGCGCTCTCGACGGCTGCGAGAGCCTGCTGCTGCAGGAGGCCGTCGGCCACGTCGCCGGTCGTGACGACGACGACCCGGCCGTCACCGAGGTCGGCGGCCGCTCTCCGGTACACCGAGACCGGCCCGGAGGTGCCGTCCTCGCCGGTCAGCACGACCACCGCGGACTCGTCGAGGCCGGCTCCGGAGGCGATCGCCGCTGCCACGTCCTCGTCGAGCTGCAGTCGAGTCCGTCGTGTCGAGCAGACCTCGGGAGCGGCACGGGCAGCAGCGACGACGTCCTCGACCTGGCTCGCCCCCAGCTCGAACAGGCCGACGACGGGTCGCTGCTCGGAGACGTACCGGACCTGGCGGCCGTTCGTGGCGCTGAGGGAGGAGAAGGGCTCGGCTCCCACGGGGCACGAGCCGACGGTGCTGACGAGGGAGTCCTCCTCGACAGCCTGCAGGTCCTGCACGCCCATCGCGTCGCCGGAGGGGAAGCCGTCCGGCGGCGCGGGAGAGCCGCAGGCGGCGATCAGACCGGTCGAGACCAGGAGAGCGGCGGCTCGCGTCATCGCTCGCCGTGCGCACCGGCTCCTCCGCACCACGTGGCCTCCTCCGGGCGTCATCAGGTCCAGGCGTCGGCCTGCACCTGCAGGCGCCGCGACCATCCCACCGGCGCGGTCGGTGAGGACGCCAGCTCGGGCGCCCTGCGGCCGGAGCCCGCTCCCGGGTCGTCGTCACCCTCCTCACCCGCTCGCGTCGTCGCCGGACCCGTCGGTCGACGACGCCGCAGCGCGCGTGACCCGCTCGAGCAGTGGCCGGACGCGAGGCTCAGGAGGGGTCGGCAGAAGCGCCCCGGCGTCCTCGCCGCGTCGTGGTACCTCGAGCGCGCCGACGGCGAGCAGCTCGTGCTCGTCGCGCAGGCGGCGGACGCCGGGGCCGTGGACCAGCCGCTGTTCTTCGCGGTGGTGCAGGACGCGCTGGGGCTCCTGGCGCAGGCGGGCTGACCGGGTCGGCGGGGACCAGCGGGCGACGGGGCCGGGCGGGACGGAGGAGGGGGCCGCGGCGGTCGTAGGGTCCCGTCGTGAGCACCGAGCCCGCCGCCCAGCCCGAGCCCGCCGCCCAGCCCGAGCCCTTCGACGCCGTCGACGTCATCCGCGCCAAGCGCGACGGCGGGGCGCTGACCGACGCCCAGGTGGACTGGGTCGTCGACGCCTACACCCGCGAGGTCGTCGCCGAGGAGCAGATGTCGGCGCTCGCCATGGCCGTGCTGCTCAACGGGATGACCCGCGCCGAGACGGCGCGCTGGACGGCGGCGATGATCGCCTCGGGGGAGCGGCTCGACCTCTCCTCGGGCCTGTCGCGCCCCACGGCGGACAAGCACTCCACCGGCGGGGTCGGCGACAAGATCACGCTCCCGCTGGCGCCCCTCGTCGCCGCCTGCGGCGCGGCCGTCCCCCAGCTGTCCGGGCGCGGCCTCGGCCACACGGGCGGGACGCTCGACAAGATGGAGGCGATCCCCGGCTGGCGGGCGTCGCTGTCCACCGACGAGGTGCGCCGCCAGCTCGAGGACGTCGGCGCCGTCGTGTGCGCCGCGGGGGCCGACCTCGCGCCGGCCGACAAGCGCCTCTACGCGCTGCGCGACGTCACGGGCACGGTCGAGTCGGTGCCGCTCATCGCCAGCTCGATCATGAGCAAGAAGATCGCCGAGGGCACCGACGCCCTGGTGCTCGACGTCAAGGTCGGCTCCGGCGCCTTCATGAAGGACCTCGAGCGCGCCCGCGAGCTCGCGGAGACCATGGTGGCGCTCGGCTCCGACGCCGGTGTGCGCACGGTGGCGCTGCTCACCGACATGTCGACGCCGCTCGGGCTGACGGCGGGCAACGCCCTCGAGGTGCGCGAGTCCGTCGACGTGCTCGCCGGCGGCGGCCCCCGCGACGTCGTCGACCTCACCCTGGCGCTGGCCCGCGAGATGCTCGCGGCCGCGGGCGTGGACGGGACGGACCCGGCCGACGCGCTCGCGGACGGGCGGGCGATGGACGTCTGGCGGCGCATGGTCGCCGCGCAGGGCGGGGACCCGGGCGCCGAGCTGCCCCGCGCCCGCGAGACGGACGTCGTCCTCGCGCCCGCCGACGGCGTCCTCGTGCGCCTCGACGCGCTCGCCGTCGGCGTCGCCGCCTGGCGCCTCGGGGCCGGGCGCGCGCGGCGGGAGGACCCGGTGCAGGCGGGGGCCGGCGTCGAGCTGCACGCCAAGCCGGGCGACGCCGTCCGCGCCGGCCAGCCGCTGATGACCCTGCACACCGACACCCCGGAGCGCTTCGGGCGCGCCCGCGAGGCGCTCGAGGGCGCCGTGGACGTCGCCCCCGAGGGCTCCCGCCCCGACGTCCCGGAGCTCGTGCTCGACCGCGTCGGCGGCTGAGGCCCCTGCGGGGCCCGGGCTCCCCGTCGTGCTCGCCCCGCCCTGCTCGCCCGTCGTGCTCACCCCGTCCTGCTCGGGCTCGCGCTCCTCGGGCGGGACGCCCAGGGTGGGGCGCGTGCGGGCGGACGCCCGCCGAGGACACCAGGAGGACGCGTGAGCGAGCAGACGGGCAGCACCGGGGCCGACGGGACCGAGGGGGACCGCGCGGAGGAGCCGCGCGACGTCGACGTCTTCGACAACGCCGAGGTCGAGACCGTCCAGGCGGACCAGACGAACTACGTCTCCCGCTCCTCGGGCGGCGGCTCGGTCCCCGAGGACCAGGACGAGACCACCCACCTGCCGGACTCCACGGGCACCGCGGGCGGCGACCCGCTGGCGGGCGTCACCGCGGGCGAGGACGCGCCCTCGACCGACGGGGCCGTCAGCGGTGACACCGGCCCCGAGCACCACGGCCAGCAGGGCGGCGGCTACTGACCCCCACCGCGCCGGGCCGGGGCCCGGGCGCCGGCGTCAGGACAGCTCGACCGGGTGCCCGAGGGTGATGCGCAGCAGCTCCTCGTAGCTGGTGCTCATCGCCGTGCCCGGGCGGCCCGCGGGCGCCCACAGGACGGCGTGGTCGCCCAGGGCGGTGTCGACGAGGACGACGTCGACCCGCAGGACGTCGGTCGGCAGGCCCGTCGGCGGGAGGTCCTCCGGGGCGCAGCCGGTGAGCGCCAGCACCTCGTGGGGGGCGGCGGCGCGGACGGCGGTGACGCCGAGGCCGGACGCCGCCCCCGCCACGTCCGTCGCGCGCACGCGCCGCCGCTGGGGCGCGAGGACGAGGACGGCCGGCACCTCGGCGTCACCGGCGGCGCGGCGCTCGGCCCCGCCGGCGGGCGGCGGCCACGGGCCCTCGTCCGGTTCCCCGCCGTACCGGGTGGCGGTCGGCGCGGACGGGTCCTCCTCCTCGACGAGCAGCAGGTGGCAGCGCACGAGCGCCCCGACGGGGACCCCCAGCTCGTCGGCGAGGTCCTCGGGGGAGCGGGCCACGTGGTCGAGGACGACGACGTCCGCCTCCGCCCCCGCGTCGGCGAGCGCCTGGCGCACCCGCGTGGTCCGGGGGTCGGCGTCCGCGAGCGCGACGACGTCGTCGCGGGCCGGGAGGCCCTCGGCGGCCGCAGCGGTCGACGGCGTCGGCGGCGTGGCGCCCGGCGCCCCGGCGGCGACCTCGGGCGGCGTGGCGCCCGGCGCCCCGGCGGCGACGGCCTCGGGCGGCGACATGCGCGGAGGCTAGTGGGGCCGGGCCCCGGCGCCGCCACCGCCCGGGCGCGACGCGCCGCGGTGCCCGCCGTGCGCCCGTGGTCCGCGCCCCGGTGCCCTCGCCCGTGCCCTCGCCGGGTCGTCCTCCGCCGGCCCACCGGCGTGTCCTCGGGACGCCCGCGGCGTGTCCTCGGCTCGTCTTGACGGCTGTCGGTGGGCCGCGCTTCACTCCTGTGCGTCGAACAGGTGTTCGACACGAGGTGGGCCTCCGTCGGCGGGGCCCGGGCCGGAGGGGGCAGCGTGGCACGCACCTACGACGACGAGGTCGACGTCCGCACCGCACCGCGGGCGGGGGCGTCCGAGGGCGAGCCCGCGGACGGCGCCGCCGCCGAGCAGCCCGCGGCCTTCGTCTGGCACGGCCGGCTGCACGTCGTGCGCGCCGTCCTCGGCCGGTGGTACGAGCGCCGGGCCTGGTGGGAGCAGGACCCCCAGCGCGCGGAGGAGGCGCCCGTGCTGGTGGCCGCCGGGTCGGCCGCGCCGAGGGCCTCGCGGGCCGTCCGGGCGCCGTCGCTGGACCGGGAGGTCTGGCAGGTCGAGGCCAGCGCCGGTCGGGCCGCCGGCAGCGGCGTGTACGAGCTGTGCCGCGAGGACCCCGCCGTGCCCGGCGGGTGGACCCTGCGCCGCGTGGACGACTGAGGGGGCCCGGTGACGACGACGAGCACGACCAGCAGGACGAGCACGACGGGCAGGACGAGCACGACGGGCGCGGCGGTGCGCGGCGCGGCGCCCACGGGTCGGGGCGGGAGCGCCGACCGGGGGGCCGGGCCGGTGCTCGCAGGCCGGCCGGCCGCCGCCGCGGCCGACCTGCTGGCGCGCGCCCGTGACGGCCTCGGGGCCGCGCGCGCCGCCGGCAGCCCGGGCGAGCGCTACGTGGCCGCGCACCTGGCGGCCCTGCGCAGCGCCGCCGCCGTCCTCGCGGTGCGGGGGCGCCCGCGGCGCGGCGCCGTCCTCGGGGTGTGGCAGGTGCTCCCGCGGGTCTGCCCGGAGCTCGCCGAGTGGGCGCTGCTGTTCGCGGCCGGGGCGCCGCGCCGGGCCGCCGTCGAGGCGGGCCGCACCGGCGTCGTCAGCGCGCGCGACGCGGACGACCTGCTGCGCGACGCCGAGGCGTTCACCGGGGTGGTCGCCGACGTCCTCGGGCTGCCGCGCCCGGTGCCGACGGGGCCGGTCGGGCTCGTCGCGGCCGGCGCCCGGCCCGGACGCGTCGGTGCGCCCGGCGCCGGCGGAGGCTGAGCCGTGCCCTTCCCGCACCTGCACGTCGCGTCGGGGTACTCGCTGCGGCACGGGGTCTCGAGCCCCGACGCGCTCGTGGCCCGGGCCGCCGAGCTGGGGCTCGACACCCTCGCCCTCACCGACCGCGACGGCCTGTACGGCGCCGTCAAGCACGTCACGGCCTGCTCGGAGGCGGGCCTGGCGCCGGTCCTCGGGGTCGACCTCGCGGTCGAGCCGTCCGGGCTGGCCGACGGGCTGCCCGCGTGGGCCGACCCCTCCCGGGCCGTGCGCGAGCGCGCGGCGGCGGGGGGCCCGGCGCGGGGCGGCGCGGCGGTCGACCCCCGCCTGCCCCGCGTGACCGTCCTCGCCCACGCGGGCGGCACCGACGCCGACGGGCGTCGGCACCGGCGGTCGGCCCCGGCGGGCTCCGAGGTGCTCGCCCCCGGCGAGGGGTGGGCGGCGCTGTGCCGGCTGGTCTCGGCCACCCACCTGCGGGGCGAGCGCGGCGCGCCCGTCACCGCTCTCGACCTCGTCGCCGAGCACGCCACCGGCGCCCGCACGGGGGCCCCCGCGCTCACCGTGCTGCTCGGCCCGGCCTCCGAGCTCGGCCGCGCCGTCCTCGCCCGGCGCGACGACGTCGCGCGCGCCGTCCTCGCCCGCTGGTACGACGCGCTGCCGCTGGGCTCGCTGGCCGTCGAGGTCGTCTGCCACGACGGACCCCCGGGCAGCGCGGGCAGCCTCGCCCACGCCGGGCGCATGCTCGCCCTCGCCCGCGCCGCGGGGCTGCCCGCCGTGCTCACCGGCGCCGTCCGCCACGCCCGCCCCGAGGGTGCGCGCACGGCCGACGTGCTCGACGCCACCCGGCGCCTCGTGCCGCTCGACCTGCGCCACCTGGACCGCACGAGCTCGCGGGCGCACCTCACCGGCACGGCGGAGATGCGCGACGTCGCCGCCCGCGTCGAGGACGCCGCCGGCGCCGCGGGGGAGCGGACCGCCCGCGGGGCGGGCGGGGCGGGCGGGCCGGGGCTCCTGCGCTGCACGGACCGCCTCGCCGAGCGGTGCCGCCTGGACCCGGCGGCCGACCTCGGCATCGGCCGGGTGCACCTGCCGGAGGCCTCGGTGCTCGGCGTCGAGGGCGACCTCGACCTCGCCCTGCGGCTGCGGTGCGAGGGCGCCGTGGGCTCCCGCTACCCGGGGGCGTCGGCCGCGCACCTGCGCCGCGTCACCGACCGGCTGGAGGAGGAGCTCGCCGTCATCCGCCGGCTCGGGTACCCGTCGTACTTCCTCACCGTGGCGCAGGTCTGCGACGAGGTCCGCGGCCTCGGGGTGCGCGTGGCCGCGCGCGGGTCCGGCGCGGGGAGCCTCGTCAACCACCTGCTCGGCGTCTCCGGCGTCGAGCCGCTGTCCCAGGGCCTGCTCATGGAGCGTTTCTGCACCGTGCAGCGGGCCCAGCTGCCCGACATCGACGTCGACGTCGAGTCCGCCCGCCGCGAGGAGGTCTACGCCCGCGTCGTCGAGCGCTTCGGCGGCGAGCGGGTCAGCGCCGTCTCGATGATGGACACCTACCGGGTGCGCCACGCCGTCCGCGACGTCGGGGCGGCGCTCGGCATGCCGCCGTCCGAGGTCGGCGCCATCGCCACGTCCTTCCCGCACGTGCGGGCGCGCGACGCCCGGGCGGCGATCGCCGAGCTGCCCGAGCTGCGCGCCTCCGGGCTGGGCCACGAGCGCCTGTCCCTGCTGCTCGACCTCGTCGAGGACCTCGACGCCCTGCCCCGCCACGTGGCCCTGCACCCCTGCGGGGTGCTGCTGTCCGACGCGGGCCTCGGGGACCGCACGCCCGTCGAGGCCAGCTGGGCGGGCTTCCCCATGAGCCAGTTCGACAAGGACGACGTCGAGGTCCTCGGGCTGCTCAAGCTCGACGTCCTCGGCATCCGCATGCAGTCCGCCATGGCCCACGCCGTCGCCGAGGTCGAGCGGGTCGACGGGCCGGCCGCGGCCGCGGCCGGCGGGCACGGCGAGGACGCGCCGTACCTCGACCCGGCCACCGGCCGGATCGACCTCGACGCCGTCCCCCTCGACGACGAGCCCACCTACCGGCTCGTGCGCTCCGCGCGCACCCTCGGCTGCTTCCAGATCGAGTCGCCCGGCCAGCGCGAGCTCGTGGGCCGTTTCGCGCCGCAGGACTTCGCCGACCTCGTCACCGACATCTCGCTGTTCCGGCCCGGACCGGTGAAGTCCGACATGATCACCCCCTTCCTGCGCGCCCGGCAGGGCTGGGACCCGCCGCAGCGGGTGCACCCCCTCGTCGACCCGGCGCTGGAGGAGACCTGCGGGGTCGTCGTCTTCCACGAGCAGGTCATCCGGCTCGTGGCCTCCACCACGGGCGTCGACCTCGCCGAGGCCGACGAGGTCCGCCGGCGCCTCGGCACCCGCGAGGGGCAGGCCGAGGTGCGCGAGCAGTGGTTCCCCCTCGCGGCCGCCCGCGGGCTGGACGGCGCCGAGGCCGAGCGGGTCTGGGAGGTGCTGGCCGCGTTCGCCTCGTTCGGGTTCTGCAAGGCCCACGCCGCCGCCTTCGCCCTGCCCACCTACCAGTCCGCGTGGCTCAAGACCCACCACCCGGCGGCCTTCCTGGCCGGGGTGCTCACCCACGACCCCGGCATGTACCCCAAGCGGCTCGTGCTCGACGACGCCCGCAACCTCGGCATCGCCGTGCTCGGCCTCGACGTCAACGCCTCCGACGCCGTGTACCGGGTCGAGCGGGTCGAGGTCGGACGCGACGGGGACGAGCGGGACGGGGGCGACGGGGCAGAGGAGGACGGAGCCGGTGAGGGCCGCGCAGCCCCGCGCCGCCCCGGAGCGCGAGCCGTCGACCCGCCGGCGCCGGACGACGGGCCACGCGTCCCCGTGCCGGGGCGGGACGGCGAGCCGCCGTGGCGGGGCGCCGCCCTGCGCACCGACGCGGCCGTCCCGGACGCCCGCGGGTACGGCATCCGGCTCTCCCTCGCCGACGTCAAGGGCATCAGCGACGCCGAGGTGGCGCGGATCGTGGCGGGGCGGCCCTACGCCTCCCTGCAGGACCTGTGGGAGCGGGCACGGCCCAGCCGCCCCGTCGCCGAGCGGCTCGTGCTCGCGGGGGCGCTGGACTCGGTCCACGGCACGGGCCCCGGGGCGCCCGCGCGGCGCCGGGGCGTCGTCACCCGCCGGGACCTGCTGCTGCAGCTCGGCGACCTCGACCGGTGGACGCGCGGCGCCGACCGGGCCGCCGTCCGCGCCGGGGGTCGGCGCGGGCGCCCGTCCGTGTCGTCCTCCGTGTCGCCCCCCGGGCCCGCGGGGCGGGTGTCCGCACCGCTGCCCGCGCGGCCGGGGTCCCGCGACGCCGGGCGGGCGGGCGGGCCGACCGGGCCGGGGCGGTGGGGAGGTCCGGACGTCGCCGCCGCCGCGGCCCGCCAGTCGCGGGCGGCGGCGCCCGCCCCGGCCGCGGGCGCGCTCGAGGTCCAGCTGGCGCTCGACGTCGGTGGCCCGGGGGAGGCGCCCCCGTCCGGCCTGCCGGAGATGACGGGCGCCGAGCGGGTGCGCGCCGAGCTCGACGTGCTGGGCCTGGACGCGAGCGCTCACGTGCTCGACTTCTACGCCCCGCTGCTGCGGGCGCTCGCCACCACCGGCTCGCGCGAGCTGGTGGGGCGGCGCGCGCGCAGCGAGGTGCTCGTGGCCGGGGTCAAGGTGGCCACGCAGACGCCGCCGATCCGCTCCGGGCGGCGGGTGGTGTTCCTCACCCTCGACGACTCGACGGGCCCCGTCGACGCGACGTTCTTCGAGGACGTGCAGGGGCCCTGCGCCGCGACGGTCTTCGGCTCGTGGCTGCTCGTCGTGCGGGGGGTGCTGCGCCGCACGGGCCCCCGCGGGGTGTCCCTGCGCGCCACCGGCGCCTGGGACCTCCCGGCGCTGTGGGCGGTCTGGTCCGCGGGCGGGGACCGGGCGCTGCGCGAGGCCCTCGCGGCCCTGCCCGGCCCCGGGGAGGCCACCGCCTACGACGAGGCCGCCGTGGTCGGCGCGGCGGGCTCGCGCTCCCCCCGACCGGTGGCGGCCGGGGCCCCGGACCGGGCGCGCCACCTCGGGGCGCCCGCCGCCCGGTGGATCGCCGTGGAGCAGCGCACCGGGCGCACCGTCGGCACCGGGCGCGACGACGGCGCTCTGCGCGACGACGGGCCCAGCCGCGCGGCGGGCGCCGAGGCGGAGCGCTCGGCCGCCGCGGCCTTCCGCCGGGCCGTGGCCGTCGCGTCGCGCTCGGCCGCCGCGGCCGCCGCCGTGGAGGAGGCCGAGGAGGCGGCCGCCGTCTCGGCCGCGTCCGGGCTCGGGGCGGGGGCCACGGGCACCGAGGGGGCCCCGAGGGCGCGCCGCGTCCTGGTCCACGCCAGCGGCTTCCGGCAGTCGCCGTACAGCGACGTCGGGCCGCCCGGGGGCGACGTGCGCGACACCCGCGGGATGGCCCGCGGCGGCCGTCCGGGCGGAGCCGCTCGTGGCTCCGCCGGCTCCGACCGCGCCGCCCAGGACCGGGCAGCCCAGGACCGGGCAGCCCAGGACCGGGCAGCCCAGGACCGGGGGGCGGCCGGGGCGCCCCGCAAGCTCTGGCACTCCAGCTCCGGGAGCTCGGGCCGGTGAGCGCGCACGAGCCCGCCGCCGCGCCGGCCCGCGGCCACCGGGGCGCGGCCGCGCCCGTCCGCCGCCCGCGGGGAGCGGTCGCGCCCGTCCGCGGTCCGCGGGGCTCCGCCGTGCCGGGAGGCCTCACTAGGGTGGGTGGGCGCCCACCCGGAGGAGGCCCCGACGTGGCAGCTGACGCAGCGGCCGGCGCCGACCGCCGGCCCGACGCCCATCCCGTGACCGAGCCCGTGCCGCCCTCGGGGTCCCCGTCCGGAGCCCCGTCCGGAGCCCCTGCCGCGCCGCCGTCGGGGCAGGCGCGCGCCGAGCGCCGCGGCGCCCGGCCCGCCGCGCCGTCGCTGCTGCTCGAGGGCGTCGACGACCTGCTCGCCGCCGCGGCGCCCCGCGACGGCGCCCCCGCCCGCGTCCTCGACCTCGGGGGCGGCACCGGCGGGCTCGCCGTCCGCCTCGCCGCCGCGGGGCACGAGGTCGTCGTCGTCGACCCCAGCCCGGACGCGCTCGCCGCCCTCGCGCGGCGGGCCGACGACGTGGGGGTCGGCGCCCGGTTGACCGGCGTGCAGGGGGACGCGGAGGACCTGCCCGACCACGTCGCCGACGGGAGCGTCGACCTCCTGCTGTGCCACGGGGTGCTCGAGGTCGTCGACGACCCGGGGCGCGCGCTGGTCGCGTGCCGGCGGGCCCTGCGGCCGACGGGCCGCCTCAGCGCGCTCGTCGCCGCCCGCGGGGGAGCCCTCCTCGCCCGCGTGGCCTCCGGCCACCTGCGCCAGGCGCGGGCCCTCCAGCGCGACCCCGACGGGCGCTGGGGCGCGCAGGACCCCCTGCTGCGCCGCTTCGACGCCGACGGCGCCCGCCGGCTCCTCGCCGGCGCGGGCTTCTCCGTGCTGCGCGCCGACGGCGTCGGGGTGCTGCCGGCGCTGGCCCCCCGCGGCGGGTCGGCCCTCGACCCCGCCGCCGTCCAGGCGCTCGAGGACCTCGAGAGGGTCGCCGGCACCGACCCCGCCCTCCTCGGCGCGGCCGGGCAGCTCCACCTGCACGCCGCGCCCGTCTGACGCCGTCACCGGCGCGCACTGCCCGAGAGATCCGCCGGAGAGACTCGCCCGAGCCCCCGCCCGAGAGGTCCCGGCCGCCCCGCGGCCCGGACGCAGCACCGGAGATCCGTCGTCGCGGCCCGTCGTCGGACCCCGCCGTCAGGCTGGCCGTCGGACCAGGACGTCGCCGAGAGGAGGTCCCGTGGGGCGCTCGCAGCTCGACCGCACCGCGGGGGCGGGGAGGGCCGACCCGGTCGGCGGCGCCCCCGTCGCGGGCCCGGACGCCGACGACACGGGCTGCACCGTCCTGCACGTCGACATGGACGCCTTCTACGCGTCCGTCTCCCTGCTGGACCACCCCGAGCTCGTCGGGCAGCCGGTCGTCGTGGGCGGCGCCGGCACCCGCGGCGTCGTCCTGTCCGCCACCTACGAGGCGCGCGCCCTCGGGGTGCACTCGGCCATGCCCATGGGGCGGGCCCGCCGCCTCGCGCCCCACACCGTCGTCCTGCCGCCGCAGCACCGCCGGTACGCCGAGGTCTCGGCCGGGGTCATGGAGGTCTTCCGCTCCGTGACCCCCCTCGTGGAGCCCCTCAGCCTCGACGAGGCCTTCCTCGACGTCAGCGGCGCCCTGCGGCGCCTCGGCAGCCCCCGGGAGATCGCCCAGCAGGTGCGTCGCCGCGTCGAGGACGAGCAGGGCGTCACCTGCTCGGTGGGGGTGGCCTCCACCAAGCACGTCGCCAAGCTGGCCTCCTCCCGCTGCAAGCCCGACGGGCTGCTCGTGGTCCCGGCCGACCGCGTCGTCGACTACCTGCACCCGCTGCCGGCGTCGGCGCTGTGGGGCGTGGGCGAGCGCACCGCGGAGCAGCTCGAGCGGCTCGGCCTGCGGACCGTCGGCGACATCGCCCACACCCCGCGCGCCACGCTCGTGCGCGCCCTGGGGGAGGCGAGCGGCGCGCACCTCGCCGCCCTCGCGTGGGGGCGCGACCCCCGGCCCGTCGTGCCGTCCGCGCCGGAGAAGAGCGTCGGGGCGGAGGAGACCTTCTCCTCCGACGTCGACGACGAGGCGGTGGTCCTCCGGGAGGTGCTGCGGCTCTCCGAGCTGACCACGGCCCGGCTGCGCGCCGCGGGCACCGTCGGGCGGACGGTCGTGCTCAAGGTCCGCTTCGCCGACTTCACGACCATCACGCGGTCTCGCACCCTCGACGAGCGCACCGACGTGAGCCGCGAGGTCTACGCGGCCGCGCGCCGGCTCTGGGAGGGCCTGCGGCTGGACCGCGCCCGCATCCGCCTCGTGGGCGTGCGCGTCGAGGGGCTGGCGCCCGCCGGCACGGCCCACCGCCAGATGCGGCTCGACGAGCCCGACCGCGGCTGGCGCGAGGCCGACCGGGCCGCCGACCGGGCCGCGGCGCGCTTCGGCGGCGGCAGCGTGACGTCCGCGAGCCTCCTGCGGGGCGGCCGCGGCGACCCAGGCGGACGCCCGCGCTGACCCGTCCCCCTCCCGCCCCGGCGTGCCCCCAGGAGGGGGTCGACGAGCACCGACGGGCCTGCGCGGGCGCTCGGGGACGGTCTGGGCGGGGTCAGGGCGGACCTGTCGACGACTCGCCGAGCGACGCTCGACCACGCCGTCCGGAGGACGTGGTAGACCCGGCTTTCCAGGGCGCGGACGGCGACATACTCTGGTGCACGGACGCGCCGCTGGTGGCGGTCGCGCCGCCACACCGGGGAGGTCCTGTGCCGCTGTCCGAGCACGAGCAGCGCCTGCTCTCGCAGATGGAGCAGCAGCTCCTCAACGACGATCCGAAGTTCGCCTCGGCGATGAAGGGCTCCCACCGCCGCGGCGGTTCGGCCGGCCGCCTGCTGCTCGGCGGCGCGGGCATCGTCGTGGGTCTGCTCCTCCTCGTCGTGGGCGTGGCCTCCCAGCAGGTGCTGGTCGGGGTCGTCGCCTTCGTCCTCATGCTGGCCGGAGCCGCCTACGCCATCTCGAGCCCGCGCCGTGCGCCGGCGCCCGGGCCCGTCGGCGTGGTCCAGGGCGACGGCCGCACCGCACGTCGGCCGGGCCGCACCGTCCGCGGCGGCAAGGGCGCTCCCGGGTCCTCCGGCTCCTTCATGGAGCGCATGGAGGAGCGGTGGCAGAAGCGCCGCGACGAGGGCGGTCGCTGACCGCACGACGGCACCCGTGAGGGCCGGGAGGACCGAGAGGTCCGCCCGGCCCTCACGACGTCGTGCCTCTGGGTGTTCGTGCGCGCCCGTCACCGACCGGGTCGCCGACGTCGCGGCGCGCGCCCGTCCCGCTGCGGCGCCCGGGCGACGTCGTCCTCGGAGGGCTGCGGTGAGAGGGGTCGCCGCCGGGAGCGGGCGCGGTCCTCGAGCTCGAGCCGTACGACGGCCGGCTCCGAGAGCGGCGACGCGCACCTCTGTCGCTCTGTCCGCCCAGGCAGGCGTGCTGAGGCCTGGGGCGATGTGCGGTCCTGACGCCCCCTGCGGGCCGCCGCCCCGCCGGCCGGGTCAGCGCCGCAGCCGCGCCATCGGCACCCAGCGGGCGCGCCAGCGCTGCCGGCGCGGGCACCGGGCCGCGACGGCGGCGAGCACGACGTCGACGTCGACCCGCGCCTCGCGGGCGGCAGCTCTCGCGCGCCGCCCGCGGTCGTCCACCGCTCCCGGACCCTCGACCTCGATCTCGACCTGAGGCTGAGGGACGCCGTAGTGCGCGGCCTCGAGCGCCTCGCGCTGCCGCCGCAGCCGGTCGCGGACGCCGACCGCCTCCTCCACCTCCGCCGCCTCCTGAGGGAGCGGCGCCGTGGTCGAGGCGGGGCGCGGGTCCGCCACGGTCGGGCGGGAGGAGCCGGTGCCCTCGCCCGCGCCGTGGGCGGCGACGCCCGCGAGGACGGGCGACCGGTCCCCGTGCCCGTCACCGTCGTCCGGCTCCACGCCGGCGAGCCGGGCGCGGCGCCGCTCCTCGGCGCGCGGGGTGTCGGACGCCTGCGGGGCGAGGCCCAGGTCGGCGAGGCCGCGCCGCAGGTCCTCCTCGGCGCGCTCGACGAGGGCGGTGGGCGAGCCCGCCGCGGCCGCCCTCCGAGCCGCCCGCCACCGGCGCCGCCGCAGCACGCCGGCCGCGGCGGCGGGACCGAGGGCGACGACCAGGAGCAGCGCACCCGCGAGGAGGGACAGGGCGAGGACAGGGGCCCCGGCGTCGGCCGCCGGGTCCGACGCCCCGGGGGCGGCGCCGTCCGCCTCCGGCACCTGGCCCACCGGTCCTGGCTCGGCGGGGGCAGGCGCGGGCGCGGGGGCGGGGGACTGCGCCTCCTCCTGGGCCGCGACCGCCGCGTCCGCCGCGTCGACGGTGCTCCAGCGCGGCGCCGCCCCGGTGCGGACGCCGGGCGTCGGCTCGAAGCGCACCCAGCCGTCGCTGCCGAGGTACACCTCGGGCCAGGCGTGCGCGTCGCTCAGGCGCACGCGGTAGCTGCCGTCCGCCTGCGCCGTCCCCGGCAGGAAGCCCACGGACACGCGCGCGGGGAGCCCGAGGGAGCGCGCCATCAGCGCCATGGCCGAGGCGAAGTGGACGCAGTAGCCGGAGCGGCGGTCGAGGAAGGCCGCCACCGAGCCGGCGCCGGTGCCGCCCGGCGCCTCCTCGCTGTAGGTGAAGCCGCCGTCGTCGCGGAAGAAGGCCTGCAGGCGGGCCACGCGCTGCAGGGGCTCGCCGTCGCCCGCCACCTGCTCGGCGAGCTCGCCGATCGCCGGCGGCAGGTCGTCCGGCAGCTCGGTCCACGTGGTCCGGACCGAGGCCGGGGGGCCGCCCACCTCGACGAGGTCGGCGGCATCCGGCACGAGGCGCAGGGAGCGGACGGTGTAGGTCTGACCCTCGGTCGTCGTCGTGCCGCCCTCGCCGACGAGGTCGAGCGTGCCCGGGCGCACCCCCCAGTCGCCGGCGTCCGGCTGCAGCTCCACCGCGGTGGCGGGGTAGGGGGCGGGCAGGTACTCCTGCCGGAGCGCGGCCACCTGGACCTGCAGCACCTGCGGCACGGCGACGCCCGCGTCGACGGCCGCCCCGACGTCGAGGCCGGGCGGCTCGGGCACGCCCTCCTCGAGGGGCTGCAGGGGGCTGCCGTCGTCGCGGGGGCGCCAGGTGTCGCCGTCGAAGACGTCGACCGTCACGAGGCGCAGGGGCTCGGTGGCCGGGCCGCCGCCCTCGAGGCGGTAGGTGAGGGCCGTCGCGTCCGAGCGCTCGCCGAGGTCGTCCGCCAGGCTCAGCAGCGGGTTGACGCGGGCCCCGCCCGGCCCGCTGCCGGCGGGCCCGCCGCCCCAGCCCTGCGCCCCGAGGAGGCCGGTGCCGCCCCACGGCCCGAGGGCGGGCACGACGACGGCGGCGAGCAGGGCGACCGCCGCCGTCGCCGCGACGGCCACCAGCGGCGGGCGCGGGCGGGTCGCCCGTCCGCCGCCGCGGCGCCACCGGGTGGCCGTGCGCCCCCAGCGCCCCTCGCGCCAGCGGCTCTCCGCGCGCAGGAGGAGGAGGTAGGGCACCGCGGCGACGACGAAGGCCGCCACGGGCAGCCCGGTGCGCTGCAGCGCGGCGGCGGTGGCGACGAGGGCCAGCAGCGGCGCGCCGGCGGCGCTCACGCGCCCGAGGCGGACGGCCAGCAGGTCGACCGCCACCGCGACGGCCCCGACGCCCCCGACGACGAGCAGCCGCAGGCCCTGCGGGTCGGCGACGGGCGGCAGGGAGGACCGGACCACGGCCATGCCCTCGTCGACGAGGAGGCGCCCCGACGCGACGGCGCCGGGGCCCGGCAGCAGCCCCAGGACGCCGCTGCCGGGGGCGTAGAGGGCGGTCAGGACCATGAGCGCCGCGAGGACCTGCGCGCCGGTGCGGACGAGCGCCGACGACGTCAGCGCGTCGAGGACGACGCCGACCAGGCCGACCACGACGATGACGACGACGGCGTCGACGAACCAGCCGGGCCCGTCGACGAGCGGCAGGACCGAGAGGGCCGCCGCGAGGACGGCCACGCCGGCGAGGAGCGAGGGGGCGCCCGGCGGCACGCCCTCGCGCCCGCCGGGGCGGCGCTCGGCGCTCACGCGGCGCCCCGCGCGCCCGCGGGACGGCTCCGGGCCGCCCGGCTCGCGGAGGGGGCGGCGCGCCGGTCGTCCGGCGCGCCCGCTCCGCCGCCGCCGCGCAGCGCGGCGGCCCAGGCGCCGGAGAGGTCGTCGTCCGGGCCGAGGCGCGCGGCGCCCCAGCCGGCGGCCCGGAGGGCGCGCACGGCGTCCCCGACCTGGTCCGCGCCCGCCTCGGCGGTGCCCGTGCCGGCGGCGCCGCTCCTGGCCGGGGACGACCGGGCCGGCTCCTCGCCGCCCGAGGCGCCCGTCCCGGCGCCCTCGTCCCCGCGCGCGACGACGAGCGCGAGCCGTCGCCGCGCCGGCGCGGCGGCCAGGGCGCGCGCCTCCCGAGGGCCGCAGACGACGACGAGCAGGTCCTCCCGGCGGCCGCGGAGCTCCCTGACCGCCGCCTCCGCCGCGTCCTCGCCCCTCCCACCGCCGCCCGGGCGACCGGGGTCCGGTGCGCCCGCCTCGTCGGCGCGCTCCGCAGCGGCCTGCGGCGTCGTGCCCGCAGCGGCCTCGGGCGTCACGAGGGCCAGGCGCTCGAGCCGGGCGGCGCGACCGCGGGCGTCCGCGCGCACCGCGTCCCCGGGGCCGCCGAGCAGGAGGCGGACGGCGAGGCCGTCGCGCGCCAGGCGCTCCGCGGCCGAGGCCGCCGCCGCGACGGCGCGCTCGAAGGCCGCGACGCCCCGGGCGTCGTCCGCGCCCGTCACCGCGCCGGCGCGGCGGTCGAGCAGCACCGAGGCGCCCGCGCGGCGCGGGCGCTCGTCGCGCCGGACCATGAGCTCGCCCCGGCGGGCGCTGGTGCGCCAGTGCACCCGGCGCCGGTCGTCGCCGGGGCGGTACTCGCGCGGCACGACGTCGTCCTCGCCCGCGCCCGGGTCCACGGACGAGGCGCCCGCGGAGTCCCCGCGCACGGCGACCGGCGCCAGCGGCACGAGCGCGGGCACGACGAGGAGGGGGTCGACGGCGGTCGTCGAGCGGGTGACCGCCACGAGGCCGAAGGGGTCCTGCACCACGAGCCGCAGCGGCCCCACGGGGTGGCGGCCCCGGCGCTCGCCCCGCAGGGCGTACCGCACGGAGGCCGACGTCCCCTCGGGCAGCGCCTCGACGACGAAGCGGGGGCTGGCGCGCAGCGCCGGCGGCACGAGGTCCTCGGCCAGCAGGGTGCGGCCGCCCCGGCCGCGGCCGTGGAGGTCGAGGCGCACCGAGGCGCTCCCGCCGACCGGGACGACGCCGGGGGAGACGGCGCGGTCGACGACGAGCGACGGCGACGCGGCGCGGGCCCCGACCCAGGCGGCGAGGGGGAGGACCAGCAGGAGGACGGCCAGGCGCACGAGGTCGCGGTGGCCCAGGGCGACGCCGAGGGCGGCGGCGACGACGCCCGTGGCGGTGATCGCCGCCCCCCGTGCCGTGAGCGCGCCCCAGGAGGCGCGGGCGCGCGCGGCGGCCCCGCGCCGCCGACCCCGCGCCCGTCCGGTCACGGCTCCTCAGCCGCCCCGGACCGGCGTGCGGGCGAGGACGTCGTCGAGCGCCGACCGCGCGGCCCGCTCGTCGGCGAGGAGGTCGCCGCGGTCCACCGTGACGAGCCGGTGGGACAGCACGGGGCCGCAGAGCGCCTGCACGTCGTCGGGCAGCGCGTGCGGCCGGCCGGCGAGCAGGGCCCGGGCGCGAGCGGCGCGCAGGAGGTGCAGGGCCGCGCGGGGGGAGGCGCCGAGCACCACGGAGGGGTGCTCGCGCGTCGCGGCCGCGAGGTCCACGACGTAGCGCACGAGCGCGGGCGCCGCGTGCACGCGGGCCGCCAGGTCCACCAGGCGCCGCACGTCGGCGGCGTCCGCGACGGGGCGGACGGCGTCCAGCGGGTCGACCGCGGCCCCGCCGCTGCGCGCGAGGAGCACGGCCACCTCCTCGTCGGGAGCCGGGTAGCCCACCGACACGCGCGCGAGGAAGCGGTCCCGCTGCGCCTCGGGGAGGGGGTAGGTGCCCTCCATGTCGGCGGGGTTCTGCGTGGCGACGACGAAGAAGGGGGTCGGCAGGGCGTGGGTCGTGCCGTCGACGGTGACGTGGCCCTCCGCCATGCACTCCAGCAGCGCGGACTGCGTCTTGGGGGAGGCCCGGTTGATCTCGTCGGCGACCACGAGCCCGGCGAAGACGGCGCCGGGGGTGAAGGTGAAGCGGCGCTCGCCCGGGTCCCAGATGCTCACGCCGGTGACGTCGCTGGGCAGCAGGTCCGGCGTGAACTGGATCCGCCGCACGCTGAGGTCCACCGAGCGGGCGAGGGCCGTCGCGAGGACGGTCTTGCCGACGCCGGGGACGTCCTCGAGCAGGAGGTGCCCGCCCGCGACGAGCGTCGTGACGGCGGTGCGGACGACCTCGTCCTTGCCGCGCACGACGGCCCGCACCTCGTCCACGACGGCAGTGGCGACCCGCCGCGCCTGCTCGAGCTCCTCGGGGGAGGGCGGGGGCGGCGACGCCGCACCCGCCGTGCCGGCGCTCGGTGGCGCGGTCGTCGACGTCACCCGCGCACGGTACGTGAGCCCCCTCCCGGGCACGAGGCCCTCCCGCGGCGTCCCCCGGACGGGGCGCGCTCGGAGCCCCCCCGCTCCCCACCGGCCGCCCCGCCCGTTCCCCACCGGCCGCCCCACCCGACGCCACCCGCCGCCCCACCCGACGCCACCCGCCGCCCCACCCGACGCCCCACCCGACGCCCCACCGGCCGCCCCACCGGTCCCCGACCGTGCGCCCGGCCCGCCCACCACTTCCCTCCACCCGAGCTCCGCGGCCACCCGGCGGGCGACCTCCCCGCCCCTGCCGAGGCCCCGACAGGGCACCGGCAGGGCACCAGCGGGGCTCTGCGGCCGGGCGGCCGGACGACGGCGCCCCTCGAGGTGCCGCGCGCCCCCACCGGCCCTCCACCGCCCCCCACCGCCGCCCGTCTGCCGTCTTGACGCGCTGACCTGCGCAGACGTCGACCGCACTGCTCCGGACGGGTGGTCCGACGGGCGCGCGGCGCGTTGACGGTGGGGCGAAGTGGAGTACGGTGGGGGACGTCGGAGCGGGAGAGCGCCGACCGGCCCTCCCGGGCACCGGGGGAGGGGTGGTCGGGGCTCGCAGGGGAGGAGCGGCCGGTGTTCCTCGGCACTCACTCGCCGCGCCTCGACGACAAGGGCCGACTGATCCTCCCGGCGAAGTTCCGGGACCAGCTGGCCGACGGCCTGGTGGTCACGAAGGGGCAGGAGCGCTGCCTCTACGTGTTCCCGGAGCGGGCGTTCGAGGAGCTGCACGAGCAGCTCCGCCAGGCGCCCGTGACGAGCAAGCAGGCCCGGGACTACGCGCGCGTCCTCCTCGCGGGGGCGTTCGACCAGGTCCCGGACCGGCAGGGGCGCATCACGGTGCCGCAGCCCCTGCGCACCTACGCGGGCCTCGAGCGCGACGTCGTCGTCATCGGGGCCGGCACCCGCATCGAGGTGTGGGACGCCGCCGCCTGGGAGGCCTACCTGGCCGAGCAGGAGGAGTCCTTCGCCAGCACCGCCGAGGAGGTCGTGCCCGGCCTCTTCTGAGGGGGGGTCCCGCGCCGGTCCGACCGGCACGGCCCCGGGGCGACGCGCCGCGCGCCTCCCCGGCCCGCGGGCCCCTGACCTGCACGATCGGTCAGCACAGCGTGACGGGCAGCACAGCCGGTCACACGGTTCACAGCAGTCACACGAGTCACACGAGTCACACGAGCACCACCCGGCGCCCGGTCCGGCCTCCAGCCGCTCCCGCCGCCCCAGGTCCTGGCGCACTTCCCCGGCGCCAGGCCCCGGGACCGGCCGGAGCGGATGGGGACCAGTCCCGGCGGCGGGACGCGGCGGACGCGCGGCCCCCGGGCCGCGGGAGAGGGGGCGGGCATGGGCGAGCAGCCCGACGCGGTCGCGCCCCCGGCGGGAGACCGCCTCCCCGACGAGCCCCCTCGCGGCGCCGCGACCGAGCGCGGCACCGCCGACCGCCACGTGCCCGTCCTCCTCGAGCGGTGCGTCGACCTCCTCGCCCCCGGGCTCGCGGCGGAGGGCGCCGTCGTCGTCGACGCGACGCTGGGGATGGGCGGCCACGCCGAGGCGCTGCTGCGCCGCTGCCCGGGCGCGGTGCTCGTCGGGCTCGACCGGGACCCGCAGGCGCTCGCTCTGGCGGGGGAGCGCCTGGCCCCCTTCGGCGACCGGGTCCACCTCGTCCGCACGGTCTTCGACGGCCTGCCCCGCGCCCTGGCCGACCTCGGCGTGCGCGAGGTGGGCGGCGTGCTGCTCGACCTCGGCGTCTCGTCGCTGCAGCTCGACGAGGTCGACCGGGGCTTCTCCTACGCCCGCGACGCGCCTCTCGACATGCGCATGGACCCCACCGGCGGCCCGACGGCGGCGGACGTGCTCGCCACCTACCCGGCCGGCGACCTGGCGCGCGTCCTGCGGGAGTACGGCGAGGAGCGCTTCGCCCGCCGCATCGCCGACCGCGTCGTCGCGGCGCGCGAGGCCGCGCCGCTGCGGACGACGCGGGAGCTCGCCGACCTCGTGCGCGACGCCGTGCCGGCGGCCACGCGCCGCACGGGCGGCAACCCCGCCAAGCGGACCTTCCAGGCGCTGCGCGTGGAGGTCAACGGGGAGCTCGACGCCCTGCGCCGCGCGCTCCCGGCGGCGGTGGACGCGCTCGCCGTCGGCGGCCGCGTCGTCGTCATGAGCTACCAGTCCCTCGAGGACCGGATCGCCAAGCAGGTGCTGGCCGCCGGTGCGGCCAGCACCTCACCGCCCGACCTCCCGGTCGAGCTGCCCGAGCACGCGCCGCTGCTGCGCCTGCTCACCCGGGGCGCCGAGACGGCGCCCGAGCCCGAGACCGCCCGCAACCCCCGAGCCGCGTCGGTGCGGCTGCGCGCCGCCGAGCGCGTCCGCGGGGGCCGCCTCCGAAGGAGCGCCGCATGAGCGCCGCCAGCGCCGCTCGAGCCGTCAGCGCCACCGGCGCCGCCCGGCCCGCGCGCCCCCTCGGGCCGCCTCGCAGCCGGTCCGCCCGGGCCGCGTCCCCGCTGGCGCGCAGCGCGGGCGCCCGGCCCGGCTCCCGCCCCGCGCCCCGCCCCCCGGCCGGCGCGGCCGCCGCCACGGCGCGCGCCGCGGCGCCGGCCCGGCCGCTGCCCGGTCGTCAGGGGGCCGGTCGCGAGGGAGCCGGTCGTGAGGCCGCCGCGCCGCGCGTGCGCCTCGTCGCACCGCCGGCCTCCTCGCGCCGGCGGCTGCCCTTCGGCGCCCTGTGCGCGGTCGTCGTCCTGGCGTCCCTGCTCGCCGTGCTCCTGCTCAACATCTCGCTGTCGCACGGGGCCTACGAGCTCCACGACGTGCAGGCCCGCCAGCAGCAGGCGGGGGAGCGCCGCCAGGCGCTCACCGAGGAGGTCCAGCGCAGCGCGGCCCCCGAGGAGCTCGGCCGTCGCGCCGCCGACCTCGGGATGGTGCCGTCGGGCACCACGGGCTTCGTGCGGCTCCCCGAGGGCGTCGTCGTCGGCGCGCCCGCGCCCGCCCTCGCGCCGCCCGCCGGTGAGGGGGGCGCGGCGGCGCCCGGGACGGCCGCGGCCTCGCCCGCCCCGGCGGACGTCGGCGTCGAGGACCTCGCCGCCGACGAGCCGCCGCCCGCCGAGGTGGCGGCCGAGGGCGACCGCACCGCCCGCGACCGGGCCGAGGACGCGGCCCCCGCCGACGACAGCACCGCCGCCGACAGCACCGCCGACGACAGCACCGCCGAGGAGAGCGCGCCCTGATGCCCGGCCCCGACCGCAGCCCGCACCGCACTCCCCACCACCCCGCGAGGCCGCTCGTGCGCCACGAGCGGCGCGCGCGGCTGATCCTGGCGCTCGTGCTGGCGCTCCTCGTCGTCTTCGCCGGGCGCCTCGTGCAGGTGCAGGCCGTCGACGCCGAGGCGGTCGCCCAGCAGGCGCTCGCCGACCGCATGGGGATGGAGCAGCCGCTGCTGGCCCAGCGCGGGCGCATCCTCGACGCCAGCGGCCAGGTCCTCGCCGCGAGCGTGGAGCGCCGCGACGTCATCGCCGACCCGCAGATCGCCGCCGAGGGCTACGAGCGCGAGGACGCCGACGGCGAGGTCGTCTCCGAGGGGCTGGACGGCGCCGTCGCCGACCTCGCCGGGCTCCTCGGGCGCGACCCGGCGGACGTCCGCGCCGCGCTGACCCGGGGCGGCGGCACCCGCTGGAGCGTGGTCGCCCGCGACATCCCGCCGGAGCTGTGGGCGCGGGTGAAGGCCCTGGGCGTCGCCGGCATCACGTCCGAGCCGCGCTTCAGCCGCACCTACCCGGGCGGTGACCTGGCCGGCAACGTCCTCGGCTACACGGGCGGGGACGGCGACGCCGGCCTGGGCGGCGTCGAGGCGGTCATGGACGACGAGCTGGCCGGCACGGACGGCTTCCAGCGCGTCGAGCGCGGCCGCATGGGCCAGGCCATCCCCATGGGGGAGAGCCAGCGCGTCGAGCCCGTGCCCGGCTCCGACGTCCGCCTGACCATCGACCGCGACCTGCAGTGGACGGCGCAGGAGCGGGCGACCGCGATGCGCGAGCAGGCCGGCGCCGAGTGGGTCAGCGTCGTCGCGCTCGAGGTGGGCACCGGGCACGTCCTCGCCCTCGCCGAGTCGCCGACGGTCGACCCCAACGACTTCGCCTCGGCCGACCCCGCCGCGCTGGGCAGCCGCGCCGTCTCGGACGTCTTCGAGCCCGGCTCGACGAGCAAGGTCGTCACGGCGGCCGCGGCCCTCGAGGAGGGCGTCGTCGAGCCGCTGGACCAGTTCGAGGTGCCCTACACCTGGGAGGCCGCGAACGGCCAGTCCTTCCGCGACTCCCACCACCACGACCTCGAGAGGCTCACCTTCGCCGGCATCCTCGGGGAGTCCTCCAACACCGGGACCGTCCGCGTGGGCGAGCGCCTCACGCGGGAGCAGCGCCACGACTACATGCGGCGCTTCGGCTTCGGCGAGCGCACGGGGATCGAGCTGCCGGGCGAGACGCCGGGCATCCTCGCCGCGGCGGACGACTGGGACGGGCGCCAGCAGTACACGGTCCTCTTCGGCCAGGGCGTCTCCGTCAACGCGCTGCAGGCGGCGGAGGTCTACGCCACCATCGCCAACGACGGCGTCCGGGTCCCCCCGCGCCTCGTCGAGGGCACCGTCGACCCCGACGGCACGGAGCACCCGGCGGACCGGCCCCCCGGCGTGCGCGTCGTCAGCCCCGGGACGGCGCAGCAGGTCTCGACGATGCTCGAGGGCGTCGTCGCCGAGGGCACCGGTGACAACGCCGCGATCCCCGGCTACCGCGTGGCCGGGAAGACCGGGACGGCGGAGGCCCCGGACGACCGCGGGGGCTACACCGGCTACACGAGCTCCTTCATCGGCTACGCCCCGGCCGACGACCCGCAGGTCGTCGTCGCCGTCATCGTCCAGCGCCCGACCAACGGCTTCTACGGCGGCCAGGTGGCGGCGCCGGTGTTCAAGGACGTCATGTCCTACGCGCTCACCGCCCGCGGCGACCTGCCGTCCTCGGAGCCGGCGCGCCTCTACCCGCAGACCTGGTGAGCCGCCCGGAGCCGGCGGCGCCGGCCCTCCACCGCCCCGCCCCCGCCCCCTCGGCGGCGCGGCGGGGGGCCCGTCCGCGCGCCGGTAGCCTCCCGGGGTGCCCCAGCCGACCGACGACGCCGCCCGCGGCGGCGGTCGGCCGGAGGCCCCGGTGAGCCCAGGGCGGCCGGAGGCCGCGTCGAGCCAGGGGCGGCCGGAGGCCGCGACGAGCGCGCACGCCGTCGAGCAGGGCGGGGGAGCGGTCCCCGGCGTCGACCTGGCCGACCTCGTCGCGGCCCTGCCCGGCGCGCGGGTCGACGGCGACGCCGCGGGCGTGCGGGTCCTCGGGGCGACGCTCGACTCCCGCGCGGTGCGCCCCGGCGACCTCTACGCGGCCCTCCCCGGGGCGCGCGCGCACGGCGCCGACTTCGCGGCGGCGGCCGTCGCCGCCGGTGCGGCCTGCGTGCTCACCGACCCCGCGGGGGCCGCTCGCGCGGCGGCCGCGGGGGCGCCCGTGCTCGTCGTCCCCGACCCGCGCGCCGTCCTCGGCGACCTCGCGGCGCGCGTGCACCGCACGGGCGTCCACGCGACCCCGGGGCGCGCCCCGGTGCTCCTCGGCGTCACGGGCACCAACGGCAAGACGACGACGGCCTACCTCCTCGAGGGGGCCCTGTCCGCGCTCGGCCGCACCACGGGCCTCGTCGGCACGGTGGAGACGCGCGTCGCGGGCGAGGTCCTGGCCAGCACGCGCACGACGCCGGAGGCGCCCGACCTCCACGCGCTCCTGGGGCGGATGGAGCGCGCCGGCGTCGAGGTGGCCGCCCTCGAGGTCTCGAGCCACGCGCTCGTGCTCCACCGCGTCGACGGCGTCGTCCTCGACGTCGCGGCCTTCACGAACCTCTCGCAGGACCACCTCGACTTCCACGACGGCATGGAGGACTACTTCGCCGCCAAGGCGTCGCTCTTCACCCCCGAGCGCTCCCGCCGGGGCGTCGTCGTCGTCGACGACGCCTGGGGCGAGCGCCTCGCGCGGGAGGCCGGGGTGCCCGTCACGACGGTGACGACCCGGCCGGGGGCGCGGCCGGGCGAGGACGCCGACTGGGTGGCGCTGGACCCGCAGGTGGAGAGCACCGGCACGCGCTTCGTCCTGGCGGGGACCGAGGGGCTGCGCCTGCCGCTGCGGGCGCCGCTGCCCGGCGCCTTCAACGTCGCCAACACGGCGCTCGCCGCCGTCGTGCTGCTCGAGGCGGCGCCGCTCCTGCCGGGCGCGACGACGTCCGACGCCCTGGCGGCCGGCCTCGCGCGCGCCGGCGGGGTGCCCGGGCGCCTGCAGGTCGTGGCTCCCTCGCGCCCGGCCGGCGGGCCGGGGGGCCCCCGCGTCCCGCGCGTCCTCGTGGACTACGCCCACACCCCGGACGCGGTGGCGGCGGCGCTGGAGGCGGTGCGCCCCAGCGCGCGCGGGCGGCTCGTCGTCGTCCTCGGCGCCGGCGGCGACCGCGACCGCGGCAAGCGCGGCCCCATGGGCGCCGCGGCCGCCCGGCACGCCGACGTCGTCGTCGTCACCGACGACAACCCCCGCTCGGAGGACCCGGCGGCCGTGCGGGCCGCCGTCCTGGCCGGGGCCACCGCGCCGGAGCCCGACGGCGGCGCCCCCGGGGGCGCGCGGCCGGCCCCGCAGGTCCTGGAGGTCGCCGAACGCGCCGCGGCCATCCGCGCGGCCCTGGACGCCGCCGGCGAGGACGGCACCGTCCTCGTGGCCGGCAAGGGCCACGAGCGCGGCCAGGAGGTCGCGGGCGTGGTCCACCCCTTCGACGACCGCGACGAGGTCCGTGCGGCGCTGGACGCGCTGCTCGGCCCCGACGAGAGCGAGAGCGCATGATCCCCCTGTCCCCGCAGCGCCTGGCCGAGGTCGTCGGGGGTGAGCTGCGGCTGCCCGCCCACGGTCCCGAGGGGGCCGCCGCCGACGGGTGGCCGGACGTCAGCGCGCCCGCGGCGACGGACTCGCGGTCGGTCGAGCCGGGCGGCCTCTTCGTCGCCCGCTCGGGGGAGAGCGCGGACGGCCACGACTTCGTCGTCGCGGCCGTCGCCGCCGGCGCCGCCGCGAGCCTCGTCGCGCGCCCCGTGACGGACCCCGGTGCCGGGCCCGACGGCGACCTGGCGGGCCCCCAGGTCGTCGTGCCCGACGTCCAGGCCGCCTTCGAGGCGCTCGCCCGCCACCACGTCGACGCGCTGCGCGCCGAGGGCGCCGTCGTCGTCGGGATCACCGGCAGCGCGGGCAAGACGTCGACGAAGGACCTCCTGGCCGTCCTGCTCGCCGAGCTCGGCCCGACCACCGCCACGCCGATGTCCTACAACGGCGAGGTCGGCCTCCCGCTGACGGTCCTGGCCGCGCCTCCGGGCACCCGCCACCTCGTCCTCGAGATGGGGGCGCGGGGCGTCGGCCACGTCGCCGCGCTGTGCCGGGTGGCGCCGCCGGACGTCGCCGTCGTCCTCAACGTCGGCTCCGCGCACGTGGGCGAGTTCGGCTCGGTGGACGCCATCGAGCGCGCCAAGGGCGAGCTGCCCGAGGCGCTCGGCGAGGGCGGCGCGGCCGTGCTCAACGCCGACGACGAGCGGGTGGCGCGCATGGCGGCGCGCACCCGCGGCCGCGTGCTCGCCGTCCGGGCCGCCGGGTCGGGCGAGGGCGCCGCCGTGTGGGCGCAGGACGTCGACCTCGACGCGGGCGGGCGCGCGGTCTTCCGCCTCCTCTCGCGCCTCGGCCCGGGAGCGGGCGCAGGGGAGGGCACAGGAGCGGGCGCAGGGGCGGGCCCGGGGACGGGAGCAGGACCCGGCGACGGCGCCCCTCAGGAGGCGCGCGTCGCGCTGCGCCTCGTCGGCGAGCACCACGTCGCGAACGCCGTCGCCGCGGCGGCGGTGGCCCTGCACCTCGGCCTGCCGCTCGAGCGGGTGGCCGCGGTGCTCTCCAGCGCCGTCCCCGCGAGCCGGGCCCGCATGGAGGTCACCGAGCGCGCCGACGGCGTCACCGTCGTCAACGACGCCTACAACGCCAACCCGGAGTCGGTCCGCGCGGCGCTCAAGGCGCTCGTCGCGATGCGCCGCGGCCCGGACGGGCGCGAGCGCCGCACCTGGGCCGTGCTCGGGGAGATGCTCGAGCTGGGCGCCTCGAGCACCGTCGAGCACGACCTCGTCGGCCGGCTCGCCGTGCGCCTCAACGTCTCCCACCTCGTGGCCGTCGGGCCGGGCGCCCGCGCGGTGCACTCCGGCGCCCAGCACGAGGGCTCGTGGGGCGACGAGGCCGTGCACGTCGCCGACGTCGACGAGGCCCTCGCCCTGCTGCGCGCGGAGCTGCGCCCGGGCGACGTCGTCCTCGTGAAGTCCTCCAACGCCGCGGGCCTGCGGGCCCTCGGCGAGCAGCTCGTCGCCGACGCCCCGCCGTCCGACGCCCCGCCCTCCGACCGGTCCTCCGCGGCCGGGGAGGGGGGCGCCGCGTGCTGACCGTCCTCGTCGCCGCCGCCCTCGCGCTCGTCCTGTCGCTGCTCGGCACGCCCGTCTTCATCCGCTGGCTCGTGCGCAAGGGGTACGGGCAGTTCATCCGCGACGACGGCCCGACGACGCACAAGACCAAGCGCGGCACGCCGACGATGGGCGGCGTCGTCATCGTCGCCGCGACGGTGCTCGCCTACCTCGGCGCCCACCTCGCCACGCTCGACGCGCCCACCGCCTCGGGCCTGCTCGTGCTCCTGCTCATGACGGGCCTCGGCGTCGTCGGCTTCCTCGACGACTACATCAAGATCTCCAAGCAGCGCAGCCTGGGGCTGCGGAGCCTGCCGAAGCTGCTGGGGCAGATCGGCGTCGCGGTCGTCTTCGCCGTCCTCGCGCTGCAGTTCCCCAACGACCGGTTCCGCACGCCGGCGTCGACGAGCATCAGCTTCATCCGCGACACGGGCGTCGACCTGGCCTTCGCCGGGGCCCTGCTGGGGACGGTGCTCTTCGTCGTCTGGGCGCTGCTCATGGTCGCCGGGGCCAGCAACGGCGTGAACCTCACCGACGGCCTCGACGGCCTCGCCACGGGCGCGACGACGGCGGTGGCCGGGTCCTACCTGCTCATCGGGGTGTGGCAGTCCAACCAGAGCTGCCAGAGCGTCGCGACGGCGGGGCCCAACTGCTACGAGGTGCGCGACCCGCGCGACCTCGCCGTGGTCGCGGCCGCCCTCATGGGCGCCTGCTTCGGCTTCCTGTGGTGGAACGCCTCGCCCGCCAAGATCTTCATGGGCGACACGGGGTCGCTGGCCCTCGGCGGCGCGCTCGCCGGCCTCGCGATCCTCTCGCGCACCGAGCTGCTGCTCGTCCTCCTCGGCGGCCTCTTCGTCATCATCACGCTGTCCGTGGTCATCCAGGTCGGCTCGTACAAGCTCACCGGGAGACGGGTGTTCCGCATGGCGCCCCTGCAGCACCACTTCGAGCTCGCCGGGTGGGCCGAGGTGACCATCGTCATCCGCTTCTGGATCGTCGCCGTGCTCTTCGCGGCGCTCGGCCTCGGCATCTTCTACGCCGAGTGGGTCGTCGGGACGGGCCTGTGAGCCCCCTCGGCCCGGGGGAGCAGCCCGTCACCGCCCGCACCGCGCCCCTCGTCGACGCCGGCGCGGAGTGGGCGGGCCTGCGCGTCGTCGTCGCCGGCGTCGGCGCGTCGGGGTTCGCCGCCGCCGACGCGCTCGCCCAGCGCGGTGCCCGGGTCCTCGTCGTCGACGCGCGCGACGGGGCGGAGGAGCGCGAGAAGGTCCGCGTCCTCGACGTCATGGACGTCCGGGCGCTCCTCGGCGACGACGCCGCGGCCGCGCTCGGCGGCGACCTGCCGCGCGTCGACGGCGCGGCGCCCGACCTCGTCGTCACCTCGCCCGGGTGGCGGCCCACCGCGCCGCTGCTCGCGGCCGCGACCGCGGCCGGCGTCCCCGTCTGGGGCGACGTCGAGCTGGCGTGGCGGCTGCAGCCGCCGCCGGGCAGCCCCGGCCGCGCGCCGTGGCTCGCGATCACGGGGACGAACGGCAAGACGACGACGACGCGGATGCTCGCCGCGATGCTCTCCGCCGCCGGCCTGCGCACCGCGGCGGTCGGCAACGTGGGGACGCCCGTGCTGCACGCCGTCGTCGACCCGCAGCCGTACGACGTGCTCGCGGTCGAGCTCTCGAGCTACCAGCTGCACTGGAGCTCCTCGGTCGCCGCGCAGTCCGCGGCCGTGCTCAACCTCGCGCCCGACCACCTGGACTGGCACGGCGGCATGGAGGCGTACGCGGCCGCCAAGGGCCGGGTCTACGAGGGCGTCGAGCGCGCGTGCGTCTACAACGTCGCCGACCCGGTGACGGAGCGGCTCGTGCGCGAGGCCGACGTCGTCGACGGCGCCCGTGCGGTGGGCGTGACGCTCGGCGTCCCCTCCGTGGGCATGCTCGGCGTCGTCGAGGACGTCCTCGCCGACCGCGCCTTCGTCGCCGAGCGGTCCAGCTCGGCCGCCGAGCTCGGCACGCTGGAGGACCTCCTGGCCGCCTCGGGCGGCACCGGGCCCGCTCCGCACGTCGTCGAGGACGCGCTGGCCGCCGCGGCGCTCGCGCGCTCCCACGGCGTGCCGCCCGCGGCGGTGCGCGACGCGCTGCGCGGGTACCGCCCCGACGCCCACCGCATCGCGCTCGTCGCCGAGGAGGACGGCGTGCGCTGGGTGGACGACTCCAAGGCCACCAACGCCCACGCCGCGTCGGCCTCGCTGACGGCCTTCGACCCGGTGGTGTGGGTCGCCGGGGGCCTCGCCAAGGGCGCCTCCTTCGACGAGCTCGTGGCCCGCCACGCCCACCGGCTGCGCGGCGTGGTGCTCGTGGGGCTCGACCGCGAGCCGCTGCGGTCGGCCCTGCGACGACACGCCCCCGAGGTCCCCGTCGTGGAGGTCGAGCAGTCGCAGGATGCGGGGGTGGCTCAGCTCGCGGCATCTCCGACGACGGCCCCGACGGCGGCGCCGACGGGACGCGCGGTCATGGACCGCGCCGTCGCGCTCGCCGGCGACCTGGCCCGCCCGGGCGACGTCGTCCTGCTCGCCCCGGCGTGCGCATCCATGGACCAGTTCACCGACTACGGCGCGCGCGGTGACGCCTTCGCCGCGGCGGTCCTCGCCCGCACCGGCGGCGCCGACGGCCCCGGCGGGCGCTGACCGTGGCCTCGAGGACCTCGCCCGCCCGTCCGCACCAGGGCACCGCCCGCCCGCCCGAGCAGCGCGCTCCGCGCCGCCCCGGCCCCGCCGGTGCGGCGCCCCGGGCCGGCGCCCACCCGGCGCCCGACCTCCGCCGCGGGGCGCCGCGCCGCGCCCTGGAGCGCGCGGGCGACGTGGTGACGTCGTGGGTCGCGCGCGCGGACACGCCCGCGACGAGCTTCTACCTGCTGTCCGCCACCACGGGGATCCTCGTCGTCCTCGGGCTCGTCATGGTCCTGTCGAGCTCGAGCGTGGAGTCGCTGCAGGCGGGCGACTCGCCGTTCGCGGCCTTCACGAGCCAGCTGCTCTTCGCCGTGCTCGGGCTGCCGCTGGCCTACGCCGCCTCACGGGTGCCGGTCCGGGTCTGGAAGGCGCTGGCGTGGCCGGCGGTCGGCCTCGCGGCGGTCCTCCAGCTGCTCGTCTTCAGCCCGCTGGGGGACGAGGTCGGGGGCAACCGCAACTGGATCTACGTCGGCGGCTTCTCGCTGCAGCCCTCGGAGTTCGCCAAGCTCGCCCTCGCGGTGTGGCTCGGCGCCGTCCTCGTGCGCAAGGCGCCCCTGCTGCGGGACTGGAAGCACGTCGCCGTGCCGGTCGTGCCGGTGGCCGGCGGCGTGCTGGGGCTCGTGCTGCTCGGCCACGACCTCGGCACGGGCATGGTCGTCATGCTCGTCATCGCGGCCGCGCTGTGGGTCGCGGGCGTGCCCGCGAAGATCCTCCTGCTCCCGGCGGCGGCGCTCGCGGCGGTCGCCGCCGTCATGGTGCTCACGAGCCCCAACCGGATGACCCGCATCGGCGACTTCCTCTCGGGGGAGTGCGACCCGCAGGGCGGCTGCTACCAGTCGGCGCACGGGCTCATGGCGCTCGCCGGCGGCGGGGTCACGGGACTCGGCCTCGGGTCGAGCCGGGAGAAGTGGTCCTACCTGCCCGAGGCCCACAACGACTTCATCTTCTCCATCATCGGCGAGGAGCTGGGCCTGCTCGGGACGCTGCTCGTGCTCGTCCTCTTCGGCGCGCTCGCGGTGGGGTGCATGCGCGTCATCAAGCGGCACGAGGACCCCTTCGCCAAGGTCGTCACCGCGGGCGTCATGGCGTGGGTGGTCGGCCAGGCCCTCGTCAACATGGCCGTCGTCCTGGGCCTCGTCCCCGTCATCGGCGTGCCCCTGCCGCTCGTCAGCGCGGGCGGCTCCGCCCTCGTGGCGACGCTGCTGGCCCTCGGGGTGGTGCTCTCCTTCGCGCGCACCGAGCCCGGGGCGCCGGCGCTGCTCGCCACCCGCGCCGGCGTCGTCCGGCGCTCGCTCGTCGTGGCCGCCGCCCCGCTCTCGCGGCGCTCGGCGGGCGGCCCGACCGGCCGCGGGCGCCGAGGCCCCCGGCGAGCCGAGCGCGGGGCCGCCCGGTGACCGCCCCGCGCCCCGCGTCGTCCTCCGCGCCCTCCTCGTCCTCCTCGTCCTCCGCCGCCGCGGAGCGGCAGGGCGAGGACGCCGCCACCCGGCCGCCCTCGGTGCTGCTCGCGGGCGGCGGCACCGCCGGGCACGTCAACCCGATGCTGGCGCTCGCGGACGCCCTGCGGCGCCGCCACCCCGACGCCGCCCTCCTCGCCCTCGGCACCGAGGCCGGGCTGGAGTCCCGTCTCGTGCCGGCGCGCGGGTACGAGCTGGCGCTGGTGCCCCGCGTGCCGCTGCCGCGGCGCCCGTCGGCCGAGCTGCTCTCGCTGCCCGGCCGCCTGCGCGCGGCCGTCGCGGCGGCCGACCGCGCGCTCGCCTCCTGCGGGCCGCACGGCGCGGACGTCGTCGTGGGCATGGGCGGCTACGTGGCCGTGCCCGCCTACCTCGCCGCCCGACGGCGCGGCGTGCCCGTCGTCGTCCACGAGCAGAACGCCCGCCCGGGCGTCGCCAACCGCCTCGGCGCCCGGCTCACCCCCCACGTCGCGACGACCTTCCCGGGGACGCCGCTGCGGGGGGCCGTGCGCGTCGGCCTGCCCATGGCCCCGGCGCTCGCGCACCTCGACCGCGCCGCCCTCCGGGGGGAGGCCGTGGCGCACTTCGACCTCGACCCCGACCGCCCGACCCTCCTCGTCGTCGGGGGGTCGCTGGGGGCGCAGCGGCTCAACGAGGCCGTCGCCGCGGCGTGGCCGGACGTCGAGGCGGCGGGCGTCCAGGTCCTCCACCTCACCGGCGCCGGCAAGGCCGTCGTGGCGGCGCACCGGGCGGGCGGCCCCGTCCACCGGGTCCTCGAGTACACCGACCGCATGGACCTCGCCTACGCCGCCGCCGACGCGGCGCTGTGCCGCTCCGGCGCCGGGACGGTCTGCGAGGTCAGCGCGGTCGGCCTCCCGGCGGCCTTCGTCCCGCTGCCGATCGGCAACGGCGAGCAGCGGCGCAACGCCGAGCCCGTCGTCGAGGCCGGCGGGGCCCTGCTCGTGGCCGACGCCGACCTCGACGCGGCGTGGCTGCGCGAGCAGCTCCTCCCGCTCCTCGTCGACCGCCCGCGGCTCGCGGCGATGGCGGCCGCCGCCTGGGCCAGCGCCGTGCGGGACGCCGACGAGCGCCTCGCCGACCTCGTGCTCGCCGCGGCGGGCCGCTCGTGAGCGCCGCGCCCACCGCCGGGGTCCCGTCCTCCGGGGACGTCGCGGCCGCCGACGCCGACCTCCTGTCCGGCGACGTGCCGCTGGCCTTCGACGTCGCCGCCCCCGTCCCGCCGGCCGCCGAGCTCGGCGGCGTGCACCTCGTCGGCGTCGGGGGGGTGGGCATGTCGGGCATCGCGCGCGTGCTGCTGGCCCGCGGGCTGCCCGTGAGCGGCAGCGACGCCAAGGACGTGCCCGTCCTGGCGGCGCTGCGCGCCGTCGGCGGTCGCGTCGCCGCCGGCTTCGACGCGGCCCGCCTCGACGGCGCCGGGACCGTGGTCGCCTCCTCGGCCATCCGCGCCGACAACGTCGAGCTCGTCGCCGCCCGCGAGCGGGGCCTGCGTGTCCTGCACCGCTCGCAGGGCCTGCAGGCCCTCATGGCCGACCGCCGGGCGGTCGCCGTCGCGGGCACCAACGGCAAGACGACGACGACGTCGATGCTCGTCGTCGCGCTGCAGCACGCGGGCCTCAACCCGTCCTTCGCCGTCGGCGGCGAGCTGCGCGGCGCCGGGACCAACGCCCACGAGGGCACGGGGGACCTCTTCGTCGCCGAGGCCGACGAGTCCGACGCGTCCTTCCTCGTCTACGAGCCCGAGCTGTCCGTCGTCACCAACGTCCAGCCCGACCACCTCGACCACTACCGCGAGGCGGCGGCCGTCGAGCGGGCCTTCGGCGCCTTCGCGGGGCGCGTGCGTCCCGGCGGCGTCCTCGTGGCCTGCGCGGACGACCCGGGCGCGGCCCGGCTCGCCGCGGCTGTCGCGCGGGCGCACGAGCGCGAGCCCGGCGCCTGGCCCCGGGTGGTCACCTACGGGCAGTCCGCGGCCGCCGACGTGCGCCTGGAGGACCTCGAGCCCGAGGGAGGGCGGACGTCGTTCGCCCTCGTCGACGCGGGCCGCCGCGAGGGCGAGGTCCACCTGCAGGTGCCCGGGCTGCACAACGCCCTCGACGCCGCGGCCGCCTACACGGCCGCGACGCGCCTGGGCGTCCCCCCGGCCACCGCCGTGGCCGGCCTGGAGGCCTTCACCGGCACGCGGCGCCGCTTCGAGGACCGCGGCCGCGCCGACGGCGTGCGCGTCTACGACGACTACGCGCACAACCCGGCCAAGGTCGCGGCGGCCGTCGCCACGGGCCGCCAGGTGGCGGGGGAGGGGCGCCTCGTCGCCGTCTTCCAGCCCCACCTCTACAGCCGCACCATGGACTTCGCCGGCGAGTTCGGCGCCGCGCTCGGGGCGGCCGACGAGGTCGTCGTCATGGACGTCTACGCGGCGCGCGAGGACCCGGTGCCCGGGGTGACCGGCGGGCTCGTCGCCCGCGCCGTGCCGCTGCCCCCGGAGCGCGTGGCGTACGTGCCCTCGTGGGGCGACGCCGCGCGGGAGGCCGCGGGGCGCGCCCGGCCCGGTGACCTCGTGCTGACCATCGGAGCCGGTGACGTGACGATGGTCGCGGGCGAGGTGCTGGGGGAGCTCGAGCGCCGCTCGCCCGCCGCGACGACCGGTGGTGGCGCGGCGTGAGCCGGCGACCGCTGGCGCCGCGGGCCCGACCGGCCGCCGAAGCCCCTCCGGAGGGGGAGGCCCCTCCGGCCGGCCCCGGCCGTGGCCCCGGTCGGGTCGAGGCGCCCGAGCCCCTCGACGACGCCGACGAGCGGACCCGTGCGGCCGCCTCCGCTGACGACGACGACGACCTCGACGGCGCCCCCGCGCGCCGGGACGGCCGCCCCCGCCCGCCCCAGGGCGGCCTGCCGCCGCGCCCGCGCGGCGGGTCGTCGCCGGTGTCCCGCACCTCGTCCTCGCCGGTCGCCCGCAGCTCCTCCTCGCCGGCGTCCCGCGATCCCTCATCGCCGGCGTCCCGGCCGGGGAGCCCCGGGCCGGTGCACCTGCGCCGCTCGTCGGCGGCCTCGGCCGCGGCGCCCTCCGGCGCCGCCCCCGCCGCCGTGCTCGGGCGCCGCCGGGCCGCGGCGCCGCCCACGGACACGGCACGGCGCTTCGCCGAGCGGGCACGGGCGCGCCGACGCCTCGCGCTGCGCCCCCTCCTGGCCGTGCTCGCGGTCCTCGTCGTGGTGGCCGGGCTCGCGTACGTCCTGCTCTGGTCGCCCCTGCTCGTCGTGCGCGAGGTCGGCGTCGTCGGCCTCGAGCGCCTCGAGCGCCCGGCCGTCGCCGACCTCGTCGAGCCCGCCGTCGGCACGCCGCTGGCCCGCGTCGACACCGCGGCGCTCGAGGAGGCGGTCGAGCAGGTGCCCCTCGTCGAGACGACGACCGTGGCCCGCGTGTGGCCGTCCGGCCTCGAGGTGCGCGTCGTCGAGCGGGTGCCCGTGGCGGCCGTCGCCGACCCCGCAGGGGGCTACAGCGTTGTCGACCGCACGGGCCTCACCGTGCTGCACGAGGCGGAGGTGCCGACCGACGTCCCGCTCGTGGCGGTGGACCTCGTGAGCGCGCGGCCCGGCACGGTCGAGGCCGTGACCCAGGTCCTCGACGGGCTGCCGCCCGAGCTGCGCGAGCAGGTGGCCACCGCCGGCGGGACGAGCCCCGACGACGTCGTGCTGCAGCTGCGCTCCGGCGCGCGCGTCGTCTGGGGCGGCGCCGAGGAGACGCCCGTCAAGGCCGACGTCCTGCTGGCGCTCCTGCAGCGGCCCGCGGGCGTCTACGACGTCAGCTCCCCGGCCGCGCCGGTCACGCGCGAGGGCTGACCCGCCGGGGTCGCCCCGTGCCGCCCTCCTCCTCGGGGACGCGCGTCTCGCGGACGTGCTCCACGGGGCGCGCCTCCTCGGACCGCTCCCGTCCCCTCCGGCACCGGCGCGTCGCGGCGTGTCCCGGCGCGGCGGTCGACAGCGCAGACCCGGGGGACCTACCGTTCAGCCCAGCACGGACCTGACATAACTATCACCCTCAACCTGAGGGTGAGGGTCCACCCCGGCACCGCACCCAGGAACTCCAGCGAAGGGCTCGCCTCGTGGCATCACCGCAGAACTACCTCGCCGTCATCAAGGTCGTCGGCATCGGCGGCGGCGGGGTCAACGCCGTGAACCGGATGATCGAGGTCGGCCTCAAGGGCGTCGAGTTCATCGCGGTCAACACCGACGCCCAGGCGCTCCTCATGTCCGACGCGGACGTCAAGCTCGACGTCGGTCGCGAGCTCACCCGCGGCCTCGGCGCGGGCGCGGACCCCGAGGTCGGCCGCAGGGCGGCCGAGGACCACGCGGAGGAGATCGAGGAGGCCCTGCGCGGGGCCGACATGGTCTTCGTCACGGCCGGCGAGGGCGGCGGCACCGGCACGGGCGGCGCGCCCGTGGTCGCCCGCATCGCGCGCGAGCTCGGGGCCCTGACGATCGGTGTCGTCACGCGCCCCTTCACCTTCGAGGGCCGTCGGCGCGCCAACCAGGCCGACAGCGGCATCGAGAGCCTCCGCGAGGAGGTCGACACCCTCATCGTCATCCCCAACGACCGGCTGCTGTCCATCAGCGACCGCGCCGTCAGCATGCTCGACGCCTTCCGCTCCGCCGACCAGGTGCTCCTGTCCGGCGTGCAGGGCATCACCGACCTCATCACGACGCCGGGCCTCATCAACCTCGACTTCGCCGACGTCAAGAGCGTCATGCAGGGCGCCGGCAGCGCCCTCATGGGCATCGGCTCGGCCCGGGGCGACGACCGCGCCGTCCTCGCGTCCGAGGCGGCCATCTCCTCGCCGCTGCTCGAGGCGAGCATCGACGGCGCCCACGGCGTCCTGCTGTCCATCCAGGGCGGCTCCGACCTCGGCCTCTTCGAGATCAACGAGGCCGCGCGCCTCGTGCAGGAGGCGGCGCACCCCGAGGCCAACATCATCTTCGGCGCCGTCATCGACGACGCCCTCGGCGACGAGGTCCGCGTCACCGTCATCGCCGCCGGGTTCGACGGCGGCACCCCGTCGCGCCGCCGCGACGAGCGCGGCGCCGCGCAGGCGGCCCCGGCGCGCCCCCAGCCTGCGCGCGGCGCCGTCCCCCCGCGCCAGCAGCCGGCGCCGGGCGGCGACGACGTCCCGACCTCGCCGTGGCCGGGCGCCACCGCGGGCCAGGCGTCGGGCTCCTCCCAGCAGCAGGGCCAGCAGCAGGGCCAGCAGCAGGAGGAGGCGCCGGCGGAGGAGCGCCAGGGGAGCCGTGAGGAGGCGCCCTCGCCGCAGCCGCTCGACCAGGGGCCGGCCTGGGGCCGCGGGCAGCGCTCCTCCGACGACGACCTGGACGTCCCGGACTTCCTGCGCTGAGCGTGCACGGCACCGCCGGGCGGACGTCGCTCCCGCCCGTGCCGCAGCCCGCCGCCCCGCCCGCTCCCGGGCGGGGCGGCGGGCTGCTCGCGTGGTCGCGGGCGCTCCCCGGTCGGGGCGGCGGCAGCGGGTCCCCCCCGGGCGTCGGCGCCGCGCGCGGGGCGGTGCTCGCGCTCACCTCGCGCGCCGGCGCCGGGTGGGCGCCCCCCGGGGCCGGCGGCGTCCCACCGGGGCCCTACGACGGCCTCGACCTCGCCCTGCACGTCGGGGACGACGAGGCGGCCGTGCGCGCCTCGCGGCGCGCGCTCGCCGACGAGCTCGCGGGCCGCGGCGCCCGCGAGGTGCGCTACCTCCAGCAGGTCCACGGCGCCGACGTCCTCGTCGTCGACGAGGTGGGCCCGGGCGGTGCCGACGAGGTCCCCGACGCGCCGGCCGTCGACGCCGCCGTCACGGCCGTCCCCGGGGTGGCGCTCGCCGTCCTCGTCGCCGACTGCGTGCCCGTGGTGATGGCCGACCCCGTCGCCGGGGTGGTGGGCGTGGCCCACGCCGGGCGCCGCGGCGCGCTGCTCGGCGCGCCCGTGCGCGCGGTGGAGGCGATGCGCGGGCTCGGCGCCCGCGACGTGGTCGCCGTCCTCGGCCCCAGCATCTGCGCGCGCTGCTACGAGGTGCCGGCGGACCTGCGCGCGGCGGTGGCGGCCGAGCACCCCGTCGGTGCGAGCACGACGTGGGAGGGCGCCCCGTCGCTCGACGTCGCGGCCCTCGTGCTCGAGCAGCTCGCCGCCGCGGGCGTCCGCGCGGAGCAGGTGCCCGGGTGCACGGCCGAGCGCGCCGACCTCTGGTCCTACCGCCGCGACGGCGCGGCGAGCGGCCGCACGGCCGGCCTCGCGTGGGTGCCGGCGTGAGCGTCGGCCCCCCGGCCCCGGGTGCGGGGGGCCGCGACGCGGTGGGCGGTCACGAGGGGTCGGGCGGGCCCGGGCGGCGCGCCGACCTCGCCGCGGCGCTGGACGACCTGCGCCGTCGGGTCGGGGGCGCCTGCTCGGCGGCGGGGCGCGACCCGGCCGCCGTCCGCGTCGTCGTGACGACGAAGACCTTCCCCGCGACCGACGTGCTGCACCTCGCCGCGCTCGGCGTCCGCGACGTCGGGGAGGCCCGCGAGCAGGAGGCCCGCGCCAAGCGGGAGGAGGTCCTCGCCGCCGGAGGCGGGGAGGAGCTGCGCTGGCACTTCCTCGGGCGGCTGCAGCGCAACAAGGCGGGCGCCGTCTCCGCCTGGGCCCACCTCGTGCACTCGGTCGACAGCGCGCGGCTGGCCGACGCCCTGGGCCGGGGGGCCGAGCGCGCCGGGCGCGAGCTGCCGGTCCTCGTGCAGGTCGACCTGGACGGCGAGGAGGGCGACGCGGCGCGCGGCGGCGCGCCCGCCGGCGCCGTGCCCGCGCTCGCCGACCACGTCGCCGGCGTCCCCGGCCTGCGCCTGGCGGGCCTCATGGCCGTGGCCCCCCGCGAGGCCGACCCGGCGGCCGCCTTCGCCGCCCTGGCGGCCCTCGCGGCGCGGGTGCGGGCCGACCACCCCGGCGCCGACGTCCTGTCGGCCGGCATGAGCGAGGACCTCGAGGAGGCCGTCGCGGCGGGCGCCACGCACCTGCGTGTCGGGCGCGCCATCCTCGGCGGCCGTCCGCCGCTCCGGTAGCGTCTCGCCCCGAGGCGCGGCCCGCAGGGGGCCCGGCGCCGGACGGCGAGGACGGGCGGGAGCCCGCGGGCACCGCACGGCGGACGGCGAGGGAGTGGCATGGCAGGCGCGCTGCGCAGGACGATGGTCTACCTCGGCCTGGCGGAGGAGGACCCCCGCGAGGACGAGCTCGACGGCTACGACGGCGAGGAGCGCCGCGACGCCGACGAGCGCCGCGGCGGGGCGCACCGCTCCGCCGAGCGTCCCGCCGACCCCGAGCCCCGGGGCGAGTCCCGGGCCGAGCAGAGGCCCGAGCACCGGGCCGCCGTCACGCCGATCACCCGGGAGCGCTCCATGTCACGCGTCGTGCCCGAGCCGCTGGGGGGCGACCTCAGCCGCATCACGACCATCCACCCGCGCAGCTACAACGAGGCCAAGGCCATCGGGGAGAGCTTCCGCGAGTCGGTGCCGGTCATCATGAACCTCACCGACATGGACGACGCGGACGCCAAGCGCCTCGTCGACTTCTCCGCCGGGCTCGTCTTCGGGCTGCGGGGCTCCATCGAGCGGGTCACGAGCAAGGTCTTCCTGCTCTCCCCGGCGCACGTCGAGGTCACCGCCGAGCAGGCGAGCCCGCAGCGGACGGGCACCTCCAGCTCGTTCTTCAACCAGAGCTAGGGGCTCCGTGTCCGTCGTCCTCGAGCTGCTCTCCCTCGTCGTCCTCCTCTACATCGTCGTGCTGCTCGGCCGCCTCGTCCTCGACTGGGTCCAGGTGTTCTCGCGCGACTGGCGCCCCACGGGGCCCGTGCTGGTGCTGGCCGAGGGCGTGTACTCCCTCACCGACCCGCCGCTGCGCGCGCTGCGCCGGGTCATCAAGCCGATCCGCATCGGCCAGGTGCAGCTCGACCTCGCCTTCATCGTCCTCTTCCTCGGGCTCGGGCTGCTGCGCTCCCTCCTCGGCGGCCTCGCGCTCGCCGCCCGCTGACCGCACCGGCCGGCGAGGACCGGGCGGCCCGGTCCGCTACCGTCGTGCCGCTCCCCGGGCGACGGCGGAGCCCGACCCGAGGACGAAGGTGGAGGCTCATGGTTCTGACGCCCGAGGCCGTGACGGAGCGCACGTTCACGCAGACGCAGTTCCGGCACGGCTACGCCGTGGAGGAGGTCGACGACTTCCTCGACGAGGTCGTCGGCGAGCTCACGCGCCTGCGCAGCGAGAACGACGGGCTGCGCGAGCAGCTCGCCGACGCCGAGCGCCGCGCCGAGGAGGCCGCGTCCGCCCGCGACGAGGCCCCGGCGCAGCACGACGCCCCGGCGCAGGAGGCGGTCCCCGCGCCCGCCGTCCCGGCGCAGGCGACGGCGCCCGAGGACGCGATGGCGGACGAGGGCCTCGCCGGCGGCTCCGCCGCCCCGGGGGCCGCGGGCAGCGCCGCGGGCGTCCTCGCCCTCGCCCAGCGGCTGCACGACGAGCACGTGCGCGCGGGCGAGGAGCAGCGCGACCGCCTCGTCGGCGACGCGTCGGCCGAGGCCGAGCGCCTCGTCACCGAGGCGCAGGAGCAGCGCCGCACGACCCTGGAGCAGCTCGAGGAGCAGCGCACGAGCGAGCTCGGCGCCCTCGAGCGCGAGCGCACCCTGCTGGAGCGCAAGATCGACGAGCTGCGCGGCTTCGAGCGCGAGTACCGCAGCCGCCTGCGCGCCTACCTAGAGGGCCAGCTGCGCGACCTCGACGGCACGGCGGCCGTCGTCCCGGGCTCGGACGGCACCGCGACGACGGGGAGCCCCAGCTGACCGCTGGACCCCCCGGTCCGTCCGGCGCCGACGACGAGCGCCCCGGGCGCCCGGCGGGCGGCGCCCCGCTCGAGGGGCCGGGCGACGCCCCGCTCACGGGGCCGGACGAGCCCGCCGTCCCGCCCGCCCGGCGGCGTCGGCTGCTCGTGCTGCTGGTCTCCGTCGTCGCGCTCGTGTGGGGCCTGGACCAGCTGACGAAGGCGCTGGCCGTCGCGCGCCTCACCGAGGGCGAGCCGGTCGAGCTCGTCCCGGGCGTGCTCGACCTGTACCTGCTCTACAACCCCGGCGCGGCGTTCTCGCTCGCCACGGGGCTCACCTGGGTGCTGACCCTCGTCGCCGTGGGCGTCGTCGTGGCGGTGGCCCTCATGGCGCGCCGCCTGGGCTCGCGGGCCTGGGCGTACGCCCTCGGGCTGCTGCTCGGCGGCGCGCTCGGCAACCTCACCGACCGGCTGCTACGCGAGCCGGGCTTCGGCACGGGGCACGTCGTCGACTTCCTCCGCCTGCCGCGCTGGCCGGTCTTCAACCTCGCCGACTCGGCCATCGTCGTGGCCGCCGTCCTCGTCGTCGTCCTCAGCTTCCGCGGCGTGGGGGTCGACGGTCGGCGGGAGCCCGGTGGACGTGAGCGCGCGGACGCGGCCGCTGACGCCCGCCCGTCCTCCGAGCAGCCGTCGGAGTCGTCCGGGCAGCCGTCCGCGAGTCCCTCCGAGGAGGACCGCCGTGGGTGAGCTCCGGTCGATGCCCGTCCCCGACGGGCTGGCGGGCCAGCGGGTCGACGCCGCCCTCGCCCGTCTGCTGGGCCTCTCGCGGTCCCGCGCGGCCGAGGTCGTCGCGTCGGGCGGCGTGCGGGTGGACGGGCGCGACGTCGTCAAGGCCGAGCGCCTGCCCGAGGGCGGCTGGCTCGAGGTGGAGCTCCCCGACCCGCCGGCACCGCCGACGGTCGTGGCCGAGCCGGTGCCGGGCATGCGCGTCGTCCACGACGACGACGACCTCGTCGTCGTGGACAAGCCCGTCGGCGTGGCGGCGCACCCGAGCCCCGGCTGGACGGGGCCGACCGTGGTCGGGGGCCTGGCCGGCGCCGGCTACCGCATCGCGACGTCGGGCGCGGCGGAGCGCCAGGGCGTCGTCCACCGCCTCGACGTCGGCACCTCGGGGCTCATGGTCGTCGCGAAGAGCGAGCGCGCCTACTCGGCGCTCAAGCAGGCCTTCCGGGAGCGGACGGTCGAGAAGACCTACCACGCACTCGTCCAGGGCCACCCCGACCCGTCGGCGGGCACGATCGACGCCCCCATCGGCCGCCACCCCACCGCCGACCACCGCTTCGCGGTCGTCGAGGGCGGGCGCGACAGCGTGACCCACTACACGACCCTCGAGGCGCACCGGGCGGCGTCCCTGCTCGAGGTGCGCCTGGAGACCGGGCGCACGCACCAGATCCGCGTGCACGTCTCGGCGCTGCGCCACCCCTGCGTCGGCGACCTGGCCTACGGGGCCGACCCGCGCCTGGCCGACCGCCTCGGGCTGCGGCGCCAGTGGCTGCACGCGGTGCGCCTCGGCTTCACCCACCCCGGCACCGGACTGCCCCTCGTCGTGGAGAGCACCTACCCCGACGACCTCGCCACCGCCCTCGAGCGGCTGCGGGCCTGACCGCTCGGGGCGGGCTCCCGCCCGGGAGCCCCGCCCCGAGCGCGTCAGAAGGACATGCCGAAGGCGAGCCCGCCCAGGCCGTAGGCGGCGAGCGTGATGAGCACGACGCCGGTGACGTTGAGGACGACCCCGCCGCGCACCATCTCGCCGATCGTCACCTTGCCCGTCGCGAAGACGATGGCGTTGGGCGGCGTGCCGACGGGGAGCATGAAGGCGCACGTCGCGGCCAGGGCCGCGGGGATGAGCAGCGTGAGGGAGTCGACGCCGAGCCCGAGCGCCACCCCGCCGAGGACGGGGATGAAGGTCGCGGCCGTGGCCGTGTTGCTCGTCACCTCGGTCAGCAGCAGGACGAGGAGCACGACCGCGGCGACGAGGAGGATGAGCGGCAGGGCGCCGAGGGGCGCCACCTGCTCGCCGATCCAGACGTCGAGGCCGCTCGCGGCCACCGCGCCGGCGAGGCTGAGGCCGCCGCCGAAGAGGAGCAGCACGCCCCAGGGAAGGCCCTTCTGGGCGTCCTCCCACACGAGCACCATGCGCCCGCCGCGCTCGGCGGGGATGAGGAACAGCGCGAGGCCCGCGGCGATGGCGATAGCCGTGTCGTTCAGGCCGCCCAGCCAGGGCGCCGCGTCGCCGACGACCGGGAGCTCGGCGAGCAGGCCGGGGACGACCCACAGGAAGGCGGCGGACGCGAAGACGAGGGCGACCATCCGCTCGCCGCGGCTCATCGGGCCCATCTCGGCCAGCTGCTCGTCGAGCATCTGACGGCCGCCGGGGATCTCGGGCAGGTCGGAGCGGAAGAGCACGCGCGTGATGAGCAGCCACGCGACCGCGACGAAGACGACGACGAGCGGGACGCCGAGGAGCATCCACTGGAGGAAGCCGACCTCGCCGCCCAGCTCGTCGGCGACGTACCCGGCGACGATGGCGTTGGGCGGGCTGCCGAGCAGGGTGCCGAGGCCGCCGATGGAGGCCGCCCACGCCACGGACAGCAGCAGGCCGACCCCGAAGGTCTTCACGGCGGGGTCGCTGACGGCGTCGGCGATCGTCGTCGTGGAGTCGGTGACGGCGTCCTGCTGGGCCGCGCGCTCGGCCTGCGAGCCGGCGCCGACCCGGTCCACGACGAGGGTGAGGACGCTGAGGGCGATGGGCAGCATCATCAGCGTCGTGGCGGTGTTGGACACCCACATCGACAGGAAGGCCGTCGAGACCATCATCCCCAGCACGATGCGCCGCGGGCTCGTGCCGACGGCGCGCAGCGTCCGGAGCGCGATGCGCCGGTGCAGGTCCCACCGCTGCATGGCGATGGCGATGAGGAAGCCGCCGAGGAAGAGGAAGACGATGGGGTTGGCGTAGGGCGCCGTGGCGCCGGCCACGTCGACGACCCCGAGGACGGGCAGCGCGACGATCGGCACGAGCGCGGTGGCCGACAGCGGCAGCGCCTCGGTCATCCACCACGTCGCCATGAGGACGGCCACGGCCGCCGTGAACCGGCCCTCCTGCGAGAGGTCCTCGGCGCCGCCGAGGAGCAGGTAGACGAGCAGGGCGAGGACCACGCCCAGCCCGCGCAGCGCCCACGTGCGTCCGGGGGAGCGGTGGGGACCGCCCTCGGTGTCGTCCCCGGGGCCGTTCGCCCGGTCGGCGGTGCGGCCGGTGCCCCGAGCGGGCCGGGAGCCCCCGGTCGGGCCGCCACCGGTGCTCGACGTCGTCGTCATGCGCGCCTCCTCGCGTCGCAGGCCCGCGCCACCTCGCGCGTCCGCGGCCCCGCGGGCCACCGAACCACAGCGGCGCCCCGGGAGGTGCCGGCGGCGCGTGTGCGGTCGGCCACGTCGCCGCAGGCGGACGGGGCGGGTCGGGGCCCCGGCGCGGCGTCGCCTGCACCGGGCTGTCGGCGCCCCGACCTACACTCGCCGGGTCCTCCTGCCGCGCCCCCCGCGGGGGTGCGGGAGCACCAGGCGAGGACGGTCCCAGACACCACCGCGCCGCCCCGGCGGCGCCCCCGGGAGGCCCGCACGATGCCCCAGCCCGCGACGACGTCGACGTCCAGCAGGTCGGGGGAGGACCAGTTCGTCCACCTCCACGTGCACACCGAGTACTCGATGCTCGACGGCGCGGCGCGGGTGGACGACCTCATGGCCGAGGCGGCGCGGCTCGGGATGCCGGCCATCGCCACGACCGACCACGGGTTCGTCTTCGGCGCCCACGACTTCTGGCGCGCGGGCCAGAAGCACGGCGTCAAGCCGATCATCGGCCTCGAGGCCTACGTCGCGCCGGGCACCCACCGCGGCGACCGCACGCGGGTGAAGTGGGGCGCCCAGGGCACCTCGAGCCGCGACGACGTCTCCGGCGGCGGCGCCTTCACGCACATGACGATGCTCAGCGAGACCACGGAGGGGATGCACAACCTCTTCCGGCTCGCCTCGCGGGCGTCCATGGAGGGGCACTACTTCAAGCCGCGCATGGACCGGGAGATCCTCAGCCGGTACGCGAAGGGCCTCATCGCCACCACGGGCTGCCCGTCCTCGGAGGTGCAGACCCGGCTGCGGCTCGGGCAGTACCGCGAGGCGCTGCAGGCGGCGAGCGACTACCGCGACATCTTCGGCGCGGAGAACTACTACCTCGAGCTCATGGACCACGGCCTCGACATCGAGCGCCGCACGCGCGACGACCTGCTGCGCCTGGCCAAGGACCTGCAGCTGCCGATGGTCGCCACCAACGACCTGCACTACACCCGCGCGGAGGACGCGACGGCGCACGCGGCGCTGCTGTGCGTGCAGTCCGGCTCGACCCTGGCCGACCCGCACCGCTTCAAGTTCGACGCGGACGACTTCTACCTCAAGAGCGCCGCGGAGATGCGGCGCACGTGGCGCGAGCTGCCCGAGGCGTGCGACAACACCCTGCTCATCGCCGAGCGCTGCGACGTGTCCTTCACCGAGGGCAACGGCACCTACATGCCGCGCTTCCCCGTGCCGGAGGGGCACACGGAGGAGTCGTGGTTCGTCGAGGAGGTGCAGCGGGGCCTCGAGCGCCGCTACCCCGGCGGCATCCCCGAGGCGTCCCAGGCGCAGGCCGACTTCGAGTGCCAGGTCATCGCCCAGATGGGCTTCCCGGGCTACTTCCTCGTCGTCGCCGACTTCATCACGTGGTCCAAGGAGAACGGCATCCGCGTCGGCCCGGGCCGCGGCTCCGGCGCCGGGTCGATGGCCGCCTACGCCATGCGGATCACCGACCTCGACCCCCTCGAGCACGGCCTCATCTTCGAGCGCTTCCTCAACCCGGAGCGCGTGTCGATGCCCGACTTCGACGTCGACTTCGACGAGCGCCGGCGCGGCGAGGTCATCCGCTACGTCACGGAGAAGTACGGCGACGACCGCGTCGCGATGATCGTCACCTACGGCACCATCAAGGCCAAGCAGGCGCTCAAGGACTCCTCGCGCGTGCTCGGCTACCCCTTCGCCATGGGCGAGCGGCTCACGAAGGCCATGCCGCCCGCCGTCATGGGCAAGGACATCCCGCTGTCGGGGATCTTCGACCCCGAGCACAAGCGGTACGCCGAGGCGGAGGAGTTCCGCCAGCTGCACGCCCAGGACGCCGACGCCCAGAAGGTCGTGGGCACCGCGCGCGGCCTGGAGGGGCTCAAGCGCCAGTGGGGCGTGCACGCGGCCGGGATCATCATGTCGAGCGAGCCGCTCATCGACATCATCCCGATCATGCGCCGCGAGCAGGACGGCGCCATCATCACGCAGTTCGACTACCCGACCTGCGAGGGCCTCGGCCTCATCAAGATGGATTTCCTGGGGCTGCGCAACCTCACGGTCCTCGACGACGCCCTCAAGAACATCGTCACCAACGGCGGCGAGCCCGTCGACCTCGACGTGCTCACGCTGGACGACCCGAAGACGTTCGAGCTGCTGCAGCGCGGCGACACCCTCGGCGTCTTCCAGCTCGACGGCGGGCCCATGCGCTCGCTGCTGCGGCTCATGAAGCCCGACGTCTTCGCCGACATCTCCGCCGTCGGCGCCCTCTACCGCCCCGGCCCGATGGGTGCGGGGTCGCACACCAACTACGCGCTGCGCAAGAACGGCCAGCAGGAGATCACGCCGATCCACCCCGAGCTGGCGGAGCCGCTGGCCGACGTCCTGGGCGAGACCTACGGGCTCATCGTGTACCAGGAGCAGGTCATGGCGATCGCGCAGAAGCTCGCCGGGTACTCGCTCGGCAAGGCGGACCTGCTGCGCCGCGCCATGGGCAAGAAGAAGCGCGAGGTGCTCGACGCCGAGTACATCGGCTTCCGCGACGGCATGGCGGCGAACGGGTACTCCGAGGCCGCGGTCAAGACGCTGTGGGACATCCTCCTGCCGTTCTCCGACTACGCCTTCAACAAGGCGCACTCGGCGGCGTACGGCGTCGTCTCGTACTGGACGGCGTACCTCAAGGCCAACCACCCGGCCGAGTACATGGCGGCGCTGCTCACGAGCGTGCGCGACGACAAGGACAAGTCGGCGCTCTACCTCGGCGAGTGCCGGCGCATGCGCATCACGGTGCTGCCGCCCGACGTCAACTCCTCGATCGGCACGTACGCCGCCGTCGGGCAGGACATCCGCTTCGGGCTCGCCGCCATCCGCAACGTCGGGCAGAACGTCGTCGACGCGATCGTGGCGGCGCGCGAGGAGAAGGGCGCCTTCACGTCCTTCGAGGACTTCCTGCGCAAGGTCCCCGCGGTCGTGTGCAACAAGCGGACCATCGAGTCGCTCATCAAGGCCGGCGCCTTCGACTCCCTCGGACACACCCGCCGGGGCCTGGCCGCGGTCCACGAGGTCTACGTCGACGCCGTCGTCGTCGAGAAGCGGGCCGAGGCCATCGGCCAGGACTCGCTGTTCGGCGGGCTCGGGGACGAGTCCGCCGTCCAGCTCGCGGCCCTGCCGCCGGTGGGCGACGGGGAGTGGGACAAGCGCGAGCTGCTCGCGAGCGAGCGGGCCATGCTCGGGCTGTACGTCTCCGACCACCCGCTCTTCGGCCTCGAGCACGTGCTGGCCTCGGCGGCGGACTGCTCGATCTCCGCCTTCGTCGCCGACGAGGGGCGCCAGGACGGCTCGACCATCACCATCGCGGGGATGGTCACGACGGTCACCCGCAAGATGACCAAGCAGGGCAGCGCGTGGGCCATCGCCACGGTCGAGGACCTCGAGGGCTCGGTCGAGGTGCTCTTCTTCCCCAAGACGTACGCCGAGGTCATGCACGAGCTGCGTGAGGACCTCGTCTGCGTCGTGCGGGGCCGGGTCAACCGGCGCGACGACGTCCCGACGATCTACGCCTCGGAGATGTCGATCCCCGACACGAGCCAGGCGGCGGGCGGGCCGCTGGTCATCGAGATGCCGACGAGCCGCTGCACGCCGCCGCGGGTCGAGCGGCTCAAGGACGTGCTGCTCATGCACGCGGGCCCCACCGAGGTGCACCTGCGGCTGCGGACCTCGCCGGAGCGGGCGACCCTCATGCGCCTCGACTCCGCGCTCGGGGTGACGCCGTCGCCGTCCCTGTACGGGGACCTCAAGGCGCTCCTCGGGCCCTCGTGCCTCGCGTGAGGCGCCGGCGAGGGCCCTGCACGTGAGGGGCGGGCTGGCAAGGCTCCTGCCGGCCTGGGCGGGTCTCGTCCTGGCGTCCGCGCTGGCGTGGTGGCTCCTGGCGCCGCAGCCGCAGGTCGTCACCGACGGGACGCAGCGCGTCTCGCCCGGTCTGCCGGAGCTCGCGGCGGCGCAGGACGGCGTCTTCGTCCTCGTCACCGCGGTGGCGGGGCTCGTCGCCGGCGCGGCGGTCCTGCGCGCCCGTCGCGGGCCCAGCGGGCCCGCCGCGGTGGTCGCCCTCGTGGCGGCGGCCGCGGGGGCGCTCGCGACGTCGTGGCTGGGCAGGGCCCTGGGCGGTCTCGTCGCCGGCCCGCGCCGCGGGCCGGCGCTGCCCGAGGACGTCGCCTCCCGGCTCGCCGAGGGCGTCCAGGTGGCCCCCGCCGGTCTGCAGCTGCAGGCGACCGTCGCGCTCGCGGTGGCACCGACGGCGGCCGCGCTCCTCGTGACGGTCGTCCTCATCGCGGGGATGCTGCGCGCCCCGGCGCGGCGGGAGCCGTACCCCGCCGACTCCGGGGACGCCGCTCCCGCGGACGCCGCTCCGGGGGACGCCGCTCAGCGGGACGACGGCCGGGCGACCTCGGCGTAGGCGCCCCCGCAGAGCCGCAGGAGGTCGGCCGGCGCGAGCTCGACGTCGAGGCCCCGACGCCCGGCGCTGACGAGGACGGCGTCGTGCGCGGCGGCGCTCGCGTCGACGACGACCGGGAGCGGTCGGCGCAGGCCCAGGGGGCTGATGGCGCCCACCACGCCGCCGGTGAGCCGCTCCGCCGCGGCCGGCTCGGCCAGGACGGCGCGGCGGCCGCCCCGCGCGGCCGCCAGGGCCCGCAGGTCGAGGCGGCCCGTCACCGGGACTACGGCGAGCAGGGGCTGCTCGTCCACGAGGGCGACGAGCGTCTTGAGCACGCGGTGCGGCTCGACGCCGAGCGCGGTGGCGGCCTCGAGCCCGGAGCCCTCCCCGGCCGCGGCGCGCGGGTCGTGCGCGTAGGGCCGCAGCGCGTGCGGTGCCCCGTCGGCGACGAGGGCCCGCACGGCGGCGGTCGGGGCGGGGGGCCGGCGGGCCACGGCGCTCCTCCGTCCTGCGGGTGGCGCGCCCGGCGCCGTGCGGGGCCGGGGCGCGGTGCGGGGCTGGGTCAGTTGGGCGTGGCGAAGGACAGGTCGGGGCCGGTCTGGGGCAGCGCGCCCGTCGCGTCGAGCAGCGCCTCCTCCCGGGCGAGCAGGCGCAGCTGGGAGCGCAGCCGGGCGACGGCGTCCGGCTGCTCGAGCAGGGCCTGGCGCTCGGGCAGCGGCAGGACCATCCCGGCGGTGACGAGGTGGGACAGGACGCGCGGCGACGTGACCCCGACCGCGTCCTCGGCGCCGCCGAGGCGCGCCCGGTAGGCGGTGAAGGCGGCGGCGACGCGCGCGCCCAGCGCGGCCGCCTCGTCGGGGTCGCCCTCGGGGTCCTCGAGCGGGGTCACGAGGCCCGTGGCCCAGGGGGTGCCGGCCGTGTCGTCGAGGCCGTGGAGGCGGAAGCGCAGGGCGCCGCTGGTGACCATCTCGAAGCGGCCGTCGTCGAGCTCGGTGATGTCGCGGACCACCGCGGTGCAGCCGACCTCGTGGACGGCGTCCGCGCCCTGGCGCACGTCCCGGCCTGGGCGCAGGGCGACGACGCCGAAGACCCGGCGCTCGGGCGGCGTGTCGAGCAGGTGGCGGGCGAGGGCGCGGTAGCGCGGCTCGAAGACGTTGAGCGGCAGCACCAGGCCGGGCACCAGCACCGACGGGAGGGGGAACAGCGGGAGGGGCTGCACCGCCCGAGCGTACGGCGACGCCGCCGGCCGAGCGGGGCGGGCCGCACGCGAGCGGGGCGCAGGCGGGACGACGCGCCGGGGCGGGTCGGGGGCGCGGGTCGGGTCGGGCCGGGCCGGAGGGGAGCGGGGCCGCGAGCCACCGGGCCCCTACCATCGACCGGTGATCCGTCGTCTGGACCTGCGCGGTCGCGCGCTCGACGCGCGCGAGCTGCGCGGCACCCTGCCCCGCGCCGAGCAGGACGTGGAGTCGGCCCTCGAGGTCGTCCGCCCGATCGTGGAGGACGTGCGCGCCCGTGGCGCCGCGGCGCTGCGCGACCTCGGCGAGCGCTTGGACGGCGTCCGCCCGCCGCACCTGCGGGTGCCGGCCGACGCCCTCGCCGAGGCCCTCGCGGCCCTGGACCCGGCCGTGCGCGCCGCGCTCGAGGAGTCGGTGCGCCGCGCGCGGCTCGTCCACGCCGACCAGCGGCGGACCGACACGACGACGCAGGTCGTGCCCGGCGGCACGGTCACCGAGCGGTGGGTGCCGGTGGGGCGCGTGGGCCTGTACGTGCCCGGCGGCGTGGCCGTGTACCCCAGCAGCGTCGTCATGAACGTCGTGCCGGCGCAGGAGGCCGGGGTCGACTCGCTCGCCGTGGCGAGCCCTCCCCAGCGCGACCACGGCGGCCTGCCCCACCCGACGGTCCTGGCGGCGTGCGCGCTGCTCGGCGTGGACGAGGTCTACGCCGTCGGCGGGGCCCAGGCCGTCGCGATGCTCGCCCTCGGCGCCCGCGAGGACGACGGCTCGCGCCTGTGCGCGCCCGTCGACATCGTCACGGGCCCGGGCAACCGCTACGTCGCCGCCGCCAAGCGCCTCCTGCGCGGCGTCGTGGGCGTCGACGCCGAGGCCGGCCCCACCGAGGTGATGGTCCTCGCCGACGGCTCCGCCGACCCCGTGCTCGTCGCCGCGGACCTCGTGAGCCAGGCCGAGCACGACGCGGTGGCCGCCGCGGTCCTCGTCACGACGTCGGAGGACCTCGCCGCGGGCGTCGAGGCCGAGCTCGAGACCCAGGTGCCCGCGACCAAGCACGCGGAGCGGGTGCGGACGGCGCTCGCCGGCCCCCAGTCCGCCGTCGTGCTCGTGGACGACGAGGCCGGGCTGCTCGCCGTCGCCGACGGCTACGGCGCCGAGCACCTCGAGGTGCAGACGGCCGACGCCGCCGGGCTCGCGGCGCGGGTGCGCAACGCGGGCGCGATCTTCGTGGGGCCGCACGCCCCCGTCTCCCTCGGCGACTACTGCGCGGGCTCCAACCACGTCCTGCCGACCGGCGGCTGCGCCTGCTTCTCCGGCGGTCTGTCGGTGCAGACCTTCCTGCGCGGCATCCACGTCGTCGACTACTCGGCGCAGGCGCTCGCCGACGTCGCCCCGCACGTCGTCGCGCTCGCCGAGGCCGAGGACCTGCCCGCGCACGGCCAGGCCGTCACGGCGCGCCTGCGCGGGAGCGGAGCGTGAGCGGCGACGCCGGCCCCGCCGGCACGACGACGACCGACCCCGTCGCCGGCGTCGGGACGGCGCGGGCGGCGGCGGGCGCGGGGGAGGGCGCCGCGGCGCGTGCGGCCGCGCTCGCCGACCTGCCGCTGCGCGACGTCCTGCGCGGCGTCGAGCCCTACGGCGCCCCGCAGCTCGACGTGCCGGTGCTGCTCAACGTCAACGAGAACCCCGTCCCGCCGTCGGAGCTCGTCGCCCGGGAGATGGGGGAGGCCGTCGCCGCGGCCGCGCGCGGGCTCAACCGCTACCCCGACCGCGAGTTCCTCGACCTGCGGGCCGACCTCGCGGACTTCCTGGCCCTCGAGTCGGGGGTCCGCCTGCCGGCCGAGCAGCTGTGGGCCGCCAACGGCTCCAACGAGGTCATGCTCCAGGTGCTGCAGGCCTTCGGCGGTGAGGGCCGCACGGCGGTCTCCTTCGCGCCGACCTACTCGATGTACCCGGAGTACGCCCGCGACACGGGCACCCGCTGGGTCGTGGGCCGGCGGCGCGACGACTTCACCGTCGACCCGGCGGCGGCGGTGGCGCTCGTCGAGCAGGAGCAGCCGTCCGTCGTCCTGCTCGCCTCGCCGAACAACCCGACGGGCACCGCGCTGCCGCGCGAGGTCGTCGAGGCCGTGTGCGACGCCGCGCCGGGCGTGGTCGTCGTCGACGAGGCGTACGCCGAGTTCCGCCGCGAGGGCGTCCCGAGCGCCCTGGAGCTCCTCGAGCGCTACCCGCGCCTGGCCGTCAGCCGGACGATGAGCAAGGCCTTCAGCCTCGCCGGCGCGCGCGTGGGCTACCTCGCGTCGTCGCGGGCCGTCGTCGACGCGCTGCGCGTCGTCCGCCTGCCGTACCACCTGTCCGGCGTCACCCAGGCCGTCGCCCGCGTCGCCCTGCGGCACTCCGCCGAGCTGCTCCGCGGCGTCGACGCGCTGCGCGCCGAGCGCGACGCCCTCGTCGCGTGGCTGCGCGGCCTCGGGCTCGCGGTGGCCGACAGCGACGCCAACTTCGTCCTCTTCGGCCGCCTCGCCGACCGCCACGCCACCTGGCAGGGCCTGCTCGACCGCGGGGTGCTCGTCCGGGAGACGGGCCCCGAGGGGTGGCTGCGCGTCTCGGTGGGGACGCCGGAGGAGACCGCCGCCTTCGAGGGCGCGCTCGTCGAGGTCCTCGCCACCCCCGCCGGCGCCCGCGCGTCCGGCCCCGACGCCCCGGAGGGCACCCGATGAGCGAGACCGCCCCCGTCCAGAGCCCGGCCCCCCTGGAGGGCCCGGCCCGCCGCGCGCGCGTCGAGCGCCGCACGAGCGAGTCCTCCGTCGTCGTCGAGGTCGACCTCGACGGCACGGGCGAGTCGCGCATCAGCACGGGCGTGGGCTTCTACGACCACATGCTCACGGCGCTCGCGCGCCACAGCCTCGTCGACCTCGTCGTCGAGGCCGAGGGCGACCTGCACATCGACGCCCACCACACCGTCGAGGACGTCGCCATCTGCCTCGGTCAGGCCTTCCGGCAGGCCATGGGCGACAAGCGCGGCCTCGTGCGCTTCGGCGACGCGACGGTGCCGCTCGACGAGGCGCTCGTCCAGGCCGTCGTCGACGTCTCCGGGCGCCCCTACTGCGTGCACTCCGGCGAGCCGGCCGGCCAGGAGCACGTGCTCATCGGCGGTGGACCGGGGAACACCCCCTACCTCGGCTCGCTGACCCGGCACGTCCTGGAGTCCTTCGCCTTCCACGCCCACATCGGCCTGCACGTGCGGGTCCTCGCGGGGCGCGACGCGCACCACGTCGTCGAGACGCAGTTCAAGGCGGTCGCCCGGGCGCTGCGGACGGCCCTCGCGCACGACCCGCGGGTCACGGGCGTCCCGAGCACCAAGGGCGCGCTCTGACCGGCGGGCCCGACGAGCCCCTCGACGGGCCCGCCGACGGGCCCCTCGACGGGCAGGGCGACGGGGTCGAGGACGAGCCGGTCGGGGGCCCGGCGGAGCGCGTCGTCGTCGTGGCGCCCGTCGCCGACGCCGGCCGCCTCGCCGGTGCGCTCGCGCTCGCGCGGGTGGTCGCCGTCGTCGCGCCCCTCGACGGGCGCGGGTGCCTCGTCGCGCCGCCGAGCGACGGTGATCCGGACGCCGTCGTGCGCGGCGCCTCGCGCGCGCTCGGGCCGGTGCCCGTCGTCGTCCTGCGCTCGGACGTCACCGCGGCGACGGGCGGGTCGGTCCGGGCGGAGCAGTGGCGCCGCGGCCGGCGGGAGGAAGGCGCGGACGCCGTCCGCTCGCCGGGCCTCGTGCTGGCGGGGCTGCCCGACGCCGCCGAGCGCGTGGTCCACGGCGCCGTGGAGGTCGCCGACCTGCCGGGGGCGACGAGCAGCGCCGGGCTGGGGCGCGTGGCCGCCGCCCGGGCTGCGGCCGGCCGCACCGGCGGCGCGCAGGGCGGTCCGGGGGCGCCGCGCCCGCCCTCGCCGGTCCTGCCCGCGGTGCTCGCCGTCGCGGGCCTGCTCGTCCTCCTCCTCGAGGTGGCCCAGCTGCTCGCCGGGCGCGGGTCCGTGCTCGTGGCAGCCGTCGCCCTCCTCGGCGTCGTGCTCGGCGCGACCGCCGCTCTGCGCCGTCGCGCCGCCGCCCGGGAGGACCGCGCGGGCTCGTCCGACGCCGACGCCTGACGCCGACGAATGACCCCGACGCCCGGCCCCGACGCCCGGCCCGGCCCGGGTCAGCCGCCGAGGTAGGCCGCGAGGTGCTGCCCGGTGAGCGTGGAGCCGTCGGCGACGAGCTCGGCGGGCGTGCCCTCGAAGACGACGCGGCCGCCGTCGCGCCCCGCTCCGGGCCCCATGTCGACGACGCGGTCGGCGTGCGCGACGACGGCCTGGTGGTGCTCGACGACGACGACCGACGTCCCCTCGTCGACGAGCCGGTCCAGCAGGCCGAGGAGGTGCTCGACGTCCGCGGGGTGCAGGCCGGTCGTGGGCTCGTCGAGGACGAGGACCCCGCCGGGGGACGCCATCGCCGTCGCGAGGCGCAGCCGCTGGCGCTCGCCGCCGGACAGGGTCGTCAGCGGCTGCCCCAGCCGCAGGTAGCCCAGCCCGACGGCGTCGAGGCGGGCGAGGACGGCGTGGGCGGCCGGCACGCGGGTCTCCCGGTGCTCGGAGGCGGGGCCGAAGAAGGTCACGGCCTCGGCGACCGGCATCTCGAGCACCTCACTGATGTCCTTCCCCCCGAGGCGGTGGTCGAGCACCGAGGCGTCGAAGCGGCGGCCCTCGCACGCCTCGCACGTCGTCGACACCCCGCCGCCGACGGCGAGGTCGACGTAGACGGCGCCCGCGCCGGCGCACACGGGGCACGCCCCGGCCGAGTTGGCGCTGAAGAGGGCCGGCTTCACGCCGTTCGCCCTCGCGAAGGCCTTGCGGACCGGCTCGAGCAGCCCGGTCCACGTCGCCGGGTTGCTCCGCCGGGAGCCCTTGATGGGCGTCTGGTCGACCCGCACCACGGGCCGCCCGTCGACCTCCCGGGGCAGCGAGCCGTGGACGAGCGAGCTCTTGCCCGACCCGGCGACGCCCGTGACGACGAGGAGGACGCCCAGCGGGAGGTCGACGTCGACGTCGCGCAGGTTGTGCCGCGTGGCCCCGCGCACCTCGAGCACGCCCGTCGGCGTGCGCACGCGCTCCTTGAGCGGCGTCCGGTCCGCGAGGTGGCGGCCCGTGAGCGTGTCGCTCGCCCGCAGCTCGTCGACGGTGCCCTCGAAGCAGACGGTGCCGCCGGCCGAGCCGGCGCCGGGTCCGAGGTCGACGACGTGGTCGGCCACGGCGACGACCTCGGGCTTGTGCTCGACGACGAGCACGGTGTTGCCCTTGTCGCGCAGGCGCCGCAGCAGCGCCGTGAGCCGCTGCACGTCGTGCGGGTGCAGGCCGCTGCTCGGCTCGTCGAAGACGTAGGTGACGTCGGTGAGCGAGGAGCCCAGGTGGCGCACCATCTTCGTGCGCTGGGACTCCCCGCCCGACAGCGTGCCGGTGGCCCGGTCGAGGGTGAGGTAGCCCAGCCCCACCTCGACGAAGGAGTCGAGCAGCCCCTGCAGCGCCGCCAGCAGCGGGGCGACGGACGGCTCGTCGAGCCCGCGGAGCCAGGCGGCGACGTCGGTGACCTGCAGCGCGCAGACGTCCGCGATGGAGCGGCCCGCCACCCGCGAGGAGCGCGCGCCCTCGGAGAGCCGGGTGCCGTGGCACGCGGGGCAGGGCGCGAAGGTGGCGGCGCGCTCGACGAAGGCGCGCACGTGCGGCTGCAGAGACTCGACGTCCTTGGACAGGAAGGACCTGCGGATCTTGGGGACGAGCCCCTCGTAGGTGAGGTTGACGCCGTCGACGACGACCTTCGTCGGCTCCTTGTGGAGCAGGTCGTGCAGCTCGGCGTCGGTGAACTCGCCGACGGGCTTGGTCGGGTCGACGAAGCCCGAGCCCCGGAAGATGCGCGCGTACCAGCCCTCCGTGCTGTAGCCGGGCACGGTGATGGCGCCCTCGTCCAGCGACAGGGAGGCGTCGTAGAGGGCCGTCAGGTCGATGTCGTCGACGCGGCCGAGGCCCTCGCACCGCGGGCACATGCCGCCCGTCACGGTGAAGCTCCGGCGCACCGCCTTCGCGTCGCCGACCCTCACGGCTCCGCTGCCGCTCGCCGACGCCACGTTGAACGAGTAGGCCTGCGGCCCGCCGAGGTGCGGCTCGGCGAGCCGGCTGAAGAGGATGCGCAGCATCGCGTTCGCGTCGGTGGCCGTGCCGACGGTCGAGCGGGCGTTCGCGCCCATCCGCTCCTGGTCGACGACGATCGCCGTCGTCAGGCCGTCGAGGACGTCGACGTCGGGGCGCGCCCGGCCGGGCATGAGGCCCTGGAGGAAGGCGCTGTAGGTCTCGTCGACGAGGCGCTGCGACTCCGCGGCGATGGTGCCGAACACGAGCGAGCTCTTGCCCGACCCCGAGACGCCCGTGACGACGGTGATCCGGCGCTTGGGCAGCTCGACCGAGACGTCGCGCAGGGTGTTCTCACGGGCGCCGTGCACGCGGATGAGGTCGTGGCCGTCGGCGGGGTGCACGGGGCCGGCGGCGGCCGGCCCGTCGGTCGGCCCGGCGGTGGGCCCAGCAGGGGCGACGGCCATGGCGGGGTCCTCCGAGGGGTGCGGACCGCCCCGGCGGCGGCCCGTCGGCTTCCTACCGCACACCTCCGACGGCGGGAAGGGCGCGCGAGGCCGGACGCCGTCCGCACCTACGCTGGTGCGGTGACCTCCCCGCGCGTCGTCGTGCTCGACCACGGCTCGGGCAACGTCCGCTCCGCCGTCCGCGCCCTCGAGGCGACGGGCGCCGACGTCGTCCTGACGGGGGACCGTGCGGCCGCCGTCGCCGCCGACGGCCTCGTCGTCCCCGGCGTCGGCGCCTTCGCGTCCGTGGCCCGGGACCTGCGCGCCGTCGGCGGCCACGAGGTCGTGGCCGAGCGGCTGGCGGCCGGTCGGCCCGTGCTGGGGATCTGCGTCGGCCTCCAGGTGCTCTTCGGCCGAGGGCTGGAGCACGCCGACGACCCCGCCTCCGCCGCCGAGGGGCTGGGGCTCTGGCCCGGCGACGTCGCCCGGCTGCCCGCCGCCGTCGTCCCGCACATGGGCTGGAACACCGTCGAGGCGCCGGCCGGGTCCGTGCTCTTCGGCGAGGACCCCGACCCCGAGGAGCGGTACTACTTCGTGCACTCCTTCGCCGTGCAGGAGTGGCGCGGGCCGTCCACGGCGGGGGTCACCTGGTCCGAGCACGGCACCCGCTTCGTCGCCGCCGTCGAGGACGGGCCCCTGTCGGCCACGCAGTTCCACCCGGAGAAGTCCGGCGACGCCGGCCAGCGCCTGCTGCGGCGCTGGGTCGCCGCGCTGGGCGACGGGGGAGCGCGGTGAGCCAGCTCGTCCTCGGGCTGGTCCTCGCCGTCCTCGCCGCCTTCCTGCTCGGCGGGGCCCTGTCGCTCGGGCGTCAGGGCCTGCGCCGCGGCGCCCTGGTCGCCGGGGTGCTCGCCGTGCTCGCCCTCGTCGCGGCGGGGCTGTACCTCGTGCCGTACGCGCTCGACCGCTGACGGGCGCCAGGGCCTCCTCGCGGCAGGGCGCCCGAGCGGGTCAGACGACGCAGAACTCGTTGCCCTCCGGGTCCGCCATGACGACGTGGTCGAGGCCCTGGGCCGTCCGGTGCTCCGCGAGGACCCGCGCGCCGAGGGCGCTCAGCCGCACGACCTCCGCCCGGACCAGCCGCTCGCGGTCCTCGGCGCTGCGCGCGCGGCCTCCGCTGACGGGCAGGTCGACGTGCCAGCGGTTCTTCTGCAGCTTCGCCTCCGGGACCCGGAGCAGCGACACGGCCGGCCGGTCACCAGACGGGTCGACGATCGCGGCGCCGTCGTCCCACTCCGCACGGGGGACGCCCATCGCCGTCAGCCACGCCGGCCAGCTCGCGAAGCCGTCGGGCGGCGGCGCGTCGACGTAGCCGAGCGCCGCCTTCCAGAAGGTCGCCATGACCCCGGGCTCGGCGCAGTCGACGGTGAGCGTCCACGCCGGCCCCGCCACAGCGCGATGCTAGGGCCGGGGCCCGATCTGCGGCTGCCAGGATGAGCGGGTGACCTCCCGCGACGAGAAGCCGAGCGACCCGACCCCCGACGGCGCCGAGCGCCTGCAGCTGCTGCCCGCCGTCGACGTCGCCGACGGCCAGGCCGTCCGTCTCGTCCAGGGCGAGGCCGGCTCCGAGACCGGCTACGGCGACCCGCTCGAGGCGGCGCTCGCGTGGCAGGAGGGCGGGGCCGAGTGGATCCACCTCGTCGACCTCGACGCCGCCTTCGGCCGCGGCTCGAACGCGGAGCTGCTCGCCGACGTCGTCGGTCGCCTCGACGTCGCCGTCGAGCTGTCGGGCGGCATCCGCGACGACGCCTCCCTGGAGCGGGCGCTCGCCACCGGCTGCCGTCGCGTCAACCTCGGCACGGCCGCGCTCGAGGACCCGGAGTGGACCCGCCGCGCCATCGCCGAGCACGGCGACCGCGTCGCCGTGGGCCTCGACGTCCGCGGGACGACCCTCGCCGCGCGGGGCTGGACGCAGGAGGGCGGCGACCTCTGGGAGGTGCTCGCCCGGCTCGACGCCGACGGGTGCGCCCGCTACGTCGTCACCGACGTCACCAAGGACGGCACCCTGCGCGGGCCCAACGCCGCTCTGCTGGAGCAGGTCTGCGCCGCCACCGACCGACCCGTCGTCGCCTCGGGCGGCGTCTCGAGCCTCGAGGACCTGCGCGTCCTGCGCGCCCTCGTGCCCAGCGGCGTCGAGGGCGCCATCGTCGGCAAGGCGCTCTACGCGCAGGCGTTCACGCTCGGCGAGGCGCTCGACGTCGCCGGGCGGCCGTGACGACGCCCGCCCCCGGCCCGCCCCACGGACACGCCCACGGAGCGCGCGGGGCGGGCGCCGACTCCGGCGGCGTCCCGTGGGCCGGTCGCACCCTCACCCCCAGCCCCTTCGCGGGCGACGACGGCGCGGCCGACGAGGGCGTGGTCGCCGCCCTCGCGGACCGCGACGCCACGGGTCCCGCGGCGGTCGTGGCGGCGCTCGCGGGCACGCGCGTCTTCGTGCCGGTGGTGGCCGTCGCGGCGGGGGAGGAGGCCTCGCCCCTCACCGGCGTCACCTCCGACACCGGCGCCGACATGGCCGTCGTCACCCTGCAGGCCCCGGACGGGCGCCGGGCGATGCCCGTCTTCACCTCCACGGCGGCGCTCAGCGCCTGGGACGCCGCGGCTCGGCCCGTGCCCAGCGAGGTCGAGCGCGCCGCGCTGTCCGCCGCTGACGAGGGCTGCGCGCTGCTCGTCGTCGACCCGGCGGCGGAGCGGCCCTTCGTCGTGCCGCGCCCCGCGCTCGAGGCGCTGGCCCAGCAGCGGGCGTGGCGGCCGTCGTGGGAGCGCGAGGACGTCGCCGCGGTCGTCCGGGCCGCCGCGGAGGTCGAGCCGGCGGTGACCTCCGCCGTCGTCGAGCGCGGTCGGCGCGCGGAGGCGGCGGTGGTCCTCGCGCTGGCGCCGGGCCTCGACCGCCCCGCCCTCGACGCCCTGCTGGAGCGCGTGCAGACCCGCCTGGCCGCCTCGCCGCTCGTCGCCGAGGCCGTCGACTCCCTCGAGGTGCGGCTCACCACGGCGTCCTGACCCGCCGCGTCCCCTGGCCGGGCGGGCGGAACAGCCGCCGGGGGACACCGGTTGGCAGGGCCCATGACCACCATCGCCGTCATCGGCGCCGGCCGCGGCCTGGGCCGCGCCGTCGCCCGCCGCTTCGGCTCCGAGGGCTTCTCCGTGGCCCTCCTGTCGCGCAACCAGTCCCGCGTCGACGCCCTCGCCGACGAGCTCGGCGCGGAGGGCGTGCACGCCCGCGGCTTCGCCGCCGACGTCCGCGACCCGGCCTCCCTCGCAGCGGCTCTCGAGCGGGCCACCGCCGAGCTGGGTCCGATCGAGGTGCTGCAGTACAGCCCGCTGCCGCAGAAGGACTTCATGCGGCCCGTCCTCGAGACGACGGCCGAGGACCTGCGCGGCCCGGTCGAGTTCTCGATCTACGGCCCGGTCGCCGCCGTCCACCAGGTGCTGCCCGGCATGCGGTTCCTCGGCGAGGGCAGGGGGACCCTGCTCTTCGTCAACGGCGGCTCGGCCGTCACGCCCGGCCGCGCCGTCACCGGCACGAGCGTCGCCTTCGCCGGCCAGGCCGCCTACCTCCAGCTCCTCCACGACGAGCTGCGCGACGAGGGGATCCACGTCGCCCAGCTCGTCATCGGCGGCCAGATCGTCGAGGGCGACCCCGAGAAGGACCCGGGCGTGCTCGCCGACCACCTGTGGGACCTCCACACGGGCCGCGACCGCTTCCGGCTGCAGATCAGCGCCGACTGACCGTCAGGTCCGGCCGGCGGCGGCCCGCTCCCGGGCCGCCGCCACCGCCGGCGCGCTGAGGGAGGCCAGCATCGCGTCCGAGGCGTCCAGCGCCGCGCGGTCGGTGGTGCTCGACGTCGCCATGACCTCCTCGGCCCCCGTGGCGTCGACGAGGCGCGCCAGCACCCGCTCCACCTCGTCGGGCGCGCCGGCGACCGTGGTGCGCCCGGCGGTCTCCAGGTGCCGGCGCTCGGAGCCGGTGGGGCGCCGCTGCCGCAGGGCCTCCACCGGCTCCAGCGGCGGGAAGGCGCCCCGGGTGCGGGCCTCGGCCATGGCCCACGCCTCGGGGAGCGCCAGGTCGGCCGCCGCGCGCGCGTCGTCGGCGACGAGGACGTCCAGCGCCACGACCACGCGGGGTCGTGGCTCGCGCGCGGTGGGGACGAAGTCCCTGCGGTAGCCGGCGAGGGCCTCCAGCGCCGCGGCCGCCCCGTCCCCGTCCCGCTCGGGGTCGAGGAGCGGCGCCAGCAGCGGCCCGCCGACGACGACGGGCAGCCCGAGCCGCGCCGCCACGCCGAGGCCGGCGCCGGTGGCGAGGACGAGCAGCGGCACGTCGGCGCCCTGCGGACGCGCGGTGACCTCCGCGCCGCCGTCCAGGTGGGCCCGCAGCTCCTCGAGGTCCCGCGCGAAGGCGTCGTCGTCCGCCGCGACGCCCTCGCGCCGCAACGCGCGTCGCACCGGGGCGGTGAAGCCGGGGGAGCGCCCCACGCCGAGGTCCACCCGCCCGGGGTGCAGGGCCGCCAGCGTCGCGAACTGCTCCGCGACGACGAGGGGCGCGTGGTTGGGCAGCATGACGCCGCCCGAGCCCACCCGCAGGTGCGCCGTCGCCGCCAGCACCGCGCCGGCGAGCACCGCCGGCGCCGAGCCCGCGACGCCCGGGACGGCGTGGTGCTCGGCCACCCAGAAGCGGCGGAGCCCGAGCGCCTCGGCGCGCCGCGACCGCTCGACGACCCCCGTCAGGGCGAGGGCGTCGGGCTCGCCGGTGCGCGTGCGGGCGCGGTCGAGCAGGGACAGCGGGACGTCGAGCACCTCCGCGGAACGCCACCGCCCCGGTGTCCCTTCCGCCGCGACGCGCGGGCGGACGCCGCCGTCGGGGGCGGCAGGATGGCGGCCGTGGACGACGCCGACGCCAGCACGCCCGACGCCAGCACGCCCGACGCCGGCCCCGCAGACGGCGACCCGGCGGGCCCCGAGCCGGCGGTCGTGCCGGTCGAGGGCGGGATCCGGCTGGGCCAGCTCCTCAAGCTCGCCTCCCTCGTCGACACGGGCGCCGACGCCAAGGAGGCGCTCGCGGCGGGCGTCGTGCGCGTCAACGGCGAGGTCGAGGTGCGCCGGGGTCGCCAGCTGGCCCCCGGGGACGTCGTCGCCGTCGACGGGGCCGGCGCCGTCCGCGTGGGCTGAGCGTCGGCCCGGGGCCGCCCCGCCACGGGGGCCGTGGAGCGCCCGCCGTCGCGACCCGGCGGGGCGCGGCGCAGGATGGGTGGCGCCGCGCAGCCCAGCGGCGGCGCGCGCCACGAAGGAGCCCCATGACCCGCATCGTCTCCGTCGGCACCGCCGTGCCGCCGCGCACGTCGGCCCAGGCGGACATCACCGACGCCTTCAGCCAGGTCATCGCCTCGGGCGGCGAGCTCGACGGCCCCCGTCGCGCCCTGCTGCACCGCCTGCACGGCAACACCGGGGTCCGCCAGCGGCACCTCGCCCTGCCGCTCGAGGAGTACCCGCAGCTCGACGGCTTCCGCTCCGCCAACGACGCCTACGTGCGGGTCGGGCTCGAGCTGGGGGAGCGCGCCGTGCGGCAGGCCCTCGAGCGCGTCGGCCTCACGCCCCAGGACGTCGACGTCCTCGTCCTGGCCAGCACCACGGGCGTCGCGGCGCCGTCGCTGGACGCCCGCCTCGTCGAGCCGCTGGGGCTCCGGCCGGACGTCAAGCGCATGCCGCTCTTCGGCCTCGGCTGCGTGGCCGGCGCGGCGGGCGTCGCCCGCGTGCACGACCACCTCCGCGGCGACCCGGACGCCGTCGCCGTGCTCCTCGGCGTCGAGCTCTGCTCGCTCACGGTGCAGCGCGACGACACGTCCACCGCCAACCTCGTGGCCTCCGGGCTCTTCGGCGACGGCGCCGCGGCCGTCGTCCTCCTCGGCGACCGGCGGGCCGCCGAGCTGGGGCTGCCCGGCCCCGAGGTCGTGGGCGCCCGCAGCCGCTTCTACCCCGACACCGCGGGCGTCATGGGCTGGGACGTCGGCGGCAGCGGGTTCCGCATCGTCCTCACGACGAGCGTCACCGACGTCGTCCGGCAGTACCTGGCCGACGACGTCACCGGCTTCCTCGGCGCCCACGACCTCGCGACGGGGGACGTCGCCCGCTGGGTCGCCCACCCGGGGGGGCCCAAGGTGCTCGACGCGGTGACCGAGGTCCTCGACCTGCCCGACGACGCCCTCGCCCGCTCCTGGGAGAACCTCGCCGACAACGGCAACATGTCGTCCGTCTCGGTGCTCCACGTCCTGGCCGCGACGCTCGCCGAGCCGCCCGCCGACGGTGACCACGCGCTGATGTTCGCCATGGGGCCCGGCTTCTGCGCCGAGCTGGTCCTCCTCCGGTGGCCCGAGGCCGCGGCGGCGGGCGACGGCCGGGCCGGCGCCGCGGTGGCGGCGTGAGCGTCGGGGTCTACGCCGTCGTCGTCCTGCTCGTCGCGGTCGAGCGGCTGGTCGAGCTCGTCGTCTCGCGCCGCAACCTGGCGTGGGCGCTGCGCCGTGGCGGGTTCGAGGCCGGGCGCGGCCACTTCCCCGTCATGGTCGCCCTCCACACGGGCCTGCTCGTGGCCTGCCTCGTGGAGGTCGTCGTGGCCGACCGGCCCTTCGTGCCGGCGCTCGGGTGGACGATGCTCGCGCTGCTCGTCCTCACCGAGGGGACGCGCGCATGGGTCATCGCCACGCTGGGGCGGCAGTGGAACACCCGGGTCGTCGTCGTGCCCGGCCTGCGCCGGGTCACCCGCGGCCCCTACCGCTGGCTGAGCCACCCCAACTACGTCGTCGTCGCCGTCGAGGGCGTCGCCCTGCCGCTGGTCCACACCGCGTGGGTCACCGCCGTCGTCTTCACGGTGCTCGACGCCGCGCTCCTGCTGCTCGTGCGCATCCCGGCCGAGGAGCGGGCCCTGGCCCGCCTGCGCACCTCCTGAGGCGCGGTGAGTGGGCCCGCAGCAGCGGACCGGACGCACGAGGGGCCCGGGAGCAGGTGCTCCCGGGCCCCTCGTGCGTGCGGTCGAGCGGTCAGCGCTTCTCGGCCTCGTCGCCCGGCGTCGTGGGCGAGGCGCTCGTCGTGGGGGCCGACGACGGCTTCTGCTCGCGCACGGCCTCCTCGATGCGGTCGCCCGTCTCCTTGTCGATGTTCCGCCAGTAGGCGAAGGCGCGCTCGAGCACCGGCTCGGAGACGCCGTTGAGCAGGTGGCCCGACACGTTGGTCACGAGGCGGCTGCGCGCGCCGTCGTCCATGACCTCGCGGACGAGCGTGCCGGCCTGGCCCCAGTCGTCGTCCTCGGCGTGGTCGAGGTAGGCCGTGCGCGCCGTCGGGCCGCCGGCCGTCCACCCGGGCGTCTCGCCGGCGCGCCGGGGGTCGGCCACCGGTCCGCCGACGCTGCTCGGCTGGTAGACGGGCTGCGTCGGGGGGTTCCAGCGGTACGCCATCGCCCCCTCCTTGGCGTACGTGCCGAGCGGGGCCACGGGCGCGTTGACCGGGAGCTGGGTGTAGTTGGTGCCGATGCGGTACCGGTGCGCGTCGGCGTAGCTGAACATCCGGCCCATGAGCATCTTGTCGGGGCTCGGCCCGATGCCCGGCACCATGTTGTTGACGTCGAAGGCGGCCTGCTCGATCTGCGCGTGGAAGTTCTCGGGGTTCGTGTCCAGCGTCATCCGGCCGACCTCGACCAACGGGTAGTCCTTCTGCGACACGGTCTTCGTCACGTCGAAGATGTTGTGCCGGTAGGACTCCGCCTCGTCGACGGGGATGACCTGGACGTGCATCGTCCAGCTCGGGAAGTCGCCCTCGGCGATCTTCGCGAAGAGGTCCTGGCGGTGGTGGTCGGGCGACGCCCCGGCGATGCGGTCGGCCTCGTCCTGCTCGAGGAACTCGTTGCCCTGGTCGGTCTTGAGGTGGTACTTGACCCAGAAGGCCTCGCCCTCGGCGTTGACCCACTGGAACGTGTGCGAGCCGTAGCCGTTCATGTGGCGCCAGGTGCGCGGCACGCCGCGGTCACCCATGAGGACGACGACCTGGTGAGCGCTCTCGGGGGAGAGGGTCCAGAAGTCCCACTGCATGTCGTTGTCGCGCAGGCCGGACGCGGGCAGGCGCTTCTGCGAGCGGATGAAGTCCTGGAACTTCATGGCGTCCTTGACGAAGAACACCGGCGTGTTGTTGCCGACGAGGTCGTAGTTGCCCTCGCTCGTGTAGAACTTCAGCGCGAAGCCGCGGGGGTCGCGCCAGGTGTCCGGCGTCCCCTGCTCGCCGGCCACCGTCGAGAAGCGCGCCAGCATCCGGGTGGTCGTGCCGGGCTGGAAGAGGGCGGCGCGGGTGTACCGGCTCACGTCGCCGGTGACCTCGAAGGTGCCGAAGGCGCCGCCGCCCTTGGCGTGGACGACGCGCTCGGGCACGCGCTCGCGGTTGAACTGCGCCATCTTCTCGACGAGGTAGTGGTCCTGGAGCAGCGTCCCGCCGCCCGGGCCCTGCGTCATCGAGTGCTCGTCGCTGCCGGCGGGGATGCCGGCGTTGCTGGTGGTCCAGGTCGCCTCGGCGGTCACGGTGGGTCCTCCTGGTGGTCTGCGGGGGGAGGTCGCCGGGACGACGACCTGCACGCCACCACCGTGCGCCGCGGGGGACCGGCCCGCATCCCCGGAGGGCGCCTCCCAGCCGGCTCCCCGCCCGCGCTCAGCGGGCGGAGCAGCGCGAGCAGGTGCCCCAGTAGATGACCTCGGCCTCGTCGACGACGAACCCGTCCAGGGCGGCACCGCCGCCGGTGCCCGCGCCGCGGGGGCGCGCGGGCTCGAGGCACGGCGCGGCCCCGGTGGCGCAGTCGACGTCGCGCACCTCGCCGCAGCCCCGGCACACGAGGTGGTGGTGGTTGTCGTCCACGCGCAGCTCGAAGCGCGCGGGGGAGCCCGCCGGCTCGATGCGCCGGACGAGCCCGGCGCGGTGCAGGGCGCCGAGGACGTCGTACACCGCCTGCACGGAGACGCTGCCGATGCGCTCGCGGACGCCGCGGGCGACGTCGTCGGCGTCGGCGTGGGGCTGGTCGGCCAGGACGGCGAGGGCCGCGACGCGCGGCGCGGTCGCCCGCAGGCCGGCGCCGCGGAGCAGCGCGGTGCCCTGGGCGGGCGCCGTCGGCGGGCCGGCGGGGGTGCTCACCGGCTCACCTGACCACCCAGTCTGGAACCCGTCAAGCGAAGGGGGCCGCCCGGTGGCGGGGCGGGTCAGCGGACGGGCCCGGTGAGGCGCTCGCCGGGGCCCTGCCCCGGCGGGTCGGGCACGACGGAGGCCTCCCGGAAGGCCAGCTGGAGGGAGCGGAGCCCGTCGCGCAGCGCGCGGGCGTGCTGGTTGCCGATGTCGGGCGCCGCGGCCGTCACGAGGCCGGCGAGGGCGCCGATGAGCACGCGCGCCTCGGCCAGGTCGAGGTGCTCGCGCGCCTCGGGCCCCTCGGCGAGGCCGCACTTCACCGCTGCGGCGCTCATGAGGTGCACGGCCGCGGTCGTGATGACCTCCACGGAGGGCACCTCGGCGATGTCGCGCAGCTCGCGCGCTCCCTCGGCCGCGGGGTCGAGCTCGGGGGTCTGGTCAGCCATGCCTGCTACCCTTCCACGCAGACCGACCGCTCCCGCGCGCCCGCCTCCCGGCGGCACGCGGGAGCGGGACGCCAAGCGGAGGCCGAGCCTCCCACCCGAGAGCGACCCCGCCGTCCCGGCGGAGGTGGCCGGGTCCGGTCCGCGGTCGGCCCGTGACGGGCCGGTCCGCGTGCGCCCCCGTGCGCCGCCCGAGAGGCGGTGCGGGGGTGACCGGCCCCGGGTGGGCGCGCCGACGTCGACGCGTCCGCGGCGCGGGGCCCACCCTCGCTGCGGCGGTGCCGCCCGCACGCGACTAGGGAGCAGCACATCAGCGAACCGCGCATCAACGACCGGATCCGCGTCCCCGAGGTCCGACTCGTCGGTCCCGGCGGGGAGCAGGTCGGGATCGTCCGCGTCGAGGACGCCCTCCGCCTGGCCCAGGAGGCCGACCTCGACCTGGTCGAGGTCGCCCCGCAGGCGCGACCCCCCGTCTGCAAGCTCATGGACTTCGGCAAGTTCAAGTACGAGGCCGACATGAAGGCGCGCGAGGCGCGCAAGAACCAGGCCAACACGGTGCTGAAGACCGTGCGCCTGCGCCTGAAGATCGACCCGCACGACTACGCGACGAAGAAGGGCCAGGCCGAGAAGTTCCTCTCCGCGGGGGACAAGGTCAAGGTCATGATCATGTTCCGCGGTCGCGAGCAGTCGCGCCCGGAGATGGGCTACCGCCTCCTGCAGCGGATGGCGGCCGACGTGGAGGAGCTCGGCTCGGTCGAGAGCGCCCCCACGCAGGACGGCCGCAACATGGTCATGGTCATCGGCCCGCACCGGAAGAAGGCCGAGGCGCGCGCCGAGCAGCGCCGTCGCCGCGACACCCCCGCCGCCGAGGCGGCGCCGGCCGAGGCCGCGGCCGCCGAGGGCCAGCAGGCCTGAGGCGGCGGGCCCGCCCAGCACCACCCGCACCACCGCCCCCGGGGCTCACCCCGGGGGCCCGCGCACGAGCATGAGGAGACCCGGCGCCATGCCGAAGAACAAGACTCACAGCGGCGCCAAGAAGCGCCTGCGCCTGACCGGCACGGGCAAGGTCATGCGCGAGCGCGCCGGCCGCCGCCACCTCTTCGAGGGCAAGTCCTCCCGCGTGACCCGCCGCCTCGCCGGCGACGCCCAGGTCTCCGGCGCCGACGCCAAGACGGCACGCCGGCTCCTCGGGCGCTGAGCCCCCGCCGGGGCGGGCGTCCGACGCCCCGGCACCCCGGCGGTCGCGCGAGCGACCCCACCGCCCCGACCCCGCTCGCGGGTCGGGCACCCCACCGAGCACACGCCCGCGGCGGCCCCCGGCCGCCCGGGCCCCACGGCCCCCGGGCCGAGACGACGAGGAGCACCCCAGTGGCACGCGTCAAGCGGGCGGTCAACGCCCAGAAGAAGCGCCGGGAGACCCTCGAGCGCGCCAGCGGCTACCGCGGCCAGCGCTCGCGGCTGTACCGCAAGGCGAAGGAGCAGGTCACCCACTCCCTCGTCTACGCCTACCGCGACCGCAAGGCGCGCAAGGGCGACTTCCGCCGCCTGTGGATCCAGCGCATCAACGCCGGCGCGCGCGCCAACGGCATGACCTACAACCGCTTCATCCAGGGCCTCAAGGCCGCGGGTGTCGAGGTCGACCGCCGCATGCTCGCCGAGCTGGCCGTCAACGACGAGGCGGCCTTCGCGGCGCTCGTCGAGCTCTCTCGCGCCAACGTGCCGGCTCAGGCCGGCGCGGCGGCCTGAGCGCAGCGACGCCGGGTCGGGCGGGCGGCATGAGCGCGTCCGCCCCCCAGCACGACCAGCACCAGCAGCACCCCCCGGGGCGTCCCGCCACGGCCGTGCTGGCCAACCCCCGCAGCGAGCGGGTGCGGTCGGTCAGCCGGCTGGCGGGGCGCCCCGCGCGCGTGCGGGCCGGGGCCTTCCTCGCCGAGGGCCCGCAGGCGGTGCGGGAGGCCGTGCCGGCCGGGGCGGTCCGCGACCTCTACGGCACGCCGGAGGCCCTCGAGCGGCACGGGGCGCTCGTCGAGGAGGCCGCGCGCCGCGGCGCGACCGTGCGACCGTGCACCGACGAGGTCCTCGCGGCGATGGCCGACACGGTCGCGCCGCAGGGCCTGCTCGCCGTCTGCCGGCCGGTCGACGTCCCGCTCGCGGACGTGCTCGCCCGTCGGCCCCGGCTCGTCGCCGTCCTCGCCGAGGTCCGCGACCCGGGCAACGCCGGCACGGTGCTTCGGGCCGCCGACGCCGCGGGGGCGGACGCCGTCGTCCTCACCTCCGGCAGCGTCGACCTCTACAACCCCAAGTGCGTCCGCTCGACGGCGGGCTCCCTCTTCCACCTCGACGTCGTGACGGGCGTCGGGCTGGCCGAGGCGGTGGCGGGCCTGCGCTCGGCGGGCGCGGCCGTGCTGGCCGCCGACGGCGAGGGGGAGGACGACCTCGACGACCTCGCGGACGCGGCGGCCGACGGCGGGGGCCCCCTGGCGGGGCCGGTCGCCTGGGTCTTCGGCACCGAGGCCCACGGCCTGTCGCCGGCCGACCGCGAGCTCGCCGACGCCGTGGTCCGCGTGCCGCTCCACGGCCGCGCCGAGAGCCTCAACCTCGCCACGGCGGCGGCGGTCTGCCTCTACGCGGCCGCCCGGGCCCACCGGCCCCGGACGTCCTGCGCCGCGGGGGCCCGGGCGTGAGCGAGGAGATGCTCCTCGACCCGGGCGACCTGCCCGACGGGCTCGTCGTCGCCGACGCCGACGCGCGCGTCGTCGTCGTCACCCCGGAGGCCGAGCGCTGCCTGGGGCTGCGCGCCGCGGACCTGCTGGGGCGCGACGTGCGCGACGCGCTGGCCCTGCAGGACACCTCCGGGCGGCGCTGGTGGGCCTGCACCGACCCGTGGTCGGGGCTCGCCACCCGCCGCGGGCACCGCGAGCGCCTGCTCGTCCTCCCGGGCGGGCGCGAGGTGCTCGTCACCGCCCGCTACGTGCGCCCGGGCCGCGGCGAGCCGGTGAGCCGGGTGGTCCTCGCGCTGCGGGGGACGGACGCCCGCCGCCGCGCCGAGGCCGACCACGCCGCGCTCATCGCCACCGTGGCGCACGAGCTGCGCTCGCCCCTGACGAGCGTCAAGGGCTTCACCTCGACGCTGCTGCGCCGCTGGGAGCGCTTCACCGACGAGCAGAAGCAGCTCATGCTGCGGACCGTCGAGCACGACGCCGACCGCGTCACCCGCCTCATCACCGAGCTCCTCGACATCTCGCGCATCGACGTGGGCCGCCTCGAGGTGCGCACGCTGCCCGTGGACCTCGGCGCCGTCCTGCGCGCCCACGCCGAGCGGGCGGTCGCCTCCGGGCTCGACCCGGACCGCGTGCGCGTCGACGCGCCGCCCGCCGAGGCGCTCCCCGAGGTCTGGGCCGACCGGGACCGCCTCGACCAGGTGCTCGCCAACCTCGTCGAGAACGCGGTCCGCCACGGGGACGGGCTGGTGCGCCTGTCCCTGGGGACGGGCGCGGTCGCCTCCGAGGCCCTCGACCCCGTCCCCTCGCGCGACGCGGAAGCCCTCGTCGTCTGCGTGGAGGACGCCGGTCCCGGCATCTCCGAGGCCCACATCCCCCTCGTCTTCACCAAGTTCTGGCGCGGCGAGAGCCGCGGGGGCACCGGCCTCGGCCTCTACGTCGTCCGCGGCCTCGTGGAGGCGCACGGCGGCCGCATCGTCGTGCGGCGCTCCGACCTCGGCGGCGCCCGCTTCGTCTTCACCCTCCCCGCCGGCGACCCCACCGCGGACCTGCACCCCGACGTCTGAGCTCGGCGGCGGGCCTCGGGGGCGGACGGCGGACGGCGGACGGCGGGCGGCCCGGCCGCGGGCGGTCCCTAGACTCATCCCCCGTGTCTGCCCCGAACAAGGACTTCGACCCCGTCCAGGTGACGCCGCTGGACGCCGAGCAGGTCGAGGGCGCCGTGGCCGACGCGCTCGCGGCCGTCGCCGCGGCCGGCGACCTCGAGGAGCTCGCGGCGGCCTCCCGCGCCCACGGGGGCGACCGGAGCCCGCTGGCGCTGGCCAACCGGGAGATCGGGGCGCTGCCGCCGTCGGCGAAGGCCGACGCCGGCCGCCGGATGGGCCAGGCGCGGCGGCGGGTCGCCGACGCCGTCGCCGAGCGCCGCGCCGTCCTGGAGGCCGAGCGCGACGCCGCCGTCCTCGTCACCGAGGCGCTCGACCTCACGCAGCCGACGTCGCGGCGCCCCCGGGGGGCCCGGCACCCGCTGGGGCTGCTCGTCGAGCGCGTGGAGGACTTCTTCACCGGGCTCGGCTGGAGCGTGCTCGAGGGTCCCGAGGTCGAGGCGGAGTGGTTCAACTTCGACGCCCTCAACTTCGGCCCCGACCACCCCGCGCGGCAGATGCAGGACACCTTCTTCGTCGACCCGCCGGAGGACGGGCTGGTGCTGCGCACGCACACCTCGCCCGTGCAGGCGCGCGCCCTGCTCGACCACGGCGCACCGCTCTACGTCGCCGTCCCCGGGCGCGTGTTCCGGACCGACGAGCTCGACGCCACGCACACGCCCGTCTTCACGCAGGTCGAGGGGCTCGCCGTCGACGAGCACCTGACGATGGCGCACCTGCGGGGCGCCCTGGACGCCCTGGTCGTGGCGATGCTCGGGGAGGGCACGGTGACGCGCCTGCGCCCGGCCTTCTTCCCCTTCACCGAGCCGAGCGCCGAGCTCGACGTCCGCTGCCCCGTGTGCGCGGGCACCGGCGTCGTCGCCCCCGGCGCGGGCGCCCGCGCGCAGGGGGCGGCGACCGCCGCCGAGGAGGCGGCCTCGACCCGCGCGGACGACCCCGCGGGCGAGGGCGCCCCCTGCCGCACCTGCGGGGGCACGGGATGGATCGAGTGGGGCGGCTGCGGGATGGTCAACCCGCACGTCCTGCGGGCCGCCGGCGTCGACCCCGAGCGGTTCTCCGGCTTCGCGTTCGGGATGGGGATCGAGCGGACGCTGATGTTCCGCAACGGCGTGCAGGACATGCGCGACATGGTCGATGGCGACGCCCGGTTCAGCCGGCGCTTCGGGGTGGAGGTCTGATGCGCGTCGGGGTGAGCTGGCTCGCGGAGGTCACGGACGTCGCGGACGGCGCGACCGCGGAGGACGTCGCCGCGGTGCTCGTGCGCGTCGGCCTCGAGGAGGAGGGCCTGCACGGCGGCGACGTCAGCGGCCCCGTCGTCGTCGGCCGCGTCCTGTCGGCCGAGCCCGAGCCGCAGAAGAACGGCAAGACCATCCACTGGTGCTCGGTCGACGTCGGCGAGGAGGAGCCGCGCGGCATCGTGTGCGGGGCGCAGAACTTCGGCGCCGGCGACCTCGTCGTCGTCAGCCTGCCCGGCGCCGTGCTGCCCGGCGGCTTCGCCATCGCCGCGCGGAAGACCTACGGGCACGTGTCCGACGGGATGATCTGCTCCACCGCCGAGCTGGGGCTGGGGGAGGACTCCGACGGGATCGTCGTGCTCGGGGAGCTCCTCGGGGCCGCGGCGGACGGCGTCGCGCCGGGCGACGACGCCACGGCCCTCCTCGGCCTGGACGACCGCGTCGTGGAGGTCAACGTCACCCCCGACCGCGGCTACTGCCTCAGCGTCCGCGGGCTCGGGCGCGAGCACGCCCACGGGCGGGGCCTCGACGTCGCGACGGCCTTCCGCGACCCGCTGGCCGGCGTCCGGGTGCCGAGCGGGCCGGGCGAGCGCGACGTCGTCCTCGCCGACGAGGGGCCCCTGGACGGGCGGCCCGGGGCGAGCCGCTTCACCGCCCGCACGGTCCGCGGCGTCGACCCGAGCCGCCCGACGCCGTGGTGGCTGCGCCGCCGGCTCGTCCAGGCGGGCATGCGCCCGGTCTCCCTCGCCGTCGACGTGACGAACTACGTCATGCTCCTCGTCGGCCAGCCGCTCCACGCCTACGACGCCGCGCGCCTCGACGGGGCCCTCGTCGTCCGCCGCGCCCGGGCGGGGGAGCGCCTGACGACGCTCGACGGCGTCGAGCGGGCCCTGCACCCCGAGGACCTCGTCGTCGCCGACGGCGCGGAGGGGGCCCGCGCCGTCGGCCTGGCCGGCGTCATGGGCGGGGCGAGCACCGAGGTCACCGCGGCGACCCGCGACGTCGTCCTCGAGGCGGCGTGCTTCGACCCCGTCTCCGTCGCGCGCACGGCCCGGCGGCACCGCCTCCCCAGCGAGGCGAGCCGTCGCTTCGAGCGCGGCGTCGACGACGCGATGGCCGCAGCCGCCTCCCAGCTGGCCGTCGACCTGCTCGTCGAGCACGGCGGCGGCACCGCCGAGGACGGCCTCACCGACGTCGGCGGGCCGGCCGAGCGGCCGGTCGTCGCCCTGCCCGTCGGCGAGCCCGCCCGGCTGGTGGGCGTCGACTACGCCCCCGAGCGCGTGCGCGCGCTGCTCGAGCAGGTCGGGTGCGCGGTCTCCGGCGGCCCCGGCGCCCCGGACGCGCTCGCGGGCGCCGCCGCCGCGGGCGCGGGCGTCGGCGCCTGGTCGGTCGAGCCGCCGTCCTGGCGGCCGGACCTGCGGCAGGCCGCCGACCTCGTGGAGGAGGTCGCGCGCCTCGACGGCTACGACCGCATCCCGTCCGTGCTGCCCCGGGCCGTGCCCGGCACGGCCGGCGGGGTCCTCGCCGGCGGTGGCCTGACGGCGCGCCGCCGCGCGGTGCGCTCCCTGGCCCGCGCGCTCGCCGAGGCGGGGCTCGTCGAGGTGGCCAGCTACCCGTTCGTCTCGCCGGAGCGGGCCGACGCCCTCGGGCTGCCCGACGGGGACGAGCGCCGCCGCGCCCTGCGCGTGGCCAACCCGCTGCGGGAGGAGGAGCCGCTCCTGCGCACGAGCCTGCTCGCGACCCTCGTCGACGTCCTGCGCCGCAACGTCGGCCGGGGCGCCGACGACGTGGCGCTGTTCGAGCTGGGCTCGGTGGCGCTGCCCGCGGCGGACCGCGCGCCGTCGCCCCGGCCGGGCGTCGACCGGCGGCCGACCGCCGAGGAGGAGGCGGCCGTCCGGGCGTCGGTGCCGCACCAGCCCCTCCACGTGGCGGCGCTCCTCGTCGGCGCGCGCACCCCGCGCGACTGGGAGGGTCGGGGCCGCAGCGCCGACGCCCGTGACGCCGTCGAGCTCGCCCTCCTCGTCGGCGAGGTCCTCGGCGTCCCGCTGACGGCCGCGGCCGAGGCCGACCGCCCGCCGTTCCACCCCGGTCGCTGCGCGGCGCTGCGGGTGGCCGGGGGGCCGGCCGCCGGCGCCGTCGTCGGCCACGCCGGCGAGCTGGCCCCGCGGGCCGTCGCGGCGCTCGAGGTGCCGGCCCGCACGGTCGCGCTGGAGCTCGACCTCGACGTGCTCCTGGGCGCGCTGCCCGGCCCGCCGCGACCGGGCGCCCTCGCCACCTACCCCGTGGTCAAGCAGGACGTCGCCCTCGTCGTCGACGCGTCCGTGCCCGCCGCCGACGTCGAGGAGGCGCTGCGGCGCGGCGCCGGGCTCCTGCTCGAGGACTGCCGGCTCGTCGACGTCTACGCCGGCGAGCAGGTGGGCGAGGGCCGCCGGTCCCTGGCCTTCTCGCTGCGCTTCCGGGCCCCCGACCGCACGCTCACCGGCGCCGAGGTCGCGCAGGCGCGCGAGGCCGCGGTGGCCGCGGCGGGGGAGGCGACGGGCGCCGTCCTGCGCGGCAGCTGAGGGCGGCGGCCGGCACGAGCGGCCGGCACCGGCGGCTGGGCGCCCGCCGGTCCGCCGGTCCGCCGGTCCGCCGGCCGGACGGACGTCACGCCGTTCGCATGAGCATCCACGGATGTGTATGGTCATGCGCATGGTGAGGGTGGCGGTCGCGGGGGCCAGCGGCTACGCGGGGGCGGAGGTCCTGCGCCTCCTGCTCGGCCACCCGGACGTCGAGGTCGGGGCGCTCACCGCGGCCTCGAGCGCCGGGACCCCGCTCGGCCAGCACGCCCCGCACCTGCTGCCGCTGGCCGACCGGGTCCTCGAGCCCACGAGCGCCGAGGTGCTCGCCGGGCACGACGTCGTCGTCCTGGCGCTGCCGCACGGCAGCTCCGGCCCGCTCGCCGCCGAGCTCGGCGACGAGGTGCTCGTCGTCGACGCCGCCGCCGACCACCGGCTCGCGGACGCCGCCGCGTGGGAGGCCTTCTACGGCAGCCCCCACGCCGGCACGTGGCCGTACGCCCTGCCCGAGCTGCCCCTGGCGGGCGGCGGCCGCCAGCGCGAGGCCCTCGTCGGCGCCCGGCGCCTCGCCGTCCCCGGTTGCTACCCCACGGCCTGCACCCTCGCCCTCGCCCCCGGCATGGCCGCCGGCCTGTGCGAGGCCGACGACGTGGTCGTCGTGGCGGCCTCCGGCACCTCGGGCGCCGGGCGCGCCGCGAAGGTGGCGATGCTCGGCGCCGAGGTCATGGGCTCGATGTCGCCCTACGGCGTCGGGGGCGTCCACCGGCACACCCCGGAGGTCGAGCAGGGGCTCGCCGCCGCCGCCGGCGAGCCGGTCCGCGCGTCCTTCACCCCGACGCTCGCGCCGATGCCGCGCGGCATCCTCGCCACGGCGACGGCCCGCGCGCGGCCGGGGACGACGGCCGCGCAGGTCCGGGCCGCCTGGCAGGACGCCTACGCGGACGAGGCCTTCGTCCACGTCCTGCCCGAGGGCCGCTGGCCGCGGACCAAGGACGTGGCCGGTTCCAACGCCGTCCACCTCCAGGTCGCGCTCGACGAGCGCGTCGGCCGGGTCGTCGCCGTCGCCGCCGTCGACAACCTCGTCAAGGGCACCGCCGGCGCCGCGGTGCAGGGTCTCAACCTCGCGCTCGGCCTCCCCGAGGGCGCGGGGCTCAGCGCCGTCGGGCTGGCGCCGTGAGCGTCCGCCGCCCCGCCGTCCCCGCCCCCCGTCGACCGTCCGCCGGCACCACCGCCAGGAGGCCCTCGTGAGCACCACCGCCCCCGCGGGCTTCCGCGCCGCCGGCGCGACGGCCGGCCTCAAGCCCAGCGGCCGCCCCGACGTCGCGCTCGTCGTCAACGACGGGCCCCTCGACGTGCTGGCCGCCGTCTTCACCTCGAACCGCTGCAAGGCGAACCCGGTGCTGTGGTCGGAGGTCGTCGCCCGCACGGAGCGGGGCCGCGCCGTCGTCCTCAACTCCGGCGGGGCCAACTGCTACACGGGCCCCCAGGGCTTCGCGGCGACCCACCGCACCGCCGAGCGCACGGCCGAGCTCCTCGGCTGCGGCGCCGGCGAGGTGCTCGTCTGCTCGACCGGCCTCATCGGCGAGCAGCTCGACGCCGACCGGCTCCTCGCGGGCGTGGACGCCGCCGCCGGCGCGCTGTCGGCCGAGGGCGGGGACGACGCCGCCGTGGCCGTCATGACGACCGACACGGTGCCGAAGACGGCCGTCGTCGAGCGCGACGGCTGGTCGTGCGGGGGGATGGCCAAGGGCGCGGGCATGCTCGCTCCCGCGCTCGCGACGATGCTCGTCGTCCTGACGACGGACGCCGTCGTCGAGCCGGCCGACGCCGACGCCGCCCTGCGCGCCGCGACGGCCGCGACCTTCGACCGCCTCGACTCCGACGGCTGCCAGTCGACCAACGACACCGTCGCCCTGCTGGCGAGCGGGGCCTCCGGCGTGCGCGTCGGCGCGGAGGAGCTGGCGGCGGCGCTGCGGCCGCTGTGCGCCGACCTGGCCTCCCAGCTGCTGTCGGACGCCGAGGGCAGCGAGCACGACGTCGCCATCACCGTCCGCGGCGCCGCCTCCGAGGCCGACGCCCTGGAGGTGGCCCGCTCCGTGGCGCGCAGCAACCTCTTCAAGGCCGCCGTCTTCGGGCGGGACCCGAACTGGGGCCGCGTCATGGCGGCCGTCGGCACGACGTCCGCCGCCTTCGACCCGGCGGTGCTCGACGTCGCCTTCAACGGCGTCGCCGTCTGCCGCGACGGCGCGGTCGGCGAGCCCCGCTCCCTCGTCGACCTCTCGGCGCGCGACGTCGAGGTGGTCGTCGACCTCAAGGCCGGCCCCGAGGAGGCCACGGTGTGGACCAACGACCTCACGCACGCCTACGTGCACGAGAACTCGGCGTACTCGACGTGAGCGCGCCCGCCGCCGACGCGGCCGGAGCCCCGACCTCCGCGCCGTCCGCCGCCCCGACGTCTGACACCACCTCCGGTCTCGACGCCGGGGCCAAGGCCGCCGTGCTCGTCGAGGCGCTGCCGTGGCTGCAGCGCTTCGCCGGCGAGGTCGTCGTCGTCAAGTACGGCGGCAACGCCATGGTCGACGACCGCCTGCGCCGCGCCTTCGCCGCGGACATGGTGTTCCTGCGCTCCGTCGGCGTGCGCCCCGTCGTCGTCCACGGCGGCGGGCCGCAGATCTCGAGCATGCTCGGCCGCCTCGGCATCGAGAGCGAGTTCCGCGGCGGGCTGCGGGTGACCACGCCCGAGGCGATGGACGTCGTCCGGATGGTGCTCGTGGGCCAGGTCGGGCGCGAGCTCGTCGGCCTCCTCAACGCGCACGGCCCCCTCGCCGTCGGCCTGTCCGGGGAGGACGCGGGCCTCCTGCGCGCCGTCCGCCGCGAGGCGCTCGTCGACGGGGAGCCCGTGGACGTCGGCCTCGTGGGGGACGTCGTCGACGTCGACCCCACGGCCGTCCTCGACCTCCTCGAGGCGGGCCGCATCCCCGTCGTCGCCACGGTCGCGCCCGAGGCGGACGGCGACGCCGTGGAGGCCGGGGCCGTCCTCAACGTCAACGCCGACACGGCCGCGGCGGCCATCGCCGCGGCGCTCGGCGCCGCCAAGCTCGTCGTCCTCACCGACGTCGAGGGCCTCTACGCCGACTGGCCCGACCGCTCCTCGCTCGTCCGCTCGATCACGGCCGACGACCTCGAGGCGCTCCTGCCGGGGCTGGACGCCGGGATGATCCCCAAGATGGAGGCGTGCCTGCGCGCCGTCCGGGCCGGGGTGCCGCAGGCCACCGTGCTCGACGGCCGGGTCGAGCACGCCGTGCTCCTCGAGGTGTTCACGCCCGAGGGCGTCGGCACCCAGGTGGTGCTGCCGTGAGCGCCGGAGCGGTCGCGGAGGTCCCGGGCGTCGGCGACGCCGTCGGCGGCGCCGTGGCCGAGCGCTACGCGCGCGCCCTCATGGGCACCTACGGCGCGCCGCAGAGGGTGCTCGTCCGCGGCGAGGGCGCCTGGGTGTGGGACGCCGACGGCCGGCGCTACCTCGACCTGCTCGCCGGCATCGCGGTCAACGCCCTCGGCCACGCGCACCCCGTCCTCACCGCCGCGGTGACGGCGCAGATGGCGACCCTCGGCCACGTCTCGAACTTCTTCGCGACGGGCCCGCAGGTCGCCCTGGCCGAGCGGCTCCTCGAGCTCCTGGGGGCGCCCGAGGGCAGCCGGGTCTTCCTCTGCAGCAGCGGGACCGAGGCCAACGAGGGCGCGTTCAAGATGACGCGGCGCACCGGCCGCCCCGAGGTGCTCGCCCTCGAGGGCGCCTTCCACGGGCGGTCCATGGGCGCGCTCGCCCTCACCGCCAAGCAGGCGATCCGCGAGCCCTTCGAGCCCTTGCCCGGGGGCGTGCGGCACCTGCCCTTCGGCGACCTCGACGCGCTCGCGGCGGCGCTCGACGGCGACGCCGGCCGTCGGGTCGGCGCCCTGGTCGTCGAGCCCGTGCAGGGGGAGGCCGGCGTGCGCCCCCTGCCCCCCGGCTACCTCGCCGCCGCGCGCGAGCTCACCGCGGCGGCCGGTGCGCTGCTCGTCGTCGACGAGGTGCAGACCGGCGTGGGGCGCACCGGGCGGTGGTTCGCCTCAGCGGGTCCCGACGGCCGCGTCGACGCCGACGTCGTCACCCTCGCCAAGGGCCTCGGCGGCGGCCTGCCCGTCGGCGCCGTCGTCGGCCTCGGCGAGGGGCCCGGCGCGCTGCTCGGGGCCGGCCAGCACGGCACGACGTTCGGGGGCAACCCCGTCTGCGCCGCCGCGGCCCTGGCCGTCCTCCACGTGCTCGAGCGCGACGGGCTCGTCGAGCGCGCGCGCGACCTGGGCGCCCGCTGGAAGGCCGACCTCGCCGGCGTCGACGACCCCACCGGGCTGCTCGCGGGGGTGCGCGGCGAGGGCCTGCTCCTGGCCCTGGAGCTCTCGCGCCCGGCCGCGCCGGCCGTCGCGCGGGCCGCCCTCGAGGCGGGCTTCGTCGTCAACGCCGTCGCCCCGTCGGCCGTGCGCCTCGCCCCGCCGCTCGTCCTCACCGACGAGCAGGCCGGCTCCTTCGTCGCCGCCCTGCCGGGGGTCCTCGCGGCCGCGGCGCAGGAGGAGGCGTGAGCGCCGGGGCCGCTCCCGGCGCAGGCACGAGCTCGGGGTCGGGGTCGGGGTCGGGGTCGGGGCGACCCTCGACCCGCGCGGCCCGCCACGCCCGCGTCGTCGCCCTCCTGCGCTCGTGGCCGGTGCGCTCGCAGACCGAGCTCGCCGAGCTGCTGGCGACCGAGGGGGTCGAGGTCACCCAGGCGACGCTGTCGCGCGACCTCGTCGAGCTCGGCGCCACCAAGGTCCGCGACCCCGAGCACGGGCTCGTCTACGCCGTCCCGGGCGAGGGCGGCGACCGCACGCCGGTCGCCGCGCGGGCGGCCGGGACGTCGCTGGCCCGGCTGTCCCGCCTGGCCGAGGAGCTCCTCGTCACGGCGGAGGCCTCCGGGTCCCTCGTCGTCCTGCGCACGCCGCCCGGCGCGGCGCAGTACCTGGCCTCCGCCATCGACACCTCGGTCCTGCCCGAGGTGCTCGGCACCATCGCGGGCGACGACACCGTCCTCGTCATCGGGCGCGGCCCAGACGGCGACGCCACGGCGCGCCGCCTGCTGGACCTGGCCGCCGGGCGCACGGGAGCCTGAGCCCGGCCCCGCACCACCGCACGACCACCGCACCACCACCGCACGCACCACCCCCGAGAGCACCTGAGGAGCACCCTGTGACCGACCGCGTCGTCCTCGCCTACTCCGGAGGCCTCGACACCTCCGTGGCCATCGGCTGGATCGCCGAGCGCACGGGGGCTGAGGTCGTCGCCGTCGCCGTCGACGTCGGCCAGGGGGGCGAGGACCTCCAGACCATCCGCGAGCGCGCCCTGGCGTGCGGCGCCGTGGAGGCCGAGGTCGCCGACGCCCGCGACGAGTTCGCCGACGAGTACTGCCTGCCCGCGCTGCAGGCGGGCGCCCTCTACATGGACCGCTACCCGCTCGTGTCGGCGATCTCGCGGCCCGTCATCGTCAAGCACCTCGTCGCGGCGGCCCAGCAGCACGGCGCGTCCGTCGTCGCCCACGGCTGCACCGGCAAGGGCAACGACCAGGTCCGCTTCGAGGTCGGCATCCAGAGCCTCGCGCCGGAGCTGTCCTGCATCGCGCCCGTCCGCGACCTCGCGCTGACGCGCGACAAGGCCATCGAGTTCGCCCAGGCCCACGAGCTGCCCATCGAGACGACGAAGAGCAACCCCTTCTCGATCGACCAGAACGTCTGGGGGCGCGCCGTCGAGACGGGCTTCCTCGAGGACATCTGGAACGCGCCGACCAAGGACGTCTACAGCTACACGCAGGAGCCGGGCCAGTCCCCGGGGCCGGACGAGGTCGTCGTCGCCTTCGAGCGCGGGGTGCCGGTGGCCCTCGACGGCCGCCCGGTCACGGTGCTGCAGGCGATCGAGGAGCTCAACCGCCGCGCCGGCGAGCAGGGGGTCGGCCGGATCGACATGGTCGAGGACCGCCTCGTGGGCATCAAGAGCCGCGAGGTGTACGAGGCGCCGGGGGCGATCGCGCTGCTGACGGCGCACGAGGAGCTCGAGAACGTCACCCTCGAGCGCGACCTCGCCCGCTTCAAGCGCGGGGTGTCCCAGCGCTGGTCCGAGCTCGTCTACGACGGCCTGTGGTTCTCCCCGCTGAAGCGCGCCCTCGACGTCTTCGTCGCCGAGAGCCAGGAGCACGTCACCGGCGAGGTGCGGATGGTGCTCCACGCCGGGCGCGCCGTCGTCACGGGGCGCCGCAGCGAGACGAGCCTCTACGACTTCTCGCTCGCGACGTACGACTCGGGCGACTCCTTCGACCAGTCGCTCGCCAAGGGCTTCGTCGACATCTGGGGCCTGCCGAGCAAGATCGCCTCGGGCCGGGACCAGCGCACCCGTGGCTGAGGCCGCAGGGGGCGCGGGCGCGACGGGCGAGGGGCGGCTCTGGGGCGGCCGCTTCGCCGGCACGAGCGCGCAGGCGCTCACCGAGCTGTCCCGCTCCACGCACTTCGACTGGCGCCTCGCCCGCCACGACCTCGCCGGCTCCCGGGCGCACGCCCGGGTGCTGCACCGGGCGGGGCTGCTCGACGACGGGCAGCTCGACGGCATGCTCGCCGCCCTCGAGGCCCTCGAGGCCGACGTCGTGTCCGGCGCCTTCGGGCCGTCGGCGGCGGACGAGGACGTGCACGGGGCGCTGGAGCGCGGCCTCCTCGAGCGCGCGGGCGACGACCTGGGCGGTCGCCTGCGCGCGGGCCGCTCCCGCAACGACCAGATCGCCACGATGGTGCGCTCGTACCTGCGCGAGGAGCTGCGCGTGGTCGGCGGGCTGCTCCTCGACCTCGTGGACGCCCTGGCCGAGCAGGCGGCCGCGCACCCGACGGCCCCCATGCCCGGGCGCACGCACCTGCAGCACGCCCAGCCGGTGCTCCTCGCGCACCACCTGCTGGCGCACGCGTGGCCGCTTCTGCGCGACGTCGAGCGGCTGCACGACTGGGACGCGCGGGCGGCGCGCTCGCCGTACGGCTCGGGCGCGCTCGCGGGCTCCTCGCTGGGGCTCGACCCGGCGGCCGTGGCGGCCGAGCTCGGCTTCGACGGTCCGGTGGAGAACTCCATCGACGGCACCGCGGCGCGCGACGTCGTCGCCGAGGCCTGCTTCGTGCTGGCGATGGCGGGCGTGGACCTCTCGCGGCTGTCCGAGGAGGTCGTCCTGTGGGCGACGAAGGAGTTCTCCTTCGTCGTGCTCGACGACGCCTTCTCGACCGGGTCGAGCATCATGCCGCAGAAGAAGAACCCCGACGTGGCCGAGCTCGCCCGCGGCAAGGCGGGGCGCCTCGTCGGCGACCTCACGGGCCTGCTGACGACGCTCAAGGGCCTGCCGCTCGCCTACAACCGCGACCTCCAGGAGGACAAGGAGCCGGTCTTCGACGCGGTCGACACCCTGCAGGTGCTCCTGCCGGCGGTCACCGGCATGGTCGCGACGCTGCGCTTCCGCACCGACCGGATGGCCGAGCTCGCCCCCCAGGGCTTCTCCCTGGCGACCGACGTCGCCGACTGGCTCGTCCGCCGCGGCACGCCCTTCCGGGAGGCCCACGAGGTGGCGGGCGCCTGCGTGCGGCGCTGCGAGGAGCGCGGCGTCGAGCTCGTCGACCTCACCGACGACGACCTGGCCGGGATCTCGCCGCACCTGGACCCCTCCGTCCGCGACGTGCTCACCGTCGAGGGCTCCGTCGCCTCCCGCGACGCCGTGGGCGGCACGGCGCCCGTGCGGGTCGCCGAGCAGCTCGACGCCGCGCGCTCGCGCAGCGCCGCGCTGCGGGCGTGGGCGCAGCGGGCCCCCGGGGCGTCCTCGCCGGCGTGACGGAGCACCCCGGGCCCCTCGTCGGCGGCGTCACCGGCGGCCTCCCCGGGGGGCTGCCGGCCCCGCTGACCCGGGCGGCGCTCGCCCGGCCCGTGCTCGACGTGGCCGCCGACCTGCTCGGCTGCCACGTCGTCCACGCGACGCCGGACGGCGCGGTCGTCGTCCGGCTCACGGAGGTGGAGGCCTACGCGGGGCCGGGGGACCCGGGGTCCCACGCCGCCCGGGGGCGCACGCCGCGGACCGCGGTGATGTTCGGGCCGCCCGGGCACCTCTACGTCTACCGCTCGTACGGCCTGCACTGGTGCGCCAACGTCGTCTGCGGTCCGGACGGGACGGCGTCCGCGGTGCTGCTGCGCGGCGGCGAGGTCGTCGCGGGCGGCGCGCTGGCCCGGGCCCGACGCCCCACGGCCCGCCAGGACCGCGACCTGGCCCGCGGCCCCGCCCGCCTGACCGTCGCCCTCGGCCTCGACGGCGCCTCCGACGGCCACGACCTGCTCTCGGGGGCCTCCCCGTGGCTCCTCGGGCGCCGTCGCGGCGACGAGGTCCACCCCGGGCGCGTCCGCCGCGGTCCCCGGACCGGTGTCTCGGGGGAGGGCGGCGACGGGACCCGCTTCCCCTGGCGGCTGCACCTCGACGGCGAGCCGTCGGTGTCGCCCTACCGGCGGGCCGCGCCGCGCCGGTCACGGGGGCTCGACGGTCCGGGGCTCGACGGTCCGGGGGGCGGCGGCGCCGGGGACGAGGGGGCGGCCTCTGGCAGGCTGGAGCGGCCGCCCGCCCCGGACGGCCCGCCGGGACGGCGGCTGTCGTGAGAGGTGTGGCGTGAGCGACGTGCTCGAGGACCTGCGCTGGCGCGGGCTGGTGGCCCAGTCCACGGACGAGGAGGCCCTGCGGGCCGCGCTGGCCCGCCCGTGCACCTTCTACGTCGGCTTCGACCCCACGGCGCCCAGCCTGCACATCGGCAGCCTCGTGCAGATCCTCGTCGCCCGGCGCCTGCAGCGGGCCGGGCACCACCCGCTCCTGCTCGTCGGCGGGGCCACGGGCCTCATCGGCGACCCGAAGCCCACGGCCGAGCGGCAGCTCAACGACGCCGACGTCGTCGCCGGGTGGGTGGACAGCGTCCGGCGGCAGATCGAGCCCTTCGTCGACCTCGACGGGCCGAACCCGGCCCGCATGGTCGACAACATGGAGTGGACCTCGCGCCTGTCGGCCGTCGACCTCCTGCGCGACGTCGGCCGCCACTTCCGCGTGGGGCGGATGCTCGCCAAGGACGCCGTGGCCGCGCGGATGGCGAGCGACGAGGGCATCAGCTTCACCGAGTTCAGCTACCAGGTGCTGCAGGGCATGGACTACCTCGAGCTCTGGCGGCGCCACGGGTGCACGCTGCAGTTCGGGGGGAGCGACCAGTGGGGCAACATCACCGCCGGCGTGGACCTCGTGCACCGTGCGGCCCAGGCGCAGGTGCACGCCTTCACGGTGCCGCTGGTGACCAAGGCCGACGGGACGAAGTTCGGCAAGACCGAGAGCGGGACGGTCTGGCTCGACCCCGCCCTGACGTCGCCGTACGCCTTCCACCAGTTCTGGCTGCGCGCCGAGGACGCCACGGTGGACGGGTACCTGAGGGTGTTCACCGACCGGAGCCGGGAGGAGCTCGAGCAGCTCGCCACGGCGACGGCGGAGCGCCCCGGCGCCCGGGAGGCGCAGCGCGCCCTGGCCCACGACGTGACGGCGCTCGTGCACGGGGAGGCCGCCGTCGCGTCCGCCGAGGCCGCCGCCGCCGCCCTCTTCGGGCGGGGGGACCTCGAGGCCCTCGACGAGCCGGCGCTGACGGCGGCGCTCGCCGAGCTCCCGCAGACGGCGGTGGGGGAGGGGGCCCGGACCGTCGTCGAGCTGCTGACGGCCAGCGGCCTCAGCCCGAGCCGCTCGGCGGCCCGTCGTGCGGTGGCTGACGGCGGGGCGTACGTCAACAACGTCGCGGTCCGCGACGGGGACGCCGAGCTCGCGCCCGCCCAGCTGCTGCACGGGCGGTGGGCGGTCCTGCGCCGCGGCAAGCGCACCCTGGCGGCGGTGGACGCCCGCCCGCGCTGAGCGGACCGGCGCTCGTCCCGCGGCCTCGTCCGGCGTCGGGCGACCGCCCGCGGGGCCGGCCGGGGGGCGGGCTTGCGCGCGCCGCCGGGGTGGCCTAACGTTCTTCCTCGCCGCCCGGGAGGGAGGAACGGACACCAGCTCGGTGGCCGGTCCCCGCTGGGAGAGGCAACCTCGCGTGGGCGTCAGGCCGGTGCTCCTTTCGGGAGTTCTGGTCTGTCGGGTGTGCGTGGGGCCCGGATCGGGTTGGTCGGAGGGCCTGCGGATCTGGGTTAGTGTTTCGGAGCCGCGCCGGGAACGGTGCGGAGCGCCTCACGCGGGGGCCGCCTTCACAGGGTGGTCTGGTGTGCGGGTCTGCTTCTTGAGAACTCAACAGCGTACCGAAGTCGAATGCCGTTTTTGTGGGCTGGGCTGGTGGTGCTGGGTCTGCCGTTGTGGTGGGCTCGGTGTTGTCTGGTGCTGGTCAAGTGTCCTGTTGCCCTGTGTGGGGTGGTGGGGGGCGAACGGGTGCCTTGCTCGCCAGTGGGTGGGGTGCTGTTGTTCCAGGTGTATTAGGACCGGCTGCGGGGTTCTTCGGGATCTGGTGGTTGGTTGTTGTGCATTGATGGAGAGTTTGATCCTGGCTCAGGACGAACGCTGGCGGCGTGCTTAACACATGCAAGTCGAACGGTGATGTGCCCGGCTTGCCGGGTGCGGATCAGTGGCGAACGGGTGAGTAACACGTGAGCAACCTGCCCCTGACTCTGGGATAACCACCGGAAACGGTGGCTAATACCGGATATGACCCCTTGTCGCATGGTGGGGGGTGGAAAGTTTTTCGGTCGGGGATGGGCTCGCGGCCTATCAGCTTGTTGGTGGGGTGATGGCCT
>NZ_CANMPM010000002.1 GCF_947499845.1 uncultured Pseudokineococcus sp.
GCCATGCTCCGCAACGCCACCCTCTACGAGCCCCGCCCCGCCCGCGCGGCTTGACCAACCTCATAGGGACACCCCCCCCCCCGGGGCGGTAGGGCGGGAGGGCGGGAGGGCCCGCCGGCCCGGCGCCTAGGCTCGGCGCATGGCGCGTGACGACTCCCCCGCGGCCGCCGGCGCGACGGCGGGCGACCTCTCGGACCTCCCGGCGCCCTCGACCCTCGGGTACGAGCAGGCGCGCGACGAGCTCGTGCGCGTGGTCGCGGCCCTCGAGGCGGGCGGCACGCCGCTGGAGCGCTCGCTGGCCCTGTGGGAGCGCGGCGAGGCCCTCGCCTCGCGCTGCGAGGAGCACCTGGACGGCGCCCGCCGCCGCCTGGACGAGGCGACCGCCGCCGACGCCGACCGGGGCTGACCGCCGCTCCCGGCGCGGGCAGCCCGGACGCGGCCCGCAGGGCCCCGGCCGTCAGCCGGCCGGCGCGGCCTGCACGGCCGCGGCCAGCTCCACCAGCTCGGGGAACTCCGCCGTGCCGAGCACGGCGGTGGTGGTGCCGCCCTCCTCGCGCACGAGCGCCCGCCGCGGCGGGTCGGACCGGCGCTCGGGCGCGGCCGAGAAGACGCGCCACTCCCGGCCGTCGACGTCCTGCACGCCCTCCTCGGTGCCGGCGGAGGTGACGTCGCGCACCCACCGCTCGGTGGCCGAGCCCGCGACGCGCAGGCCCGCGTACTCCTCCGACGGCGTCACCCAGCCGACGACCCACGTGGTGACGCCGTCGGGCCCGCTGTCCACGCGCGCGGCGTTGGGCGTCCAGCCGTCCGGGACGGCGGGCACGGGCACCGGGAAGTCGACGCGCTGCTGGGCCCCGGCGGCGGCGCCGGCGACGTCGACCGGCGGCTGCTCGACCGCCTGGGGGCGGGGCAGGAAGAGGAGCACGACCGCGACGCAGGCGAGGATGACGCCGAGCGAGATGACCATGTCCCGCGCCGTCTGCCGGGGTCGGGGGCGGCGGGGCGGCGGCTGGGGCGGGCGCTCCGTCGACGCGGCGACGGGCCGCCCGGGCTCGGGCGCGGCGGTGCTCACGCTCCCCATCATCCCCCGGCGTCGCGGCGCCCGACCCTCGCCCCCGGTGGTCGCGAGGAGCGGCCGCCGCCCGCCGTCCGACGTGGCGCACCTCTCCCCGCGGGCGCCGGTCCCGCGCTCCCCCCGCCGCTAGGCTCGCGCCGCCGGCGGCCGCCCCTCCTCGGGGACCGCCCGCGCCCACCCGCCGCGACGACGGAGGCCCCGTGACGCAGAGCTCGCTGCCCGCCTCGCTGGTCGTGGACCAGCACTCCCCCGACCGCAACCTCGGCCTCGAGCTCGTCCGGGTCACCGAGGCGGCCGCCATGGCGGCGGGCCGCTGGGTGGGCCGCGGGGACAAGGACCGCGCCGACGGCGCCGCCGTCAACGCCATGCGCCGCTTCATCAGCACCGTGGCGATGCAGGGCACCGTCGTCATCGGCGAGGGCGAGAAGGACGAGGCGCCCATGCTCTTCAACGGGGAGCAGGTGGGCGACGGGACGGGCGCCGAGTGCGACGTCGCGGTCGACCCCATCGACGGCACGCGCCTGACCGCGCAGGGCATGCCCAACGCGGTCGCGGTGCTCGCCGTCGCCGAGCGCGGGGCGATGTACGACCCGAGCGCCGTCTTCTACATGGACAAGCTCGCCACCGGCCCGGAGGCGGCGGACGTCGTCGACATCCGCCTGCCGGCGGCCGAGAACATCCGGCTCGTCGCCCGCGCGAAGGGGCTGCGCCCCGAGGACGTCACGGTCGTCGTCCTCGACCGCCCCCGCCACCGCGCCCTGCTCGACGAGGTCCGCGACGCCGGCGCCCGCGTGCACCTCATCGCCGACGGCGACGTCGCCGGCGCCATCATGGCGGCGCGCGGCGGCACGGGCATCGACCTCATGCTCGGGATCGGCGGCACGCCGGAGGGCATCATCGCGGCCTGCGCGCTCAAGGCCCTCGGCGGCTCGCTGCAGGGGCGGCTGTGGCCGACGGACGACGTGGAGCGCCAGCGGGCGGTCGACGCCGGGCACGACCTCGACCGGGTCCTCACGACCGACGACCTCGTCCGCGGGGACAACTGCTACTTCGTCGCCACCGGCATCACCGACGGCGAGCTCGTCAAGGGCGTGCGCTACTCCCCCGGCGTCGTGCGGACGCAGAGCCTCGTCGTGCGCTCGAAGTCGGGCACCGTGCGCGTCGTCGAGAGCGAGCACCAGGTGGCCAAGCTGCAGGCCTACGAGGCCGACCTCGGCCGGCCGCGCTCCGCGGAGCGGGCGGCGGAGCCCGCGGAGCCCCGGGCGTGAGCGCGGCGGACGGGCGCGCGGCGCTGGTCGTCGGCGAGGCCCTCGTCGACGTGGTCCACCGCGAGGACGGCGCCGGCGGGGCGACGACCCGCGAGCACCCGGGCGGCAGCCCGGCCAACGTCGCCCTCGGCCTGGCCCGGCTCCAGCGGCGCGCGACCCTCCTCACGCGCCTCGTCGACGACGAGCGCGGCCGCACCGTCCTCGCGCACCTGCGCGGCTCGGGCGTCGAGCTCGCCGCCCCGCTGCTGCCCGCGGAGGGCGGCGCCCGCACGTCGACGGCGCAGGCGCACCTCGACGCGGACGGCGGCGCGCAGTACGAGTTCGACCTCGAGTGGTCGCTGCCGGAGGAGGTCCTCGCCGACGTCCTGGCCGCCGGCGAGCGCCCGCTGGTCGTCTGCACCGGGTCGCTCGGCACGGCCCTCGAGCCCGGGGCGGCGCAGGTCTCGCGCCTGCTCGACGCCCTGCGGCCCACGACGACCGTCGTGTACGACCCCAACCTGAGGCCGAGCATCATCGGCACCGCGGAGGCGGCCCGCCCCGGCGTCGAGGCCCTCGTCGCGACGGCGGACGTCGTCAAGCTGAGCGCCGAGGACGCCGAGTGGCTGTTCCCGGACCGCGCCCCGGAGGAGACCGTCCGCTCCTGGCTGGGCCTCGGGCCGTCCGTCGTCGTCCTCACCCGCGGCGGGGACGGCGCGCTGGCGGTCTGCGCGGCCGGCGAGGTGGACGAGCCGGGCCGCCGGGTCGAAGTGGCCGACACCGTCGGGGCGGGCGACTCCTTCACCGGCGGCCTCGTCGACGCCCTGTGGTCGGCCGGCCTGCTCGGCGCCGAGCGCCGCGGCGCCCTCGCCGGGGTCGACCTCGAGGTGCTGCGGGGGTGCGTGGCCGCGGCCACGGACGTCTCCGCCGTCACGGTCTCCCGCCCCGGCGCCGACCCGCCCACGCGCGCGGAGCTGGAGCGCCGCTGACGCCGCCGCCCGCGCCGGGAGGCGCGCGCGGCGGCGACGGCTCGGCGGTCAGGCGGGGGCGCCCTCCCTGGTGTGCTCGCGCGAGCGCTCCAGCGCCTGGCGCCGGACCTCCTCCGTGTCGGCCTGGATGGCGCGCGCCCGCTCCTCGTCCCGGGTGAGGCTCAGCCCCGAGGACGGGTCGAAGAGGTGCAGGCTCGCCGGGTCGAACCAGAGGCGGGCCCGGTCGCCGTCGCGCACGCGGCTGCGGGCGTCGAGGGTGACGACCATCTGGTGGCGCATGCTCTCGCCGTCGAGCTCCTTGTCGAGCTCGGCGAGCTTGGCGGCGACCCGCTCGTCCGGGCTGAAGGGCACGTAGGCGTAGAGCTCGTTGCCGAGCCACTCGGTGACGTCCACGTCGACCTCGAAGGTCGTGCCCCGCTCGCGGCGCGGTCCCTCGAGGGTCTCGGCGTCCTCCACGTGCTCGGGGCGCAGGCCGGCGATGAGGAACTCCGAGCCCTCCGCCCGGCGGGCGACGTCCGGGCTGATCTCGACGTCCCCGAAGGGCAGCGAGAGCGTCGTCCCCGACAGCTGCGCGGGCAGGAAGTTCATCGGCGGAGAGCCGATGAAGCCCGCGACGAAGAGGTTGACCGGCTCCTCGTAGAGCTCGCGGGGGCTCGCCACCTGCTGCAGCTCGCCCTTGCGCAGGACGGCGACCCGGTCGCCGAGCGTCATCGCCTCGGTCTGGTCGTGGGTGACGTAGACCGTCGTCGTCCCGAGGCGGCGCTGCATGCGCGCGATCTCGGTCCGCATCTGGCCGCGCAGCTTGGCGTCGAGGTTGGACAGCGGCTCGTCGAAGAGGAAGGCGTCGGCCTGCCGGACGATCGCCCGCCCCATCGCCACGCGCTGGCGCTGGCCGCCCGAGAGGTTGGCGGGCTTGCGCTCGAGGTGGTCGCGCAGCTCGAGCAGGTCGGCGGCGTCCTGCACGCGCCGGTCCACCTCCTCGTCGGAGTGCTTGCCCTTCGCCAGCCGCAGCGGGAAGGCGATGTTCTCGTAGACCGACAGGTGCGGGTAGAGCGCGTAGTTCTGGAAGACCATCGCGAGGTTGCGGTCGCGGGGGGCCTTGTCGTTGACGCGCTTCCCGCCGATGGTGAGGTCGCCGTCGGTGATGTCCTCCAGGCCGACGATCATCCGCAGGAGCGTGGACTTCCCGCAGCCGGACGGGCCGACGAGGATGACGAACTCACCGTCCTTGATGTCGAGGCTGACGTCGTTGACGGCCGGGAAGCCGTCGCCGTACTTCTTGACGATGTGGTCGAGGGTGATGGTGGCCATGGCGCTCTCCTTGTCGGTCTGCGGTCGCGGGCCGGGGCGCTCAGCCCTTGACGGCGCCGTTGGTGAGGCCGGCGACGATCCGGCGCTGGAAGACCAGGACGATGATGACGACGGGGATGGTGACGACGACGGCCGCGGCCGACGTCGCCCCCGTGGGCTCCTCGAACTGCGAGGCGCCCGTGAAGAAGGCCAGGGCGGCGGGGACGGGCCGGGACGCGTCGGTCGACGTCAGCGAGATGCCGAAGACGAAGTCGTTCCAGGCCAGGAAGAAGGCGATGATCGCCGTGGTGAAGACGCCGGGGACGGCCAGCGGGACGATGACCTTGGTGAAGGCCTGCCAGGTCGTGGCGCCGTCCACCTGCGCGGCCTGCTCCATGTCCCAGGGGATCTCGCGGAAGAAGGCCGACAGCGTCCAGATGGCCAGCGGCAGCGTGACGGCGAGGTAGGGGATGATGAGCCCCGGCCAGGTGTCGTAGAGCCCGACCGTCCGCCAGATGTTGAAGAGGGGCGTGACGATGGAGATGACGGGGAAGATCGCCACCGCGAGCGCCGTCGTCAGCAGGAGCTTCTTGCCCGGGAACTGCAGCCGCGAGACGGCGTAGGCCGTGAGCGTGGCGAGCACCACCGCGATGAGGGTGGCGATGAGGGCGATGCCGATGGAGTTCCGCAGCGCCGGGAGGAAGAGGTCGGAGGCGTCGCCGGTGATGATGAGCCGGTAGTTCTCCCACGTGACCTCGCCCGGGAGGAAGCGGTTCTCGGTGAGGCCGGCGTTCGTCTTGAGGGACAGCGAGAGGATCCAGGCCACGGGGAACAGGGCGTAGACGACGATCGCCGCCCCCGCCACGTACCAGAGCACCTTCTCCCGGGTCGACATGCGCGCACCCACGGTCACTCCCCCCTCTGCCGGGACAGGTCCACCTTGAACACCTTGACGAAGAGCACGGCGATGAGGACGACCAGGAGGAACAGGAGGACGGAGATCGCCGAGCCGAGCCCGACCTCCTGGCGCTGGATGGTCTGGCGGTAGGCCAGGAAGGCCAGCGTCTCAGTCCCGTTCGTGCCGGCCGTCATGATGAAGACGTTGTCGAAGATGCGGACGGCGTCCAGCGTGCGGAAGAGCAGCGCCACCATGATGGCGGCCTTCATGTTCGGGAGGGTGACCTTCCGCAGCCGCTCCCAGAAGGTGGCCCCGTCGACCCGGGCCGCCTCCTGCAGGTCCTCGGGGACCTGCGCGAGGCCCGCCAGCAGGAGCAGCGAGATGAAGGGCGTCGTCTTCCAGATCTCCGAGAGCATGATGACGACGAGGGAGCTGCCCCGCTCCGCGAACCAGTTGAAGTCCTCGCCCACGAAGGGCAGCCACTGGTTGACGAAGCCGGAGTTGAGGTCGAACGCGTAGAACCAGGCGAACGCCGAGACGACGGTGATGATGGCGTACGGGATGAGGATCGCCGTCCGCAGCACGGGTCGCAGCGTGGTGATCGCGCGGTGCATCACCATCGCCAGCGCGAAGCCGATGACGAGCTCCACCGCCACCGTGATGACCGTGATGTACGCCGTCGTGGTGAAGGCCCGCCACCACAGCGGGTCGGTGAGGATGGTCGTGTAGTTCTGCAGCCCGATGAACGCCCTCTGGTCCGGCGCGGTGAGCCGGTAGCTGAAGAGGGAGTCGTAGACGGCCAGCAGCATGGGGTAGGCGACGACGCCGATCATCACGAGGAAGGCGGGCGCGACGAGCAGCAGCCCGAGGTTGCGCTCCCCCCTGGCGCGGTCCGTCAGCGGCTGCCGGCCGCCCGCGCGCCGCGCCCGGCCCTCCTGCCGGCCCGTGGGCCGCGGGTCGACCGCGTCGCGCCCGTCGCCCGTCGCGTCCGCCCCGGCGCGGGAGGCGCCGCTCGTCGTGGGCCTCGTGGCGCTCACAGCAGGGCCTCCCCGCGCAGGACCTCGGTGATGAGCTCGGCGGACCGCTCCGGCGTGGTCTCCGGGTCCGCGGTCTCGGGGCGCCAGGTGCGCTGGATGCCCGTCGAGACGACGTCGTAGAAGGGCGTCTGCGGCCGGGGCGCGGCGAGCTGCGTCGACTCCTGGATGGTGGGCGCCATCGGGTAGTCCTCCAGCAGGCTCTCGTCGTCGAAGGCCGCCGCGTTCGACGGCGGGTTGCCGTTGCTGAGGAAGTAGTACGTCTGGTTCTCCACCGACGCGATGCACTGCGCCGCCTCGTAGGCGAGGTCGGGGTCGTCCGTGAAGGCGCCCACGCCGAGGTTGATGCCGCCGTAGGGGGTCGCCGGCTCGACGTCGGCGTCGACGCGCGGGTAGAGGGTCCAGCCGTAGTCGTCGAGGACCGACTGCTCGAGGCTGCCCTGCTCGACGAGCGTCTGGCCGCGAGCCCAGACGTACGGCCAGTTGACCATGAAGCCGCCGGCGTCGGACTCGAAGAGCGCGGCGCTGGCGTCCTCGTCGGCCGTCGACAGCTGCGGGCCGCCGACGCCGGCGTCGGCGATGCGCTGCATGATCGCCGCGGCCTCGCGGCCCTCCGGGCTGTCGAGGTCGACCTCGATCTCGGCCGCCGGCGCCTCCGGGTTGGCCAGGACGTCGCCGCCCTGGGAGACGACGAGGGCGTTGACCCAGACCGTCATCGACTCGGCGGCGCGCCCCTGCACGCCGACGGTCGTCCCCGTCTGCTCGGCCGCGTCGATGATCTCGTCCCAGGTGACCGGGCCGCTCATGTCGAGCCCTGCCTCCTCCGCCACCGACTGGCGGTACCAGAGCAGCTGGGTGTTGGCCCAGAAGGGCACCGTCACCAGCTCGTCGGCGTAGGTGGCCCCGGCGAGCGCGCCGTCGAGGACGCCCTCGCTGACGGCGTCGGCCACCTCCGGCGGCATCGGCGCGAAGAACCCGGCCTCGCTGAACTCCGGGATGAAGGGCGGGTCGAGGCTCATGATGTCGACCGAGGAGTCCCCGGCGACGAGGCGCCGCACGAGCTGCTCGCGCTGGCCCTGCGGGTTGTTCGGCAGGATCTGCACGTTGAGGGCGAAGCGCCCCTGGTTCTCCTCGGTGCAGCGGCGCGCGATCTCCTGCTGACCGCCGGAGTCCGGGTTGATGTACCAGTTGAGGACGGGGGTGCCGTCGGCGGTGACCTCCTCGCCCTCGGAGCCGCACGACGCGAGCAGCGCCGCCGCGACGACGACCGCCGCCGGGGCCGCTGCCCCGGCGCTCCCCGGGAGGCGACGCCGCCGGCGTCTCCCCGTGCGCGCGCTGCCGGACGGGTCTCGCGGACGTGGGCCCACGGCGGTCTCCTTCGTCGTCGAAGAGGATGCGTGGGCGAAGCGTGCCCCCACCCCGGACCCCCCGCCACCGGGAGATCGCCGACATGTCGGACGCGTCACCCCGGCGGCCGCCCGGCAGCGGTCACCGGCCGCGGCACGGCACGATGTCGGCCATGACGGACGACACCCCGACGACACCCGCCGGCAGCGCAGCCCCCGAGGGCTTCCGGGTCGAGCACGACACCATGGGCGAGGTCCTCGTCCCCGCCGACGCCCTCTACCGGGCGCAGACCCAGCGCGCGGTCGAGAACTTCCCCATCAGCGGGACGACGCTCTCGCGCGTCCACGTCGAGGCCCTCGCCCGGATCAAGAAGGCCGCGGCGCAGGCCAACGCCGAGCTCGGCGTCCTCGACCAGGACGTCGCCGACGCGATCGCCGCCGCCGCGGACGAGGTCGCCTCCGGCGCCCACGACGACCAGTTCCCCGTCGACGTCTTCCAGACGGGCTCCGGCACGTCGTCGAACATGAACACCAACGAGGTCCTCGCGACGCTGGCGACCCGCCGCCTCGGCCGCGACGTGCACCCCAACGACCACGTCAACGCCTCGCAGTCCTCCAACGACGTCTTCCCCACCTCGGTGCACGTGGCCGCGACGTCCGGCGTCGTCCACCAGCTGCTGCCCGCCCTCGAGCACCTCGCGGACGCCCTGCAGCGCAAGGCCGACGCCTGGGCCGGCGTCGTCAAGGCCGGTCGCACCCACCTCATGGACGCCACGCCCGTGACGCTCGGGCAGGAGTTCGGCGGCTACGCCCAGCAGGTGCGCTACGGCGCCGAGCGCGTGCGGGCCGCCCTCCCGCGCACGGCCGAGGTCCCCCTCGGCGGCACGGCCACCGGCACCGGCATCAACACGCCCGCGGGCTTCCCCCAGCGCGTCATCGAGCTGCTGGCGCAGGACACGGGCCTCCCCGTCACCGAGGCGCCCGACCACTTCGAGGCGCAGGGCGCGCGCGACGGCCTCGTCGAGCTGTCGGGCGCGCTGCGCTCGGTCGCGGTGAGCCTCACCAAGGTCTGCAACGACCTACGGTGGATGGGCTCGGGGCCGAACACCGGCCTCGGCGAGCTCCGCATCCCCGACCTGCAGCCGGGCAGCTCCATCATGCCGGGCAAGGTGAACCCCGTCGTCCCCGAGGCCGTGCTCATGGTCTGCGCCCAGGTCGTCGGCAACGACGCCGCGACGGCGTGGGCGGGCGCGAGCGGCTCCTTCGAGCTCAACGTCGCCATCCCCGTCATGGCGCGCAACGTGCTCGAGTCCGTCGTCCTGCTCGCCAACGGCTCGCGGATCCTCGCCGACCGCACGGTCGAGGGGCTCGAGGCCGACGAGGAGCGCGCCCGCGCCCTCGCCGAGTCCTCGCCGTCCATCGTCACGCCGCTCAACCGCGTCATCGGCTACGAGGCGGCCGCGAAGGTCGCCAAGCACGCCGTGGCCCACGGCGTCACGGTGCGCGAGGCCGTCGTCGCCCTCGGCTTCGTCGAGCGCGGCGAGGTCACCGAGGACCAGCTCGACAGCGCCCTCGACGTCCTCGCCATGACGCGGCCGCCGCAGCGCTGACGCGCCCGACGCACGAGGGGCCGCCACCTGCGTCGCAGGTGGCGGCCCCTCGTACGTCACCCCTCAGGCGGACTTCGTAGCCTTCTTCCGCCGGACGAGGCCCCTCACACGGACTTCGTAGCCCTCTTCCGCCGGACGAGGCCCCTCACACGGACTTCGTAGCCTTCTTCCGCCGGACGAGGCCCTCCACGCGGAGTTCGTGGCCTTCTTCCGCTACGGGGCTCAGTACCAGTTCGTGGCCTGGCTGTGGCTCCAGGCGCTGCACGGGGTGCCGTAGACGTCGGCGATGTACTGCAGGCCCCACGTGATCTGCGTGACCGGGTTGGTCTCCCAGTCGGCGCCGGCGCTCGCCATCTTGCTGCCGGGCAGGGCCTGCGGGATGCCGTAGGCGCTCGACGTCGGGTTGTCGGCGTCGAACTGCCAGCCGCTCTCCTTCGTCCAGAGCTGGTCCAGGCACGACATCTGGTCCGAGCTCCAGCCGCGGTCGGCGACCATCGAGGCGGCCACGCCGCGGGGGTCGCGCTGCGCGCTGCGGCTCGCCGCCGCGGCCTCCGCCTCGCGCTCCGCCCGGGCCTCCTCGGCCGCGCGGGCGGCGGCCTCCTCGTCGGCGCGGCGCTGGGCCTCCTCGGCCGCGGCGCGCTCGGCGGCCTCGCGCTCCGCCGCCTCGCGGGCGGCCGCCTCCTCGGCCGCGCGACGGGCGGCCTCGGCCTCCTGGGCGGCCCGCACCTGCGCGCGGTGCTCCGACGCCTCGGCCCGCTCCGCGCGCAGCTCACCGGGACCGTCGTCCGGGAGGTCGAGTGCGGCGTCCGCCGACGCGGGCGCCAGCAGGGGCGTGCTCGACCCCTCCGCGGTCGTCGCCGGGCTCGAGGCGGTGACGGCGCCCGTGCCCGCGGCGACGACCCCGCCGGCGAGGAGCACGGCGGTCGTGACGCGCCCGACGCGGCTGAGCAGGGCGCTGCGGGCGCTGCCCGCCGCGCGGGCGGCGGCGTGCCGGGCGGGCCCCCTCCGCACGGCGGGGCGGGCGGTGGGGTGAGCGGAGGTGCGTGCGGTCGGGCGGCGTCGCTGCCACGGTGCTCGGTCGGTCTGGCGGTGGCGGCCCACGGTGCGGACGACCTCTCCTCGGGCGCACCCGACGGGCGCGCGGAGGAGCCACCGTGCATCACGGAACGGTCACGGGTCAAAACACGCGGCGCTACCGGCGCGCGCCTGTGCTCCCGCTGTGCTACCCGCCGTGACGACGGCGGTCGCCCCGCGGCCCGGACGGCGGGCCCGCCGGCGCCTCCGCGTCACCGCTCGTGACGACGGGGCGGCCGCCGCCCGCGCCGGCCTCAGGGCTCGAGCCCCTCCAGCAGCTCGGTGACGAGCGCGGCCACGGGCGAGCGCTCCGAGCGGGTGAGGGTCACGTGCGCGAAGAGCGGGTGCCCCTTGAGCTTCTCGATGACCGCGGCGACGCCGTCGTGCCGGCCCACGTGGAGGTTGTCGCGCTGCGCGACGTCGTGGGTGAGGACCACGCGGCTGCCCTGCCCGATGCGCGACAGGACGGTGAGCAGCACGCCGCGCTCGAGGGACTGCGCCTCGTCGACGACGACGAAGGCGTCGTGGAGGCTGCGGCCGCGGATGTGGGTGAGCGGCAGCACCTCGAGCAGGTCGCGGGCCATGACCTCCTCCACGACCTCGGGGCTGACGAGCGCCCCGAGGGTGTCGAAGACGGCCTGCGCCCAGGGCCCCATCTTCTCCGCCTCGGTGCCCGGCAGGTAGCCGAGGTCCTGGCCGCCGACGGCGTACAGGGGCCGGAAGACGACGACCTTCTTCTGCGTCCGGCGCTCGAGCACCGCCTCGAGGCCCGCGCACAGGGCCAGGGCGGACTTGCCCGTCCCCGCCCGCCCGCCGAGGCTGACGATGCCGAGGTCGGGGTCCAGCAGCAGGTCGACGGCGACCCGCTGCTCGGCGCTGCGGCCGCGGACGCCGAAGACCTCGCGGTCGCCCCGGACGAGCCGCACGGACTTGTCCGCCGCCACCCGCCCCAGCGCCGACCCGCGCGGGCTGAGGAGGACGAGGCCCGTGTGGACGGGCATCTCGGCGGCCCGGGGGTCCTCCAGCCGCTCCTCGCCGTAGAGCTGCGCCATCGCCGCCTCGTCGAGCTCGAGCTCGGCGAGGCCCGTCCACCCCGAGTCCACGGCGGCGTCGGCGCGGTACTCCTCGGCGGGGAGCCCGAGGGCCGACGCCTTGACCCGCATGGGGGTGTCCTTGCTGACGACGACGACGTCGCGCCCCTCGGCCGACAGGTTGCGCGCGACGGCGAGCACCCGGGAGTCGTTGTCGCCGAGGCGCAGCCCGGCCGGCAGGGAGGTCGGGTCGACGTGGTTGAGCTCGACGTGCAGCGTGCCGCCGTCCGCGCCCACGGGCACCGGCCCGTCGAGGCGGCCGTGGCGGGCGCGCAGGTCGTCGAGGAGCCGCAGGGCGGTGCGCGCGAAGTAGCCGACCTCCGGGTGGTGGCGCTTGGCCTCGAGCTCGACGACGACGACGAGCGGCAGCACGACCTCGTGCTCGGCGAAGCGCAGCATCGCGTGCGGGTCCGAGAGGAGGACGGAGGTGTCGAGGACGTACGTGCGCGCGGGGGTGGTGGCCACGAGGTGCTCCTCACCCGCCCGCGCGCAGCCGCGCGGGCGGCTACTCGACGGGCTGGGCCGGTGGGGCGAGCCGTGCCGCGAGCGCTCCCCCGGCCCCGCGGCGGGCGGGCGCGGCGGCGGCCGGCTCCCCGTCCACGGGTGCTGCTGGGGCGTGCGCCACGTCCGACCTCCCGGGGCGACGGGTCGGTCCGCCGCCGTCCCCGACGCTAGACCGCAGGGCCCGCCGCGCCGGGGAGCGCCCGGGCGCGTCGCGCGGACGGGTGAGCGGCGCGCGCGACGCCCGTGTCGGGTGAGGACGACGAGGCTCGTGGGACGGCGAGATCCCTCAGGCGACGAGGGGGCCCCGGGGACGACGAGGCTCCTCAGGCGACGGTGCGGAGGACGCGGCGCCGGTCGTCGACGGGGGTCAGGAGCCGTAGCGGCGCTCGCGCGCGGCGTAGGCGCGCAGGGCGCGCAGCAGGTCCACGCGCCGGAAGGCGGGCCAGAGGGCCTCGCAGAAGTAGAACTCGCTGTGCGCGCTCTGCCAGAGGAGGAAGCCGGAGAGCCGCTGCTCGCCGGAGGTGCGGATGACGAGGTCCGGGTCGGGCTGGCCCTTGGTGTAGAGGTGCTCGGCGATGTGGTCGACGGTGACGACCTCCGCCAGCTCCTCCACGGTGCGTCCGGCCGCCGCCTCCTCGCGGAGCAGCGAGCGCACGGCGTCGGCGATCTCCTGGCGGCCGCCGTAGCCGATGGCGACGTTGACGTGCAGGCCGCCGTCGTCGCGCGTCGAGGCCGCCGCCGCGGCGAGCCGCTCGGCCGTCTCCGGGGGCAGCAGGTGGAGGGCGCCGATGGGGTGCACGCGCCAGCGGCCGGTGGCGACGAGGCCGAGGACGGCGTCCTCGATGATGCCGAGGAGCTCGGAGACCTCGTCCGGGTCGCGCCGGAGGTTGTCGGTCGAGAGCAGGTAGAGCGTGACGACGCGGACGCCCGCGTCCTCGCACCAGCCGAGGAAGTCGATGATCTTGTCGGCCCCGCGGCGGTGGCCCGCGTGCGCGGCGAGCCCCGACTGGCGCGCCCAGCGGCGGTTGCCGTCGAGGATGACCCCCACGTGGTGGGGGCTCTCCGGGCTGCGGCCGACGGACGCCACGAGGCGTCGCTCGTAGGCCCGGTAGAGGAGGTCACGCAGGGCCACGCACCGCACGCTACTCCGGCGCCGCCCGGCGCTCCTCGCCGACGGCGGACGCCCGCCCCGGGCACGTCTACGCTCGTCCGGTCGTCCTGCGGGGAGGGCGGGTGCGACAGCACGGGCGGACGCCGGCGGCGCCCGCCGACGCGGGTGCGGAGGAGGCCACGTGGACCAGGCGCGCAGCGGCAGCGGCCGCGGAGGTGCCCCGGCGGCGCCCGACCCCGGCGACGACGGGGCGCTGCGCTCCGCGGACCCGGGCCGCCCCGAGGAGGTGCGGACGGCGCCCACCGCCGGCGACGGCGGGCGGCGCGGGCCGGGCGGCGCCGTCAAGCCCCTGCTGCGGGGCTGGCTGCACCTCGGCATGTTCCCGCTCGTCCTCGCCGCGGGGATCGTGGCCGTCAGCCTCGCGCCGACGACCGAGAGCCGCTGGGCGATGGCGGTCTTCGGGCTCACCGCGGCGATGCTCTTCGGCGTCAGCGCGCTCTACCACCGCGGACGCTGGTCGCCGCGCACGCAGGTGCTGCTCAAGCGGTTCGACCACTCGAACATCTTCCTCATCATCGCGGGCACCTACACGCCCTTCGCCGTGCTGCTCCTGCAGCCCGGACCCCAGCGCGTCCTCCTGCTCGTGGCCTGGATCGCCGCCCTCGTCGGCATCGCGTTCCGCATCTTCTGGGTGGGCGCGCCGCGCTGGCTCTACGTGCCCGCCTACGTCGCCATGGGCTGGGTCGCCGTGGCCTTCCTCCCGCAGTTCCTCGAGGGGGGCGGGCCCGCCGTGCTCGTCCTCGTCGTCGTCGGGGGCCTGCTCTACACCGCCGGCGCGCTCGTCTACGGCCTCAAGCGGCCCGACCCGAGCCCGCGCTACTTCGGCTTCCACGAGATCTTCCACGCGCTCACCGTCGTGGCCTTCGTCTGCCACTACGTCGCGGCCTCGCTCGCGCTCTACAGCGGGGACCTCCCGACGTCCTGACGCCGGACCGGGGCGGTGCCGCGCCGTCCCGGCGCGGAGCCGCGGCCCCTCCGCCCGCGCCCCGCAGGCCATGTGTGGCCATGTCGCCCCTGCGGGGGACGTCGGCGGGGCGACATGGCCACACATCGCCCCTGGCCCACGCCCCGACGGCGACATGGCCACACGTCGCCCCCCGCAGGGGGCGCGGTCAGCGGCGGGCGCCGACGGCGGCGGCGAGCACCGCGGGGTCGGTGGTGGGGGCGTCGCAGACGTGCCCCCGGCACACGTAGGCGGTGGCGCGACCGCCCGCGAGCCCCCGGCCGCGCAGCAGCGGGGGCTGGTCGGCCCCCGGCCGTCCCCGCGTGACGACGAGCCCGGGCGCCGTCCCCGCGAGGGCGGTGCGGTGCAGCTCGTCGGCGGCGGCGCGCCCCTCGGGGTCGTCGGCCGCGGAGGTGCCCACGACGGCGACCTCGCGCGGCCCGTCCACCAGGGCCTCCGCGACGGCGAGGGCCCACCCCGCGAAGCGCGGCGCGGTGGCGGCGAGCGCTCCCGCGGGCGCCAGGGCGCGCTCGGCCGCGGCGCGGAACGCGTCGGAGCCCGTGAGGGCGGACACCGCGAGCAGCGCCCCCGCCGCGGCGCTCGTGCCCGAGGGCGCCGCGCCGTCCGTGGGGTCCGCAGCGTGGCCGAGGCGGGCGAGCACGGCGTCGTCGGACGACGCCGGGACGTCGGCGAGCGCGCCGTCGTCGCCCGCGTGCTCGGCGAGGACCTCGGCGCACAGGGCCTCGGCCGTCTCCGCCCAGGCCGGGTCGCCGGTCGCGGCGTGGAGGGCCAGCAGCCCCTCGGCGAGGTCGCCGAGGTCCTCCAGGACGGCGCGCGAGGGTCCGGCCCGACCGTCGCGGGAGGTGCGCCGCCAGCGGCCGTCGTCGTCGAGGTGCACGGCGAGCAGGAGGTCGGCGCAGCGGACGGCCGCCGCCAGGAGGTCGGGGCGCTCGAGGAGCACCCCCGCCTCGGCCAGCGCGGCCACCGCCAGCCCGTCCCACGCGAGGACGACCTTGTCGTCGCGCCCCGGCTGCGGGCGCTGCGCGCGGGCGGCCCGGAGCCGCGCCCGCACGTCGGTCCACCGCGCGGCCTCGGCGGGGTCGACCCAGGGGTCGCGCACGAGCCGCGCGGTGGAGGTGCCGTGCTCGAAGGTGCCCTCGGGCGTGACGCCGAGCAGCTCGGCGGCCCAGGCGCCGTCGTCCTCGCCGAGGACGTCGACGAGCTGCGACGGCGTCCAGACGTACGTGGCGCCCTCGACGCCGCCCCTGCTCCCGTCGGGCCGCTCGACCGTCGTGTCGGCGTCCAGGGAGGAGGCGAGGCCGCCCTCGGGCGTGCGCAGCGCCGCGAGCATCCAGTCGCAGATCTCCGCGGCCACGCGCGCTCCGGTCGGCTCGCCCGTGAGGCGCCACCAGTGCAGGTAGGCGCGGGCCAGCTGGGCGTTGTCGTAGAGCATCTTCTCGAAGTGCGGCACGACCCAGCCGGCGTCGACGGCGTAGCGGGCGAAGCCGCCCGCGACCTGGTCGTACGTCCCCGAGCGCGCCATCGCCGTCAGCGTGCGACCGGCGAGGCCGAGCGCCTCCCCGGCGGTGGGCGCCCCGCTCGCGGCGTGCCGCAGGAGCCACAGGCAGGCCGCCGACGGCGGGAACTTCGGGGCGCCGCCGAAGCCCCCGTGCGCCCGGTCCTCCTCCGCGGCCAGCGCGCGGACGGCGGCCTGCAGGGCCGCCGCGTCGGGCGGGGCGCCGTCCGCGGTCGCCGCGGCGCGGGCGCGCTCGGCCAGCGCGCTCGTGATCCGGGCGCTCTGGCCGACGACCTCCTCGCGCCGGTCGGTCCACGCCTGCGTGACGGCGTCCAGCAGCTGGCGGAAGCTCGGCAGCTGCGGGTGGGGGCGCGGCGGGTAGTACGTGCCGGCGTGGAAGGGCTCCCCGTCCGGCGTGCAGAGGACGGTCATCGGCCAGCCGCCCTGGCCCGTCAGCGCCGTCGTGGCGCGCATGAGGGCGGCGTCGACGTCGGGGCGCTCCTCACGGTCGACCTTGACGGCGACGAAGCCCTCGGCGAGCTGGCGCCCCACCTCCGGGTCCTCGAAGGACTCGTGCGCCATGACGTGGCACCAGTGGCACGCCGCGTACCCGACGGAGACGAGGACGGGGACGTCGCGCCGCCGCGCCTCGGCGAACGCCTCCGGCCCCCACTCCCACCAGTCGACGGGATTGTCCGCGTGCTGCAGCAGGTAGGGGCTCGTCGAGGCGGCCAGGCGGTTCGGCACGCCGTCGATGCTCCCCCACCCGGTGCGCGAGCGCACGGGCGCCCGTCTCGCCCGTCCTCGTCCGTTCTGCCCCCGCACCCGGCGCTCCTCTGCGACGCTCCTCTCCATGGGGGGAGACCTGTGCGCCGCGGGGGCGGCGTGAGCACCGGCGTGCCGCCGCGCCCGGGGGCCGAGGGCACCGACGGTGCCGCGGCTGGGCCCGGCGCGCGGCCGTCCGTCGAGCGCGCTCCGTCCGTCGCCGGCTCCGTCCCCCTCGGCGGCCGGTGGTGGGCGCGCTCCCTGGGCACGGCGGCCCTCCTGCTCGCCGCCTGCCTGCTCGGCCGGCACCTGCGTCCGGAGGGCACGCTCTTCTCCCTCCTGTGGCCCGCGGCCGGGCTGGCCGTGTGGTGGTTCGCCGCCCGCCGCCCCGCACGGGTGCGGGCCCTGGACGCCGGCCTGCTCCTCGCGGTCGTGTGGCTCGCCCACGTGGTGACCGGTTCGTCGCCCGCCCTCGCGGGGGTGAACCTCGTCCACGGGCTCGTCGGGGCCCGGGCGCTGCGGTGGTGCTGCCGCCTGCCCGCGGACGGCCGGCTGGGGCTCGCGCGGCCCGGCCGACTGCTGGCCGCCTCGGCCGTCGCGGGCGGGGCCAGCGGGCTGCTCAGCACCGCGGTCGGCGCCGCCATCGGTCTCGACGTCCTGAGCACGCTCGTCCAGATCAGCCTGCGCAACACCGCGGGGACCTTCCTCGTCCTGGTCCTCGTCCTGGCCCTCGAGCGCCCGGGCGGGGTCCGCGAGCTCGTCAGCGGTCCGCGCCTCGGGGAGTGGGCCGTCCTCGTCGCCGTCGGCGTCCTCACCTACCTCGCCGCCTTCGCGTGGCTGCCGCAGCTCCCGCTCGCCTTCTCCGTCTTCCCGATGCTCGCGTGGTCCGGCTCGCGCATGGGGCTCCCCCGGACCGCCGTCCTCTCCGTGCTGCTCGACGTCCTCGCGGTGGCCGTGGCCGTCCTCGGCGACGGCGTCTTCTTCGCCGGGCTCTCGACGCTGACGGCGCGGGCGGCCGTCGTGCAGCTCTTCCTCGTCCTCACCGTCCTCGTCAGCGTCCTGCTCGCGACCAGCCAGGAGGAGCGGGGCCGTGCCGTCGCCTCGCTCGCGCAGGCCCGTGCGGCGCTCGCCGCGTCCATCGACGCCGCCCTCATCGGCAACGGCGTCCTCGTCGTCGGCGGCGCGGCCGCCGGGCGCCTGCTGCACCCCAACCCCGCCCTCCAGCGCCTCCTCGGGGTCCCCGCCCAGGACCCCGGCGCGGACGGCGCAGCGGCGCCGGCCGTCTCCTGGTTCGCCCACCTGCGGCCGGAGGACCTCGCCACCGTGCGACAGGTGCTCGAGGAGGTCACGGCGACGACGCGGGACACCTGGACCGGGGAGCTCGCCCACGTGCGGGCGGACTCCTCCCTCGTCTGGGCGCAGGTGCACCTGTCCGCCCTCCCGTCACCGGTGGCCCCCGGCCTCCTCGCGGGCGCCGGCGACCGCGTCGCCCTCCCGGCTCCGGGGGCGCCGCACGAGCGCGTCGTCGTCGCCCAGTTCCTCGACGTCACGGCCCGCAAGGACGCCGAGGCGCAGCTGGTCCACCTCGCCCTCCACGACGAGCTCACGGGCCTGCCGAACCGGGTGCTCCTGCGCGACCACGTCGCGCTGGCGCTCGCCGCGGCCCGGCGCTCCGGCGCCCTCGTCGCGCTCGTCTTCCTCGACCTCGACGACTTCAAGTCCGTCAACGACTCCCTCGGCCACGAGGCCGGCGACCGCGTCCTGCGGGTGACGGCGCAGCGCCTCGGCGAGGCCGTCCGCGCGAGCGACACGGTCGCCCGCATCGGCGGAGACGAGTTCGTCGTGTGCTGCCCCGAGGTCGACAGCGCCCAGCACGCCGAGGAGGTCGCGGCGCGCCTGCTCGAGGCGGTCGGCCGTCCCGTCCTCCTCGACGGCCGGCTCGTCGCCGTCGGCGCGAGCGCCGGCCTCACCGTGTCCGGGGCGGGCGACGACGCCGGCGAGCTGCTGCGGCGCAGCGACACCGCGATGTACGCCGCCAAGCGCTCCGGGCGCGGGCGGACCGCCGTCTTCGACCGCTCGCTCGAGGCCCGCGCCGACCGCCTCGTCACCCTCACCGCGGAGCTGCGGGAGGCGCTCGTCCTCGACCAGTTCGTCGTCCACTACCAGCCGGTCGTCGACCTCGCGGACGGCGCGGTCACCGGCTGCGAGGCCCTCGTGCGCTGGCGGCACCCCGTGCGGGGCCTGCTGCCGCCGGGCGACTGGCTCGACGTCGCCGAGGGCAGCGACGTCGTCGTCCGCATGGGCGAGCAGGTCCTGCGCCGCGCGACCGCCGACCTGGCGGAGGTCGCGCGGACGGACCGGCCCCTGAAGCTGCACGTCAACGTCAGCGGGCGCCAGCTGGCCGCCGCGGGGCTCGTGGACGCGGTGGCCGGCGCCCTGGAGGCCAGCGGCCTCCCGCCGCACCTCGTCGTCGTCGAGCTCACCGAGACGCACCTGCTCGAGGTGCACGGCAGCCTCCTCGCCGACCTCTCCGCGCTGCACCGCCTGGGCGTCGAGGTGTCCGTCGACGACTTCGGCACGGGCTTCAGCTCGCTCGCCCAGCTCGTGCAGCTGCCCGTCGACGGGGTGAAGGTCGACCGCAGCTTGGTCGCGGGGGCGACCACCGACGACCGGGCGCTCGCGGTGGTCCGCGGCGTCCTCGGCATGGCCGAGGCGCTGGGGCTGGGCGTCGTCGCCGAGGGCGTCGAGGAGCCCGCCCAGGCCGACCTCCTGCGCCGCATGGGATGCCCGAGCGCGCAGGGCTACCTCTGGTCCCCGCCCGTGGACCTGGCGACCTTCCGGGGCCTGCTGCGCGAGCCGCTGGGACCGCCCGCCCGCACGGGCGCCTGACGTGCCCCCCGGCTCCCCCGTCGTCCCGCCGGCGCGCCCGCGCGGGAGGCGCACCGGCGCGTCGCCCGTCCGGTCGCGCGCCCGGGCGGCGGGGGCCGTAGCGTCTGCCCCGGCACCCGACGCGCGCTACCGTGCGCAGCCGGGGGGTCGGCCCGACCGGCCCGCCCCCGACCGAGCGAGCGACGTGCTGGAGGTCCCCGTGGCACAGGCCCTCAGGGCGAGCACCCGCCCGCCCGGCGGCTTCGCCGAGGTCACCACCTGGGAGCTGTCCACCTCGGACGACCTGGCGCGCATCCGGCGGTCCCTGCACGCGGAGCTCCTGGGTCGCGGCGAGGAGGACTCGGCCGGGCTCGGCGACCTGCAGGACCGCGTCGTGCTCGTCGTCAGCGAGCTGGCCACGAACGCCCTGCGCCACGGCGCCCCGCCCAGCTCGGTCCGCCTCCTCGTGGACGACGCGCGCGCCCTCGTCGTCGACGTCACCGACGCCGCCGCGGGCGCCTCGCCCGAGCTCGCGGCCGCCCGGGCCCTCGGGGAGGGCGGCTTCGGCATGCACCTCGCGGCCCGGCTGGCCGACGGCGTGGGCTGGTACACCGACGCCGAGCTCAAGCACGTGTGGGCGCGCTTCGCCTTCGACGGCCCGGACACCGACGCCCGGGCCGCCACCGCCGTCCCGGCGGTCTGACACCGCCGCCGCACCCGCGGTCCGCCCGGCCACCGGCCCGGGCGCGCTCGCGCTGCGTGCCCCGCCGCAGCGCCGGCGGCTACCCGCCGAGCCCCGCCATCCGCAGCCGCACGGCGCGGGCCGCCCCGGCGGCCTCGTCGAGCGCGGCGAGGCGCTCGTCGCCCTCCGGGAGCCCGCCCGGGCCGACGCCCGCGGCCCACTCGAGGAGCCGGTCGGCGAGGGCCGGGTTGAGCGCCAGCACCGGGCCGTGCAGGTAGGTGCCGACGACGCGGCCCGCGACGACCCCGTCGACCGAGGCCTCCCCCACCCCGTTGCCGGTGCCGCGCAGCACGCGCCCCAGGGGCACCGCGCCGTCGTCGAGGGCCGTGCGCCCGCCGTGGTTCTCGAAGCCGAGCAGCGGGGGCAGGCCCAGGCTCGGGTCGGCCTCGACGACGACCTCGCCGACGGCGCGCCGCTCGGCGGGCAGCGGCTCGACGGTGCGGCAGGGCAGCAGCGACAGCCCCGGGACGGAGCCGTCGACGTCGCGGAAGGCGCTGCCGAGGACCTGCATCCCGGCGCAGACGGCGAGCACGGCGCCGCCGGCGTCGACCGCGCGCGCCATCCGGTCCTCCTGCGCGAGCAGGCGGGCGACGTGCCGCTGCGGCCCGTCCTCCCCGCCGCCGAGCAGGTAGACGTCGGCCTGCGGCAGCCCCTCGCTGCCGACCACCTCGACGACCTCGGCGTCCATGCCCCGGGCGCGGGCCCGGGCGGCGAGGACGGCGGCGTTGCCGCCGTCGCCGTAGGTGCCGAGCAGCTCGGGGTAGAGGACGGCCACGCGCACCGCCGAGGGCCCGGCGCTCACCGCGCCGCCTCCGTCGCCGCGATGGCGCGCAGCTGCTGGAACGCCGTGTAGTTGCCGACCACGTCGACCTCCTCCGCCGGGGGCCCGCCCCGCTCGGGCCCGCTGCCGGGCGCCCCGAGGGCGCGGGCGGCGCGCAGCGCGTCGCGCAGGCCCGGCACCCGCTCGTGCTCGACGCCGGCGACGACGAGCCGCAGCGACAGGTCGGCCGCCCGCTCCCCCGCCACGACGACCCGGCGGCCGGCGAGGCGCTCGAAGGGCACGTCGTAGATCCACGAGGTGTCGCGGCCGTCGGCCCCCTGCGCGTTGATGGCGAGGACGAGGGGCCGGTCGCTCGTGCCCATGACGTCGAAGTTCTCCACCCAGCCGGCCGGGTTCTTCGCCAGGAGGAGCCAGAAGCGCACGCCCTCGGCGCGCAGCCAGGCGTAGCGACCCGCCACGTCACCGACGTCGGCCATGGCCGCGAGCGCGGCGCCGAGCCCGACGCCGAGCTCGCCCGCCGCGGCGGCCGCCATGACGGCGTTGCGCCGGTTCGCCTGGCCGGGCAGGGCCAGGCGCACGGGGTGCCCGCCGGGCCCGGGAGTCGCAGCGCCCTGTGCCGTCGGGGCGCCCCCGGCGGGGGCGCCGACCTCGCGGGCGACGTCGCCCTCGAGGACGAGCGAGGGCGTCGGGCGGGCGAGCCCGCAGCTGCGGCAGCGCCAGCCGCCGGAGGGCGCGGCGTCACCGGGCACCGCGCCGGCGGGGGCGGCTTCCACGGCGGCCGTGGCCTCGCGCTCGTCGTCGGGGTCGCCCGGCAGCGTGAGCAGCTGCTCGCAGCGCGGGCAGCTGCGCGCGTCGGCCGTCCACGACGCGCCGACCGAGACCCACACGACGCGGGGGGCCGACGACGCCGCCCAGACGACGAGGGGGTCGTCGGCGTTCGCCACGACGACGCCGCGGCCGCCGGCCGCGCCGAGCCCCGCGAGCGCCGTGCGCCACCCCGCGGCGAGCTGCCGCGTCTCGGCGGTGCGGTCGAGCTGGTCGCGGGAGAGGTTCATGAGGAGGACGACGCGGGGCGCCAGCTCGGGCAGGAGCCCGGCGAGGTGCATCTCGTCGACCTCGAGGACGGCGTCGCCCGGCCCGCTCGTCAGGGCCGTGACGATGCCTGCGCGCATGTTGGCGCCGCCGCCGTTGCTGACGACCGCGCGGGGCGCGCCGTCCCCTGCGGCGAGGGCCGCCGTCAGCAGGCGGGTGGTCGTCGTCTTGCCGTTGGTCGCCGAGACGACGGCGGCCACGCGCTCCCCGGCCAGCTCGTGCACGGCGCGCGGGGCGAGGCGGAGCACGACGCGACCGGCGACGACCTCACCGGCGCCGCGGCCCAGCAGTCGCGACGCCGCCCCCGCCGCGGCCCCCGCCGCGCGGGCGGCGCGGGTGCGCAGCCCCGCGCGCGAGGCCGGCCGCACCGGCGCTGGGCGGCCCGCCGGGGGCGCCGCCGGCGAGTCGGAGGTGCCCGGCGCGGGCGCGCCGACGGGCAGCGCCTCGCGCGGCGCACCCCCGCTCGACGCCTCCCCCGAGGCGCCGGGCTCCGGCGCCGAGGAGCCGGCGCCGCTCACGGCGCGCCCCCGCCGGGGCGGCCGGGGTCTGGGCGGTCGGGGTCGGGGCGGTCGGGGTCGCGACGGTCGGCCCCCCCGGGCGCCGGGCCGTCGTCCCCGCCGCCGCGCCGGCGCTCGTCCTCGGCGGCCTCGTCCTGGCGACGGCGGTGCTCCATGCGGCGCAGACGGCTCACCATGTTGACGAGGAGGAGGACCACGGCGAGGACCACGAGGAAGGTCCAGATGAAGCCCTCGGTGCCGGGGCCCACCGAGGACGGCGCCGGGCCCTCACCGGGCGCGGGGGTGGGCGGTGAGCCCCCGAGGCCCACGACCGGGGCGACGAGCAGGGCCCCGACCGGCGTCGCGGCCCCCGCCACGAGCCAGGTCGCGGCCCAGCTCACGCGGCGGACCCCGGCGCGGGCGCCGTCCCGCCGACGACGTCGCGCACGCCCGCGAACAGGTCGTCCTCCGGCGTGGCCGTGCCGACGGCGCTGCGGGCGAGCTCGAACTCCTCGGTGGGCCACAGCTCCGCCTGCTGCTGGCGGGGCACGCGGAAGAAGAAGCCGCCCGGGTCGATCTGCGTGGCGTGGGCCAGCAGCGCGCGGTCGCGCGCCTCGAAGTGCTCGGCGCAGCGGATGCGGGCGTCGATGCGCCGCTCGGGGCGGTCGGAGCGCTGCTCGAGCCACTCGGCGAAGGGCGACTCCCCGCCGGACTCGACGATCGCCCGGTGGAAGACCTCGATGCGCTCCCGGCTGAAACCGCCGTTGTAGTACAGCTTGAGCGGCTGCCACGGCTCGCCGCCGGGGAAGCGCTCGAGGTCGGCGGCGCCCTCGAAGGCGGCGACGGAGACCTTGTGGCACATGACGTGGTCGGGGTGCGGGTAGCCGCCGTTCTCGTCGTACGTCGTCATGACGTGCGGGCGGAACTCGCGGACGACGCGCACGAGGGCGGCGGCGGCCGTCTCGACGTCCTCCAGGCCGAAGCACCCCGGGGGCAGCGGCGGCAGCGGGTCGCCCTCGGGCAGGCCGGAGTCGACGAAGCCGAGCCAGCGGTGGCGCACGCCGAGGGCCTGGGCCGCGGCCGCCATCTCGTGGCGGCGCACCTCGGCCATGTCGCGCAGCACGTGCGGGTCGCCGGCGAGGTTGGGGTTGAGGATGTCGCCGCGCTCGCCACCGGTGCAGCTGACGACCATGACCTCGACGCCCTCGGCCACGTACTTCGCCGAGGTGGCCGCGCCCTTGCTCGACTCGTCGTCGGGGTGGGCGTGCACGGCCATGAGGCGCAGGGGCCCGCCGTCCGCCCGCAGGGCCGCCGTCGCGGCGTCCCCCAGCTCCACGTCGGCGGGTCGCGGCGCCTGCCGCGCGTGCGCCTCGGGCCCGCCCTCGCGGGTGGCCACGCCGTTCTCTGACACCTGGGCTCCTCCTCGTCGTCGCCGTCGGCGACACTGGGTGTGCGCCGCGGGGTGGACGAGGAGCCATTCTGGACGACGCGGGCGGCGCTGCGGTGCAGCCCCCCGCCGAGCCGGGCAGGAGCGGCGCGCGACGGGACGACGACGGAGGCGGGGACGGCGGTGGCGAGCACGGCGGGGAGCGGTGGCGCAGGCTCGCGCACGGCGCGCCTGGATGAGCGCTACGGGCGGCGCGCGCCCTCGCCCCGACGGCGCCGCGCCCGAGTCCTCGTCGCGGCGGTCGGCGGCGCGGCCGTCCTGGCGTGGGCGGCCTGGGCCGGCCCCGCGCTGCTGCTGGGCGAGGGCGTCTCGACGCAGGTCGTCGGCTTCTCCGCCCCCACGGCGACGGCGGTGGAGCTCGACTTCCAGGTGACCATGGACCCGGGCCGCACGGCGCGGTGCGACCTGCGCGCGCTGGCCGAGGACTTCACGACGGTCGGCTGGCAGACCGTCGACGTCGGTCCGTCCGACGGCGACGTCGTCCGGCGGTCGGTCGAGATCCGCACCCAGCAGCCCGCCGTCAGCGCCGAGGTCATGGGCTGCGAGCTGCTCGCCGACGGCTGAGCCCCCCGTCGCCGCACGGCCCCGCGCCCCCATCGGCTAGCATCTCGCCTTCGCGGTGCTGCGGAGCGCGCCCGCGACGGCCGCTCCCGGCACCGGTCCGGCACCGGGGCCGGACCGAGCAGCCGCCCCGGGGACCGCACCGCAGGGGACGCTGGTCCCAGGGGCCGCCGGGCCCCGGGGGACGGGGCCACCGGACCGCACCAGCAGCACCGCACCACGAGCACGACCACGTCGAGACCAGGGCGTCGCGCACCGCGCACCGCCCTCCCGCACCCCGCCCGCGCACCGCGGGCGGCGCACCGAAGGAGGTCCTCCGTGACCGACATGACGCAGACGCCCGCGCCCGCGCCGGCCGACGGCCAGCGCGAGCCCGCGTGGCTCACGCAGGAGGCCTACGACCGCCTCAAGGGTGAGCTGGACCACCTCACCGGGCCCGCCCGCCAGGAGATCGCCCAGCGCATCGAGGCCGCCCGCGAGGAGGGCGACCTCAAGGAGAACGGCGGCTACCACGCCGCCAAGGAGGAGCAGGGCAAGCAGGAGGGCCGCATCCGCCAGCTCACCGCCCTGCTCCGCGACGCACGCGTGGGCGAGGCGCCGCAGGACTCCGGGCGCGTCCAGCCCGGCATGGTCGTCGTCGCCGAGGTGGCGGGCCGCGAGATGCGCTTCCTCTTCGGCTCCCGCGAGGTCGCCGAGGGCGCCGACATGGACGTCTACAGCCCCACCTCCCCGCTCGGCGAGGCCATCTCCGGCCTGTCCGCCGGCGACGAGACGACGTACACGGCCCCCAACGGGCGCTCGATCCCCGTGAAGGTCGTCTCCGCGAAGCCCTTCTCCGGCTGACGCCCGCGCCGCGCGGTCGCGCGGCACGGACCGCGCACGACGACGGCCCGGCACCCCTCGGGGTGCCGGGCCGTCGTCGTGCCGGGCGGGCGTCAGCGGGCGGCCGCCCGCTGGTACTGCCGGACGGTGAGCGGCACGAAGATCGCGAGCAGCACCAGGCCCCACAGGAGCGTGTAGAGCACGGGGTTCTGCAGCGCCCAGGCCGTCGGCTCCGGGGTGCCGGCGGGGAGGTTGCCGAAGAGCTCGCGCACCGCCTGCGTCACCGCGGAGACGGGGTTCCACTCCGCGAAGGCCCGCAGAGCGCTAGGGAAGCTCTCCAGCGGCACGAACGTGTTGGCGATGAACGTCAGCGGGAAGATGACGATGAAGGTCACGTTGTTGAAGACCTCCGGCGTCCGGACGAGCAGGCCGAGGAAGGCCATGATCCAGCTGACGCAGTACGCGAAGAAGAGCAGCAGGACGTAGCCGAGCAGCGCCTCCCCCACCGACGTCGAGATGCGCCACCCGACCACCAGACCGGTGATCGTCATGATCACGACGGTGAGCAGGTTGTTGACGACGTCGGCCGTGGTGCGGCCCACGAGCACGGCGGACGACGCCATGGGCAGCGACCGGAAGCGGTCGATGATCCCGGACTTGAGGTCCTGGGCCATGCTCGAGCCGGTGATGGTGGCCCCGAAGATGACGGTCTGGGCGAAGATCCCGGCGATGAGGTACTCGCGGTAGGCCGCCGGGTCGGGCTGCGCGCCTCCCGCGCCGGGCAGCGCGATGGCGCCGCCGAAGACGTAGGCGAAGAGCAGCACGAACATGATCGGCGAGACGATCGACCCGACGAGAAGGTCGGGCACCCGCTTGATGCGGATGAGGTTGCGCCGGGCGACCGTCCAGCCGTCGCCGAGCGCCTGGCCGAGGCCGCCCGCGGGCGGCGGCTCGAGGCGGCGACCGGTGCCCGCGGCACCGCTCGTGGGCTGCCCCGTGGTCGTGGTGCTCATCGTGCGTGCTCCCCTCGTCGGCGACCGCCTCGTCGGCGCTTCCCGCCGCCGTCCTCCGGCGCCGGCTCCCCTGCGTCGTCGGCCTCCTCCGCGGCCCGGCCCGTCAGCGTGAGGAACACGTCATCGAGGGTGGGCCGGCGCACGCCGGCGTCGAGCACCTCGGCGCCGCTCTCGCGCAGGTCGCCCAGCACGGCGACGAGCGTGGCCGTGCCGCCGCTCGCGGGCGCGGACAACGAGCGCGTCTGCTCGTCGACGGCGACCTCGCTCGCCCCGGCGCGCTCGAGCGCGGCGCGGGCCGCGCCGACGTCCTCGGCGCTCGCCAGCGTGATCTCCACGCGCTCGCCGCCGACCTGCGCCTTGAGCTCGTCGGCGGTGCCCTCGGCGATGACGCGGCCGTGGTCGATGACGGCGATCGAGTCGGCGAGCCGGTCCGCCTCCTCGAGGTACTGCGTCGTCAGCAGCAGCGTCGTCCCGCCGGACACGAGCTCGGAGATGACCTCCCACATGCCGAGGCGGCTGCGGGGGTCGAGGCCCGTGGTCGGCTCGTCGAGGAAGAGCACCTCGGGCTCGGCGACGAGGGCGCCCGCCAGGTCGAGGCGGCGGCGCATGCCGCCCGAGTAGGTCTTCACCGGCCGGGACCCGGCGTCGGTGAGGTCGAAGCGCTCGAGCAGCTCGCGGGCGCGGGCCCGGCTCGGCCCGCGGCCGAGGTGGTAGAGGTCGCCCACCATCTGCAGGTTCTCGGTGCCGGTGAGCTGCTCGTCGACGGCGGCGTACTGGCCCGAGACGCCGATGCGCCGCCGCACGCCGGCCGGGTCGGCCAGGACGTCGACGCCCGCGACGCTCGCCCGGCCCTCGTCGGGGCGCAGCAGCGTCGTGAGCACGCGCACGGCCGTCGTCTTGCCCGCGCCGTTGGGCCCGAGCACGCCGAGGACGCTCCCGCGCGGCACGGAGAGGCTGAGCCCGTCGAGGGCCGTGACGCTGCCGTACCGCTTGACGAGGCCCTCGGCGACGACGGGGTGGTCCTGCGTGCTGCCGCGGGTGCCGCCCGTCGCCCCGGTGCGCGAGCGCGCCGCGGGCTCGGGCGTGGTCGCCGATGTGGTCATGGGCGGACCGTAGCCAGGAGGTCCGACACCCGCTGCGGCCGGGGACCGGCCCGTCCGCACCGCGCCGTCCCCGCCAGGTCGTCCTCGTGCACGTCCGCCTCCTCCCGTGCGGCGGTCGCTCGACCGCTGCACGTCCTCCGACCGCGCGCAGCCGCTGGACTCATCGGTCGGCGCCCGGCGACGGGACGGCGCGGTGGCGGTCAGGCGACGGGACGGCGCGGGTGGCGGTCAGGCGACGGGCCGCACCCCGGAGGCGGCGAGCGCGGCCAGAACCGCGGTCGCGTGGTCGTGCCCCTTGGTCTCGAGCTGCAGGCCGATCTCGACCTCGTCGACGGCGAGGGCCGCCGTCGTGCGGGTGTGGAAGACCTCGAGGACGTTGGCGTCCGCCTCGGCGAGGACCGCGAGCACGCCGGACAGCGCGCCGGGGCGGTCCGGCACCCGCACCCGGCACCCGAGGTAGCGCCCCGCGGCCGCCATGCCGTGGCGGATGACGCGCATGAGCAGCAGCGGGTCGATGTTGCCGCCCGAGAGCACGACGGCGACGGGCGGCTCGAAGGCCTCCGGCGCCTCGAGGAGCGCGGCCGCCGCCGCCGCGCCGGCGGGCTCGACGACGAGCTTGCTGCGCTCGAGGAGCATCAGCAGCGCCCGCGAGAGCGACTCCTCGGCGACCGTGACGACGTCGTCGACGAGCTCGCGCACGAGCCCGAAGGGGACGTCTCCGGGCCGGCCGACGGCGATGCCGTCCGCCATCGTCGCCATCCGGGCGAGCGCCCGCGGCTCGCCGGCGTCGAGCGAGGCGGGCCAGGCTGCCGCGCCCTCCGCCTGCGCCGCGACGACCCGCACGTGCGGCGCGATCGCCTTCACCGCCGTCGCGATGCCCGCGACGAGCCCGCCTCCGCCCGTGCAGACGACGACCGTGCGGACGTCGGGCGCCTGCTCGAGCAGCTCGAGGCCCACCGTCCCCTGCCCGGCGACGATGTCGGCGTGGTCGAAGGGGTGGATGAGCACCGCCCCGGTCTCCCGCTCGTGCGCCAGGGCGTGCACGAGGGCCTCGTCGACCGTCGTGCCCGCCTGGTGCACCTCGGCGCCGTACCGGCGGGTGGCCTCGACCTTGGGGATGGGCGCGCCGACGGGCATCCAGATCGTCGAGCGGATGCCGAGCAGCCGCGCCGCCAGCGCCACGCCCTGGGCGTGGTTGCCGGCGCTCGCGGCGACGACCCCGCGCTCCCGCTCGGCCTCCGACAGGCGCGACATCCGCGTGTAGGCACCGCGGATCTTGAACGAGCCCGCGTGCTGGAGGTTCTCGCACTTGAGCAGCACCGGGCCGCCCACCAGCTCCGACAGCGCGGCGCTCGGCTCGAGCGGCGTGCGCCGGACGACGCCGTCGAGCAGGGCGTCCGCGGCCCGGACGTCGTCGAGGGTGACGGCGGGCAGCTGCTCGGCCCGACCGCCCGGTCCCGTGCTCGTCCCGGGGCTCGTCCGGGGGCTCACCGCGGCGCCGGGGCGGCGCCCTCGAGCGCCCGGTCGAGGTCGGCGAGCAGGTCCTCGACCTCCTCCAGGCCCACCGAGAGGCGCACGAGGTCGGCGGGCACCTCGAGCGGGGAGCCGGCGGCGCTGGCGTGGGTCATGCGGGCGGGGTGCTCGACCAGGGACTCGACGCCGCCGAGCGACTCGGCGAGCGTGAAGACGCGCGTGCGCCCGCACATCGCGACCGCGGCCGCCTCGTCGGCGAGCCGCACGGAGACCATGCCGCCGAAGCGCCGCATCTGGCGGGCGGCGACGTCGTGGCCCGGGTGGTCGGCCAGCCCCGGGTAGAGCACCTCGCGGACGGCGGGGTGCTCGCGCAGGTGGGCGGCCACGCGCTCGGCGCTGTCGCAGTGGCGCTCCATGCGCACGGCGAGGGTCTTGAGGCCGCGCAGCACGAGCCACGCGTCGAAGGGGCCGGCGACGGCGCCCATGGCGTTCTGGTGGAAGGCGAGCAGCTCGGCCAGCGGCTCCCCGCCGCGCGCCGTCGCCTCCCCGACGACGAGCGCGCCGCCCACGACGTCGGAGTGCCCGCCGCAGTACTTCGTCGTCGAGTGGACGACGACGTCGGCGCCGAGGGACAGCGGCTGCTGCAGGTACGGCGTCGCGAAGGTGCTGTCGACGGCGAGCAGGGCCCCGCGCTCGTGCGCCGTGCGGGCCAGCGCGGCGACGTCGGCGACGCCGAGGAGGGGGTTGGTCGGCGTCTCGCACCAGACGAGGCGCGTGCGGTCGGTCATGGCCGCGGCGACGGCCGCCGGGTCGGACAGGTCGGCCGCGGTGTGCTCGACGCCCCACCGGGCCGCCACCTTCGCGAAGAGGCGGAAGGTGCCGCCGTAGGCGTCGTCGGGGATGACGACGTGGTCGCCGGGCTCGAGCACGGCCCGCAGGAGCGCGTCCTCGGCGGCCAGGCCCGAGGCGAAGGCGAAGCCCGCCGTGCCGCCCTCGAGCGCCGCGAGGCACTCCTGCAGCGCGTCGCGGGTCGGGTTGGCCGACCGCGAGTACTCGTAGCCGGCGCGCAGGCCGCCGACGCCGTCCTGGGCGTACGTCGTCGCCACGTGGACGGCGGGGACGACCGCGCCCGTCCGCGGGTCGGGCTCCGACCCCGCGTGGATGGCGCGGGTGGCGAAGCCCGACGCCGACCAGTCCTGGGGGCCGGCCGCGGGCGGGGCGTGGCCCGGCTCCGCGGTCTCGTCGTCCGGCTGGTGCGCGTCGTCGGGGACCTGGCTCACGACGGGGACGCTACCCGCCGGTGCTCCCGGGCGCGGGCGCCGTCGTCGCGGGGGTCCGCCGTCCGACAGCCGCACCGGCCCCGGGCATGGACAGCCGCGGAAGGAGGAGCCCGACGACGGGGCCGATGCCCAGGGCGTAGGCGAGGGTGCCGACGCCGACCGTGCCGCCGAGGGCCCAGCCGACGGCCACGACCGCCACCTCGAGCGCCCCGCGGACGAGGCCGACCGGGAGCCCGGTGCGCGCCGCGAGCCCGGTCATGAGCCCGTCGCGGGGGCCGGGGCCGAGGGCGACGCCGACGTAGAGCGCCGTCGCGGCGCCGTTGAGGACGACCCCGACGACGACGAGGACGACGGCGACCGGCCACGACCCCGCCGGGGGCAGCACGGCCAGGCCCACCTCGATCGCCAGGGCCACGAGGACGACGTTGCCGACCGTGCCCACGCCTGGGCGCACGCGCAGCGGCACCCAGAGGAGGAGGACGACGGCGCCCGCGAGGAGCACGACGAGGCCGAAGGCCCAGCCGGTGCGCAGGGCGACGCCCTGGTGCAGCACGTCCCACGGCGCCCCGCCCCAGCCGGCCCGCAGGAGCATCGCGAGCGCCAGCCCGAAGAGGAGCTGGCCGACGACGAGGCGCACCAGCCGGTGCGGCAACGACCAGGCCGGGGCCGCAGCAGGGGTGGTGGCCGCAGCAGAGGCCGGGACGCCGCGGCGACCGGTCGCGCGTCGGGCCGCCCGACCGGTGCGGGGGCTCATCGGGGGGCTCGGCGCGGGCTCAGCGCGGGCCCGGCCCGGCGAACGCGCGGTCGCCGCGGGCGCGGTGCTGCCAGTGCAGCCCCTCGCCGGAGGTGTGGGCGGAGCCGTAGCCGTCGGCGCGCAGGTCGCGGACGAGGCCGACGACGGCGGCGACGAGGAGGACGGCGAGCAGGGCGGTGAGGACGACGAGGGCCATGCGCCCATGGTGCTCCTCGAGTGGCTGGCGCAGGGCAGGCCAATCCGGCGAGGGTGGCCTGCTCCTGAGCCGGCGCACCGCCCTCGCGGCCCTCGCGAGGAGCGCACCGCCCCCGTCCCACGGCGAACCGGCGACGACTCGCCCTGACGCCCTCCCTCCCGAGGGCGGACGAACGACGACTCGCCCTCCCCGCACCGCCTGCAGGGCGAACAGGCGACGACTCGCCCCCCGCAGCCCCGGTGCAGGGCGAACAGGTGACGACTCGCCCTCGAGACACCGTCGGAGGGAGGCCGCGGCACCCCCGCGCCCTGGCCGCGTCCGCGAGGTGGCCTGCTCACCGCGGGCCACCGGGGGGTTCGGTCGTGCGACGCTGGCCCGATGAGCGCGAGCAGCGGCGCGGCGCCCCACGACGTCCCGGCGGCGCGCCGCTCGGCCGAGCGGCTGGCCGCGCTCGTCGGTCGCGCGACGCTGCACCCCCCGGTCGCGGCGACCCTGGCCGTCGCCCTGCGCGGCCTCGTCGCGGACGGGCGCCTGCCGGTCGGGGGGCGGCTGCCCGCGGAGCGCGAGCTGGCCGCGGCCCTCGGCGTCAGCCGGGTCACCGTCACCTCCGCCTACGCGCGGCTGCGCGAGAGCGGCTGGGCCGCCTCGCGGCGCGGGGCGGGCACGTGGACGAGCGTCCCCGACCGCAGCGGCGTCGTCGCCGCCTTCGTCCCCGGCAGCCCCCGCGACGGCACCGTGGACCTCACGTACGCCTCCCCCGCCGGGCCGCCCGAGGTGGCCGACGCCTACGCGGCGGCGCTCGAGGCGCTGCCCCGCATGCTCCCCGGCCACGGGTACGTGGCCGGTGGCCTCGCCGACCTGCGGGCGCGCGTCGCCGAGCGGATGACCGCCCGCGGCCTGCCGACGACGGCCGAGCAGGTGCTCGTCACCACCGGGGCCAGCGCCGCCATCTCGGGCGCGCTGCGCGCCGTCGCCGGACCTCCTCTCTCCGCGGGTCGGGGCGGGGCCCCCGGGGCCCGCGTCCTCGTCGAGCACCCGACGTGGCCCAACGCCCTCGACCTCCTCGGCGAGCTGGGCGCCGTCGCCGTCCCGGTGCCGCGCGACCCGCGGGCGCCCGACGGCGCGGGCGGCTTCCCCGCGGCGCTGCACCGCGCGGCGCGCGAGACGGCGCCGGCGATGGCCTACCTCGTGCCCGACTTCGCCAACCCCACGGGCGCCGTCCTCACCCCCGAGGAGCGGCAGCGCGTGGTGGCGTCGATGGAGCAGCGCGGCGTCGTCGTGCTCGCGGACGAGACGCTCGCCGACCTGGCCCTCGAGCCGGACGACGACCCGTCGTCCCGGCCGCCGCTGGCCGCGTCCGCCCGGCCGGGCGCGGTGCTCACGGCCGGCTCGCTGAGCAAGTCCGTGTGGGCGGGCCTGCGGGTGGGATGGCTGCGCGGCGAGCCGTCCGTCCTCGCCCGGGTGGCGGCGAGCGCGTCGCGCGACCACGGCGCCCTGCCCGTGGTCGACCAGCTGGCGGCGTGCGTGCTCCTCGACGGGCTGGACGCCGGGCTCGTCGAGCGGCGCGCCCGCCTGCGGGAGCAGCGCGACGCCCTCGTCGGGGCCCTGCGCGACCGGTTCCCGGCGTGGGACGTGCCCCTCCCCGCGGGCGGGCTGTCGCTGTGGTGCCGGCTGCCGCGCGGGACGTCGTCGTCCGCCGTCACCGACGCCGCCGAGCGGCACGGGCTCTTCCTCGCCACGGGCTCGCGCTTCGGCACGGGCCACGCCTTCGACGACCACCTGCGGCTGCCCTTCACCCAGCCGGTGCCGGTGCTGCTCGACGCCGTCGACCGGCTGGCGCGCGCCGTCGCGGACGCCGAGCGCGCCTGGGGCGCCCCGACGACGACGCGGACCGGCGCGCTCATGGGCTGAGCGGCCTCCTGCCCGACGTCCTGGCCGTCGGGGCGGGGGCGTCCGGGGCGGGCGGGGGAAGGACGAGGGCGCTGGCGGCGTTGTGCGGGGCAGACCGGGAGGGGTGCGAGCCCCACCCGACCGACGACCCGCGAGGAGGACCCGTGGCCCTGTTCGGGACCCGCACGAAGACGACGATGGTCGAGCGCGACCAGGCCCTGCCGGGCCGCGAGCACCGCCCGTACCACGTGCCCACCACGCACGCGGTGCTCGGGACCCCGCTGGAGGGTCCGTGGCCGGAGGGCACCCAGCGGCTGTACGTGGCGATGGGCTGCTTCTGGGGCGCCGAGCGCCTCTTCTGGGGCATGGACGGCGTCGTCACCACCGCCGTCGGGTACATGGGCGGCTTCACGCCCCACCCGACGTACGAGGAGACCTGCACCGCGCGGACCGGTCACACCGAGACGGTGATGGTCGCCTACGACCCGGCCGTCACGGACGCCGAGACGCTGCTGCGCACGTTCTGGGAGGAGCACGACCCCACCCAGGGCGCCCGCCAGGGCAACGACGTCGGCACCCAGTACCGCTCGGCCGTGTACTGGACGACGGAGGAGCAGGGCGAGGTCGTCCGCGCCTCGCGCGACGCCTTCGCCGCCGAGCTCGAGCGCTTCCGCCTCGGCCCCGTCACCACCGAGCTGCGCCCGGCGTCCGAGGCGGGTCCGTTCTTCCACGCCGAGGACTACCACCAGCAGTACCTGCACAAGGTGCCGAACGGCTACTGCGGCCTCGCCGGCACGGGCGTCAGCTGCCCGGCGGGCATCCTTCCCGCCGACGGCGCGGCCCCCGCGGAGGCCGCCCGCTGACGCGGTCCGTGACGTGACGGAGCCCCGGTGACCAGCTGGTCACCGGGGCTCCGTCGTGTCCGGACGCCCGCCCCCTGACGGCGACGTGTGGCCATGTCGCCCTCGCAGGGCCTCGCTCGGGGCGACGTGTGGCCATGTCGCCCCGTCCGCCGTCGCCGAGGACGACGTGTGGCCATGTCGCCCCGCGGGACGTGGCTCTGGGGGCGACATGGCCACACATCGCCCCCAGGGGCGAGACAGGCGCTGACGACGGGCCTGCGGCCCGGCGTCACTCCTCGGCGTTCGGCACCGCGTCGCGGTCGAAGCTCTGCGGACCGTGGTCGCCCTGCCCGGCGTCCTCGCGGACGAGCTCCTGCTCGCGCTCGGCGCGGTGGTCGAGCACCTCCTCGGCGAGGTCGGGCTCCTTGCCGTGCTCCTGGCGGTCCTTGACCGCGGGCACCTCGGGCTGGATCGGGTCGGGGGCGTAGCTGGGGTCCGTCGAGCTCGTCATGCGACGACGCTACGACCGCCCCCACCGCCCGGCACGGCGAGCACCGGGGACGGGCGCGCGTCAGCCCGCGACGTGCGCCAGCAGGTCCGCGCGCGTGACGACGCCGGCCGGGCTGCCGTCGACGACGACGAGCAGCGCGTCGGACTCCTGGAGCGCCGCCCGCGCCGCCGAGGCCGGCTCCGTGCCGCCGATGCGCGGCAGCGCCGGGGACATGTGCGCCGACACGGGGTCGGTCAGCTGCGCCGCGCCGGAGAAGACGGCGTCGAGCAGGTCGCGCTCGCTCACCGCGCCGACGACCTCCCCGATGACGACCGGCGGCTCGGAGGTGACGACCGGCATCTGCGAGACGCCGTACTCGTGGAGGATCCCCACGGCGTCGCGGACGGTCTCGGCGGGGTGGGTGTGCACGAGGGCCGGGAGGTCGCCGGACTTGGCGCGCAGCACGTCGGCGACCGTCGTCGTGCCGGCGGACGGCGACGTCGCGGAGCCCGTGTCGTCGGTCGAGAAGCCGTAGCTCCGCATCCACCGGTCGTCGAAGATCTTCGCGAGGTAGCCGCGGCCGGAGTCGGGCAGGAGGACGACGACGACGTCGTCCGGGCCGAGCTCGCGCGCCACCTCGAGGGCGCCGACGACGGCCATGCCGCAGGAGCCGCCGACGAGCAGGCCCTCCTCGCGGGCCAGGCGCCGGGTCATGGCGAAGGCCTCGGCGTCGGAGACGGCGACGATGCGGTCGGGCACGCTCGGGTCGTAGGCGCGCGGCCACATGTCCTCGCCCACGCCCTCGACGAGGTAGGGCCGACCGCTGCCGCCGGAGTACACCGAGCCGACGGGGTCGACGCCGACGACCGCCACGGGGCCGCCGTCGCGGTCGGCCGAGACATCCTTGAGGTACCGGCCGGTGCCCGTGATGGTGCCGCCCGTGCCGACGCCGGCGACGAAGTGGGTGAGGCGCCCGTCGGTGTCGGACCAGATCTCGGGCCCGGTGGTCTCGTAGTGGCTGCGCGGGCCGTTGGGGTTGGAGTACTGGTCGGGCTTCCATCCGCCGGGCAGCTCGCGCGCCAGCCGGTCGCTCACCGAGTAGTAGGACTCGGGGTGGTCGGGCTCGACGGCCGTGGGGCAGACGACGACCTCGGCGCCGTAGGCCCGCAGCACCGCCCGCTTCTCCTCGCCGACCTTGTCGGGGCACACGAAGACGCAGGAGTACCCGCGCTGCTGCGCCACGAGCGCGAGCCCCACGCCGGTGTTTCCGGAGGTCGGCTCGACGATGGTGCCGCCCGGCTGCAGCTCCCCCGACGCCTCGGCGGCGTCGACCATCCGCACGGCGATGCGGTCCTTCACCGACCCGCCGGGGTTGAGGTACTCCACCTTGGCGAGCACGGTCGCCGAGATCCCCTCCGTGACGGCGTTGAGGCGGACGAGCGGCGTGCCGCCCACGAGGTCGACGATCGTCTCGGCGTAGCGCACCGCCCGATCCTCGCACCCCGTCCGCACCCGGGTGTCCTCGCGGGCGGCGCGCAGGCGCCGCCGGCGCACGGCGAGGACCCCGGGGAGGACGTCGGCGAGGGCCCCGACGAGCGAGCCGACCGACGGCGGGACCGCCGCAGGACCGCCACATCTCGGCCACGGACCCGCCGCGGTCACCGGGCTACGTTCGATCGGTGCCCCCAGAGGAGAGCCGGCCGCGGGCCCCGCGAGCGCCCGACGACGCCCCGCACGCCCCCGCCCCGACGGCCGGCGGCGGCGCCCCGGCGCGGGCCGCCGACGTCCTCGTCGTCGAGGACGAGCCGGTGCTCGCCGAGGCCGTGCGGGCCCGGCTCGTGGCCGAGGGGATGGCCGCGCGGGTGGTGGGCGACGGGCCGTCGGCGCTCGGGGCCGCGGCCGCGCAGCCACCGGACCTCGTCGTGCTCGACCTCATGCTGCCGGGCCTCGACGGGCTCGAGGTGTGCCGGCGGCTGCAGGCCCGGCGGCCGGTGCCCGTCCTCATGCTCACCGCCCGGGCCGACGAGGCCGACCGCGTCATCGGCCTCGGGGTGGGCGCCGACGACTACCTGGCCAAGCCCTTCGGCATGCGCGAGCTCGTGGCCCGCGTGCGGGCGCTGCTGCGCCGCGTCGAGCGGGCCCGCGAGCTGGCGGCGGGGGACGCGCCCGCTCCCGACCGGGACGACGTCCTGCGCCTCGGCGCGCTCGTCGTCGACCGCGCGGCCCGCCGCGTCGCCCGGGACGGCCGCGAGGTGCACCTCACGCCCACGGAGTTCGACCTCCTCGTCCACCTCGGCGAGCAGCCCGGCCGGGTGCTCACCCGCGAGCAGCTGATGGCCTCGGTGTGGGACTGGGCGGACGCGTCCGGCACCCGCGCCGTCGACAGCCAGGTCAAGACGCTGCGGCGCAAGCTCGGCGCGGACGTCGTCCGGACCGTCCACGGCGTCGGCTACGCCCTGGAGGTGCCGCGTGCCTGACGTGCGCCCCGTCGACCACCACCCCGTCGACCGGCGCCCCCGGGACCGGCGCTCCGGACCGCACCGCCCGCTCGACCTGCGCCCGCTGGACCGGCTGACGTCGATCAAGGTCAAGCTCGGCGTCCTCGTCGCGGCCTCCTGCGCCGCCGCGTCGTTCGCGACGTGGGTCGGCCTCGCCGTCCTGGAGTGGTGGCCTCGCTACGCCCTCCCGGTCGCCGTCCTCCTCGCGCTGGGCGTGACCCAGGTCCTCGCCCACGGGATGACCTCGCCGCTGCGGGAGCTCACGGCCGCGGCCCGGGCGATGGCCCGGGGCGACCACGCCCGGCGCGTGACCGCCACGAGCCGCGACGAGGTCGGCGAGGCGGCCCGCGCCTTCACCCACATGGCGCGCCAGCTCGAGCAGGTGGACGCCGAGCGGCGCGAGCTCGTCGCCAACGTCAGCCACGAGCTGAGGACGCCCGTCGCCGCGCTGCGGGCCGTGCTCGAGAACGCCGTCGACGGCGTGGCGCCGGCCGGCCCGGACGCCCTGCGCCCGGCCCTCGCCCAGGTCGAGCGGCTGGGCGACCTCGTCGACGAGCTGCTCGACCTCTCCCGCGTGGACGCCGGGGCGGTGCCGCTGCACCGCGAGCCCGTGCGCCTCGCCGACCTCGTCGGCGCCGCCGTCGACGGCGCGCGCCTCGCCGGGCGCGACGTCACCTACGAGGTGCGCGTCGAGCCGGCCGACGCGCAAGTGCTGGCCGACCCGGCGCGCCTGCACCAGGTCGTCGCCAACCTCCTCGACAACGCCGCGCGGCACAGCCCGCCCGGCGGGGTCGTCACCGTGACCGCGGCGGTCCGCGACGGCGGGGCCCGCCTGTCCGTCCTCGACCAGGGCCCCGGCATCCCGCCGTCCGAGCGCGAGCGGGTCCTCGAGCGCTTCGCGCGGGGCAGCTCGGCGAGCGCCCGCGACGGGGGCACCGGCCTCGGGCTCGCCATCGCCCGCTGGGCCGTCGAGCTCCACGGCGGCCGGCTCACGGTCGCCGACGCGCCCAGGGGGTGCCGGCTCGACGTCGACCTCCCGGCGGCCGCGCCCGCCCGCGGAGGCGCCGCGTGAGCGCGGCGTCCCCCGACGAACGGGCCGACGTCCTCGTCGTCGGCGCCGGGCTCGCGGGCCTCGCCACCGCGACGGGCCTGGCGCGGCGCGGTCACGACGTCGTCCTCGCCGACCGGCGCCCGGCCCTCGACGGCGTCGTGCGCACCACCGGCATCTTCGTGCGGCGCACGCTCGACGACTTCCCGCTGCCGCCCGAGCACCTCGGTCCGGCGATCCGCCGCGTCGTCCTCCACCCGCCCGGCCCGGGGCGCCCGCTCGACCTCGTCAGCGACCGCGACGAGTACCGCGTCGGCGACATGGGCCCGCTCTACCGGGCCTCGGCCCGGGCGGCGGTCGCGGCGGGCGTGCGCCTCGAGCTCGGCGCGCGCTACGCGGGCCGTGACGGGGGCGCCTGCGTCCTCGAGGGCCGCGAGGGGCGGCGCGCCGTCCGCGCGCGCTTCCTCGTGGGCGCCGACGGCGCCCGCTCCGCCGTCGCGCGCGACCTCGGGCTGGACCGCAACCGGCACCTGCTCGTCGGGGCCGAGGAGGTCCGCGCCGTCCCCGACCGCGGGCTGCCGCCGACGTTCCACTGCGTCGTCGACCCCTCGGTGGCGCCGGGCTACCTGGCGTGGGTCGTCGACGACGGCCACCACGCGCACGTGGGCGTCGCCGGGTACGCCGACCGCTTCCCCGGGGGGATGCGCCGCAGCCTCGAGCGCTTCAAGCGCTCGCTGCCCGCCCTGCTCGGCGCGGACGCGGGCGTGTGGACCGAGGACACGTGGGCCGGGGAGGCGCGGGTCGACGAGGCGCCGGGGGCGGTCGAGCGTCGGGGTGGGCCCATCCCGGTGGGCGGCCTCCTGCGGCGCATCGCGGGCCCGGACGGCCTGCTCGTCGGCGACGCCGCGGGCGCCGTCTCCCCGCTGACCGCCGGGGGCCTGGACCCGTGCCTGCGCCAGGCGGCGCAGGCGGTCGACGTCCTCGACGCGGCCCTCCGCGGCGAGGGGCCGCAGGCCCTGCACCGCTACGACGGGGCGGCGCTGCGGCGCGCCTTCCGCGGGCGGATGCTCCTGCGCCACGGGCTCGCGCAGGTCCGCTCCCCCGCCCTCGTGCGCGCCGGCTTCCCGCTGCTGCGGACGCCGCCCGGCCGGGCCGCCGCCCGGGCCGTCCTCTTCGGCGACCGCTCGTTCCCCGACGCCCCCGCCGAGCGCGCCTCCCCGCCCGGCGCCACATCATAGCCTCGCGGACGACGGCACGGACGAGCTCGGAGGGCGACGCATGGCGGACGGCGGCAGCACGGCGCGGCGGGTCGGCGCGGTCACCGCGGCGTACGCGGCCGGGCTCGTCGCCCTCGGCGGCGCCGCGGTGGGCGTCGTCCTCGTCGAGGCGCGGCTGGCGCGGCGCTGGGTCGGGCGGCCCTTCGGCTCCGAGGGGCCCGACGCCGACGGCGTCTACGGCGCGGGCCCCGGGCGGGTCCTCGTCCTCGGCGTCCTCGGCGACTCGAGCGCGGACGGCCTCGGCGCGCAGACGCCCGCGCAGACCCCGGGCGCCATCGTCGCGACGGGCCTCGCCGCCGTGTCCGGGCGGCGCGTGCGGCTCCTCAACCGCGCCGTCGTCGGCGCCGGCTCCGCCGACCTCGACGCGCAGGCCGGCCGGCTGCTCGACGAGGTGCCCGCGCCGGACGTCGTGCTCGTCATGGTCGGCGCGAACGACGTCACGCACCGCGTCCGGCCGGCCGACGCCGCCCGCCACCTGTCCCGCGCCGTCGCGCGACTGCGGGCGGCGGGCGCCGAGGTCGTCGTCGGCACCTGCCCAGACCTGGGCGTCGTCGAGCCCGTGGCCCAGCCCTTGCGAGCCATCGCCCGCCGGTGGGCCCGCGACCTCGCCGCGGCCCAGACCGTCGCCGTCGTCGAGGCGGGCGGCCGGTCCGTCTCGCTGGGAGACCTGCTCGGGCCCGAGTTCTCCGCGGCTCCGGCGGAGATGTTCAGCGCCGACCGCTTCCACCCCTCCCCCGCGGGCTACGCGCGCGCGGCGGCGGTGCTCCTGCCCGCGGTCTGCGCCTCGCTGGGGCTGTGGCCCGAGCCGCCGTCGGCGGGGCGGGAGGAGCGCGTCGTCCCCGTCGCCGAGGCCGCGGCGGCCGCCGCGGAGTCGCCCGGCACCGAGGTCGAGGGCGCGCACCGCGACGGGGCCGCCCGCGGCCCGCTCGGCGCCTGGGCGCGGCTGCGCCGTCGCGCCGACCGCTGAGGGCCCCGTCTCCGCGGAGGTGACGCCTCCTTCATCCCCGAGGAGCCCGTCTCGGCGAAGGTGACGCCTCCTTCACCGCTGAAGGCCCCGTCTCCGCGGAGGTGACGCCTCCTTCACGCCCGAGAGCGCGCCGCGGGCGTCAGAGGGCGCGGCGCAGGGCGACGAGGCGGTCGTGCAGGTCGACGACGGCGGCGTCGCCACCGCGCGCGTCCGCCGCGGCGAGGACGTCGCCCGCGAGGACGGCGAGCTGGTCGCCCAGGGCGTGGGCCCCGAGCTCGGGCACGGCGCGCCGGGGCTCGCCCTCAAGGTCGGCGCTGGCGTCGGCGAGGTGCTGCAGCACGGGGCGGACGACGTCGACGGGCCGGGCGGCCGCGCCGGAGCCGACCGCCTCGGCGCCCACGGGCCCAGCGACCGCAGACGTACCGGGCGCAGCCGCACCGCCCTCAGACGCACCGGGGCCCGGCCGCACGAGGCGGCCGGGCCCGAGGGCGGCGATCCGGTCGAGGCATCGGCGCAGCTCGCGCCGCGCCTCCTCGACGGGGGTGTCGCCGGTGCTCACGCGGAGCGCGTCACTCGCTACCGCGGAGGATGGCGAGCAGGCGCAGCATCTCGACGTACAGCCAGACGAGCGTCGTCACGAGGCCGAAGGCCGCCTTCCACGCGAACTGCTGCGGGAGGCCGTTCTTGACGCCCTGCTCGATGAAGTCGAAGTCGAGGATGAGCATGAAGGACGCCAGGCCGACGCCGATGAGGCTGAAGAGCCAGCCGAGCGGGCTCGTGTAGATGCTCGAACCGGTGAAGACGGCGACGAGCAGGTTCACGACGACGACGGCCAGGTAGCCCATGACCGCGATGCTCATGAACTTGACGAACTTCGGCGTCGCGCGCACGAGCTTCGTCTTGTACGCGACGAGCATCGCCGCGAAGGCGCCGAGGGTGCCGAGGACCGCCGCGGGCACGATGCCCTGCCACAGCGTCTCGTAGACCTGGCTGATGGCCCCCAGGGCGATGCCCATGAGCACCGCGTAGGCCATCATCACGCCGGGCCGGATCTTCTTGCTGAGGTTGGCCCAGATCCCGAGCCCGACGGCCACGAGCATCGCCGGGAAGACGAAGCCGAGGCCCGCGCCGGCCGGCGTGAGGACCCAGGTGGCCGCGGCGGCCACGATCAGGACGCCGAAGAGCGCGCCCGTGCGGACGACGACGTCGTCGTAGGTCATGCGCCCGCGCTGGGCGGCGCCCGCCGACGGCTGCGCGTACATGTCCTGCAGCTGCTGCGGCGTCATGTCCTGCGTGGAGCCCGAGCCGCCCCACGTCGGCGCCTGGCCGCGGCCCCGGCGGTCGGTGTCGAAGGTGGCGTAGCCGCCCTGCGAGAACGCCCTGTCGTTCTTGAAGGCGGGGTTGCTGCTCTGCATGGGACTCCTCATCCGCGTGCGTGGTGGGCGGTGCTCGAGCCGGGACGGCGGAGCCGTCGTGCTCACCCCGTGCAACGCCGCGGGGCGCCGGGGAGTTCCACAGGCCGCGCCCAGCCGCCCGGTCGGGCGCACCCGGTGTCCAGCGGGACCCGGGCGCTGCCGGCACGCACCCCCGGCGGGACTCGAACCCGCACTGCAGCGCTTTTAAGGCGCCTGCCTCTGCCGTTGGGCTACGGGGGCCGGTGGGCCGTCCCCGCGCCGCGGCGCGAGCCCCGGGCGACCCCCGGCGCCGACCCTAGCCGCGCCCGCCGCGGCGGCCGGGTCGCCGTCGCGCGCCGCTACGCCGGGACGGGGAGCTCGTAGACGACCCCGGTGAGCCGCTCGCTCTCGGCCCACAGCCGCTGGGCGTCGGCGACGCTCTCCGCCCGGTCGGACCGACCGACGCGGACGGGCGCGCCCCGCATCTCCCCGCGGCCGTCGGGGCCGAGGTAGTCCCCTCCGTCCACCGCCGGGTCGGTCCCCGCGCGCAGCAGCGGCAGGGCGCCCGCCGCGTCGCTCTGCGCGAAGAGGCGGTTGGCCAGGCCCATGACGGCCCGGGCCCCCGGCACGCGGACGCCGCTCGTGGCGCCCGCCTGCAGGTTGGTCGCCGACCACCCGGGGTGGCCGGCCACCGCGGTCGCCCGCGCCCCGGACGCGGCGAGGCGCCGCTGCAGCTCGGCCGTGAAGAGCAGGTTCGCCAGCTTGCTCTGCCCGTAGGCGCCGAACCGCGAGTACGAGCGCTCGCCCATGAGGTCGTCGAAGTCCATGCGCCCGGACCGGTGGGCCTGGCTGCTCGTGCTGACGACGCGGGCGGCCGGCGCGGCGAGCAGGGCCGGGAGCACCTGGCCCACCAGCGCGAAGTGCCCGAGGTGGTTGGTGCCCAGCTGCAGCTCGAAGCCGTCGCTCGTCTCCCGGCGCGGCACGGCCATGACGCCCGCGTTGGCGAAGAGGAGGTCGAGCCGGTCGTCCGTGCGCGAGCGGACGTCCTCGGCCGCCGCGCGCACCGCGGCGAGCGAGCCGAGGTCGACGTCGACGAGCTCGACGGTCGCCAGCGGCGCCGCACCGCGCACGCGCGCGACCGCCGCCTCGCCGCGCGCCCGGTCGCGCGCGCCCATGAGCACGCGGGCGCCGTGCTGGGCCAGGGCCCGGCACACGTGCAGCCCGAGGCCGCTGTTGGCGCCGGTGACGAGCGCCGTCCGCCCGCTCAGGTCGGGGATGTCGCGCTCGGTCCAGCCCATGGCCGTCCTCCCTCTCGCCGTGGCGCGCCGGGACCCGGGCGCCGGTCAGCCTCCACCCTCGCCGCGGGCCAGGTCCCGCGCGCGCTGGACGACGGCGTCGAGCATCGGCTCGGTGAGCCGGCCGGTCGCGGTGTTCTGCTGGCTCACGTGGTAGCTGCCGAGGAGCACGACGGGCGCCCCGCCGGGCCGGTCGAGCTCCGCCTCGGCGCCGTGGCCGAACACCGGCGCCGGGCGCGGCACGCCCCAGCCCCGCCGCCGGGCGAGCCCGAGCGCGGACTGCCAGGCGAAGCCGCCGAGCGCGAGCACGACGGCGAGGTCGGGCAGCAGGTCGACCTCGCGGTCCAGCCAGGGCGCGCACGTGTCCCGCTCGACCGGCAGCGGGGCGTTGTCGGGCGGCGCGCACCGGACGGCGGCCGCGACGCGGGCGCCGGGGGCGACGAGGCCGTCGTCGCGCCCGGTGCTCGTCGGCTGGTTGACCAGGCCGGCGCGGTGCAGCGCGGCGAAGATCCAGTCCCCCGACCGGTCGCCGGTGAAGACGCGCCCGGTGCGGTTGCCGCCGTGGGCGGCGGGCGCGAGGCCGAGGACGAGCAGGCGCGACGCGGGCTCGCCGAAGCCGGGCACCGGCCGCCCCCAGTACTCATCGTCGCGGTAGGCGCGGCGGCGGGTCCGGGCCACCTCCTCGCGCCAGGCGACGAGCCGCGGGCAGGCACGGCAGTCGGCGACGCGGGCGTCGAGGTCGGCCACGTCGCGGGCGGCCCGGGCCCGGCGGACGACGCCGGCTGCGGTGGTGGCCGCGGGCGGCCGGCGCGGTGCGCCGTCGACGGGCGCCGCGCCCGCGGTCGGGCCGGGCGTCACGCGAGGGACAGGGCGATGCCGTCGAGGATGTCGTGCTCGCTCGTGACGACGGAGCGCACGTCCGCGACGTCGGCGACCCGCTCGACGACCCGCGCCCACACGAGCGCCCCGGCGCCGATGACGTCGACGCGGCCGGGGTGCATGTAGGGCAGCGCGGCGCGCTGGTCCCGGCTCATGGCGAGCAGCTCCTCGCAGGCCGCGAGGACCTCGGGCACCGGCAGCACCGCGCCGTGGAGGCGCTCGGGGTCGTAGCGCGGCAGGCGCAGGGCGTGGGCGGTGACGGTCGTGACGGTGCCGGCGACGCCCACGAGCGCCCCCGCGGCCTCGAGCGGCACCGCCGCGGCGACGCGGTCGAGGGCGGCGTCGACGTCGGCGCGCGCCGCCGCCACCTGCTCGGCGGTCGGCGGGTCGTCGTGCAGGTGGCGCTCGGTCATCCGGACGCAGCCGACGTCGACCGACAGGGCCGCCGGCGCCGCGCCCGCCGCGGTCGCGTCGGGGTCGCCGAGGACGACCTCCGTCGAGCCGCCGCCCAGGTCGACGACGCAGTACGGCGAGGCGAGCGTGACGCCGTCCGGCCCCCGCGGCGGCACGCCCGTGGCCGCCCCGCGGAAGGACAGCGCGGCCTCCTCCGCGCCCGGGACGACCTCGGGCTCGACGCCCAGGGCCTCGCGGACGCCGTCGACGAACACCTGGGCGTTGGACGCGTCCCGGCTGGCGGACGTCGCGACGAAGCGGGTGCGCTCGGCGCCCAGCTCGCGCACGAGCGCGGCGTAGTCCCGGGTCGCCGCGAGGGTGCGCTCGAGCGCGGCGTCGGACAGCCGCCCCATCGCGTCGACGCCCTCGCCGAGACGGACCACGCGCATCTCGCGGTGGACGTCGACGAGCGGCTGCCCCGCGACCGTCGCCTCCCCCGGGGCCGGGAGGTCGGCGACGAGGAGCCGGATGGAGTTGGTGCCGCAGTCGATGGCCGCCACGCGCGTCATGGCGCCCACCCTGGCAGCCCCCGGCGCCCGCCCGCGCGCTGCCGTCCGGGCGGTGGAGGTGACACCCCCTCCACCCGGTGCCCGCTCTCGACGTGAAGCAGACGCCTCCTTCACCCCCCAGCCCCCTCCCCGCGCGAAGGTGACGCCCCCTTCACCCCTCAGGCCCCTCCCCGCGCGAAGGTGACGCCCCCTTCACCCCCCAGGCGCCTCCGCCGGTCAAGGGGGCGTCACCTTCACCGGGGGTCCGGCGACCGGGCGAAGGGCCGCACCGGGTGGCACGCTCGGACGGGTGACCTCCCCCACCCTCCAGCCCGCGTCGCGCCGCCGGGGCGACGACGTCGACGTCGTCGTCGTGGGGGCGGGGCCCAACGGGCTCGCCGCCGCCGTCGTCTGTGCGCGGGCGGGGCTGTCGGTCGAGGTCGTCGAGGCCGCCGACCAGATCGGCGGCGGGGCCCGCACCCAGGAGCTGACGCTGCCCGGCTTCCGCCACGACGTCTGCTCGGCCGTGCACCCGATGGCCGTCGCCTCGCCGTTCTTCGAGGCCTTCGACCTCACCGCGCACGGGGTCGAGATGCTCCAGCCCGACGTGCCCTACGCCCAGCCGCTCGACGGCGGCCGCGCCGGGGTCGCCTTCCGCGACCTCGAGCGCACCGTCGAGGGCCTCGGGGTGGACGGCCCCGCCTGGCGCTCGCTCGTCGGCCGGCTGTCCGAGACGTGGCGCGGGACCGCCGACGTCGCGCTCAGCGACTTCCGCTCGCTGCCCCGCCACCCGCTGCAGGCGGCGTCCTTCGCGGCCGCCGTCCTCGAGCAGGGCACGCCCGCCTGGGACCTGCGCTTCCGCGAGGACGTCGCCCCCGCGCTCCTCACGGGCGTGTGCAGCCACGCCATCGCCCCGCCGCGCCGCCTGGCCCCGGCCGCGGGCGGCCTGTGGCTCGCGAGCCTCGCGCACGCCCGCGGCTGGCCCATCCCCCGCGGCGGCTCCCAGTCGATGGTGGACGCGATGGCCGACGACGTCCGCGCCCGCGGCGGCGTCATCCGCACCGGGGAGCGCGTGACGTCGCTCGGCCAGCTGCCCCGCGCGCGGGCCGTGCTCCTCGACGTCGCGCCGCAGGGGCTGCTCGACATCGCGGGCGACCAGCTGCCCCCGCGCTACCGGGGCTGGCTCGAGCGCTGGCACTACGGCGGTGGCGTCTGCAAGGTCGACTACGCCCTGTCCGGCCCCGTGCCGTGGGAGGCCGAGCACCTCGACCGCGCCGGCACGGTGCACCTCGGCGGCACGCGCCCGGAGATGCAGGCGGCCGAGCGGGCCGTCGTCGCGGGCCGCCACGCCGAGCGCCCCGTCGTCCTCGTCTCCCAGCCCGACGTCGTCGACGACACCCGCACCCCGGACGAGCGCCGGACGCTGTGGACGTACGCGCACGTCCCCAACGGCTCGCCGCGGGACATGAGCGACGAGGTGAGCGCCCAGCTCGAGCGCTTCGCCCCCGGGTTCCGCGACCTCGTGCTCGCCACCGACGTGCTGCCCGCCTCGGGCCAGCAGGACCGCGAGCCGAACAACGTGGGCGGCGACATCGCCACCGGCGCGGTGACGCCGTGGCAGCTGCTCATGCGGCCCGTGCCGCGGTGGGATCCCTACCGGACGCCGCTCACCGGCGTGTACCTGGCGTCGGCGTCCGTGCCGCCGGGCCCGGCCGTGCACGGGATGGGGGGCGTCCACGCCGCCGGCCGCGTGCTGCGCCAGCGCTTCGGACGACGGGTCGACCCGCTCGACGTCGTCCGCGGCGCCGCCTGACGCCCGCCCGGAGTGCCGAGCCGCACCGGTTCGGGCGGTCAGCGGGGCTCGTCGGGCTCCGCCGGCTCCCACGGCCTCGGGGCCTCCGCCCTCGAGGGCGCCGGCCCGAGACACTGCCGCAGCAGCTGGTCCGCACCGCTGGCGAGGCGGTGGACGCCCCGGGCGAGGAGCAGGACACCGACCAGTCCGACGACCAGCACGAGGAGGAAGAACCAGACCTTCCCGTGCAGCACCCACGTGGCGATGGCCGCGGCCACGGACAGGCCGACGAGCACGACGCCGGCCGCCAGGTCGTCCGCCGAGGCGCTGGGGTGGTCACGAGGGGGCGTGGTGACGGGCAGCGGTTGTCCGTCCGGGCCGAGGCGGTCGGGGGCGGGGCGCAGGAGGGGCACGAGCGGACCTTGCCAGGCCGCAGGCGCGCGCGGGGGCGGATCAGCCTCAGGAGGCCGGCGGCACCTCGACGCAGCACCCGCGGGCGCCCCAGTCGGGCAGCATCGCCAGCGCCTCGTCGCCGAGCGGCGTCACGCCGGGGCCGGCGGCGAGGGCGTGCGCCACGAGGACGTGGAGGCACTTCACGCGCGTCGGCATCCCGCCCGCGGACACCCCGTCGACCTCGGGGACGTCGCCGAGCTCGGCGCGGCGGCGCAGGTAGTCCTCGTGGGCGCGCGCGTGCCCCGCGGCGAGCTCCGGGTCGTCCGCCAGGCGCTCGGTCATGTCGCGCATGACGCCGTCGGCCTCGAGGGTGCCGATGGCCGACGCCGCCCGCGGGCACGTCAGGTAGTACGTCGTCGGGAAGGGGGTGCCGTCGGGCAGCCGCGGCGCCGTCCGCACCACGTCCGCGAGCCCGCACGAGCACCGGTGGGCCACGCCGACGGCGCCGCGGGGCGCCCGCCCGAGCTGGGCGGCCACCACGGCCGCGTCCTCGGGCGCGAGCCCGCCCCCGGCGTCGGTCTCGTCGCTCACCGACCGGCCGCCTCGCGGCCGGCCTCGCCGACGGAGTCCCACAGCACCCCGAACCACGGCCGGTCCGCGGAGGCGCGGACGCCGTCGGCGGCCGCCTCGCGGGGGTCGCGCGCGGCCTGCCGGCTGGGCGGGACGCCGACGACCCGGTAGGGCACGTCGCCCGGCATGACGAGCGCGAGGCGCTGGCGGGCCTGCCTCTCGACGTACGCCGGGTCCTGCCATCGCTGCACCTGCTGCTCGAGGTCCGCGACGTCGGCCTCCGTGGCGGCGAGCTCGGCGCGCGCGTCGGCGATCTCGGCGCGCTGGCTGATGGTCGCGTGCAGGTAGGGCGCCAGCGCGGCGACGACGACGAGCAGCAGCACCGCCAGGGCCGCCGCACGGCGCGTGAGGCCCCGGGGCGCCGGCAGCGAGTCGGCCGCGCGCGCTCGGCGTCGCGGCTCGGGGGCGGGCGCCGCGCCCGCCGCGCGGGCCCGGGCGGACGCCGGCAGGCCCGCCGGGGTCCGGGACGGCAGGTGGAGCCCGCCGTCGCCGGCCGGCCGCCGCGCCGGCGCGGCCCCCGAGCGGCGCACGCCGTCCGTGGCGCTGCTCGCGCCGGCGGCGTCGTCCGCGGAGCCGTGCGCGTCGGCCGAGGGAGCCCCGGCCCGCCCCGCCCGCGGCGCCACCGGTCGCCGTGCGCCTGCCATGCGTGCCCTCCGCCCGTCGTGCTGCCCGTCGCCCGCGTCCGGGTCCTGCTGCTGGTGCTCGCGTCCGTGCTCTCGTCCGTGCTTCCGTCCGGGCGCCGGTCCCGTCCGGTGGTGCTCGCCCTCCCCGCGGCGCGCGCCGCGGGGAGGGACGCCCTCAGCCCCGCGAGGGGCCGGGGGCGGGGGCGGCGGTCAGCCCTTCCAGCGCGGGAAGGCGCCGCGGCCGGCGTAGCGCGCGGCCTCGTCGAGCTCCTCCTCGATGCGCAGGAGCTGGTTGTACTTGGCGACGCGCTCCGAGCGCGCCGGGGCGCCCGTCTTGATCTGCCCGCAGTCGGTGGCGACGGCGAGGTCGGCGATCGTCGTGTCCTCGGTCTCGCCCGAGCGGTGGCTCATCATCGCCCGGTAGCCGCTGCGGTGGGCGAGCGCCACGGCGTCGAGGGTCTCGGTGAGCGTGCCGATCTGGTTCACCTTGACGAGGAGCGCGTTGGCGGCGCCGCCGTCGATGCCCCGCTGGAGGCGCTCGGGGTTGGTGACGAACAGGTCGTCGCCGACGAGCTGCACGCGCTGGCCGAGGGCCGCCGTCAGCGACGCCCAGCCCTCCCAGTCGTCCTCGTCGAGCGGGTCCTCGATCGAGACGAGCGGGTAGGCGTCGACGAGCTCGGTGTAGTACGCCGCCATCTGCTCGGCCGTGCGGTCCTGGCCCTCGAAGCGGTAGGTGCCGCCCTCGTGGAACTCGGTGGCCGCGACGTCGAGCGCCAGCGCGACGTCGGAGCCGAGCGTGAGCCCCGCCTTCTCGACGGCGGTGGCGATGAGGTCGAGCGCCTCGCGGTTGCTCGGCAGGTCGGGGGCGAAGCCGCCCTCGTCGCCCAGGCCCGTCGACAGGCCGCGCTGCTTCAGCACCGACTTCAGGGCGTGGTAGACCTCCGCGCCCCAGCGCAGCGACTCGCGGAAGGTCGGCGCGCCGATCGGCGCGATCATGAACTCCTGGACGTCGACGCCGGAGTCGGCGTGGGCGCCGCCGTTGACGATGTTCATCATCGGCACGGGCAGCACGTGCGCGTTGGGGCCGCCGACGTAGCGGAACAGCGGCAGCGACGCGGACTCGGCGGCGGCGCGCGCGACGGCGAGCGAGACGCCGAGGACGGCGTTGGCGCCGAGCGAGGACTTGTTGGGGGTGCCGTCGAGCTCGAGCATCGCCGCGTCGACGAGCCGCTGCTCGGACGCGTCGAGGCCCACGAGCTCGGGGCCGATGGTGTCGAGGACGGCGTCGACGGCGCCCTGGACGCCCTTGCCGCCGTAGCGGGCGTCGTCGCCGTCACGGCGCTCGGTCGCCTCGAAGGCGCCAGTCGATGCCCCCGACGGCACCGCCGCGCGGGCGAGGACGCCGTCGTCGAGGGCGACCTCCACCTCGACGGTGGGGTTGCCTCGGCTGTCGAGGATCTCGCGTGCTCCGACGGCCTCGATGCTGGCCACGACGTCTCCTGGGGGCTCGGTGGTCGGGTGGTCGGTGGTGCCGTCCGGCGGGGGCGACCCCGCAGGGTCGGCCCCGGGACGACCGCTGCCGACCCGTCGCGGCGAGCCTATCGGCGCCGCGGGGGCGCGCCGGGGACCTCGTCCGGCGTGGGGTCCGAAGCGGTGCAGGAGCCGCGGCGCGGCGCGTACCCGCCGTCCTCCAGCCCCGCGTGGCGCTCGAAGCGGCTGCGCCGGGGGTCGGCCCCGGTGAGCGCGGCCTCCAGGCCGTACAGCGCCGGCATGAGGAGCGGGCCGAGGACGGCCCACTGGTCCGCGTGGCGCGCCTCGTGGCGGCGCCGCTCCGGCCCGCCGAGGCCGCCGTGGAGCCAGACGCTGCCCACCGTCGTGCCGCCGCGGGCGTACCCGCGGCGCATGCCGCCGCACTCGACGAAGAGGTCGCGCCCGACCACCGGGCGCCCGCCGTGCGCGACGCCCCAGGCGAGCGCCGCCGCGGTGGGCACGAGGTTGAGGTAGGCGCGCGCCAGCCACCAGGCGCGCGTGCGGCGGCGCTCCCGAGGGCGCCCGCCGATGACCCTGCCGATGACCGGGCCGGGAGCGCTCACGCCGGACCGGCCGCCTCGGCGCCGCGGGCGCGCTCCTCGAGGCGACGCACCGCGGCGCGCAGCGCCGTCTCGGGGTCGACGCCGGGGGTCTCGCGCGCGGCGTCGGCCACCACCGCGAGCAGCCGGTCCCCCAGCTCCGCCTCGGCGTCGCGATGCTGCTCCTGCCCCTGCTCGGGCGCAGCCGAGCCGCCGGTCCCGCCGGGCACCAGCGCGTCGACGTCGAGCCCGGCCCGCCGGGCGCGGCCCAGCAGCTTCGCGGCCCGCGCGAGCGCCGGCAGCGCCGCGGGGACGCCGTCCATCGCGCTCGCGCGGCCCTTCTCGAGGCGCTTGCGCGCCTCCCAGCCGGCCTCGACGTCAGCGGCGCTCAGCGCGTCGTCCACGCCCACGCCCGACTCCGGGTCGCCGAAGACGTGCGGGTGCCGGTGCACGAGCTTGGCGACGATGCCGGCGGCCACGTCGTCGACGTCGAACCGCTCGCCCACGGGCGCCTCCTGCGCCACGCGGGCGTGGAAGACGACCTGGAGGAGCAGGTCGCCGAGCTCCTCGCGCAGGTGCTCGGACGACCCCGACTCGATGGCCTCGACGACCTCGTAGGCCTCCTCCAGCGCGTACGGCGCGAGGGAGGCATGGGTCTGCTCGGCGTCCCACGGGCAGCCGCCCGGCGAGCGCAGGCGGTCCATGACGGCGACGAGCTCGAGCAGCCGCGCGCCCGGCACGCCGTCGGCCGACGCGCCGTCGCTCGACGCCGTCACGGCACCTCCGCCGGACGCCGCTCGCGGGAGGCGAGCGCCGGCAGGCCGTGGCGGCGGCGCACCTGCATCCACACGAGGGGCGCGACGAGCGCCACGACCACGAGGACGACGCCGGTCGTGACCGTCGGCACGCCGAGCAGCTTGAGCGCCGAGGCGAGCAGGACGAAGGCGAGCGCCCGCCGCACGATCCCGCCGGGCGCCCGCGAGGACAGCCGGGCCCCCACGTAGACGCCGGGGACGCTGCCGAGCAGCAGCGACGTGGTGAGGTCGAGCTGGAAGTCGCCGAAGAGGACGTGCCCGAGGGCCGCGGACACGACGAGCGGCACCGCCTGCACGAGGTCGGTGCCGACCAGGGAGCTGGCCTTGAGCGCCGGGTAGAGCGCCATGAGCGCGATGATGATGAGCGAGCCGGAGCCGACGGAGGTCATCCCGACGACGACGCCGCCGACCATGCCGACCGCGACCGTCGGCAGCTTCCGGACGACGACCTCGGGGCGGTCCTGCGGCAGCGGCGCCGCCCGCCCGTCGCGCTTGCGGGCCCGCTCGGCGAGGCGCACGTAGGCCCGCACGACGAGCCCGGTGGCCGCGACGAGGAGCGCGACGCCGAGCGCCACCTGGATGACGTCCTGGACCTCCTGCCCGTCCCCCAGCGCCCGGGCGATGAGCACTCCGACGAACGCCATGGGCACCGACCCGACGCAGAGCCACTTCACGAGCTGGAGGTTCACGGTGCCCCGCCGCAGGTGGACCACCGAGCCGACGGGCTTCATGACCGCTGAGGCGACGAGGTCGCTGGAGACGGCCGTCAGCGGCGGGATGCCGAAGAAGAGCACGAGCACGGGCGTCATGAGGGCGCCCCCGCCCATGCCCGTCAGGCCCACGACGATGCCGATGAAGAACGTCGCCGCGACGAGCAGCGGGTCGATGTCCACGAGCGGCCTCCTCCGGGTCCCCACCGGGCCCGGCGGGTCTCGCCGGGCCCGGTGGGTCCGACTGGTGCGACCGGCACTGTAGGGAACCGGCGTCCGGGCGTGGGACCGTTCGGGGCGGGAGCGCCCCGCTCGGCTCAGCCGACGCCCGCGGCCACCTTGCCCGCCGCGCCGACGTCCTCCCCGACGACCGCGTCGAGCAGGTCGGCCGCCCAGTCGAGCAGCGCCGTCCCCTGCAGCGGCTTGCCGCCGATGCGCGCCGTCCTCGGCATGGGCACGAGCACCGACCGCACGGCGGGCTTGACCAGCGACCCCGGGTAGAGCCGTCGCAGCCGCAGGGTCTGGCTGTCGCCCAGCTCCATCGGCGCAAAGCGGACGTTGGTGCCCTGGGCGCTGACCTCGGTGACGCCAGCCGCCCGGGCCCGCACGCGGAAGCGGGCGACGGCGAGGAGGTTCTCGACCGCCTGGCCGCCCGTGGCCTCCGACGGGTCGCCGTAGCGGTCGACGAGCTCGTCGCGGACCTCCTGCACCGCCTCGAGCGTCTCGGCGACGGCGAGCTTGCGGTAGGCCTCGAGCCGCAGTCGCTCGTGCGGCACGTACTCGTGCGGCAGGTGCGCGTCGACGGGGAGCTCGACCTTGATCTCGGCGGGCGGCTTGCCGGCGCCGTCGCCGCGGAAGTCCGCGACGGCCTCGCCGACGAGCCGGATGTAGAGGTCGAAGCCGACGCCCGCGATGTGGCCCGACTGCTCGCCGCCGAGCAGGTTGCCCGCGCCGCGGATCTCGAGGTCTTTCATGGCGACCTGCATGCCGGAGCCCAGGTCGGTGTTCTGGGCGATCGTCGTCAGCCGGTCGTTGGCCGTGTCGGTGAGCGGCCGGTCCGCCGGGTAGAGGAAGTAGGCGTACGCGCGCTCGCGCCCGCGGCCCACGCGCCCGCGCAGCTGGTGCAGCTGGGAGAGCCCGAAGCGCTCGGCGCGCTCGAGGATCAGCGTGTTGGCGTTGGAGATGTCGAGCCCGGTCTCGATGATCGTCGTGCAGACGAGCACGTCGAACTTCTTGGCGTAGAAGTCGAGGACGGCCTGCTCGAGCGCCTGCTCGCTCATCTTCCCGTGCGCGACGGCGATGCGGGCCTCGGGCACGAGCTCGCGCAGGTGCGAGGCGGCCCGGTCGATGGTCTCGGTCTTGTTGTGGACGTAGAAGACCTGGCCCTCGCGCAGCAGCTCGCGCCGGATCGCCGCGGTGACCTGCTTGTCGTCGTAGGCGCCGACGAAGGTGAGCACAGGATGGCGCTCCTCCGGCGGCGTCGCCAGCGTCGACATCTCCCGGATGCCCGTGACCGCCATCTCGAGCGTGCGCGGGATCGGCGTCGCGCTCATCGCGAGGACGTCGACGTCGGTGCGCAGCGCCTTCAGCGTCTCCTTGTGCTCGACGCCGAAGCGCTGCTCCTCGTCGACGATCACGAGGCCCAAGTCCTTGAACCGCACCTCGCTGCCGAGCAGCCGGTGGGTGCCGACGACGAGGTCGACCTTCCCGTCGGTGACGCCGGCGATCGTCTCCTTCGACTCGGCCGTCGAGGTGAAGCGCGACAGGGCCCTCACGGTCACGGGGAAGCCGGCGAAGCGCTCGGAGAAGGTCTCGAGGTGCTGCTGCACGAGCAGCGTCGTCGGCACGAGGACGGCGACCTGCTTGCCGTCCTGGATCGCCTTGAAGGCGGCGCGGACGGCGATCTCCGTCTTGCCGTAGCCGACGTCGCCGCAGATGAGCCGGTCCATGGGGACCGACTTCTCCATGTCGGCCTTGACCTCGTCGATGCACGAGAGCTGGTCGGGCGTCTCGACGTACGGGAAGGCGTCCTCGAGCTCGCGCTGCCACGGGGTGTCCGGCCCGAAGGCGTGGCCCGACGTCGCCATGCGCGCCGAGTACAGGCGCACGAGCTCGCCGGCGATCTCCTTGACCGCCTTGCGCGCGCGGCTCTTCGTCTTCGCCCAGTCGCCGCCGCCCATCTTGTTGAGCGGCGGGTCCTCCCCGCCCACGTAGCGGGTGACCTGGTCGAGGGTGTCCGTCGGCACGAACAGCCGGTCGCCCGGCTGGCCGCGCTTGCTCGGCGCGTACTCGATGACGAGGTACTCGCGCGTCGAGCCGCCCATCGTGCGCTGGATCATCTCGACGAAGCGCCCGACGCCGTGCTGCTCGTGCACCACCGGGTCGCCCGGGCGCAGCTGCAGGGGGTCGACCTGCTTCTTGCGGCGGCTCGGCAGCCGCTGCATGTCCTTCGTCGAGCTCGGGCCGCTGCGGCCGAGGACGTCGGCCTCGGTGAGGACGGCGAGGCGCAGGGGCTCGGCGACGAAGCCGGCTCCCCCGGCGCCCGTCGTCACGTGGACGACGCCCTCCTCGGGCGGCTCCTCGAGCGTCTGCACGCGCCGCGCCGGCACGTCGGCCTCGCGCAGCACCTCGGCCAGGCGGTCGGCGGAGCCGTGGCCCTCCGCGGTGACGACGACGCGCCAGCCGTCGCGGGCGTGGGCGCGGACGTCGTCGAGCGTCGTCGTCACGTCGCCGGAGAACGAGCGGGTGTCGCGCGCGCCGAGGCGCAGCTGGACGCCGCCGGTGTCGTCCTGCGTGCCCGAGAGGCCGGCGTCGGCGAGGCTCTCGTCGGCCCCGAAGGCCGTCAGGGACCACCACGGGTGGCCGGCCGCCGTCGCCGCGCCGCGCGCGACCGACAGCGGCAGGAAGCTCGCCGAGGACAGGTCGACCGGCGTCTGCGCCCCCGCGGCCGCGTTGGACCACGCCGCGGCGAGGAACTCCTGCGTCGTCGCGACGAGGTCGTGGGCGCGGGCCCGCACGCGCTCGGGGTCGAGGACGACGACGTGCGCACCCTCGGGCAGCAGGTCGGTGAGCGGCTGCATGCCGTCGACGAGGGCGGGGGCGAGGGACTCCATGCCCTCGACGGCCACGCCGGCGGCGATCTTGTCGAGCATGTCGGCGGCGCCGGGCAGCTGCTCCTTGAGGGCCAGCGCCCGGTCGCGCACCTCCTGGGTCAGGAGCACCTCGCGGCACGGCGGCGCCCACAGGCCCTCGGGGACGACGTCGAGGGAGCGCTGGTCGGCGACGGCGAAGGCGCGGACCTCCTCGACCTCGTCACCGAAGAGCTCCACGCGCAGCGGGTGGTCGCGCGTGGGCGGGAAGACGTCGACGATGCCGCCGCGGACGGCGAAGTCGCCGCGCCGCTCGACCATGTCGACGCGGCTGTAGGCCGCGCCGGCGAGGCGCTCGACGAGGTCGTCGAGGTCCACGACGTCGCCCGCCTGCAGCCGGACGGGGCGCAGGTCGCCGAGGCCGCGGACCACCGGCTGGAGCACGGCGCGCACGGGGGCGACGACGACCCGGACCGGCCCGTCGGGCGCCCCCTCGGGGCCGGGGTGCGCGAGCCGGCGGAAGACGGCCAGGCGCTTGCCGACGGTGTCGCTGCGCGGCGAGAGCCGCTCGTGCGGCAGCGTCTCCCACGAGGGCAGCTCGGCCACCTGCCCCTCGGGCAGGAAGCAGCGCAGCGACGCCGCCAGCTCCTCCGCGGCGCGGCCCGTGGCCGTGACGGCGAGCAGGGGCCGGCGCGCGGCCAGCTCGGCGACGACCGCCGGGCGGGTGCCCGCGGGGGCGGTGAGGTCGAGGACGTCGGTGACGCCCTCGGCGGCGGCGGACGTCGCGGAGGCGAGCGCGGGGTCGGCGCGCAGGACGTCGAGCAGGCCGGTGAGGCTCACGGGGCGGGGCTCCTCGGGGGGCGGGGCGGCAGCACGACCCCCGGGCGCCCACGAGCGCGGCGGGGATGGGCGGGAGACTCCTACGCTACGCCGGGCCCCGACCCCGCCGACGAGGGCGAGCGGGCGGCCCTAGCCCTCGACGTGCACGGTGACGCGGCCGATGTGACCGGGGAACTGGTCGACGTCGACGCCGCCCAAGCCCTTGGCGCCCACGCGCACGACGCTGTCGTTGCTGATCGACAGGCGCGCGGGGATCGCGGTCGAGCGCGCGACCTCACCGTCGACGAGCACCTCGAGACGGTCGCCGGTGCGGCGGCAGCCGAGCTCGTGCCACATGCCGTCGGCGACGGACTCGCGGGCGACGGCGCGGTAGGTCTTCGTCGTGCCCGTGCCGACGACCACGCAGCTCGGCTTCCCTGCTCGACCGTCCACCTGCATTTTGTACTGCCCGGCGCCGCCCCAGTTCCAGCCCTTCTGGACGACGTTGGCGCCGTCGCTCGTCCGCCAGGGCTCCAGGTGCACCTGCGCGGTGAGCGAGAAGTCCGCGCGACCGGGGTCGACATCCTCGCTCCCGGCGACCTCGACGAGGGCGCGCGGGCAGGCCTGCAACGCCGTCCGACAGACCTGCGCCAGCCGCAGGGCCGGGACACCGTCGACGGTGCGAGCGGTCACCGCGGCCCCGCGCGCCGTCCTGAGCGTGCCGGCCCCGCCCGCGCCGTCGTCCAGGACGGACCCGCCGGCGAGCCGCTCGGCGCTCACAGCCGCTGCGCCGAGGTCGACGTCGAAGCCGCGGCCCGGAGCCGCTTGCGCCGGGGCGGAGGAGAGCCCCAGACCACCGGCCAGCAGTGCCGCGGCGGCGGTCGCGCGGACGCGGGACCTGCTGCTGGACGTCATCGTGCGGCGCATGGCTCTCTCCTCCGGCGACCACCGTGGTCATGAAGGTCAGAGAGTAGGGCGAACCGGACGCCACCGCAGGGACTCCCCGACTACGCCGTTCGGAGGCTCCGCGCCGTCGCGGTCCGTGAAGACGCAGACGGGACGGCCACGCACTGCTTACCGTCTGTGCTCGAGACGCCGGCCGCGCCCCAGCAGGACCGCCGTCCGCTCGAGCTCGAGGAGCCCTCCGTGACCAGGAGTACCGCCACCACCCCTCACCGCACCGCCCGTCGGCGACGTCGCGCCGTCATGGCGTGCCTCGTCGGCGCGGTCCTCGCCGCCGCCGGCGCGATGCCGGCGTCCGCCGCGAACGCGCCGCAGGCCTCGGTCGTGAGCGAGGTGCCGGCCTCCTGGACCCCGCAGGTGGAGGACGGCGCCGTCGTCGCCCTCACCCAGATCGGGCGGACGGTCGTCGCCGGCGGCACCTTCACGTCCGTGCGCGAGGCCGGCAGCAGCACCTCGCTGCCCCGCAACGGGCTCTTCGCCTTCGACGCCCTCACGGGGAAGATCGACACCGCCTTCGACGCGAAGCTCGTGAACGGGTCGGTCAACTCGCTCGACAACGACGGCACCTCGATCTACGTCGGGGGGACCTTCGGCGGGGTCGCCGGGAAGACGACGCAGCGCCGCGTCGCCAAGCTGACGCCTGCGGGCGCCCTGGCCCCCGGCCAGCCGAAGACCCCCAACAGCGCCGTCAGCGAGGTCGTCGTCCGCGGCGGCCGCCTCTACGTCGGCGGCGCCTTCACCGCCGTGGGCACGACGCCGCGCAGCGCGCTGGCGGCCTACGACGCGACGACGGGCGCCCTGCTGCCCGACGTCGCCCTCGACTTCGCGGGTCAGTACAACGGCGGCACGACGACGATCAAGCGCTTCGACGTCGCCCCGGACGGACGGACGCTCGTGGCCGTCGGCAACTTCCTGACGGTCGGCGGCCTGCCGCGCGAGCAGGTCGTCGGTGTCGACCTCCCGGCCACCGGACCCGCGACGGTCAGCGCCTGGTCGACCGACCGCTTCTCGCGCGCGAAGAACTCCTCGTGCAGCCTCTCCTTCGACAGCTTCGTGCGTGACGTCGACTACTCCCCGGACGGCAGGTACTTCGTCGTCAGCACCACGGGCGCCTTCGGCGGCGGCAGCGGCAGCGGCACCCTGTGCGACAGCGTGAGCCGCTGGGAGACCGCCGCGGCCGGGACGGGCGCCGGCGCCCAGCCCTCCTGGGTGGACTACACGGGGGGCGACACCTCCTACGGCGTCGCGGTGACCGGGACGGCCGTCTACGTCGGCGGGCACTTCCGCTGGTTCAACAACCCCTACCGCGCCGACCGCCAGGGCCCCGGCGCCGTCTCCCGCGAGGGCGTCGCCGCCCTCGACCCGCGCAACGGCCTCCCCCTCGCCTGGAACCCGGGGCGCACCCGGGGCGTCGGCGCCCAGGCGATGCTCGCCACGGACGCAGGGCTGTGGGTGGGCAGCGACACCGACCGCTTCAACGACCGCCTCCGCGCCCGCATCGCCTTCGTGCCGCTGACCGGTGGCACCTCGGTGGCAGCCGACGACGACCCCGCCCCCTCCTTCCTGCACCAGCACCTGTACTCCGTGCAGCGCTCCGGCACCCTCTTCACGCCCGCGGCGCTGCAGCGCACGCCCGCTGACAGCCTCGCTGCCGGCACGCCCGCCCCGACCACGGTCGACCAGACCGTCGACTGGGCGAACACGCGGGGCGCCTTCCGCGTGGGCTCGACGCTGTACTACGGCCGCAGCACCGGCCTCTTCGCCCGCAGCTTCTCCGCCCAGGGCGCCCTCGGCCCCGAGCGCAAGGTCGACCTGCGTCCGGACCCGGCCACGGGAACGGCCATCCCCTTCTCGACGGGCAACCTGAGCGGCGCCTTCTACGACCCGGAGCGCCACCGCCTGTATTACACGCTGACCAACGACTCGAAGCTCTACTACCGGTACTTCACGCCCTCGAGCGAGGTGGTCGGCGCCGTCACCTTCACCGCCGGCACCGGCGGCCTGGACCTGCGGTACGTCGGCGGCATGACGCTCTCCGGCGGCCGCGTCTACTACGGCAGCACGAGCGACGGCGGCCTCCGCTCGGTCGCCTTCTCCGGCGGGTCCATGGTCAGCGGCACGGCGGTGCGCGTGGGCACGAGCACGAGCTGGCGGGGCAGCGGCATCTTCGTGGGCGGCCCCCAGGTCGACCAGCCGCCGACGGCGGTCGCCAGGGCCACCTGCACCGACCTGACCTGCTCCTTCGACGGCACCGGCTCCACCGACCCGGACGGGCCCCTGGCCTCCTACACCTGGGACCTCGGTGACGGGACGACCGCCAGCGGCCCGACGGTCTCGCACACCTACGCGAGCGCCGCGTCCCGCACGGTCCGCCTCACGGTGACGGACTCCGCCGGGACGTCGGCCTCCACCACGGCCACGGCGACGACCACGCCGCCGCCGGACAGGGCGCCGACCGCGGTGGCCACCGCCTCGTGCACCGACCTCTCCTGCACCTTCGACGGGTCCGGCTCCAGCGACCCCGACGGCCCCCTCGCCCGCTACACCTGGCAGCTCGGTGACGGCACGACGGCCGACGGCGCCGTCGTCTCGCACACCTACACCGACCCGGGCGAGCGGACGGCGACCCTCGTCGTCACGGACTCCGCCGGGACGACCGCCTCGGCCACGACCGTGGCGAGGACCTTCGCCCCTGCCACCACGCAGGTGGCGCACCGGGCCACCGCCTCGGCCGGGAGCACCAGCAGCTCGGTCTCCGTGGTCGTCCCGGCCGAGGTCCAGGCCGGCGACCAGCTGCTGCTCGCCGTCTCGACCAACCGCGCCGCGGTGTCCGCACCGCCCGCGGGGGTCGGCGACTGGACCGAGGCCGGCCGTGCGGTCGGCGACCGGGGCGAGCTCGTGACGACGCTCTGGGCGCGCACCGCCGACGGCACGGAGGCGGGCCGGCCCGTCGTCGTCCAGCACGACGCCGCGACGAAGTCGACGGCCGTGCTCGGCGCCTGGTCCGGCGCCGTGGTGGACGCGGTGGCCGTGGGCGGCTCCACGCCGACGGCGGGCACCCACGTCACCCCGACGGTCGAGGCGCAGCGCCCCGGCTCATGGGTCGTCTCGGTCTGGAGCGACAAGTCGAGCGCCACGACGACCTGGACGCCGCCCGTCGGCGTCCTCCCCCGGGCCACCGCCCTCACGGGCGGGAGCGGCCGGGTCACCGCGCTGGTCGCCGACTCGGGCGCCCCCGTCGCCGCCGGCACGGCCGGCGGCCTCGCCGCCACGACCGACGGCGGCTCCCTCAAGGCGGCCATGCTCTCGGTGGTGCTGCGCCCCCTCTGAGCCGCTGCGGGTCCTCACCCGCGACCCGCGACGCCCTGCTCCGGCCACGCCGGAGCAGGGCGTCGCCTTGCCGGTCGTCGGTCACCGTGCGTCCACGGCGAGGTCCACCTCGCCCGTCCTGCCCGGATGGCCCTACGCGCTGGTGCGCCTCCCCCGCCGATCGGGTGATTACGGGGACGACGGTCTCCGGAGGCGTCTACCGTCTGTGACGACTCGGGGCGCGGACGACGCCAGCAGCCGGGCGAGCGGGACGGGGACACCAGCATGGGCGTGCAGCAGCGGACGTGGACGACGAGGACCGGGCCGGGAGCCGCGCTCCTCGCGGCTCTCGCCGCCCTCCTCCTGGCCGTCACGACGGCGACGGACGCCTCCGCCGTCAACGCTCCGCACGCCGGCGTCGTGTCGGCTCGGCCCGCGGCGACGACGCCCGACGTCCTCGACGGCGCCGTCCTCGCCATCACGCAGGTCGGCGGCACCGTCTACGTCGGCGGCAGCTTCACGCAGGTGCGTGACCGCAGCACCGGCACCACGCTCGCGCGGCGCTCCCTCTTCGCCATGGACGCGACGACGGGTCGGGTGCTCACCAGCTTCGCCCCGGCGCTCGACGGCGCGGTCAACTCCCTCAGCACCGACGGCACCTCGCTCTTCGCGGGCGGCTACTTCAGCACCGTCAACGGCACGACGCAGCGACGCGTGGCCAAGCTCACCTCGAGCGGGGCGCTCGCGAGCGGGCAACCCCCGATGCCGAACAGCGGTGTCAACGAGGTGGTCGTCAGCGGTCAGCGCCTCTACGTCGGCGGCTCCTTCACGTCGATGGGGGGGATGGTGCGGAGCGGCCTGGCCGCCGTCGACAGGACGAGCGGGCGACTGCTGGCCGACGTCGACGTCCCCTTCGAGGGCCAGTACAACGGCGGCGCGACGAACGTGAAGCGCTTCGACGTCAGCCCGGACGGACGCACCCTCGTCGCCGTCGGCAACTTCACCACCGTCGGCGGCCAGCCGCGGCAGCAGGTCGCGGTGCTCGACCTGCCCGCCACCGGGCCCGCCGCGGTGAGCAGCTGGGCGACGGACCGCTACGACGCGGCGCGCAACACGGGCTGCTCGAAGAACTTCGACACCTGGACGCGCGACCTCGACATCTCCCCCGACGGCACCTACGTGGTCATCAGCACGACCGGCGCCTACGGGGGCGGCGCGAACGCGGGCGTCCTGTGCGACACGACGACGCGCTGGGAGATCGGCGCGGACGCGAAGGCCCCCGGCCAGCAGCCGACCTGGGTCGACTACACCGGCGGTGACACCACCTACGGCGTCGCCGTCACCGGTGCCGCCGTCTACGTCGGCGGTCACATGCGCTGGCAGAACAACGCCTTCCAGGGCGACCAGGCCGGCCCGGGCGCCGTCCCCCGCGAGGGAATCGCCGCGCTCGACCCGAAGAACGGCCTCCCGCTGTCGTGGAACCCCGGCAAGGAGCGGGGCGTGGGCGCCCAGGCGCTCTTCGCCACCTCTCAGGGCCTGTGGGTGGGCAGTGACACCGGTCGCTTCGCCGGGCTGCTCCGCCAGCGCCTCGCCTTCCTCCCCCTCGCGGGGGGGACGTCGGTCCCCGAGGTGCAGCAGGCCTCCCTCCCGGGCAGCGTCTACGCCGTCCAGCGCGGCACCGCCCCCTCGTCCGTGCTCTACCGGGTGAACGCCGGCGGACCCCTCGTGCTCAGCCAGGACGACGGGCCCGACTGGGCGGCCGACACGGCGACGACGTCCCCGCTGCGCACGTCGGGCAGCTCGACGTCGTCGGGGACCACGTCCTCTCTCGACGCGAGCGTCCCCGCCGGCACGCCGCGCGCCCTCTTCGACACCTACCGGTGGGACGGCGCCGGCGGCGACGAGATGCGCTGGCGCTTCCCCGTGACCGCCGGCCGGACGGTCGAGGTCCGCCTGCTGCTCGCCAACCTCTGCAGCTGCACGAGCCGGGCCGGCCAGAGGAAGTTCGACGTCGCGGTCGACGGACAGCTGTGGCTCGACGACCTGGACCTGTCGGCCTCCCCGGGCCACACGGTCGGCACCGTCCTGCGGCGCACGGTCGTCAGCGACGGCTCCGTCGACGTCGACTTCCTCCACGTCCTCGAGAACCCGATGGTCAACGCCATCGAGATCGTCGACCCGGCCGCCTCGGGGACGAGCGCCGTCTCCCTGGTCCGCCGTCCCGTCGACGCGACCGGAACGCCCGTCGGGCCCTCGGAGACCGTGTCGACCGACGCGAGCTGGGCGGCCGCCCGCGGCACCTTCCTCGTCGGGACGACCATGTACTACGGGACGTCCACCGGCCTGCTGGCGCGCGACTTCACCGACGGCGTCGCCGGGGCACCGCGGGAGGTCGACCTCCACGACGACCCCGAGGACGGACGGCGGATCCCCTTCCCCACGGGGCAGCTGACGGGAGCCTTCTTCGACCCCGCGACTCACCGCCTCTTCTACACGGTGAACGGCGACGCCCGGCTGCTGTACCGCTACTTCACGCCCGAGAGCGAGGTCGTCGGCGCCCAGACCTTCGTGGGCGACGCCGGCGGCCTCGACCTCTCCGGCGTCACGGGCATGGCGCTCGCCGACGGTCGGGTGCTCGTCGCCGGTCGCGACGGCTCCCTGCGCTCCATCGCCTTCACCGGTGGCGCCCTGAGAGGACCCGCGACCACGCTGTCGAGCGACGGCAGCTGGGCCTCCCGCGGTCTGGTCGTCGCCGGCCCGGCGCCGGAGCCGCCTAACCGGGCGCCGTCGGTGGTGGCGGCGGTGACGTGCGCGGGTCTGACCTGCACCTTCGACGCGACCGGCTCGACCGACGCCGACGGGACCATCACCGGCTACGCCTGGGACTTCGGTGACGGCACCACCGGCACCGGCGCCAGCACCCAGCACCCCTACACCACCCCCGGCGAGCGGACCGCGACCCTGACCGTCACCGACGACGACGGCGCCACCGCCACGACGTCCGTGACGGCCGCGCCCGAGCCCCCGCCGACCAACGTCGCCCCGACCGCCGCGGCCACCGCGACCTGCGACGAGCTGGCCTGCACCTTCGACGCCACCGGCTCGACCGACACCGACGGCACTATCACCGCCCACGCCTGGGACTTCGGCGACGGCACCACCGGCACCGGCGCCACCACGCAGCACACCTACGCCACCGCCGGTGACTACACCGCCACCCTCACCGTCACCGACGACGACGGCGCCACCGCGACCACCACCACGACCCTCTCCCCCCGCACCACCCCGCCGCCGGCACCGACCACCCCGATCGCCTTCCGCGCCGCCGCCGACAACCAGGGCAACGCCGGCGCCGCCACCGTCACCCTGCCCGCGTCCCTGCGGGCCGGCGACCAGCTCCTCGTCGTCCTGACCACCAACCGCGACGCCACCCTCGGCGCCCCCACCGGCGCCGGCGACTGGGGCCAGCCCGTCCAGCAGGGCACCGGCGACAAGGGACAGGTCGAGACCACCGTCTACGCCAAGACCGCCGACGGCACCGACGCCGGCCGCACCCTGCGCATCACCTTCGACGAGTTCTCCAAGTACACGATCACCGCCACCGCGCACAGCGGCGCCGTCCTGGAGTCGGCCACCCTGGCCGCCGAGACCGCCAACCGCGCCGCCCACACCACCCCGCCGGCCACCACGACCGTCCCCGGCTCCTGGGTCGTCTCCTACTGGGCCGACAAGACCAGCGCCACCACCGGCTGGACCTCCCCCGCCGCCACCACGGACCGCGCCGAGACCATCGGCACCGGCGCCGGGCGCATCACCTCACTGCTCACCGACTCCGGCGCCCCCCTGCCCACCGGCCCCCACCCCGGCCTCACCGCGACCGCCGACTCCGCCACCCTCAAGGCCACCACCCTCACCCTCGTCCTGCACCCCACCCCCACCGACGGTGGCGGTGAGGGCGGAGACGGGACCGCGGAGCCGCCTAACCGGGCGCCGTCGGTGGTGGCGGCGGTGACGTGCGCGGGTCTGACCTGCACCTTCGACGCGACCGGCTCGACCGACGCCGACGGGACCATCACCGGCTACGCCTGGGACTTCGGTGACGGCACCACCGGCACCGGCGCCAGCACCCAGCACCCCTACACCACCCCCGGCGAGCGGACCGCGACCCTGACCGTCACCGACGACGACGGCGCCACCGCCACGACGTCCGTGACGGCCGCGCCCGAGCCCCCGCCGACCAACGTCGCCCCGACCGCCGCGGCCACCGCGACCTGCGACGAGCTGGCCTGCACCTTCGACGCCACCGGCTCGACCGACACCGACGGCACCATCACCGCCCACGCCTGGGACTTCGGCGACGGCACCACCGGCACCGGCGCCACCACGCAGCACACCTACGCCACCGCCGGTGACTACACCGCCACCCTCACCGTCACCGACGACGACGGCGCCACCGCGACCACCACCACGACCCTCTCCCCCCGCACCACCCCGCCGCCGGCACCGACCACCCCGATCGCCTTCCGCGCCGCCGCCGACAACCAGGGCAACGCCGGCGCCGCCACCGTCACCCTGCCCGCGTCCCTGCGGGCCGGCGACCAGCTCCTCGTCGTCCTGACCACCAACCGCGACGCCACCCTCGGCGCCCCCACCGGCGCCGGCGACTGGGGCCAGCCCGTCCAGCAGGGCACCGGCGACAAGGGACAGGTCGAGACCACCGTCTACGCCAAGACCGCCGACGGCACCGAGGCCGGCCGCACCCTGCGCATCACCTTCGACGAGTTCTCCAAGTACACGATCACCGCCACCGCGCACAGCGGCGCCGTCCTGGAGTCGGCCACCCTGGCCGCCGAGACCGCCAACCGCGCCGCCCACACCACCCCGCCGGCCACCACGACCGTCCCCGGCTCCTGGGTCGTCTCCTACTGGGCCGACAAGACCAGCGCCACCACCGGCTGGACCTCCCCCGCCGCCACCACGGACCGCGCCGAGACCATCGGCACCGGCGCCGGGCGCATCACCTCACTGCTCACCGACTCCGGCGCCCCCCTGCCCACCGGCCCCCACCCCGGCCTCACCGCGACCGCCGACTCCGCCACCCTCAAGGCCACCACCCTCACCCTCGTCCTGCACCCCACCCCCACCGACCGCTGAGGGGAGCAGGCCGCGAGGAGCGAGGTCGCCTCAGCCGTCTCCGAGGAGGAAGACCTCGTCGAGGACGCCTAGGAACTGGTCGTTGTCCTCGCGCGTGCTCTTGCCGCCGATCCTCAGGGGCCCGCTCGGCGACACGTCGAGGCCGGGAGGCAGTTCGGCCACTCCTCGCCGGGCTCCGTCGACCAGCACCTCGAGGCGCGCGCCGGACCTCTGGCAGGAGAGCTCGTGCCATCGACCGTCCGCGACGGAGACGTCCGCCTTCGCGACGTGGATGTCGGACGACCCGGTCCCGACCACGACGCACGACGGCCGCCCGGGCGTCCCGTCCACCTGGAGCTTCCACTGGCCGCCACCGTCGGTGGAGAACCCACGCTGGAGGACGTTGGCTCCCTTGGAGGTCTCCTGCGGCGTCATGAGGATCGCGGCGCCGTAGGCGAAGTGGCCGTCCCCGGGAGGCGGGTCGTCGTCCTGGACCACCAGCAGCGCCTTGCGGCACGCGGAGGGCGCGTCTGGACGGCAGGATCCGTCAACGAGTCGGAGCGCGCGGCCTCGTCCGTCGCGCCCCGGGACGAGGAGGGGTCCACGCCCCGAGCCCTCGGCGCGCACGACGGCGAAGCGAGACGGGCCCGCTGCCAGCACCGCGCCGTCGCCGAGCTCGTCCGAGCCACCACCGACCTCGTCCAGCGTCAGGTCGAGGTGCTTGACGCCGGCCGGGGTCGTCGGTGCCGGGGAGACGGCGGTCGTCGGGTCGCTCCGAGCACCCGCCCCGCGCGCCGGCGGCTCCGAGGGACCGGAGCAGGCCGCGACGGCTGCGAGCAGTGCGATCGAGGCGAGCAGCGGCCCGGGCGCGAGTCGTCCGAGGTGCGTCATCCAGCGAGGCTCCCACCGGGTCGACGCGAGCGTCGGCCGACGGGCGGGTCGGGCGCCCCTCGCGCACGACGCCACCCGGTCGGCCGAACCGTCGTCGGGCGCGCAGGCGAGCGGTGCCCACCCCGCTACTCTCTCGTCGACCCAGTGGTCCGCGGACGTCCCGCGGTCCCGGACCGACACGCGGGAGGACGAGATGGCGCCCCCGGGGCCCCCTGCAGGCCGAGGCGTCGACGTCCTCTACGTGGGCGGCGTGCCGCGCAGCGGATCGACCCTCACGGACCTCATGCTCGACGGGCTGCCCGGCCACGTGGCCGTCGGCGAGCTCTTCTACCTGTGGCGCAACGGCGTGCAGAGGGACAACCTCTGCTCGTGCGGCGCCGCCTTCAGCCGTTGCCCCTTCTGGGACGCCGTGGGCGAGGTGGCGTTCGGCGGGTGGTCGGGCGCTCTCGCGACGAGAGTCCTGCGCTTGCAGGACGAGGTGGACAGGACGTCCCGCATCCCGCTCCTGCTCTCCAGGCGCGGCAGCGCGGCGTTCCGCGCGGCGCTGGCCGAGTACGACGACGTCCTCGGCCGGCTGTACCGGGCGATCCGGGACGTGTCCGGGGAGCGCGTCGTCGTCGACTCGTCCAAGCGCCCTTCCCTCGCCTACGTGCTGCGCGGTGCACGCGACGTGGACCTCCGCGTCGTCCACGTCCTACGAGACCCGCGCGGGGTCGCCTACTCCTTCAGCAAGGTCGTGCCCCTGCCTGCGGGGGCCTCCCACGAGTCGACGATGCCCCGCAGCTCGACGCTGAAGGTCGCTCGACGCTGGAACACCGTGAACGCCAGCATCAGCGCACTCCGGGCGACGGGCGTCCCCCTCGTCCAGGTCCGCTACGAGGACCTGGTCGCCCACCCCCAGCAGCAGCTGCGACGCGTGGCTGCCCTGCGCCCGGACCTCCCCCTCGCCCTGGGCGACCTGTCCTTCGTCGAGGACGGCGTGCTCCGCACGGGGACGACGCACGTCGTGGTCGGCGGACGGGTCCGCCTCGGCGACGACGCGGTGCGCCTCCGTCTCGACGAGGCCTGGCGTCGCGAGATGCCCGGGCGCTCCCGTCGCGCGGTCAGCGCCCTCACCGCCCCGGCGAGAGCGGTCTACGGCTACCGCTGAGGCCCCCGCCAGGTCCGAGCGGGTGGCGGGACGCTCGAGCAGGGCCGACGACCCCCGCAGCGGACCTATCATCTCCAGGGTTCGCGCGCCCCGGACCGGTAGAGCGCGAGGAGGGGGGGACGAGATGAGCAGCAGCAGCGGGACGGACTTCGGGTCGACTGACGTCGCCGACTACGGCCGTCGCATCACGCGACGCTGGTGGCTCGTGCTCGGGGGGGTCGCGCTCGGCCTCGCCGGTGGTGCGGCGGCGACGTGGGCCCAGACCCCCCTCTACACGTCGACGACCTCGGTCCTCGTCGAGTCGCCGAGCACCGGGGCCGACCAGCGCTCGGCCGAGATCAACCTGGACACCGAGGCCCAGCTGGTCAGGTCGACGCGGCTCGCCGACGAGGTGCGCGCCCGCCTCGACGTCGACCTCTCTACGACCGAGGTCCGTGAAGCGGTCACCGTCACGGTCCCCCCCAACAGCCAGGTGCTCGACCTGACCTTCTCGGCGTCCACGGCCGAGGACGCCCAGGCGGGTGCGAGCGCCTACGCGGAGGTGTACCTCGACCAGCGCGAGGCCGTGGCCGAGCAGCGCGTCCAGGACACCATCGACTCCCTCACGGCCCAGCTCGCCTCGCTCCGGGAGGACCTCGACCAGTCGGCGACACCGGGGACGGTCCTCCCCGGTTCGACCCAGCAGCTCCTGGCCGAGTCCCAGCGGGACATCATCATCAGCCAGATCACCGATCTCAACAGCCGCCTGGCGCCGCTGCGGGCCACCGCCGTCGAAGCCGGCGAGGTCATCTCGCCGGCCGGGCTGCCGCGGTCGCCGACCTCTCCCGTCCTCCTGCTGGACCTGGTGGCGGGGGCCCTCGTCGGCCTGCTCCTCGGCCTGGTGGCCGCGCTGGCCGCCGACCGCCTCGACAGGCGGGTCCGGCGAGCGTCCGACCTGGAGCGGGCGGCTGCTGTGCCGGTGCTGGCCGAGGTCCGCGACGGCGACCTCCGGGGCGCAGCCCTGTGCGCTTGCCACGACCGCGACTTCGACCTCATCCGCAACGAGCTGACCAGCGCCGACCCCACCCTGCGCGCCGTGCAGGTCCAGGACCTGGCCGGTGGAGGACCCGGGGCTGCCTGCTCCGCCCGGCTCGCCGCCGCCCTGCACCGGACCACCGGCTCCGGCACGCTGGTCCTCGCGTCCGCCGAGTCCCCCCTCGCGTCGTGGCTCGCTCTCGACGGTCGGCCGGGCCTCGCGGACGTCCTCCGCGGCGACGTCCCGCTGGAGGACGTGTGGATGCGTAGCGAGCAGCTGGGCGGCGTGGTCGTCCTCCCTCCGGGCCGCTCCGCGGACGACCTCGCCGACCTCGTGCAGTCCCCGCGCTTCACCGACGTCTTCACGCAGCTCCTGCGCGACCAGCGCGGTGGGGTGGTGGTCGACACCCCGGGTGCCGACACATCACCGGGCGCCCAGTCCGTCTCCCGCCTCACCGACGCCGTGGTGCTGGTCGCCCGCGCCGGCGAGACAGGGCTCGACCGGGCTCGCACGGCGGCGTCGGTCAACGAGCGGATGGGGGCACGGGTCTCCGGCGCCGTCCTGGTCGCGGGTCCCCGCCGAGGAGCACCCCGCCACGAGCACCGAGACGGCACACGCGCTGCCAGCGCTGCGCCGACGACGTCACGAGCGCACCGCTGAGCGCGCCGACCGGCACCCACCCGCGCACCAGGCCGCCCACCGCCGGCGCTGAGGTGGCCCCCTCGGCGGGGCGTCGCGCGCCGTGGACGCTCCCCGCGGGCTGGCCCGTCGCAGCGCTCGTCGCCGGCTACCCCGTCTGGTGGGTCCTGGGCCTCACCGAAGTCATCCTCCCTCTGGCCGCCGTGCCTCTCGCCCTCCAGCTGGTCAGGACCAGGCAGAAGCTCCGCCTCCCGCGGGGTGCGGGGCTTTGGGGGCTCTTCCTGCTGTGGGTCGTGCTGAGCGTCGTCGCCATGGACGTCGTCCCGGAGGGCACCCTGCCGCCGTCCGGAGGCGGGCGCTACGTCGCGGTCGCCGCGCGCCTGGCGAACTACGTGGCGGCCACGGTCGTGCTGCTGTACGTCGGCAACGCGTCCGAGCGGGTGCTGCCTCGCCGTCGGGTCATCACCTGGATGGCGCTGCTCGCCGTGTGGATGGTCGCGCTGGGCCTGGTCTCGCTCGTCCTGCCGGGTGCTCGCGTGCCGACTCCCCTCGGCGCCCTCCTGCCCGGGGGCAGCGCCTCGGCCCCCCTCGCCCAGGTGCAGAGCATCCTCGGCGCCAGCGCGCCGAGGCCGGCCGCCCCCTTCGCCTACACCAACATCTGGGGCTACGTCCTCTCGCTGCTGCTCGTGTGGGTCGTGGTGGGCTGGGTCGTCCTGCGCTCCGGACGCGGGCGCCTCCTCGGCGTTGGACTGCTCGTCGCGGCGGTCGTCCCTCTCGTCCTCTCCCTCAACCGCGGCGTGTGGCTGGGGCTGGCGCTCGCAATCGCCTACGCCGCGGTCCGCCTCGCCCTCCGGGGGAAGCTCCTCGCAGTGGGGGCGCTCGTCGTCGTCGTCCTGGTGGGCGGCGGCGCCACGGCGGCGACCCCTCTGGGGGACGTGGTCAGCGCCCGCGCCGACGCGGGGCACAGCGACAGCGTGCGAGAGACGCTCGCGCGGGACGCCGTCAGGGTCGCCGTGGACTCCCCTGTGCTCGGCTACGGCACCACGCGCGCGGCCCGGGGCAGCGCGTCGTCCATCGCCGTCGGTCCCTCACCGGACTGCCCCCAGTGCGGGAGCCGCAACATCGGCAGCACTGGACAGCTCTGGCTCCTGCTCGTCTCGCAGGGGATGGTGGGGGCCGCGCTCTACTTCTCCTTCTTCGCCTCGGTGCTCTGGTCGGCGAGGAGGGACCACTCGGCCGTGGGCATCGCCGGGAGCGCCGTCGTCCTGCTGTCGCTGTACTACTCGACGATCTACGTCGCCCTCAACATGCCGCTCGTCATCACGCTGCTGTCCGTCGCGCTCCTCTGGAGGAACGGGCGGGACGCGAGCACACCGCTCGTCCCCGCGGCGGTGCGCCCGTGAACGAGCACCCGGGCGCTTACGTGGAGTCCATGGTCGAACGGCTGCACGGCGGTCCGCCCACGGAGCGCAGGTCTGGCAGCGCCTGGGCGGCGTTGCCGTCGAGATCCCGTCCGCGCCTGGTGGTGGGACCCGGCTCCGCGCTCTCCGCGGCCCGCTCGGTCAGCCGTCAGACACAGGGCCGCCGCGCCCGCACGCGCGTGTTCCGTGCCCTGGCGACCGCAGCCGTGGTCTCGGGCCTGCCCGCCCGCCTGTCGGCGTGCGCCGTGCCCGTCCGCGCGGACGACGACCGCTCCTCACCGCTCGGGGCCGTGCTCGACCTCCTGGGCGTTCCGAGGGCGCAGGTGACCATGTCGGTCGGTCCGCCCCGCGCCAACAGGAAGCCGGTCCTGCAGCTCAGCGACGAGGGGGGCCAGCCCCTCGCCTACGTCAAGGTGGGGCACGACGACCTGACCCGCTCGCTCGTGCGGCACGAGGCGCACTCGCTCGCGCGCGTCGCGGAGGCCGCCATCCCGACGCTCCGCTGCCCCGACGTCCTGGGCCTCGTGGAGCGGGAGGGTCTGGCGATGCTCGTCCTCGCCCCACTCCCCTTCCCCGGTCGGGCCCTGCCCAGCAGACGCGCCCAGGAGGCGCTCGTCCGCTGCGTGGCCGACGTGGCCTCCATCTCGGGCCCTCGACGCTCGTCGTGGTCGACGGGGCCCTGGGCACAGCGCCTCCGGGCGTCGCTGGCCGACTCGGGGCCGACAGGAGGACGGCTCCTCGAGCAGCTGGCCACGCTCACCGATCTCCATCCGGATCTGATCACCAGCACCTGGCACGGCGACCTGAACCCGGGGAACGTCCTCCTGCACCAGGGCGGGGCTGTGGTCTGGGACTGGGAGCGCTTCGAGGACGGACCTCCGCTGGGGGCGGACCTCCTCCACCACCACCTCTCCCGATCGCTCTTCGTCCGCGGTCAGGACCCGGCCGCCTCGGCCCGCTCCTCGCTCGAGACGGCACCCGACCTCCTGGCACCGCTCCTGCCGGCCGCAGACGGCCAGGAGGCGGTGGCCGTGGCCCGCATCTACCTCGTCGCCCTCGCGGCTCGCTACCTCGAGGACCGCCGGGACAACCCGACCTCGCCCGTCGCACGCGTCGAGGACTGGCTCCTCCCAGCGCTGGAGCGTGCACCGACCACCCCCCACACGACCCATCGCAGGAGGCGACCATGACGAGGCACCCGCTCGCGGAGACGGCGCGACGAGGGCTGCTCCGGGCCTCCGACGCGACGCTCCGGCTGTCGGCGCCGCTGCGCATGCAGCCCGACTTCCTGATCGTCGGGGGCCAGCGCTGCGGGACGACCTCCCTCTTCAAGACGCTGGCCCAGCACTCGGGCGTCGCACGGCCCTTCCTCCGCAAGGGAGTGCACTACTTCGACACCTCCTACGACGAGGGGCCCGCCTGGTACCGGGGGCACTTCCCCGTCGCAGCGACGTCCCGCCTGCGACGGGGCGGCCGTCGCGCCCTGACTGGCGAGTCCAGCCCGTACTACATGTTCCACCCCTTGGCGGCCGAGCGGATAGCCCGTGACCTACCGGGCGCGAAACTGCTGGCGCTCGTCCGCGACCCTGTCGAGCGCGCGTACTCGGCGCACGCGCACGAGAGCGCTCGCGGCTTCGAGACGGAGACCTTCGAGCGGGCGCTCGAGCTGGAGCCCGAGCGCCTCGCCGGCGCCCGCGAGCTGGTCCGCGCCGACCCCACGACCACCCACTTCTCCCTGCAGCACCACGCCTACGTCGAGCGGGGCCACTACGCCGAGCACCTCCGGAGGGTGGAGGCCCTCGTGGGGCGCGAGCGGCTGCACGTCGTGGACAGCCAGGACTTCTTCGACGAGCCCGTCCCCGTGTTCCGCGAGGTGCTCGACTTCTTGGGCCTGCCCGAGCAGCCCGGCATCCGCTTCGAGCAGCACAACGCTCGGAGGCGCTCGCCGATGGCCGGGGACCTCCGGAAGTCGCTCGAGGAGCACTTCGCTCCGCACGACGAGGCCCTGGCCCGCTGGTGGGGGCGGACGCCCTCGTGGCGGAGGTGACGGCACAGGCCGGACCGGCCGAGCCCTCCGTCGACGCCGGCGACCGCCACCTGCGGCGAGTCGCCCGCGGCGGCGCCTTCAGTCTCGTCGGGGCCGTCGTCTCCGCCGTCCTGACGCTCGCCTTCACGGTGCTCGTCACGAGGAACCTGGACGGGGCGGACGCAGGCATCTTCTTCGCGGCGACGAGCGCCTTCGTCATCGCCTGCGCCGTCGCGCGGCTCGGCGTCCCGACCGGTGTCGTCTACTTCCTGTCCCGGCTGCGCGCCACGCACGAGGAGCACCGCCTGCGGCCGGTCGTGCAGCAGGCGGCGGTGGCGGTCGCCCTGCTCTCGGTCCTCCTGGCGGTCGCGGGCATCGTGCTCGCCCCGCAGCTGGCCGACCTCCTCGCCGCCGGCGCACGCGCGCCCGAGGTCGTCACGCTGGTCCGTCTCCTGGCCGCCTTCGTGCTCGTGGCGTCCCTCAACGACGTCGCCGTAGGGGTCACGCGCGGGTACGGGACCGTCCGCCCCTTCGTGCTGGTCGAGCGCATCACCCGCCCCCTCCTCCAGCTCCTGCTCGCCGGAGCAGCCCTGGCGGCAGGGGCGCGGAGCCCGCTCTGGCTGGGGCTCGCCTGGGTGGCTCCCTACGCCGTCAGCGCTGTGGTCCTGGGTCTCTGGTCCTCACGCCTGCGCCGTACCGTCGAGCGCCGGGCCGGTGCGCGGGAGCACGGCGGCTGGAGGGCCGAGGTCGCGACCTTCTGGCGCTTCACAGCCCCGCGCAGCGTGGCGGGTGTGACGCAGATGCTCCTCCAGCGGGCCGACATCCTGCTGCTCGCGGCCATGCGCGGCCCGGCTGAGGCGGCCGTCTACACGGCGGCCACACGCTTCCTCGTCTTCGGCCAGCTGGGTGGCGGCGCCATCAGCACGGCCGTCCAGCCGAAGATCGCCGCTCTCGTCGCACGGGACGACATCAGCGGCGCCCAGAAGGTGTACCGGGCCGCGACGGTCTGGCTCGTCCTCGCCTCCTGGCCCGTCTACCTCCTCTCGGCCGTCTTCGCCCCTCAGCTGCTCACCATCTTCGGCGCCGACTACGCACGCGGCACGAGCACCGTCATCGTCCTGAGCCTCACCATGCTCGTGGCCACGGCCTGCGGGGCGGTCGACGTCGTCCTGATGATGGCGGGCCGGTCGTCCTGGACGATGGCGAACTCGTTGGTGGCCCTGGCCGTCAACCTCGCGCTCAACCTGCTCCTCATCCCGCCCCTCGGGATCTTCGGCGCCGCGCTCGCCTGGAGCGCCTCCATCCTCGTCGGCAACCTGCTGCCGCTCGCCCAGCTGGCCCGCCACCTCCACCTCCACCCCTTCGGCCGCCCGGGTGTCGTCGCCATGGGACTGGCCGCGGGCTGCTTCGGCCTGGCGCCTGCGCTGGCGGCCCTCGCCTCCTGGACGGCGGCCGCGGTCGTCGCCGCCCTCGGCGCCTGCGTCTACACAGGTGCGGTCTGGCGCCACCGACGGCTCCTCGACCTGCACCAGTTCGCGGCCGTGCGCAGGAGGAGCTCATGAGCCCCCCCTCCCCTGCGAGCTCGTCCTCGGAGGGACGCCCACGAGCGCGCCCGGCGGGCCCCGTGGTAGTCGGCGTCCTCAGCCACCGGGACGCGCCCCTGCTGCGCCGACTCGTCGACCGACTGCTGGACGGGGAGGAGACCGTCGTCCTCGTGCACCACGACCCGCGCGGGCCCGAGCTCGACCTGCCGCGGTCCGACCGCGTCCTGCTGGCCAGGTCCCCTGTCGAGTGCCGTTGGGGTCGCCCGTCCCTCGCGCGCGCCGTGCTGGGCACCGCCACCGAGGCGCGCGACCGTGTGCCGGAGCTGTCGTGGTTCCTCCTGGTCTCCGGGCAGGACTACCCGTGCAGACCGATCGGTGACATCGAGCGGGAGCTCGCCTCGAACGACGCCGACGCCTACCTCAGGTGGTTCGAGGTCCCCACGGTGCCGGGCGCCGACGAGCACCCCTGGCAGGCGGTCACCCGGCGTCGGTACCTGCACCGGCGCCGGCTGCCCCGGTCGCACCGGTCGTTACCCCTGCCCCGGCGCCACCCCTTCGACCAACGGACGCCCTTGGTCGTCGGAGACATGTGGGTCAACCTGGGTCGACGTGCGCTCGACCACCTCATCGAGCAGCGAGCACGCCGTCCAGAGCTCGAGAGGTACCTCATGACCTGCTCGGTGCCCGACGAGGCGGTCGTCACGACGCTGCTCCACGACGGCGCGGAGGGTCTCCGGGTCGTCGGCGACCGGCGGCGGTACATCCGCTGGGTGCAGGGCGAGGCCCATCCGGCCGTGCTGGGCCTCCAGGACCTCGAGGCGATCAGCACCGGTGGTGACTTCTTCGCCCGGAAGGTCGACGGCGACCTCTCCCGGCCCCTGCTGGACGCGCTGGACGCACGGGCGCAGCGATGACGGGGACGACGACACCGGGTGGTGACCAGGTCCTCTTCATCGCCGGCCTCGGCCGCAGCGGCTCGACGCTCGTCGAGCGCCTCGTCGGCGACCTCCCCGGGGCCTGCCCCCTCGGTGAGGTGGTGCACCTGTGGGAGCGGGCGCTCCGCGACGACGAGACGTGCGGCTGCGGCACGCGGTTCTCCGCGTGCCCCTTCTGGACGGCCGTGGGCGAGCACGCCTTCGGGGGCTGGCACCACGTCGACGTGGACGAGGTGCTGGCGCTCAAGGCGAAGGTGGACCGGACGCGCCACATGCCGCTCATGCTCTGGCCCGTGCTGTCCCGACGTCGCGCGGCGGACGTGCGCCGGTACGCAGACCTCTACGAGCGCGTCTACGCGGCCGCGCGCGAGGTCTCGGGCGCCGAGGTCGTCGTCGACTCCAGCAAGCACGTCTCCCTCGTGCTCGTCCTGCGCAGGACCCTGACGGGGCTGCACGTGCTCCACGTCGTCCGAGACGTCCTCGGCGTGGCCCACTCCTGGCAGAAGGCCGTCCTCCGCCCCGAGGTCCGGGACGGGGACGCCCTCATGCCCCGCTATCGACCGGGCTACGTCGCCGTGGCCTGGAGCCTCTACAACAGCGTCCTCCTGCTTCTTCCCCGGACGGGGACCGACGTCCTCCTGCTCCGCTACGAGGACTTCACGGACGACCCTCGCGGAGCGCTGCGACGAGTGGCAGCGCACGCCGGTCTCCCGGCGGCCGGCGCTGACGAGCTCTTCGTCTCCGACCACGAGGTCGTCCTCTCCCCGAGCCACACCGTGGCCGGCAACCCCATGCGCTTCAAGACGGGGCGGACACCGCTGCGGCGGGACGAGAGCTGGCGAGCAGGACTCCGGCGCCGGGACGCGCTCCTGGTGACCGTCGGCACGGCACCCATCAGACGCCTTCTCGGCTACGGCCGGTTGGCCCGCTCGACGAGGAGGTCCCGTTGGACCAGCAGCACGTGACGGCGACCGGCGAGGCCGAGCACCCGGACGTCACGGTGGTCATCCCCACCCGGGACCGACCAGACCTCCTCCGCCAGGCGGTCGACGCCGTGGTGGCGCAGGAGTACGCGGGCCGTGTGCACGTCCTCGTCGTCTTCGACGGGACGAGCCCCGACCCGGGCCTCGAGCGGCAGGGGGAGCAGCGTCGGGTGACCACGACGACCAACGTCCGCAGCCCCGGGCTCGCGGGGGGCAGGAACACCGGCCTGGAGGCGGCCACGACCGAGCTCGTCGCCTTCTGCGACGACGACGACGTCTGGCACCCGTTGCGACTGGCGCGTCAGACGGCTCTCCTGACGACCCGCCCCGACGCCGTGATGGCGACCTGCGGCATCCGGGTGCGGTACGCCGACGTGAGCGTGGACCGACGCCTCGAGGCGGAGGCGGTGCTCCACGCGGACCTGCTGCGTTCGCGCCTCACCGAGCTGCACCCCTCCACCTTCCTCATGCGACGCGAGCCTCTCCTCCGGGAGGTCGGGCTCGTCGACGAGGCCATCCCCGGGAGCTACGCCGAGGACTACGACTTCCTCCTGCGGGTCGCCCGTGTCGCCCCCCTGGCCAACGTCCCCGACGCCCTGGTCGACGTCAGATGGCACGAGAGGTCCTTCTTCGAGGGCCGCTGGCGAACCATCGTGGAGGCCCTCGAGTGGCTGCTTCGCCGGCACCCCGAGTTCCACGGAGAGCGGCGCGGTCACGCGCGCGTGCTGGGGCAGATCGCCTTCGCCGAGGCGGCCCAGGGGCACCGGCGAGCGGCTGTGGGACGAGCGGTGCAGACGCTGCTGCGCTGGCCGCTGGAGCCGCGCGCCGCCCTGGCCGTCGCCGTGGCCAGCGGTGCGGCTTCGCCCGAACGCGTCCTGCGGGCGCTCCACCGGCGCGGCAAGGGCGTCTGACCGCCGCCCGCCCGTCCCGGGTGGGCAGCGGGCCGGCGCGCTCGACCGAAGACGCACAAGAGCGGGCGTGGGCGCGGCGTCGCCGCGTCCACGCCCGCTCTGGGCACTCTGCTCAGCTCGCGACGGCGGTCCGCCATGCGGCGATGGACGAGGCGTCCAGCAGCCGGAAGTCACCGCCCACCGTGCAGTCGAAGTAGAGGACCCACGACGCGCGGTTGTCGCGCAGCCACTTCGCCGAGGCGTCGAGCCAGCGCCCGCGCCCGACGCCGGTCGGGTCGTTGGCGAGCATCCGGCTGCCGAACTCGGCGATGCCCCACGGCTTGCCGACGCTCTCGGAGGCCTTCTTCACCGGACCGAAGAGGTCAGTCGGCGAGACGAACACGCCACGGTCCGCCTGCAGGTTGTAGCAGTCCCACCCGAGCTCGTCGACGACGTCGTCGCCCGGGTAGTAGTCCTTCCAGTTGCGTCCGGACCGGCTGTTGAGCGTCCAGCACATGAGGACGGGCGTGGCCTTGAGCTGGTCGTTGCCCACGCTGTCGGCGATGCGGTCCAGCCGCGCGAAGGCCGCGCGGAACTGCGCGGTCGTGAACTCGCCGCGCTCCACGTTGTCCTCGGGCTCGTGGAAGTAGGTCCAGCTGACCTGACGGTCGCGGGGCGCCTTCGCGAACCAGTCCTTGAAGTGCGCGTCCAGCTTGCCGGAGATGATGTCCGCCGGCGCCGCCTTGAAGGACACGACGACCGGACGTCCGCTGACCCCGGCGGCACCGGACCACGAGCCCGGCAGCCCCGGGTAGAAGACGCGCGTGGCGTCCATGCGCCCGAACTTGGCGTCCTGGCCCTTGAGCGCGTCGACGTAGCTCTGCTGTCCGACGGGGAAGACGTTGCTGCCGAAGAGCGTGCCCGACGTCGCGGGCGCGGGCGCCGGCGGCGGCGGGGTCGGCGTCACGGGCGGCGGCGGCGGGGTCGGCGTCACGGGCGGCGGCGGCGGGGGCGTCGGCCTGGCGGGCGGCGGCGGGGTGGCGGTCGTCACCGAGTACTTCACGACGAGCTTGGGCGCCGTGGCGCTCCCCGACTCCTTGCTGAGGATCTCGCTGACGCCGCTCGGCACGGTGACCGCGAAGTTGAGGTCCGCCGCCTCCTTGACCAGGCCGGTGACGTCCACGGAGAAGCCCTTGGTCCTCGCCGCGGGCGCGATGCTCGTGACGGAGCCCTTGGCGGCGGGCGCGGTGCGCCACGTCACGGTCTTCTCGTCCCAGCGGGCGGAGCCGAGGTTCGCCACGTCGACGCGCGCGGGCTGGTTGCGGCTGGAGCTGATGCGGAGCTCCGCCCCGGTGACCTCGGCGCCGGCGGGCAGCTTGGGCGCCTCGAACCGCAGGAGGGCCTTCTTGGTCATCGACGAGGTGGCCGCGGCCACCACCTTGGTGCTGGCGCCCGTGGTGCGCGTGGGCGCCTCCTTCTCGACGTAGGCGTCGGCCTTGACGACGCTCGTGGCGGTGCCGTTGGTCGTGGCGGCCTGGGCGGCCGGCAGCGACACGAGCGCCGCGCCGGCGACAGCGGCGCTCGCGGTCAGCGCCGTCAGCGAACGGCGAGCGCGGCGATGGTTCCTGGGCATATCTTCTCCTCGAGGGCGTGGGGCACGGGTGGTCGTGCCACTGCCTCGTCCCGCCGGGGGACGACCTGTACGCGGTGGATCGGTGGCGGTGCGCTGACGCAGCCGAACGGCGCATCCGTCGTGCTCTGTACGGGTGAGGAGCGGGGCGCTCGGCTCCTCGGGACTCTCGGTGCAGCGACATATCAGTTCAGCTGGGCCGCAGGAGGCACGGCCGAGCAGGCCACCGACGAGCGTGAGCAGTCGTCACCGACCGTGACATGCCCGTTCGGGGACGGAGGAGGATAAGCACGTGTACGCGCAGATGGGTGAAGTCGGCACCATCCAGGTTGACGAGGACGTCGCCGAGGTGGTCGACCTCCTGGCCCGTTCCGGCGTCGCGGGGGTCGAGGTGGCGCTCGTCGACGGGAGCGTCGCTGCCTCCCTCCTCCCCACATCGTCCGACCCCCGGGCGAGCACGCTGACGCTCGCCCTCCCCGACGTGGCCCCGGTCGACAGCGGTGGCTCACTACGGCTCGTCGACCCCGAGCTCGTCACCTTCGCCGTGCTCGAGGACGTGGCCACCGCCCCCGCCCGCGTCGGGAGCCGCCTCGAGGGCCGCCTACGGCAGGCCTCGGAGCGAACGGCCGCCACCTTCCCCGAGCTGGACCTCCTCTTCGATGCTGACGCTCGCGGAGCGCGCGCCGTCGTCACCGACCGACTGCTCCTCGCCGAGGACCTCGAGACGTTGCGAGCGCGGGAGGGCGACCGTCGCCTCGTGCTCGTCGGCCTCGTCGGGGAGGGACGCCCCGTCCCTCGAGAGGTCATGGCCCGGGGACTGAGCGCCGCGGCGGCGGAGCTGGCCGGGGAGGACGGCGCGACGTCCGCGGTCGTCACGCTGCTGCGTCTGCCCGCCGTCCGCGACGCGGACGTGCTCCTGCCCGGGCTGCTCGAGAGCGCGGGGACCGTGGACGCGGTGCGGGTGGCTCCCGTCGACCGCAGCGGTGGGAGCGCCGACTCGCTCCCCGTGCTGACGGGCGGCCCGACAGCCGAGGCGTGGGAGGAGCTGGTCCGCGGGCTCCGGCGCGGTGTGGAGCCAACGTGGCCGGCGGCCCCGCCCGCAGTCCTCGAGGAGCTCCGACACCTGTACCCCCCGCGCACCGCCCAGGGCGTGGCCCTGCTCTTCACGGGCCTCTCTGGATCGGGCAAGTCGACCGTTGCCGCGGGCGTCGTCGCCGCGCTGCGCGCCGAGGGCAGCCGGACCGTCACCGTCCTCGACGGCGACCGCGTGCGGACGATGCTCTCCTCGGGGCTCACCTTCTCCCGGGAGGACCGCGAGCTGAACGTGCGCAGGATCGGCTACGTGGCCGCGGAGGTGGCCCGGCACGGGGGCACGGCCGTCTGCGCCCCCATCGCGCCCTACGCGTCGACGCGCGCGGAGGTGCGGAGCATGGTGGAGGAGGCCGGCGGCGTGCTGCTCCTCGTGCACGTGGCCACGCCCCTGGAGGTCTGCGAGGCGCGAGACCGCAAGGGCCTCTACGCCCGGGCGCGTCGCGGCGAGATCCCCGCCTTCACAGGAGTCAGCGACCCCTACGAGCCGCCGACGGACGCGTCGCTCGTCCTCGACACCAGCCGGCAGGGGCTCGAGGAGTGCGTCTCCGCCGTCATGGCGCTCCTCCGCGACGAGGGGCTGGTGCTCGCGCCCGCCCCGGCCCCGTAGGTCAGCCGTCCGCCCGACGGGCGCCGATGCGCCGGCGAGCAGGCTTCCGGCGTCGGCGCGCCTCGTCCACGACGGCGCCGACGACGACGCCCACCCGGCGCGCGGACGCCTCGCGCCGCGCCTGCTCCCCCTCGGGCGTCGTGCTCGCCGCCGAGGGGTCGCCCAGCACCCGCTCGACGAGGCGGTCGAGCTCGTCGACGTCCTCGCAGAGCAGCACCATGCCCTCGCGCCCCATGCGCCGGCTGAACAGCTGCTGGTGCTCGTCGACGTGCTCCCCTCGGGACGGGTCGCGCGGGACGACGACCGGGACGAGCCCGGCACGACGCGCCTCCATGATCGTCGCCGGGCCCCCGTGGCAGACGACGGCGCTCGCCTGCTGGAAGAGGGACTGCATCTCCTCGTGCGGGACGAGGGCGCTGGCCCGGACCCCCGACGGGGCCGGCGTCGCCCCGTGCTGCACGTGGACGACGACGTCACGCCGCCCGCTCCCCCAGCGCTCGGCCCACTGCACCAGCCGGGCGAAGGGGTGGTGGTCGGTCCCGACGAGGACGAGCACGAGCGGCGGCTCGGGCAGCGACTCGATGGGCAGGGCCTCGCGCGGCCGGAAGGTCGTCACAGCAGGGGTCCCACCACGGTCGCCCCCGGGTAGAAGGCGAGCTGCTCCTCCCACTGCACGAGCATCCGCGTGGTGAAGGGCCGACACAGCCGCCCCGTCAGCGTCGGGCCGTCGAGGCGGTCGAAGACCTCGACGTAGACGGTCGGCACGCCGAGGGCGCGGGCGAGGACGAAGAAGGGCACCGCCACCGCCGCCCCCGACGAGATGACGACGTCAGGACGCCTGTCGCGCAGCACCTCCCAGGCGAGTCGGGTGTTGCGGAGCAGGTTCCTGATGTTCCTCGTCGTCGGGTGGTGGGCGGGAATGAGGACCTCGTCGGCGAGGAGACTGAGGGCGTCCTCGGTGTCGAAGCAGACCCACCGGCGCCGGCTCTCCACGAGCTCGGAGGAGAGGGTGACGAGCTGGGCGAGGTGCCCACCGCTCGAGCAGACGAGCAGGACGTCTGGCGGCACGCGCCGCTCGTCGGCTCCGGCCGCGCGCTGGCGGAAGGGGACGGCCGCGCGTCGCTCGACCAGCACGTGCTCCCGGTCCGCCGTCGAGGACGACCGGCGACGGACGCGCGGTGCCGCGTCCTCCCGCGTCCTCGTGAAGAGGCTCATTCCGCGGCCGTGATCATGCCGGCACCCACGGTCCTGTTCGTGCCCTCGTCGATGAGCACGAAGCCGCCGGTCGTGCGGTTGCGGCGGTACTCGTCGGCCAGCAGCGGCGTCGTGGTCCGCAGCCGGATGCGCCCGATCTCGTTGAGCCCCAGCTGGGTCGAGGACTCGTCGCGGTGGAGCGTGTTGACGTCGAGCCGGTACTGCAGCTCCTTGACGACGGCGCGCGCCGTCCGCGTCGTGTGCTTGATGGCGTACTTGCGGCCCGGCACGAGCGCCGACGACTCGTCCATCCAGCTGACCATCGCGTCGATGTCCTGGCTCGGCGTCGGGGCGTTGTGCGGGCGGCAGATCATGTCGCCGCGCGAGACGTCGAGCTCGTCCTCCAGCCGCACGGTCACCGACATGGGCGGAAAGGCCTCGGCCACCGGCCCGTCGGCCGTCTCGATGGAGGCGATCCGCGTCGTGAAGCCCGAGGGCAGCACCATGACCTCGTCGCCCGGCTTGAGGACGCCGCCGGAGACCTGCCCCGCGTAGCCGCGGTAGTCCAGGTGGCGGCCCGACTGCGGCCGGATGACGTACTGCACGGCGAAGCGGGCGTCGACGAGGTTGCGGTCGCTCGCCACGTGCACGTGCTCGAGGTGGTGCAGCAGGCTCGGCCCGTCGTACCAGGGGGTGCGCGAGGAGCGGGAGACGACGTTGTCGCCCTCGAGCGCCGAGACCGGGATGACCGTGAGGTCGGGCACCTCGAGCTTCGTGGCGAAGGAGGCGAAGTCGCGGCGGATGCCCTCGAAGACCTCCTCGGAGAAGTCGACGAGGTCCATCTTGTTCACCGCGAGCACGAGGTGCGGGACCTGGAGCAGCGTCGCGAGGAAGGCGTGCCGGCGCGACTGCTCGACGAGGCCCTTGCGGGCGTCGACCAGGATGAGCGCCAGGTCGGCCGTGGAGGCTCCCGTGACCATGTTGCGCGTGTACTGGATGTGGCCCGGGGTGTCCGCGATGATGAACTTCCGCCGCGGCGTCGCGAAGTAGCGGTAGGCGACGTCGATCGTGATGCCCTGCTCGCGCTCCGCGCGCAGGCCGTCGGTGAGCAGCGCGAGGTTGGTGTACTCGTCGCCGCGGTCGCGGCTGGCGCGCTCGACGGACTCGATCTGGTCCTCGAAGACGGTCTTGGTGTCGTAGAGCAGCCGCCCGATGAGGGTGCTCTTGCCGTCGTCGACGGAGCCGGCCGTCGCGAAGCGCAGCAGGTCGGCGTCCCGCTGCATGGCGACGGGGGCGCCGGCGACGGGCTCGGTCGGCTCGCTGGTGTGCGTGCTCATCAGAAGTACCCCTCGCGCTTGCGGTCCTCCATGGCGGACTCGCTGAACTTGTCGTCGCCGCGGGTGGCCCCGCGCTCGGTGATCCGCGTCGTCGCGACCTCCTCGACGATCTTCTCGACCGTGTCGGCCTCGGACCGGACGGCGGCCGTGAGGCTGGCGTCGCCGACCGTGCGGTAGCGGACCCGCGCGGTGAAGACCTCCTCGCCCTCCCGCGGGCGGCAGACCTCGTGGACGGCGAAGAGCATCCCGTTCCGCTCGAACACCTCGCGGTCGTGGGCGAAGTAGATGGCGGGCAGCTCGATGCCCTCGGCCGCGATGTAGGACCAGATGTCGAGCTCGGTCCAGTTCGAGAGGGGGAAGACGCGGATGGACTCCCCGGGGTGGATCCGCCCGTTGTAGAGCCCCCACAGCTCGGGCCGCTGGTTCTTCGGGTCCCACTGACCGAAGTCGTCGCGGAAGCTGAAGATGCGCTCCTTGGCCCGCGCCTTGTCCTCGTCGCGGCGGGCCCCGCCGAAGACCGCCGTGTAGCCGCCCTTCTCGAGGGCGTCGAGGAGGACGGGCGTCTGGATGCGGTTGCGCGTGCCGTCCGGCGGCTCGGTGACGAGACCGCGCTCGAGGGCGTCCGGGACGCTCGCGACGACGAGCTGCAGGCCCAGCTGGGCCGCGCGGCGGTCGCGCAGGTCGAGGACCTCGGCGAAGTTGTGGCCCGTGTCCACGTGCATGACCGGGAAGGGGATGGGCGCCGGTGCGAAGGCCTTCTCGGCCAGGCGCAGCATGACGATCGAGTCCTTGCCGCCCGAGAAGAGCAGGACGGGGCGCTCCAGCTCCGCGACGACCTCGCGGATGATGAAGATCGCCTCGGCCTCGAGGGCCTGCAGCTGGGTGAGCTGGTAGCGGCCGGCGGACGACGTGCCGGGGGAGGTCATCGGGCGGTCTCCGGGGTCGGTGCGGTCTGGTCGGACGGGCGGGCCGCCACCCGGGCGATGGCGGCGAGCACGCGCTCGGCCACCTCGGGGCGGGCGACGACGAGGTCGGGCAGCGTCGGGTCGGGGCGGTTGTAGACCAACGGCGAGCCGTCGACCCGGCTCGTGTGCAGCCCGGCGGCCCGCGCGACGGCGACGGGCGCCGCGGAGTCCCACTCGTACTGCCCGCCGGCGTGCACGTAGGCGTCGGCCTCGTCGCGCAGCACCGAGGTCGCCTTCACGCCGGCCGACCCCATGGGGACGAGCTCAGCGCCGAGCTCCTCGGCGAGGGCGGTGACGAAGGCGGGCGGCCGGGAGCGGCTCACCGCGAGGCGGACGACGTCGGGGGCGCCCTCGGGCCGCTGCGGCGCCGGGTCGGTGGAGTAGGTCGTGCCCGCGGCGGGCATCGCCACCGCGCCGGCGACGAGCTCGCCGTCCTCCCACAGCGCCACGTGGACCGCCCAGTCCGTGCGGGCGGGGACGCCGTCGCCGCCGACCTCGGAGAACTCCCGGGTGCCGTCGAGCGGGTCGACGATCCAGACGCGGCGGGAGGTGAGGCGGACGGGGTCGTCGGCCGCCTCCTCGGAGAGGACGGCGTCCTCGGGGCGGTGCTCGGCGAGGAAGGCGGCGAGCGCCTCTTGCGCGCTGCGGTCGCCGGCGTCCTTGAGCTCCCGCCCCCCGCGACCCTCCGACGCGAGGCGCTCGCGGACGGCGAGGAGCACCCGACCGGCCTCGTCGGCTGCCTGGCGCGCCAGGTCGGCGTCGCTCGTGGCGGTCGGCATGGTCGGGTCCTCCTGTGCTGGCGTCGTGGACGGGGCCGCGGTCGGTCCGGGGAAGGCCCGCCCTGCCCGCCGAGGCTATCTGTCATGAACACCGCATGTCCGCGCGTTCACCCATCGGCTCACCGGCTGTCACCCGACGGTCTAGCGCGGAGCCGCCCCCGGACTGTCGTGGACGTTCAGTAGGCGCCCGACCGCCCCAGCACCGCCCGTGCGGTCTTCCACAGGATCAGCACGTCCATCGCCAGCGACCAGTTGTCGACGTACCGCAGGTCGAGCCGCATGGACTCCTCCCAGGAGAGGTCCGCGCGCCCGCTGACCTGCCACAGGCCGGTCAGCCCTGGGCGCACCCGCAGCCGCAGGTGCACGGAGTCGTGGTACTCGACGTACTCGCGCGGGAGCGGCGGGCGGGGCCCGACGAGCGACATGTCGCCGCGGACGACGTTCCACAGCTGCGGCAGCTCGTCGAGCGAGAACCGGCGCAGCACGCGGCCCACCGGGGTGACGCGCGGGTCCACCTTCATCTTGAACATGAGGCCGTCGCGGTCGCTCTGGTCGGTGAGGTCGTCGACCTGCCGGTCGGCGCCCACGACCATGCTGCGGAGCTTGTACATCGTGAAGAGGGAGCCGTCGACGCCCACCCGCTCCTGGGCGAAGAAGGCCGGGCCGGGGCTCGTGAGGCGCACCGCCAGCGCGGAGGCCAGGAGCACCGGCGACGCGGCGAGCAGGAGCAGCGACCCGAGGGTGCGGTCCAGGACCGCCTTGCCCAGCAGGCGGCCCGAGCGCGCCGACGGACGCTCGACGTGCAGGAGCGACAGGCCGGCGGCGGGGCGCAGGTGCACCGACGGGCCGGTCACCTCGACGAGCCCGGGGGCGACGACGAGGTCGGCGCCCGTGGGCTCGAGGGCCCACGACAGGCGGCGCAGGGCGGGCCCCGACAGGTGGGAGCCGACGACGATGACGACGTCGACGTCGTGGTCGACGACCGCCTGCGGCACCTCGGCGACGGCACCGAGGCAGGGCGGTTCCCCCTCCCCGTCGAGGTCCCACTGGCGCGGGAGCGGGACGGCCACGCCGACGACCCGCATGCCGTGGTCGGCGCTCCGGCGGAGGTCGCCGACGACCGACCGGACGCTGGAGCCGTCGCCCACGACGAGGGTGCGCAGGGCCGCCGTCCCGTCGGCTCGCCGCTGGCCCCGCAGCCAGACGCGCAAGCGGTGCCGGTGCAGGGCGGTCAGCAGGGCGACGAGCGGGACGACGACGAGGACCATCCGCCGCGGCACGAGGAGCTGGAGGCTGAAGGAGACGACGCCCACCGCCGCCACGACGGCGACCGCGGCGCGCAGGATCGAGGAGAACTCGTCCGGGCCGTCGCCGACGCGGCGCCACTCGTAGCCGCGCAGGACGGCGAGGGTCCCCACCCAGCCGGCGGCCGAGAGGACGGAGAGCCCGACCACGGCCAGGGCGTCGAGCCGCACCCCGACGTCGCGCAGGGTCACGGCGGCGACCGCGACGACGACGAGCGCGACCACGGCGTCACCGAGAGCCGCGCGCACGAGGAGCGGCGTCGTCCACGCGGAGCGACGGCGCACCGCCGCGAGGGCGGGGTCGTCGCGGTAGACCTCCCGCTCGAGCACGAAGGGCGTGCGGTCGGTCCAGGGGCGGCGGCTCGGCGCGGGGTGGGCGCGGCGGTCGGGGTCCGGCGGCAGGTCGCCGCCGAGGCGGTCTTCCTCGACGCGGGGTCCGACGTCAGCGCTCATGCGCTCGTGCACCTCCAGGCGGTCGAGGGGCGGGGTGTCCAGGGGCTCGTCGCCCGCCGGAGCGGGCGGGTCTGGTCCGGTCGGCCTCCGGGACGCTACTCAGCGCCGGGGGCGGTGGCACGCACTTCGTCCAGATCCACCCGGACGGACCCGTCCCGCCGCCCGGCGGTGGAGCAGCGCGGCTAGCGCGGGGCGTGCACCTGCTGCTGGGCGGCCTCGAGACCCCGCAGGACCACGAGCTCGACGGCGTCGGCCGCCTCCTCGAGGAGCACGGGGAGGTCCCGGCGCTCCGCGGAGCCGAAGGGCTTGAGGACGAAGTCGGCCGGGTCCATGCGCCCGGGCGGACGGCCGATGCCCACGCGGACGCGGACGTAGTCCTTCGTGCCGAGCGCCTTGGACGTGTCGCGCAGGCCGTTGTGGCCGCCCTCCCCGCCGCCGCGCTTGAGGCGCACGACGTCCCCGGGCAGGTCGAGCTCGTCGTGGACGACGACAACCCGCTCCGGGGGGACGGAGAAGAAGCGCGCCAGCCCGGCGACCGGGCCGCCGGAGACGTTCATGTACGTGCTCGGCTTGGCCAGCACGACGGCCGGGCCGGGGCGCCCGCCGGGCAGCACGCCCAGGCGGGCCTGCGCGACGGCCGCGCGCGCCTTGTGCGAGCGGAAGCCCGCCCCGGCGCGCGCCGCGAGGACGTCGAGCACCATCTGGCCGACGTTGTGCCGCGTGGCCGCGTAGTCGGGGCCGGGGTTGCCGAGCCCGACGACGAGCCAGGGCCCGTCCTCGGCGCCGTCGGCCGGGGACGCGGCAGCGCCCCCGGCGGAGCGGTCCGCCGGGGGCGCGGGGTGCGCGGGAGCCAGGGTCAGCTCTCGTCGCTGGTGGCCGGAGCCGCCTCGGCCTCGGCGTCGGCGTCGGACTCGTCGCGCTCGATGCCGAGCTCGCCCTCGGCCTCGGCCAGCTCGGCGTCGACCTCCTCGGCGGTGCGCGCCGCGGAGACGTTGACGACGAGGGCCTCCGGGTCGGTGACCAGCGAGGCGCCGGCCGGGAGGGAGACCTGGCCGGCGAGGACCTGCGTGCCGGCCTCGGCGCCCTCGACGGAGACGGAGACGCTCTCGGGGATGCGGAGCGCGTCCACCTCGACGAGGAGGGTCTGGTGGTCCACCGTCACGACGGTCTCGGCGGCGGCCTCGCCCTCGACGTGGACGGCCACCTCGACCTCGACCTTCTCGCCGCGGCGCACGAGGACGAGGTCGACGTGCTCGATCTCGCGGCGGCGGTGCTCGCGCTGCACGTCCTTGACGAGCGCGAGGACCTCCTCGCCCTCGACGTCGATCGTCAGCACGGCGTTCTCGCGCTTGACGGCGAGCATCGTCGCGTGGCCCGGTAGCGTGACGTGGCGGGGGGCCTCGCCGTGGCCGTAGACGACGGCGGGGATCATGTCCGAGCGGCGGATGCGGCGGGCGGCGCCCTTGCCGAACTCGGTGCGGGTCTGGGCGGACAGGCGGATCTCGTCGGCCATGGCGGTGCTCCTGGGGGCTCGTCGGCGGCGTGCGCGGTGGTCTCGCGTCCTGCGGCGGCTCGCGCGGACGGCACGGGGCGGGCGCCGCCGTGACCACCGCGTCGAGTGCGGGGCGCCCGGCCGAGCCGGTGCGCCTCCCTCGCCGAGGCAACCGCGCGAGCATAGCCGCCGGCGCGGGCCCCGCGCGCCACGGGGCGACGAGGGCTCCGGCGGGCGGCCGGCCCCGAGGACCGGCCGCGGCAGCAGCCGTCAGGAGCGGGCGGCGGTGAGCTCGCGCTCCCCCTCGTCCTCCCCGGAGCCCTCCCCCGGGCCCCAGCCGGCGTCCTGCCCCAGCGCCCGCTCTCGCCGGTGGCGGCGCACGGCGTAGACGACGGCGCCCGCCCACAGCAGCGCGAGCAGCGGGTAGACCCAGACGCCGGCGGAGCCCTCGACGTCGAAGGCCCGCAGGAGGGTCCGCACGTTCGTGACGACGATGACGCCGCCCACCGCCGCCCCGAGCACCCGCGCGGGCAGGTACCGGACGACCCAGGCGGCGACGGGCGCCGCCACGACCCCGCCGACGAGGAGGGCCGACACGACGACGAGGTCGAGCCCGGCGGTGCCGAGCCCCAGGAGGAAGCCGAGGCTGGCCGCGACGGCGACGACGAACTCCGAGGTGTCCACCGAGCCCACGACCTTGCGCGGCTCGACGCGGCCGGAGCCGAGCAGGGCCGGCGTCGCCACCGGCCCCCAGCCCCCGCCGCCGCTGGCGTCGAGGAAGCCGCCGAAGAGCCCGACCGGCACGAGGAAGCGCGAGCGCAGGCGCCCGGGGCGGCGCACCAGCGAGCCTGTGGTGAAGCGGACACCCACGTAGACGCCGAGCGCGAGGAGCACGCCCGCCATGTACGGCGCGGCCGCCTCCGTGGAGAGGCTGCTGAGCGCCGTGGCGCCGAGGAAGGAGCCGACGGCACCGGGGACCGCGAGCCGGCCCACGATGCGCCAGTCGACGTTGCCGAAGCGCCAGTGCGAGGCGCCGGAGGCCAGCGTGGTGCCGATCTCGGCCAGGTGCACCGAGGCCGACGCCAGCGCCGGCGACGTGCCCGAGGCGATGAGCAGCGTCGTCGACGTCACCCCGTACGCCATGCCGAGGCTGCCGTCGACGAGCTGCGCCGCCAGTCCGACGAGAGCCAGGACGATCCATCCGCGCACGGTGACCTCACTAAGTTGACCAGTCTTGTCGGGAACACCGTGGTGCTCATCGACCGCCGCGTCAAGGGCGGGGCGGCGAGGTCGCCGGATCGGGCGACGCGCGCCGCTCCGCTGCTCCACACTCCCCTCGGGGCGGGGCGTGGGCGCCGCGACGAGGGGAGCCGTCATGGCAGGACGACCGGTGGCACGCCGCACGGTGCTCGCGGCAGCGGCGGCGGGGGCCGCCGCCACGGCGCTCGGCGACCGAGCGGTCCCCACGGCCGCCGCCGCCACCCCGGCGCTCGGCGTGGACGAGCGCGCCGTCTCCATGGCCATGCACGTGCACAGCTCCTTCAGCGAGGGCACGGCGAGCATGCACGCGCACCTCGACCAGGCGAGCCGCCTGGGCGTCGACGTCGTCATGTGGACCGACCACGACTTCCGGCTGCTGGCGCACGGGTACCGGACGGCGGTGCGCTTCGACGGCCTCGTCGAGGACGACGCGGTGAGGGCGACGTGGACGTGGACGCGCGCCGACGAGGGCACCGCCAGCTACGCGGCCGCCACCTTCGTGACCGACCCGCGCTCCCCCCGCCAGGACGGGCGCGCCCTCCGCCTGCAGAACCGCGCCCCCTCGCGCGCGACCACGTGGTGCTCGACGCGCTTGACGGGCTCGGTGAAGAACTCCCTGGCGACGACGAGCCTGGCGGCCACGGTCCTCGAGCTGGACGTCCTCGCCCAGGAGCTGGGCCCGGACGCGGAGCTGGTGCTGGCCGCCACGTCGTCCTACCGCCCCGCGACGGCGGGACGGCCCGCCGGCCAGTACCGCCTGGAGTACCGGATGGGGGGCCGCACCGGGCGCTGGACCGAGGCGGGGGGCCTGGTCGGCGTCGTCGGGCTGCCCGTCGCCGCCGGCTGGCAGTCCCTGGCGCTCGACCTGCAGGCGGACGTCGAGGCCCTGTGGCCCGACCTCGTCGCCGTGGACGCCGGCTTCTGCGGCGTCGCCGTCAGCGCCCGCTCGCGCCGGGGCGCCGCCGCGAAGGTCGTCCTCGACCGCCTCGAGATCGTCCGCACCCACCGCAGCGGCGAGCCGCTCGCCCTGCAGCGGGAGGCCATGGCGGCGTACGCGCAGCGCTACCGGTCCGTCCGCCAGCACCAGGGCAGCGAGATCTCGCTCGTGCGCCACCTCAACGCCTACGGCGACGGCCTGGTCCTGCCCACGCCCCCGACCCCGCGGGCGACGAAGGACACGAGCGTCGCCGCGGCGGAGGCGGCCGTGCGGGAGCTCCGGTCGAGCGCCGACCTCGTGGCTTTCAACCACCCGCTCGAGGACGCCCGGACGACCGAGGCGCTGGCCGACCTGCTGGTCTCGACGAGGGCCCTGGGGGCGGACGTCGTGGAGGTCGGCAGCAAGGAGGACCTGGCCTCGACCGTGGCCGCCTACGACGTGGCCGCCCGCAACGCGGTGCTCGTCACCGCCACCGGGGTGAGCGACGACCACACCGGCCGCGACTGGCTCGGCCAGGCCCAGCGCTGGCTGACCTCGGCGTGGGCGCCGTCGACCGACCTCCCCGACCTCGCCGCGGCGCTGCGGGCGGGGCGCGCCTGGTTCTGGGACCCCCGCGCGTGGCGCGGACAGGTGGACCTGCTGGCCGACGGGCGCACGCGCATGGGCGGCGTCCTCCTCACCCGGTCCGACTCCGTGGAGGTCGTCGTCACGGCGACCCCCGCGCCCGCGGGCGGGACGACGACGCTCGTCGTCGGCGCCGTGGACATGGCCGGCCGAGCGGACCTGTCGCCGCGCGTCACGCGCGTCCCGCTCGACGCCGGCGGCACGGTGCTCGTGGACGCGTCCCGGGACCGCGGCGCCTACGCGCGCGTGGAGGTCAGGGACGCCGGCGGGAGCCTGGTCGGCTTCTCCAACCCCCTGTGGATGCTGCACGAGGCGCCGGCCGGGGCACCCGCCGAGCGGCTCGGCTAGATGTCCATCCCGACCTCGTAGGGCGGCCGCCGGTCGGGCAGGTGGTCGACGACGACGTCGGGCAGCTCGTCGCGCACGACCATGGCGACGGTCGTGGCCTCGAGGATGGCGCGCTCGCTGGCGCGCAGGGCCACCCACACGTCCTGGAGCGCGACGGACGCCCCGCGGTAGTCGAGCTGCTCGGGCCGCAGGTTGCGCACAAGGGCCAGCGGGCCGTCGATGGCCCGGATGACGTCGGCCACCGTGAGCTCCTCGGGGTCGACGGCCAGGGCGTGCCCGCCGTCGGGCCCGCGCCGGCTCGTCACGAGGCCGGCGCGCCGCAGGTCGCGCAGGATCGCCTCGAGGAAGCGCTGCGGCACGGCCTCGGCCTCGGAGATGCGGTCGCTCGTGGCGCCGCCCGGCCGCGAGGCCAGCTGGCACACGGCCCGCAGCGCGTAGTCGGTCTTGGCGGTCAGGCGCACCGCTGGCTCTCCCCTCGGCCCCGTCGTCGCAGCCGGGGGCTCAGCTGTTGCCGTCGAAGAGGCTCGTGACCGAGCCCTCGTCGAAGACGGCGCGGATCGCGCGGGCCAGGAGCGGGGCGATGGACAGCACCGTGAGCTGGGGGAACCGGCGCTCGTCCGCGATCGGCAGCGTGTTCGTCGTGACGAGCTCGGTGATGGGGCTGTCGCGCAGGCGCTCGGGCGCCGGCCCGGAGAGGACGGCGTGCGTCGCCGCGACGAGCACCTGCGCCGCGCCGTTGTCGACGAGCGCCTGGGCCGCCTGCACGATGGTGCCGCCGGTGTCGATCATGTCGTCGACCAGCACGCAGGTGCGGCCCTCGACCTCGCCGACGAGCTCGTGCACCTTCACCTGGTTGGGCACGGTGGGGTCGCGGCGCTTGTGGATGATCGCGAGCGGCGCACCCAAGCGGTCCGACCACTGGTCGGCCAGGCGCACGCGCCCCGCGTCGGGCGACACCACGGTCAGCTGCTGGCGGTCGACCCGCGAGGCGATGTGGTCGGCGAGCAGCGGCATGGCCCAGAGGTGGTCGACGGGGCCGTCGAAGAAGCCCTGGATCTGCGCCGTGTGGAGGTCCACGCTCATGAGGCGGTTGGCGCCCGCCGTCTTGAACATGTCGGAGACGAGGCGGGAGGAGATGGGCTCGCGGCCGCGGTGCTTCTTGTCCTGGCGCGCGTAGGGGAAGAAGGGCGCGACGACGGTCGTGCGCTTCGCCGAGGCGCGCTTGAGCGCGTCGACCATGAGCAGCTGCTCCATGAGCCACTGGTTGATCGGCGCGGTGTGGCTCTGCAGGACGAAGGCGTCGGCCCCGCGCACCGACTCCCCGAAGCGCACGTAGATCTCGCCGTTGGCGAAGTCGTACGCCGACGTGGGGACCAGCTCGACGCCGAGCTCCTCGGCGACCTCCGCGGCGAGCTCGGGGTGAGCCCGCCCGCTCACCAGGACGAGCCGCTTCTCGCCGGTGGCCTTGATGCCCGTCATCGCGCGTCTCCCGAGGTGTCGCCGGTGGTGTCGTTGGTGGTGTCGCTGGGGGTCTCCCCGGCCGCGTCCTCGCGGGCCGACCGGGCGCGGGCGGCGGCCTCGGCCGACGGGCTGCCGGCCCGCCGCCGCTCGACCCAGCCCTCGATCGTCCGCTGGCGCGCCCGCGCCACCGCGATGGCGCCGGGCGGGACGTCGGCGTCGATGACCGACCCGGCCGCCGTGTAGGCGCCGTCGCCGACGACGACGGGGGCCACGAGCATGGTGTCGCTGCCGATGCGCACGTGGTCGCCGACGCGGCTGCGGTGCTTGGCGACGCCGTCGTAGTTGACGAAGACGGTGGCGGCGCCGATGTTCGAGCCCTCGCCGATCTCGGCGTCGCCGACGTAGGTCAGGTGCGGCACCTTCGAGCCGCGCCCGATGACGGCGTTCTTCGTCTCCACGTAGGCGCCGATGCGCCCCTCGGGCCCGAGCCGGGTGCCGGGGCGCAGGAAGCTGAAGGGCCCGACGGAGGCCCCCTCCCCCACCTCCGCGCCCCTGCCGTCAGTGCGCACGACCGACGCGCCGGCGCCGACGACGCAGTCGCGCAGGGTCGAGTCGGGCCCGACGACGGCGCCGCCGGCCACGCGCGTGGCCCCGAGCAGCTGCACGCCGGGCTCGAGCCGCACGTCGGGGGCGAGCTCGACGTCGACGTCCACCCACGTCGTCGCCGGGTCGACCACGGTGACCCCGGCCCGCATCCACCCCTCGAGCACGCGCCGGTTGAGCTCGGCGCCGGCCCGGGCCAGCTGCACCCGGTCGTTGACGCCCTCGGTCTGGGCGACGTCGTCGACCGGCACGGCGGAGACGGCGAGGCCGTCCGCGCGGGCCAGCGCCAGGACGTCGGTGAGGTACACCTCGCCCTGGGCGTTGTCGCGGCCCACGCGCGCGAGCGCGGAGGCGAGCACCGCGGCGTCGAAGGCGTAGACGCCGCTGTTCACCTCGGTGACGGCGCGCTCGGCCTCGGTCGCGTCCTTCTGCTCGACGATGCGCTCGACGCCGCCGTCGGCGCCGCGCAGGACCCGGCCGTACCCGGTCGCGTCCTCGAGGACCGCGGTGAGCACGGTGACCGCGCTGCCGGCGGCGGCGTGCGCGGCGGCGAGGTCCCGCAGCGTCGCCGGCTGCAGGAGCGGCGCGTCGCCGCAGGTGACGAGGACCGTGCCGGAGGGCTCGGCGCCCGTCGCCGCCACGAGGGCCTCGAGGGCGCAGGCGACGGCGCGGCCGGTGCCGGGGACGTCGTCCTGCTCGGCGACGACGACGTCCGCGTCCACCGCCCGCGCCTCGGCGGCGACCCGCTCGCGCTCGTGGCGGACGACGACGACGAGCCGCTCCGGGTCGGCGCCGCGCGCCGCGACGAGCGCGTGGCCGAGGAGGCTGCGCCCGCCGAGGGGGTGCAGCACCTTCGGCAGGGCCGAGCGCATCCGGGTGCCCTCCCCGGCGGCGAGGACGACGACGGCGGCGGGCCTGGGGCTGCTCACGCGAGCGGGCTCCTCGGGGCGGGTGGTCGGGGTGCACCGGAGCGGATGGTCGGGGGTGCACGGGGCGGTCGGCAGGCTCGGGGCGTCAGGCTCGGGGCGTCGGCGGCTCCCGCGGACGGCGGCGACCCTACCGCCCGTGCGGCCGGGCGCCGTCCGCGCGAGAGCCGGACGGGTGCGGGAGCGCGGCCCTCGCCGCGGCGCCCGCGGCGGCTCCCCCGCGAGGACTCGAACCTCGACCTCACGCTTCCAAAGAGCGGCGTCCTGCCGTTGGACCACGGGGGACCGCGGGCGGGCGCCCGCGCGCGGCGGGGCGGCACCGGCCCGCGCGCCGACGCTACCGGCAGCCCGTTCCCAGACGACTGCCAGCCGCTCGGCGGGCATGGCTACGCCCCCGTAGGTTACGGTCCCGTAGGTGACTTCCTCCACCGACAGCCCCGAGGCCGCCGCGGCCCTGCAGACACGGCTCCTGCGCGACCTGGAGCCCGTCGTCGCCGACAACCTCGAGCGGCACCTCAAGGCCACCCAGGCGTGGAACCCCCACGACTACGTGCCGTGGAGCGAGGGGAGGGACTTCGCCTACCTCGGCGGCACGGACTGGGAGCCGGGCGACTCCAAGCTCGACCCGGTGGCGCGGACGTCGATGGTCGTGAACCTCCTCACCGAGGACAACCTCCCGAGCTACCACCGCGAGATCTCCACGAGCTTCGGCCGGGACGGTGCGTGGGGCCAGTGGGTCGGGCACTGGACGGCCGAGGAGGGCCGCCACGGCATCGCGCTGCGCGACTACCTCGTCGTCACGCGCGGCACCGACCCCGTCGAGCTCGAGCGGCTGCGCATGGAGCACATGGCCGCCGGCTACGACCAGGGCGACAAGCCGATGCTCCAGACCCTCGCCTACGTCTCGTTCCAGGAGCTGGCGACCCGGGTGAGCCACCGCAACACCGGCCGCGCCACCGGCTGCCCCGTCGCCGAGGGCCTGCTGGCCCGCGTGGCGAAGGACGAGAACCTCCACATGGTCTTCTACCGCAACCTCCTCGCGGCGGCCTTCGACCAGGCGCCCGACGAGACGATGGAGGCCGTCCGCAACGAGGTCATGAGCTTCGCCATGCCGGGCGCGGGCATGCCCGGCTTCGCGCGCTCCTCGATGATGATCGCCAAGGCGGGCATCTACGACCTCAAGCTCCACCACGACGACGTCCTCATGCCGGTGCTGCGGTTCTGGAAGGTGTTCGAGCGCACCGACCTCGGCCCCCGCGGCGAGGCGGCCCGCACGGAGATGGCGCAGTTCCTCGAGACGCTCGACGAGCAGGCGACCCGCTTCGTCACGCGCCGCGAGGAGGCCGAGGCGCGGCGCGCGGCGCGCGTCGCGGGATGAGCGCCGCCCGCCCGAGCACGTGAGCACGACGGCCGGGGCCCCCCGGCGCGCGTCGCCGACGGGCGCGCGCCCCGGACGGGTGCCCCGGCGCACCTCTCCGGGGGAGGATGGGGCCGTGACGAGCACCAGGCCGCCCGCGCCGCGGCGGGCGCGGATGACCGGGGCCGAGCGCCGGGAGCAGCTGCTCGACGTCGGCCGGGCGCTCTTCGCGGAGCGCGGCTTCGAGGGCGCGAGCGTCGAGGAGGTGGCGGCGCGCGCCGCCGTCTCCAAGCCGGTGGTGTACGAGCACTTCGGCGGCAAGGAGGGCCTCTACGCGGTCGTCGTCGACCGGGAGGTCCGCCAGCTCCTCACGGCGATGACGGAGGAGCTCGACGTCGCGGGGCTCCACCCGCGGCAGGTGCTCGAGCGCGCGGCGCTGCGGCTGCTCGACTACGTCGAGGAGTCCACGGACGGCTTCCGGATCCTCGTGCGCGACTCGCCCGTCGCCACGAGCGGGGGCACCTTCGCGACGCTCCTGTCCGACATCACCCGGCAGGTCGAGCACCTCATGGCGCGCGAGATGGCCAAGCGGGGCCTGCCGGAGGGCGCGGCCCCCATGTACGCCCAGATGCTCGTCGGGATGGTCGCCCTCACCGGGCAGTGGTGGCTCGACACGCGGCAGCCCGACAAGGCGACCGTCGCGGCGCACCTCGTGAACCTCGCCTGGAACGGCCTCTCGCACCTGGAGGAGGACCCGGCCCCCGTCGACCCCGCGCGCCCGAGCGCCGCCGACCGCTCCCGCCCGGCCCGAGCCGAGCGGGCGGACGGCCCCCCTCAGCGCTCGAGGACCGCCACGACCCCCTGACCGCCCGCCGCGCAGACGGACACGAGCGCTCGGCCGCCGCCGCGGACGGCGAGCGCCTTGGCCGCGGAGGCGAGCACGCGCCCGCCGGTGGCGGCGAAGGGGTGGCCGGCGGCCAGCGAGCCGCCGTGGGGGTTGAGCCGCGCGCGGTCGACGGAGCCGATCGGCTCGTCGCGCCCGAGGCGGACGCGGCAGTAGAGCGGGTCCTCGAGCGCCGCGAGCGTGCAGAGCACCTGGCTGGCGAACGCCTCGTGGATCTCCACGACGTCGAAGTCCTGCAGGGACAGCCCCGTGCGGGCGAGGAGCCGGGAGATGGCGTGGACGGGCGCCATGAGCAGCCCCTCGGCGCCGCTGACGTGGTCGACGGCCGCGGTCTCGGCGTCGACGAGGTGCGCCATCGGCTCGAGCCCCCGCGCGGCGGCCCACTCCGGTGAGGACAGCAGGACGGCGCTGGCGCCGTCCGTCAGCGGGGTCGAGCTGCCCGCCGTCATGGTCGCCGTCCCCCCCTTCCCGAACACGGGGCGCAGCCCCGCCAGCTGCTCCGCGGTGAGCCCGGGGCGCAGGACGTCGTCGCGCTCGAGCCCCCGGTGGGGCACGACGAGGTCGTCGAGGAAGCCGCTCTCGTAGGCGGCCTCGAGCCGGTGGTGGCTCGTGAGCGCCAGCTCGTCCTGCGCCTCGCGCGAGATGCCCCACTCGAGCGTGGTGCGCGCCTGGTGCTCGCCCATGGAGAGGCCGGTGCGCGGCTCGGCGTTGCGCGGCGGCACGGGCACGAGGTCGCGGGGGCGGACGGCGGCGAGGGCGCGGGCACGGCCGAGCGCCGTCTTCTCCCGGTTCGCGCGCAGCAGCGCGCGGCGCAGCCCCTCGGAGACGACGACCGGGGCGTCCGACGTCGTGTCCGCGCCGCCGGCGACGCCGACCTCGACCTGCCCGAGCGCGATCTTGCCCGCGACGGACAGCGCCGCCTGCAGGCCCGTGCCGCAGGCCTGCCCGACGTCGTGCGCCGGGGTCGTCGGGTCCAGGACCGAGCCGAGGACGGCCTCGCGGGTGAGCACGAGGTCGCGGCTGTGCTTGACGACGGCGCCCGCGACCACCTCGTCGACCCGCTCGCCCACGAGGCCCGTGCGCCGCGCCAGCCCGTCGAGGACGGCGGTGAGCATCTCCTGGTTCGAGGCGCTCGCGTAGGCGCGCCCCGACCGGGCGAAGGGGATGCGCGTGCCGGCGACGACGGCGACGGGGCGCGGGCTGCTCGCGGGCCCGTACGGGCGCGGGGTGGGGGCCATGGCGTCACTGTGCCACGGACGGACGACGGGTGTTACCCGCGGGTAACTTCCGCCCTCGGTCGGCGGTAGCCTCGCCCCGTGCCCGAGACCACGCCGACCTCCTCGTCGCCCGGCGCCCCACCCACCGGGCCCACCCGAGCGCCGTCCACGGGGCCGTCCGCGGGGCCCGCTGCGGCCCCCGCCACGGGACCGCTCGCCGACCCGGGCGGACCGGTGGACCGCTACGCCGCCTTCGCGCGCAGCGGGCTCGGCCGCCGGCTCGTGCCGGGCCTCGGCCTGCCGGACCCCGTGCCGCTGCGCCGCGACGCGCCGGGCGCCCCCCTGGCGCCCGGCCCGGTGCTCGTCACGGGCCTCGTCCCGCCCGACGGCGCACCGCTCGTCGGCGACGCCGCCGGCGTGGCGGCCGCCGAGCTGGCCGCCGCGGGCGCGCGGGTCGTCGGTCCGGACGGAGCGGGCGGGGACGCGACCGCTGGTGCGGCCGGCGCGGTCGCCGGCGACGAGCGGTGGGGCGGCCTCGTCGTCGACGCCACCGCCGCCGCCTCCCCCGCCGACCTCGTGGGCCTCGTGGGCGCCTGCACGCCGCACCTGCGCCGGCTCGCGCGCGGGGCCCACGTCGTCGTGCTGGGGCTCGACCCCGACCGCCTCCCCGCGGGGTCGCCGGCCGCGGTGCGGGTGGCGCAGCGCGCCCTCGAGGGCTTCACGCGCTCGCTCGGCAAGGAGGTCGGCGGCGGTCGGACGGTCCAGCTGGTGCTCCTCGCCGAGGGCGGCGTCGGGGCCATGGGCTCGACGCTGCGCTTCCTGCTGTCGGGCCGCTCGGCCTTCGTCAGCGGCCAGGTGGTGCGGGTGGGCGCCCCCGTCCACGACCTGCCCTCCGGCGAGGACGCCCGCGGGCCGCGGCCGCTGGCGGGCCGTCGCGCCGTCGTCACCGGCGCGGCCCGCGGCATCGGCGCCGCCGTCGCGCAGCTGCTGGGAGCCCGGGGGGCGCACGTGGTGTGCGTCGACGTCCCGGCCGCGGCCGGCGACCTGGCGGCGACGGCCCGGGCCGTCGGTGGCGAGCCGCTCGTCCTGGACATCACCTCCGACCTGGCGCCCGGCCGCCTCGCGGAGGCCTGCGAGCGCCTCGGCGGTGTCGACGTCGTCGTGCACAACGCCGGCATCACCCGCGACCGGCGGCTGCGCAACATGCGGCCCGACGCCTTCGCCGCGGTGCTCGACGTCAACGTCGGAGCGCCGCTGCGCCTCACCGAGCACCTCCTCGGCGCCGGGCTGCTGGGCCGGGGCGGCCGGGTCGTCGGCGTCTCGTCGCTCGCCGGCATCGCGGGCAACGACGGCCAGACGAGCTACGCGGCGTCCAAGGCCGGGGTCATCGGCCTCGTGGACGCCCTCGCGCCGCGGGCGGCCGCCGCCGGGACGACGGTCAACGCCGTCGCGCCCGGCTTCATCGAGACGCGCATGACGGCGACCGTCCCGCCCCTGACGCGCCAGCTCGGGCGGCGCCTCGCCTCGCTCGGGCAGGGCGGGCTGCCCGTCGACGTCGCCGAGGCCATCGCCTGGTTCGCCGAGCCCGCGACCGCCGGGGTGCACGGGCAGGTGCTGCGCGTCTGCGGCCAGAGCCTGCTGGGGGCGTGAGGGTGGCCGCGCGGACCTCGCCCGGCGCCGGCTCGCCCTCCTCCGGCGGCCCCTCCTCCGGCGCCTCCCTCTCCGACGCCCGGTCCGGCCGTGCCGCGCCCCCTGCCACCGGCCGTGCCGCGCCCCCTGCCACCCGGGGCCGCCGACCGGCGTCCGCGGTGCCGCTGGCGCCGTCGCCCGTCCTGCTGGCGGGCGCCCTGCTGCCCCGGCGGCGGCCGGCGGACCTGCCCGACCGCGTCGTCGAGGCTCGCGGCGTCGTCGCCGACCCCGCCCACCTCGACGCGTGGGTGCGGGTCTGCGCCGGGCGCACCGGCGCGCCGGTGCCCGGGTCGCTGCCGGGCGCCTTCACGCACGTCCTGGCGTCCGGGGCGTCGATGCGGCTCCTCCTCGACCCGGCCTTCCCGCTGCCGCTGCTGGGGCTCGTCCACGTCGTGCAGCGCCTCGAGGTGCTGCGGCCCGTCGGCGTCCGCGAGCCGCTCGACCTCGCCGTCGGCGCCCGCGACCTGCGCCCGCACCGCCGGGGCCGCCAGCTCGACGTCGTCGCGACGGCGAGCGCCGCCGGCGAGGTCGTCTGGCGCGGCACGAGCACGTACCTGCACCGCGAGCCGGTGCCCGGCGGCGCCGCGCCGTCCTCGGCCGGGGCGTCGTCCTCGCCCGACGGGGAGCGCCCCGCCCCGCCCGCCGGCGCCGTCCGCTGGGTCGTGCCGGCCGGCACCGGCCGCGCCTACGCCGCCGTCTCGGGCGACCCCAACCCCATCCACCTCTCGCGCCCGACGGCGCGGCTGCTGGGCTTCCGCCGTCCCATCGCCCACGGCATGTGGACGCTGGCGCACGCCCTCCTCGACCTCGAGGGCCGCCTGACGCCCGCGCACGACGTCACCGCCCGCTTCCTGCGCCCCCTGTCCCTGCCGGGCCGCGCCGTCCACGGGTGGCGGGCGCAGGAAGACGGCGAGGGCGCCCTCTCCCTCGCCGTCCGCCGCGAGCGCGACGGCGAGCCGCACCTGCTCGCGGAGGTCGCGCCCCTCTGAAGCCGACGCCGCCACCCTCGCGCCCGCCCGACGACATCGAGGCTGCAGCCACCGAATGCCTTCCTCGTGGCTGCAGCCACGATGTGGTGAGCGGGGCGCGGGGAGCCGTGGTCAGAGAGCGGACCGGACCATGGCCGGCAGGCGACCCGGGTGCTCGACGTCCGCCCAGGTGCAGCGGATGACGTCCACCCCCAGCGCCACGAGGGCGTTGGCCCGCCACCGGTCGCGGTAGAGCGCGTCCGGGGCGGCGTGCACGTCCTTCCCGTCGCACTCGAGGAGCAGCAGCCGCCGCTCCGGTCGTGAGCGGCGGTGGAAGCCGAGATCGCCGCGCGCCACCACGTGACCGTCCCCCGTCCGCACGACCACCTGGAGCTCGTCCGGTGGGACGCCGGCCTCCACGCACGCCAGACGAGCCCTGCTCTCCAGCGGGCTCTCGGCGCGGCCGTCAGCGAGGACCCAGAGGTCGGCCGCCCCGCTGCTGCCCCGGCGGCCCGCACACCGCTCGCGCGCGACCAGGAGGTCCTCGGGCGTCACGAGGCCCAGGGCGAGCGCCGAGTCGAGCACCGACAGCGCTGCGGGCCGGTCGAGGCGGGGCACGAGGTCGACGAGGGTGCGGAGCGCCGAGGTCGTCGCGACGCCGCGCACGTCGACGACGTCCTGCGGCGCGAGCGCCGACACGACGACGGCCAGTCCGGGGCGGGAGGGCTTCTGGCGGCCGGGCGGCAGCACCACCTCGGCGCCCGCCGGCACCGGGGCGCCCTGCACGCCGAAGAGGTGAGCGGCGCTGCTCCGGCCGGCCACGGCACCCGGGACGACGAGCGACGCAGCGCGGCTCCAGGCCCGCACCCGCTGGACACCCACCCGGCCCGGGCGGACGAGGTAGGCGCCGCGCAGCAGGCGCTCCCACTGACCCGCACGGACGAGCCGGCGGGGGACGTGCGGCCCCAGCCCGAGCGCGCTGAGGTCGGACGTCGTCACGACGCCGTCCTGACGCGCGGCCCGCGTCAGGAGGGCGGCGACGACGGCCGGGTCGAGGACGTCCACGCGGTACAGGCTCGCGGTCGAGGCGCCGCCGCGCTCCGGCCCTGTGGACGCCGCATCGACATCGAGGCTGCAGCCACCAGGCCGGGTCCTCGTGGCTGCGACCCCGATGTCGCCGCCGGAGGCGCGTCGAGAATCTCGACGTCGAGAGACCCGGCGTAGCATCGCCGGGTGGCGCCGGGGACGTCGGGGGGCGCACCCCCGGGAGCGGCGGTCGATCGGGACGAGGTCGACCGCATCGTCGACGCGTGGCGCCGCGAGCGCCCGGACCTCGACGTGTCGCCGCTGCAGGTGCTCTCCCGCGTGAGCCGGCTCGCCCGGCACCTCGACCTGGCGCGCCGCGCCGCCTTCGCCGAGCACGGCCTCGAGGTCTGGTCCTTCGACGTCCTGTCGGCGCTGCGGCGCTCCGGGGCGCCGCACCAGCTGACGCCGGGCCAGCTCGTGACGTCGACGCTCGTCACGAGCGGGACGATGACGAACCGGGTCGACCGCCTCGTCGCGCTGGGCCTCGTCGAGCGCCACCCCGACCCGGCCGACCGGCGCGGCGTCCTCGTCCGCCTCACGCCGGCCGGGGCGTCGCGCGTCGACGCCGCGATGGCCGACCTGCTGGCCCGCGAGCGGCGCCTGCTCGCCGGTCTGGACGCGGGCGAGCAGGACCGGCTCGCCGACGTCCTGCGGTCCCTCGCGAGCGGCTTCGACGCCACGTCGGGCAGCCGGGGCGGGCTGCCGCCGGAGGTCTGAGCCCTCGCCGTCAGGACCACGGCACTCCCTCGTGCCCACATCGTGGACACTGGCGGGGTGACCGCTCGCTCCGGCCCCCGCTCGTCCTCACCCGCCGCGCAGGACGGCGACCGGCCGGTCGTCGCGCCGGACCCCGTCACCGTGGCGACGACGCGCGTCGCCGACCCGGGCCAGCGCCTGGAGATGATGACGTGGGCGAGCGCGGGCGCCCGGATGGCCGAGTCCTTCCCCGGCTTCCTCGGTGCCGGCTGGGTCCGGGGCGGCGCGGGCTCACGGGAGTGGCACATGCTCTACCGCTTCGCCGACGAGGACTCCCTCGCGGGCTGGGAGGGCTCGGCGCAGCGGCGCTGGTGGCTCGCGGGGGCGCCGGGCACGGTGCGCGAGGCGCAGACCGAGCGCCGGACGGGCATCGAGGGTTGGTTCGACGCCGCGCACGGCAGCGTCGTCGGCCCCGCGCCGAAGGGCGCGCCTCCGCGGTGGCGGCAGATGCTCGTCATCTTCTCGGTGTTCCTGCCGCTGTCGCTGCTCGTCAACGCGACGCTCGGCGTCGTCCTCGCCCCGCTCGTGCCGCTCGTCGTGCGGGTGGCGCTCGTGACGACGCTCATGACGCCCGTGATGACCTACCTGGCGCTGCCGTGGGCGACGCGGAAGCTGCAGTGGTTCCTGGACGGCGAGAAGGCCCCCTGGCGGCGGAACCGCTGATCCGACCCTGGCGGCGGAGCCGCTTCTCGAAGGCCGGCGGCGGAGCCGCCGACCGCGTTCTCAGCCGGCGACCTCGGCGGCCTCGAGCCACGCCTCCTCGACCTGCTCGCGCTCGGCCTGGACGGCGCGGAGCTCGGCGTCGAGGGAGGTCATGGCCGCGTGGTCGGTCGCGGCGGCGGCCATGCGGCCCATGAGGTCGGCCTCGGAGGCCTGCAGCTTCTCCAGGCGCCGCTCGAGCCGCTGCGCCTCCTTGCGCGCGGTGCGGACCTCCGCGGCGGAGGCCCCGGCCACCGGGGCGGTCGTCGAGGACGCGGCCGACGCCGTGGCCGTGGCGGACGACGCCGAGCCGGGCAGCGCCGCGCCGGCGCTCGGCCCGTCGGCCTTGGCCGCCGAGCGCAGCGACAGGTACTCCTCGACGCCGCCGGGCAGGTCGCGCACCTGGCCGTCGCCGAGCAGGGCGACCTGGTGGTCGGTGGTGCGCTCGAGCAGGTACCGGTCGTGGGAGACGACGACGAGGGTGCCGCGGAAGCCGTCGAGGACGTCCTCCACCGAGGCCAGCACGTCGGTGTCGAGGTCGTTCGTCGGCTCGTCGAGGAGCAGGACGTTGGGCTCGTGCACGAGCAGGCGCAGCAGCTGCAGGCGCCGGCGCTCGCCGCCGGAGAGCTCGCCGACCGGCGTCCACGCGCGGTCGCGGGTGAAGCCGAGCCGCTCGACGAGCGAGCTGGCGGTCACCGGCTTGCCGTCGACGACGAGCTCGCGCCGCTCGCGCTCCACGGCCTCGAGCGCGCGCAGGTCCGCGACCTCCTCGAGCTCCCGCAGGGACTGGGAGAGCACGGCGACCTGGACGGTCTTCCCCCGCCGCACGCGGCCGCCGTCGGGCTCGAGGTCGCCGGTGAGCAGGCGCAGCACCGTGGTCTTGCCGGCGCCGTTGACGCCGACGACGCCGACCCGCTCCCCCGGCGCGAGCCGCCAGGTGACGCCGTCGAGGAGCGTGCGGGGGGCGCCGCCGGCCTCCCCGGGCACGCGGTAGACGACGTCCTCGAGGTCGAGCACGTCCTTGCCGAGGCGCGCGCTCGCCGTCGCCGTGATCTCGACGGTCTCCCGCGGGGGCGGCTCGGCGGCGACGAGCTCGGCGGCGGCGTCGAGGCGGAACTTGGGCTTGCTCGTGCGCGCGGGCGCGCCGCGGCGCAGCCAGGCCAGCTCCTTGCGCAGCAGGTTGGCGCGGCGGTCGGCCGTGACCTGGGCGACGCGGGCGCGCTCGGCGCGGGCGAGGACGTAGGCGGCGTACCCGCCGTCGTACTTCTCGACGCCGCCGCCGGTGACCTCCCACGTCTGCGTGCAGCAGGCGTCGAGGAACCACCGGTCGTGCGTGACGACGAGCAGCGCCCCGCGGCCGGCGGGCCACCGGGTGCGCAGGTGCTCCGCGAGCCAGGCGACGCCCTCGACGTCGAGGTGGTTGGTGGGCTCGTCGAGGACGACGAGGTCGTGGTCGCCGACGAGGACGGCGGCGAGCGCGGCGCGGCGGCGCTGGCCACCGGACAGGGCCGACAGCGGCGCGTCGAGGCCGCCGGGCACGGAGGTCTGGACGTCGTCGAGGAGACCGCTGACGACGTCGCGCACCCGGGCGTCGCCCGCCCACTCGTGGTCGGCGGCGTCCCCGACGACGAGCTCGCGGACCGTGCCGGTGGCGTGCGGGTCGTCCGCCTGCGGCAGCACGCCCACGCGCAGGCCGCGGGTCTGGGTGACGCGGCCGCCGTCGGGCTCGTGCTCGCCGGTGAGGACGCGCAGGAGCGTCGACTTGCCGTCGCCGTTGCGGCCGACGACGCCGATGCGGTCCCCGTCGTCGAGGCCGAGGGAGACGCCCGCGAGCACGTCGCGGGCGCCGAGGACGACGGAGACCGACTCCGCGTTCAGCAGGTGCGCCACCCCACCAGCGTGCCGCACCGGCCGGGGTGCTCCGCGCCGCGGCCCGGGCGCGGAGGTGACGCCGACGGCATCGCCACCAGCCCGCCCTGACGCGGAGGGGACGCCACCTGCACCCCCAAGGCCGCCCGGACGCGAAGGTGACGCCTCCTTCACCCCCAGGAGCCGCCCCTACGCGAAGGTGACGCCTCCTTCACCCCCACGAGCCGCCCTCACGCCAAGGTGACGCCTCCTTCACCCCCACGAGCCCTCCGGACGCGAAGGTGACGCCTCCTTCACGCCCACGGGCCGCCCCTGGGCGAAGGTGGCGCCACCTCCACCACGGGCGGTGGGGAGACGAGGCGGCGGTCAGCGCCCGACGTCGACGACGCGGGCGCCGTGCACGGGCCCGGTGACGCGGCGGACGTCCGCGGCGGCCCCGGAGGCGGCGAGCGCCACCGCCACGGCGAGGCCCTGCTCGCGGCCCTCGACGAGGAAGGCCGTCGTCGGCCCCGAGCCGGAGACGAGCGCCGCCACGGCTCCCGCCTCGAGGCCCACCTGCAGCGTCGTCGCGAGGTGGGGCGCGAGGGCGAGCGCCGGCTCCTGGAGGTCGTTGACGAGGGCGGCCCCGACGGACGCGGCGTCCCCGGCGCGCAGCGCCTGGAGGAGCTCGTGCACCGCGGTCTCGTCGACGTCGAGCGCGGCGTCCGCGGCAGCGCGACCCGCCTCGCCCCGCCGGCGGTCGAGCTCGCCGTAGACGGCGGGCGTCGAGAGGCCCGACGCGGACAGCGCCAGCACCCACGAGCGCTCCCCGCGGGCGAGGGCCGGGACGACCTGCTCGCCGCGGCCCGTGCCCACCGCCGTGCCCCCGAGCAGCGCGAAGGGGACGTCGGCGCCGAGCTCCCTGCCGAGCGCGAGGAGGTCCTCGCGCCCGAGCCCGGTGCCCCACAGGGCGTCGCACGCGACGAGCGCGGCCGCGGCGTCGGCGCTGCCGCCCGCCATGCCCCCGGCGACGGGCACCGTCTTGGTGATGTCGAGGCGCACGCGCGGCGGCACCCCGGCCCGCTCGGCGAGGAGCAGCGCGGCCCGGACGGCGAGGTTGCGCTCGTCGACGGGGACCTGCGCGGCGCCCTCCCCCGTGACGGCGCACTCCAGGCCCCGGGACGGCGAGGCCCGCACGTCCTCGGGCAGGGACACCGCCTCGAAGACCGTGACGAGCTCGTGGGAGCGGTCGGGCCGCAGGCCGCCGACGCGCAGCGCCAGGTTCACCTTGGCGTGGGCGCGGGCGACGACCGACGCCCCGGGGACGGGCAGGACGCGCACCTCGCCGCTGCCCATGCGGGGACCATAGGCGACGCCGTCGGCGGGCACCCGCGGTACCCGGCAGTCACCATCCGTGGTCACGGTGCGGCGACGCCCCACCGCGGGTGGAGCGATCAGGCGACGACTCGCCCCTCCGCGAGGCGCCCCAGCGCCAACCGGCGACGACTCGTTCCTGCACGAGGTGGCAGCGGGCGAACAGGTGACGACTCGCCCCCGCGCGAGGCCGCCTCGGGCGAACCGGCGACGACTCGCCCCCGCCCGACCCCTCGGAGGGGCGAGCAGGCGACGACTCGCCCCCGCCCGACCCCTCGCAGGGGCGAACGGGCGACGACTCGCCCATCCCGATCTCTTCGGAGGGGCGAACGGGCGACGACTCGCCGTCAGCGGGCGGGCGCCTCGACGCCGTCGGGCGCGAGGACGTCGAGGGCGGCGTCGGCGACGGCGACGAAGCCGGCGACGTCGAGGCGCTCGCCGCGCAGGGCGGGGTCGACGCCCGCGGCGCGGAGCACCTCCTCGGCCCGTGCGGCGCCGCCGGCCCAGCGCGCCAGCGCGGCCCGCAGCGTCTTGCGGCGCTGCGCGAAGGCGGCGTCGACGACGGCGAAGACGGCCTCACGGCCCGCCCGGCTCGCCGGGGGGTCGCGGCGGAGGAGGTGCACGAGCCCGGAGTCGACGTTGGGCGCCGGCCAGAAGACGGTGCGGCCCACCGCCCCCGCCCGGGCGACGTCGCCGTACCAGGCGGCCTTCACGGACGGGACGCCGTAGGCCCGGCTGCCGGGCTCGGCGGCGAGCCGGTCGGCGACCTCGGACTGCACCATGACGAGCGCGCTGCGCAGCCCGGGCAGCCGCTCGAGGAGCGTCAGCAGCACGGGCACCGCGACGTTGTAGGGCAGGTTGGCCACGAGCGCCGTCGGCGCCCCGGCACCGGCGCCGAGGACGTCGTCCGCCCCGACCCGCAGCGCGTCGGCGCCGACCACGGCCAGCCGCGGCGGGACGGCGTCGCCGGCCCCCCGGCGGGCGGCGACCGTGCGCGGCAGCTCGGCGGCGAGCACGGGGTCGACCTCGACGGCGACGACGCCGGCGCACCGCTCGAGGAGCGCGAGCGTCAGCGACCCCAGCCCGGGGCCGACCTCGAGCACGACGTCGTCGGCCCCCACCCCGGCGCGGCGCACGATGCGCTGCACCGTCCCCGCGTCCGTGACGAAGTTCTGCCCGAGGGTCTTCGTGGGCCGCACGCCGAGGCGGGTGGCCAGCGCGCGCACGTCGGAGGGGCCGAGGAGCGCTCGCTCCTCGGCCCCTCCGACGCGGTCGGTCTCGCTCAGGGCGTCAGAGCCCCAGCTTGCGCGAGCACGCGGGCCAGGCGCCGTAGCCGCCGCGGTCGGCGCGCACCTTCTCGGCGATGGCGATCTGCTGCTCGCGGCTGTTCTCGTGCGGGTAGCCCGAGCCGCCGTAGGCGCGCCACGTCTGCAGGTTGAACTGCAGCCCGCCGTAGTAGCCGTTGCCCGTGTTGATGGCCCAGTTCCCGCCCGACTCGCACTGCGCGAGGCGGTCCCACGCACTGCCGCTCGCCACCGGCGCGGAGGGCGTGGACGGCGCTGACGAGCTCTCGTCGTCGTCGTCGTCGGAGGAGCGCGAGGAGCCGGACGAGGAGCCGGAGGAGCTGGACGAGCTGGACGAGGAGCCGGAGGAGCTGGACGAGCTGGACGAGGAGCCGGACGAGCTCGAGGCGGCCCGGGTCGGCGCGGGCTCAGGGGCGGGCTCGGGCTCAGGCTCGGGCTCGGGCTCGGGCTCGGGGGCGGGCCGCTCGGCCGTCCCGACCAGCACGACGCGCGGCTGGGGGGCCGTGGTCACCTCGTCGGAGATCTCCTCCTTGGAGACCACCTGGCCGTCCGCGGTGGTCTGGCGGAAGCGCACCTGGTGGACGCCGCGCTCCCCTGCGCTCTGCACGCGGGTCTGGCCGACGAAGAGGTCGTCCGTCTCGCGCTCCTCGACGGCGAAGGGGACGGGGCCCTCCTCGACGACCTCCTCGGTGAGGACGCGCACGACGGTGACGACGAGCCCGGGGGTGAGCGGCGAGGCCTGGTCCACCGACACCCGGTCGGCGTCGCCGACGGCGACGCCGGCCTCGGACAGCAGCGCGCCCACGGAGGTGGCGGTGCTCGTCAGGGGCTGGGCCTTCCCGTCCGCGACGACGGTGACGTCCTTCGGCGTGACGAGCTCGACGCTGCCCCCGCCGCGCCCGAGGGGCATGGACCGCGACGCCGAGAGCGCCGCGCCCTGCGAGCGCACGCCGAGGTCGTCGAGGGCCTCGTCGAGCGTGAGCGCCGTCGTCCAGTGCGTGGTGGTCTCGCCGTCGACCGTGAGCTCGAGCTGGCGGGCGTGGCGGACGACGACCGTGCCGCCGTCCTCGACGTCGCCGTCGACCGCGGGGGCCACGAGGTCGCGCGGGCCGACCTCGACCCCGCCCTCGGCGAGGACGTCGGCGACGTCGTCGCCGAAGAGGCGGACCTCCTGGCTCGCGCCGTCGACGTCGAGCTCCACCGTCGTCGACCCGGCCGCGTACACCGCGGCCCCGCCGAGCAGCGCCACGAGGGCGGCGCCCTGGACGGCGGCGGTGGCGGCGCGACGTCCGCGCGAGCGGCGGGCCGGCGCGGCCAGCGTCGCCGACTCGTCCAGCAGGGCGTCGAGGCGGTCGGCGCCGGGCTCGGACGGGGTCCCGGAGGACGAGGGGGGCGTGGCGGGCGAAGAGCTCAACAGGCGTCCTGACGTCGCGCGTTCCCGGGCGCTCGTGCGGGGAGGGCGGGCCGCGCGCAGCCGAGCGGGCCCCGCGCGGTGGAGGTCCACCGGGGGCCGCGTCGGTGCAGAGGGCGTCGCCCGGAGCCTTCCCCAGCCCCGGCTGACACGCCGACCGTAACCGATCCGAGACCTGGTGTCACACCCCTGGCCCCCTCCCGGCCCACCGCCGGCCACCCGCCGGCCTGCGGCCGACCGCTCAGCCGACGCCGGACCGGGACGCCGCGGCGCGGGTCACCAGGGCCCGTAGAGCTCCTCGGCGGTGGCGGCGACGGCCGTGCACAGCTCCTCGAGGGGCACGTCGAGGACGCCCGCGACGACGCGCGCCGTGTGCGGCACGAGGTAGCTGGCGTTGGGGCGCCCGCGGTGCGGCGAGGGCGTGAGGAAGGGCGCGTCGGTCTCGAGGAGCACGCGCTCCAGCGGGACGACGGACAGCGCGCTGCGCAGGCCGCCGGCGTTGGAGAAGGTCACCGTGCCGGCGAAGGACAGCCAGTAGCCGCGCGCCACGCACTCGCGGGCCATGTCGACGTCGCCGGAGAAGCAGTGGAGGACGACGCGCTCGGCGCGCTCCTCGGCCAGGACGCGCAGGACGTCGGCGTGGGCGTCCCGGTCGTGGACCTGCACGGGCAGCCCCAGCTCCTCCGCCAGGCGGACGTGCGCGCGGAACGACTCCTCCTGCGCGGCGACGGCGGCCGCGTCGCCCGCGTCGGTGCGGAAGGCGTCCATGCCCGTCTCCCCCACCACCCGGATCCGGTCGGCGCGGGCGAGGCGGCCGATCTCCTCGAGGGCGTCGTCCAGCTCGCCGCGCGCGGCGAGGACGGGCGCCTCGTTGGGGTGCAGGGCGACCCCGCCGACGAGCTCGGGGTGGCGCTGCACGGCCTCGACCGTCCACCGGGCCGCGGGGAGGTCGCAGCCGATCTGCACCGCGCGCGGGACGCCGGCCGCCGCCGCGAGGGCGAGCAGGTCCTCGACCGTGCGCCGGTCGCCGTCGTCCGACCGCTCGTCGGCGCCGGGCCCGTCGACGATGTCGAGGTGGGTGTGGTCGTCGACGACGGGGACGGGCAGGGGCTCGGGGGCGGGCGGCCAGGACCGGTCGCGCCGCCGGCCGTCGGCGCCCGTCGACGACCGCGCACGCGGGCGGGCGGGCTCCTCAGCCACCGGCCTGCTCCTCGCGGAGCCGCTCCAGCTCGGTCTCGACGACGTCCTCGTCCAGCTTGGTGAAGACGGGGGTCGGCTTGCCCACCGGCGTGCCCGGCACGACCGGCACCGAGCCCCAGCCGGGGGCGCCGTCCCCGCCGCGCGGCGTCTGCAGCACCGGGTAGGGGCTGCCGCCGTCGAGGTCGTCGACCTCCCGGAGCTCGGGCATCGGCGAGACCGTGCCGGTGCCGCCCATGACCTCGTGCACGGCCTGCGCGCTGTGCGGCAGGTACGGCGCGAGCAGGCCCCGGCAGTCCGAGACGCCCTGCGCGGCGACGTGGAGCACCGTGCGCATGCGGTCGGGGTCGCTCGTGCGCAGGGCCCACGGCGCCGTCTCGGACAGGTAGCGGTTGACCTCCCCGACCGCGCGCATGGCCTCGGACAGCCCCTGGCGCTGGCGGTGGGTGGCCACGAGGTCGCCGACGACGCCGAAGGCGCCCGACGTCGTGGCCAGGAGCTCGCGGTCGCGGTCGGTGAGGTCGCCCGCCTCGGGGATGCTCCCGACGTTCTTGGCGACGAGGCTCGCGGTCCGGTTGACGAGGTTGCCCCAGCCGGCGACGAGCTCGTCGTTGGTGCGGCGGGTGAACTCGCGCCACGTGAAGTCGGTGTCGTGCGCCTCGGGGCCGGCGGCCGACAGGAAGTAGCGCAGCGCGTCGGGCTGGTAGCGCGAGAGGACGTCGCGGACGGAGATGACGACGCCCCGGCTGGAGGAGAACTGGCGCCCCTCCATCGTGAGGAACTCGCTGGCGACGACCTCCGAGGGCAGGGCCAGGTCGCCGAAGGCGCCGGGCCGCCCGCCGCGCGAGCCGCGCCCGTCGTAGCCGGCCAGCTCGGCCGGCCAGATGAGCGAGTGGAAGACGATGTTGTCCTTGCCCATGAAGTACGCGCCGCGCGCGCCCTCGGACCAGTAGGGCCGCCAGGCCTCCGGGTCACCCGTGCGGCGGGCCCACTCGACGCTGGCGGACAGGTAGCCGACGACGGCGTCGAACCACACGTACAGCCGCTTCGTCGGGTTCTCCTCCCAGCCCGGCAGCGGCACCGGGATGCCCCAGTCGATGTCGCGGGTGATCGCGCGGGGGCGGATCTCCTCGAGGAGGTTCCGGCTGAAGCCGAGGACGTTGGGACGCCACGACGGCGAGCCCGTCTTCGTCTCGAGCCACGCGCCGACGGCCTCGGCGAGCGCGGGCAGGTCGAGGAAGAAGTGCTGGCTCTCGACGAACTTCGGGGTCTCGCCGTTGATGCGGCTCACCGGGTTCTTGAGGTCGACCGGGTCGAGCTGGTTGCCGCAGTTGTCGCACTGGTCGCCGCGGGCGCCGTCGAAGCCGCAGATCGGGCAGGTGCCCTCGATGTAGCGGTCCGGCAGCGTGCGGCCCGTCGACGGCGAGACGGCCCCCATCGTCGTCCTCTCGACGAGGTAGCCGTTGCGGTGGACCGTGCGGAACATCTCCTGCACGACGGCGTAGTGGTTGCGCGTCGTCGTGCGGGTGAAGAGGTCGTACGACAGGCCGAGGGCCTGCAGGTCCTCGGCGATGACGCGGTTGTACCTGTCCGCCAGCGCCTGCGGCGTCACGCCCTCGCGCTCGGCCTGCACGAGGATCGGCGTCCCGTGCTCGTCGGTGCCCGAGACCATGAGGACGTCGTGGCCCGCCATGCGCTGCTGCCGCGCGAACACGTCGGAGGGGACGCCGAAGCCGGCGACATGACCGAGGTGGCGGGGGCCGTTGGCGTAGGGCCAGGCCACCGCGGCGAGGACGTGCGTCATGCCGCCAGCGTAGTGACGGCGCCGGCCACCCCCCGCCGCCGCCGACGGGGCGGTCGCGCGGCCCCCGGGCTCAGGCGGGTGCGACGTCCGTGACGACGACCTGCGTGCCGGCGCAAGCGGTCCCGCGCTCGACGGGGCGGGGCGTGCCCGTGACGCGGACGCGGTCGCCCACCGAGACCTCGACGCCCGCGGGCAGTAGCAGCGAGAAGACCTGGCCGCCGCTCGTCATCTCGACGCAGCCCGCCGCCGAGGGCTCGACGACCTCGCCGACGAGGACGGTCGGGCGCGGCACGTCGGTCGGCGCCGTCGGCGGCGCCGTCGGGCGCGGCAGCAGCGGCAGGCTGCCGCCGCTCGGTCCCGGGGACGGCGGCGAGGTGGCGCCGGGCTCGTCGCCGGGCGCCGGAGGGCTGGTCGTCATGCCGCCCATCGTCGGGCCGCCCGTCGTCGGGCCGCCCGTCGTGGGAGCGCCGGTCGACGTGGCGGTCCCCTCGTCGGGAGCGCCGGAGGTCGGCGCAGGACTCGTCGCCGAGCCGGCCGCCGGGGACCCGGCCCCTGCGTCGTCGGCGCCGCAGCCGGCGAGGGCGAGCAGGGCGGCGACGGCCACGACCGCCGGGAGGGCCGCGCGCCGGGTCGCCGTGGGCCGGGTCGCCGTGGGCCGGGTCGCCGTGGGCCGGGTCGCCGCGCCACGGGTCCCGGCGTCGCGAGAGCCAGCGGAGGGCGCGGAGGGGACCGGGCAGCCGGTGGGGAGCGTCACGGGGCTGGGACGCACGGGGGCGCCCCTCCGGTTCCCGGTGCGGCCGCGAGGCCCTGCCTCCGGTCGTGACCGCCGCCGGGCACCCCGGCACTCGGGCCCCCGGCACCCCGGCACCCCGGCACCCAGCGGCTGCGGTGCCGGTCTGGTGGGATCGGCGTCATGGCGCCGCCTCCCGCACCCCCCGACCGGCTCGCCGCCAGCACCGTCGGCGAGGAGGGTCCTCGCGTCGTCTTCGTGCACGGGCTCTTCGGGCAGGGCCGCAACTGGGTGACGGTGGCGCGGTCGCTGGCCGGTGGACCGCGGCGGGTGACGGTCCTCGACCTGCCCGACCACGGGCGCTCCCCGCGGTCGGAGCGCGTCGACTACCTCGCCATGGCCGAGCGGGTGGCCGTCGAGCTCGAGGAGCTGGGGGAGCCCGTCGTCCTCGTCGGCCACTCGATGGGCGGCAAGGTCGCGATGCAGCTGGCCCTCCGTCGCCCCGAGCTGGTCCGGGCGCTCGTCGTCGTGGACATCGCCCCGGTGGAGTACCCGCTCGCCGGGGGGCGCACCGACGACCCGGACGAGGAGGCCTCCCCCTTCGCCGACTACATCGACGCGATGCGGGCCGTCGACCTCGACCGCCTCGGCAGCCGGGAGGAGGCGCACGACGCCCTGCGCGACGTCGTCCCCAGCGACGCCGTGCGCGGGTTCCTCCTCCAGAGCCTGCTGCGCGAGCGCGGTGACGGCGGAGGAGGGCCCTCCTGGCGGTGGGCGCTCAACCTGCCCGTGCTGCGGGAGGGCCTCGAGGTGCTGCGCGGCTTCCCCGAGCCGCCGGAGGGCGCGGTCTTCGACGGACCGGTGCTGTGGGTCGCCGGGGCCACGTCCCACTACGTCCTCGACCAGGACCGGTCCCGCATGCAGCAGCTCTTCCCCTCGACCCGGCTGGTGCGCGTCAAGGGGGCCGGGCACTGGGTCCACTCCGAGCAGCCCGAGGTGTTCACCGCCACCCTCGAGCGCTTCCTCGCCTCGGTCGAGGCCGACGGCGCACCGTCCTAGAGCTCGCTCGGTCGACGCGCTCGCCGCGTCGCGGCGTCGTCGCGTCGCGGCGTCGTCGCGTCGCCGCGTCGTGTGCGCCTGGGACACACGCGTCGGGCGTCGGGCGTCGTGCGCCGACGCCGGTCCGCGCCGGCGACGTCCGCCCCACCTCCTCGAACCACGCCTCGACCTGGGGGAGGTCGTGCGCGTTCGTCGCCATCGACGAGGAGCAGCGGTCAGTACGGCGGCTCGCCGTCCCCCCACGAGTCGTGCTGGTGGGTCGGCGCCTCGTCCGCCTCCCCCGGGGCCGTGCTCGGGCTCGCGGTGGCTGACGCCGCGCCTCTGCGACCGCTGGGGGACCGTCCTCCGTCACCCCCGGGACTCCGGCGCAGCTCCTGCTGCTGGCGGGCGAGCTCGGCGTGCACCCGGTCGAGGTCGTGGGCGGCGGCGTCCCGGGTGGGGTAGCACGCGGGGCCGAGGAGCCGGTCCTCGAGCGCGGCGGCGGCCGCGGACTCAGCCCTCATCGCGGCACGGGCGCCGTCGGCGACACGCGGCGCGGGGCGCGGCAGGAGGGGCCGGGCGGGGACGTGGGCGACCTGCCCGAGCGGGGTGGTCCAAGTCAGGCCAGGGTCGCGGGCGTCGTCGGTCATGGGGACGGCCTTCCATCCGAAGTGGTGCTTGGCGAGGTGGTGGCGCCGGCAGAGGACGTCGAGGTTGCACGGGCACGTCGGTCCGCCAGCGGCGTGGGGCGTGCGGTGGTCGAGGTCGCAGCGGGTCGCGGGCATCCGGCAGCCGGGGGCCTGGCAGCGCGGTGAGCGGGCTCTCACCCAGCGGGCGCAGGCATCGGTCGGCGCGTAGGGGCCGGGTCCGCCGGTCGCGGCGGCGTAGGAGCAGGCGGACCGTCGGGCCGCGTGGCGCAGCGAGGCGTGCCACGAAGTCGACGAGGGACTCGTCTGCGGCCGGGGCGGGGAAGGCGACGATGGCGACGACGCCAGCTCGGCTGCGGTCGCGGCTGCGCGCACAGCTGCCCTCCCGGCCGCCGGTGCGGCTGCGGGCGCAGCTGTCGTGCCAGCCGCGGCTGCGGGCGCAGCTGTGGTCGCGGCCGCCGCTGCGGGCGCCGCTGCGGCTGCGGCGGGGTCGGTGGGTGACGGCGACGACGTCGGCAGCGACGTGGGGTCGTCGGGCGTCTCGACGCGCACGCTGATGGCTTCCCTGCGGCTTCGGCGGGCCGGTGTGGTCCCTGGGCCCTTCCCCGGCGGACCGGTCAGCGGCGCGGCCGTGGTCGTGGGGTCGAGAGTCTGGAGGTGGCCGTCGAGGCCGACGAGGTGGCCGGTGAGCGGTGCGGTCAGGGCGCGGCGGAAGCGGTGCCCGTTGGCGAGGAGCTCGGCGACGGCCACCGCCGGGACGGGTCCGAGGGTGGGGTGCTGGGCGGGGTCGTCGTCCAGGCCGAGCAGGCTGGTCAGGGCCACGGTGACCTGCGGACCGTGGGGGCTGCGCGCCCGGGGCGTGACCGTGGCGCCCGCCGAGGCTGTGCCCGCGCTGGCGTTCGCGTCCGCGCGCGTGGCAGGGGCGACGGCGTGCGCGCCGGTGGGCAGGTCAGCGGTAGTGAGGTCGGTGGTGGTGGCGAGGTCGACGAGGACGTCGAAGCGGCGCGCGTCGATGCCCCGCCGGTCGGGCAACCCCGCGGCGGCACCGTCGCCCACAGTTAGGGGGTCCAGGCCGGCGGTGGTCGCGGCGTGCGGGTCGAGGCGCCCGTGCTCCCCGGCGCGGGCCCGGGCGGTGGTGGTCAGGCGCTCGAACACGCACGCCAGGTCCAGCACCGGGCCCGTCGCGACCAGCTGGGCCATCCCGTCGTCGACCGGGAACAGGCGCACGCCGCGGGCGCACGTGGCCCGCCGCACCCGGCGGCGCACCGCTTCGGGGTCGGTCGTCGCGACCAGGTGACGCACCCGCGCCCGCAGCGCCGGGACGGTGAGGGGGCCGAGGTCGTCGGCCAGGGCCGCGTCGACCTTCGCGGCGTGCACCGGGGACAGGGCGACGGTCTCCTCGGCCACCAGCCGGGAGCGCTGGGGGTCGATCCTCCCGGCCTCCAGCGCGGCCAGGGTCACCGGCAGGCGGGTCGTCACCGCGAGGGCCTCGGCGACCAGGTCCTGCGCCCGCCGCAGCGGCACCACCAGCGCGACCGCCAGCTCGGCCGCGGCGGCCTCGAACGCCAGACCCGCGTCCCGCCCCGACCCTGACGTCGGCACCGACCCCGCGCTGGAGCCGGCCGACCTCACTGCGACATCGACCGCACCTGCCGCGCGGTCACCGGCGCCGGACCCGCCGCCGTCGGCCACCGGCGCCGCCGGCCCACCCGACACCGACACCTCCTCCACCAGCGCCGCGACCTGCCGCAGCAGCCCCGCCCACGCCACCGACCGCGCCGCCTCCAGCGCGACCACCGCCCGCACCCGACCCAGCGCCCCCGCTCGCACCGCCGACCGCACGCGACCGACCTCGCCAGCGAGCTCGACGGCGCCGCCGTCCTGGTCCCCGGTAGCACCAGTCGCGTCAGGGGCGCCGGCGCCACGAACGGCGCGCGGCGCGGCGGACGGCAGGACGGCGTCGTCCCCCTCGCTCCCGCCCACGCCCATCTCGAACACGTGTACGAGACTAGGGATGGGGTACGACAGCGCCCCGCCAGTTCCGTGGCCTGTGGACGACGTCCCGCTCCGCCGTCCTGTGCGCAACCACCGGACACCGCCGACGGCTGGCGCGCCCCGACGTCCACGAACGCCCCCCTGGACCAGGAGGCGGCCCGAGGACGGCCGAGGGCCCGGCGGCAGACGCCGCCGGGCCCTCGGTCCGTGCTGAGCCCGAGCCGTCGCCCGGGCGGAGGGGTCAGCTCACGCGGACCCGCATGGACGTGCCGTCCTCGGAGACGACGCGCATCTTCACGCCGACCCCGGGGAGCTTCACGCCCTGCGACGGGAACTCCTCGAAGAAGAACTTCTTCGTGTCGTCGAACACCCGCGCGGGCTTCTGCCCGCGGATGTAGCTCGGCTGCCCGTCGACGTGGAGGGTGAAGGAGTCCACCGGCTGCGTCCCGAAGGGCGCGTCGTAGGACTGGATCCGCGTCCTCCAGGGATTGCCCTGGAGGTTGTAGATCGGACGCGGGTGCGCGTCGACGATGAGGTTGCGCCCCTCGCCGTAGTGGTCGCTGACGTTGTTGTCCGCCATCGAGGTGTCCCAGTAGGTGACGAGGAGCCCCTCCTGGTACGGGAAGTGCTCGACGAAGTCCGGCAGCGCGCTCCCGAAGCCGAAGTTGTACGGCCCCGTCCGCAGGTACTGGTCGTAGCTCACGTAGCTGCGGTGACCGGCGATGTAGTAGTTGTCGTAGCCCTTCGTCTGGCTCGCCCCCACCGCCGTGAAGCCGTCCAGCGCCAGCACCGACGGGACGCTCTCCGCGCCGTTGCTGAACACGGTGCGGCCGTTCGCCGTGATGGCGATGTCGTCGGCGAAGAAGCCGGCCTCGGTGTACCCGCCGTCCGTGCGGTAGAGCATGCGCAGCTGCACCCGCTGGCCCGCGTAGGCGTCGAGCGGCACGACCACGTCGCCCCACTCGGGGTGCATGCCCGAGAGCGACGGGGCGCCCGAGCTGTCCGTGTCGAAGGCGGTGCCGTCGACCGTGCCCTGCAGGGACGTCCAGTTCTTCCCGCCGTCGGTCGACGCCTGGAAGTAGAGGTAGTCGTAGTCGGCCTCGATGCCCCAGCGGGCCTTCAGCGTCGCCTGCGCGGTGGTGGCCCTCCGCAGGTCCGCCGTCGCCGTCATCGTGCTGCTGAGGTTGTCGGCGCGGCCGGACCACCACTGCTTCTCACCCGCGAAGGGGGCGCCGAACTGCGTCGTCACCTCCTTGTCCGGGAGCACCGAGACGATGGCCTGGGCCTTCGCGCTGTTGTACTCCTGCGGGCCGAGGTCGATGGTGCGCTTCTGCCCCGCGGGGACGACCTCGTAGTCGAGCCAGCCGAGCTGGAGCTTCTCCCACGCGCCGAGGTCGCCGGCGCGGGAGCCGAGGGGCTCGCCCTCCGCGCCGAGACGGCTCTGCGCCATGAGCGACCAGTACTCGACGTTGTTGCTGGCCTTGTTCGTCGTGTCGTAGTCGTCGGGGAGCCCGAGGTCGTGCGCGAACTCGTGGGCGAAGACCGAGTAGCCGCCGTTCTCCGGCTGGACGGTGTAGTCGCCGACCCAGATGCCGGTGTCGCCGATCTGGGTGCCGCCGAGCCTGTTGGTCTCCGGGCCCGTCACGCCCTGGTCGGTGCCGAAGGCGTACCAGCGGTGCGCCCAGATGGCGTCCTCGCCGTACGTCGGGTCGCCGTCGGACTCGTCGCCGCCCGCGTGGACGATCTGGAAGTGGTCGATGTAGCCGTCGGGCTCGTTGAAGTCGCCGTCGCCGTCGTAGTCGTAGCGGTCCTGCTGGTCGAACTCGGCCAGCTCGGCGGCGATGTCCTCGTCGCTCATGCCCGCGGCCTCGCGCTCCGCCACCCACTGGTTCACGGCGTCGCGGACGAGGTACCAGGCACCGGCGTCCGTGCGGCCGTAGCGGGCCTCGTTGTAGGGCACCCGCACCCAGTCGGAGACCTCGCCGTCGACGCTGTAGCGACCCGAGGACTGGGCCTCGTAGTAGCTCTTGAGCGTCGCGTCGCCGTCGCCGAAGTAGAGGTCCTGGTAGTGCTGCTGGTCGTAGTCCGGCTGCCAGACCGTCGTGTTGTCGACGGAGCGGTCGGGCTCGGGGATCTCGTTGTGGCGGGGCCCGTCGAAGCGGGTCGGCCCCGGCGTCGTCGGGTCCGAGTCCACGTCGGGGAAGTCCGGGTGACGCTGGTCGCCGAACTCGGCCAGGATGACGAAGATCTTGTCGGTGCTCTCGTGCGAGAGCTCGACGTACTGGTCCTGCGTGGCGTTGGGGCCGCCCTCGGCCTTCGCCGGCGCGGTGCCCTCCGGCGCCGCCTCGGCGCCGACCTTCACGACGGTGCTGCCGTCGATGACCTCCGGCTGCAGCTCGCCGTCGAGCACGCCGGTGAGGGCCGCCTCGCGCAGGGCGCGACGCTTGTCCTCGAGGGGGTTGGGGAGGTCGTCGACGAAGGGCGTCGCCTGCGGCGCCTCGGTCGTGGCCGTCCCGGAGGGTGGGGCCGCGGCGGCGGGGGCGGTGGCCGCGTAGACCAGGCCGCCTCCCAGGGCCACGCTGACCAGCCCGCACGTCAGCTTGCGCATCTGTCTCCTCGGTGAGTACCTGCGCGGAGGTCCTCCGCGCCGCGAGGGACAGTAGGCGCAGTTGCGCCGTTCGGGTAGGTGTCCGGGCGAACTACTTGACTCGACCCGGGACCGACCGAGGGCACGGCTTCGTCGCAGCTCGGTCTCCCCGCCCGGGGGGACGTCGGAGGCGCGCCGGGACGGCGAGGCGCCTCAGCCCAGCTTGACGAGGCCCTTGCGCAGCTGGCGCACGGCCTGGGCGATGCGCTGCTCGTTCTCGATGAGGGCGAAGCGCACGTAGTCGTCGCCCTCGGGCCCGAAGCCGACACCGGGCGACACCGCGACGTCGCACTCGGTGATGATGTGCTTGGCGAACTCGATCGACTTCATCTCCGCGTACGGCTCCGGGATCTTCGCCCAGGCGAACATCGTCCCCTTGGGCGCCGGCAGGGGCCATCCCGCGCGGTTGACGCCCTCGACGAGGGCGTCACGTCGCGACTGGTACACCGCGTTGACCTCGAGCGGGTAGTCGCTCGCCTCGTTGAGCGTGACCGTGGCGGCGATCTGGATGGGCTGGAAGGTGCCGTAGTCGAGGTAGCTCTTGAGCTTCGCGAGGGCGCCGACGACCTCCTTGTTGCCCACGAGGAACGCCACGCGCCAGCCGGCCATGGAGAAGGACTTCGTCATCGAGTACAGCTCGACGGCGCACTCGGTGGCGCCCTCGCACTGCAGGATCGACGGCGGCATCCAGCCGTCGAAGGCGGTGTCGGAGTAGGCGAAGTCGTGCACGAGGACGACGTCGCGCTCCCGCGCCCAGTCGACGAGCCGCTGCAGGTCGGGCAGCTCGATGGTCGCCGTCGTCGGGTTGTGCGGGAAGGACAGGACGACCACGCGCGGCTTGGGCCAGCCCAGCTCCCACGCCTCCATGACGTTGTCGACGTACGCCGCGCCGCTCGGCCCGCCCGGCCCGTTGAGGGAGACCTGACGGGCGTCGGCGCCGGCGAAGTAGGGGCCCCAGATGTGGATGGGGTAGCTGGGCGAGGGCACGAGGGCCGCGTCGCCCGCCTGCAGCAGCACCCACATGAGGTGGCTGAAGCCCTCCTTGGCGCCGATGGTGCTGATGACCTCGGTCTCCGGGTCCAGGGTCACGGAGAAGCGGCGCTGGTACAGGTCGGCCACCGCCTGGCGCAGCTTCGGCAGGCCTCGCGAGGAGGAGTAGCGGTGGTTGCGGGTGTTGTGCGCCGCCTCGGCCAGCTTCTCCACGGTGAGCTCCGGGGAGGGGATGTCGGGGTTGCCGAAGCCGAGGTCCACCACGTCGCGTCCGGCTCGCCGGGCCTCGATCTTCAGCGAGTCGATGATCGTGAAGACGTACGGCGGCAGGCCCGGGATGCGACGGAACTCCATGTCCGGAGGGTAGACCTGCGCCCCCCGCGAGCGCGGGAGGGCCCGCTTCCCGGACACGGTCGGGGACGCCCACCCGCCGACCTGCGCAACCTCGTTCCCGGCGGTCCGGCGCGCCCCTGACCTGCGACGACGCGGAGTCACCGAGCGGTGCGCGGGTCGCCGTGCGCGGAGGTCAGGCCTTGCGGGCCGCCACCGCCGCGTCGTAGAGGTCGCGGCTCGTCGCACCGTGCTCGGCCGCGACGGCGCGGGCGGCGTCCTTGAGCCGCTCCCCCGCCTCCGTGCGTGCGAGCACGAGCGCCAGCAGCTCCTCCGGGCCGGGCCGGGACGGGCGGGCGCCCGCGACGACGAGGGTGATCTCCCCGAGGAGCGTCCGGTCCGACCAGGCGAGCAGCCCGTCGAGGTCGTCGCGCACGACCTCCTCGTAGGTCTTGGTCAGCTCCCGGCAGACGGCCGCGCGACGGTCGCCGCCGAGCACCTCGGCCATGACGGCGAGGGACGCCGCGAGCCGGTGCGGGGACTCGAAGAAGACCATCGTGCGGCGCTCGTCCGCGAGCTCGCCGAGGACGCGGCGCCGGTCGCCGTCGCGGCGCGGGAGGAACCCCTCGAAGGTGAAGCGGTCCGTCGGCAGGCCCGAGACGGCCAGCGCGGCGAGGACGGCGGACGGCCCCGGCACGGCGCTCACCGGCAGGTCCGCGGCGACCATCGCCTGCACCATCCGGAAGCCGGGGTCGGAGACCGACGGCATGCCCGCGTCGCTGACCAGCACCGCGGTGCCGCCGGCGCGGACGACGGCGACGACCTCCTCGGCGCGCGCGGCCTCGTTGTGCTCGTGGCAGGAGACCACGCGACCGCGCGGCTCGACGTCGAGGGCCCGCAGCAGGCGGCGCAGGCGCCGGGTGTCCTCCGCGGCCACGAGGTCGGCGGTGGCGAGGGCGTGCGCCAGGCGGGGCGGGGCGTCGCGCGCGTCGCCGATGGGGGTGGCCGCCAGCAGCAGCCGCCCGCCCGCGCGGGGGGCGACGGGCTCCAGACCCGGCGCCGCGTCGTCCGCGTCGTCCGACGCCTCGACGTCCGGTGCCTCGACGTCCGGTGCCTCGACGTCCGACACCTCGTCGGCCAGCCCGTCGTCGACCGGTCCGTCCTCGTCCTCCGGCCGGGGGTGCTCGCGCTGGCTCACCCGGCCGAGTCTCGCAGCCCCGGCGCGGGGAGGCGCCCGGCGGACGTCCGGGACGCCGTCGCACGCCCCGCCTAGCATCCCCCTCGTGACGACGACGCCGGACGCGCCGCCCGCCGGGACCTCCCCGGCGCGCCCCTCCGGCGCCGAGTCGGAGGGAGCCGGGGCCCCGCCGCCGGCGTCGACGTCGGACGGCGCACCGTCCCTGCGGGAGCGGCTCGTCGGCCGCCCGCCCACCGACCGGCTGTGGGGATGGGTGGGGCCCCTCGCCGTCACCGCGCTGGCCGCGGTCCTGCGGCTGTGGGACCTCGGCCGGCCCCACCAGCTCGTCTTCGACGAGACGTACTACGTCAAGCAGGCCTACTCGCTGCTCGTCGCGGGCTACGAGCTGCGCTGGCCCGAGGGCGCCGACGAGGCCTTCGCCGCGGGCACGCCGTCACCGCTCGACACCGCGGACTTCCCCGTCCACCCGCCCGTCGGCAAGTGGGTGCTCGCGCTCGGCCAGCTGCTGCTGGGCCAGGACAGCTCCACGGGCTGGCGGCTCGGCGCCGCGGTCGCCGGCGTCGTCTCGGTGCTCCTCGTCGCCCGCATCGCGCGGCGCCTGTTCTCGTCCACCCTGCTCGGGACGGTGGCGGGCCTGCTGCTCGCCGTCGACGGCCAGCACATCGTGCACTCGCGCACCGGGCTCCTCGACGGCGTCCTCACCCTGTGGGTGCTGGCCGCCTTCGGCGCCCTCCTGCTCGACCGGGACGCGAGCCGGGCGCGCCTGGCGCGCGCGGTCACCACCCGCGGTCCCACCGGCGCGCGCCTGGCCGGCCTCGGCCCGTGGCTGCTGGCGCGCCCGTGGCGCCTCGTGGCCGCCGTCTGCCTCGGGCTCGCCGTCGGCACGAAGTGGTCCGGGCTCTACGCCTTCGTCGCCCTCGGCCTCATGACGGTGCTCTGGGACGCGGGCGCCCGCCGCGCCGCCGGGGTGCGCCACTGGTTCGCCGCCGGGGTGCTCAAGGATGGCGTGCCCGCCGCCGCGGGGATGCTCGTCGTCGCGCTCGGGGTCTACCTCGCCTCGTGGGCCGGCTGGTTCGCCAGCACCGGGGCCCACCTGCGCCAGTACGCCGCCGAGCGGCCGGACTACCTGCCGTGGCTGCCCGACGCCCTCGCGTCGCTGTGGCGCTACCACCAGGAGATGTACGGCTTCCACGTCGGCCTCTCCAGCCCTCACCCCTACCAGGCGAGCCCGGAGTCCTGGCTGGTGCAGGGCCGCCCGACGTCCTTCTTCTACGAGGCGCCCACCCTCGGCGTCGACGGGTGCGCGGTCAGCGCGTGCTCGCGCGCCATCACGGCGCTCGGCAACCCGGTCGTGTGGTGGGGCGGGGCCCTGGCGGTCGTGGTCCTCGTCGGCGTGTGGGCCCTGCGGCGGGACTGGCGCGCCGGCGCCGTGCTCGCGCCCCTGGCCGGCCTCTACCTGCCGTGGTTCCTCTACCCCGAGCGCACCGTCTACACCTTCTACTCCGTCGCCTTCTCCCCCTACGTCGTCCTGGCGCTGGTGATGGTGCTCGGCATGGTGCTCGGGCGCCCCGACGCGCCGCCGCGACGGCGCCGCTGGGGCGCGGCGGTGGCGGGCGCCGTCGTCGTCGCCGCCGTGCTGGCGGCCGCCTTCTTCTGGCCCGTGTGGGCCGCGCAGGTCATCCCCACCGAGCACTGGCGCTGGCGGATGTGGTTCCCCAGCTGGATCTGACGGACCGCCGCCGCCGCGGTCGGCTCAGTCCCGGTCGACTCAGCCGCGGTCGGCTCAGCCCCGGTCGGCTGAGCCGTGGTCCGTGGGCGCCGGTCGGCGGCCGTGGTGGCGCCCGAGCGGCACCACCATCGGCGTGCCGCACACGGGGTCGGGGACGACCTCGCAGTCGAGGCCGTAGACCTCGCGCACCGTCTCGACCGTGACGACCTCCGAGGGCGTCCCCTCGGCGACGACGGCGCCGTCGCGCATCGCGACGACGTGGTCGGCGTAGCGGCAGGCGAGGTTGAGGTCGTGCAGCACGAGGACGACCGTGACGCCGCGGTGGTTGAGGTCGGTGAGGAGGTCGAGCACCTCGACCTGGTGGGCGAGGTCGAGGTAGGTCGTCGGCTCGTCGAGCAGGAGGACGTCGGTCTCCTGGGCGAGCGCCATGGCGATCCACACCCGCTGCCGCTGGCCCCCGGACAGCTCGTCGAGGGGGCGGTCGGCCAGGTCCTCCGTGCCCGTCCACGCCAGGGCGCGGGCGACCGCCTCCTCGTCGGCGGCGGTCCAGCGGCGCAGCCACCCCTGGTGCGGGTAGCGGCCCCGGCCCACGAGGTCGGCCACCGTGATGCCGCCGGGCGCCGCGGGGCTCTGCGGGAGGATGCCGAGGACCTCGGCGACCTCCTTGGTGGGCATCTCGTGGACGGCCCGGCCGTCGAGGAGCACGGCCCCCGACGCCGGGGCCAGCAGGCGGGCGACGCCCCGCAGGAGGGTCGACTTGCCGCACGCGTTGGCGCCGACGACGACCGTCACGCGCCCCGGCGGGACGGTGAGGTCGAGGTGCCGGACGACGGGGCGCTCGTCGTAGACGAGCGTGAGGTCGCGGACGACGAGGGAGCGCTGGGCCGTCACGTCGCTCAGCCCGCCGTCCCCGCGCGGCCCGCGCGGACGAGGAGCCAGAGCAGGTACGGCGCCCCGACGACGCCCGTGACGACGCCGACGGGCAGCTGGGGCAGCAGCGGCGCGTGCTGGGCCACGAGGTCGGCGCCGGTCAGGACGACGGCCCCGACGAGCGCCGAGGCGCCGAGGGCCGTGCGGCCCGGGAGGAGGCCCCGGGCGACCGGGCCGGCCACGAGCGCCACGAAGGCGACGGGCCCGGCGGCGGCGGTGGCGACAGCGGCGAGGCCCGCCGCGACCACCACGAGCAGCAGACGCGCGGGGCCGACGCGGAGGCCGAGGCCGGCAGCGGCGTCGTCGCCCACGCCGAGCCCGGCGAGCAGCCGCCCGCACGCGAGGGCGATGGGGACGAGGACGGCGGCGCCGACGGCGAGGGGCACGACGACGCCCCAGTCGGTGCCGTTGAGGCTCCCGGTGATCCAGACGAGCGCCTGCGCGGCCTCGGTGGCGTCGGCGCGCGTGAGGGCGAGGCTGACGACGGCGTTGAGCGCGGCCGCGGCGCCGATGCCGACGAGGACGAAGCGGTAGCCGCTGAGCCGCCCGCGCGTGGCGAGGGCGGAGATGGCGAGCGCCGTGCCGAGCGCGCCCAGGGCGGCGGCGCCCGACACCCCGAGGCCGGGCAGGCCGGCGCCGGAGGCGTCGAGGCCGAGGACCGCGACGACCGCCGCGGCGCTGGCCCCGGCGGAGATGCCGATGACGTCGGGGCTCGCGAGCGGGTTGCGCAGCAGCGCCTGCAGCACGGAGCCGGAGAGGCCGAAGCAGGCGCCCGCCAGGACGGCGGCCAGCGCCCGCGGCAGCCGCAGCTGCAGGACGACGAGCTCGGCGCCGCCGTCGCCCCGGCCGACGAGCGCCCCGAGGACCTGCGCCGGGGAGAGCGGGAAGTCGCCCACCGACAGCGCCACGAGCAGGAGGCCGAGCAGGACGGCGGCCAGCGCGCCCACCACGGCGAGCTCGCGCCGCCGCGCCAGGCCACGGGCCCGGCGGACCGCCCGCCGTGCCGCCCGCACGCGGTCGGGAGACAGGTCGGGCATCGCCGGCACGACGCCGGCGCCGGGAGCGCCCCTGTGCCCGCTCTCGAGCGCCCGCCCGGTCGTCGCGGCGCTCACAGCTCGAGGCTCCCGCGGCGGCGCCGCACGAGGGCCACGAGGACGGGCGCCCCGAGGAGCGCCGCCACGACGCCGACCTGCACCTCGCCCGGCCGGGCGACCACCCGGCCGAGGACGTCGGCGAGGAGCAGCAGCGTGGGCGCGACGAGCGCCGACAGCGGCAGCAGCCACCGGTGCGCGGGGCCGGTGAGCGCGCGGACGAGGTGCGGGACGGCGAGGCCGACGAAGGCGATGGGGCCGGCGAGCGCCGTCGCCCCGCCGCAGAGCAGCACCGCGGCGAGGGCCCCGAGGGCGCGCACCGCCCCGGTGCGCTGGCCGAGCCCGCGGGCGACGTCGTCGCCGAGCTGGAGCGCGTCGAGCGCCGGCGCGAGCAGCAGGGCGAGGAGGACGCCCGCGGCGACGACGGGCAGCACGGCCGCCACGGCGGAGAGGTCCCGGCCGACGAGGGAGCCGACCTGCCAGAAGCGGAACTGGTCGAAGGTGGCGGAGTCCGTGACGAGGACGCCCGTGGTGAGCGACAGCAGCAGGGCGCTGACCGCCGCGCCCGCCAGCGTCAGCTTGACCGGCGTGGCCCCCTCGCGCCCCGTCGCCGCCACGAGGTGCACGACGACGGCGGCCGCTGCGGCCCCGGCCAGCGCGAACCACACGTAGCCGCCCGGGCTCGTGACGCCGAGCACGCTGATCGCGAGGACGACCGCCGTGGCGGCGCCCGCGTTGACGCCGAGGAGCCCCGGGTCGGCGAGGGGGTTGCGCGTGAGCCCCTGCATGACGGCCCCGGCCAGGCCGAGCGCCGTGCCGGCGACGAGGCCGACCACGGTCCGCGGCAGCCGCAGGTCGAGGACGACGAGGTGGTCGGTGCTCGACCGGTCCGGCGCGAGCAGCGCCTCGACGACGACGCCCGGGGAGATGCCGCGGGAGCCCACGGCGAGGCTCAGCAGGGCGGCCGCCACGAGCGCCGCGAGCGCGAGGAGCACCGCCGCGACGAGCACCGGGCGACCGCGCCGCCGACCGGCAGCGGCGGGGACTGCTCCGCGAGCAGAGGCAGGGGTGCCGGCACCGGCCCGCGCCTGCGGCCCGCGTGCGGCGCCCGGCCGGGCCGACGACGGGGCCGGCGCGCTCATGCAGGCGAGCCTAACCTCGTCCGGCGCGGCCGTCGTCACGCGCGAGGCCCGCTCGCCGGCGGCTCAGGCGTCGGCCGGGGGCGCCCCGCCGTCGGGCTCCATCCACAGGACGCCCCAGGCGTGGCCGTCCGGGTCGAGGAACGTCCGGCGATAGACCGACCCGTCGTCCTGCACCGGCTCCGGCCGCGCCCCGCCGGCCGTCTCGGCGCGCGCCACGAGGTCGTCGACGCCCTCGCGGGAGCTCGCGGGCAGGCACACGACGACCTCGCGGGGATCGCCCGGCGAGGCGACGGGCCCGGGCGCGAGGGCGGCGAAGCGCTCGCGCTGCAGGAGGAGCACCACGACCTCGGTGCCGACGACGAGCGTCGCGCTGGCGCCGTCCTCGGGCAGCGGGTCCACCGGGAGGCCGAGGGTGGTGAAGAAGTCCACCGACCGCCCGACGTCCTCGACGGGCAGGTTGACGAAGACGACGGCCACGAGCGGCTCCCCCGGGGCCGCGGCGGCCGGTGCGGCCGCGGGGCGCGACCCCTCGCGCCCCGCAGCCCATCGTCTCGGCGTCGACGCCGTCAAGGCGGCGACGGACCGGGGCCCCGCGGGGCCCCGGTCCGTCGCCCGGTCTCAGGCGGCGGCGAGGCCGTCGACGCGCCGCACCTCGTCGGGCGAGAGGGAGAAGCCGAAGACGTCGGCGTTCGCGGTGATCCGCTCGGGCGTCACCGACTTGGGGATGACGACGACGCCGTGCTCGAGGTGCCAGCGCAGCACGACCTGCTGCGGCGTCACGCCGTGCGCCTGCGCGACCTCGGTGAGGACGGGGTCGCCCAGGTCGGTCTTCTTGAAGGGGCTGTAGCCCTCCACGACGACGCCGCGCTGGCGGCAGTCGTCGAGGAAGCCCTGGTCGTGGAGGGCGGGCGCCCACGGCACCTGGTCGACGGCCGGCGCCTCGCCGCTGGAGCGGACCAGCTCGTCGAGCTGCGCGGTGCTGTAGTTGCTCACGCCGACGTCGCGGGCCTGGCGGTCCGAGCGGGCCGCGAGGAAGTGCTCCCACGTCTGCGGGCTCGCCTCGCCCCCCGGGGGCCAGTGCACGAGCCACAGGTCGACGAAGTCGAGCCCGAGGAGCTCCAGCGAGCGGGACAGCACCTCGCGGGCTCGCGGCGCCTCGTCGGGCGGCATCTTCGTCGTGACGAAGACCTCGTCGCGCGGGACGCCGGACTCGGCGAGCGCCCGGCCCACCTGGTCCTCGTTGCCGTAGCCGGTGGCCGTGTCGATGTGCCGGTAGCCCGCCTCGAGGGCGTGGAGCACCGACCGGTAGCAGTCGTCGCCCTCGGACTGCCAGGTGCCGAGGCCCAGCAGCGGCATCTCGCCACCGCCGGGCAGGGACGCCGTGGGTCCGGGCAGGGACGTCGTCTCCGTCGTCATGCCCCCCACCCTGGCCGCCGCGGCCGCGGCGCGCACCCCCGCCGTCGTGCACGGGACGGAGGGAGGACCGGCACCGGTCCGGTGAGGTGGCCCGGCTCGGTGGCCGGGAGCCCGGGCGACGGCGCCCGGGCGGGAGGTGCGAGGTGGAGCTGAGGGGATTCGAACCCCTGACCCCCTCGTTGCGAACGAGGTGCGCTACCAGCTGCGCCACAGCCCCTTGGAACGTCCGGAACCCTACCAGCGCCGCCGGGGTGGGCGGCACCGGGAACGCCGGGCGTCGCGGGGGCGGCGCCGGTCCGCGGCGCTCAGGCCGAGCGGCGGCGGCGCGACCCGCCCTGGCGGCGCCGGGGCTCGCGCGCTGCCGACTCGCCGACCTCGCCCGAGCCCTCCCGCGCGGGCGCGTGGTCGCGGGGGCTCGCGGCGCCGGGGCCCCGCAGACCGGCGGCGCCGTCGGCGGCGGCTGCGGCCCGCAGGTCCGCGAGCGACGGGAGCAGATCGGTCACGGCCCCGGTGCGGGCCGTGACCGACGCGTCCGCCGCGGCGCCGTCGGCGGGGGTCGCGTCGAGGTCGAGCAGGACGGCGCCGTCGAGAGGGACGGCGTCGTGGAGGAGGAGAACGGCGTCCGCGCGGGTCGCAGGTGCGGCCTCCGACGTCTCCTCCCGGCCGGCCCCTCGGGCGGTCGCTGCTCGTGCGGCGACGGGTCGGCGCGCCCGGCGGCGCCGGGCCCGGGCGCGCAGGGCGGCGACGTCGAGCACCAGCGCGGCGACGGCGGCGGGGGCGGCGACCAGCGGGAGCACGCCGACGACCGCGAGCACGACCACCGCCACGGCGCCGACGGCGACGGTGAGCAGCTGGACGGCGGGTAGCCGGTGGCTGCGCGCGGCCTCCCCCCGTGCGCCGGCCCCGGCACCGCGCGACGACGCGGTCTCCCCCGCGGCACCGGTGCCGTCGGTGCGCTCCCGCGGCTGCGGCACGGTCGCGGGAGCCGTCTGCGGGCGCTCGGCGGGGCCCTCCACGACCTCGCCGCGCACGAGGGCGCCGGCCGCCTCCGGCGCCGAGGAGCCGCGCGCGCCGACGCGCGACTGGTCGAGTTCCGCAGCAGGAGCGGAGGCAGGAGCTGAGGCAGGAGCTGAGGCATGGGCAGGAGCGGCGAGGACCCGACGGGAGCCCGCGCCCGGGGAGCAGCGGGGGCGCGGCACCGTCGAGCGGCGCTCGAGCACGCGGGGGCCGGGGGTCGCGCGGCGCAGCCCCGTGCCCGCGGACCGCAGCGCGAGCGGCTGCTCGCCGACCGCCCCGGGCGCCGCGAGCCCGACCGAGGTGGAGGGCGAGGGAGCAGCGCCGGCCCGCGGGGCCCGCCGGCGCGAGGAGGCGTCGCGGGGGTCGCCGGCGCGGGAGACGTCGGTGCCGGGGCCGTCGACGTGCTCGCCGCGCCCGGCCGCCTGCCACTCGCCCAGCTCGGCCCGGCGCCGGGCCATGCGCGGCACGCCCACGAGGAGCACCGCGAGGACCAGCAGCGCAGCCATCGCCCCACCGTCCACGCAGCGGACGCTAGGAGGCCCGGACCCCCGCGTCCGGGAGGCGCGCCGCCGCGCCCGGCGGCACGGCGGCGCGGCGCCGTCAGGACGTCGTCGCGCGCCCCCCGCGGGCGGCGAGCCACCGGGAGAGCAGGCCGTCCGGCACCTCCTCCGCCGTGAGCGCGAAGGTGCGGTGGTCGCGCCACGCGCCGTCGATGTGGAGGTAGGCCCGGCGCAGCCCCTCGTCGCGGAAGCCGAGCTTCTCGACGACGCGCAGGCTCGCCGCGTTCTCCGGCCGGATGTTGACCTCCACCCGGTGCAGACCCGCGGAGCGGAAGCAGTGGTCGGTCACCATCGCCACCGCCGTCGGGGTGATGCCGCGGCCCGCCACCCGGTGGTCCACCCAGTACCCGATGGTCCCCGAGCGCAGCGACCCCCACGCGATACCCGCCACCGTCAGCTGGCCGACCATCCGCCCCGCGTGCTCGACGACGAAGGGCATCGCCTGCCCGAGGCGCGCCTGCTGGCGCAGCTCGCGCACCATCGCCGGGAAGGACGGCGGGGGCAGCGACCCCGCGGGCGGGGTGGCCTCCCAGGGCGCCAGCCAGGCCGCGTTGACGTCGCGCAGCCGCGCCCACGCGGTGCGGTCCCCCCGCCGCAGCGGCCGCAGCACGACGTCGGACGACCGCAGCTCCACCGGCCAGCCGTTCACCGCGCCCCCGCGGGCCGCTCACCGGCGCCCGACGCCCGGTGATCGCCCGCGGCGCCCGACGCCTGGTGATCGCCTCCGGCGCCCGACGCCTGGTGATCGCCTCCGGCGATCTGGTCGAGCGCGTGCGGCAGCACCTCCGCCAGCACCTCCAGCGCGTCCCGGCAGGCGCCCGGCGAGCCGGGCAGGTTGACGACGAGCGCCCCGCCCGCCGTGCCCGCGAGCCCGCGGGACAGCGACGACGTCGGCACCCCCTTGTCACGGCCCCGGGCGCGCAGCGCCTCGGCGAGGCCGGGCAGCTCGCGGTCCAGCACCGGCGCCGTCTGCTCGGGGGTGAGGTCGCGCGGCGTCAGCCCCGTGCCGCCCGTCGTCAGCACGACGGCGGCCCCGTGGGCCAGGGCCGAGCGCAGGGCCCGGCCGACGGGCTCGCCGTCCTCGACCACCGCGGGGTCGCCCACGGCGAGGCCCATGGCTCGCAGGCCGTCCACGAGCAGCGGGCCGGCCTCGTCGGCGTAGGTCCCGCGCGCGGCGCGGGTGGAGGCGACCACTACCGCCCCGGTGCGGGGGCCGGCGGCCGTGACGGGCGGCCGCGCCTCAGCCACGGGTCCAGCTCCCCGAGCGTCCGCCCGTCTTCGCGGTGACGCGCACGTCGGTGATGACCGCCTCCCGGTCGAGGGCCTTCACCATGTCGACGAGCGCCAGTCCGGCCACGGCCACGCACGTCAGCGCCTCCATCTCCACGCCGGTCCGGTCGGCCGTGCGGACGGTGGCGGTGAGCTCGACGCCCTCGTCGACGACCACCGCGTCGACCTCGACGGCGTGGACGGCCACCGGGTGCGCGAGGGGCACGAGGTCGGGCGTGCGCTTGGCGGCCTGGATGCCCGCGAGGCGGGCCACCGCCAGCGCGTCGCCCTTGGGCACGCCGTCGCCCCGCAGGGCGTCGACGACGGCGCCCGAGCAGCGCACGAGGCCCGCCGCGCTGGCCGTGCGCACGGTGACGTCCTTGGCCGAGACGTCGACCATCCGCGCGCGGCCGCGCTCGTCGAGGTGCGTCAGACCGCTCACGCGGATCCTCCCGGGGGTCAGTGGTCCTGCGGGTCAATGGGTCTACGGGTCAGGGGGCCCTACCGGTCAGGGGGCCCTACCGGTCAGTGACTCTGGGGCTCGTGGCCGGCGGCGACGCCGGCCCCCCTACGGCCGAGGGCTGGCCGCCCCGCTCCAGCAGCATGCACGTCAGCGTCGTCCCCGGCTCGACGGCCACGACGTCCTCGGGCACGACGGCCAGCGCCGTGGCCGTGACGAGGTCGGCGACGAGGTGGCTGCCCGGCCCGCCGATCGCGCCGACGCGGGCGACGCCGTCCTCGCCCCGCTCGAGGCGCACGCGGTACAGCTGGCGCTTGCCGGCCACCGAGGTCCAGCCCCGCTCGACGACCGCCTCGACGACCGGCCGCCCCCGCTCCTCCTCGCCGAGCACCACCCGCAGCAGCGGCCGGACGAACGCCTCGAAGGAGACGTAGGCGCTCACCGGGTTGCCGGGCAGGGTGAGGACGCGCACGGGCCGACCGGCGTCGTCGGCGAGCCACCCGGCGCCCTGAGGGCCGCCGGGCTGCATCGCGACGCGCACGAAGTCGACGGCGCCGTCGGCGGCCAGGGCCTCCTTGACCACCTCGTAGGCGCCCGCGCTGACGCCGCCGGTGGTGAGCACGAGGTCCGCCGTCGCGAGCTCGGCGCGCAGGACGGCGAGCAGGCGCGCGGGGTCGTCCTCGACGGCGCGCACCCGCCGCGCGAGCGCGCCGGCCTCGCGGCAGGCCGCGACGAGAGCGGTCGAGTTCGAGTCGTGGATCTGCCCGGGTCCGAGCGGCTCCCCCGGCTCGACGACCTCGCTGCCGGTGGAGAGCACGAGGACGCGCGGCCTCGGGTGCACGAGGACGTCGGCGCGTCCGAGCGACGCGAGCAGCCCGAGGTGGCGCGGCGACAGGCGCTCCCCTGGGCGCAGCACCCGCTCGCCGGCGGCGACGTCCTCCCCCGCGCGGCGCACGTTGCGACCGGCCGCGACGGGGCGGCGGACGGCCACCCGGGCCGGCGGCGGGCCCGTCTGCGCGGCGTCGGTCCACTCGACCTGCACGACGGCGACGTCGGCCGTCGCGGCCGGGTCCTCGGCCACGGGCACGGGGGCGCCCGTCATCACCCGGACGGCCGCTCCCGGGCGCAGCCGCGGCACGTCCGCCGCCCCGGCCGGGACGTCCCCGACGACGTCGAGCACCGCCGGGGACCCCTCGCCGGCGCCGGCGACGTCGGGCGCGAGGACGGCGTAGCCGTCCATCGAGGAGCCGTCGAAGCGCGGGAGCGGCTCGGCGGCGACGACGTCCTCGGCGAGCACGAGGTCGAGCGCCTCGAGCAGGGGCAGGCGCCGCGCGGGCAGCGGACCGGCCCCCTCGAGCACGACGGCGAGGTGCTCCTCCAGCGACCGCGCCCCCGCGCCGGGCGCGCGACCGCCGCCACCCGGGGTGGCCGCCGGGCCCGTCGGGGCGGTCACGGGGCCCGGCCGGCTCAGGAGCCCTGGGCCGGGGCGGCCGTGAGCTCGTCGACGCTGTCCCGCAGCCACTCGCGCAGCTCGGGGCCCAGGTCCTCGCGCTCGCAGGCCAGGCGGACCACGGCCTTGATGTAGTCGAGCTTGTCGCCGGTGTCGTAGCGGCGGCCGCGGAAGACGACGCCGTGGACGCCACCGCCCTCCTCGACGGGCATGCCCGCGAGGGTCTGCAGCGCGTCGGTGAGCTGGATCTCGCCGCCCTTGCCCGGGGGCGTGCGTTCGAGCACGTCGAAGACGGCCGGGTGGAGCACGTAGCGCCCGATGATGGCGAGGTTGGAGGGCGCGTCCTCGACGGCCGGCTTCTCGACCATGCCGGTGATCTTGACGACGTCCTCCTCGAGGGCGTCGGACGCCGCGTCGTCGAGGGTGGCGCAGCCGTAGAGGTGGACCTGGTCGCGGGGCACCTCGAGCAGGGCCACGACGCTGCCGCCGACGCGCTCCTGCAGCGCCGTCATCGTCGTGAGCAGCGGGTCGCGCGGGTCGATGAGGTCGTCGCCGAGGAGGACGGCGAAGGGCTCGTCGCCGACGTGCGCCTTCGCCACGTGGACGGCGTGGCCGAGGCCCCGCGGGTCGCCCTGGCGGACGTAGTGGACCTGCGCCAGGTCGGTCGAGGAGCGGACCTTGTCGAGCTTGGAGTCGTCGCCCTTGGCCTCCAGGCCCGCCTCGAGCTCGACGTTGCGGTCGAAGTGGTCCTCCAGCGCGCGCTTGCCGCGCCCGGTGACCATGAGCACGTCCTCGAGCCCGGCCGCGACGGCCTCCCGCACCACGTACTCGATGGCCGGGACGTCGACGACGGGCAGCATCTCCTTCGGCGACGCCTTCGTGGCGGGGAGGAAGCGGGTGCCCTGCCCCGCCGCGGGGATGACGGCCTTGTGGATGCTCATGCGGCGCAGGCTAGCGGCGCCCCCCCGACGCCGGGCGCTCCGCTGCTCCACCCGCGCGGGAGCACCGTCCGGGGGGGTGGCCCGGCGGCCGTCGCTCCCGCACACTCCGGACGTGGGCGGAGAGCGCGCGGGGGGCCGGGCCGGGACCGACCGGGGCGGGATGGACCGGGGCGGGGCGGACGCGACCGGGTGGGCGGCCGACGGGCCGGGGGCGGCCGAGCCCACCAAGGCGGAGATCCGCCGCGCCGTCCTCGCGCGACGCCGTCAGCGCCCCGCCGAGGAGCGGGTCGACTTGGCGGTGCGCCTGCGCGACGTCGTCCTCGGCACGGGCCTGCTGCCCCACGAGGGCGGCACGGTCGCCTGCTACGCCTCCCGGGGCGGCGAGCCCGGCACGGCGGCGCTCGTGCGGGCGCTCGCGGCCCGCGGCACCACGGTGCTCCTGCCCCACACCCACGACGGCTCCGACGGCCGCGGCACGCGGCTCGGCTGGGGCCGCGCGCCCGGCACGGCCCCGGGCTCCGCGCCCGGTCGCCCGGGCGCCGGCGACGAGGCGCCCCTGGTGCCCGGCCCCGACCTCGGCCCCGGGGCTCTGCAGGCGGCCGACGTCGTCCTCGTCCCCGCCCTCGCCGTCGACACGGCGGGCCGCCGCCTCGGCAAGGGGGGCGGGTACTACGACCGGGCGCTCGGCGAGCTGCGCGACCACCGCGGCTGGCTGCCGCCGGTCGTCGCGCTCGTCCACGACGACGAGGTGCTCGACGCCGCCGTGGAGCCCGTGCCGGCGGAGGCGCACGACGTCCGCGTCAGCCACGTCGCCACGCCGGGCCGCTGGATGCGCGTCGACGGGTAGCCGGCGGGTGGTCGACGGCGCCGCCGGGCCGGCGCCGCGCCCGCCGTCCGCCCGGCGTCAGCCCGCGGACGTCGAGCGGGGCGTGAGGACCAGCTCGTCGCGGGCGGCGTCCTCGACGGCGCCCGGCGTCGAGGGCCACGGGAAGGTGCGGCCCTCCGCCCACGCGCCGAGCTGGTCGGTGGCGTGGCCGCTCCAGGGGTGCTCGCTGACGCCCGCGAGGTCGAGCCAGCGGGAGGCGTCGAGGTCGGCGAGGTCCACGACCATGCGCATCGAGGGCACCGCCGTCACGCCGTAGCCCTCGCGGGCGTCCCAGGAGGTGGCGTCGACGAGCGAGGTGCTGCCGCCGAGGTCGACGGGGCCGGCCGTCCACAGCGCGCGCACGGGCGCCGGCACCGACTCGTCGCCCAGCACGTCCTGGCGGAGCACGAGGCGGTGCAGGCGGCCCCACTCCCAGTCCTGCGGGTCGGCCCCGAGGGTCGCGGTGAGCTCCAGGCGCGCCTGCTGCAGCGCGCGGCCGAGCACCTGGTCGCGGGTCTCGACGACGGCCGGCGTCGTCGCGTCGTCCCACCAGGGGCTCTCCGGGTCCTCGAGGAGCTGGCCGACGACGGTGAACCAGCGGCTCCCGCCCCGCGGCTGCGCCGTCTCGGGCAGCTGGTCAGCGAAGGTGAGGCGCAGGAGCGTCGACCAGACGGCGTTGTAGTACGCCGCGGGGGCGCTGTCGGCCGTGGTCGTGCCGTCCCAGCCGCGCAGCAGCTCGACCGCCTCGCGGGTGAAGGCCCGGCGCTCCGGGCTGGAGCCCGGGTCCTGGGGCAGCGGCGCGTCGAGCAGGTACGGGACGAGGACCTCCGCGAAGGGGTCCACCCGGTCGGTCTGCAGGGCCTCCACGTCGTCGGCCGTGACGGGACGGCCCGCCGCCACCTGCTCCTCGAGGACCTCGCGGATGCGCTGGGCGCGGTGGCCCATGTCCGGGTCGGCGGTGAGGAAGGGGTCGAAGGCGTCGGTGATGCGCTGGTTGGCGCTGACGACGAGCCCGTCCGGGGGGTCGAGGACGGACGGCATGTCCGCGAAGGGCACGGCGCCGACCCAGTCGTAGTCGGGGTCCCAGCCGGGGCGGGGCCACGTGCCGGTGCCCTGCCCGAGGCCGGCGCCCGGCTGGCGAAGGGGCACGACCCCGGAGGCCTGGTACCCGATGCTGCCGCTCGTGTCGGCGTAGACGATGTTCTGGCCCGGCACGACGAAGAGGGAGGCGGCCTCCCGGACGTCGTCCCAGTCCTGCGCCGCGTCGAGCGCGAAGACGGCGTCCATCGTGCGACCGGGCTGCAGCGCGGTCCACGACAGCGCGACGGCGTAGCCGTCGGAGCCGGCGGGCGGGGCGTCCTCGGGCACCGGCGCGGCCCGCCCGGCGGCGGCCAGCTCGGGCACGACGTCGGACAGCAGCGGCCCGTGGCCGGAGCTGCGCACCTGGATGGCCACGTCCTCGCCGCCGGCGACGCGGATGGTCTCGGTGCGGGTGGTGAGGGGGACCTGCTCGCCCGCGCGGAGGGCAGCGCCGTCCCGGACGCGCTCGAGGTAGAGGTCGGTGACGTCCGAGCCGGTGTTCGTGAACCCCCACGCGACGTCGGCGGTGTGGCCGATGACGACGCCGGGCATCCCCGCGAAGGAGAAGCCGCTGACGTCGAAGGGGCAGTCCGCGTCCACCTCGGTGCAGTGCAGCCCGACCTGCGACCAGGTGCTGGGGAAGCTCGCGGCGAGGTGGGGGTCGTTCGCGAGCAGCGGCTCGCCCGAGGCGGTGTGCTCGCCCGAGACCGCCCACGCGTTCGAGCCGATGCCCCCGGTGGCGCCGGAGCCGTCTCCGAGGAGGTCGGGCACGGCGGCGAGCGCCCGGTCGGCGCCCGCGACGGGGTCGGCAGGGTCGGCGAGGGCGGCCACGACGCCGGCGAGCACCTCGTCGTCCGCATCGCCGCCGGACGCCGCTGCGCCACGGGTCGCCGTGGCGGCGTCCGACGTCGTGGCGGCCGCGGGCGCGAGGGAGCCCACCGCCCCCACCACGGGCTCGCCGACCGAGGCCGACGGCGGCGGGAAGAGCTGCTCGACGAGGCCGACGTCGCCCACGGCGCCGTACGCCGCGGCGCGGGCCAGCTCGTCGGAGTAGTTGGCGCGCAGCGACCAGGCCATGGCCTTGAGCCACGCGAGGGAGTCGACGGGCGTCCACTCCTCGACGGGCCCGAGGTCCACGCGCGTGCCCAGCGCCGTGTACGCGGCCGAGAGCTCGCTGGGCGAGCGCCCGCCCGTGTAGGCGTTGACGCCGTCCGCGTAGGCCTCGAGGTAGGCGCGGGTCTCCGGGGCCAGGAGGGGCAGCTCGGCCTCGGCGACGCGCCGCCAGCCCATGGTGCGGACGACGGCGTCGGCCTCCACGGCGCCCGGGGCGTCCCCCACGAGCTCGGCGAGGCGGCCCGCCGTCACGTGGCGGCGGAAGTCCATCTGGAAGAAGCGGTCCTGGGCGTGGACGTACCCCTGCGCGAAGAAGAGGTCCTCGGGGTCCTCGGCGTAGACCTGGGGCACGCCGCGCGCGTCGCGCAGCACGCGCACCTGGGCGCCGAGGCCCGGGACGGCCACCTCGCCGGAGGTGTCGGGCAGCGGGCGGCGGAGCAGGACGACGACGGCCGTGACCGCGACGAGCGCCACCACGAGCACCACGGCGAGGGCGACGACGCCGGCGGATCGTGGTCGGGGCACGCGGCGAGGGTAGCCGCCGCCCCGCGACGGCCCCCGCTCCCGGACGCCCGCGCCCGGCGGCGGGTCGACCGTGGTGGGGCGGGCGCGCGCGGGTCGGCCGGGCGGGTCGGCCGTGGCGGGTCGGCCGTGGCCGGGCGGCGCGGAGCACCCACGCGCCCGGGGCGAGTAGCCTTGGCACTCGCGGCGGCCGAGTGCCAGCCGCCGGCGGTCCCCCGGGCCCGCCCGCTCCGAGCTCCGCCCACCGCCGCCCGTCGGCGCGACCCCGTGGAGGCCCCGTGCCCGTCTACGCCTACCGCTGCACCGAGTGCGGCACCCCGCTCGAGGTGCAGCAGTCCTTCAGCGACCCCAGCCTCACCGAGTGCCCCACCTGCTCGGGGCGCCTGCGCAAGGTCTTCAGCACGGTGGGCATCGTCTTCAAGGGGTCCGGCTTCTACCGCAACGACTCCCGCACCGGCACGGGCAGCGGCGGGTCCGGCGGCGCGGCGAGCGGTGGCAGCGGGTCCGGGAGCGCCTCGGGCAGCGGGTCCGGGAGCAGCGGCACGTCCGAGGGCGGCTCCGGCAGCAGCGCGTCGACCACGACGGCGGGCTCCGGCTCCTCCGGCGGCGCGGGCTCGTCGAGCCCGTCCGGCGGCTCGAGCTCCTCCGCCGGCTCCGCCGCCTGACTCGGAGGCCCGGGCGCGTCGCGGTCCTGCGCACAGCCGGCGTCGTCCGGGCGCCCGTCCACAGCCCGCCCCTGACGGGGCCGCCGGTGCCGCCGCGCTCCTAGCGTCCCGGTGTGGCCACCCCCCGCTCCGACCGCGCGCGAGCCCTGCGCGCCGAGCGCCGTCGGCCCGGGGCGCCGTCGAGGTGGTCGCGGCACCGGCGCGGGAATCCCGTCGGGGGCTCCGTGCGGGAGGCGCTGGCGGCCCGGCTGCCGCAGTGGTCGGGGCGCCGCCTCGTCGCGGCCCTCCTGCTCGCCGCCGCGGCGGGCACCGCGGTGCAGGCCCTGCAGCCGGCGCCGGCGGTGGAGGACGGCACGGTCGTCGTCCTCACGGCCGACGCGCCCGCCGGGCACGTCCTGCGGGCGACCGACGTGCGCGCCGCCCCGGCCCCGCCCGGGCTCGTGCCCCGCGGCGCCGCCGCGTCGACCGCCGCGGCCGTCGGACGCCGCCTGGCCTCCCCCGCCCGCGAGGGCGAGGTCGTCACCGACGCCCGCCTCGCCGGCCCCGGGCTGCTCGCCGGGGCCCGCGCCGGGGACGTGGCGGTCGGCCTGCCGCTCCCCGCGGCCTCGAGCGAGCTCGTCGCGCCCGGCGACGCCGTCCTCGTCCTCGCCGCCCCCGCCGACCCCCTGCTCAGCGACCCGTCGGCAGCCACCGCCCCCGGCGCCGCCGTCGTCGCGGAGCGCGCCGTCGTCCTGCGGGTGCCCGAGCGCGGCGGCGACGGCGCGCTCGGTCCGCTCGGCGGCGCGGACCCGGCGGGCGGTGTCGTCGTCCTGGCGCTGGGCCGCGACGAGGCCCGGGGCGTGGCCGCGGCCGTCGCCGCCGGGAGCGGCGTGCAGCTCGCCCTGCTGCCCGACCGGTGACGCCGCGCCCGTGCCCCTGCCCGTGGTCCCGCCCGCGCCCCCGAGCCCTGCCCCGAGCCCTGCCCGCGAGTCGCGTCCCGGGACGCGTCCTGCGCGGACGCCCCCCGGAGCGGTGCCCGGAGTGCGAGGGTTCGCAGCGTCCGCCGTCCGGCGGGCGGTCCGGACGGCGCCGGCCGGGCGGGCGAGGACGGCGGGCCGGGCCCGCCCCCACCGAGGAGGGCACGTGCTCAGCGGCTTCAAGGACTTCATCCTGCGCGGCAACGTCATCGACCTGGCCATCGCGGTCGTCATCGGCGCCGCCTTCACGGCCATCGTCACGGCCATCAGCACGGACGTGTTCGGCAACCTCATCGCCGCGATCTTCGACGCCGAGGACATCGGGACGCTGGGGGTGGACATCCCGAGCCGGACCGGCGACGGCGCCACCACCATCGTCTTCGGGACGACGATCGCCGCGCTCCTCAACTTCCTCATCGTCGCGGCGGTGCTGTACTTCCTCGTCGTCGTCCCGATGAACCGCCTGCTCGCCCTGCGCAAGCAGGGCGCGGAGCCCGACGTCGCCGCTCCGAGCGAGGACATCCTGCTGCTGCAGGAGATCCGCGACCTCCTCGCCGCCCAGCGGGCCGCGAGCGCTGCCGGTGGGGACGGCGACGCCGCGGACGGCGCGGGCCCGGCCGGTCAGCGGGGCCCCGAGCTCCCCTGAGGCCCCGGCGCGGCCCGGCCGGCGGCTCCTCCTCGCGGGGCGCCCGGGCGACGCCGCTCCCGCACCGAGGAGGACGACGAGCGCCGCCCGCGTGCCCGTCGCCGGCGGGCTCACCAGTGCGGCGGCCGCTCCCGCAGGTAGCGCTCGTCGTCCTCCTCGTCGGCGCGCTCGCCCCAGGCCTCGGGACGGTCCTCGGCCGCCCGGTCGGGCAGCACGGGCGGCTCGCCCGCGCCGCGCCCCCCACCGGCCGGGCCCCGCGCCCCCCGGGGCCCGCGCGGCGAGGCCGCCTCGCCCGTCGCGGCCTCCCCGCCCGCCGTCGCGCGCTGGCCCGTCGTCGCGCGCTGGCCCGTCGTCGCGTCCGGGCCCGTCGTCGCGCGGGGCCGCCGCCCGTCGTCGCCCCCGTCCGTCCGGCCCGAGCCGCCCCGCGTCACCGGGGCGCTCCCGCTCCGGGGCGCCGCGCCGCCGCGAGGACGTCCGCCACCTCGCGCGCGGGGTCCACGAGGAGGCCGAGGGAGGCCACGTGCGCCACGGCCCAGCCCTGGCGGCGCAGCGCCGCCGCCTCGGCGACCCGCCGCACGGGGTCCGCGGCCGTCGGGCCGGTCTCCGGCCCGGGCGGGCGCACGTCCGGCAGGACGGCCGCGCAGCGCCCGTCGCGCAGGCGGACCGACAGGTCGGGGTCCCCCGGCCGCTCCGCGGCGCGCACGTGGGCCCCGGCCTCCCCCAGGCGCTCCACGAGCGCGGCGACCAGCGGGTCGGCGCCCCCGTCGTCGGCGCCGGTGCCGGCGCCGGTGTCGGCGTCGGCGCCGGTCGGGGCGGCCAGGCGCGCGTGCGCCCCGAGGGCGCGCGCGGCGTCGTCGCCCGGCGGCAGGAGGTCCTCCGGCGCCACGTCCGGCGGAGCGGCGTCCACGACCCCCGAGGGCCCTGCCGGCCCCTCCGCGGCGCCGCCTCCGGCGCCGCTGCCCGGGGCCGTGCCGGGACCGTCCGCCGAGGGGTGAGCGGCGCGGTGCCGCTCGTCCGCGTCCTCGACCGCGACGAGGAGGGCGCGCAGCGCCCGAGCGCCCGGTGTGCGCAGCCGGTCGGGGGCGAGGTCCTCCGCCGCGAGGCACGTGACCACGACGAGCCGCCGCCGGGCTCCCGCCACGGCGTCGGCCAGCGCGGCGGCGCCCCCTGCGGCGTCGAGGGGCCCGAAGGCCCCGGGCACCCGCCCGCGCTCCGTCGGCGCGAACGCCCCGGACAGGACGACGACGTCGCGGACGCAGCCCTGCGCGCGCCCCACGTCGGTGACGACGAGCGGCTCGTCGCTCCGCGCCGAGCGCGCGACCGCGGCGGCGAGCGCGGCGTCGGCGGCCACGGCCGCCCGCAGGGCGTCGGCGACGCGACGGGCGTGCCCGCGGGTGACGGCGACGACGGCGAGCGAGCGCTCGGGGTCCTCCCGCAGGTGGCCGACGGCCGTCTCGACGACGGCGTCCACCTCGACGTCGAGCGAGTGCACGACGCCCTCGGCGGAGGCCCGGCCGCGGCCGTCCACCCGGCGCAGCACGACCGGCCAGGCCCCGGGCGGCGCGGGCACGGCGTCGTCCCACCCGGTCGCCGGGTCCCCGTCCGGGGAGGCGCTGCCGGTGGACTCGACGCCCGTGGAGGCGCTGCCCGACGGGGTGCCGCCCGACGCGGCGCCCGGCTCCCCGGTGGCGGGCTCGAGGGCCTCGGCGCGCACGGCGGCGACGACGGGCCCGAGCTGGCGCGGCAGCCGGTGCGAGCGCCCGAGGGAGCGCTCCTCCAGCAGGCCGGCGGTGGCGGCCAGGAGGCTCGTCGGCGCCCCCTCCCCCGGGTGCTCGGGAGCCGGCGCGCCGACGACGGCCGACGACGGGGGCGGGCCGGCCGGGTCGCCGACGACGAGCACCTGCGCCCCGCGCGCCAGGGCGAGCGCCCCCTCGGGCACCCCGGCGGCGTGCGCGTCGAGCAGGACGACGAGGTCGACGGCCCCCTGGGCGGCGGGGCCGAGGACCGCGGGCAGGGCCAGGAGGCTGGCGGCGTCGACCGCACCCACCGCCCCGGCGGTCGCCAGGAGGTCGGCGGCCTCGCGCCGTCGACGCGCCGCCGTCCCGGCGACGAGCTGCTCGCGGGCGGCGGCGGCGCTCGCGGGCCGCAGGTCGTCGAGGACGCCCCGGCGCCCGGCCTCCGCGAGCGCGGAGGCGCGGACGACGAGCTCGGCCTCGGCGGCGGCGTCGTCCTCGTCGACGCCCCTGCGCCCGTCGGCGCCCCTCGGCCCCCCGTGGTGGTGGGCGGCGGCGCGGTCGCGGAGGTCCTCGACGAGGCCGCCGAGGCCGAGCTCGCCGAGCCGGACGAGCACGTCGACGCGCGCCGGCAGGTCACCGCGGGCGTCGTCGTCGTCGGCCATGGCCCACAGGCGCCCGGTGAGGGAGGACAGGTCGGCGTCGCGCAGGCCGGCCCCCGCGCGCGTGCCGCGCAGCACCGGCTCGAGCCGGTCGAGCTCCGCGACGACGTCGGCGAGCGCCCGCTGCGCCTCGGCGATGCCGTGCGGGACGTGGGGGCGGCCGCCGTCCTCGGCCGCGGCCGACCACGCCCGCCGCTCGGCGTCGGCCCGGCGCAGCGACGTGCGCAGGTCCGCCGGGCGGGCTCCCGGGCGCACCACCTCGGCCACGACCTTCTGCGCCGTGCGGCGCGTGCGCCAGGTCGCGTCCTGGCCGAGGGCGCGCACGAGCTCGCCGAGGGGGCGCTCGTAGACGCCCGGCGAGAAGTCCTCGAGGGTGCCCCGGACGTCGACGAGGAGCCGCAGCCGCTGCTCCACCTCCGCGGCGGTGGCCGGGCGCCGCAGGCCCGTGCGCTCCCCCAGCGCGTCGAGGTGCTCGGCGAGCCGGGGCAGGCGGGTGCCCGCCAGCTCCTCGGCCCGGCGGCGGGCGACGCGGGCCTCCTCGCCCGAGCCGAGCGCGGCGCCCGCCCACGGGCTGGAGGCGAGCTCGGGGCGGAAGGCGCCGAGGCGGGCCGCCTCGCGCGCGTGCCCGACGACGCGCCCGAGGCCCTCGGCCGCCGTCGCGCGCACGCCGTCCGCGTCGAGGCGCACCGCGCTGCGCGGCGGCCGGGGGGCCCGCGCGAGCCGCACGAGGGCGTGGGCTCCGGCGAGGACGCCCGCGTCGAGGCCGTCGCCGGCCGGGACGTCGAGGGCGCGGGCGCCCGCGCGCAGGCGGGCGGCGGCCGCGTCGGGGCCCGCCCCCTCCTGCGCGCCGACGTCCCCGGCGTCCCCGGCGTCCCCGGCCGGCTGGGGCGCTCCGGGACGGGCGGCGGGCTCGCCCGCGAGGTCGCCGAGGCCCGTGGCGGCGAGACGGGCGAGGACGTCGTGCGCCTCGCCCGTCCCCGGGGCGACGACGAGGCAGCGGCGGCCGGCGCCGACGGCGGAGGCGACCGCTTGCGCGGCCAGCTGGGTGGCGCCCGACCCCGGGCCGGCCAGGACGCGCAGGGAGCGACCCGCGGCCAGGGCGTCGTGCGCGGCGGCCTGGCCCTCGTCCAGGTCGAGGACGCGCCAGCGCGCGACGTCGCCCCAGCCGGGCGCGGCCGGCGGCGGGCCGGCGGGCCGGTCGACGGCGGCCCCCGCCGTCACCGCGGCGAGCCCGGCGACGAGAGGGCCGACGCGCTCGTCGGGCCGCGCCGCCAGGTGCTCGGCGTCGGCGGCGAGCGGTCCCGCGAGCTCGGGGTAGACGCCCACGAGGGTCCGCTCCGCGAGCTCCAGGCCGGGGACGTCCGCCAGCTGCTCGCCGAGGGCGCGCAGGGCCCGGCGGTGGGGGTCCCCGCGGCCGTCCTCGAAGGGGGCGAGGACGGCGCCCGCGTCGAGGCCGTGCCCGCGGCGGGCGAGCGCGTCGACGAGCTCGGGGTTGACCCGCACCTCGGGCCGCAGGTCGAGCTCCTCGTCGAGGACGCCGGTGCCCCGGGGCTGCAGGACGAGGCGCTGCAGGAGGGCGGGGGCGTGGACCTCCGCCGCCGTCGCGCGACCGGCGGCGGGAGCCGACCAGCGCACCAGCCCGACGGCGAGCGCGCAGGCGGGGACGCCGTGCTGGTCGGCGACCTCCTGCGCCGACGCGCGCAGGGCGCGCACCCGCTCGCGGGCACCCTCGTGGGAGCCCCGCTCGCGGAAGAGGCTGGACAGCCGGGTCGGGCGGCCGGCCCAGAAGGCGGCGAGGCCGGAGGGGTGCGCGCCGCCGAGGTCGAGCGGGGGCACGAGGACGTCCGCGGCGGTGCGGTCGTCCACGAGGACCCCTCGGCCGCCCGTGCGCGCCAGCGCGCGCGACCACGTGGCGACGACGTCCGCGACGGGCGCCCGCGGCGTCTCCGGCTCGGGCGGCGCCACGGGCCGGGCCGCGGCGGGCGGTGCCGGCGGCGCGGGCGCGGCGCCGGGGCGCTCGTCGGCGGGCTCCTCGGGCCGGGGGGCCGGCCCGCGGCGCAGCAGCGCGCGCAGGCGAGAGCCGTGCCGCGGGGACCGGGAGGCGCGGGTCGGGTCGGGCACGCGCGCACGCTAGCCGAGCAGGGGCGCCCTCCCGTCGCCCCGGGCCGGGGCGGGGGCGGACGCACGAGCGCCCCGCGTCGGTCGGACGCGGGGCGCTCGTGGGCTCCCCCCGGGCGGGAGGAGCAGGTGGTTGGAGGCAGTGCCCACCGCGCAGGGGGGGCCAGCGGTGGGCACTGCAGGCGCAAGGATGGACAGGCGCCGTTCAACCGTCAACTTCCTCGGCCGCGGACCGGCGTGTCGTCCCGAGGTGTCCGGGTTGCCGCCCGCCGTCCGAGGACCGACGCCCTCCCGAGGAGGCCGCCGGTCCCCCGGGCGGGGCGCTCAGACCCCGACGTCGCGCAGGCGCTCGCCGTCGCCCGTCATCGTCGGGGCGCCGCCGCCCGGCGTGCCCTGGTCCGACCAGCGCAGGAGGGCGCCGACGCCGTCGCCGAGCTCGAGCGGGTCGCTCTCGTCCTGGCGGGTGCCGGGCACGAGCACCAGGCCGGCCGCCCCGCCGACCGCCGCGCGCACGAGCGCGGCGTCGGCCCGGACCTCGACCGGCTCGGCCACGCCCATCTCGAGCAGGTCCTCGCGGCTCTGCGCCAGCTGCAGCGCCTCCGGGCCCACCCAGAGGGTCCACGTCGAGCTCGGGTCGTCGCGCAGGAGGACGTCCTGCACCTGGCCGCGCTGCAGCATCTGCACGACGGCGTCGATCCCGTCGGCGCCGTCCGCGTCCTTGCCGCGGGCCTGGGAGTAGCTGTCGACGACCTCCTGCAGGCGCCGCTCCTGGACCCGCGCCAGCACCTCGCCGAGCGTGCGGGCGAAGTCCTCCGAGCGGATGCCGTCGGCGCGACCGCCGCCCTGGACGACCTCGGCGATGCCCGCGGCCGCGCCGCCGAGGCGCTCGCGGACGAGCGAGACGGCGTTGTCGTCGCCGGTGAGCACGACGACCTCGGGCTTGTACCGGCTCACGAGGTCGTCGACGTCCGAGGCGACCGCCGCGGCGTCGCGCTGCCAGGAGTCCTCGACGCGCCGCTCGTGCGTGTACTCGCCCGTGCCGCCGACCGGCACCTTGTGGAGCACGTCGTCGTCGGAGCCGGAGGTCTCGCGGGCCCGGACGTCGTCGACCGTCGAGCCGACGACGGCGTCGCCGCCCTCGGGACGGGCCGCCGTGACGCCGGAGCCCACGGCCACGGTGAGGTCGGCCCCGTCGTGGTCGGCGGCGACGAGCAGGTAGCGCGTCGAGCCGGCCGCCGCGCGCACCGCGGGCAGCACGTGCGCGACGGGCCCCCACGACGCCTCGTCCTGCGCCGGCGCGGCCGGCAGCACGAGGTCGAGCACGACGCCGCCGGCGCCCGCCACGACCGTGCGGCCCGAGCCGTCGCCCGCGTCGTGGCGCCCGCTGGGCGCCGTGGCGCGCTCGGCGAGCAGGTCGAGGACGTCCTCGGGCGCGCCCTGCTCCTCCAGGCGGCGGCGCAGCTCGCGCCACCGCAGGTCCACCTCGTGCTCGCCCGAGGCGTCGGTGCGCGAGACGTCGAGCGTCACGCTGGCGAGGGGCCCCTCGGCCTCGAACGCCGGTGCCAGCCACTGCAGGTCCATCGGTCCTCCTCGGTCTCGTCCGCGTCGCGGGCCTCCGCGGCCGGAGGTCGGCCCTCCGCCGCGGCGCGCCCGCGGCCCCTGGCCGCGGCGCCGCCCGCGCTCGTCTCCACCCTGGCCGCTCCGCCGCGGGCGTGCGACCCGGCGCCGGTCCCCTCCCGCGCCCCGGCGCCCTCCCCTCGGCTCCCGCTACGCTCGTCGGCGCCCCGGGCCCCCGTAGCTCAGGGGATAGAGCAACGGTTTCCTAAACCGTGTGTCGGAGGTTCGAATCCTCTCGGGGGCACCCTCCTCCGGCGCCGGGCGACCGCCTCGGCGCCCGCCCGCCGCCCGTCGGCACCGCCCGCTCCCACCACCCGTCGGCACCGCCCGCCCCAGCCACCCGTCGGCACCGCCCGCCCCAGCCACCCCGGGGGGCTACCGTCCCCGCCATGGAGAGCAGGCGCCTCGGGCGCACGGGCAGGGACGTCGGCGTCGTCGGGCTCGGGACGTGGCAGCTGGGCGGGGACTGGGGCGAGGTGCGCGACGACGAGGCGCTCGCCCTCCTGCGCACCGCCGTGGACGAGGGCGTCACGCTCCTCGACACCGCCGACGTCTACGGCGACGGCCGCAGCGAGCAGCTCATCGGGCGCTTCCTCGCCGACCTGCCCGAGGGCGACCGCCCGCTCGTCGCCACGAAGGCGGGACGCCGCGCCGACCCCCACGAGCCGGGCCAGTACACCGCCGACAACCTCCGGGCGTGGACCGACCGGAGCCGCGCGAACCTCGGCGTCGAGCGCCTCGACCTCGTCCAGCTGCACTGCCCGCCCACGGCCGTCTTCTCCGACGACGCCGTGTTCGAGGCCCTCGACGCGCTCGTCGACGAGGGCCTCGTGGCGGCCTACGGCGTCTCCGTCGAGACCGTGGACGAGGCGATGACGGCGCTCGCCCGACCGCACCTCGCGAGCCTGCAGATCATCCTCAACGCCTTCCGCCGCAAGCCGCTCGAGCGGGTGCTGCCCGCGGCGGCGGAGGCCGGCGTCGGGGTCCTGGCCCGCGTCCCGCTCGCCAGCGGACTGCTCACCGGGAAGTACGACGAGACCACCACCTTCGCCGAGACCGACCACCGGTCCTACAACCGCGACGGAGCGGCCTTCGACATCGGCGAGACGTTCTCCGGCGTGCCGTACGAGCTCGGCCTGCGGGCCGCGGCGGAGGTCGGCGAGGTGGCCGCGACGCGCGGCGTCCCGACGGCGGCCCTCGCCCTGCGCTGGGTGCTCGACCAGCCCGGCGTCACGTGCGCCATCCCGGGCGCCCGCACCCCCGAGCAGGCACGGTCCAACGCCGCGGCGGCGGAGCTCGACCCGCTGACCGACGACGAGCTCGCCGCCCTCGAGCGGGTCTACGACACCCACCTGCGCGAGGTCGTCCACCACCGCTGGTGAGCGGCCGGGGCCGCCCCGCCGCTCGCCCTGCCGCTCGCCCTGCCGGGCGGCCCCGGCAGGACGCGCAGGACGGACCCGGCAGGACGACCCGACAGGACAGGCCGCCGCTCGGCGCGCACGGTGGACGCATGGCGAACACCCAGCCCGACCGGCCCGGCGGACGGCGACCGTCCGCCCCGCCCGCGCGCGGGGACGGCGAGCCCCTCGAGCCGCGCTACGGCATCGGCGGGTCGGCCCCCGCGCGCAGCGCGCTCACGCTCCGGGCGGTGCTGGCCGCGCTCGGCCTCGTCGTCTGCGCCGGCGGCGCCGCATGGGCGGGCGTGGTCGGCGCGCCGGCGTGGCTCGTCGTCGTCCTCGTGCTCCTCGCCGTCGTCGCGGTGGTGGACCTCGTCGTCATCGGGCGTCGCAAGGCGCGCGGCGAGCCGGGGTAGGCCGCCCCCCACCCGGCTGCCCCGACCGACCGCCCCGACCGAGCGCTGACGCCCGGGCGCCTCCTCGGGTGCCCGGGGCCACGACCTAGGGTCGGCGCGTGGCCCTCCGCGGCGTGCTCCTCGACACGACCCCCCTGCGCGTCCCCGCCTACCGGCGTCTGCTCACCTCCAGCGCCGTCTCGGCGGTCGGCAGCCAGCTGACGGCGGTGGCCGTCCCCGTCGAGGTCTTCCGCATCACCGGCTCCTCCACATGGGTGGGGGTCGCCTCGGCCGCCGGGCTCGTGCCGCTCGTCGTGTTCTCCCTGTGGGGCGGCAGCGTCGCCGACGTCGTCGACCGGCGGAGCCTCATGGCCGTCAGCGTCGCCGGCATCGCGGCGTCCTCGGCCCTGCTGGCGCTGCACGCCGTGCTGGGGGTCGAGTCGCTGGCCGTGCTCCTCGGGCTGGTCGTCGTCCAGCAGGCCTTCTTCGGCCTGTACGCGCCCGCCCGCGGCGCCGCCGTGCCGCGCCTCGTCCCGGCGCGGCAGCTGCCCGCGGCGATGGCGCTCTCGACCACCGTCTTCGGGGTCGGCGCCGTCGCCGGGCCGCTGCTCGCGGGCGCCCTCATCCCCCTCGTCGGGCTCCCGCTGCTGTACCTCGTCGACGCGCTCGGCCTGCTCGCCGCCCTCGCCCTCGTCCTGCGCCTGCCGGCGATGCCCGTGACGGGAGAGCCGGGCCGTCGCGCCGGCGCCGGCAGCGTCCTGGCCGGGCTGCGCTACATCGGCACCCGGCAGGTGCTCCTCGTGTCCTTCCTGGCGGACGTGCTCGCGATGGTGCTGGGCATGCCGCGGGCGCTGTTCCCCGTGATGGCCCACGAGGTCTACGGCGGTCCCGCCGACGGCGGCCTCGCGCTCGGCGTCCTCTACGCCGCCATCCCCGTCGGCTCGCTGCTCGGCGGCCTCTTCTCGGGCCGGGTCGTGCGGATGCGCCGCCACGGCGCCCTCGTGCTGGCCAGCGTGGCGCTGTGGGGCGCGGCCGTCGCCGCCGTCGGCCTGACGACGTCGCTGTGGGTGGCCGCCGTCCTCCTCGCCGTCGCGGGCGCCGCCGACCTCGGCAGCATGGTCTTCCGCGGCGCCATCCTGCAGACCGCCGCGACCGACGAGATGCGCGGGCGCCTGCAGGGCGTCTTCACCGTCGTCGTCGTCGGCGGCCCCCGACTGGCGGACCTGCTCCACGGCGCCGCCGGGGACCTCCTCGGCGCCCGGGCCGCGATCGGCCTCGGCGGCCTCCTCGTGGTCGTGGCCACCGGCGTGCTCGCGCTGCGCGCCCGGCAGTTCCGCCGCTACACCGCCCCCGCCTGACGGCGCCCACCCGCGCGAGGCGGGACGCGGTAGACGGCAGCGGTGGACCCACGACGCCGTCCGGCGCGCCGTGGGTCCACCGCTGCGACCGCTCCCGGTCGGGTGTCAGCCCAGCGGCGTGTGCGCCGGGTCGACGCGCTCGCCCTCGGGCACCGGCCCGGGCGGGGTCCCGTCGCCGAAGGGGCTGCCGCCGAGCTGCTCGCGGCCGTGCGGCGTGAGCCAGCCGGACAGGTCCGGACCCTTCGGCACGACGCCCGTGGGGTTGATGTCCTCGTGGACGACGTAGTAGTGCGCCTTGATGTGCGCGAAGTCGGTGGTGTCGCCGAAGCCCGGCGTCTGGAAGAGGTCGCGGGCGTAGGCCCACAGCACCGGCATCTCGCTGAGCTTGCTGCGGTTGCACTTGAAGTGGCCGTGGTAGACGGCGTCGAACCGCACCAGGGTCGTGTACAGCCGCACGTCGGCCTCGGTGATCGTGTCGCCCATGAGGTAGCGGCGGTCGGCCAGCCGCTCCTCGAGCCAGTCGAGCGCCGTGAACAGGCGGTCGTAGGCCTTCTCGTAGGGCTCCTGCGAGCCGGCGAAGCCGCAGCGGTACACGCCGTTGTTGACCTCGGTGTAGATCCGCTGCATCACCTCGTCCATCTCCGCGCGCAGCGCCTCGGGGTAGAGGTCGGGCGCGCCGTCGCGGTGGTGCTCCCCCCACTCGAGGGACAGGTCGAGGGTGATCTGCGGGAAGTCGTTCGTGACGACCTGCCCGGTGCTCTCCTCGACGAGCGCGGGCACGGTGATGCCCTTGGGGTAGTCGGGGAAGCGGGCGAAGTAGGCCTGCTGGAGGCGCTCGTAGCCCAGGACCGGGTCGACGCCGCCCGGGTCGAGGTCGAAGGTCCAGCTGCGCTTGTCGTGCGTCGGGCCGGCGATGCCCTGGGAGATGACGCCCTCCAGGCCGAGCAGCCGCCGCACGATGATCGAGCGGTGCGCCCAGGGGCACGCGCGCGCGGCGACCAGCCGGTAGCGGCCCGGCTCGACGGGGTAGCCGTCGCGCCCGTCGCGGGTGATGCGCGTCTCGATGTAGGCGGTGTCGCGCTCGAACTCCTGGCCCGCCGTGACGTAGGCGCCCTTCGTGCTCTGCTCGTCGGCGCCCGTCCCGTCGGTGCCGCGGTCGCTCGTCGTGGTGTCGCTGGTCGTCGTCATGGCTCGCCCTCCGCTCCGGCGGTCGCCGCTGCTGGACGACCCGCCGTGGCGTTCACGCGTTCAACCAGTATGCCCGTCCGCGGGGCGCCCGCGCTCAGCGTGACCCGAACGCCGAGGAGGGCAGGTCCTTCTCGTCCTCGACGACGGCGCGCAGCACGCGGTCGGCGACGGCCTGCGGCTCCAGCCCCGTGGGCAGCTTCGGCGCCTCCCCCGCCACGGGCCGGGTCGCGAGGCCCGTCTCCGTGTGGGGCGGCCGGACGTCGAGCACGCGCACCCGGTCGCGCCGCAGCTCCTTGGCCACGGCGGCGTCGAAGGCCGTGAGCGCCGCCTTGGCCGCCGAGTAGGCCGCCATCCCCGCCACCGGCTGCTCGGCGACGACGGCGCTGAGCATCACGGCGACGGAGCCGCCGCGCTCGGAGGCCGAGGCGCGCAGGTGCGGCAGGGCGGCGCGCAGCAGCCGCACGGGGGCGAGGTAGTGCAGCAGCAGGAGCTCGTCGACGAGGTCGTCGTCGACCTCCGCCGCCGGGCCGAAGGCCACGACGCCGGCCGCGTGCACGAGGACGTCGAGGCCGCCGAGCGCGTCGACGGCCGCCCCGACGAGCGCCTCGGGCGCCCCCGGCTGCCGCAGGTCGGCGGGCAGGCGGGCCGCGGCGTCCACGTCCAGCGCCCGCAGTCGCTCCTCGTCCCGCGCCGAGAGGGCCACGGCGGCCCCCCGCTCCGCCATCCCCGCCGCGAGGAGGGAGCCGAGGCCCCCGCTCGCGCCCGTCACCAGCACGCGCGCGCCGTCCAGGTCCGTCATGCGCGCACGGTAGGCGCGGGCGCCGTGCCGGGCTCGTCGAGAGAGGCGGCTCGTCGAGAGGGGCCCGTCGAGGTCCGGCGGCTCAGCCCCGGACGGACTCGTAGCGGGAGAGGGCGACCTTCCGCTCCTCGGCGTGGTCGACGACGCGCTCGGGGTAGCCCTCGGGCGTCCCTCCCGGGAGGGTCCACGGCTCGTGGACGGCGGCGCCCTCGACGTCGCGCAGCTCGGGCACCCAGCGCCGCACGTAGTCCCCGCGGGGGTCGAAGCGCTTGCCCTGCGTGACCGGGTTGAAGACGCGGAAGTACGGCGAGGCGTCGGTGCCCGTGCCCGCCACCCACTGCCACCCGTGGTTGTTGGACGCGAGGTCGCCGTCCACGAGGTGGCGCAGGAAGAAGCGCGCGCCGCCCTGCCAGCGCTGGTGGAGGTCCTTGACGTAGAAGGACGCGACGAGCATCCGCATCCGGTTGTGCATCCACCCCTGCCCCAGCAGCTGGCGCATCGCGGCGTCGACGACCGGGTAGCCGGTGCGGCCCTCCTCCCACGCGCGGACGCGGCGCCGGGCCTCCTCGCCGTCGTCGTGCTCCATGCCCGCGAGCTCGGGCTTGTAGGCCTCGCGCGCCGAGTCGGGCCGGTGCCACAGGACGTCGGCGTAGAAGTCGCGGAAGCACAGCTCGCGGACGTAGGCCTCGGCGCCCGGCCCGCCGCGGGCCGTCGCCTCCTGCACGAGCGTCCGGGGGTGCACGCACCCCAGGTGCAGGTAGGCGGACATGCGGCTCGTCGAGTCGAGGTCGGGGCGGTCGCGCTCGTCGGCGTAGCGGTCGAGCCGCTCGTCGCGGAAGGCCTTCCAGGCGGCGGTCGCGGCCTCCTCGCCGGGCGACGGCAGGTCGGCGTCGACGGCGGGCGCCTCCGGCAGCTCGTCGGGCCCGTCGAGCCGGGCCCACGTGAGCGCGCGGGGCGTCGGGGCCGGGTCGGGCACGCCGTGGGCGCGCCACGCCCGCGAGAAGGGCGTGAAGACCTGGAAGGGCGAGCCGTCGTCCTTCGTCACGAGCCCCGGGCCGACGGCGTAGGCGGTGCCGTCCTCGACGAGCGGCACCCCCTCGCCGTCGCCGCCCTCCCCGGTGGGCAGCCGGGACAGGGCCTCGCGCACGGCGTCGTCGCGGCGGCGTCCGTAGGGGCCGACGTCGCGGGCCACGTGCACCGACGCGGCGCCGGCCTCGCGCACGACGGCGGGCACGACCTCGCGCGGGTCGCCCCGGCGGACGACGAGCGCGCCGTCCGTCGCCTCCCGCAGCGCCTCGAGGCAGCCGACGAGGAAGCGGCGGCGCGCGTCCCCCGCGGGCTCCCAGACGGCCGGGTCCAGCACGAAGAGCGGGAGGACGCCGCCCGCGCCCCCGCGCTCGCGGGCCGCGAGCAGCGCGGGGTTGTCGCCGAGGCGCAGGTCGCGCCGGAACCACAGGACGGCGGGGGGGCTCACGCCCCGAGGGTGCGCGAGGGCCCCCGGGGCTGCCAGTCGGCGGCCTCGGGGGCCCTCGTCCGGGCTCGGTGCCCGGTGGTGCTCGGTGCTCGGTGCCCGGTGGTGCTCGGTGCCCGGTGGTGCTCGGTGCTCGGTGCTCGGTGAGGAGGCTCAGGCCTCGCGCTCGGCGCCGGGGGGCGAGGTGTCCTCGTCGAGGACGACGTCGAGCGCCTCGCGCACCGACTGGCGCGTCGCCAGGCGGACGGAGGCCGCCTGCTGCAGCTCGGCCGTGTCGGCCTCGGCGATGCGCTCGCGCTCCTTCTTCTCCGCCTCGAGGGAGAAGTCGCGCGCCTTGCGGATCCGGTCCCAGATGTCTGCGTCAGCCATGCGGCACAGCACAGCACGGCAGCCGCCGGCGCGCGCGACGGTGGCGGACGGGTGGCGGACGGGTGGCGTTACCCGACCGTGTCGTGGCGAGGTGCGCGTCGAGGATGCGGGCGGGGGTGACCTGCACCACCCTCGACGACGCGGGGAGACCCGCGACGGCCGGGGCGAGGTGGACGCGCCGGTCGTGCACGACGCACGGAAGCGCGCCCATGGCCTACCTCGCCCTCCTCCTGCCCGTCCTCGTCCTGCCCGTCATGCTCGCGATGGCCGCGTTCGAGACGCGGTGCAGCGATCGCACGCCCCTCCTGCGCCGGCGACCCGCCGACGACCTCGCGGCCGAGCCGGCCGTCGCGCCCGCGCTCCCCGCGGGCGACCAGCGCTCCTAGCACCGGGCTCGCGGCGCAGCGTGGCGCGCGGAACCGGTGCGGTGCTGTCGCGCGCCGTCCCTCAGAGGACGCCGGTGCCGCGCAGCAGCCGGGCGAGGCCCGCGCCGTCGGGCGCGGAGACCCACGCGTGGTCGGAGTCCTCGCGCGCGGGCGCCCCCTGCGGCGCCGGGAGGCCCTGCGCGAGGACCGACTCGGTGGGCGAGAGGTGCCGGATCGCCACCGCCGCGACGCTCGCGGGCCGCTCCCGGGCGAAGTCGGCGTAGATGGCCTCGTCGTGCTGGCCGTCGTCGCCGACGAGGAGCCAGCGCACGTGCGGGAACTCGTCGGCGAGCCGACGCAGGCTCCGCTCCTTGTGCAGGCGCCCGCTGCGGAACCACCGGTCCGGCGTCGGGCCCCAGTCGGTGAGCAGCAGCGGCCCGCGCGGGTAGAGGTGGCGGTGCAGGAAGCGCGTGAGCGTCTGCGCGACGTTCCAGGCGCCGGTCGAGAGGTAGACGACGGGGACGTCGGCGTGGGCGCGGGTGATGCGCTCGTAGAGGACCGCCATGCCCGGGACCGGGTTCCGGGCGTGCTCGTCGAGCACGAAGGTGTTCCACGCCGCGAGGAAGGGGCGCGGCAGCGCCGTCACCATGACCGTGTCGTCGATGTCGCTGACGAGGCCGATCTCGACGTCGTCGCCGATGATCCGCACCGGGGCCACGGCGGGCTCGGCGCCGTCGGCGTGGAGGACGACCTCCTGCCACCCGGCCTCGAGGTCGGCCGGGAGGCTGACGTCCACGAAGCCGCCCCGGTCGGTGAGGACGTCGTGGCGCTGCCCGGCCACCTCGACCACGACGGGGGCGTCGCGCACGGGGACCGTGAGGAAGCTCCGCCACCCCCGGACCACCTCGGGACGCTCGCTGGGGCTCCGACCGTCCGGCGCGGTGAGCAGCAGGCGACCGAGGACGCGCACGCGCCGCGGCGAGCCGTACCCGGCGTAGACGCTGATGGACGGCCGCCAGCCCTGCTCGAGGGCTCGCCGGCTGGCGCGGCGGTGCAGGGCGTCGCCGAGGGCGACGGTGCGGGCGTGCAGGGGCCGCAGGGCGGGGGCGGCGTCCTCCGAGGTGGCCACGCCGGAACCCTGCCACAGGGCCCCGACGGCGCCCCTCGAGGCTGCCGCGCCGCTCACGGACGGGTCACGATCGGGCGCGAGCCCTCCCGCTCCGTCGTGCGCTCGCGCAGGATGCCCGGGTGCCCCGCCCGCCCCGGACCTCGCGCACGCCCGGGGGTCCCGCGCTCGCGCGCCCCCGGCTGCTCGCGGGGGCCGTGGCGGTCGCGCTGGCCCTCGTCGCGCTGCCGACGACGGGCCTCCTGCAGCTCCCGGGCGCTCTCGGCGGGGACCTGCGGGAGGGCGCCGCCGCCGGCACCGACCCGCCGGCGCTCGTGCCCGACCCCGTCGTCGAGGCCGTGCCCGACGCCGAGCGCCCCCTCCTCGTCCTGCGGGCCGAGGGCGACGTCGTCCGGGCCACGGAGCTGCCGCACGCCGTCGCGAGGACGGCCGTCCTCGTGCTGCACGGCTACACGAGCAGCGCGGCCCAGGCCGCGGAGCGCCTCGAGGCGGCCGCGCTGGCCCGCGACCTCGGCGCCGTCGTCGTCCTCCCGACCGGCCTCGGAAGGCGCCCCAGCTGGGCCGCGGGCAGCTGCTGCGGGTCGGCCGCCCGCTCGGACGTCGACGACGTCGGCTACCTCTCGCGCCTCCTCGCGGACCTGCGGTCGCGCGGCGCGGAGCGCGCCTACGTCGTCGGCTACTCCAACGGCGGGATGCTCGCCTACCGCCTGGCGTGCGAGCGCCCCGAGGACGTCGACGCCGTCGCCGTCGTCAACGGGACCGTCGCGGTGCCGACGTGCCCGGGCGCCTTCACGGCCCTGCACCTCGCGGGGGCGGAGGACGACGCCGTGCCCGTCGACGGCGTGGACCTCGTGCCCTTCCTCTTCACGGGCTTCCCGGCCCTCGCCGACCTCCCCGCCCTCGCGCCCGCCGCGGACCTCGACGTCCGCGTGCTGCCGGGGGTCGGCCACGAGGTCGCGCCGGGCGTCCCCGCGACGGTCCGCCGCTGGCTCGCGGCGGGACCGACGCCGCCCGCGTAGCTCCCGGGACCCTCAGGCGGACCTCTTGCGCGTCCGCCGGGCGGGGGCGGCCTCCTCCTCGGACCCCTTCGACGCTGTGCCCTTCGACGCTGTGCCCTTCGACGCAGAGCCCTTCGCCTTCGAGGCCGTCCCCGTCGCGGTGGACCGCCCCTTCGCGCCCTCGGACGCCGAGCCCTTCGCCGTCCCCGTCGACGCTGTCCCCTTCGACGCCGTCTCCTTCGCGGCCGTCCCCTTGGACGCCGCCCCCTTCGACGACGTGGCGTTCGCGGACGAGGTCGTCCGGCGCCGCCGTGGCGCCGGGGCCTCCTGCGCGGCGTCGCCGCCCGCGTCCTCCGCAGGCTCCTCCGCGGCCGGCGTGCGACGGCGCGAGCGCCGCGGCGCCGGCGCCTCCTCGGCGGGCTCCTCGCCGCGGTCGCGCCGGGCCCGGTCGACGCTGCGCTGCAGCGCCGAGAGCAGGTCGACCACCTGCGCGCCCTCGCCGGCCTCCTCCTCGCCCTCCGCGGGCGGCCGGCGGACGTCACCGGCGCTGATCTTGGCCTCGACGAGCTCGGTGACGGCGGCCGCGTAGCCGTCGGTGAAGGCGTCGGGGTCGAAGTCGCCGGCCAGGGACTCCACGAGCGAGGCCGCCATGGTCGTCTCCTGCGGGCGCAGCTCGACCTCGGAGGACAGGACGTCGAAGGACGCCTCGCGCACCTCGTCGGGCCACAGCAGCGTCTGCAGGCTGATGACGTCGTCGCGCACCCGCAGCAGCGCGAGCGACTCCCGCTGCCGCAGCGCCACCTTGACCACGGCCACGCGGTCGGTGGCCCGCAGGGCCTCGCGCAGCAGCGTGTAGGGCTTGAGGGCCGTCCGCTCGGGCTCGAGGTAGTACGCCTTGTTGAACAGGACCGGGTCCACCTGGTCCGACGGCACGAACTCGACGACGTCGATCTCGCGGCTCGTCGACAGGGGGAGCTGGTCCAGGTCCTCGTCGGTGAGGACCACCTGCTCGCCGTCCGCCGTCTCGTACGCCTTGGCGATTTCCGGGTAGGAGACCTCCTCGCCGTCGACGCTGCAGACGCGCCTGTAGCGGATGCGCCCGCCGTCGGCCTCGTGCACCTGGTGGAACCGGACGTCGTTCGTGCCGGTGGCGGCGTAGACCTTCACGGGCACCGAGACGAGCCCGAAGGACACGGCGCCCTTCCAGATGGCCCTCACGGCGCACCCCCTCCCCGGCGGGGGCCGGCGCCGGGCGGCTCGCCCGGCGCTCGTCCGCCGTGGCGGCCATGATCGTCCGGTGCGCCCCATGCTCGCCACCCCCGCGCGCACGCCCGGTGCGCTCCCCGAGGACGGGCGCACGTGGGCGTACGAGGTGAAGTGGGACGGCATGCGCCTGCTCGCGTCCACCGCGGGCGGCCGGACGCGCCTCGCGAGCCGCACCGAGCGCGACGTCACGGGCGCCTTCCCCGACCTGGCGGGCCTCACCGCCGCGGGCGAGGACCTGCTGCTCGACGGCGAGGTCGTGGCCCTCGACGCCGCCGGGCGACCGTCCTTCGGCGTCCTCGCGCCCCGGCTCGGCCTCTCGGGCGCGCGGGCGGCGGCGGCCGCGCGCTCCACCCCCGTCGTCTACGTCGTCTTCGACCTCCTGCGCGCCGACGGCCGCGACCTCCTGGCCGAGCCCCTGCGCGCGCGCCGCGCCGTCCTCGAGCCGCTGGCCGCGCGCTGGGAGGGCCTCGACGTCGGCGGGGCGGCGCTGCAGCTCTCCCCCGTCTTCGACCACGGCGCCGACGTGCTCGCCGCCACCCGCGCGCAGGGCCTCGAGGGCGGCGTCGCCAAGCGCTGGGACTCCCCCTACCGCCCCGGCGAGCGCAGCCCGGCCTGGGTGAAGGCCGCCCACCGCGCCGCGCGGACCGTCGTGGTCGGCGGCTGGCGCCCGCAGGAGGGCACGCGCGACCGCGTGGGGGCGCTGCTCGTCGGCGCGCCCGACGCCGACGGCCGCCTCGTCTACCTCGGGCGCGTGGGCAGCGGGATCGGCCCGCGGGCCGCGGCCCACCTCGCACCCCGCCTGAGGCCGCTGGCGCGCGACGCCTCCCCCTTCGCGACCGACGTGCCCGCCGTGGACGCCCGGGACGCGGTCTGGGTCGAGCCCGCGCTCCTCGCCGAGGTGCGCTCGCTCGGGTCGACGACGGGCGGGCGGCTGCGCCAGCCGTCCTACGTCGGGCTGCGCGAGGACGCCGAGCCCGACGTCGTGGACGCGGCGACGGTCGAGGCCGCGGCCGCCGCGAGCGCGCAGGAGCGCCCCGGGCGGTGGCGGCGGTGAGCCCCCAGCACGAGACGACGGTGCAGGTCGTCGAGGTCGGCGGCCGCCGCCTGCGCCTGACGTCCCTGGAGAAGGTGCTCTACCCGGCGACCGGGACGACGAAGGCCGAGGTGCTCGACTACGTCGCCCGCGCCGCCGAGCCGCTCCTGCGCCAGCTGCGCGACCGCCCCGTCACGCGCGTGCGGTGGCCCCACGGCGTCGGCGACGCGTCCTTCTTCGAGAAGAACGCGCCCGCCGGCACGCCGTCCTGGGTGCGCACGGCGCGCGTCCCGCTGCGCTCCTCCGAGCGCGACGGCCGCGCCGTCGGCGGCGCCCCGCCGGAGGTCGTCGTCTTCCCCCTGCTCGACGACGTCGCGGGGCTCGTCTGGGCGGCCAACCTCTCCGCGATCGAGCTCCACACGCCGCAGTGGCGCGTCCGGCGAGCGGAGCCGGACGGCGACGACGGGCCCGTCCGCACCGCGCACCCGGACCGCCTCGTCGTCGACCTCGACCCCGGGCCGGGCACGGGGCTGGCCGAGTGCGCGGCGCTGGCGCACGTCGTCGCCGAGCGCCTCGAGGCCGACGGCCTCGACCCGCGCCCCGTGACGAGCGGCAGCAAGGGCCTGCAGCTCTACGCCGCCGTGTCCGGCGAGCAGGACGCCGACGTCGTCCGCGACTACGTGCGCCGCCTCGCCGAGTCCCTCGCCCGCGACCGCCCGCGCGAGGTCGTCGCGACGATGACGAGGGCGCGGCGCACCGGCCGCGTGCTCCTCGACTGGTCGCAGAACACGTGGTCGAAGACGACCGTGACGCCCTACTCGCTGCGCGGGCGCGAGCAGCCGCGCGTGGCCGCGCCGCGCACCTGGGACGAGCTGGACGAGCACCTCGAGCAGCTCTCCCCCGAGCAGGTGCTCGCGCGCCTGGCCGCTGACGGCGACCTCCTCGACGACGTCACCGGGCCCGGGCCGCGGCTGCCGGAGCGCTGAGCGCCGCCCGCGACCAGCCCGTGTCCGCCCGAGCCATGGGCGCACAGCGACCTGCGCGACGGCACCCTCGCGCGACCGCCGGGCCGCTGACCTGCGACGACGCCCCGTGACCGCGCCGCGCGCTGGTCGCCGTGCACCCTCAGGCCACCTCGGCGGCGGCCGGCAGGTAGTCCGACCACCCCGGCCGCGCCTCGACGCCCGCGACCACCCACGCCGGGCCGGCGGGCGCCGCCGGGCGGGTCCGCAGCGCCCAGCCCATCTCCTCCGGGGTCCGGTCGCCCTTCTGGCCGTTGCACCGCAGGCAGCAGGCCACGAGGTTCTCCCACGTGTCCCGGCCGCCGCGGCTGCGCGGGAGCACGTGGTCGACCGTGGTGGCAGAGCGCCGGCAGTAGGCGCACCGCGCGCCGTCCCGGCGCAGCACCCCGCGCCGGGAGACGGCGACGCCGTGCGCCCGCGGCACCCGCACGTAGCGGGTGAGGAGGATGACGGACGGGCGGGGCAGGCTCAGCGTCGTCGCGACGACGGGGAGCTCGTCGGCCGCGAGCACGACCGCCTTGCCGGCGAGGACGAGCACGAGGGCCCGTTTGAAGGAGACGACGCCGAGCGGCTCGTAGCCGGCGTTGAGGACGAGAGTGCGCATGACGACCCCGATCTGCGCGCCCCGGGCCGGTGCTCCGCACCGGGGGGACGAGCGCTCGCTCCGCGGCTGGGTCGCTCGCGGAGGGTGGGAGACGCACGACGGCGCCGACCATCGGTGGTCGACGCCGTGGGGTGCGGGGAGCGCGGGGCTGGTGCGCAGCCGGGTGGCCACGGGCAGCTGCCCGCTCCCGCCGGGGACGTGACGGGGGCACCGCGGCGCGACCCGGCCCTGGATCGGGCTGGACGCGCCGGTGCTGCCGCCACGGGACCTCCTCGACGGGGCCGGGCGCGGACGTCCGCGCCGGCGCGCTCACGGTACGTCGCCGCGGGCCCCGCGTCACCGGGGTTGCGCCCGCGTCGTGCGCCCGACGTCGCCGCGTCGTGCCGCCGTCGCACGACGGTCGCCCGCGCGTCGCCGTCGCGCCCCGTGCGCGCGAGCGCCGGTCGTGGGCAGGGGAACACCGGGCGGGGTCACCGAGGACGGGCGCGACGACGACGACGGCCCGCCACCCCGGGAGGGCTGGCGGGCCGTCGTCGACGCCCGGCGGGAGCCGGGCGGTGGGTCGTCAGTAGCGCACGAAGTAGACGTCCGAGGTCCACATGTCGCGCAGCGACACCGACTTGCCCGGGCGGGGCGAGTCGTACCACTGGTTGCCGCCGGCGTAGATGCCGACGTGCGAGCCGTCGGAGACGACGGCGAGGTCGCCGGGCTGCGCCTCCGAGCGGGAGACCCGCTGGCCGGCGGCGCCCTGGGCGGCGGCGGTGCGGGGCAGCGAGATGCCCGCCTGGGCGAAGACGTACTGCGTGAAGCCGGAGCAGTCGAAGCCCGCGGGCGTCGTGCCGCCGTAGGAGTAGGGCGTGCCGACGTACTGGGCGGCGATGTCGAGAACCGAGCCGCCGGCCGAGGACGGGGCGGCGGGGGCCGGCTCGGGCTCGGGCGCCGGGGCGGGCTCCGGCTCGGGGGCCGGGGCTGCCTCGGGCTCGGGGGCCTGCTCCACCGGCGCGGGGGCGCTGCGCTCGGCGGTCCGGGAGGTGCTCTCCGTGCCCCGGCCGGACGACTCGCTCGACGAGCCCTCGTCCGAGGAGGTCTCGTCGGCCGGCTCGTCGGCGTCGGCCTCGTCGGCCACGACGACCGGCGCGGGGGGCGGCGGCGGGGGCGGGGGCGCGATGACGCCGAGGGCGGCGCCACGGGCGAAGGTCACGGGCACGTCCGCGGCGACGGTCAGCGCCTCGGTGGCGACGGGCGCCGCCGTCTCGACGCGCTCGGCGGGCGCCGTCAGCGCCGGGGCGGGGCGAGGGGCGCCCTCGCGCGGCTCCGCGACGGAGGCGCTCGTGCCGAGCGTCAGGACGAGGCCCGTGGAGGCGCCGATGACGACGCCGCGGCGGGCGACCACGCCGGCGCGCGCGGCGACGGCCTGCTGCAGGCCGGTGATGGGGGTCGACACGGGCCCGGGGGCGGCGTGGCGGGCGCGGTGGCGCGCGGAGGCGTGCAGGGGCACGGGCGGTGACCTCTCCCAGTCGCCTGCGAGGTGAGCTGTCGGGTTCGGGTGGGAGCCACCCGGCCGTCTCCCCTGGTCGGGAGGACCGGCTTCACCCCGAGGTCCCGCGTCAGCGGGACGGCCGGAGCCGTCCCGCGCCGCGGGACCGGAGATCCTGGGTCCCCCGCCCCTGCCGTCGTCGAGCTCGCTGGGACCTGCGACCCGGCGGCAGGGCTCGGCGCTCCGGGGCAGACGCCGCCCGGTGCGCCGGGCAGCGCGCGGACCGTACCCCACGGTGACGGCGCCCGTCACATCTCGGTAACGGACCCGCGCGCCGCGCACGACACGCCGTGACGACGGCGACGCACCGTCACCGAGGGAGGCTCGCCGCCCGCACCGCGGACGCCGTCGGGGCCAGCCGCCGACGGCGGCTAGCGTCGCCGTCGCGACTGGTTCCGCCGGCGTCCGCGCCGGAGGACGAGAGAGGGAACCCGGTGGGAGACCGGGACTGCCCCGCAGCGGTGTCCGGGAACGACCGCCGTCATCGAGCACTGGGCTCCGGCCTGGGAAGCGACGGCCAGTAGGAGGACCGAGAGGTCCGCGCCCGGGAGTCCGAAGACCTGCCAGCCGTCCGCCCGGGCGACCGCCCGGGCGGTGGATGACGGCCGCTCGGGACGGCCGGAGCCCGCCCGCGCCGGCACGGCGCGCGCCCGCGCCCCGGCGCGCGGGGCGCCCCGCGCCGTCCGCGTCCGCGCGCCCGCCGCCCCCGGGCGCCGTCGTGGACTCGCGCAGGAGAGATCCATGACCAGCACCACCAGCACGGCCCCGACCGGCAGCACCGAGGGCGGGCTCGAACCCGCCCCGGGCCACCGCCCGTCGCCGACCGCCCTCGGGTACCCCCGCCAGGGGCGCGACCGGGAGCTGAAGCGCGCCCTCGAGGCCCACTGGGCGGGGCGGCTCGACGCGGCCGGCCTCCTCGCCGCCGCCGAGGAGGTGCAGGACCAGCGCTTCGCGGCGATGGCGGGCGCCGGGCTGCGGGAGGTGCCCGTCGGGGACTTCTCGCTCTACGACCACGTGCTCGACGCCGCCGCGCTGCTGGGGCTGCTGCCCGGCGCACCGGCGGCCGGGGGCCGGGAGGCCCGGCTCGCCCGGCTCTTCGCCGCCGCCCGCGGCGCGGCGGACGCGCCCGCGTGGGAGATGACGAAGTGGTTCGACACGAACTACCACCACCTCGTGCCCGAGCTGGGGCCCGACGCGGCGCCGTCGCTGCACGCGGAGGACCTGCTTGAGCAGGTGCGCGGCGCGCGGCGCCGCGGGCTCGAGCCCCGACCCGTCGTCGTCGGGCCCGTGACGCTGCTGCGGCTGTCGAAGCCCGCGGACGGCGCCCCGGCCGGGTGGCGCCCCGACGCGCTGCTGCCCCGCCTGCTGCCGGTCTACGCCGAGCTCCTGGCGCTGCTCGCCGCGGAGGGCGTCACGTGGGTGCAGCTCGACGAGCCGGTGCTCGTCACCGACCTCGACGACGACCTCGCCGCGCTGGCCCGGGAGGCGACCGAGCACCTCGCCGGGCTGGCCGACCGCCCCCGGCTGCTCGTCGCCGGGTACTTCGAGCGCCTCGGCGACGCCGCGCCGCTGCTCCTCGCGGCGGGCGCGGACGGTCTCGCGGTGGACCTCGCGGGGGCCGACCGCGCCGAGGTCGAGGCCCTCGCCGCGCTGCCGGGGCTCGCTGGGAAGCGGCTCGTCGCCGGGGTCGTCGACGGCCGCGGGGTCTGGCGCCGCGACCTCGCCGAGGCCCTCGACCACCTCGAGGTGCTCGCGGCATCCGGCGCGCACGTCGACGTCGCCCCCTCGTGCTCGCTGCTACACGTGCCGCACGACGTCGAGCGGGAGGTCCAGCTCGACCCCGAGGTCCGCTCCTGGCTGGCTTTCGCCGACCAGAAGCTCGCCGAGGTGGCCGTGCTCGCCCGCGGGCTCGCGGACGGGCGCGACGCCGTCCGCGCCGAGCTCGCGGCGTCGGCCGCGGTGGTGGCCTCGCGGCGGGCCTCGCCGGTGACGCGCTCGGCCGCCGTCCGCGAGCGCGCCGCTGGTGTCGTCCCGGCCGACCTCGAGCGAGGGACGCCCGCGGCCGAGCGGCGCGCGCTCCAGGCCGCGGCGCTGGGCCTGCCGCTCCTGCCGACGACGACCATCGGCTCCTTCCCGCAGACGCCGGAGATCCGCCGCGCGCGGGCGGCCCACCGCACCGGGTCGCTCGACGACGCCGGGTACGAGGCGGCCATGGAGGCGGAGGTGCGGGCCGTCGTCGCGGCGCAGGAGGCCGCGGGCGTCGACGTCCTCGTCCACGGCGAGCCCGAGCGCGACGACATGGTGCGCCACTTCGCCGCCCGCCTCGACGGCTTCGTCACGCCGCTCCACGGCTGGGTGCAGTCCTACGGCAGCCGGTGCGTGCGCCCGCCCGTCGTCGTGGGGGACGTCTCCCGGCCGGCGCCGATGACGACGCGCTGGACGGCGTACGCGCAGTCGCTCACCGCCGCCCCGGTCAAGGGGATGCTCACCGGCCCGGTGACCGTCCTCGCCTGGTCCTTCCCGCGCGACGACGAGCCCCGGTCGACGACGGCGCGCCAGCTCGCGCTGGCGCTGCGGGACGAGGTGGCCGACCTCGAGGCCGGCGGCGCGCGCGTCGTCCAGGTCGACGAGCCGGGCCTGCGCGAGCTGCTGCCCCTGCGCGCCGCCGGGCGCGCGGAGTACCTCGCCTGGGCCGTCGACGCGTTCCGCCTGGCGACCGCCGTGGCCGCGCCGTCCACGCAGGTGCACACGCACATGTGCTACGCCGAGTTCGGCGACGTCATGGCCGCCATCGACGCCCTGGACGCCGACGTCATCAGCCTCGAGGCGGCGCGCTCGCGCCTGGAGGTGCTCGACGAGCTGGCCGCGGAGGGCTACGACCGCGGCGTCGGGCCGGGCGTGTGGGACATCCACTCCCCGCGCGTGCCCTCCGTCGACGAGGTGGCCGACCACCTGGCACGGGCCCTGGAGCGGCTGCCCGCGGACCGGCTGTGGGCCAACCCCGACTGCGGGCTCAAGACGCGGTCGGTCGAGGAGGTCGCGGCGGGGCTGGCCTCGCTCGCCGCCGGGGCCGCGCGGGCGCGCGAGCAGCTGGCGGGCTGAGCCCGGGAGGGCCGGCCACGTCCCGCGGGTGCGACCACGCGGTCGCGCCCGCGGGACGGGCCCGGCGCCTCAGGCGCGGGGGGCGACGAAGACGTGCGAGGCGACGGAGTCGGCCAGCTCGAGGCCGACCTCGGCGCCGTCGGCGCGCACGACGACCGAGCCCTCGGCGCCGCGGCGCGCGGGCGCCCGGCGCTCCAGGGCCACGGCGCTGCCCGGGCGCACCTGCGCGGCCGCCAGCTGCGCCATGACGACGTGGTCGTACTGCACGGGCTCCCCGAGGCGCCGGACGAGGAAGACGCCCTCCCGCTCGCTCGCCTCGACGAGGGAGACGACGCCGTCGAGGAAGGACGACGACGCGTCGCCCGCGCCGTCGGGCGCGCCGCCCTCGAGCTCGCCCAGGCCGGGGATCGGGTTGCCGTAGGGGGACTCCGTCGGGTGGTCGAGGAGCTCGACGAGCCGCTTCTCGACGCGCTCGCTCATGACGTGCTCCCAGCGGCACGCCTCCTCGTGGACGTACTCCCAGTCCAGCCCGATGACGTCGGTGAGCAGGCGCTCGGCGATGCGGTGCTTGCGCATGACCCGCGTCGCGAGCGTGCGCCCGGTCTGGGTGAGCTCGAGGTGGCGGTCGCCGCTGACGACGACGAGCCCGTCGCGCTCCATGCGGGCGACGGTCTGCGACACGGTGGGGCCGCTCTGCGACAGGCGCTCGGCGATGCGGGCGCGGAGGGGGACGATCCCCTCCTCCTCGAGCTCGAAGATCGTCCGCAGGTACATCTCGGTGGTGTCGATGAGGTCGCTCACGCGGTGTCTCCGTGTCCGTCGTCGTGGCACCGAGCGGCGTCGGTCTTCCCTGGAACGATCCTAGAGTGGCGCGCCCCGGCGGCGCCTCCCCCGCCGCCGGCCCCTCCTCGCCGGCCCTCCTCGCCGACCCCTCGTGCGCCACTCCCCGCCGCCCTCACGGTCTCGTCCGCGGACCCCGCGCAAACCTCTGGCGCGGCGCCGGGGGCGGACGTACGGTGCCGCCACACGAGAGAGGAGGTGGTCCGTACAGTGAGTGGTACAAGGACGCGTGAGGTGGCTGCCCGCTAGCCGCCCGAGCACCTCGGACGACGCTGCCCAGCAGTCGAGTCCGGCCGCCGACCGGGGAACAGGCCCCGGTGCGACAGAGGCGACCGGCGAGATCCCGGCAGCCACCGCAGCCCCCGGGTGCCGTGCCCGTCCAGCACGGCGCGACGTCGACGACGTCGGACCCGGGGGCTGTTCCGCGCCCTGGCCCGGGGCGCCCCCTGCGCGAAGGTGACGCCCCCTTCACATCTGGGCCGCCTCCCGAAGTGAAGGTGACGCCTCCTTCACGCCCGGGCCCCCTCCCCACGCGAAGCTGACGCCCCCTTCACGCCCGGGCCCCCTCCCCACGCGAAGCTGACGCCCCCTTCACACCCAGGGCCCCTCCCCACGCGAAGGTGACGCCTCCTTCACGCCCAGGGCGCCTCCCCGCGTGAAGGTGACGCCCCCTTCACGCCGGCGGGTCGCCCCTCAGGGCTGCAGGCGCGCGAGGCGCCAGGCGCCGGCGTCGTCGAGCCGCGACGGCTCACCCGTGACCGACGTCCACGCCGCGCGGTCGTGCAGGCGCGAGGCGCGCCCGGCCCACAGCTCGACGGCGACGGGCAGCACCCGCACGCCGCCCCAGGTCGGCGGCAGCGGCACCTCCTGCCCGGCGAAGCGCTCCTCCAGCTCGGCGACGCGGTGCTCGAGGTCGGCGCGGCTGGCCACGGGCTGCGACTGCGCCGACGCCCACGCCGCCACCTGCGACCCGCGCGGGCGCTGGGCGAAGTAGGCCGCCGACTCCTCGCGGGTCACCCGCTCCACGCGCCCCCGCAGGCGGACGTTGCGCGACATCGCGTGCCACGGCAGCACCAGCGCCGCGTGCGCGCGGGCCTCGAGCTGGCGCCCCTTGGCCGACGCGAGGTTCGTGTAGACGACGGCGCCGCGCCCGTCGAGGCCCTTGAGCAGCACCGTGCGCGCGTCCGGGACGCCGTCCGCGTCGACGGTCGCGAGGACGACGGCGCCCGGCTCGACGACGCGCTCGTCCGCGGCCGCGTCGGCGTACCACCGCTCGAGCAGGCCCAGCGGCGCGAGGGGCGGGTCGGCGGTCCACAGCGGCGCCTCGTCCTCGAGGCCCGTGCCCGTGTAGGAGACCCGCGCGGACGGGTCGACCACGGGCTCGCGCGCCCCGCCGTGCTCGCCCGAGGCGCCCGACGGCGCCCCGCCGCCCCCACCGCCGTGCTCGTCCGCGACCACGCGCGGCAGAGTAGGCCCGCCGGCGCACGGGCGCGCCGGGCGAGCGCGCCGCCCGCGGGGGCGGTGGAGGGGAGTCGCGGTGGACGACGACAGCGCGGCCGCGCGCGGAGCGGCCGCCGCGGGCGAGCACGGCGCGCCCGGCGGCCTGGCGCGGGAGGCGTCGCTCGCCGCGCGCGCCGCCCGGACCACGGCGGTGAGCGAGACGGGCCCCGGCGTCCTGCGCTACCGCGGGCGCGACGTCGCCGACCTGGCCGGCAGCACCCCCTTCGGGGAGGTGTGGGCGCTCCTCGTCGACGGCGCCCCGCCGTCCGGCGCCCACGACGGCGCCCTGCCCCCCGCCGAGCCCTTCCCCCTGCCGGTGCGCACGGGCGACGTGCGCGTCGACGTCCAGAGCGCCCTGGCGCAGGTCGCGCCCGTCTGGGGGCTCGCGCCGCTCATGGACACCCCGCCCGAGCGGGCCCGCGAGGACGTCGCCCGCGCCAGCGTCCTCGCCCTCAGCTTCATCGCGCAGTCGGCCCGCGGGCCGGAGGCGCCGATGGTCCCCCAGCGCCGCGTCGACCAGGGCCGCACGACGGCCGAGCGCTTCCTCCTGCGCTGGCGCGGCGAGGTGGACCCCGACCACGCCCGCGCGCTCGACGCCGGGTGGACCGTCCTCGCCGAGGACGGGCTGACGCCGGCCACGGTCACCGCGCGGACGGTCGCCGCCAGCGGCGCCGACGCCGCCGCGTGCCTGTCCGCGGCCGTCGGCACGATGAGCGGCCCCCTGTGCGCCGGGGCCCTGCCGCGCGTCCTCCACGTGCTCGACGCCGTCGACCGCACGGGCGACGCCGACCGCGTCGTCGCGTCCGTGCTCGACGGCGGCCACCGCCTCATGGGCTTCGGCCTCCACGGCCGCGGCGGCCCCGACCCGCGGGTGCCGCTCCTGCGCGACGCCGTCCGCGAGCTCGCGCCGGCGCGCCTGCCGAGCGCCCTGGCGCTGGAGGAGGCAGGCGAGGCCGCCCTCGCCGAGCGCGCCCGCCCGGACGCCGACGGCCTGCCCCGCACCGCCAACGCCGCGCTGTGGGCCGCCGTGCTCCTCGACGGCGCCGGCGTCCCGGCGTCGATGCTCACCCCGCTCGTGCTCTGCGCGCGGACGGCGGGGTGGTCGGCGCACGTGCTGGAGCAGCACGCGGTCGACCGGGGGGCACGACCCGCGAGTCGCTGACGGTCGGCCCGAAGCCGGTTACGGTGCGCGGCACGGGAAACGGGACGGGAGGCGCATGACGAGCGGGGGGCACGTCGCCGCGGAGGCGCGCGCTCGCGCGCTCATCGACGCGCAGCTGACGGCGGCGGGCTGGTCAGTCCAGGACAGGGGCGACATCAACCTCTGGGCCGCGAAGGGCGTCGCCGTCCGCGAGGTGCCCATGGCGCCCGGCCACGGCCGCGCCGACTACCTCCTCTACGTCGACCGGCGCGTCGTCGGCGTCCTCGAGGCGAAGCCCGAGGGGACGAGGCTGTCCGGCGTCGAGTGGCAGTCGGCCATGTACGCGACCGGTCTGCCCGCCGACGTCCGCCACAAGGCGGTGACGACGGACGGCCGCCTGCCCTTCGTCCTCGAGTCGAGCGGCACCGAGACGCACCTCACCAACGGCTTCGACCCGTCGCCGCGTGCCCGGCTCGTCAGCCACCCGCCGCAGCCGGCGACGCTCGCCCGGCTCGTGCGCGACACCGAGACGGACCCGGACCGGGCGACGTGGCGCGCGAAGGTGCGGCACCTGCCGCCGCTGGCGGTCGAGGGCCTACGCCCGGCGCAGATCACCGCCATCGGGGGCGTCGAGCGCTCGCTCGCCGAGCAGCAGCACGACCGGTCGCTCGTGCAGATGGCTACAGGCGCGGGCAAGACCTTCACGGCGATCACGCAGGTGTACCGCTTGCTTCAGCACGGCGGCATGCGGCGCGTGCTGTTCCTCGTCGACCGCAACAACCTCGCCGACCAGACGCTCGCGGGGTTTCAGAACTACCGGACGCCGGGCGACGGGCGCCGCTTCACCGAGATCTACAACGTCGACAAGCTGACGAGCGCCGGCGCGCTCGGGAGCAGCTCGGTCGTCATCTCGACCATCCAGCGGGTGCACGCGGTGCTCCGCGGCCGGGAGGCGGGCACCGAGGACGACCCGAACCTCGACGGGTACGTGCCCGACCGGCCCGTCGAGGCGCCGTACAACGCCGCCGTCCCGCCGGAAGCCTTCGACCTCGTCATCGTCGACGAGGCGCACCGCTCCATCTACGGGGTGTGGCGCGGGGTGCTCGAGTACTTCGACGCCCACGTCCTCGGGCTCACGGCGACGCCGGGCAAGCAGACGTTCGGCTTCTTCCGGCAGAACCTCGTCAGCGAGTACACCTACCCGCAGTCGGTCGTCGACGGCGTCAACGTCGACTTCGACGTCTACCGGATCCGGACGCAGATCAGCGAGCAGGGGTCCGTCATCGACGCCGGCACGGTGGTCCCGACGGTCGACCGGCGCACCCGGCAGCGCAAGTACGTCGAGCTCGACGAGGAGCTCGCCTACACGGGACCGCAGCTCGACCGGGCGGTGACGTCGACCGACCAGATCCGCACCGTGCTGGAGACCTTCCGCGACCGTCTCTTCACCGAGATCTTCCCCGGGCGCAGCGTCGTGCCGAAGACGCTGGTGTTCTGCAAGGACGACGCGCACGCCGAGGAGGTCGTCACCACCGCCCGGCAGGTCTTCGGCATGGGCAACGACGCCGTCCGCAAGATCACCTACAACGCGCAGGACCCGAAGCGGGCGCTCAACGACTTCCGCCAGACGGCGGCGATGCGCATCGCCGTGACGGTGGACATGATCGCCACGGGCACCGACGTCCGGCCGCTGGAGTGCCTGCTGTTCATGCGGGACGTGCGCAGCGCCCAGTACTTCGAGCAGATGAAGGGCCGCGGGGCGCGCACCATCGCGCCGACGGAGTACCAGGCGGTCACGCCGGACGCCACGGAGAAGACCCGCTTCGTCCTCGTCGACGCCGTCGGTGTCACCGAGCACCCCTTCGTCGAGCCGCCGCTCAACCGGCAGAAGGGCGCCTCCCTGCAGAAGCTGCTCGACCGGGCAGCCAACCTCACCCTCACCGAGGACGAGGCGGCGACGCTCGCCTCCCGGTTGTCCGCCCTCGAGCTGCAGCTCTCCCCCGCCGAGCGCACCGAGCTCGACGAGGTCGCCGGCGGGTCGGTGCGCGACGTCGTCCGCAGCCTCGTCGACGCCGTGGACCCCGACGTCCAGGCGGGCGTCCGCGCCGGGTTGGAGGGCGAAGAAGCCGACCGGGCCGTCACCGAGCTGCTGGAGCGGGCGACCGAGCCCCTGGCGGCCAACCCGCCGCTACGAGCCCGCATCCTCGAGCTGCGGCGGGCGAAGGACCGCGTGGTCGACGAGGTGAGCGAGGACGTCCTCCTCGACGCCGGCGGCGTGGTGGACACCGACCGCGCCCGCTCGGTCGTCGAGAGCTGGCGCGCCTACCTCGAGGAGCACCGCGACGAGATCACCGCGCTGCAGGTGCTCGAGGAGGCCCGCGACCGGCACCTCTCCTTCGACGACATCGAGGAGCTGGCCAACCGCATCAAGCGCCCGCCGCACAGCTGGACGCCCGACCTGCTGTGGCGGGCCTACGAGGTCGTCGAGACCGGTCGGGTCCGTCACCGCGACAAGGACCGTCTCACCGACCTCGTGTCCTTGCTGCGGTTCACGCTGGGCCAGGATGACGAGCTCGTGCCGTACGCCGACGGTGTGGCCGAGCGCTACGCCGCCTGGCAGCGCCAGCAAGAGCAGGCCGGCGTGCGCTTCACCGACGACGAGACGTGGTGGTTGGACCGCATGGCCGAGGTCATCGCCTCCTCCGCCGGCATCGCCCCGGACGACCTGGAGACGGCGCCCTTCACCGAGCGCGGCGGCCAGGACGGGCTGCTGCGGGCGCTGGGGAGCGACCGAGGGGTCGAGCTGTTCCACGAGCTGAACCGGGAGCTGACGGCGTGACGGCGCTTCCTGACGACTGGCGACCCGCCACTCTGGGCGAGATCAGCACGCGCGTCCGGAACGGCATCTTCGCTCGACGCCCGAGCAACGAGCCCCCCGGCACGCCGATCCTGCGCATTAGTGCGGTTAAGGCTGGGCGCGTCGATCTCTCCGACGTCAAATACGTACAAGAGATCGACTTTACAAGTCGACGAGTTCCGCGTCCGCGATGACGATCTCCTCGTGACGCGTTACAACGGTTCGCGCCACTTGGTGGGCGTGTCGGGCCTCGTCAGCGGTGTCGAGCGCGACATTCTTCATCCGGATAAGTTGATCAAGTTCTCACTCAGTAGCGGGCACGACGCGCGCTTCGTCAACCACCAGTTGGCATCTGCTAACGCGCGCGCCCACATCGAACCGTTGATCCGCACGACGGCTGGCCAATCGGGGATCAGCGGACCTTCCTTGCGGAGTACGCCTCTGGTGCTACCGCCGCTCGACGAGCAGCGGCGCATCGTCGCCGTCCTCGAGGACCACCTCTCCCGCCTCGACGCCGCCGACGCCTACCTCGCCTCGGCTCACGCACGCGCTGAGGCGATGCGTCTCTCGACCGTCCAGCGCCTCCTCGCGGGGGCCCCCTCTGCGGCGACTGCGCTCGAAGACCTCCTGGACGTTTCGATCGGCGGCGTCTGGGGCAGCGCACCGGGTGAAGAAGCAGTCGACGTGGCGGTGCTCCGTGTGACCGAGCTCCGTCCCGGTGGCCGGCTCGACGAACGCACTGCCGCGCGACGCTCGGTCTCACCTGGTCAGCTCGCGAGCCGACGACTACAGGTGGGTGATCTTTTGCTTGAGAAATCCGGCGGGGGGCCCAAGCAACCGATCGGGCGCGTTGGCCTCGTCGAAGCGGTCACCCAGGATTCCGTGTGCGCCAACTTCATGCAGTTGATGCGCCCCGACCCGCGGTGCGCGTTACCCCGGTTCTTGCACCTCTATCTCAATCACCTGCATAGTCGCGGCGACACCCTCAGCATGCAGAAGGCGTCGACCAACATTCGGAACATCAAGGCGTCCGAGTACGTGCGTCTACCCGTACCCCTCCCCTCGTTGGGCGACCAACACCGCATCGTCGCGCAGGCGGCCGCCGTGGACGCCGAGGCTGAAGGCCTCAAGGAAGCGGTCGCCGTGGCGACGCGACGCGGTCGAGCACTCCGTCGCGCCTTCCTCACCGCCGCCTTCACCGGCCGGCTGACGGGCCGGTCCAGCGACATGGACGTCGCGGAGGAGCTGGCCGAGGCGGCGTCGTGACCGTCCCCGACTTCCAGACGCTCATGCGCCCGCTGCTGGCCGAGCTCGTGGAGCGCGAACCCCACCGGGTGCGGGACCTCACCGAGCGGATGTCCGACCCCTTCGAGCTGACGGACGCCGAGCGGGCGCAGCTGCTGCCGAGCGGGCGCGCGCGGCTCATCGTCAACCGCGTGGGGTGGGCGGTGACGCACATGGCGCAGGCCGGCGTCGTCCACCGGCCACAGCGCGGCCACCTCGTGCTCACCGACGCGGGCGCCGAGGTCCTCGCCGCGCACCCGGACCGCGTGGACATGACGGCGCTGTCCACCTTCGCGGCCTACCGCGACTTCCGCAGCCGCACCTCGGCCGAGGCAGCGCCGCCCTCGGTCGACCCCGTCGTGAGCACCACGCCGACGACGCCCGACGAGGCCCCGGACGTCACCGCAGCGACGTCGCCGCAGGACCTGCTGGCGCAGGCCGTCGCCGAGAACCGCGCCGCCGTCGAGAGCGAGCTGCTGGACCGCGCCCTCGCCCTCACCCCCACGGACTTCGAACGACTGGTCCTCGAGCTCCTGCGCGCCATGGGCTACGGCCGGGCGGGCCGGCTCGAGCACTCCGGCGCCTCCGGCGACGGGGGCATCGACGGCATCATCAGCCAGGACTCGCTCGGCCTCGACCGCATCTACCTCCAGGCCAGGCGCTACGCCGCCGACCACTCCGTCGGCAGGCCCGAGCTGCAGGGCTTCGTCGGCGCCCTCGCGAGCAACCAAGGTGATCGAGGGGCCCGCTCGTCATGAGCAGAGGATCACGATGAGCACCTTCACCAAGGACGCCCGGGAGACGACCGACAAGGTGAGCCACCGCGTCGAGCTCGTCGCCGGCGCCCGCCTCGCCGCCCTCATGCTCCGCCACGGCGTCGGCGTGCAGGCCGAGGCGACGGTGACGCCGCACCGTCTCGACCAGGACTCCTTCCAGGCCCCACGCCCCTTGACAGGTTGAGCGCGCCTTAACGCATCTTGTTAAAGTGCGTCCAACTGGTTAAGGTTCCGACGTGGACAGAGCTACGAACCCCTACACGCCCAACGCAGGCGCATCGCCGCGCTACCTCGCCGGTCGGCGCGCCGAGGTCGAAGACTTCCGCATCTTGCTGCGCCGCCTCGGCCGCGGATACACCGAGCAGTCCGTCGTGGTCACTGGCCTTCGAGGCGTCGGCAAGACGGTGCTGCTGGGTCAGTACCAGGCCGTCGCAGCCGACGAGAACTGGGTCGCCATCGACGCCGAGGTCTCGAAGAACACGCCCTTCGGGCCACAGCTCGCCAACCTCGCGCGTCGCGCACTCCTCCAGGTCTCGCCCAAGGCCCGGTGGGGCTCTCGCGCACGAGCCGCCGCGGGCGTGATCAAGTCCTTCTCCCTCACGGTGCAACCGGACGGCTCCCTGACCGGTGGGCTCGACGTCGAAGCCGAGCACGGGCTGGCCGACACCGGCAACCTCAACGACGACCTCGCCGACGTCTTCGAGGCGCTCGGCGCTGCAGCGCGCGAGCGAGACCGAGGTGTCGTCTTCCTCTTCGACGAGGTGCAGTTCCTCTCCAAGACGGAGCTCGAAGCGCTCATAGGCGCAGTGCACCGCACCGTCCAACGCCAGCTGCCGGTGACCTTCGCTGGGGCAGGTCTGCCCCAGCTGCCCGGACTGGCCGGCGACGCCAAATCCTACGCGGAGCGACTGTTCAAGTTCCCTGAGATCGGACCGCTCCCCCCGGAGGCGGCCGCGGAAGCCCTCGTCGAACCGGCGCGCGCTGAGGGCGTCACCTTCGCCGCCGCCGCTGTCACCGACGTCGTCAGCTACACCGACGGCTACCCGTACTTCATCCAGGAGTTCGGCAGGGCTGTGTGGGACGTCGCCGAGGGGCCCACCATCACGGCCGCTGACGCACGAGCGGCGGTGGACCTCGTCGAGGCGGAGCTCGACAGCTCCTTCTTCCGTAGCCGGGTCCAGCGGTCGACCCCCGAGGAGCTGCGCTACATGCGCGCCATGGCCGAGCTCGGAGCGGAGGCGCAGAAGGCCTCGGACGTCGCCGAGGTACTTGGCAAGGCCTCGGAGCAGGTGGCGCCGCTGCGCGCCCGCCTCATCAACAAGGGACTTCTTTACACACCCCGGTATGGCTACGCCAAGTTCACCGTTCCGCAGTTCGACCGCTTCATGCACCGCTACATGGCCCTGGACGACGTCCCACCGGCCTGATGGCAGAGAAGCGCCTCAGGCAACTCGAGACGAGTCGCGTCTACGACAGTCCGTCACTCGACCGGCACGATCGCCACGTCCTCCATCAGATCAACGACGTGCACAGGCGCCTATCCTCGGCGCTGCAGAAATCTCCGCGCTCGACCGCAATTCTCCGGCGCTCCGCGCAGGCGCAAGCCATCCGCGGCTCCAACAGCATCGAGGGCTACGTCGTGTCGGAGCAGGACGCCCTCGCCGCGGTCGACGACGACGAGCCGATGAGCGCCGACCAGCGGACCTGGGCCGAGATCGTCGGCTACCGCCGCGTCCTCACCTACGTGCTGCAGCTGGCGTCCACGCCCGGCTTCCGCCTCGACGCGATGACCCTCCGCTCGATGCACTTCATGCTGCTCGAGCACGACCTGAGCAAGAGCCCTGGCCAGTACCGCCCCGGGGTCGTCTACGTCCAGGACGAGGCGACCGGTCAGGCCGTCTACGAGGCGCCGGACAGCGACGCCGTGCCGGCCCTCGTGGACGCCTTGGCGGAGCGGCTCGACGCAGACCGCGGGACCGACCCGCTGGTGCGTGGCGCGATGGCGCATCTCAACCTCGTCATGGTCCATCCCTTCCGCGACGGCAACGGCCGGATGGCCCGCGCCCTGCAGACCCTCGTGCTCGCCCAGGACGACGTCCTCGAACCGAGCTTCTCGAGCATCGAGGAGTGGCTCGGCCGCAACACCGAGGACTACTACCGCGTGCTCGCCGCCACGGGCCATGGCGCGTGGCGGCCTGAGCGCGACGCCCACCTCTGGGTCAAGTTCTGTCTGCGCGCGCACCACATGCAGGCGCAGACGCAGGCGCGGCGCTTCCGCGAGGCTGAGGAACTCTGGAGTGCCATCGACGCGCTCGTCACCGACCACGGGTTGCCGGAGCGCACCGCCGACCTGCTCTTCGACGCCGTCCGGGGTGCGCGCATCCAGCGACCGTCGTACGCCCGTCGCGCCGGCCTCGAGGACCGGACGGCCACCCGCGACCTCGGACGGCTGGTCGACGCCGGCCTGCTCCACCCGTACGGGCAGACCCGAGGCCGCTACTACGAGGCGACCGAGCGGCTGATGCACCCGTTTCTCGCTATGCGCTCCGGACGACGGCCACTCGAGGACCCGTTCCCCGAGCTCATGGACGAGATCCGGCGAGCATCGCCACCGGTCACCGAAGCACGGACCGTCTGACTGCCCGAGCCGGCCAGTACGGTCCGCGCGTGATCACCACCGGGGTCGACCTGGCGACGGAGCCCGTGAAGACGGGGATGGCGACGATCCGGTGGGGCACCGACGGCGCGGTGCTGACAGACCTTCGTCTCGGCGTGGACGACGGTGCGATTGTCGACGCGGCGGCGACGTCGACGAAGCTCGGCCTCGACTGCCCGCTCGGCTGGCCCGACGTGTTCGTCGAGATGCTGACGAGGCACCACACCGACCACCTCGAGCCCCACGCGCTGGACGACGCCGACTGGCGCCGTGGTCTGGCCAACCGCGCCACCGACGTGGCGGTCACGCAGACGACGGGGCTGCGACCGCTCAGCGTGGCCGCGGACCGTATCGGCCTGACCGCGATGCGGGCGGCCAACCTCCTCGGCCGGCTCGCCGCCGCGGGCTCGCCTGTCGACCGTGCGGGCACGGGCGTCGTCGTCGAGGTCTACCCCGCGGCGTCTCTTGCGGTCTGGGGTCTCGGCTCCCGCGGGTACAAGGGCAGTTCTCGGACGGCGGCGCTCGGGGCGCTCGTCGACGGCCTCCTGGAGGCCGCGCCGTGGCTGTGGCTCGGTGAGCACGAGGACCTCTGCCGGCGGCGTGACGACGCCTTCGACGCGCTGGTCGCTGCACTGACCGCCCGCGCGGCCGCGCTCGGGCTCACGTCCGCGCCGACAGACACGCCTGCGAGGGCCCGCGCCCGGCGCGAGGGCTGGATCGCCGTGCCGACGTCCGCGCTCAGGGACCTCAGCTCCTAAAGTCTTTGAGGGAGCCTCGTCAGGCGTAGGGCGAGCGTGGTACGGACGATCAGTTGTGCCGGGGGCTACCAATGTCACGTCACCACACCGGCCAGGGAGGGTGCAGGCGGAGACGACCGTGACGCTGCACCGCCTCGACGAAGACTTCTCAGAGACGTTGTGACCGCCGACCACGGAGACGAGGGTCCAGGACCCCCTCCTGATCCGCTCAGGTCGTGCGGACGAGCCTGAGCCCTTGTCGACCCACCTGCGGCGACGGCTGGCCCTCCGGCGCGAGTGACGGCGCCACCGTCGTCATCGCCAGCCCGAAGGTGAGGTCGTGCACGTCCTCAGGGCGGAGGCCGAGCGCATCGGCGACGTCGCGCGTCGTCGTCCCGCTCTCCCGGAGAGCGTCGAAGACGATACGCAGGACCTTGGACCGCTCGCGGGCGATGCCCGCCGGCTCACCTGCCCTGTACCCCATCTGGGTCAGGCGTACGCAGTTCTGACGGTAGGTCCAGTCGCTCATCCGCCCCGCCGCGTGAAGGCTCCGGTTGAGCGCCATAGCTGAGACCCCGAAATACGCCTTGCTGCGGACGACCTGCGGCGCGGCGACCTCCCGACCGACGCGGGTGCGGAGCTCCTCCACCGGCATGAGCAGTGCCGCGGCGAACTGGTCCGCCTCGCGCTCGAGGTCACCACCCCCGGAGCGTGAGTGCAGCACGAGGTGCCCCAGCTCGTGCGCGAGGTCGAAGCGGGCCCGCTCCGGCGTCTTCGACGTCGTCAGGAAGACGTACGGCGCCCCGTCGTGCCACACGCTGAAGGCGTCGACCTCCGCCGCGCCGGCGGGCAGGGTCAGGACCCGTACGCCATGGGCCTCGGCGAGGTGGACGAGGTTCGGCACCGGTCCCGTCGGCCGGCCCCACCGCCCCCGTAGTGCCGACGCAGCACGCACCGGGTCGTCGTGGTCGAGCTCCGGCAGATCGACGTCCGGCACCGTGAAGCGCTCGAGCAACCAGGCGTAGAGCTCGATCCCGATGCGCCCCGCCGCGGTGGCCGCGGCACGCTGCCCGGCGGAGGTCCGCCGGCGGGCGCGGAAGGCGACGCGCTCGTCGTCGACGAGGTCCAGGGCGGGACGCCGGAGGAACTCGCTCGGCACGTCCAGGGCCTCGGCCAGGGCCTCGCCGGCCTTGGCAGGGGCGCCCTCCCGCTCGTACGTGCTGACGGTGCGCGGGGTGACACCCAACGTCCGGGCGAGCGAGGTCATCGTCAACCCGCGCCGCTGCCGCGCGATGGTGACGCGGGAGGGGTCGATGGGCTGCGACTCAGCGGCGCCCGACCCGGACCTCGACATCGCCGTCTCCCTCACCGTCGTCACCTGCATCCCGCGCCGACCCCACGTCGGGTCCGAAGGTCAGCGGCGGCAGGAGGATGCGCTCCACCCAGCCGGTGACGTGACCAGTCTCGTCGACGCGGACCGGCAGGGACAGCTCGGCCCTGAGCTGCTGCGGATCCTCGTCACTGAGGTAGTGCAGGAGGATCCACGTCTGCACGCCGTCGGTGCGCTCGGCGGAGGGATCCGCGACGACCCTGACGTCGAGGGGCAGCGCCATCTGCTCGTTGATGTTGACCGCCTGGACGGTCGACCGACCTCGAGCTCGAGCGGTCTGCGGCGTCACCTCGACCTCTCCCGTCCCCCGGTCGCCCCGTGCGACGAGGACCGCCGTGGTGCGGTCAGGGCTCAGCACACGCGGGGAGTTCCGGACGTCGTCGGGCACCCAGTCGAGCTGGACCTCCAACTCGCGTCGAAGCGTCTCGACGGTGGCCAGCCAGCGCAGGATGCCGGCGGCCGTCACGGGGTGGTGCTCGGTCGCCTGCTGTGCGGACGTCTGCCCCGCTTCGAGCGCCATGATGAGCACGCCCCGCGCGAGACCCAGCTCCTCGAGCCGACGGTCGACGTCGCGCCCGCTGACGACGCGGACGGCGCCCTCTCCCTGCGGCACTGCGGTCATGAGACCTCCCCGTGGTGTGGAGCCACAGCCTCTCACCAGAGTGCGCAGAACCAGAAGACCAGCAGGTCAGCGCGCGTGTCGCCGCACGATGTCTGCAGCCGTGAGGTGCCACGACGCCCCGCCTCGCCACCGACGGGGCGTCACGCAGGACCGCTGGCCGGTCGCCCCAAGGCATCCTTGATGTGCTGAACGGGCATGTTTCTCGAGGTATCGGCGGAGACGGACGGTCGGCAGCGACCGGCAGGATGCGCCCATGACCGACGCCCGCCGCCTCGTCGACAAGCTCTGGTCGTACTGCAATGTCCTGCGCGACGACGGCGTCGGCACCATCGAGTACACCGAGCAGCTGACGTACCTGCTCTTCCTCAAGATGGCCCACGAGCGCGACGAGCGGGCCAACCCCTTCGCCAGCCGCGACAGCGCGCCGAAGCAGCGCATCGTGCCGAAGGAGCTGTCCTGGCAGACGCTCCTCGACGCGGAGGGGCAGGACCTCGAGGACACCTACTCGCGCATCCTCCGGGAGCTGGGCCGCGAGCGCGGCGTCCTCGGAACCGTGTTCCGCAAGGCGCAGAACCGCATCCAGGACCCGGCGAAGCTGCGGCGCCTCGTCGTCGACCTCATCGACAAGGAGGCGTGGTCGGGCACCGGCACCGACATCAAGGGCGACGCGTACGAGGAGCTGCTCTCCCGTGGCGCCGAGGACGTGAAGTCCGGTGCTGGGCAGTACTTCACCCCACGGCCGCTCATCGAGGCCGTCGTCGACTGCGTCGACCCGACCGTCACCGACACGGTCATCGACCCTGCGGCCGGGACCGGCGGCTTCCTGCTCGCCGCCCACGAGCACGTCGCTCAGGCGCCGGCGTCCCGGGACTACACGCCGCCGCAGCGCAAGCATCTGGACGAGACACTCGTCTTCGGCACGGAGCTGGTCGACGGCACCGCACGCCTGGCGGCCATGAACCTGCTGCTGCACGGCATCGGCAAGCTCGGCGGAAAGAGCCCGGTCGACGTCCGCGACTCGCTCATCGCACCGCCGTCGAGACGCGCGACCGTCGTCCTCTCGAACCCGCCCTTCGGGCGGAAGTCGTCTCTGACCATGGTCGGCGCGGACGGCCGCGAGGTGCGGGAGGACCGGGAGATCGAGCGCCAGGACTTCGTGGCGACGACGTCGAACAAGCAGCTCAACTTCGTGCAGCACATCATGAGCCTGCTCGAGATCGACGGGCGTGCCGCCGTCGTCCTCCCCGACAACGTGCTCTTCGAGGGCGGCGCCGGCGAGGTGCTGCGACGACGCCTGGTGCGCGACTTCGACCTCCACACGATGCTGCGGCTGCCGACGGGCATCCGACGCGCAGGGCGTCAAGGCGAACGTGCTCTTCTTCGACAAGCGGCAGGCGCGCAGCGACGAGCGGCCGTGGACCGAGCGGCTGTGGGTCTACGACCTGCGGACCAACCAGCACTTCACGCTCAAGCAGAACCCGCTGCGGCGCCACCTCGACGACTTCGTCGAGTCCTACAAGCCCGGACGACCGCGGGCGGAGCGCGAGGAGAGCGCGCGCTTCCGCTCCTTCGCCCACGACGAGCTCGTGGCGCGCGACAAGGCCAACCTCGACATCACCTGGCTGCGCGACGCCTCGCTCGAGGACCTCGACGCGCTGCCCGCGCCCGAGGTCATCGCCCGCGAGATCGTCGAGGACCTCACCGCGGCGCTGGCCGAGTTCGAGGCGGTGGCAGCGGCTCTCGAGGCGTCGGCGGCCGAGCGCGAGGCCCCGTCACCTGTCGCTGACTGACCGCGAGGAGCGGTGTGCTGAGGACGCGGCCCACCGCGTCCTCAGCACACCGCTCCCCCGCCCGGGTGTCCGATCCACCCCGCCGACGCGCACGCGGGCGGACACGACCCCGCCGTCGCGCCGCGCGTGCGCCAAGATGCCCGCCGTGACCACCCCGGCCGGCGTGCGCGCGCCCGACCTGCGCATCCCCGCGGAGCTGCTGCCCGCCGACGGCCGCTTCGGGTCGGGGCCGAGCAAGGTCCGCCCGGCGCAGGTCGCGGCGCTCACCGGGATCGCGCGGACCGTCGTCGGCACCTCGCACCGGCAGGCGCCCGTCAAGGACCTCGTCCGCCGCGCCCGCGAGGGCCTCGCCGCGCTGCTGGGCGCCCCCGACGGGCACGAGGTCGTCCTCGGGAACGGCGGGTCGACGCTCTTCTGGGACGTCCTCACCGTCGGGCTCGTCCGCGAGCGCGCGCAGGCCTGCGTCTACGGCGAGTTCACGGCCAAGCTCGCCACCGCCCTCGCCGCCGCCCCGTTCCTCGCTGAGCCCGACGTCGTCCGGGCGCCCCACGGGTCGCTCGCCGTCCCGGAGGTCCGCGCGGGCGTCGACACGTACGCCTACGCCCACAACGAGACGTCCACCGGCGTCGTGGCCCCCGTGGTCCGGCCGGCGGGCGCCGACGACGACGCGCTCGTCGTCGTCGACGCGACGTCGGCCGCCGGCGGCGTGCCCGTCGACCTGGCCGAGACCGACGTCTACTACCTGGCCCCGCAGAAGACGCTGGCCTCCGACGGCGGGCTGTGGCTCGCCGTCTGCTCCCCCGCCGCGCTGGCGCGGGCCGAGGAGGTCGCGGCGCTCGGCCGCTGGACGCCGGCGTCCCTGTCCTTCCCGCTGGCCCTCGAGGCGAGCCGCAAGGAGCAGACGCTCAACACGCCGGCCGTCGTCACCCTCGCCCTCCTCGTCGACCAGCTCGAGTGGCTGCTCGAGCAGGGCGGCCTCGCCTGGGCCGCCGAGCGCACGGCGGCCTCCAGCGGCCACCTCTACGCGTGGGCGCAGGAGCGGGAGTGGGCCCGGCCCTTCGTGGCCGACCCGGCGCACCGCTCCCCGGTCGTCGGCACGGTCGACGTGGTCGCGCCGGTCGACGCCACGGCCGTGCGCGCGGTGCTGCGCGCCAACGGCGTCGTCGACGTCGACCCCTACCGCGCGCTCGGGCCCGACCAGCTGCGCGTCGGCATGTTCCCCGCCGTCGAGCCCGCCGACGTGCAGGCCCTCACGGCGTGCGTCGACTGGGTCGTGGAGGCCCTGTCGTGAGGGGCCCCGGCCCGAGCGGTCGCCACGGCCGACGTCGCAGCCCCGCCCCCGGCGGCGCCGCGCGGGCCCGCATGGCCGTGCGCCGCGCCGAGCGGGCCTCGCGCGCCGGAGCGGCCTGCGCCGAGCAGGGCTCGGCGCGGGGGGCGGCCGCGGCCCCGGTCCGTAGGCTGCCCGACATGTCCCGCACCGCAGCGTGGGCGGTGGACGGCGCCCGCTTCGTCCTCCAGCGCCTCGTCCTCCGCCCGCTCGTGCGGTCGGTGGTCTCCGTCGAGGTCGAGGGCGCCGAGCGGGTCCGCGACCTGCCGACGCCCTTCGTCGTCGTCGCCAACCACTCGAGCCACCTCGACGCGCCGCTCGTCCTCGGGGCGCTGCCGCCGCGCGTGAGCCAGCGGCTCGCCGTCGCCGCGGCGGCCGACTACTTCTTCGACGCGCGGTGGCGCGCGCGCATCACGGGCCTCGTCTTCAACGCCTTCCCCGTCGACCGCGGGGGCACGCGGGGCAGCCACCGCGGCCTCGCCGCCCAGCTGCTCGACGAGGGCGTGCCCCTGCTCCTCTTCCCCGAGGGCACCCGCTCGCGCGACGGCTCCATGGCCCCCTTCAAGGTCGGCGCCGCCGCCCTCGCCGTCACGCGCGGCGTCCCGGTCGTGCCGGTCGGCCTCGTGGGGGCCTACGCCGCGATGCCGCGCGGGCGCAGCTGGCCGCTGCCCGGGCGCCCGCCCGTGCGGGTCGTCGTCGGCGAGCCGCTGCACCCGCGCGAGGGCGAGAACGCCCGAGCCCTCACCCAGCGGGTGGCGCTCGCGGTCGAGCGGCTCGTGCACGGGCAGGACGAGGCCGACGGCGAGGGCGAGGGCGGCCCGGGCGTCGTCGCCGTCGTCGAGACCGAGGCGCGGCGAGCCGCCGACCCTGCGGAGGCGTCCCTCCCTCCGCAGGGTGAGGCCTCCGGTGACCCGGACGACGCCTCGACGGCGCCCGACCCGGGCCGCGACGAGGGGCGCCCCGGCGCGGGGGCATCATGAGCCCCATGGACGACGCGGCGCCGCAGACCACCCCCCTCGACGCCCCCGGGCGCTCGCCGCGCACCGACCAGGCCGCGCAGGACGCCCGGGAGGGCGACGGCGGCAGCGGCGTCCAGCACATGAAGTGGTGGGGCTGGGGCCGCGAGGGCGTCAGCTTCGACCACCGCGACAAGCCGAAGCTGCAGCCCTTCGTCCTCGAGAAGGTCGGCGTCGACCTCGACACCCCGGGCCGCCCCGCGCTCGACTTCGACGAGCTGCCGGTGCCGGACAGCCGCGCCCCCGAGGAGCTGCTCGCGGCGCTGCGGACGGCGGCCGGCGACGGCCACGTGCACACCGGCGCCATGGAGCGCGTCGTCCACACCTACGGCAAGAGCCTGCGCGACCTGCTGCGCCTGCGCGCGGGCGACCTGCCCCGCACGCCCGACGTCGTCGTCTACCCCGGGGACGAGGACGCCGTCCGCGCCGTCGTCGACGCCGTGGCGGACGCCGGCGCCGTGCTCATCCCCTTCGGCGGCGGCAGCAGCATCTCCGGCAGCCTGCACCCGCGCGCCGACGAGCAGCGCCCCGTCGTCTCCCTCGACCTGGGCCGGATGAACCGGGTGCTCGAGGTCGACGAGCACTCGCGCCTGGCGCGCGTGCAGGCCGGCGTCCTCGGCCCCGACCTCGAGGACCAGCTCGGCGCGCGCGGCTGGACGATGGGCCACGTCCCCGACTCCTTCACGCACTCGACGCTCGGCGGCTGGATCGCCACGCGCTCGTCCGGGGCGCAGTCCGACAAGTACGGCGACATCGCCGACCTCACCCGCGCGCTCCGCGTCGTCCAGCCGGGCCGCACCGTCGCCACCCGCCCGGTGCCGAGCGAGGCCACGGGCCCGAGCGTCCGCGACATGCTCATCGGCTCCGAGGGGCGCCTCGGCGTCATCACCGAGGCGTGGGTGCAGGTCCACCGACTGCCCGAGAACCGGCAGATCCTGGGCTACTTCTACCCCTCGTTCGAGGCGGGCCTGGCCGCCATGCGCGACATCGCCGCGAGCGACGCCTCCACCGTGCTCACGCGGGTGTCGGACGCGAACGAGACGGCGTTCTCCTTCGCCACCGGCAAGCGCAGCCGCGGCGTCTCCCACCTCGTCAGCTCCGGGCTCAAGACCGTGCTGAAGCGCCGCGGGTGGGACCTCGACGCGATCTGCCTGTCCTTCGTCGGCTTCGAGGGCGGCGCCGACGCGGTCAAGGCCAACCAGGCGATCGTGAAGAAGATCGTCAAGGCCCACGGCGGGATCGTCGTCGGCAAGGGCCCGGGCACGCTCTACGACCAGAAGAAGTTCGACACGCCCTACATCCGCGACTACATCCTCGACCGCGGCGCCCTCGCCGACGTCTCGGACACCGCGGCGTCCTGGTCGACCCTCCTGCCGCTGTACCGCCACGTGCGCGAGCAGGCCGACCGCGCCTTCGCCCGCGTGGGCGTCAAGGGCTGGATCATGTGCCACCTGTCGCACAGCTACCACGGCGGCGCGTGCCTGTACTTCACCTTCGCGTTCCAGCAGGTGAGCGAGACGCCGCTCGTGGAGTACGACGTCGTCAAGGGCGCCGTCCAGCAGGCCTTCGTCGACGCCGGCGGCACCCTCTCGCACCACCACGCCGTCGGCACCGAGCACGCGCAGTGGCTCGCGGAGGACATCTCCCCCGCCGGGCGCGCGATGCTCGGCGAGCTCTTCGCCGCGGTGGACCCGCAGGGGCAGATGAACCCCGGCGCGATCGTCGACTGACGCTCCGCCGCCTCGGACCCTCTCCTCGGACTTCGTAGCCCTTCTCCGCTCAAGAGGGCCTCCGGGACGGAGTTCGTAGCCTTTTTCCCCCGCCAGAGGCGCCGGAGACGGACTTCGTAGCCCTTCTTCGTCAGGGGAGGGCGGCCAGCGCCCCGGCGCCGAGGCGGTGGACGACGTCGACCCGGTCGAGCCCCTCGGGCCGGTGGGTGAGCAGCAGGACGCCGCGACCGGAGGCGGCGTCGAGCAGGTCGGCCACGAGGGCCTCGGCGGTCGGCTCGTCGAGGCCCTCGGTGGGCTCGTCGAGGACGAGCACCGCCGGGTCGACGAGGAGGGCCCGCGCCGCGGCGAGACGACGGCGCTCGCCCCCCGAGACGACGCCCTCGCCGAGCCACGTCCCGAGCCCCGCGGGCAGGCGGGAGAGCCACTCCCCCAGCCGGACCCGCTCGAGGACGGCGACGAGCTCGGCGTCCGTCGCGGCGGGGCGGGCGAGCCGGAGGTTCTCCCGCACGGTCGAGGCGAAGAGGTGGTCGCCGTGGTCGCCGACGACCGCGACGCGGCGGCGGACGTCGTCCCCGGCCAGCGCGCGGACGTCGACGCCGCCGAGCCGCACCGCGCCCGCGCGCGCGTCGAGCAGGCGGGTGAGGACGGCGACGAGCGTCGACTTGCCCGAGCCCGACGGGCCGAGGAGCGCGACGCGGCCGCCGTCGGGGACGTCGAGGTCGAGGCCGTCCAGTGCCGCGGGGCGCGCCGGGTCCCAGCCGGCGACGAGGCCCCGCACCTCCAGCGCGGACGAGACCGGCAGCGGGGCAGGTGACGTCGGTTCCGCGACGACGACGGGCGCCGTCGCGAGCGCGTCGAGCCGGGCCCGGGCCTGGCGCGCGCGCCGGGCCGCGAGCGCGGCGTCGACGAGCTGCTGGGCGGGCTCGGTGAGCGCGAGGACGACGAGCACGAGGACGGCGGCGGCCTCGACGCCGAGGGCGCCGTCGCGCAGCGCCGCGGCCACGGCGGCCGCGACGCCGACGACGGCCGCCCCCACGCCGGCGTGGCCGAGCGCCGTCGCGAGGCCCGCCTCCCGGGCGCTGCGGGCCTCGGCCGCGGCGAGCGCGGCGCTGCGGCGCGCGGGGAGCGCGAGCGCCGTGGCCTCGCCGCGGACGGCGAGCTCCTCGGCGCCGTCGAGCGTCTCGGTGACGGCGTCGACGACCTCGGCGCGCGCCCCGGCGACGGCGGCCTCGCGCCGACCCGCCATGCGGTCTGCCACGAGCGGTGAGACGACGGCGGCGAGCAGGATCCCGACGAGGACCGCGGCCCCCGCCGCGGGCGCGAGCGCCGTCGCGACGCCGACCACGACGACGAGCGGCACGGCCGCCGCGAGCGCCGGCAGCCGCCCGCGCAGGAGGCCGTCGACCCGGGCGTCGACGTCGTCGACCACGCGGGCGAGCAGCGCCCCCCGCCGCTGCGGCCCGGGCCCGGGCACGCGCGGCACGAGCGCCGCGTAGACCTGCGAGCGCCACGCGCCGAGGCGGGCGAAGGCGACCTCGTGGCTGACGAGACGCTCGAGGTAGCGCAGCAGCGGCCGCGCGACGGCGGACCCGCGGACGAGGACGACCGCCGTCGACAGGCTCAGCACGGGCGGCAGGTCCGACGCCCGGACGAGGAGCCACGCGGCCGCGCCGGTGAGCACGAGCCCGGACACCCACGACGACGCCCCGAGCGCGACGGCGGTGCCCGGCCGGCCCGAGGCCCAGCGCCAGACCCGCCCTGCGCGCCCACCGGCCGCAGCGGTCGTCCCCCGCACCTCGTCGACACCGTGTCGCCGGGACGGGGTCCCGGACGGCGAGGTGTCGACGAAGTGCCCGGAAGAGGCACCCCGCGAAGGCGAGGTGTCGACGAAGTGCCCGGAAGAGGCACCCCCCGAGGGCGATGTGTCGACAGAGTGCGGGGTGGGGGCGACGACGTCGACAGCGCGGTCGACGGCGGCGAGCAGGGCACGGCGGTGCGAGACGACGAGCACCGCGCAGCCGCGGGTGGCGGCCTCGTGCAGGCGCGCGACGACGACGGCCTCGGCGTCGGCGTCGAGGTGGGCGGTCGGCTCGTCGAGCAGCAGCACGACGGGGCGCCGGGCCGCGAGCGCCAGCGCGCGGGCGAGCGCCAGGCGCTGGCGCTGCCCGGACGACAGGCCCGCGCCGCCCTCGCCGAGCGGCGTCGCGAGGCCCTCCGGCAGGGCGGCGACCTCGGCGGCGAGGCGGACGTCGGCGAGGGCCGCCCAGCGCTCGTCGTCCGTGGCGAGGGGCGCGAGGGCGTCGGCGACGGTGCGCGCGTGCGGCAGCGTCGGCCGCTGCGGGACGTGGACGACCCCGCCCCCGACACCACCTCCGCCTCCGGCGGCAGGACCGCCGACGGCGACCGAGCCGGCGACCACCGGCTGGACCCCGGCGAGCACCCGCAGCGCCGTCGTCTTGCCGGCGCCCGAGGGGCCGCGCAGCGCGACGAGCTCGCCGGCACGCACGGCGAGGTGCGGCAGGTCGAGCGCGTCGACGACGGCGCCGGGGTGCCGCACGCGGACGCCCGCGGCGGCGAGCGACGGCTCGCCCGTCACCGGAGCGGGGCGTGCCAAGGCGGCGCCCCCGCCCGCGAGCACCGCATCCACCTCGTCGACGACGGCGGTCGCGTCGGCGGCGGCGTGGAAGCGGGCGCCCACCTCGCGCAGCGGCCGGTAGGCCTCCGGCGCGAGGAGGATGACGAGGAGGGCGGGCAGGAGGTCCATCGAGCCGGCGGCGACCCGCAGGCCCGCCTCGACGGCGACGAGGCCGACGGACAGCGTCCCGACGAGGTCGAGCGCCGTCGAGGACAGGAAGGCGAGGCGCAGCACCCGCGTCGTCTCGGCGGCCTGCCGGCGCGTCATGTCCGCGACGACGGCGACCTGGCGCTGCGCGCGACTGAAGAGCCGCAGCGTCGGCAGCCCCTGGACGACGTCGAGGAAGTGCCCGGCCAGGCGCTGCGTCGCCTCCCACCGCTGCTGCGCGCGCTCGGCGGTCGCCCACCCGACGAGGGCGGCGAACACCGGGACGAGCGGCAGCGTGACGAGCACGACGAGCGCGGACGCCGGGTCCACGAGCAGCATGGCGAGCACGACGAGCGGCGGCACGACGGCCGCGACGACGAGCGAGGGCAGGTACCCGTCGAACCACGGCCGCAGCGCGTCGACGCCGCCCGTGAGCAGCGCACCGAGCCGCGACGGCCCGTGCTGCGCCACCCACGCGGGGCCGCGCCGGACCACCGCCGCGAGGACGGCCCGCCGCACCTCGTCGACGGCGACCGCCCCGGTCCGCGTCGTCAGCACCCGCTCGGCCCAGGAGAGCACCGCCCGCAGCAGGAGCCCGGCGGCGAGCAGGGCGAGCCAGCCGTCGACGCCCAGGGCGGGCCGCTCCCCCGCTCGCCCCGGGTCCGCCAGGGCGACGAGCGCGGTGACGAGCCCCGCGAGGACGCCCGCCAGCGCGACCGTGACGAGCGCCTGCAGCGCCGACGCGACGACGACGGCCGCCACCCACGGACGGGCGCCCGGCGCCTGCCGCAGCAGCCGCGGGTCGACCGGGCCGCGCGGCCGACGACGGGCCGCGGGTCCGGCAGCGCCCTCGGCGCCGCCGCTCACGTCGCCACCCGCTCGCTGGCCACGCGCTGGCGGAGCACCCAGTACGAGAAGGCCTGGTAGGCCACGACTCCCGGCAGGACGAGCACCCCGGCCCAGCTGATGAGCCGGAGAGCCGAGTCCGTGGCCGACGCCGAGGCGAGGGTCAGCGACCACGCCGGGTCGAGCGTGCTGGCGAGGACGACGCCGTCGGCGATCTGCGCCGTCAGCGCCGCGATGACGCCGGCGGCGACGACGACGGCCGTGCCCGCGAAGGCGGCGGCCTCGCGGCGCCGGGCCACGAGCAGCGCGACCACGGCGAGCACCGCGGCGGCGCCGGTCTCGAGGACGGCAGGCCCGCTGCCGACGAGAGCCGTCACCAGGGCGACGACGGTCAGCGCACCCGCGCCGACGCCCGCGACGACGACCGCCGTGCGCCGCGCCCGCACCCGGAGCGGCCCCGTCGTCCGCAGGCCGATGAAGGTGGCGCCGAGCAGCAGCGCCGCGCTGACGGCGACCACGGCACCGGCCAGCGCCTCCCACGAGGCGAGCGGCGCGAGGGTCCGCGCGAAGCCCGCCCCGAGGCCCCCCGCGGACGTCACCTCGCCGTCGGCCCCGAGCGCGAGGCCGCGGGCGAGGACGGTGAGGAGCGCGCCGAAGAGGGCGACGACGCCGAGCGACGTCGCGGCGAGCCACGCGTCGCACCGCCGGCGCCACGCGGCGCCGGCGTGCTTGCCGCGGAACTCCAGCGCGACGCCGCGGCCCGCCAGCAGGAGCAGGACGAGCACGAAGGGCAGGAAGAGTCCGGACATGAGCGCCGCGTACCAGTCGGGGAAGGCGGCGAAGGTGACGCCGACGGCCGCGACGAGCCACACCTCGTTGCCGTCCCAGAACGGGCCGATGGTGCGGACGGCCGCCGAGCGCTCGTGGTCGTCCCGGCCCAGCAGGGGGGCGAGCGCGCCGACGCCGAAGTCGAAGCCCTCGAGGACGAAGAAGAGCACCCAGCACAGCACGACGAGGGCGAACCAGACGGTGACGAGGTCCACGGCGGTCTCCGAGCTCGAGGCGGGTCAGCGGTGAGGGGTCAGCAGGGGGGGTCAGTAGCTGGGCGCGAGGTCGCCCTGGCGGCGGCCGCCCGGCGCGCCCTCGCCGTCGGCGGCCGGCTCGTCGCCGCCGTGGCCGTCGCCGCCGTGGCCGTCGGCGTCGTCCCGCTCGCCGCCGGAGAGGGCGCCGGTGTCGAGGTCCTGCCGCGTGATGTGGAGCACGAGACGGGTCCACACGACGGCGATGACGCCGTAGACGACCGTGAAGGCAGCGAGCGCGGCGAGCGCCTCGCCGGCGGTGAGGCCCGGCGAGATCCCGTCCTCGGTGCGGGTGAGCCCGAAGGCGAGCCACGGCTGGCGGGCCGTCTCGGTGAAGACCCAGCCGAAGGTGCCGGCGGCGGCGGGCAGCAGGGGCAGCACCGGCAGGAGGCGCAGCGCGCGGCGCACCCATCGGTTCCCGACGGGGAGCTGGCGCCCGCGCCGGGTCGCCCAGAGGTAGGCGGCGGCGATCGCCGCGGCGGCCATCCCGATGCCGATCATGGCGCGGAAGGACCAGTAGGCCATCCACACGACGGGCGCGTAGTCGCCCGGGCCGAACTGCGCGGCGTACTGGGCCTGGAGGTCGTCGATGCCCTGGACGATCGCCGTCGGGTCGCCCACGGCGAGGACCGACAGCAGGTACGGGACGTCGAGGCTGAAGAACGGCTCGCCGCCCCCCGGCCGACCGATGGCGAAGATCGAGAAGGGGGCGCCGGCCGTCGTCGTGTAGAGGGCCTCGGCGGCCGCCATCTTCATGGGCTGCACCTGCGTCATGACCTTGCCGAGGACGTCGCCCGTCAGCGCCGTGAGGGCGCCGCCGGAGAGCGTGAGCCAGGCGCCGACCCGGGCGAGGGTGCCGAAGGCGAGCCGCTGCTCGTGGTCGTCGCCGTCCTCGGGCTCGCCCGGCTCGCCGAGGCCGGAGGCCGTCGGCACGTGCACCCAGCGGCGCCAGGCGCCGACGGCGAGGAGCAGGGCGCCGCCGAGCATGGCCGCGCCGGCGATCGTGTGCGGGAACGCCGCGAGGTTCACGGGGTTGGTCATGAGGCCGAGGAAGGAGTCGAGGCGGGCCCGGCCGCGCTCGGCGTCCCAGGTGTAGGCCACCGGGTTCTGCATGAAGGCGTTGGCCGCGAGGATGACGAACGCCGAGATGAGGGTCCCGACGGCGACGACCCAGATCGTCGCGAGGTGCAGGCGCCGCGGCAGGCGGTCCCAGCCGAAGTACCAGAGCCCGAGGAAGGTCGCCTCGAGGAAGAAGGCGAGCATCCCCTCGATGGCCAGCGTGGGCCCGAAGACGTCGCCGTAGGCGCGGGCGAAGTCGCTCCAGCCCAGGCCGAACTGGAACTCCTGCACGAGCCCCGTGACGACGCCGACCGCGAAGGTGACGAGGAGCAGCTTGCCGACGAGCAGCGTGAGGCGGCGGTACCGCTCGCGCCCCGTCCGGTGCCAGGCCGTGTGCAGCCCGGCCGTCACCGCGGCGAGCGTGATCGACAGCGGCACGAACAGGTAGTGGTAGATCGTCACGACCGCGAACTGCAGCCGCGTGATGTCGAGCACGTCGAGCGCCATGGCCGGTCCGTCCTGCCCGTCGGGGGAGTCCCGAGCGCCCTCTACGACGCTCGCCGTAGATACTACGCACCGTCGTACGTCGGCTTGCGTACGGGGTGCGGCGTACGACGAGCGGTCGTCGTCAGCCTCATGGCGGCGGTACGCTCGCCCGATGGCCGGGACGGGACTGGGAGACCTCGAGCGCGAGGTCATGGCGCAGCTGTGGGGCGCGCGCGAGCCGATGACGGTGCGCCAGGTGCACGAGAGCCTCAGCGCCGGACGCTCCCTCGCCTACACGACCGTGATGACGGTGCTCGACCGCCTGGCGAAGAAGGGCGTCGTCCGCCAGGAGCGAGCCGACCGCGCCTACCGCTACGCCCCCGTGCAGACCCGCGAGGAGATGACGGCGGCGCTCATGCTCGACGCTCTCGGGGCCGCGCCCGACGACGCCGCGCGCGACGCCGCGCTCGTGCACTTCGTCGGCCGGGTCGGGCCCGAGGGGGCCGCCGCGCTGCGCGCGGCCCTCGAGGCCTCCCGCCCCGCCTGAGCCCGGCCGCGCGCGCGTGACGTCGATCGCGCTGGGCGCCCTCGGCCTCGCGCTGTCGCTGCTCGTCCCCGAGGCCCTGGCGCGCGCCCGGTGGACGGCGAGGGTGCCGCGCGCGTCCGTCCTGCTGTGGCAGGCCGTGACCCTCGCCTCGGTCCTGTCGGCGGTCGGCGTCGTGCTCGTCGGCCCCGAGGAGCTCGTCCGGGCGCTCGACACCGGGCCGGACGTCGAGGCCTGGGCGCTCGTGGGAGCCCTGCTCGTCGCCGCGCTCATCACCGCCCGCCTGCTCGTGTCGCTGGCCGGCGTCATGGTGCACTCGCGGCGGCGGCGGGCGCGGCACGCCCAGCTCGTCGACCTCCTCGACCGCGCCGAGCAGCACGCCGACCTCGAGACCCCGGGCGCCGCGCCGCTCCGCGTCCTCGACGGGCCCCTGCCGCTCGCCTACTGCCTGCCGGGCCGCTCGCCGCGCGTCGTCGTCAGCGGGGCCGCGCTCGACGCCCTGAGCAGCGACCAGGTCCGCGCCGTCATCGCGCACGAGCAGGCGCACCTGCGCGCCCGGCACGACCTCGTCCTCGAGTCCTTCACGGCCGTCCACCGCGCCGTCCCCGCGCCGCTGCGCAGCCGCACCGCCCTCGACGCCGTCCACCTGCTGCTCGAGATGGCGGCGGACGACGTCGCGCGCGCCCGCTCCGGGGCGGGGCCGCTGCGCGAGGCGCTCGTGACGATGACGTCCACCGGCGACCTCGCGACCACCGCGACCGACGGCCCGCCCGCCGGGGAGGCCGCCGACCGCGACCGGCGGCTCGAGCGCCTGCGCGGGGCCGCGCCGACGTCGTCGCGCCTGCGCGCCGGCGTCCTGTCCCTCGCGGTCGCCGTGCTCGTGCTGCCGACGGTCTTCCTCGTCTGGCCCTGGCTCGTCGACGCCCTCGCCGCGGCGCCGCTCCTCGGCCGCTGAGCGCCCGGGGCCGCTCCCCCGGCGTCCTGCCGACGAAGCGCCCCGCAGCGCACCCCCTCACGGCGATGTCTCGACGACGTGCCCCCTCAGCACCCCTCCTCACGGCGTCGCGTCGACGACGTGCCGCCCTGAGCGTCCTCGGACGGCGATCTGTCGACGGAGTGCGGCGGCGGTGCGGTCAGTCGGAGGTGATGTCCCCGGCGGCCCGGCCCACGCGGGTCGTGCCCGGCCGGGCGGCGCCGATCCAGCCGACGGGCGCCTCCCCCGCTGCGGACGGCGCGTCGTCGGAGCCCGCCTCGGCCACGACGTCCGCGCTCGCCGGTGCGCCCGACGCGTCGTCGGCGGCGACCTCCGACGGCTCGGCACCTGCTCCGGTACCGCCGTCGCGCAGGTGGACGTCGAAGAAGGCGAGGATGCGGCGCCGCGCGTCGGCGGAGGCCTCGTGGTCGTGCGAGAGGCCCATGACCCGGCGCATGAGCGGCACGAGCGGCGAGGTGTCCGCCGTCCGCGTGATGAAGCCGTGCTGCGCGTCGGCGTACTCGTGCACGTCGTGCGGGACGCCGGCGCGGTCGAGCGCCGCGGCGACCCGGGCGGCGCCCCCTGCGAGCATCTTGTCCTTCCCGCCGAAGCTGGCGACGACCGGGCACGCCCCCTCGACGGCGCGGTCGAGGGCGGCGTCGTCGTCCGGGAGGATCCCGTAGTTGACCGACGCCGCCGACCACCCCGGGCGCCCGGCGAGCAGGAGCGCGAACCCGCCGCCCATGCAGAACCCGATGACGCCCACGGTGCCGGTGCAGTCCTCGCGCGCGGCGAGCGCGGCCCGCGCCGCCTCGATCCGCGCGAAGGCGGGCCCCTCGCCGCGGCTCACCTGCTGCAGCGTGCGCGCGACGCACGGCACCCGCCCCCAGCCCTGCGTGCGCCCGTCCTTCGCGTAGAGGTCGGGGAGCATCGCGACGTACCCGGCGGCGGCGAGCCAGTCGGCCTGGTCGCGCATGTCGTCGGACATGCCGAACGCGTCGTGGACGACGACGACGCCCGGCCACGGCCCCGGGTCGCGCCGCGTCGCCGGCGGCGTCGAGACGTACGCCGGCATGCCCGTGGCGCTGTCGCCGTCGGGGCCGGGGACCGTGGTCGTCGTCATGCGGGCACCCTCGTCCGCTCGTCCCCGCCGCGCACCCCAGGGCCGGCGCCGGCGCGTCGCCCCCACGCCCCCCGGCCCGGGAGGGCGACGTGTGGCCATATCGCCCTACACCCACCACCAGGAGGGCGACGTGTGGCCATATCGCCCCGCACCCGTCCCCCGTGAGGGCGATGTGTGGCCATATCGCTCTACGGGCCGGGCGCGAGGGCGACATGGCCACACGTCGCCCCTCCGGAGCGCCTCACCAGGGCGACATGGCCACACGTCGCCCTCGGGGGGTGCGCCGGAGCCGGCGGTTCAGGCGGCGCTGCGGGACGCGCGGCCGCCGGCGGCGTCGAGGGACTCGCGGGCCGCGGCGCCCTCGTCGGGGTGCAGCACCTGCAGGTGCGGCTGCTCGCGCAGCGAGTACCGGATGCGCAGGTGGTCGCGGCGCTGCACCCAGAGCACGGCGCCGGCGACGGCGACCAGCGCCGAGATGCCGCCGACGTAGATCGTCCACCGCGCGCCGAAGACGTCGCCGACGAGCCCGATGAGCGGCGACCCGATGGGCGTGCCGCCCATGAAGATCATCATGTAGAGCGCCATCACCCGGCCGCGCATGGCCGGGTCCGTCGTCGACTGCACGTAGGTGTTGGCGGCCGTCATCATCGTCAGGCTCGACAGGCCGACGGGGATGAGCGAGAGGGCGAAGGAGGTGTACGTCGGCATGCTCGCGGCCACGAGCGAGGCGACGCCGAAGGCGCCCGCCGCCCCGAAGACGAGCCGCAGGCGCGGCACGTCCCGCCGCGCGGCGAGCAGGGCGCCCGACAGCGATCCGATGGCGAGGATGGACCCCAGGACGCCGTACTCCGTGGCGCCCTTGTCGAAGACCTGCGTCGCGACGAGCCCCGTCGTCAGCTGGTAGTTCATGCCGAGGGTTCCGACGGTGCCGATGACGACGAGGATGACGACGACGTCGGGCCGTCGGCGCACGTACCGCAGCCCCTCGCGCACCTGCCCCTTGCCCTTGCGGGCCGCCGGGAAGGAGTGCAGCTCCGAGGTCCGCAGGCACCCGACGGCGACGACCGTCGCCGCGAACGACACGGCGTTGATGAGGAAGACCGGACCGGTGCCGAAGGCGGCGATGAGCAGGCCGGCGACGCCGGGGCCGATCAGCCGGGCGCCGTTGAAGGACGCGCTGTTGAGGCCGATGGCGTTGCCGAGGTGGTCGGGCGGCACGAGCGCCGCGACGAAGGTCTGCCGCGCCGGGGCGTCGAAGGCGGTCGTCAGCCCGAGGAGGGTCGCGAGGGCGTACACGTGCCACAGCTCAGCCTGCTGCGTGACGACGAGCAGGCCCAGCACGAGGCCCCACAGGCCGGAGAGGCCCTGGGTCCACATGAGCAGCTTCCGCTTGTCGAAGCGGTCGGCGACGACGCCGGCGTAGGGGCCCAGCAGGAGCATGGGCAGGAATTGCAGCCCGGTGGTGATGCCCACGGCCACACCGGAGCCCGCCGTCAGCACCTGGAGGACCAGCCAGTCCTGGGCGACGCGCTGCATCCAGGTGCCGACGTTGCTGACGAGGGCGCCGGCGGCCCAGATGCGGTAGTTGCGGATGTGCAGGGAGCGGAAGGTCGCGCTCACGGGGCCACCACCCGCCGCAGGATCTGCGCCGCCTCGGCGAGGACGGCGCGCTCGTGGGGGGTCAGCCCGGCGAGGCGCTTGGTCAGCCACTGGTCGCGACGTCGTCGGGTGGCCTGCAGGAGCTCCCTGCCCGCGGTCGTCGTCTCGACGAGCACCTGGCGGCGGTCGTCGGGGTGCGGGCGGCGGGCGACGAGGCCGGCCTCCACCAGGGCGGCGAGCGAGCGCGTCATCGACGGCGGCTGCACGTGCTCGGCCTCGGCGAGCGCGCTGGGCGTCATCGGCTCCAGGCGCTCCAAGAGCGCGAGGACGGAGTACTGGCTGTCGGGCAGGGCGTCGTCGGCGCGCTCGGCGCGGATGCGGCGCACCGAGCGCATGAGCGCGACGCGCAGGTCGGCCGCGAGGACGGAGGGGCCGGTGCCGGGGGCGCTTCGTCGCGCCGTCCCGCCGTCGCCCGCGGGGGCGCGCTCGGCGGGGCGGGTGCGGAGCTGCTGGGGCACGTCGTGAGCGTAGGTCATTACCCGGGCTAACGACATCCGGGACGACGGGCATTCCCGCCCGGCGGGCGGCTGCTCCACCGGCGCTACCGTCTCCCCGTGAGGTTCGCGCGCCTGCCCATGGAGGAGCGGCCGACGCCGCCCGCGCCGCGGACCGACGACCGGGTCGCCGCGCTCGCCGGGTCGGCGGTCTGGGCGGTCTCCCTCGTCGTCGTGCTCGTCCAGCGCGACGCGCTGCTCGCCGACGACCGCGGCTGGTGGGTGTGGTGCTGCGTCGCCGGCCTCGCCCTCGGGCTCGTCGGCCTCCTGCACCTGCAGCGCCGCGAGATCAAGCACCGCACCGCGGTCCGCCGGGCCCGACGCGAGGCGCGGGCGGCCGCCCGCGAGGTGCCCGCCGGTCCCGCGCGCCCGTCCACGACCGCCGCGCCCGCCTCCTCTCCCGCGCCCGCGGTCTCCGACGGCGAGGCCGCCCCCGCCCCCGAGCCGAGCAGCTGACCCGGCGGCTCCCGCCCGGCCGGCCCCGCCGTCCCTAGGGTGGGCCGCGTGACCGACCTCGGCGCCGTCTTCCTGCCCCAGCTCCCGCCCGAGCGCCTGCGCGAGGTCGCGCTGGCGGCCGACGCCTCCGGCCTCGACGAGCTGTGGCTGTGGGAGGACTGCTTCCGCGAGGCGGGCGTCTCCACCGCGGCCGCCGCCCTGGCGTGGACCGAGCGGGTGCGGGTCGGCGTCGGCCTGCTGCCCGTGCCGCTGCGCAACGTCGCGCTGGCCGCCATGGAGATGGCGGTGCTGCACCGCACCTTCCCCGGCCGCGCCGAGATGGTCGTCGGCCACGGCGTGCAGTCGTGGATGGGGCAGGTCGGCGCGAGGCCCGCCTCCCCGCTGACCCTCCTCGGCGAGCACCTCGACGCGCTGCGCCGCCTGCTCGCGGGCGAGGAGGTGACGACGTCGGGCCGCTACGTGCAGCTCGACGGCGTCCGCCTCGACTGGTCGCCGCTCGGCCCCGTGCGGGTCCTCGCCGGCGCCGAGGGGGCGAAGACGCTGGAGCTCTCCGGCCGCGCCGCCGACGGCACCGTCCTCGTGGCCGGCACGACCCCGGAGCGCCAGCGGGCCGCGCGCGAGCGCATCGACGCCGGCCGCGCCGCCGCGGGCCGCGAGGACCACCACCGCGTCGTCACCTACCTGCTCACCGCGACGGGCCCCGACGCCCACGAGCGGATGGCGCGCAGCCGCGCCGAGTGGGACCTCCCCGACGCCGACGACGTGGCCGCCGCCGGGACCGCCGAGCAGGTGGCCGACGCCGTCCGCCGCCTCGGCGACGCGGGCGCCGACGTCGTCGTCCTCCAGCCGACGGCCGACGACCCCGACCCCGCGGGCTTCGCCGCCTGGGCCGGGGAGCAGGTGCGCCCGCTCCTGCACTGACGGACGGGGCGGCGACTCGACCGGGCGGGCAGGCGGGGGAGCCGACTCGCACAGCCGGGCACACGCACCAGGAGCGCTTGGTGACGAGCGCCCGGAGCGGGTGGCGGCGCGGGCGCGGCAGGCACATCAGGCCGGCGCCCCGACCCCAGCACGCCCCAGCCGAAGCGCGCCGAGCCAGTGCCCGAGCGCCCGCGCCACCACCCGCGGACCCGATCCCGTGCGACCCCGCCCGCACCGGACCCACGCAGGAGCGGGTGGCGGCACGGGCTCCGCTGGCACGTCAGGCCGGCGCCCCGACCCCAGCGCGCCCCAGCCGAAGAGCGCCGGGCCAGTGCCCGAGCGCCCGCGGCGCCACCCGCGGACCCAGCCGAGGCGGATGACCGACGCGGCAGGCGAGGACGCCCGGACGAGGACAGCGCCGTCGTCGGGGAGGATGGGGGCGACCACCCACGACAGGACGAGTGATGAGCACCAGCGCCCCTGCCCTCGCCGAGCCCGAGGCCGCGATCCCCGCGGACGCGCCCGACGCGCCGAGCCGCCACGCGGCGGTGCGGCGGACCTTCGCCGTCATCAGCCACCCGGACGCCGGGAAGTCGACGCTGACGGAGGCGCTGGCGCTGCACACGGGCGCGGTGACGCGCGCGGGGCACGTGAAGGGCAAGGCCGGGCGCGCGGGCGTCGTCTCGGACTGGCAGGAGATGGAGCAGCAGCGCGGCATCTCGATCTCGTCGGCGGTCCTGCAGCTGGACCACCACGGGCACGTGCTGAACCTCGTGGACACCCCGGGGCACGCGGACTTCTCGGAGGACACCTACCGGGTCCTCGCGGCGGTCGACTGCGCGATCATGCTCGTGGACGCGGCGCGGGGCATGGAGCGGCAGACGCGCAAGCTCTTCGACGTCTGCAAGCACCGGGGCCTGCCGGTGCTCACGGTCATCAACAAGTGGGACCGCCCGGGGCGCGAAGCGCTCGAGCTCATGGACGAGGTCGCGCAGGTCACGGGCATGACGCCGACGCCGCTGACCTGGCCGGTGGGCGTCGCGGGCGACTTCCGCGGCGTCGTCGACCGGCGCACCGGCGGGTACACGCGCTACACGCGCACGCCGGGCGGGGCGACGATCGCCGAGCAGGAGCACCTGTCGCCGGAGCAGGCCCTCGAGCGCGAGGGCGAGACGTGGACGACCGCCGTCGAGGAGGCCGAGCTCCTCGCCGTCGAGAACGGCGACCACGACGAGGAGGCCTTCCTCGCCGGACGCACGACGCCGGTGCTCTTCGCCGCGGCGGTGCTGAACTTCGGCGTCGACCACCTGCTCGAGACGCTGCTCGAGCACGCGCCGGCGCCCGCCCCGCGACCCGACGTCGCCGGCGCCCCTCGGGCCCTCGACACGGGCTTCTCCGGCCAGGTGTTCAAGATCCAGTCGGGCACGGACCGCGCGCACCGCGACCGCGTGGCGCTCGTCCGCGTGTGCTCGGGGCACTTCGAGCGCGGGACGCCGCTGACGGTCGCGCGCACCGGCCGCACGCTGACGACGAAGCACGCGCAGCACCTGCAGGGGGCCTCGCGGACGAGCATCGAGGAGAGCTGGCCGGGCGACGTCGTCGGGCTCGTCGGCGCCTCCGGCATCGAGGTGGGCGACACGCTGCACGCGCGCGGGGCGGTGGAGTACCCGCCGATCCCCTCGTTCGCGCCGGAGCACTTCGTCGTCGCGCGGCCGGCGGACCTCTCGCGGAGCAAGCAGTTCCACAAGGGCATCGCCGAGCTCGACGCCGAGGGCGTCGTCCAGGTGCTGCGCTCGGACCTGCGGGGCGAGCAGGCGCCCGTGCTGGCGGCCGTCGGCCCGCTGCAGCTCGAGGTGGCCTCGCACCGGATGGCGGGCGACTTCAGCTGCCCCATCAGGACGGAGCCGCTGTCCTACAGCGTCGCCCGGCGGACGACGGGCGAGCACGTGCAGGCGCTCACCCAGCAGCGCGGCACGGAGGTGCTCGAGCGCCGCGACGGCGACCTGCTCGCCGTCTTCACCGACGTGTGGCGCATGAACGGCGTCGTGCGCGAGCTGCCCGGCGTCGTCCTCGAGCCCCTCGTCGCCGACACGACCGGCTGACCGCACACCGATCTGCGCGGCGCCGCCGCACGGCGGCGCCGAGGCTCCTGACCTCCGGCGATCTTGCACCAGGGGCGAGCAGCGGTCCGATGCGCAGGTAGCTGTGCGGCGACGCGGTCCTGCCACCGCCCCGACCACCAGCCCGACGACCGACCGGAGGGGACGTGGACGTGCTCGCCGGGCTCCTCGTCCTGGCCGTGACCGCCGCGGCGATCCTGCTCGTGCTGCGCCTCGTGCGCCCCGACGCGATCGAGCGGCGGGGGCGCAACGCGTGGGTCGGCATCCGCACGGGGACGACCCTGCGCTCGGAGGCGGCCTGGGTCGCGGCCCACCGCGCCGCCTGGCCGCTCGTGCGAGGGGGTTCCCTCGCGGCGCTCGCGGCGCTGGCGCTGCTCGGCGTCGCGTGGCTCGCGACGGGCCGCGGCGAGGACCTGCTGGGCCTCGGGAGCGTCGGCGTGATGCTCGTGTGGGTGGCACCCCTGCTCGCCTCGATCGGCCCGGCGCACGAGGCGGCCCGCGCCGCGGAGGACGACGAGCACTGACGCCCCGCCTCGGGCGCCGTCGGGGAGGACGGACCCCGCGGCTGCAGGAGCGCCGACCCGCTGACCTGCGGCGACGCTCCGTGACCGGAGGTTCGTCCTCCCCGGCGGCGGGCCGTCAGGCGCCGGGGCCGTCCAGCGCCACGTCGACGAGCAGCGTCCAGGGCTCTGGCGAGCCCACCGGTGCGGGCAGGCCCGCGGCGAGCAGCGCCTCGGCGAGCGCCGACCGCGCACCCCAGGCCCCGGCCGCCAGGGCGAGGACCCGCCCGGCGCCGCGGGCGTCGACCGCGTGCGCGGTGACGGCGCCGTCGGCGTCCTCGAGCCAGGCGTCGACCGCCTCGCCGTCGACGACGAGCCGGTCGTGCAGGGCGAGCCGCACCCGCTCGACGCCGGGCCCGCCGGCCAGCCGCAGGAGCGCGCGGACGTCGTCGGGCAGCGGCACCGCCCGCCCGTCGCCGTCGACGCGGCCCGGCACCTCCTCGGTCGCGAGCCCCAGCCCGAGGGCGTCCGCGACGGCCTCCGCCCCTCCGCGCGGGACGACGAGCGCCGGCCCGCACGCCGGGTGCGCCGCGCGGAGGGGGTCGTCGACGACGACGACGTCCTCGGCCGGGCGGCGCACGGCCCGTCCGCCGTCGACCGCGGCGAGGCGCTCGAGGTCGTCGGACGCACCCTCCAGCGGCGGCCCGTGGCCGACCCGGTGCGCCAGCGCCGCCCACGCGGTGAGCAGGTCGGCGGGCGCCGGGTCACCGAGCGGGTCGAGCACGGCCGCCCAGGCGCGCAGGTCCCCGAGGTCGGCCCAGTCGCGCGCCACGCCCGCGGCGGCGCCCCAGGCGGGCGGCAGCGCCCGGGCCGCCCCCGAGGCGGGCGCGAGGAGCGCCCGCAGGGCGGGGTCGGCGTCCGGCGCCGCCGTGGGGCCGGGAGCGCGGCCGTCCGAGGTGGCCGAGCGGTCGCCGACGAGGGCGGTCCCCACGGCGACGGCGGTGGGCGACGGCACCTCGAGGGTCTCCCCCGCCGGTCCGCGCAGCCGCAGCCTCGGGTGCAGCCGCCCGCCCGCACGAGGGTCGCCCAGGGCCGCGGCGAGCAGGGCGACGACGCCGTCGGCGGCGTCGAGCGGGACGTCCCCGGGGCCGACCGCAGCGCCGACCGCGGGGCCGACCACGAGGTCGAGGTCGCGCACCAGGGCCACCTCGTCGGCGACCCAGCCCCCCGCGCCGTCGAGCGCGTCGAGGACGAGGTCGAGCCACTCCGGGGCGGCGTCGGCCAGCGCCCCCGGCGGGTCGTCGAGGTCGACGTCGTCCCACACGAGGAGCCCGGCGGACGCCGTGACGCCGGCCGCCGCCAGCACGGCCGCCGGCCAGCGGTCGAGCAGGTCGGTGGCGACCGGCGCGACCTCTTCGGGGTCGAGCGCCGCCTCCGCCGGGGAGCCGGGCACCACGAGCGACGCCGCGGGCGCGAGCTCGTCGCCGTCGTCGCGCAGCGGGAGGTCGAGCAGCCAGGCACGGGCGCCCGCCACCACGCCCACGGGCCACGGGTCCGCCCCACCGTCACGAGGGCCGTCGCCGGGTGCGTCGTCGGGCAGGTCGTCGGCGAGCCAGCCGAGCACGACGTCGGCGAGCGCGTCGACGACGTCGTCCGGGTCGGCGTCGCCGGGCCCGCCGCCGTCCCCGTCGTGATCCTCGTCCGCGAGACCCAGGCCGAGCACGAGCGCGTCGAGGTCGTCCTCGGCGAGGGCGTCGGCGACGGCGAGGACGGCGCTCCCGGTCGCGGGGTCGTCGAGGAGCGTGCGGGCCCCCGCGGGCGCGGCGCCGAGCCGCTCCAGCAGCGCGGCCGCCGCCCGGTCCTCGGCGGCGCGGGGGTCGACGAGCCGCAGCCCGTGCTCGACGAGCAGGGCCCCGACCGCCCGGTCGGCCGGCTCGGGGCCCGCGAGGGCGTCGACGGCGGGGCCGGCCAGGAGCGCGCCCCGGCCCCCCCGTGCCCAGCGCCCGCCGACGAGCGGGACGGGCAGCGCCGACAGGGCCTCGCGGGCGCGCTGGTCGAGGGCCAGCGGCGCGAGGGCGCCGGCGACGGCGCGCCACCCGGGCAGCCCGCCGCCCTGCCCGTCCTCCGCGGTCGGCTCGGCGAGGCCGGCCTCGCCCGCGCCCGTGAGGTCCTCCCCCGGGGCCGGGAGGGGCCAGCCGTCCACGAGGTCGGCGAGCGGCAGCCGCCCGACGCCCATCGCCGTCAGGGCCTCGCGGTGCCGCCGCGGGGAGGCCACGAGCGCGGGCTCGGCCACGGCGAGGGCGGCCAGCGCCGCCGCGTCGGGCTCGACCCCGCCGTCCTCGAGCGCGAGGGCGCGGGCGCCCGGCAGCAGGCGGGTCCCGCCGGCCGCGGGCGCGAGCAGCGGGACGTCGGGCAGCACGCGCTCGAGCGCCCTCCGCAGCGCGGCGTCCACCCAGCCCGCCGACGGGCCGACGGGCACGAGGTCGAGCGGGTCGGGCAGCTCCGGCGGCGCCGGGGGCTCGTCGGCGCGCCCGGGCCGGTCGGCGGGGTCCTCGGCGGGGCGCGGCGGCTCCGCGACGTCGTCGCCCTCCCCCGCGCGCCCGCCGCCGGCGTCGGCCCGCTCGGCCGCGACGAGGGCGAGGAGGTCGGCGTAGGCCGCCCCGGCCGCGGCGAGGACGGCCTCCGCCGCCGGGCCGGGCTCGACGTGGCGCCGGGTCGGCTCGAGCGGCAGCCCGGCCACGAAGACGGCGGGCCAGGGCAGCGGCTCGTCGGTGGGCGTCGGCGCCAGGAGGACGCCCGCGCCGACCGAGGGGCCGGCGCCGCCGTCGAGCCGCCCCAGGGCCGCGGCGAGCGGGTCGGAGGGCGCGGGAGGACGCCGGGGCAGGGCCCACGCCAGCGCCCACCGGGGGTCGGCGCGCTCCTCGGCGGGACGCCCCGCGAGCGCCGCCGCCTCGTGGGTGCCGCTGCGGCGCAGCACGACCCAGCGGTCGGCCACGTCACGGAGCACCCGGTCGGCGACGCCGGGCCGCTCCACGCGGACCTCGCCCAGCGCCGGCAGCGCCAGCAGGAGGAGGTCGTCGACGGCGTCGAGCAGCGCGCCGACCGGGGCGACGGCGTCCGGGCGCAGCGGGAGGACGACGACGGTCGACCAGCCCCGGTCGAGCAGCGCGGCCGCCTCGTCGCCCCCGGGCACGTCGTCGGGGCCGACCGCGAAGGGGGTCCGCAGCACCGGCAGCGAGCCGCCCCGGCGCGCGACCTCGGCGGCGAGCTCACCGCCGGCGGCGGACGCGGCCCCGTGGACGGCGGCGTCCGCCCGGCGCCGGTCGAAGCCGACGCCGCCCGCCGCCGTCAGCAGCGCGGGCGCGTCGCTCACCCCTAGGACGGCCGTGAAGCCGACGCCGAAGCGCCCGACCACGCCCTCCAGCGGGGGGCCGTCGCCCGCGCCCGGCTCGGGGCGCTTGGTCGAGGCGCGCAGGCCCGACAGGGCCCGCACGCCGGCGGCGTCGAGCGGTGCGCCGCCGCTCGCCGCGAGCAGCACGGGGACCCCGTCAGCGGCGGAGGAGAGCCGCAGCAGCAGCCGCCCGCGCCCCGCCTCCCCGCCGCGGACGGCGGCGTCGGCGGCGTTCTGCGCCAGCTCGACGACGACGCGGTCGCGGTACCCGCCGAGCGCGAGCTCCTCCTCCGCGTTGGCGTCCTCCCGCAGCCGGTCGGGCGAGGCCGTCCAGGCCGCGAGCGTGCGCGACCGCAGTCGGGCGCAGCCGAAGGGGTCGTCCCGGTCCGCGGGTCCGGGGTCGCCCTCGGGGCGGGAGCCGTCGGGACGACCGGCGTCCTCGGAGGGACCGGCGTCGTCGGAGGACCCGGGCGAGCGCACCGCGCCGGTCAGGCGACCGGCACGACGTCGAGGACCTGGTCGTCGACGACGGGAGCCGGCACCTGCTCGCGCCGCACCTCGACGTCGGTCTCGCTGTGTGCGCCGCAGCCGTGGTCGACGCTGACGACCGTGCCGTCGGACGGCGACCACCCGTTGGCGCAGACGCCGAACACCTGGCGCATGGCCCCCGGCAGCGGCAGGAAGAACCCGCAACTGCCGCAGCCCGCGGCCGACGCCTTCGCGCTCTCCGCGCCGGGGCCGTGCTCGCCGTCGTACCAGCGCTGCGCCGCCTCGGCGCGCCCGTCGCGGGACAGCACCCGGCGCCGGCCGAGCCCGAGCTCGTGGAAGCCGACGGCGTCGACGTCCTCCTCGCCCGTGGCGGTGAAGCCCGGGACGAGCCGCTCGTCGTCCTCCACGCGCGGCAGGACGTCGGCCGGGCCCACGTCGCCGGGCTGGAGCCGCTCGGCCCAGGGCAGCCACGCCGGCGCGAGGACGGAGCCCTCGCCGGCGAGCAGCTCGGCCTCGCACACCGTGGCGACGCGGGCCCGCGGCGCCCGCGCGAGCGTCACCGCCCAGCGCCAGCCCTGGTAGCCCGCTGCGGTGCAGGCGAAGTCGTGCGTGAGGAGGCGGTCGTCCTCGACGCGGACGCCGAGGTGCTCGCCCACGAGGACCTCGCCGCGGGGGCCGCGGCCGGCCACGGCCTCGGCGGCCTCGCGCGCCAGGTCCACCGCCCCGGCGAGCACGGCGTCGGAGGCGGGGGCGCGGCGCCGGCGGGGAGGCACGCCTCAGCCCTCCAGGTCGTCGGCGACGCGGCGCAGCACGGTCGCGACCTTGCGACCCGCGCTGCGGTCGGGGTAGCGGCCGCGGTGCAGCTGGTTGGAGACGCCGTCGAGGAGGCGGATGAGGTCCTCGACGACGACGGCCATGTCCTCGGGGCCGCGGCGCGTGCCCGACGTCACGGTGGCGGGGGCCTGGAGCACCCGCACGGAGAGCGCCTGCTTGCCGCGGCGCCCGTCGGCCACGCCGAACTCGACTCTCGCGCCCGGGGAGACGGTCGTCCCCGCGGGCAGCGCCGAGGCGTGGAGGAAGACCTCGTCCCCGTCCTCGGCCGCGATGAAGCCGAACCCGCGCTCGGCGTCGAACCACTTGACCCTGCCTGTCGGCACCCTCGTCCGTCCTCGCGTCGTCCTGGGCCGGGCGGCTCCCCGCGGTGGGCGCCCGACCCCTGCCAGGGGCCGGCGACCCCGGCGCGGGCCCGCTCCGGCGTGCACCCGCCAGGCTAACCCTCCCGAGCGGCTAGCGTCGGGCCGCGCCGACCACGGCGCCCGCCACCGCTGCCCCGCCGACCCGAGCCCCGCCCCCGCGCCCCACCTGCCGAGCCCGTCCCTCCCGAGCCCCCGGAGCCCTGCGCATGCGCCGCCCGCCCCCGCCCGCCCCGTCGTCGCCCCCGGTGCAGCCGGTCGTCCTCGGCGGGGACATCGGCGCGTACAGCCTCGCGCGCGCGGCCCACGAGGCCTACGGCGTGCGCACGGTCGTCGTCTCGAGCGCCGCCACGGGCCCGGTGCGGCGCTCCCGCGTCGTCGACCACGTCGTCGTGCCGGGCGTGGACGCGCCCGAGGTCGCCGTCGCGGCGCTCCACCGGGTCGCCGACGAGCACGCCGCGTCCGGCTCCGGCGCGCCGCTGCTCCTGCTCGGCAGCGCCGACCGCGCCGTGCGGCTCCTCGTCGAGCAGCGCGCGCACCTCGAGGACCGCTTCGTCCTGCCCTACGTGGGCCGCGAGCTGCTCGACCGGATGACCGACAAGGAGGGCTTCGGCGCCGTCTGCGCCGAGCTGGGCATCCCCTCCCCCCGCACCGTCGTCGTCGACGTCCAGCGCGACGCGCGCGCCACGGGCGGGCCGGGCGTCGACGTCGGCCGCACCGTCGGCGGCGGGGCGCCGCTCACCTTCCCCGTCATCGCCAAGGCGGCGAGCACGACGGCGTACGCCGGCGTCTCCTTCCCCGGCAAGCAGAAGGTCTTCACCGTGCGCGACGCCGTGGAGCTCGACGACCTCGTCGACGTCCTGGCCCGCGCGGGCTACCGCGGCACCTTCCTCGTGCAGGACCTCGTGCCCGGCGACGACTCGGGGATGCGGATCCTCACCTGCTACAGCGACCGGTCGGCCCGGGTGCGGTTCTCCTCCTTCGGCCGCGTCCTGCTCGAGGAGCACACGCCCGGCGCGCTGGGCAACCCCGCCGGCATCGTCACGGGCGGGGGCGCGGAGGTGGCCGAGCAGGCCCGCCGCCTCCTCGAGCACGTGGGGTGGACGGGCTACGCGAACTTCGACCTCAAGGTCGACCCGCGCGACGGCCGCGCCGTCTTCTTCGAGCTCAACCCCCGCCTCGGGCGCAGCAACTACTACGTGACGGCGAGCGGCCGGAACCCCGTCGAGCTCTACGTGCGCGAGCACCTGCAGGGGCTCGACCCCCTGCCGCCCGGCGCACCGGAGCTGGCGGACGCCGAGCGCCTCTACACGGTGCTGCCCCCGGCGCTGCTGCTGCGCTACGTCGCCGACCCGGCGCTGCGGGCGCACGTCCGCGGGCTCGTGCGCTCCGGCCGCGCCGTCGACCCCCTGCGCTACGGCCCCGAGCGCGACCCGCGCCGGCTCGCCTACGTGGCGGCCGCGCACCTCAACCAGGTGCGCAAGTACCGCCGCCACTACCCGCTGGAGCGGGCGCGGGAGATCCGGGCCGAGGCCGAGGAGCTCGTGCGACGGGGCGCCGCGTGAGCCCCTCCCCGGACGACGCCGCCCCGCAGGACGCCGCCCCCGACGACACCGCCTCCGACCCCGCTTCGGGGACCTCGGCGGGCGAGCACCCGCTCGTCGGCGTCGTCGGCGGCGTCGGCCCGCTCGCGACGGTGAGCTTCCTCGACGCCGTCGTGCGGCTCACCGAGGCCGAGCGCGACCAGGACCACGTCGACCTCGTCGTCCTCCAGCACGCGACGATCCCCGACCGCACGGCCCACATCCTCGGCGCCTCCGCCGAGGACCCGGGGCCGGTCATGGCCGAGGACGCCCGGCGCCTGGAGCGCTGGGGCGCCGGCTTCGTCGTCGTGCCCTGCAACACCGCGCACCACTACACGGCGCAGATCGCCGCAGCCGTGGACGTCCCGGTCGTGAGCATCGTCGGCGAGACGACGGCGGCCGCCGTGGCGCGGCGGCCCGGGCTGCGCGCCGCCGCGGTGCTGGCGACCGAGGGCACCGTGGCGGCCGGGGTCTACCAGCGCGCCCTCGAGGCCGCCGGCGTGCGCGCCCTCGTGCCCGACGCCGCCGGGCAGGCCGTCGTCACGAGCGCCATCTACGACGGCGTGAAGGCGGGCGCGGCGGTGGACCTGCCGGCCCTGCTCGCCGTCGCCGAGGGGCTCCTCGCGCAGGGGGCGGAGGTGGTCCTCCTCGGCTGCACCGAGCTGTCCGTCGTCGCCGAGGGCGCGGGGCTGCTCGACGACCCGCGCTTCGTCGACTCCCTCGACGCCCTGGCCCGCAGCACGATCACGCGGGCCGGTCACCGGCTGCGCGAGCGACGCGCGCCCGACCCGGCCGCGGCCGGGCGCTAGGCGCTCCGGCGGCGGGCCGCCCAGGGCTCGAGCCACGCCGGGAAGGCCTCGAGGTCGGGCAGGACGACGTCGGCCCCGAGCGCCTCCAGCGCGGCGGGGCCGTGCGCGCCCGTCGCCACCGCCACGGCGGCCGCCCCGGCGGCCCGGGCGGCGTCGACGTCGGCCGGGTGGTCGCCGACGTAGACGACCGCCCCCTGCTCGAGGAGGGCGCCCGCCTTCGCGACGCCGAAGCGGTCCCCCGCCACCGCGTCCACGAGGTCGTCCAGACCCGCCCGCGCGAGCACCCGCCCGACGGCCTCGCCCCGCTTCGCGCTGACGACGACGGCCCGGCCGCCCCCGGCGACCACCGCCTCCAGGGCGGCGCGGGCGTGCGGCATCGGCCCGACGAGCGGGTGGCCGCCCTCGCCGTCGGGGCGCCGGTCCTGCGCGCGGTAGCGCGCGGCGAGGTCCTCGAGCAGCGCCGGGGTGGCCCGCCCGGGCGGCACGAGCGCGGCGAGCGTCCCCGCCAGCGGGAGGCCGCGCGCGGCCTCGGCGGCGGCCTCGTCGAAGGGGAGGCCGACCTCGCCGAGGGCGGCGCGCAGGCACGCGCTGATGCGGGGGCCGGAGTCGACGAGCGTCTGGTCGAGGTCGAAGCCGACGACGGGGCCCTCGCCCCGGCGCCGGCCCGCGGAGGGCTCCGGAGTCGCTGCGCGCACCGGCACCACCCTACGGAGGACGCCGAGGCCGACCCGGACGGGGCTGGGAGACGATCCGGACGTCAGCGGACACACCGGGCGACAGATCTCACGGACCGTCACCGCCGGGTGCGCAGCGCGGCTGAGGAGAACCTGCCAGCACCCTTGACGGACGCCGAGAGGTGGGGTCCCCTACGTCCGGAAGGGTGACGCAGCGCGACCGCGCGGTCACCCGCCGTGCTGGCCTGCGCCGGCGTCCCCACCGGCCCCCGGGCCGGACCGCTCCCACCAGGAGGCTCCCCCCGTGCACCCTCGCCCCTCCCCCGGCGCGCGCTCGCGCCGCGCCGCCGCGGTGCTGACCGGCCTCGGCCTGGTCGTCGCCACCGTCGGCAGCGTCGGCCCCGCCGTCGCCTCGCCGGTCGCGCCCGTCGGCGACGCCGCCGCGGCGGCGGCCGGCTTCACCGACGGCCGCTACGTCGTGACCCTGCTGCAGGAGCCCGCCGCCACCTACGAGGGTGGCGTCGCCGGCCTGGAGGCGACCAAGCCCGCCGAGGGCGAGAAGCTCGACGCCGAGAGCCCCGCCGTCCAGCGCTACCAGGAGCACCTCGAGACGGAGCAGGAGGAGGTCGCCGAGGTCGTCGACGCCGAGCCCGAGTACCAGTACACGGCGGCAGTCAACGGCTTCTCGGCCGACCTCACGGCCGAGCAGGCGGCCACTCTCGCGCTGCAGCGCGGCGTGGTGTCGGTCCAGCGCGACGAGGCGCGGTCGCTCGACACGATCGACAGCCCGGCGTTCCTCGGCCTGACCGGCGAGGACGGCGTCTGGGCCCAGCTCGGCGGCCCGGACGCCACGGGCGAGGGCGTCGTCGTCGGCGTCATCGACTCCGGGATCACGCCGGAGAACCCCTCCTTCGCCGGCGAGCCCGTCACGGCCACGCAGCCGGGCGAGGTCGGCAGCACGTTCCGCACGGCCGAGGGCAACATCGGTGTCGTCAAGGCTGACGGCGATGTCTTCGAGGGCGCGTGCGAAACAGGCCCGAGCTTCACGGCAGACCTCTGCAACGACAAGCTCGTCTCGGCGCGGTTCTTCGCCGACGGCTTCGTCACCAACGTCGAGCCCGAGGACTACGCCGAGTTCGAGACCCTCTCGCCGCGCGACGGCGACGGCCACGGCACGCACACGGCCAGCACCGCGGCCGGCAACGACGGCGTCGCGATGGCGGTGGGCGGTCGCCTCTTCGGCGAGGGGTCCGGCATGGCCCCGGGTGCGAAGCTGGCGACCTACAAGGTCTGCTTCGAGGACACCGACGAGGACACCGGAGGCTGCTACACCTCCGACTCCGTCGCGGCGATCGACCAGGCCGTCCTCGACGGGGTCGACGTCCTCAACTACTCGATCTCGGGCGCGCTCGACACGTCCTACGACGCGGTCGAGCTGGCGTTCCTCGGCGCCGCCTCCGCGGGCGTCTTCGTCGCCGCCTCGGCCGGCAACTCAGGTCCGACGACCTCCACCGTCGCTCACAACAGCCCCTGGCTGACGACCGTCGCCGCGAGCACGCACCACTACTTCTACGGCACCGTGCGGACCGGTGACGGCGAGCTGTACCGCGGCATCTCGGTGACCGACGAGCTGCCCGACGGCGCGCCCGCCCTTCTCGCCGCAGACGTGGCCGCCACGGGTGTTGCCACCGACCGGGCGCGCCTGTGCTACCCGGGCTCGCTCGACCCGGCGCAGGTCGGGGGCACCGTCGTCGTCTGCGACCGCGGCACCATCGCGCGCGTCGACAAGTCACTCGCCGTCGAGCAGGCCGGCGGCGTGGGCATGGTCCTCGCCAACACCTCGCCGTCGAGCCTCGACGCGGACGTGCACTACGTGCCGACCGTCCACGTCGACGAGGTCGTCGGCGCGGCCATCAAGGCCTATGTCCGCGAGGCGGACGCACCGACGATCTCCCTGCTCTCCGGCGACCAGACCGGTCAGGAGCCTCAGGAGGCGCCGGTCATCGCCGGCTTCTCGAGTCGCGGGCCCGCCCTCGCGCACGAGGGAGACCTCCTCAAGCCGGACATCTCAGCGCCCGGCGTCAGCGTCCTCGCCGCCGTCGCCCCTGGACCGAATGAGGGCCGGGACTTCGACTTCCTCTCGGGCACCTCGATGTCGAGCCCCCATGTCGCGGGGCTCGGCGCGCTGATCCTCGGCGAGAACCCCGAGTGGAGCCCCATGGCCGTCAAGTCGGCGATGATGACGACGGCCTACGACCTCAAGAACGAGGACGGCACGCCGGACACCAACCACTTCAACGGCGGTGCGGGGCACGTCGACCCGACCCGCTTCCTCGAGCCCGGGCTGGTCTACGAGTCCGACGTCGACGACTGGCTGTCCTTCCTCGAGAACACCGAGGAGATCGACTTCGGCATCCCGGGCATCGACCCCATCGACGACCCGAGCGACCTCAACCAGCCCTCCATCGCCGTCGGCACGCTGGCCGGTCGCCAGACCGTCGAGCGCACCGTGACCGCGACGACCCCCGGTCTGTACCGCGTGCAGGCCGACATGCCGGGCTTCGACGTCCGGGTGACCCCCCGCATCCTCAACTTCACCCGCGAAGGGCAGAGCAAGTCCTTCGAGGTGCGCATCACGCGCACCACGGCCCCGCTCGACGCCTACGGCCAGGGCAGCCTGACGTGGCAGGGCCGCGGTCTCTCGGTGCGCTCGCCGATCGTCGCCCGTCCCACCGGGGTCGCGGCCCCGACCGAGGTCTCCGCGTCGGTCGCGGACGGGGAGGTCTCCTACGACGTCCGGCCGTCCACGTCGGAGCCCGTCGGCGTCGAGGTCGACGGCTTCGTCCCGGCGACCCGCACCAGCGGCGACGTCGCCTCCGGCGTGCGCCTCACGCCGCTGCAGACGAACGCGTCGACGGACATCTACCCCGTCGACGTGCCGGAGGGCGCCTCGGTCGTCCGCTTCGACCTCACGGCGGGGGAGGGCGCCGACGACCTGGACCTCTACGTCACGAACACCGCCGGCGCGGGGATCGCCAGCAGCGCCACCGGCTCGGCCGACGAGCGGGTGACAGTGCGTGACCCCGCACCGGGCCGCTACCTGGTGCACGTCCACGCCTTCTCGACGGCGCGCTCAGGCGGGGCCTACGACCTCGACACGTTCGTCGTGGCCGGGCCGGAGGGCAACGCCTCGACGTCGCCCAACCCGTTCGTCAACCGCCCCTCGTACCCCCGCCCTCTGACCGTGAGCTGGGACGGTCTTGAGGTCGGCACGCGCTACCTCGGCGCCGTCCGCTACGAGGGCGCTTCGGTCGAGACGCTCGTCGCCCTCGACTGACCTCCCACCGGCCCCGCGCCGGGACCGCTGCACGCGGACGGCCCGTTCCGAGCTCGCGCTCGGGGCGGGCCGTCCGCGCGTCCGGGCCCGCCCGCCCCACCGGCGGGGGCGGCTGCCCGGGTGGCGGAGGGCCGGCTCGCCTAGCGTGGGGCGGATGCCTCCCCCGCCCCCTCCCGCCGCCGGACGCGCCCGCGAGCCGCGCAGCCTCGCGGACGACCTGCGCGGGCGCGGCGAGGACGCGCTCGTCGCGCTGCTGCGGGGCCGCCCCGACCTGGCGACGCCGGTGCCCGCGGACACCGGCGCGCTGGCGGTGCGGGCGAGCACCCGGCACAGCGTCCAGCGGGCCGTCGACGCGCGCAGCCGCGCCGAGCTCGACGTGCTCGCGGCCGTCGTCGTCCTCACCGCCGGCGGCGGGTCGACGGGCACCGCCGCGGTGGCCGCCGCGTGCGGGCTGCCGCAGACGCGCACCGCCCCCGTGCTGGCCCGTCTGCGCGAGCTCGCGCTGCTGTGGGGCACGCCCCGGTCGCACACCGGCGTCGGCGTCCTCGCGGACGCCCTCGGCCCGCACCCGGCGGGCCTCGGCCCCGCGCTGCTCGACCTGCTCGAGCAGACGCCCGCCGCCCGGCCGCGCGCCGAGGCGCTCGGGCGCCTCCTCGACGTCCCGGCGGTCGAGGGCGCGGCCGGCCTGTCGGCCCGGCTCGCCGACCCCGCCGGGCTCGCCGCCCTGCTCAGGGCGGCGCCCGAGGGGACCCGCGAGCTCCTCGGCCGCCTCGACGCGGGCGGACCCGTGGGGCAGGTCTCCCGCGCCCGCCGGGAGGTCGACGCCGCGGACGAGGCCGACGACGTCGCCCCCCTGGACTGGCTGCTCGCGCGGGCGCTGCTCGTGCCCGTGGGCGACAGCCGCGTCGTCCTGCCCCGCGAGGTCGGGCTGGCGCTCCGGGAAGGCCGCGTGCTGCGCGAGCCGGCCGCCCTCGAGCCGCCGCCCCTGCCGGGCCGGCCGGCACCCGCGGGGCGCCGCGACGCGCTCGCCGGCGGCGCCGCGGCCGAGGCCGTCCGCCTGGTCGACGCCCTCGGGCGCGCCTGGGAGCAGCGCCCGGCGCCGCTGCTGCGCGCCGGCGGCGTCGGCGTCCGCGAGCTCGCCCGCACGGCCGCCGAGCTGGAGGTCGACGCGGGCACGGCCGCTCTCGTCGTCGAGGTCGCCGCCGCGGCCGGGCTCGTCGCCGAGGACGGCGAGGCCGACCCCGCCTGGGCGCCGACGCCGCGCTACGACGCCTGGGCCGACGGCACCACCGGGGAGCGGTGGACGGCGCTCGCGTCCGCCTGGGCGGCGATGCCCCGCCTGCCCTCGCTCGTGGGCGACCGCGACGACCGCGGCAGCGCCCGCGCCGCTCTCTCCGACGCCGTCGCCCGCCCGCAGGCGCCCGTCGTCCGCGCGCTCCTCCTGTCCGCCCTGGCCGAGGTCCCGGACGGCGAGGGCGCCGACCCCGAGGACCTCGCCGGGCGCCTGGCGTGGCAGCGCCCGCGGTGGGCCCCGGCCCGCGACGCCGCCCTGCTGCGCGTGCTGCTCGAGGAGGCCGCCTGGCTGGGCGTCGTCGCCTCGGGCGCCCTCTCGGCCGCCGGGCGGGCGCTGCTCGGCGACGACGGCGCGCCCGGCCCGGACGACGAGGCCGCCGCCGCGCGGCGCCGCGCGGCGGCCGCCGTCCTCGACGAGGCCCTGCCCGCCCCGGTCACCGAGGTGCTCCTGCAGGCCGACCTCACCGCGGTGGCCCCCGGCCCCCTCGAGCGCGACCTCGAGCTCGAGCTGTCCCTCGCCGCCGACGTCGACTCCCGCGGCGGCGCGACGGTGTACCGCTTCGACGGCGGCACCGTGCGCCGCGCGCTCGACGCGGGGCGGACGGCCGACGACCTGCTCACCTTCCTCGCCCGCGTCTCGGCCACGCCCGTGCCGCAGCCGCTGGAGTACCTCGTGCGCGACGTGGCCCGCCGCCACGGGCGCGTGCGGGTCGGCTCGGCGGGCGCGTACCTGCGCAGCGACGACGAGGCCTCGCTCGCCGAGCTGCTCGCGGAGCGGCGCGCGGCCCCCCTCGGCCTCCGGCGGCTGGCTCCCACGGTGCTCGTCGCCCGCGCGGACGCCGCCGAGGTGCTGCGCGTGCTGCGCACCCTCGGCCTCGCGCCGGCCGCCGAGTCCGTCGACGGCGCCCTCGTGCTCGACCGTCCGACCGCCCGCCGCACGCCCCCGCGGCGGCCGCCCCGCCCGGCGCCCACGCAGGTCGCGCCCGACGAGGCGACCGCGCGCAGCGTCGTCGCCGCCCTGCGCGCCGGCGACGAGGCGGTGGCGGCGGCGCCCGCCCCGCCGCCGGGCGCGCCGCTGGTGCCGCCCGCCGACCCTGCCGTGTCGCTCTCCGAGCTGCGCCGCGCCGCGGCCGACCGGCGCCCGGTGTGGGTGGGCGTCGTCGACACGACCGGCGGGCCGAGCAAGGTCCACGCCCAGCCGCTGCAGGTCGAGGGCGGGCGCATCACCGTGCGCGACCTCACGACCGGCGCCGTGCGGGTGCTGTCGGTGCACCGGGTGACGGGGACGGCGCCGGGCTGAGGCCTCCGCCGGGCCGGCCGGCGGGCCGTCTCCGGCCCGCCGCCGGAGCGGGCGACGGCGGTAGCGTCACGGGCGTCCACCCCGTCGGGGCCGCAGGACCCGCGGCGGCCCCAGGAGCGAGGAGCAGCCGTGAGCCACCCGGACTACCCGTACGGCCCCGACGCGCCGGGGACGCCGCCGCGCAGCCCGTGGCCGGGCACCGGGGGCGGTGCGCCCGACGGCGACGACCGGCGCCCTGCACGGGAGGACGGCGCCCCGGATGGCGGCGCGGCGGCCGGCACGCCGCAGCAGGGAGGCGGTCAGGGCACCGGTGGAGGGGCCTCCGCGTGGGGCCGCGACGCCGGCGGCCCGCCCCCTCCCCCGCCGAGCCCGGACCCCTGGCGCTCGGACCCGCGCGGCTCGGAGGGGGGACGCACGTCCCCGGGAGCCTCCGACCCGAGGTCCTCCCAGCCGGGGTACTCCCAGCCGGGGTACTCCCAGCCGGGGTACTCCGGGCCGGGCTACTCCGACCCGGGGCGCTGGGGCGGGGGCTCCGACGTGGCGCGCTACGGCGGGGACCACGGCGACAGCCGGTACGACGGCGGCACGCCGCCCGGCGGCGGTCTGCCGACGTCGACGCTCGTCCTGCTCGTCGTCTCCGGCCTCGCCGTCTTCACCGGCGTCGCGACCCTCGCCGGGGTGCCGGCGCTCGTCATCGGCGTCGTCGCCGCCACGAGCGCGTCCACCGACCGGGCGCGCGCGGAGCGGCTCACGCGCACGGGCTGGCTCGTCTTCGTCGGCGTCATCGCGGCCGTCGTCGTGCTCGCCGTCCTGGCGCTCGTGCTCTTCCTCGTCATCGGCGGCGGGCTGATCAGCGCAGGGGCCGGGGGCTTCTAGCCCTCCCCGGGCCCGGACGTCCCGGGCCCGGACCTCCCGGGCCCAGACCTCTCGGGCGGACGCGCGCGACCGGTGCGGGAAGGACGGGCGGCGCGCGGCGGTTGGACCGTTCAGCCGCCGGCCCCCCGCACGCCGGCACGTCCAGCACCGTCCCCAGCAGCACCGGAAGGACGCCCGTGAGCGACGGCCCCCTCATCGTCCAGAGCGACAAGACCCTCCTGCTCGAGGTCGACCACCCCGACGCGCCCGCCTGCCGGAAGGCCATCGCGCCGTTCGCCGAGCTCGAGCGCGCCCCCGAGCACGTCCACACCTACCGGCTGACGCCGCTGGGCCTGTGGAACGCCCGGGCCGCGGGCCACGACGCCGAGCAGGTCGTCGACGTCCTGCTCGAGCACTCGCGCTACCCCGTGCCGCACGCGCTGCTCGTCGACGTCGCCGAGACGATGGACCGGTACGGCCGGCTCCAGCTCGTCGACGCCCCCGGCCACGGCCTCGTCCTGCACGCCACGGACGTGCCGGTGCTCGAGGAGGTGCTGCGGAGCAAGAAGGTGGCGCCGCTCGTCGGCGATCGCATCGACGAGGCGACCGTCGCCGTCCACCCCAGCGAGCGCGGCAACCTCAAGCAGGTGCTGCTCAAGCTGGGCTGGCCGGCCGAGGACCTGGCCGGGTACGTCGACGGCGAGGCGCACCCCATCGACCTCGACACGAGCGGCTGGGACCTGCGGCCGTACCAGGCCGAGGCCGTCGACGGGTTCTGGGACGGCGGCTCGGGCGTCGTCGTCCTCCCCTGCGGTGCGGGCAAGACCCTCGTCGGCGCGGGCGCCATGGCCAAGGCGCGCGCGACGACGCTCATCCTCGTGACGAACACCGTCTCCGCGCGGCAGTGGAAGGACGAGCTGGTCAAGCGGACGTCCCTCACCGAGGACGAGATCGGCGAGTACTCGGGCACCCGCAAGGAGGTGCGCCCGGTCACCATCGCCACCTACCAGGTGCTGACGACGCGCCGGAAGGGCGTCTACCCGCACCTGGAGCTGCTCGACGCCCGCGACTGGGGCCTCATCGTCTACGACGAGGTCCACCTCCTGCCGGCGCCGATCTTCCGCATGACGGCGGACCTGCAGGCCCGCCGCCGGCTCGGGCTGACGGCGACGCTCGTTCGCGAGGACGGCCGCGAGGGCGAGGTCTTCTCCCTCATCGGGCCCAAGCGCTACGACGCGCCGTGGAAGGACATCGAGTCGCAGGGCTACATCGCCCCGGCCGACTGCGTCGAGGTGCGGGTGACGCTGCCCGACAGCGAGCGCCTCCTCTACGCGACCGCGGAGCCGGACGAGCGCTACCGGCTGTGCGCGACGACGGAGTCCAAGACCCGCGTCGTCCAGCGCGTCGTCGAGGCGAGCAAGGGCGAGCAGGTGCTCGTCATCGGCCAGTACATCGACCAGCTCGACGACCTCGGCGAGCGCCTCGGCGCGCCCGTCATCAAGGGCGAGACGTCGGTGGCCGAGCGCCAGCGCCTCTTCCAGGCCTTCCGGGAGGGCGAGCTGCACGTCCTCGTCGTCTCCAAGGTGGCCAACTTCTCCATCGACCTGCCCGAGGCCTCCGTGGCCGTGCAGGTGAGCGGGTCCTTCGGCTCCCGGCAGGAGGAGGCGCAGCGCCTCGGCCGCCTCCTGCGCCCCAAGGGCGACGGGCGCACCGCCCGCTTCTACACCGTCGTCTCCCGCGACACCCTCGACCAGGACTTCGCCGCCCACCGGCAGCGCTTCCTCGCCGAGCAGGGCTACGCCTACCGGATCCTCGACGGCGACGACGTCCTCGCCGGCTCGCTGGAGGCCGACGGCGCCTGACGGGTCCGTCTCCCGACCTCGGTGGTGGACCTCGTGGGAGACGCCACCTCCGTGGTGGATCTCGTGGGACGACACGCCGTCGCGCGGCCCACGAGGTCCACCGCGGCGGGGGTGGTGGACCTCGTGGGCGCGGGCCGTCGCTCCGCCGGCGACCGGTGGTCGCCCAGCGACGACCTCCGCGGTCACAGGGCGCGCCGCACGAGGGCCGGGACCACCGACGGTGCGAGGGTGTCCCGCCAGGTGCACCGCACCACGTCGTGGCCGAGGGCGACGAGGGCGTTGGTGCGCCACCGGTCGCGGTAGACGGCCTCGGGCGTCGAGTGGGGGTCCGCGCCGTCCGCCTCCAGCAGCAGGAGTCCTCGACGCTCGCTCCGCCGACGGCGGAACGCCATGTCGCCGCGCGCCAGGAGCACTCCGTGCTCGTCGCGGACCTCGACCTGGAGGTCGTCCGGCGGGACGCCGCCGTCGTGGCACCGCAGGCGGACGCGGCTCTCGAGCACCGACTCCGCCCGGGCGTCCGCGAGCGCCCACAGGTCGCCGACGACGACGCAGCCGGGCCGGCCCGCGCAGAGGAGCGACGCCGCGACGAGCTCCTCGGCGTCGCCGCTGCGCAGGAGGCCGTCCAGGAGCGCGAGCGCGTCCGGGCGCTCGAGGCGCGGCACGAGGTCGGCCACGGTGCGGACCCGCGAGGTCGTCGGCAGCCCGCCCAGGTCGACCACGTGGTCGACCGGCGGGTCCCACCGGTGGACGACGAGGGGCCGTGACCCCACCTGGACGGGCGCACGCCGGGCGACGTGCACCCGGCTCGTCGGTGGTCCGGGCGGCAAGCCGTGCAGCACCGCCGCGGTGGGGCCCGCCACCACCGCTCCCTCGACCGCCAGCACGGCGGCGCGAGCCCACGACCGCTGGAGGGCGAGCCCCCGGCGGTGCGTCTCGACGAGCAGGACGCCGGGGAGGAGCCGGCGCCACTCCTGCCGGCGGACCATGGTCCGGACCGCCTCCACCGACGCGCCTGCCGCCACCACGTCGTGGCGGGTGACGACACCGTCCTGGCCGGCGGCGAGGCGCTCGAGCGCGGGGAGCGCCGTCCGGGCTGAGGGGTGCAGGGCACGGACGTCCACGACCGGGAGCGTCCCGGCCCACCGCTGCCGAGCGGCCCCGACCGCGTCACCGGTGGACGGCCGGCCTCGCGCGTCCGCCTGTGCGCGCCACCGCGACACCCCGCCCCACGAGGTCCACCACCGGCATCGCGGTCGACCTCGTGGGGCAGGCGACGGCGTGCCGCCCCACGAGGTCCACCTCCGAGAGCGTCAGGCCGGGACGACGTCCACGCCGACGACGCGGCGGTCGGCGGTGGTGACCGGGTGCGCGGCGCCGGTGAGCTCGACCTGCGCGGTGAGCTCGACGTCCGCGCACGACGGGCCGACGCGCAGCTCGAGGGCGCCGGGCTCGACGACGCGGGTCATCGAGCGGTCGGTGAAGGCCACGCGCGTCGTCGGCACGTCGAGGACGACCTCGGCGGCCTGCCCGGCCTCCAGCTCCACCCGCGCGTAGCCGAGCAGCTGGGTGATCGGCCGCGTGACGGACGCGACGGGGTCGCTCGCGTAGAGCTGGACGACGTCGGCGCCAGCGCGGTCCCCGGTGTTGCGGACCGTCACCGAGACCTGGAGGGCGCCGTCCGTGGGCACCTCGGTCTGCGCGACGCGCAGGTCGCTGCGCTCGAAGGTCGTGTACGAGAGCCCGAACCCGAAGGGCCGCACGGGCTTGGTGTCGATGTTGCTCACCGAGCTGGCCGCACCCAGCTTGGGGTGCAGGTAGGAGTACGGCTGCGCGCCGACCGAGCGGGGCAGCGAGACGGGCAGGCGCCCCGAGGGGTTGACCCGGCCGGACAGCACGCCCGCGACGGCGCCGGCGCCCTCCTGGCCGGGGAAGAAGGCCTGCACGACGGCGGCGCAGCGCTCCAGCGCCCAGTCGACGGCGTAAGGACGGCCGGTGAGCAGCACCGCGACCACGGGCCGGCCGGTGTCGAGCAGGGCCTCGAGCAGCTCGCGCTGGACGCCGGGCAGGTCGAGCGACTCGGCGTCGCACCCCTCCCCCGACGTGCCGCGGCCGAAGAGCCCGGCGCGGTCGCCGAGCACGGCGACGACGACGTCGGCCCCCTGCGCCTCCTCGACCGCCGCGGCGATCCCCGAGACGTCGGCCGTGTCGACGTCGCAGCCGCGGGCGTACGAGGTCGTCGCGCCGGTGAGCTCGCCGCGCAGCGCCGCGAGCAGCGACGGCGCGTCGAGCCCCAGCTCGACCCCCGGGTGCTGGGCCAGCACGTGGTTGGCGAAGCTGTAGCAGCCGAACAGCGCTGGCACCTCGTCGGCGTTCGGCCCGACGACGGCGACGCGGCGCTCCGCGGCCGGGTCGAGCGGCAGCACGCCGTCGTTGGAGAGGAGGACCACGCCCTCCTCGGCGATGCGGCGGGCGAGGTCGCGGTGGGCGGGCGGGTCGAGGTCGACCTCGCCGACCGCGTCGGGGTCGAAGGTCGCGTCGAGCAGGCCGAGGCGCTCCTTCTGCGCGAGGACGCGGCGCAACGCCCGGTCGACGAGCGCCTCGTCGGTGAGCCCGTCGCGGACCCGGGCCGCCAGCGGCTCGAGGTAGGCCGTGCCCGTGGGCAGCTCGACGTCGATGCCGGCCGCCAGCGCCTGCGCCGCAGCGTCGCCCGGGTCGCCGGCCACGCCGTGCAGCGACTGCAGGAAGGCGATCGCGAAGTAGTCGGCGACGACGGTGCCCGTGAAGCCCCACTCCCCGCGCAGCAGGTCGGTGAGCAGGGAGGCGTCCGCCGCGACGGGGACGCCGTCGACCTCCGCGTAGGAGTTCATGACCGAGTCGACGCCGCCGTCGAGGACGGCCATCTCGAAGGGCGGCAGCAGGACGTCGGCGACCTCGCGCGGCCCGGCGTGCACCGGCGCGAGGTTGCGGCCCGCGCGGCTGTTGGAGTACCCGACGAAGTGCTTGAGCGTCGCGACGACGCCGGTCGACTGCACGCCGCGCACGTACGCCGTCGCGACGGTGCCGACGACGTAGGGGTCCTCGGCGATGCACTCCTCGACGCGGCCCCACCGGGCGTCGCGGACGACGTCGAGCACCGGCGCGAGGCCCTGGTGGACCCCGAGGGAGCGCATGGACTCCCCGATGGCCGCGCCCATCTCCTCCACGAGCTCGGGGTGGAAGGTGGCCCCCCACGTCAGCGGCGCCGGGAAGGTGGTGGCCTTCCACGCCGCCAGGCCGGTGAGGCACTCCTCGTGGACCAGCGCGGGGATGCCGGGGCGGGTGCTCTCGACGAGCCACCGCTGGCGCGCCGCGAGCGTGCGGGCGCCGGCCACCGGGTCGACGGGCGCCGTGCCGAAGGGCCGCGTCAGCTGCCCGAGCCCGCGGGCGGCGAAGGACTCGAACTCGGCGTCCTCGGACTGCATGGCGTCCTGCATGGGGGCGACGTCGCCGCCCTCGCCGTCGCCGCCCTTGCCCTCCCAGAGGCCGACCAGCTGGGCGAGCTTCTCCTCGAGCGTCAGGGACGCCAGGAGCTCCTCCACGCGGGGCGACGCCGGGACGTCGGTGGTGCTGGCGGAGGGCGTGGTGTCGGTGCTCATGGGGTCCTTCCGGAAAGGGATGCGGGCGCGGGGCGCGACGGTACGGCTCCTCAGCCCTTCACGGCGCCCTGCAGGCCGTTGACGATGCGTCGCTGCATGGCCAGGAAGAAGACGAGGGCGGGGATCATCGCGAGGGACGTGAAGGCGAGGACCCCTGCAGTGTCCTGCGCGTACTGCGTGGAGAAGCTCGCCACGCCGAGGGGCAGCGTCTGGGACGCCGGGTCGGACAGCACGAGCAGCGGCAGCAGGTAGGCGTTCCACGACGCGACGAAGGCCAGGACGCCGACCGTCACGAGCCCCGGGCCCGACAGGGGCAAGAGGATGCGCCAGAAGAAGCCGATCCGCGAGGCGCCGTCGATGGCGGCCGCCTCCTCGAGCTCCTTCGGCAGCGCCGCGAGGAACGGCCGCAGGATGACGACCGTCAGCGGCAGCGCGAAGGCGGCCTGCGGGAGCGCGACGCCCCACACCGTGTTGGTGAGCTGGAGGTCCCGGACGAGCAGGAACAGCGGGATGATCGCCACGGTCAGGGGGAAGAGCAGCCCGAGGGTGAAGACGAGCGCCAGCGCCTCCCGCCCCTTGAACCGGTAGCGGGCCAGCGGGTAGGCCGCCATGACGCCGAGCACCGAGACGACGACCGTCGTGATGAGCGCGACGAGCGTCGAGTTCAGCGTGTAGCGCCAGAAGCTGCCCGACGTGAGCACGCGCACGTAGTTGTCGACGACCCACGGGCTCGGCAGGCCCACCGGGTCCGCCGCGAGCTGCGCGTTGGAGCGGAAGCCGCCCAGGAAGGCGTAGGCCACGGGCGCGACCGTCACGACGACCACGAGCGCGGCCACGGCGTAGACCAGGGGCCCGCCGCCGCCGAAGGAGCGACGGCGCCCGCGGCGGCGCGGCTCGGGCTGCAGCGGGACGGGCCGTCCGGGGGCTGGCGTCGTCGTGGGGGCGCTCATCGCGCGGCCCTCCTCGGCTTCGGCGCCGCCTCGTTGTCACGGCGCAGGACGAAGGTCTGGTACAGGACGGCGAGCACGAGCGAGATGACGAAGAGCAGGACGGCGACGGCTGAGGCGTAGCCGTACAGCCCGCGCTCGGTGCCCTGGTTGATGAGGTAGATCGCCATCGTCACCGTCGAGTTCGCGGGGCCGCCGCCGGTGAGGATCCACACCATGTCGAAGAGCTGGAGCGAGCCGATCATCGACAGGAAGCCCCAGGTGCGGATCGTCGGCCCGAGCAGCGGGATGGTGACCCGGCGCTGGACCTGCCACCACGAGGCGCCGTCGAGCTGCGCGGCCTCGTAGACGTCCTCGGGCACGCCCTGCAGGCCGGCGAGGAAGAGGATGACGGCGAGGCCGAGGTACTTCCACGTGAGGACGACCATCACGGTCCCGAGGGCGACGTCCGGGTCGCCCAGCCACAGCTGGGTCAGCCCGCCGAGGCCCACGCCCTCGACGACGGCGTCCACGAGGCCGTTCGGCTGCAGGAGCAGCACCCACACCACGCCGGCGACGACCTCGGCGAGGACGTACGGCATGAAGATGACGACGCGCAGGAAGCCGCGGCCGCGGATGTCCCGGTTGAGCAGGAGCGCGATCGCGAGGCCCAGGGGCAGCTGGATCGCGATGGACAGCGCGATGATGACGAAGTTGTTCACCACCGCGCCGGTGAAGACGGTGTCGCCGAGGGCCCGCGTGTAGTTGTCGAGCCCGACGAAGTCGTCGAGCGGCCCGAGGCCGTTCCAGTCGAAGACGGAGTAGCGCACGGCCTGCAGCACCGGGACCACGATGAACAGGCCCAGGAGGACGAGCGCCGGGCCGGTGAAGAAGGCGATCTCGAGGCGCGTGCGCGTCCTCGCGGACAGCCGCGAGGACGAGCGCCGCCGCCCGCCCCCCGACGGGCGCGCGGGCGCCGCCGACCGGTCGGACCGGTCGGCAGCGCCCGCGGCACCGCGGGAGGAGGCGGCGACGTGGGCGCCCGTGGGGCGGGGGGTCACGTCGTCCGCCTCCCGCTCAGTCGGTGCCGGCCGCGGCCTGGACCGCGTCGACGACGTCCTGCGGGCTCGCCTGCCCGGCGAAGAGCAGCGCGATCTCGTCGTTCATGGCTCCGCCGACGTTCTCGCCGAAGGCCGTGTCGAAGTACAGCTGCACGTAGGGCGCGCTGTCGCGGTACTCGAGCAGGTCGGCCAGGGCCGGGTCCGAGACGGCGTCGTTGGCGGCCGGGTTGGTCGGCAGCCCCATGTCGCGCTCGGCGAAGCCGATCTGCACCTCGTCGGACAGCAGGTACTCGAGGAAGTCGGTGCAGATGGCCGGCGCGTCGGCCGAGCACGCCCACGCGTCACCGCCGCCGAGGGCGGCCTCCGGGTCGCCCTCGCCGCCCGCGACCGCCGGGAAGGGGAACCAGCCGGTCTTCTCGCCCAGGCCCTCGTTGTCCTCGGTGAGGCCCTGCATGACGCCGGGCTCCCAGTGGCCGGCCAGCTCCATGGCCACCTGCTCGGTGGCGAGCAGGCCCGAGGCGCTCGCGGGTCCCTGCTGCGCCGGGGTGGCGAGGAAGCCCTCGTTGAAGGGCTCGGTCTCGATGAGGCCCTGGAGGTCCTCGCCCGCCGCGACGAAGCACGGGTCGGAGAAGTCGAGGGAGGTGACGGCGTCCTCGAGGACGTCCTGGCCGCACTCGCGCAGCGCCGTGTAGTACCAGTAGTGCGCCGCGGGCCACTTGTCGCCGGCGCCCACGGAGATGGGCTGGATCCCGGCGTCCTTGAGGGCCTGGACGGCGGCGTCCAGCTCCTCCATCGTCTGCGGCGGCTCCGTGATGCCCGCCTGCTCGAAGAGGTCGGTGTTGTACCAGAACCCGACGACGCCGACCGAGAACGGCAGGGCGTAGGTCTGGCCGTCGATCTGCCAGCCGTTGACCGAGCTGCCGATGGTCTCGATCGTCTCAGGCAGCTCGTCGGACAGGTCCATCGTCAGGCCCGCCTCGACGTGGTCGGCGAGCTCGCCGCCCCCGCGCTCCATGTAGACGTCGGGGGTGTCGCCGGTCTGGAAGGCGGCGTCGAGGCGCGTGAGCATGTCCTCGTGCGCCAGGGCGCTGATCTCGATCGTGGTGCCCGGGTTGGCGGCCTCGAAGTCCGCGGCGACCTGCTCGTAGTAGGCCTTGCCGGGGTCGGTGTTCGAGTTGTGCCACCAGGTGAGCGTGCTGCCGTCGGCGTCGCTGCCGCCGGAGTCGCCGCCGCCGCAGGCGGTCAGCGCGGTGGCGGTCGCCAGGAGCGCGACGGCCGTGAGGGCTCGGTTCCTCGCCATGGGGTGCATGTCCTTCGTCGTCGTCGACCGGTGGAGGAGCGCGGAGAGCATGCGACGCGCGCAGCGCGGGTGTCAAACGTTTTCGATAACGGTTTCAACGCAGAGGCGGAGCGCTACTGTGCGGCCGTGACCGACCTCTGGCAGCGCGCGACGGCGCCCGCTGACCCCCCGCGCGTGACGATCACGGACGTCGCGCGCCTCGCGGGCGTGTCCGTGGCGACGGTGTCCAAGGTGGTGAACGGCCGCTACGGCGTCGCCGCCGGCACGGTGGAGCGCGTCCGGGGCGTCATCGCCGAGGTCGGCTACGAGACGAGCCTCGTCGCGCGCAGCCTGCGCAGCCACCGCACGGGCGTGCTCGGCATCCTCGTCGCCGAGTTCGAGCCCTTCAGCACCGAGATCCTCAAGGGCGCGGCCCGGGCCCTCGCGGGCACGGGGTTCGAGGTGCTCGCCTACGCCGGCGGCGGGCGGGCCGAGGAGGACGCCGGCTGGGAGCGCCGCTCCCTGTCCCGGCTCGGCGGCACGCTCATCGACGGCGCCGTCCTCGTGACACCCACCGTGGTGGGCGCCCCCGGCGGCGTGCCCGTCGTCGCCATCGACCCCCACGCCGGGCCCAGCGACGTGCCGACGGTCGACGCCGACAACGTGCGCGGGGCGTGCCTCGCGACCGAGCACCTCCTGGAGCTCGGGCACCGGCGCATCGCCTTCCTCGGCGGCCGCCCCGGCCTGGAGTCCGCGCGGCTGCGCGAGGAGGGGTTCCGCTCCGCGATGGCCGAGGCCGGGGTGCCCGTCGACCCGGCGCTCGTGCGGGTCGCCGGCTACCGCCCGCAGACGACGCAGGGACCGGCCCGGGAGCTCCTCGCGGGGCCGGACCGCCCGACCGCCGTCTTCGCCGCCAACGACGTCTCCGCCATCGCCACCATGGAGGTCGCCCGTGACCTCGGGCTGTCGGTGCCGGACGACGTGTCCGTCGTCGGCTTCGACAACGTCCCCGAGGCGGCGCTGGCGCAGCCGCCCCTGACGACCGTGGCCCAGCCGATGCAGGCGATGGGCACGGCGGCCGTGGAGCTCCTCGTGCGCCGCCTGACGGGCTCGCCCGACGACGCGCCCGACGGCGGCACGCACGTCCGTCTGCCCACCGAGCTCGTCGTCCGCGGCTCGACGCGACCGCTCTGACTCCCCCGCGGGGGACGGCCCCGCCGCGACCTCGCGCCCCCGCCCCCCGCCCCTGCCGCACCGACGAGGAGGCCGCCGTGCCCGCCCCGCACCGCTCCCCCGCCCCGGACGCCTCGCTCGCCCACCGCCGCGCCGACGCCGTGCTCGCGGTGCGCGACGCGGAGGGCGCGCCGCTCGCCCACGCCGACGTCGTCGTCGAGCAGGTCCGCCCCGCGCTGGCGCTGGGGAACATCGGCTTCGACCTCGTCGGCTTCGCGAACGGCGAGGAGGAGGCCGACCCCGGCAGCCCCTTCGGCGGCGCCGCGCCGTCGCGGGGCGCGCACCTGGCCGAGCTCTTCCTCGGGCTCTACGACACCGCCACGCTGCCCTTCTACTGGGGCGGCTTCGAGCCGGTCCGCGGTCGACCGGACACCGCGCGGCTCCTCGCCACCGCCCGGTGGCTCGCCGACCGCGGGGTCCGGCTCAAGGGCCACCCGCTCGTCTGGCACACCGTGACCGCCGACTGGCTGCGCGACCTGCCGACCGACGAGGTCGAGGAGGCCCAGCGGGCGCGCATCCGCCGCGAGGTCGGCGACTTCGCCGGCCTCGTCGACACGTGGGACGCCATCAACGAGGTGGTGATCATGCCGGTGTTCGCCAACGAGGAGCACACGAACGGCATCACCCGCCTGTGCCGCGAGCGCGGGCGCATCGCGACGGTGCGGATGGCCTTCGAGGAGGCGCGGGGGGTGAACCCGCGGGCGACCCTGCTGCTCAACGACTTCGACATGTCGACGGCCTACGAGTGCCTGGTCGAGGGCGTGCTCGAGGCGGGCGTGCAGGTGGACGCGCTCGGCCTGCAGAGCCACATGCACCAGGGGTACTGGGGCGAGGAGCGCACGCTCGAGGTCCTCGAGCGCTTCTCCCGGTACGGCCTGCCGATCCACATGACCGAGTCCACCCTGCTGTCCGGCGACCTCATGCCCCCCGAGGTCGAGGACCTCAACGACTTCCGACCCGCCGCCTGGCCCTCGACGCCCGAGGGCGAGGAGCGGCAGGCGGACGAGCTGGTGCGCCACTACCGCACCCTCGCCTCCCACCCCTCCGTCGAGGCCATCACCTACTGGGGACTGACGGACGAGGGCGCCTGGCTCGGCGCCCCCGTCGGGCTCGTGCGCGCGGACGGGACGACGAAGCCGTCCTACGACGCCCTGCGCGACCTCGTGCGGGGCGAGTGGTGGCTGCCGCCCACGACGCTGCGCACCGACGGCGAGGGTCGCGTCGGCGTCGCGGGGCACCTCGGCGACTACCGGCTGACGCACCGGGGCGCCGGCGCCGACCTCGCGCTGGCGGAGGCGGGCGCGACGACGGTCGAGGTCGCGCTCCCGCGCTGACGCCCGGGGCCCCGCCCGGCGCGACCCGCAGCGGACGCACAGGCGACTCCCAGGCGAGGGGGAGGCACCCGCCAGGCCGGGCGCGCACACTGGCGGGCATGAGCACAGGACCGGCCGAGGCGCGGCTCCTCGTCGTCGACGACGAGCCGAACATCCGCGAGCTGCTGTCCACCTCGCTCCGCTTCGCCGGGTTCGAGGTTCACACGGCGGAGGACGGGCACGAGGCGCTGCGCCAGGCCGAGCGCGTGCGCCCGGACCTGCTCGTCCTCGACGTGATGATGCCGGACCTCGACGGGTTCGCCGTCACCAAGCGGCTGCGCGAGCGCGGGCGCGACACCCCCGTCCTCTTCCTCACCGCGAAGGACGACCTCGCCGACCGGGTGCAAGGCCTCACCGTCGGCGGCGACGACTACGTCACCAAGCCCTTCAGCCTCGAGGAGGTCGTGGCCCGCATCCGCGCCATCCTGCGGCGGACGGGCGGCGGCGCCGCCGCGGCGCCGGGGCGGCTCGTCTTCGCCGACCTGGAGATGGACGAGGACAGCCACGAGGTGCGCCGCGGCGGGCGCGACGTCGAGCTCTCCCCCACCGAGTTCAAGCTGCTGCGCTACCTCATGCTCAACCCGAACCGGGTGCTGTCGAAGTCGCAGATCCTCGACCACGTGTGGAACTACGACTTCAACGGCGAGGCGGGCATCGTCGAGTCCTACATCTCCTACCTGCGCCGCAAGGTCGACACCGGCACAGGCCTCGACGGCCAGCCCGTGCACCCGCTGATCCACACCCGTCGCGGCGTCGGGTACGTGCTGCGCCTGCCGCCCGAGGCGGCGTGAGCCCCACCCGGTACGCCCAGCTGGCCGGGCGCCTGCCCGAGCCGGTGCGCCGCCGGCTCCCCGCCGAGCCGCCGCAGCCGGTCGTCGACGACGACGGCGTCGAGCGTCGCCCGCCGGCCGCGCGCTGGGCCGACCAGTTCCCGCTGAGTACCAAGCTCGTCGTGCTCGTCGCGGCGCTCCTCCTGCTCGCGCTGCTCATCACCGGCGTCGCGACGACGTCCCTCCTGCGCGCCGTCCTCGTCGGCAACGTCGACGACCAGCTGCGCGCGCAGAGCGCCACGACCCTCGACCTGCAGACGCTCGTCGCGCGGCAGCGCGCCGGCGAGGAGTCCGCCGTGCCCACGGACTACGCGCTCCTGCTGTCCACGGGGGTGCCGGGCCAGGTGACCGTCCTCGCCGCCCCGGCCGTGGGCAGCCCCGAGGTCGGCGACGTCGACCTCGAGGAGGCCCGCGAGCGCGACCGGCAGCCGTACCGGGCCGAGGGCACGGACGGTAGCGACTGGCGCGTCGTCTCGGTGCCCGTGACGTGGCGGCCGACGGGCGAGGACCTCGTGCTCTCCATCGGCTACCCGCTGCGCAGCGTCGACGCCGCCGTGGCCCGCACCCGGGCGCTCTTCTGGCTCGTCGCCCTCGCCGTGCTCGTCGCCGCGGCGCTCGCCGGGAGGGTGGCGGTCCGCCGCTCGCTGCGGCCGCTGCGCGAGGTCGAGGCCGTCGCGGTGGCCTACGGCGCCGGCGACACGAGCCGGCGCGTGCCCGACGCGTGGCCGGGCACGGAGGTGGGCCGCCTCGGCGGCGCCGTCAACGCCATGCTCGAGCGGATCGAGAGCGCGCTCGCCGCGCGCGAGGCCTCCGAGGCGCGCATGCGCCGCTTCGTCGCGGACGCCAGCCACGAGCTGCGGACGCCGCTCGCGACCATCCGCGGCTTCGCCGAGCTCCACCGGCAGGGCGCCGTCCGCGACCCCGAGCAGGTCGGGGCCGCCTTCGGCCGCATCGAGACGGAGTCCGCGCGCCTCGGGTCGCTCGTCGAGGACCTCCTGGCCCTCACCCGCCTCGACGAGCAGCGGCCCCTGCGCCGCGACCCCGTCGACCTCCTCGTCATCGCGGGCGACGCCGTGCACGACCTGCGCGCGCTCGCTCCGGACCGGCCGGCGCGCCTCGTCGGGCTGGACGGCTCGCCCGCGCCCGCCCCGGCGCCGGTGACGGGCGACGACGCCCGTCTGCGGCAGGTCCTCACCAACCTCGTCGGCAACGCCGTCCGGCACACGCCCGCCGGCACGCCGCTGGAGATCGGGGTGGGCGTGCGCCGCCACGAGGGCGGCGCCTGGGCCACCTGGCAGGTCGTCGACCACGGCGCCGGCATCCCGCCCGAGGAGGCCGAGCGCGTCTTCGAGCGCTTCTACCGCTCGGACGCCTCGCGCACGCGCGGCACCGGGGGCGGCAGCGGGCTCGGCCTCGCCATCGTGGCCGCGCTCGTGCGGGCGCACGGCGGCGCCGCCCGCGTCGTCGCGACGCCGGGCGGGGGGACGACCGTCGAGGTCGCCCTGCCCGCTGAGGAGCCGGCCGACGAGCTCCCCGAGGCCGAGGACCACGAGGCCCTCGACCTCGACGGCCCCGACGTCCCTGACCAGGCCGACCGGACGCCCCGGGGTTCATAGGGAACGTCCAGGCTGCGTCCTGGGTGCGTGCACCCTCGGGGTCTCTACTGGGTCCATCGCCCGGGGCGCCCTGCCGCCGGGCCGCGCTCCAGCCGCAGGAGGACGACGTGACCCACTCGACCCAGCACCGCAACGGCACCGACGACGGCGCCTCGGGGCCCTACGGCCGACCGACCTCCGGCCACGACGCCCACGACGCCTACGGCCGCGACCCGTACGGCCGCGCCCCCTACGACGGCGCCCCCCACGACGGCGCCGGAGCCCCCTCCGACCGCTACGCGGGGACGCCGACCGGCGGCCGCCCGAGCGACCGGGGCGCCGGCAGCCCCTGGCCGGGCGGGGCCGACGACCGCGGCGCGGCCGGCCGCCCCGGCCAGGGCGAGGGCCCCGCCTGGTACGGCGGCGCGACGCCCCCGCCCGCCGCCCCCGGTGACGGGTCCCCCTCCGGCGGGCGGGCGCCCCGCGACCGCCGCCGCCCGGGCTGGGGCGCGCTCGTGGCGGTCGGGGTCGTGGCCGCGCTCGTCGGCGGCGGGGCGGCCGTGGGCGTCGGCGCCCTCGCGGGCCCCTCGAGCACCTCGAGCACGACGGCCGCCCTGGCCCCCTCCTCGAGCTCCTCGTCCTCGGGGAGCAGCAGCGCGCCGGCGACGACGGACGCGGTCGACTGGCAGGCCGTGTCGCGCCGGGTGGCGCCGAGCGTCGTCGCCATCCAGGTGGCGAGCCAGACCGCCCAGGGCGAGGGCTCCGGCGTCGTGCTCGACGACCAGGGCCACGTCCTCACGAACTACCACGTCGTCAACGGCGCGGGCAGCGGCGCGCAGATGCGCGTCGTCCTCCCGGACGGACGCGTGTACGACGACGTCACCGTGGTGGGCCAGGACGCGGCGACCGACCTCGCCGTCATCCAGATCGCGAACCCGCCCTCGGACCTCCGGCCGGCCACCCTGGGCGACTCCTCCGCCGTCGAGGTCGGGCAGCCCGTCATGGCCGTCGGCAACCCGCTGGGCCTGTCCGACACCGTGACCACGGGCATCGTCTCGGCGCTCGACCGCCCCGTGACGACGACGCAGGAGAGCACCGGCCAGCAGTCGCAGCAGCAGCTGCCCTTCGGCTTCCAGCAGCAGCAGCAGGCCCCGCCGGAGCAGGTCGTCACCAACGCCATCCAGACCGACGCGGCGATCAACCCGGGCAACTCCGGCGGCGCTCTCGTGGACGCCGCGGGCGACGTCATCGGCATCAACTCGTCCATCGCCAGCACGGGCCAGCAGGCCGGCTCCATCGGCCTGGGCTTCGCCATCCCGTCGAACGAGGCGAAGCGCATCGCGACCGAGCTGATCCAGGACGGCGCGGCCGACCACGCCTGGCTGGGCGTGACCCTCACGGACACGACGGCCACCGCCGACGGCACCACCCGCCTCGCCGCCGGCATCCAGTCGGTCACCGACGGGACGCCCGCGGCGGACGCCGGCCTGCGGGCGGGCGACGCCGTCACCGCCATCGACGGCCAGCCCGTCGAGGGCGCCGAGTCCCTCACGGCGCAGCTGCGCGAGCGGGCCCCCGGCACGACGGTGACGCTCGCCGTCGTCCGCGACGGCGCGCAGAGCTCCGTGCAGGCGACGCTCGGCACCCGCGAGGACTGACGGGTCCGGACGGGTCGCCGCGCGGCCCGCGCGACGACGAGGAGCCCCCGGTGCACGCCGCCGGGGGCTCCTCGGCGTCCGGGGCTCCTCGGCGTCCGGGGCTCCTCGGCGTCCGGGGCTCCCCGGGCGTCGGTCACTGGCCCCGGGGGGCCTGTGGACGACGCCTGCGGGGCCCCGACGGGCGCCCCTAGCGTCCCGGCGCAGCGGGACCGCACCGGTCCCCCGAGCCCAGGAGGCGCCGTGAGCAGGTTCGAGGTCGACAGCAGCCAGGTGCAGCAGGCGAGCGCGGCGGTCCGCGCGTCGTCGTCCGCGCTGGCCGGGGAGGTGGACCGGATGATGCGGTCCCTCCTCGACCTGCAGGGCAGCTGGAAGGGGCAGGCGTCCAGCCAGTTCCAGGCCGTCGTGGCGGACTGGCGGGGCACCCAGGAGCGGGTCCGCGCCTCGCTGGACCAGGTGAACGCGGCCCTGGCCGCGGCGGGCACCTCCTACGCCGAGGTCGAGGAGCGCAACGCCCGGATGTTCGCGCTCTGACCGACGCGCCTCCGACCGCGCGGCCCGGGCCCGGCGGCCCGGGCCGGGCGGGTCGGGGCCGGGCGGGTCGGGGCCGGGCGGTTCGGGGCGGGTCGGGGCCGGGCGGCTCGGGGCGGGTCGGGGCCGGGCGGGTCGACACTGGACGGGCCGGGGCCGGACGGGTCGGCTCGGGCCGACCCGTGCCCCGGGGCGGACGTATCCTGGCGGGCGATGAGCCCCTCCGCCGCACCGACCGCCCGCACGGGCGCCGTCGCGCTCGGCATGCCCCCGGTGCGCCGGCCGCCGCGCGACGCCCGCGACCCGGCCGCCCGGGCGGCCGCCACGGCGGGGCGCCCCGCCGTCCCCGGGCTGGTGGACCCCTCGGGCCGCACGGCGGTCGACCTGCGGGTCTCCCTCACCGACCGCTGCAACCTGCGCTGCGGGTACTGCATGCCGCCGGAGGGCCTGGAGTGGATGCCGTCCGGTGACCTGCTCACCGACGACGAGGTCGTCCGGCTCGTGCGCCTGGCCGTGGAGCGGCTGGGCGTGCGGGAGGTGCGGTACACCGGGGGCGAGCCGCTGCTGCGCCGCGGCCTCGAGCGGGTGGTGGCTGCGACCACGGCGCTCCGCACGGCCGACGGCGAGCCCGTCGAGGCGTCGCTGACGACCAACGCCCTGGGCCTCGAGCGCCGCGCCGCCGGGCTGGCCGCCGCGGGCCTGCGGCGCGTCAACGTCTCGCTCGACACGCTGCGGCCCGAGCGCTTCGCTCAGATCACCCGGCGCGACCGGCACGCCGACGTCCTGGCGGGCGCAGCCGCGGCGGCGGCCGCGGGCATCAGCCCCGTCAAGGTCAACGCCGTCCTGCTGCCGGGGGTCAACGACGACGAGGCGCCCGAGCTGCTGGCCTGGTGCCTCGCCTCCGGCTACGAGCTGCGCGTCATCGAGCAGATGCCGCTCGACGCCCAGGGCGCCTGGACGCGCGAGGGTCTCGTGACGGCCGACGACGTCCTCGCGAGCCTGCGCACGGCCTACGACCTCGAGGCCGACGACCCCGCCGCGCGCGGCGGCTCCCCCGCCCAGACCTGGTGGGTGCGGGCGCGGGGCGCCGACCCGTCGACGGCTCCGCTGGGGCGCGTCGGGGTCATCGCGTCCGTCACCCGGCAGTTCTGCGGCGCCTGCGACCGCACCCGCCTCACCGCCGACGGCCAGGTGCGCAGCTGCCTGTTCTCCACCTCGGAGACCGACCTGCGGGGCCTGCTGCGCGCGGGCGCCGACGACGACGAGGTCGCCGACGTCTGGCGTGCCGCCATGTGGGGCAAGGCGCCGGCCCACGGCATCGGCGAGGCCGAGCCCCTGACGACCAGCGGCTTCGCGCGCGCGTCCCGGCCCATGAGCGCGATCGGCGGGTGAGGCGGACGTGACCTCGCCGACCCCCGGGCACGCACCCGTCGCCAGCCCCTCCGGCGGCCCCGCCGCGGACGGCGTGCGGCTCCGCGTGCGCCTGTACGCCGGCGCCGCCGCGGCCGCGGGCACGGAGGAGGACGTCGTCGACGTCCTCGCCGGCGAGGCCGGCGCGGTGCCCGACGTCGACGACCTGCGCCGCGCCCTGGCCCGCCGCCACCCCGCCCTCGCCCCCGTGCTCGAGGTGGCCACCGTGCTCGTCGGCGAGGTCGCCGCCGGGCCGCACGACCCGGTCGTCGTCGGCCCGCAGCTCGCGGGGGCCCCACTCCCCGTCGTCGACGTGCTGCCGCCCTTCGCCGGTGGCTGAGGCGCCGTCCGGGGGCGCCCGCGGGCAGGTCGTCGAGGTCGTCGTCGTCGCGGCCGACGACCCCCGGCACCGCGCGCTCGTGCGCGACGCGGAGGTCGAGCTGCAGCGGCGCTACGGGGAGGGGGCGCTCGAGCCGCCCGAGGGGGCCTCGCACCCGGACCCGGCCGACGTCGTCCACCTGCTCGCGGTCGCGGGGGACGTGGCGCTGGGCTGCGCCGTCGTCGCGCCGCTGGCCGTGGTGGGCCCGGGCGTCGGCGAGGTCAAGCGCCTCTTCGTCCCCGCCACGGCGCGGCGCCGCGGGGTCGCCACGGCCCTGCTGCGCGCGGCGGAGGAGGCCGCGCGCGGCCGCGGGCTGCGCGCGCTGCACCTCGTGACGGGCACCCTGCAGCCGGAGGCGATCGCCCTCTACGAGCGGGAGGGGTGGTCGCCCGTCCCCCCGTACGCCTGGGCCGACGACCCGATGACGCGGACCTTCGGCAAGAGCCTCACCGCCGGACCGGGCTGACGGGCGGGAGCCGGCGCGGGGGCGGTCGTCCCGGCGCTCAGGGCATGCCCACCCACTCGGCCCCGCCGTCGGCGAGCACCTGGCGCTTCCACACCGGCAGGCGCGCCTTCACCTCCTCGACGACCTCCTCGCAGGCGGCGAAGGCCTCGCGCCGGTGCGCGGCGGCCACCGCGACGGCGAAGGCGACGTCGCCGACCTCGAGCGCCCCGGTGCGGTGGCTGACGGCGAGGGCGTCGACGGGGTGGGCGGCGAGCACCTCGCGAGCCACCTCCTCGACCACGCGCCCCGCGCTCGGGTGGGCCGAGTACTCCAGGCGCGCGACGCGGGCGCCGTGGTCGTGGTCGCGCACGACGCCCCCGAAGGTCACGACGGCGCCCGCGGCGGGGTCCTCGACGGCGTCCGCGTGCTCGGCGACGGACAGCGCGTCCTCGGTGACGACGGCCCGGGCCAGGCGCCGGGCCGGCGGCGCGACCCGCGAGGAGTCCCGCGGCGCCCTGGCGCCGCCCGCGGCCCGGGGGTCGCCGACCGGCGGCCCGGCGACGTCAGCGGCGACGTCGGCGGCGGCGTGGGCGTCGGCGTGGGCGTCGGCGGTGCTGGCGACGGAGCCGGCGGCGGGGGTCTCGGGCGTGCTCACCCCTCCACGGTAGGCGCGCGGCGGACGGCCGACCCGACCCCGCCGTCGCCCGGGCCCGGGCCCACCACGGCTCGACCGGTGGAGGGCTCGCTCAGCGGCCGCCGCCGAGCGCGGCCGCCTCGAGGCCGTGGACGACGAGGGGCCACCACGGCGGGGCGCCGCACGCGCGCCCGGCGTCCGTCGCCGCGACGAGGCGCGCCTCGTCGCCGTCGGCCAGGACGACGTCGTCCGGGGTCCCGGCCACCAGGGCGATGTGGCGCCACCGCGAGGCCGGGGCGCGGCGCCCGCCGGCCGCCACGGGCCGGTGCCGGGAGAAGCCGAGCGGACGGCCACGGCCGACGACCGGCAGCGCCCACCGGTCCGGCCCGGCGCCGGCCGGCCCGGCGCCGTCCTGCCCGGCGCCGTCCTGCCCGGCGCCGCCCTGCCCGCCGACGCGAGGCCGCCGCAGCAGGACGCGGCGCTCGCCGTCGACGACGAGGCCGCGGACGCCCCGCGTCGTCGCGGCCGGCGAGGGCTCGACGCTGACCACGAGGTCGACGTGGACCTCGTCGCCTCCCGGGCGCACCTCCACCCAGCTGCCGAGCACCTGCTGGCCGCGCCGCTTCGGCACCCGCAGGCCGCTGGCGACGAGCCGCCGCAGCAACTCCCCGGCCGGCACGAGCGTCGCCCCCGCGGCCTGCAGGTCCGCCAGCCGCTCCGACGGCACGTCGTAGTGGTCGCCCTCGAAGCCGCGCGCGGGGATGCCGACGCGCCGGGCGAAGGCGTGCAGCTCGTCGAGCGAGACGTCGCTGACGAGGTGGGACCACTCGCGCCCGTGCGCCGGCCAGCGCGGGGGGTCGACGAGCACGGCCACCGGCCGACCTTACGTCCACCCCTCGCGGGCGCCCCCCGCCGTCCGCCGCCCCCACAGGGCGATGTGTGGCCATGTCGCCCTTCCACCACCCCTGCCAGCGGCGACGTGTGGCCATGTCGCCCCCGCAGGCGGCCCGAGGGCGACATGGCCACACGTCGCCTCCCGGACGGCCAGCCGAGGGCCACATGGCCACACGTCGCCTCCCGGACGGCGAGCCGAGGGCCACATGGCCACACATCGCCCCCTGGTCGGGGGAAGAGCGGGGGACGGGACGCCGCGAGGGCGGCACCCCGGTGGGGTGCCGCCCTCGTGGGACGTGCTGCTGCTCGCGCAGCGGTGCCGGGCGGGGCCCGGCGGGCGGGATCAGAAGTCCATGCCGCCCATGCCGCCGTCGGCCCCGGCGCCGGCGCCGGCCGACGCCTTCTCGGGCTTGTCGGCGATGACCGCCTCGGTGGTGAGGAACAGGGCCGCGATGGAGGCCGCGTTCTGCAGCGCCGAGCGGGTGACCTTCACCGGGTCGTTGATGCCCGTGGCGAGCATGTCGACGTACTCGCCGGTGGCGGCGTTGAGGCCGTGGCCGACCTCGAGGTTGCGCACCTTCTCCGCCACGACGCCGCCCTCGAGACCGGCGTTGATCGCGATCTGCTTGAGCGGGGCCTCGACGGCCACCTTGACGATGTTCGCGCCGGTCGCCTCGTCGCCCGTGAGCGAGAGGGTCTCGAACGCGCCCTTGCCCGCCTGAATGAGGGCGACGCCGCCGCCGGCGACGATGCCCTCCTCGACGGCCGCCTTCGCGTTGCGGACGGCGTCCTCGATGCGGTGCTTGCGCTCCTTGAGCTCGACCTCGGTGGCCGCGCCCGCCTTGATGACGGCGACGCCGCCGGCGAGCTTGGCGAGGCGCTCCTGAAGCTTCTCGCGGTCGTAGTCGGAGTCGCTGCGCTCGATCTCGGCGCGGATCTCGTTGACCCGGCCCTGGATCTGGTCGGTGTCGCCCGCACCCTCGACGATGGTGGTCTCGTCCTTGGTGATGGTGACCTTGCGCGCCTGGCCGAGGAGCTCGAGGCCGGTGCTCTCGAGCTTGAGGCCCACCGTCTCGGAGATGACCTGGCCGCCGGTGAGGATGGCCATGTCCTGCAGCATCGCCTTGCGGCGGTCGCCGAAGCCCGGCGCCTTGACGGCGGCGGAGCGGAAGATGCCGCGGATCTTGTTGACGACCAGCGTGGCCAGGGCCTCGCCGTCGACGTCCTCGGAGATGATGACGAGCGGCTTGCCCGACTGCGTGACCTTCTCCAGCAGCGGGAGCAGGTCCTTGATCGAGGAGATCTTGCCCTCGTTGAAGAGGATGTACGGGTCCTCGAGCACGGCCTCCATGCGCTCGGAGTCCGTGACGAAGTAGGGCGAGATGTAGCCCTTGTCGAAGCGCATGCCCTCGGTGAGCTCGAGCTCCAGGCCGAAGGTGTTGCTCTCCTCGACCGTGATCACGCCCTCCTTGCCGACCTTGTCCATGGCCTCGGCGATGAGCTCGCCGATGGACGCGTCGCCGGCGGAGATGCCCGCGGTCGCCGCGATCTGCTCGCGGGTCTCGACCTCGGTGGCGGAGGAGAGGAGCTGCTGCGAGACGGCCTCGACGGCGCGCTCGATGCCCTTCTTCAGCGCCATCGGGTTGGCGCCGGCGGCGACGTTGCGCAGGCCCTCGCGGACCATGGCCTGGGCCAGGACGGTGGCGGTGGTGGTGCCGTCGCCCGCGACGTCGTCCGTCTTCTTGGCGACCTCCTTGACGAGCTCGGCCCCGATCTTCTCGTACGGGTCCTCGAGCTCGATCTCCTTGGCGATGGAGACGCCGTCGTTCGTGATGGTGGGGGCGCCCCACTTCTTCTCGAGCACCACGTTGCGGCCCTTGGGGCCGAGCGTGACCTTCACGGCGTCGGCGAGCTGGTTCATGCCGCGCTCGAGACCGCGACGGGCGTCCTCGTCGAACGAGATGATCTTGGCCATGCTGGGGGTTTCCTCCCGGTGACGGGTGGGGCGGCCGGCCGGTGCCCGCGACGGACGGGTCGCGCGCGCGCCGGTCACGTCCCGGCGCGCCCACGGCCCTCACCTGACGACCGAGGTCCGTTGTCACTCTCGTGCGAGAGTGCCAGCCCCCATGATGAGCACTCTCCCCCCTCGAGTGCAAACGACCGGGGCGCGCGGACGACGTCGACGGGCGGACGACGCGAGCACCCCGGACGCGACGACGCCGCCGCCCCGGTGGGGCGACGGCGTCGGAGCGGCGGCCCTGCTCGGGCGCCGGAGGGGTGCGGGGTGCCTCAGGAGGCGGGGCGGACGGCCTCGGCCTGCGGGCCCTTCTGGCCCTGCCCGACCTCGAACTCGACCTGCTGGCCCTCCTCGAGGGAGCGGTAGCCGTCCATCTGGATGGCCGACCAGTGCACGAAGACGTCGGGGCCGCCGCCGTCGACGGTGATGAAGCCGTACCCCTTCTCGGCGTTGAACCACTTCACGGTGCCCTGAGCCATGGTGCTACTCCTGTGTCGCTGTGTGCGGGTTCGAGGCCCGGGGAGGGCATCGGGTCTCACGCTCGCGTGGCTCGCGATGGTTCCGACGTGCGGGCCGTCCGTACGGGTGCGCGGTGGACCGGTGCTCATCGAACTGCTCGACCGGCGCCGAGAGTAGCGGCTGGCCCTGGCCGTGGCGAGGGTCGAGAGGCGCCTACCCGCCGAGCGAGAACCACGCGCTGACGGCGAGCGCGGCGAGCGCCGCGAGCACGACGACGACGAGCACGGGGGCGGCGCGGCGCCAGGGCCCGGTCCGGGCCCGGTGGGCTCCCTGGCGGCGGGGCTCGCCCGCCGGCTCGTCGAGCTCGTCGCGGGGCGGCCCGGGGACAGCCACGCCCGTCAGCTCCGCGCGCCCAGCCGGCGCTCGGTGCGCGAGCGCTGGCGCTGGCTGCGCATGCGGCGCAGCCGCTTGACGAGCATCGGGTCGTGGGCGAGCGCCTCCGGGGAGTCCAGCAGCGCGTTGAGCACCTGGTAGTAGTGCGTGGCCGACAGGTCGAAGAGCTCGCGGACCGCCTGCTCCTTCGCGCCCGCGTAGCGCCACCACTGGCGCTCGAAGGCGAGGATCTCCGCGTCCCGCGGCGAGAGCCCGCCGGCGGTCGCGCCGGGGGCGGACGTCTCGGCGGTCGCGCCCGCGCCGGTGGCTGCCTCGTCCACTCCGGTCTCCTCCCGCGCTCCCCGACGTCGCTCGTCGGCGCCGAGCCCGCACCCTACGCCGCGAACCACACCGGTGTGGTTCTCCCGGCCGTCCAGGAACCCGCCCGCCCGGGGCCGGCCCGGCGCGCCGCCTGCCCCGCCCCTACCGTGGCCGCGTGCTGGAGACGGACGGGACGTCGGAGCCCGGCCCGACGGCCGGTCAGCAGGAGCAGCCCGGCCCGCCGCCCGCGGCGCTCGCGCCCGCGCGGCGGGCCGGCGTCGACCTGGCGGTGGTCCACCCCGCCTGGTGGTCGGCGCTGGCCCCGGCGGGGGCGGACCTCGTGCGCGCCCTCGAGGCCGTGGCGGACGACGTCGCGGCCGGCCGGGAGGTCCTCCCCCGCGGCGACCGGGTGCTGCGCGCGCTCGCGCAGGCCCCGCAGGCCGTGCGCGTCCTCGTCGTCGGCCAGGACCCCTACCCCACCCCGGGCCACGCCGTCGGGCTGTCCTTCTCGGTGGAGCCGGACGTGCGCCCGCTGCCCCCGACGCTGCGGAACCTCCTCGCCGAGCGGGACGCCGACACGGGCCTGCCGCCCGCGTCCACCGGCGACCTCACGGCCTGGGCGGGGCGCGGCGTCCTCCTGCTCAACCGCGTCCTCACCGTCGAGGCCGGCCGGTCGGGCTCCCACCGCGGGCGGGGCTGGGAGCGGGTGACCGAGGAGGTGGTCCGCGCCCTCGCGGCGCGCGGCGGCCCGCTCGTCGCCGTCCTCTGGGGCCGGGACGCTCAGGCGCTGCGCCCGGCCCTGGGCGGCACCGCCGTCGTGGAGAGCGCGCACCCGAGCCCGCTGTCCGCGCGGCGCGGCTTCACGGGCTCGCGGCCCTTCTCCGCCGTCGACGCCGCCCTGGCGGCGCAGGGCGCCGGGCCGGTGGACTGGTCCCTGCCGGCCTGACCCGTCCGCGCACCGCCCGAGCCCTCACCCGCCCGAGCCCTCGCCCGCCAGGGCCCTCACCCGGCAGGGCCCGCCCCGGGGCGGGGGACGGCGAGGCAGTGGACGGCGAGCGACAGGGGGCACCGGGACGGCCGCGGCCGGGCCTGAGCGGGGCGCTCAGCTGCGCAGCGGCGTCTCCCGGCGGCGCCGGGAAGCCTGGTCCAGGCCCCGCTCGACGGGGGCGGCGACCGAGTCCCCGAGCGACGCGCCGGCCCCGATGGCGAGGGCGATGGCCCCGGCCTGGCCGAGCAGCACGAGCCCGGAGATGACGGTGCCGCCGGTGAGCTCGACGAGGGCGGTGTAGATCGTCAGCCCCGGCAGCAGCATGATCGTCCCGGGCACGACGACGGCGAGCGGGGTGGCGCGGCGGCGCAGCGCGGCGACGCGCCCGACGGCGCCGACGACGAGCGCCGCCACGAGGGTGCCGAGGGCCCGCGGGCCGCCCGGGTCGCTGGCCGCGAGCAGCGCCACCTGCCCGGCCGCCGCCGCCACCGCCGTCACGAGGAGCAGGCGCGGGGGCGTGCGGTAGGCCACCGCCGCGGCGCCCGCGCCCAGGGCGGTCGAGACCAGCACGACGGGCAGCGGGGTGAGCGCGCCGCCGACGGCCGCCCCCACGGCGTCGGGGTCGACGCCCGGCACGCCCGCGCGGCGGGCGACGTCGAGGGCGAGGACGACGCCGCCGAGGACGGCCGCCGTCGTCATGAGGACTGTGACGAGCCGCGCGGCCGCCGTCACGGGGAAGCCGCGCAGCGCGTCCTCGACGGCCGCCACGAAGGTGCCGCCGGGCAGGAGCACCACGATGCCGCTGGCCACGACGAGCGCCGAGGGCGGCACCTGGCCCGCCAGCGAGGGGGGCAGGGCCTCGGCCGCGAGGGTGAGCAGCGAGGACAGCGACCCGGCGATGAACGCCCCGGCGCCGACGGTGAAGAAGGCCGGCGCCCCGGCGCGCGACATGGCCCGCGCGCCCGCGTCGACGGCGAGCGCCATGACGAAGCCCGTCAGGAGGGCCAGCGGTCCGCCGCCGAGCCGCGCGACGACGGCGACGGCGAGCAGGCCCCACGCCACCTGCACCATCCAGCGCCGGTAGGGGCGGGGGCTGCTCTCGACCTCGGCGAGGCGGACGGCGACGTCGGCGCGCTCGAGGCGGCCCTCGACCAGGTCGAGGACGAGGGCGTGGGCGGCCGACAGGCGGGCGTACTCCGTGCCGGTGGAGCGGACGACCTGCAGGCGCACCACGGCCGGGGCGTCGGCGGGCGCGTAGGCGACCGTGATGGACGAGTAGGTGATGTCGAGGTCGAGGTGCTGCTCGGACAGCCCGAGCGCGACCGCGGCGGCGACGACGCTGGACTCCACCTCGGCCGTGCCGGAGCCCGAGCGCAGGAGCAGCACGGCGAGGCGCAGCAGCAGGTCGACCTGGCGGTTCGGGTCCGCCGGCGCGGCCATCCGGTAGGGCGAGGCGAAGGGGGTGCCGCGCAGCCGGTCGACGATGAGGACGGGACGGGTCTGCTCCTCCTCGCCGATGACCCGCCTGCGCCACCCGGCCGTGCGCGCCTGCCCGCCGCCGCGCGGGACACCGCTGCCGGTCGCCGTGGGCCCGGTGGTCGGCCCGGTGAGGGGCCCCGTGGCGGACCCGGTCGTCGGCACGCTCGTCGGCCCGGTGGCGGGTCCGGCGGAGGGCGCCTCGCGGCGCCGTCGGCGGCCGGCGGGGTGGGGAGCTCCGGTCACTGGGAGATCCTCCCGAACCACAGCAGGGAGCCGAGCGCCGACAGCACGACGAGCACGAGCGCGAGGCCGGTCCAGCGCGCCGTCGTCTCCTCCTCCTGCCGGACCGTCCCGATCGAGGAGCCGATGTCCTCGTAGACGGCGTCGAGCTCGCCGGCGGACTCGGCCTCGTAGGCCTGCCCGCCGGTGGTCTCGGCGATGTCGGCGAGCTCGCCCTCGTTGACGGGCACGGGCGTGCGCACCCCCTCCTGCGTGATGGTGCCGCCCGGCGTGCCGAAGGCGATGGTCGAGACGGGGACGCCGGCCTCGGCGGCGGCGCGCGCGGCGTCGTCGTTGGTGCGCCCGACCGTCGTCTCGCCGTCGGACAGGAGCACGACGGCCGCGGGCACCGGCGCCGTCGGGTCGTCCGGGTCGGGCGGCGCCTGCTGGACCGCCGCGAGCGCGGCGTACAGGCCCTCGCCGATGCCGGTGTAGGAGGCCAGCTCGAGGCCGTCGATCCCCCGCTCGACGAGGGAGCGGTCCGTGGTCGGCGGCACGAGCACCTGCCCGGCCCCGGCGAAGGCGACGAGGCCGACGTTGAAGCGCGGCGGCAGCTCGGCGACGAAGGCGCGCGCCGAGCGCTGCGCGGCGGTGAGCCGGTCGGGCTCGACGTCGGTGGCCCGCATGGAGATCGAGACGTCGACGGCGAGGACGACGGTGGCGCGCTCGCGCGGCACCTCGACCTCCCCGAGGGGGCGGGCGAAGCCCACGGCCGCGGCCGCGACGCCCGCGACGAGCCCGGCCGCGACGACGTGGCGGCGCCACGCGCGGCGGCGCGGCGCGACGGCCGCGAGCACCGGCAGCGCCGAGAAGCGCAGGGCGTTGGTGCGGCGACGGCGCTGCGCCAGCACGTGGGCCGCCACGAGGGCGGGCACGAGCAGCAGCAGCCACAGCCGCTGGGGGGCGAGGAAGCCGGTGACGAGCCCGTCCAGCGGCCCGCCCGCGGCGGGGGCCGCGGCGAGCGCCGGGAGGGCGGCGAGCAGCGCGGCGCTCACGCCCGGCCCGCCATCCGGTCGACGGCGCGGGCGGTGCGCCGCTGGGCCAGCACGAAGCGCGCCGTGGCCGCCACCCAGTCCTCGTCGGTGGACAGGCGCAGGTGCGCGGCCCCGCACCGGCGCAGCGCGGCGGCGACGCGCGCCCGGTGCTCGGCCCCGGCGGCGCCGAAGGCGGCCCGGACCTCGGCGCGCCCGGTGTCCACCTCGAGCACCTCCCCGCTCTCGGGGTCGACGAGCTCGACGACGCCGACGTCGGGCAGCTCGCTCTCGCGCCGGTCGACGACCTCGACGGCGAGCACCTGGTGGCGCGCGGCGAGGCGGCGCAGGGCCCGCTCCCACGGCGGCGGGCCGTCCGCGGCACCCTCGCCGTCGAGGAAGTCGGACACGACGACGCGCAGCCCGCGGCGGCGGTGGGCGGCGCCGAGGCGCTCGACCGCCGCGGCCAGGTCGACGACGGGGGCGGGGCCGGCGGCCCCGCCGACGGGGGCGGCGCCCCGCCCGGCCCGGCGGGCCCGACGCGGCCGCGGCGGCAGCGGCGCGGGCTCGGCCAGCGAGCGCCCGAGCAGCTCGCGCAGCGCGGCGTGCAGGGCCGTGCGGCCGGTGCGCGACGGGCGGCGCACGACCCCGCCCTCGTCGAGCACCCAGGCGCCGAAGCGGTCCCCGAGCCGCGTCGTCAGGTGCCCGACGACGGCGGCGGCCGTCACCGCGAGGTGGCGCTTGTCGCTGCGCGCCGTCCCGAAGGCCATGGAGGGCGACAGGTCGACGAGGACCCAGGTCTCGAGCTCGCGGTCGGCGACGACCTCCCGCACGTGCGGCTCGCCCGTGCGCGCCGTCAGGGGCCAGTCCATCCAGCGGACGTCGTCCTCGCCCGCGCGGTACGGGCGGCTGTCGGCGGGCTCGCTGCCCGGCCCGGTGCGCACGCCGAGGTGCTCCCCGCGCAGGAAGCCCTCGAGGCGGCGCACCACGGCGAGCTCGAGGCCCCGCAGCGCCCGCGCCCGGCCCAGCACCGCGGCCGCACCGGCGGCCGCCCGCGCGTCGCCGTCGTCGCCCGGGCGGCCCAGCCCCGTCCCGAGCCCCGTCCCGAGCCCCGTCCCGAGCCCCGTCCCGAGCCCCGTCCCGAGCCCCGTCCCGAGCCCCTCGGCGCCCGCCCGCCCGGTGGGGCGCAGCACGGCCGTCACCGCGACGGGGCCCCGACGGGCACCGGTGGCGCGACCGCCGCGACGAGGCGGGCGACGACCTGCTGGGCGGCGACGCCGTCGGCCAGCGCGTCGAGGGAGAGCACGAGGCGGTGGGCCACGACCTCGACGGCGAGCTCGCGCACGTCCTCGGGCAGCACGTGGTCGCGCCCGCGGACGAGGGCGAGGCCCCGCGCGGCCGCGAGGAGGCCGAGGGTGGCGCGCGGGCTGGCGCCCGCCTCGAGCAGGGGGGCGACGTCGGGCGCGCCGTAGGCGGCCGGGTCGCGCGTGGCCATGACGAGCCGCACGACGTAGTCGCTCACCAGCGGGTGGACGTAGACGGCGTCCGCCGCCTCCTGCAGCCGCAGGACGCGCCCGGGGTCGAGGACGCGCCGGGCGCGCGGCGGGGCCACGCCCATGCGCCGGAGGATCTCGGCCTCGTCGGCCGCCCCGGGCAGCGGCACGTCGACCTGCAGGAGGAAGCGGTCGCGCTGGGCCTCGGGGAGCGGGTAGACGCCCTCGGACTCGACGGGGTTCTGCGTCGCGATGACGGTGAAGGGCTCGGGCACGGCGTGCGTGGCGCCGGCCAGCGACACCTGCCGCTCGCCCATGAGCTCGAGCATCGCGGCCTGGACCTTGGCCGGGGCGCGGTTGACCTCGTCGGCGAGGACGACGTTGGTGAAGACGGGGCCGAGCTCGACGCTGAAGCGCTCGGTGGCGGGTGACCAGATCCGCGTCCCGACGATGTCGGAGGGCACGAGGTCGGGCGTGAACTGGACGCGGGCGAAGCTGCCGCCGAGGACGGTGGCGAAGGAGCGGGCCGCCAGGGTCTTCGCCGTCCCGGGCACGCCCTCGAGGAGCACGTGCCCGCGGGCCAGGACGGCGACGGCGAGCCGCTCGACCATGCCCTGCTGCCCCACGACGACGCGGCGCGCCTCGGCCACGGCCTCGGCGACCTCTTCGGCCGCACCGCGCGCCGGGGCCGGTGGCTCCGGCGGGTGGGCGGGAGCCGCGCCAGCGGTCGCGTCGGGGTCCTCGGTCGCCACGCGCCCATCACACCACCCCGGCTCCCGGCGCGGGCCGACGCCCACGGGTCGGCCGCCGGCCCGCGCGACGGTCGCCGGCCTGTTCACCGGTCGTCGCAGGCGCCGCCCGACGTCGTCGGCGGAGGAGGCCGGGGGCGGGCCGGACGGGCGGAGGCGGGGGCGGGGAGCGGGTGACCCCGGACCGGCGCCGCGGCGCTGTGGTGTCATGAGCGCGTGAGCGCGGAGCCGGGCCTCGGAGAGGACCGCCCGGACCCGGCCGCGGGCACCCAGGAGCGGGCCCAGGAGCGCGTCGAGGAGCCCGCTCGGGAGACCGCCCGGGGCGCGGGCGAGCCGCACGGCGACCCGGGCCAGGTCCTCCCGCTGCGCCCCGGCGACCCGGGCCGGCTCGGCCCGTGGTCCGTCGTCGGGCGCCTGGACCCCGACGAGGGCGCCCCCGCCCCGGCCGACGGCGCCCGTCGGGGCCCCGCGCTCGTGGCGGCGGCGTCCGACCCGGGCGAGGCGGCCGCCGTCCTGGCCGCGCACGGCCCCGACGGCGCGCCCGCGCGCGTGGTCGTGCTCGGGCCCGGACCCGCCGGCGACGCGGCGGCGCGCGACCGCTTCGGGGCGGCCGTGGCCGAGCTCGGCGCCGGCGGACGGATCGTCGGGGCCTCGCTCGACGGGCCGTGGCCGTGGGCGGCCACCGCCGCCTCCGACGCCCGCACCGCGCGGCTCCTGGCCCGCTCCCCCGTCGTCGACGGCGCGGCCGGCGTGGCGACGCGCGGTCCCGCCTTCTCCCCGCACTGGGTCGGCGCGCCCCGACCGGTCGCCCCCGCCGCCGCGGCGCCCGCCGCGGCCACGGCGCCGCGGCGCGACCGGCGACCGTGGCTGCTGTCCGCGCTCCTCGGGCTGCTGCTCCTCGCGGCGCTCGTGCTGCTGCTGACGGGCGCGTGCCAGCCGACGGCCGGCGGCCCCGCGCCCCAGCCGAGCAGCTCGCAGCCCTCGCCCCAGCCGTCGCCGCAGCCCTCCCCCCAGCCCTCCCCGGGGCCCTCGCCCTCCCCCGGCGCCGAGCCGTCCCCGGGCGACGGCGACCCGGGCCCCGGCGAGGAGGGCTCCCCGCTGCTGCTGGGCCCCGGCGTCGTCGGGCCCTCCTTCGGCCCCGGCGACGACACCGAGGTCCTCACGCTCGAGGACCTGCCCTTCTCCTTCCGCGTGCCCGCCGGCTGGACGTGCGAGCGCGCCCCGATCTCCTCGCCCGTCGTGCGCTACGACTGCACCTCGCCCGACGCGACCTCCGGAGGCGCCGTGCAGCTGCAGCCGTGCCCGCAGCCCTGCGGCCAGCAGGCCTGGTGGTCGCTGCAGGACCTGCTCGCGCCGGGCGCCACGTGGTTCGAGGTCGACGCGACGACGGTGGCGGCCGAGGACTCCGCCCCCGGCCGCGAGGCGTCCTACCGGCTGCGGATGAGCCACCTGCTCGTCGCGGGCGAGCGCGAGGAGTCCGACCTCGACGCCCTCGACAGCCACCTCTACGCCGAGTTCTGGTCGCCCGAGGACGAGCGCCGGGCGGTCCAGGGCATCGTCAACGACCTGCGCGCCAACACCCCCTGATCGCGGGCGACGTCCGCGGCGCCCGGGACCACCCCGGCGCCGAGCGGGCCCCCGCCGGGCGCCGTGGGCGGCTGGCCCTTCCGGGGCCCGCCCCGGCGGTCGGGCCCGGAGCGCTCCGGCGCCGGGCCCTACCGCCCTACGCTGGCCCCATGGGCGCGGGGGGACGGGCGCCGGCCGCGCGGCCCCGGGCCGCCGCCTCCGGCGCCGCCGCCCTGTCCGGCGCCGCCCTGCTGGCGACGTCCGCAGCCCTGCCCGGCCCCGCGCGCGGCTGGCTCGTGCTCGCCGTCCTCCTCGCCGCCGGGCCGCTCGTCGCGCTGGCCGTGCGCCGCTTCGCGCCGGAGCGGCGCGCCCAGTGGCTGCTCGTGGCGGCCGCGGGCGCCGCCCTCGCCCTCGCCTGGGTCGGGCACCTGGTCGACTCGTGGCTGCTCGCCTGCCTCGCGCTCCTCGCCGCCTACGCGTGCCTGGCGACGTCGGCGCAGCTCGCCCTCGGCCTCTCGGGGCGCCGGCGCTGGGTGCTCGTCGTCGACCTGGCCGCGGTGGCCGTCGTCGGCGCCGCGGGGGCGCTGTGGCTCGTCGCCGTCGTCGGCGGCCCCCCGCCCGCGGCCGCCGCCCTCGTCGCGGCCGGCGACCTCGTCCTCCTCGGCCACCTCGTGGCGCTGCTGCACTCGCGGGCCCGCGTCACGGTCTCCGTCCTGGCGCTGGTCGCCGCGCTGCTGGCGCTCGTCCTGCACCACGTGGGCTCGTGGGCGGACACGGTGCCCGTCGCCTCCTCGCCCTGGGCCAGCGCGCTCGTCGCCGTCGCCGCCCTCGCCGTCACCGCGGCGTGGCACCCGAGCATGGCGGCCTTCGGCGACGTCGTCAGCCCGCTCGTGGCGCCGCGCCGCCAGGTCCTCGTGACGGTGCCGGCGGTCGTGGGGCTGCTCGCGGCGCTCGCCCTCGCCGCGGCCGGCGCGCTCCCGGAGCCGCCGCCGGGCACCGGCGCCGTCGTGGCGGTCGCCGCGCTCGCCGCCGTCCTGCTCATGACGACGAGCTCGAGCCTGCAGTCCGCCGTCGACCGCGAGCTCCTCGAGACCGACCCGCTGACCCGGGCGGGCAGCCGGCTCGCGCTGGAGCGCCTCCTCGCCACGCAGATCCACCAGGGGACCGAGCCGGTGCGCCTCGTCGTCGTCGAGCTCGACGACGTGGCCGTGCTCGCCCGCCGGCAGGGCCGCCAGGCGGCCGACGACCTCCTCGTGCGGCGCGTGCGCGCCCTCGAGGACGGCCTGCCCGACGCGGTCGTGTGCCGGACCGGCCCGCAGACGCTCGCCGTCGTCGTGCCCACCGCCTCGCGGGCCCGCCGCCAGGAGACGCCGCTCGGCCTCGTCGCCGCCGTCCGCGCGCAGCTCGAGGCTCCCGGGGCGGCCGGGCCGGACGGGCCGACGGCGCCCGGGGCCGCGACGTCGACCGCGGCGGTCCTCACCGTGCCCCCGCGCGCCGACCTGCCCGCCGAGGGCCTCTCCACGCGCGAGATCGTCGCCGCCCTCCTGCGCCACGCCGAGGTGTCCCTGCTCGCGGCGCGCGACCGGCGCGTGCCCGTCGAGGCCGACGTCGCCCGCGACGGCGCCTACGAGCGCGCGCGCCGGCTCGACAACGATCTCGCCGCCGCCCTGGAGGGAGCGGAGCAGATCGCGGTCCACTACCAGCCGCTCGTGGACCCGCGGACCGGCGCGGTGCGCTCCCTCGAGGCGCTCGTGCGCTGGGAGCACCCTCAGCTCGGCTCGGTCTCGCCCGACGACTTCCTCACCGCCGCGTCCCTGCAGGGGCGCGCCCGCGACCTCGACGACCTCGCGCGGCGTCGGGCGCTCGCCGACTTCCGGCTCTGGAGGGCCGCCGGCGTCGAGCCCGAGCACGTCGCCGTCAACCTCTCCGCGCAGAGCCTCGAGTCGCCCGACCTCGTCGAGCGCGTCCTCGCCGACCTCACCGCCGCCGGCGTCGAGCCGCGCCACCTCGTCGTCGAGGTCGTCGAGCAGGAGGAGCTGCGCGACCTGCGGGCCGTCGCCGAGCGCCTGCACCGCCTGCACGCCACGGGCGTGGGCGTCGCGGTCGACGACTTCGGCGTCGGCCACGCCGCCCTGCAGTACCTGCTGCACCTGCCGGTGACGACGGTGAAGCTCGACCGCAGCCTCGTCGCGGAGGTGCTCACCCCGGGCGGGCGGGCCCTGCTCGGGTCGGCGGTGGCGCTCGCCACGTCGCTGCGGGCCGAGGCCGTCGCCGAGGGCGTGGAGTCGGCCGAGCAGATGCGCGCCGTGGCCGAGCTCGGCTTCGCCCTGGCCCAGGGCTGGTACGGCGGGCGCCCGCGCCCGGCCGAGGAGACCGGTGCCCTGCTCGCGCAGCGCGGGACGCGGCGCCCGGCGCCGGCCGGCGAGGTCGCCGGGACGGGGGCCGCCGTCGGCCTCCCCGGCTGGCCGCGCTAGGGGCTGCCCCGCGCGGGCAGGGCCGCCGGGGGCTCAGGCCGGCCGAGCTGGCCGCCGCCACGCGCCGCCGCTCCCCCAGCGCTCGGCGCGAGATGGAGCGTGCGGTCACTCGCGGAGCCGGGACGTGGCGACGACGTCCATCTCGCCGACGACATCGAGGTCGCAGCCACGGAGCGGCCCCGCCGTGGCGACGACCTCGATGTCGCGACCGCCTCGACGGCGACGGCCGCCGGCGCGCCCCTCGGGCCCCCGCCGCCGGGGCGAGCGGGGGCCGGACTAGGACAGGTCGTAGGCGGCGGTCGAGCGCACGAGCTCCACGCGCGCCGCGTCGTCGTCCCACGGACCGCGGGCCAGGGCGTCGGTGACGGCGCGCACCACCGCCTCGCGGGCCTCGACGTCGGTCTCCGCCTCGACGAGCAGCACGAGGTCGGCGCCCTCGCCGTCCTCGTCGACCCGCACGTCGCGCGCCCCCGGGTCGGGCTCGCCCGTGGCCAGCCGCGGCAGGGGGAGCTCGAGGTCGGCGCAGAGGCGCTCGACCTCCTCGACGGCGACGGGCGCCGAGAACGAGAGGACGACGTCGACGCGGTGCAGCACGGGCATGCCCGCCAGCATGTCCCGACCCTGGCGACCGCGCCCGTCGTCCGGCTCCGATGGCTACGCTGGGTGGCACTTGGTGGCCCGCTGCACTCGCGCGGGTCGCGGCGCGGCGACGACGGGCGAGGTGGCGGGATGACCGGGGGCACCAGCGAGGGCGGCACGACCGCGGAGGGCGCCGGCGCGGCCCCGGCAGCGCTCACCGGCTACCGCGAGGGGGGCTCCCGCCGCATCGACCGGGTGCTCTCGCCGTCGTTCGTCGAGGGCCTGGCCGAGCTGGGGGACGCCGAGCTGCGCGAGCGGCGCGAGATGGCCATCGCCGAGGAGGCCGACCTCGCCTACACGCGGCGCCTCGTCGACGGCCGGCTCGCCCTCCTCCTCTCCGAGCGGGCGCGCCGCGAGCGCTCCGAGCGCAGCGCCGGGCTGGGCGAGCGCAGCGACGACGAGATCGTCGCCGGGCTCGTCGCCGCCCTGCTGCGCCCGGCGCCGGAGGACGCACCCGGGAGCCAGGACGACGCGGCGCGCGAGGTCGTCGACGCGCGCGACATGCCGGTCGTCCCGAGCAACGCGGGCATCTACCACCGCGACGCCGAGCGGGCCTTCGCCGACATCCGCTTCAGCGACCTCGGCTCCCTGGACGACGCCGACCTCGAGGAGCACGCCGCTCTGCTCTCCACGCTCGAGCAGCGCCTCACCGGCGACCGCGGCCGGGTGCTCGAGGTGCTGCGCCTGCTGCGCCGCGAGGCCGACGCCCGCTCCTCCGCCGCCTGACCCCTCCTGGCGCCTGGCTCCTCCTGGCGCCCGGCCCTCCTCCGACGCCCGGCCTGGCGCCCCGCCGCGGGCGGCTCCCCGGCTCAGCGCACCCGTCCGGCGCCCACGTGACGGGACCGGCAGAGCCGCTGCTCGCTCGGCGCTTGCCGCAGCAAGCACGAGCGCGCACCATGACGTCGTGACCAAGGTGCTGGGCGTCGAGGTGGGCCGCGTCGGCGGGGCCGTGGGAGCCGTCGGGGACCTCGGGGGGTTCCTGCGCGAGCAGCGCGAGTCCGCGCAGCTGTCGCTGCGCCAGCTCGCCGCCGCGGCGGGCGTGAGCAACCCCTACCTCAGCCAGGTCGAGCGCGGGCTGCGCCGCCCCAGCGCCGAGGTGCTGCAGCAGATCGCCCGCGGCCTGCGGATCTCGGCCGAGGCGCTCTACGTCCGCGCCGGACTCCTCGACGAGCACCGCCCCGGCGACGACGGCGAGGTGCGCGCCGCCGTCCTCGCCGACCCGTACCTCTCGGAGCGCCAGCGCGAGGTCCTGCTCGAGATCTACGCGACCTTCCGGTCCGAGAACTCCCGCTCCGAGGTGCCGGCGGGAAGCTCCCCCGGGAGTCCGGGCGCGGCGTCGCAGGCGGAGCCGCGCGCGGGCACCGAGCCGGACGACGCGGTGGAGGCGCCCGCCCGCACCGCGCGGCGGCGCGCCCCGTCCTCCCGCCCCGCCGCCCGGTCGACCGGCGGCACGACGCGTCGCCCGTCCGCCCGTGCGGGGCGTCAGGGACAGGGTGCGAGCGCCGAGGGCGGCGCCGAGGGGTCGGACGACGGCCCGCCGGCCCGCACGGCAGACACCTCCGGACGCCCGAGCGGACGCACCGCCGGACGGACCACCGGGCGCAGCACCGGCCGCCGCGCTCCGACGCCGAGGGCCGTGGCCGAGGACGCGTCGCTCGTCGTCCCCGAGGAGCCGCCGGCCGAGGACCTGGCCGCCTCGCACCCCCCGCCCGTCGACGGCGGCTCGACCCGCTGAGCCACCGGGGCTCTGCCACCGCGGCGCGGTGACCGACCGTCCGACCCCCCGCACCCGACCGCCTGACGCCGACCGGTGGGACCACCGGTCACCGAGGAGGAACCCATGGCCCTGACGCCGGACCTGCGCCGCAGCGCGCTCGACCTCGGCTACGTCCTGGCGGGCGTCGCCGACGTGGCCGCCGAGCAGGCCAAGGGCCTGCACGAGCGCGCGCGCAGCCGCCGCGAGGAGATCCTCACCCGCGACTACGCGGGCGAGGCCCGCGCCGTCGCCGAGCGGCTCCAGGGCGCCCCCGCGGTCGTCGTGGCGCGCGGGCTGGAGGTGGCGAGCCGCACGCAGGTCGTCGTCGACGACCTCGGCAGCCGCGGCCGTCGGCTCGTCGAGCGGGCGCAGGGGCACGAGGACGTCGACGGCGTCGCCGAGCGGGCCGGCGAGGCCACGGACGCGGCGGGCCGGTCGGCACGGGAGGGGGTCCGGGCCGCGCGGGCGGGCGTCGCCGAGGCCGCGGAGGCGGTCGCCGACCGGGCCGCGCCCGAGACGGCGGCCTCCGGCCAGGACGACGCGGCGGCCGGACCCCGCGCGACCCGCGCCGGAGCGGCGGCGGGGCGGCGCAGCGGCTCGGCGCGGCGCACGACGACGACCCGCTCCACCACCGGGCCGGCCGCAGAGGCGCCCGACGCGGAGCCCGCAGCCGCCCCCCGCCGACGCCGCACGGGCACCGGCACCGGCACCGGCACCGGCACCGGCACCGGCACCGGCACCGGCACCGGCGAGGAGACCAGGAGCACGACCGGGGGCACGCGCCGCGCCACCGGCTCGACACGGCGCCGCACCGGCGCGACGGCCGACGAGACCGCGACGGCGACCACCGGCACCGCCGAGACCGAGGGGACGGCCACCACCCCGCGCACCGGGAGCGTGCGGACCGCCGGCCGGCGCAGCGCCGCCTCGACCCGCGCGCACGACGCGCCGGCGGCGGGGGACGGCCAGGGAGCCACGGCGGGCGCCGGCCGGTCCCGGACCTCGGGCGCGGGGCGCGGTCGCACCGCCGGCACTCGCTCAAGCACCAGCGGCTCGGACACCACCGGCGGGACCACGACCGACGCGACGACGGGCGGGACGACGACGGGCGGGACGACGTCGGGCGGGACGACGACGGGCGGGACGGGCACGGGCACGTCGACGCCGGCGCGCGCCCGGCGCCGGGCCTCGGCCGACGGCCCCCGGGCGACCACCAGCGTGGCGCGCCGGCGCGCCGAGGCGGCCCGGGTGGCCGCCCAGGAGGCGACCGGCGCGGCCGCCGCGGCGGCCGGGTCCGCCGGGTCCGCGGTCCGCGCGGGGATCGAGGAGGCCGGCTCCCCGTCGTCGGCGCCGTCCTCGTCGGACGGGGCCCCGACGGCCGGCGACGCCGGCCCGCGGGACGGGGCCTGACCCGTCCCGCCGCTCGGTCCCGTCCGAGAGCCGACCGGCGCGGACCGTGACAGCCGCTGCGGACCGTGAGAGCCGCCCCACCATCCGACCCGGCCGGCGCTCTCGTGAGGCGGGTCGCGGCCGTCGGCCGGCCGGCTCAGCGGCCGGCCACCCCCTCGACGGCCCGGTCCAGCAGACCGCCCACGTCGGGCAGGTCCTCCCGGCCCGGCAGGTCGTCGAGCCCCGGCAGGTCGTCGGTCTCGGGCAGGTCGTCGAGCCCCGGCAGGTCGCCCACGCCGGGCAGGTCGTCCACGCTGGGCAGGTCGTCGGCACTGGGCGGGTCGTCGGCGCCGGGGAGCCGGTCGAGCCAGGAGGCCGCGCCGTCGTCCCCCGCGAGGCCGGCCAGCAGCCCGGCGCCAGGCAGGTCCAGGCCGCCGATCAGCTCCTGGGCGCGGGCGCCGAGGTCCAGCTGCGCCTGCAGGTCGTCCCGGGCCGCCCGCACCTCCGGGAGCAGGTGGTCGCCCTGGATCTCCCCCAGGCGCTCTCGCGCCGCGTCGGACGCGGCGGTGACGTCGCCCAGGCCGTCGAGGGCCCCGCGCAGGGCCGGCAGGTCGAGGCCCTCGCCGCTCGTGAGGGAGGAGCGGGCCTCGTCGACGCCGCCGACGACCCGCTGCAGCCCGGGGAGGCCGTCGTCGGCGAGCCGGTCGACGGCGACGGACGCCGTCGACAGCGCCGCGAGGTTCTCCCCCAGCGGCAGCCGGCTGGCCAGGCGCCAGAGGGGGTCGTCGGTGGCCTCGACGGCGCGGTCGGCGTCCGCCTGCACCCGCCGGGTCGAGGCGGCCAGGGCCTCCGGGTCGGCCCGGACGACCGCCGCGGTGATGGCGGGCACCTCGTCCCGCACCCGCTGCAGCGCCGACCAGGCGACCCAGCCGCGGGACGCCGTCCAGGCGGCCGCCCCGAGCACCAGCACGAGGCCGACGAGGAGCACCCAGCCGACGACGCGGCGCATCAGACCTTCTTCAGCCTCGCGGAGGCGTACGACCGCATCGCGGTGGTGGGGGTCGCGACGTCCAGCGCCCACAGCAGGTCGCCCTCGACGGCGCCGTAGAGGCGCTGGGCGGCCGTGTAGGTGCCCGTGGAGGTGGAGGTCCGCGCCACGAGGTCGGTGCTCAGCTCGACCTTCGTGCCCGTGGCGCGGCCGAGGTAGATCTCGACGGCGCCGTCCGGCTGCGCCAGGAGCAGCTCGACCTGCACGCCGCCGCTGCCGTCGTCACCCGTCCGCCACACCCCGGACTCCGAGGACATCGGCCCGACCGGCTGGCCCTCGTCGTCGAGGTACCAGCTCTGGGCGCGGTAGGCGAGGCCCCCGAGCCCGTCGTGCGCCATGAGGACCTCCTGCCCGAAGCGGCGCTCGGGGACGTCGTCGTAGCCGACGACGCCGGCGCCCTCCCAGCGGCCCTCCATCCAGGCGAGGGGGACGAGCGAGGCGGGCAGGTCGGCGCGGATCTCGAACGGCATGCGGCTCCTCGGTCTCGGGCCCCGCCGGTGGCGGGGCGAGGGTCAGCGCTGGCCGGTGAAGAGCTTGTAGACGACGTAGACGGCGAACCAGCCGATCACGACGGCGGACAGCACCAGCAGGGACGTGTAGAAGACCTCCAGCGCGTGGAGGTCGGACTCGGTCAGGTCCATGGGCGGAGGGTAGCCCGGGGCGGGCGCTCGCTCCCCCGCGGGCGCCGCCGCGCGAGCACCAGCGCCAGGGCCGCGGCGGCGACCAGCGGCGGGACGAGCAGGTCGGCGACCGTCAGGCCGTGGCGCGGTGCGACCTCGACGAGCACGGCCCCCTCGACGGGGCCGTTGACGAGCCACCAGGCCAGACCGGCGGCCACGACGAGCCCGAGGGCCGCCACCGAGGGCCGCACGACGGCGAGGACGGTCGCCGCGAGGAGCGACACGAGCACGGCACCGACGACCACCGGCCGACCTTACGACCGCCCGGCGCGGCGGGGTCGCGGCTCCGGGGCGTCAGGGCGCGACCACGACCTCCTGGGCCGCCGTCACGACCCCGCCGGAGGGCAGGGCGACGTGCAGGACGGCGTCGGGGGGCGTCGAGCGCTTGACGACGGCGAGCGCCACGGGTCCGAGCTCGTGGTGACGCGCCGACGTCGTCACGGCGCCCACGGCCCGGCCGGGGGCCCCGTCCGCCGCGGGCAGGGAGAGGGCGCTCCCCGCGGGCGGCAGGTCGTGGCCGGACCCGTCGAGGTGCAGCGCCACGAGGCGCCGCGGGGGCCGCCCGAGGTTGTGGACGCGGGCGACCGTCTCCTGGCCGCGGTAGCAGCCCTTGCGCAGGTGCACCGCCGTCCGCAGCCAGTCCAGCTCGTGCGGGATGGTGCGGTGGTCGGTCTCGGCGCCGGCGCGGGGTCGCCAGGCCTCGACCCGCAGGGCCTCCGCCGCCCAGCTGCCCGCGAGGTCGCGGTCGGCCGTGAAGGCCGCGAGCCCCCCGCGGGGCACGAGCACCTCGCGCCAGGCGCGTCCCGCCGCCGGGTGCCGGTCGTCGGGGACGGCCGCGTAGGCGGTCCCGCCCGGGGCCGTGGTGGGCCACGGGTCGACCCAGGCGACGGGCTCGCCCGGGGCGCCCTCGCGCCCGACCGGCTCGCCGACGACCGCGACGCGGTCGGTCACGTCCTCCACCTCGACGCGCAGCAGGAACCGCATCCGGTCGAGGAAGGCCACGAGCTCGCCCTGGCGGCCGGGCTCGACGGTGATCCAGGTGGCCTCGCCGTCGTCGACGACGTGCAGGGCCTGCTCGACGTGCCCCTTGGGGCTGAGCAGGAGCGCCTCGGTGCTCCTGCGCGGCGGGAGGTCGGCGAGGGCCTGCGTCGTCAGCGAGTGCAGCCACGTGAGGCGGTCGGGCCCGGAGACGCGGACCACGCCCCGGTTCGAGAGGTCCACGAGGGCGAGACCCTGCTGCAGCAGCCGCTGCTCGCGCACCGGGTCCCCGTAGTGCCAGGCCGTGCCGGCGTCCTGCCCCTCCGCCGGCACCGCGCCGGGCAGGGCGAGCAGGGGGGACGCCGGCGCTCCGGCAGCCGCGCCGCCCTCGGGTCCCGCGAGGGACGGGGCGTCCGCCGGCGTCGTGGTCCCGGTCGTGGAGGTGCTCGCCGTCATGACCGGGCCAGCGCCCGGGCGGGCCCGCGTGTTCCCCGCCCCCGTGCGTCCGTCAGCCCCGCCCGGCGCGGGGCGCCTCGGGCCGGTCGGCGTCGAGGTCCTCGGCCCACCCGTCGCGCTGGCCCACCTCGTACCAGTCGATGCGGCCCTCGATGCGCTCGCCGCGCTCGGCGTACTTGCGCCGCGCGCGCTGCAGGTAGGTGCGCACGGTGGCCTCGCCGACGCCCATCTGGCGCGCGACCGTCCGCAGCAGCAGCCCCGACCCGAAGAGCACGAGCGCACGGCTCTCCTGGGGGCTGAGGGCGGGCCGCCAGTCCTGGCCCGCCGCCAGCACCTCGGCGAGGGCGGGCGTGACGTAGCTCTCGCCGGCCGCGGCGGCGCGCACCGCGGCGAGCAGCTCGTCGCGCCCGCTGACCTTGGGGACGTAGGCGAGGGCGCCCGCCTCCACCGCGCGCTGCACCGACGCCGGCTCGGCGTCGGCGCTGATGACGACGACGGCGCAGCCCTCCTCGACGAGGCCCGCGACGGACGCCGCGGGCGAGGAGCCGTCGTCGAGCACGAGGTCGAGCACGACGACGTCCGCGGGGTGCGCCGGGGACGCCCGCAGCGACGCGAGCCCGGGGTGGGTGCCGACGAGCTCGACCTCGTCCGGGGCGGCGCCGACCCAGGCGGCGATGCCGTCGAGGATGACGGGGTGGTCGTCGACGACGGCCACGCGCACCCGCCCCGGCACCCCGCTCACGGCAGCTCCACCCCGTCGGCCGCGCCGACCTCGAGGACGAGCAGGTCCTCGCCCTCGGCGATCCACCCCGCCGCGCCGAGCCGGGCGAGGAGGTCGACCGCGACGCCGTCGTGGGCGAGCGAGCGGGCGCCGCGCACCGCCACGACGGCGCCACCGCCCAGGAGGACCACGGACACCTCACCGCCCAGGGCCCGCGCCCGCCGCACGAGGGCGACGAGGGGTCCGCGCAGGTCCTCGTCGACGTCCTGGCCGTCGTCTCCGGCCCGCACCACCACCTCCGGGCCCCCGCCGCTCGCCGGCTCGGGGTGCCGCCCGTCCCTGACCCCCTCCGCGGCGTCCAGGGCGTCGTCCAGCCAGGTGCGGGCGTCGACGCGCAGCAGGCGGGAGCGCAGCCGCCGGCTGCTGGCCGCGGCGAGCGCGGCGTCGTCCGGCTCGAGCGGGACGGGTGCGCCGGCGACGACCCGCTCGAGCAGGGGGCCCACCTCGGTCCGCACGACCGCGAGGCGCTCGGCCGCCTCGCGGCCGGCGGCGGAGGCGGCTCGGCGCTCGGCCTCCTCGCGGGAGGCGTCGCGGTCGGACGCGCGCCGCTCGGCCGCGAGGCGGGCGACGAGCAGGAGGTAGGTGGCACCGGCGACCACGGGCACGAGGCCGGCGGCCGCGACCTCCGTGCCGCGGGCGAGCGCGAGAGCGGGTGCGCCGGGCTCGTGGACCAGCGACCCGCCGACCATGACCAGGGCGTGGAGCCCGCCGGCGGCGGCCACGGCGCCCAGCGGCCGCACGGCCAGCAGGCACAGGCAGCCCAGTCCCACCCCCGTGGCCACGAAGAGCCCCTCGCCGTACACGGCGCGGTGGGAGGTGGCGCCGACGACGACGAGGTCGACCACCAGGAGGGCGGCGACCGCCGCCACCGCGACGGCCGGGGAAGCGCCCGCGCGGCGGTGGTGGAGGGCCACCAGCCCCGCCTCCACGGCGACGAGCAGCACGACGGCGCCGACGACGACGCCGAGGTCCCGGTAGGTCCCCGGCGGCGAGACGACGACGCGCAGGGACGACTGCAGCGCCGTCAGGCCGACGAGGACGAGGAGGAGCGGCACGGGCGAGGGGAGCGCGTCGTCCAGCCGGACCCGCCACCAGGGGTCCTGGACGGGTCCTTCGCCGACCGGCCGGGCCGTGGTCGCGGCACCGGAGCCGGTCACGAGCAGGCCCCCCGGGGCTCACCGGCGGCACCCGAGAGGGGCACGGCCATCTGGACCACGGTGCCGCGACCGACGCGCGAGCGCACCCGCGCCACCCCGCCCACGTCCTCCAGCCGGGCGTGCACCGACCGCGAGAGACCGATGGCCTCGGGACGCACCTCCACCGGGTCGAAGCCCACGCCCGCGTCCGCGACGAGCGCGCGCGCCGCGGTGGAGGACGTCGAGCAGACCAGGAGCGCCGACGTCGTCCCGGCGTGGCGCTGGACGTTGCGCAGGCACTCCCCCACCGCGTCGAGCAGCGCGTCGACCGCGACGGCGTCCTCGGCCGTCAGGGCGGCGGCGCTCCGGGCGCCGGCAGCGGTCGGCGCCGCGAGCAGGCAGGGGTCGGGACGACCCCGGGCGTCCTCCCAGCGGACCTCGACGACCAGCCCCGAGCGCTGGGCGCGGTCCGCCAGGCGCCGCGCCCCTTCCTGGAGCCGGGCGCCCGGCGGGACGGCGCGCTGCACCGCGGGCCGGCCGGCCTCCGCCGTCGTGGCCGCGGTCACCGCGGGCGGAGGGAGGCGGACCGGACCGGCGGCACCGGCGTCCGCGTCGGCGGCCACGAGGAGCGCGAGCGCCTCCGCGGCGAGCTCACGCACGGCGGGCCCACGCGACGCGTCGGCCGTCACCATGGTGGCGAGCGCGCCCAGCACGACGTCGTGCAGGCGCCCGTCGAGGCGCCGCCTCGAGGTCGTGAGGTCGCTCGCCACGAGGAGGTCGACGGCGGCGGCGCGCCGCGCCGCGAGGGAGCGCTCGGCTCGAGCCGCGCAGTCGCGGGCGACGACCAGCGTGGCGACGGCGAGCAGCGCGGTGACGAGGGGGCCCACCGCGTCCAGTCGGCCGAGGCCCGTGAGCGCTGCCGACCCCGAGGCGAGGCCGAGGGCGACGGCGCCGACGACGAGCGCGCGGACCAGCACCGGGCCGAGGCGGCCCGGAACACCCGCCAGGACCCACAGGACGGCGGAGGCCGTCGTGGGCAGGACCCGTAGCGCCCCGTCCGCCTCGACAGCCGTCCCGCCCGCGACGAGGGCCGGCAGCACCGCGGCGCAGCCGAGGCCGACCACCACGAGCAGCAGCACGGGCAGTCCCCGCAGGAGGTGCACGACGGCGAGCGCCGACCAGCCGGCCGCCAGCGCGGTGGCGACGAGGACCGAGGCGGAGCCGCCGCCGGCCGACAGGGCCGCCGCGGCGAGGGCCGCGGTCACGCCGAGCAGCTGCAGCACCACGACGACGCCCGTGTAGACGCGGCGGCCCCGCTCGAGCACCTCCTGCAGGTGGGCGGAGCCGACGTCCGGGTCCTGCTCGACCCCGGCCCGTCGCCGCCCCGCGCGGCCGACGGCAGGCGTCGTCGCATCCCCGACCAGGCCGGGACCCGCCTCGCCGAGGACCACGACGGTCTCAGCCCTCGTCGGCGCCGGGACGCCGTCGAAGGCCGGCGGGCTGGTCCGCACCCGGGCCGAGCGCGCGGGCGAGGGCGTCGACGGCGGCGGCCACGACCGCGGCCGTGTCGGCGAAGCCGCCCGCCGGGCCGGCCAGGGGGTCCAGGACGTCGTCGTCCTCGGGACGCCGGGGTGGGGGCGCCGCCGCACGCCGCCGCGCGGCGGTGGTGGCCGCCGCGCGCACGCGCGCCGCCGGGTCGCGGCCGGGCACGCGCTCGCCGTCGAGCAGGCGGGCGAGCTCGCGCAGCGTGAAGGTCCAGCGGGCGGCCCGCGGAGCCAGGCGCGCGGCGTCGGCGGCGTGGGCGCGCGTGAGGGCGAGGACGAGGTCGGCGCCCAGCAGGGTGCTCGCCTCGGCGCGGCGCGCGGAGAAGCCGACGACGGACCCGCCGTGCTCGAGGACGGGACCCACGGCGCCCGGGGCCATCGGCGCGCCGGGGGCGGCGCGCAGGCCGGCGCTCACGACCTCCGCGCCGGGGCCCAGGGCCGGGGCGAGCAGCCGCTCGACCATGGGCGAGCGGCACGTGCCCTCCCCGCACACGGCGACGACGCGCGCCGGCCCGGTCAGCGTGGGGCTCACGGCCCGACCACCGCCGCGAGCAGCTGCACCGGGACGGCGGCCAGGCCCGCGGAGACGAGCCCGATCGTGCCGGACAGGCGCCGCGAGGTCGCCCGCGGCAGGGCCACGAGCAGGCGGTCGACGGCCCCCACGACGACGGCGAGGGCGACGCCGAGGACGGCGGCCTCCACGGCGCGCACGTCGGGCAGCAGGCCCGCCACGGCGGCGGCCGCCGCGCCGGCGGCCACGAGCGCGAGCGCCCCGGTGAGCCGCTGCGGCCAGGGCAGCGCAGTGACGAGCAGCGCGGCGGCGAGGCCGCCGGCCCCCACGAGCACGACGTCGGGCTGGAGCGCGGCGGCGGACAGCCAGCCGGTGGCGAGGCCCGCGACGGCCGCACCCGCGACGGTGCCGGCCACCGACTCGGCGAGCCGCGGGCGACCGTCGCGACGCAGGATCTGGTGGAGGAAGGCGAGGACCACGGAGAGCCCGAGCGCCGCGAGCACGGCCTCCGCGGCGCCGGCGGCGCTCGGGTCCGCCAGGGGCCGGGCGCGGCCCTGGGTGCCCCCGAGCACGAGGGCGGCCGTGGCGCCCACCCCCGCGACCGCGACGACGGCGCTCGTGCCCGACGGCGAGGGCAGCGCGAGCAGGCGGGGCCAGCCGAGGCCCACGAGGACGGCCAGCAGGGCGACCAGCGGCGCCACGGCCACGGGGGCCCAGAGCACGGCGGCGGCGAGGGCCGCGGCGCAGGCGGCGCCGGCGGCGGCGGGCAGGACGCGGATCACCGCCCGGAGCTCCTCACGGCGGGCATCCTCGCAGACGCCCGGGGCCCGGCCCCTATCCTCGCCGGTGACCGGGGTCGCCTGGGCGGCGCCCCGCGCCCCCGCCGGGCGCCGCACGCCGCACGGTGAGGAGGGGGTCGTGGCTCAGCTCCTCATGCTCACCAACGCCCTCGCCCCCTCGGCCGAGGTGCTGCCCGCCCTCGGGCTCCTCGCCCACCACGTCCGGGTGCTGCCCGCGGAGCCGTCCGTCCTCGTCGACGCGCCGTCGGCCGACGCCGTCCTCGTCGACGGCCGCCGCGAGCTGGCGGCCGCCCGATCCCTGACCCGCCTGCTGCGCACCACGGGGGTCTCCTGCCCCCTGCTGCTCGTCCTCACCGAGGGCGGCCTCGCCGCCGTCGCCGCCGACTGGGGCATGGACGACGTCCTCCTCGACTCCGCCGGCCCGGCCGAGGTCGAGGCACGGCTCCGCCTGGCGACGGGCCGCGCCCGTCTCGCCGACGACGAGGGCGAGGCGAGCGACGAGATCCGCGCGGGCGACGTCGTCGTCGAGGAGTCCACCTACACGGCGCGCGTGCGGGGCCGCGTCCTCGACCTCACCTACAAGGAGTTCGAGCTCCTCAAGCACCTCGCGCAGCACCCGGGCCGCGTCTTCACGCGCGCCCAGCTGCTCCAGGAGGTCTGGGGCTACGACTACTTCGGCGGCACGCGGACGGTCGACGTCCACGTCCGCCGCCTGCGCGCCAAGCTCGGCGCCGACCACGAGCAGCTCATCGGCACCGTCCGCAACGTCGGCTACCGCTTCGTCCCGCCGGCCCGCGACCGCCGCGACGCCGAGCCGCTCGACGCCTGAGGTCCGCCGCCGGGCGGCCCCGCCCCGGCTCCCTCGACCCTCCCCGCCGGCGCCCGCCCTCCTGCGGCCCCGCCCCCTCCCGCAGCGCCACCCGCCCGGGTGACCCACGCGAATCCCGGTTCGACGGAACAGTTGCCCGGGGCATATCGTTGCTTCTAGCACGCAACATGGGGAGACGCGATGATCACGGCGAGGACCGCCGCGGACCTGCTGGAGGAGGCCCGGGGGCTGCACCGCAGCACCCGGGCGCTCCTGCGCCGACCCGCCTCCGACCGGACGGGGGCCGCCGCCGAGGCCGTGCTCGCCCTCCTCGCCGAGGCCGGCGAGGTGCGCCCCGGCGCCCTCGCCTGCCGGGTCGGCGCCTCGCCGTCCGTGCTGAGCCGCCAGCTGGCGGACCTGGAGGAGGCCGGCCTCGTCGAGCGTCGCGCGGACCCCGACGACGGCCGCGCGCACCTCGTGCGCACCTCCCCCGACGGGGACGCCCTGCTCGCCGCGACGGCGAGCGCCCGCGCGGAGCGGCTGCGCGGCGTCCTCGATGCGTGGAGCGAGCACGACGCCCGCGCGGCGCTCGCCTCCCTGGCGCGGCTCCGCCACGACCTCGAGACGGCGGCGGGCGGCACCCGCTCCGACGCCTCCGCGGCCGCCCGTGCGACTCCCGACCACCGGACCCCCGACCACGGGACCTCCTCCGACGAGGCCCCCGACCACCGGCACCCGCCGGAGCCCGGACGACGACGTCCTGCGGTGCACCACCCCGACCCGACGACCGCAGCGACCGGCCACCGCGCCGTCCGCGCAGACCAGGAGGTGGGCGCGTGAGCGTCCTGTCCGCCCCGAGGACCACGGGCGAGGGCCCCGACGACCGCCCGGAGGAGCAGCGCCCCGACGGCGCCGCCCCGGCGTCCTCCTCGGCGCCGCCCGCGGCCCCCGGCCCGGGCGGCAGCCCCGCCGGGCCGACGGGCGAGGCGCCCGGCATGACCCACCGGCAGGTGCTCGAGGTCCTGGCGGGCCTCCTCGCCGGCCTCTTCACGGCCCTGCTGTCGACGACCATCGTCGCGACGGCCCTGCCGACGATCATCGGCGACCTCGGCGGCACCCAGACCGCCTACACGTGGGTGGTCACGGCGGCGCTGCTCGCCAACGCCGTCTCCACGCCCCTGTGGGGCAAGCTCGCCGACCTCTTCAGCAAGAAGCTCCTCGTCCAGCTCTCGCTCGTCGTGTTCGTCGTCGGCTCGGTGATCGCCGGCGTCTCGCAGGACGTGTCCCAGCTCATCGCGGCCCGGGTCGTCCAGGGCGTCGGCATGGGCGGCCTCACGGCGCTGGTCGTCGCCATCATCGGGTCGGTCATCCCGCCCCGGCAGCGCGGCCGCTACTCCGGCTACATGGGCGCCGTCATGGCCGTCGCCATGTCCGGCGGGCCGCTCGCCGGCGGCGCCATCGTCGGCGTCGTCAGCTGGCGCTGGACCTTCTTCGCCTGCGTGCCCCTCGCCGTCGTCGCCCTCGTGCTCATCCAGCGCACGCTCGTCCTGGTCGAGAGCAAGCGCCGCCCCCGCATCGACTGGCCGGGCGCCGTCCTGCTCTCCACGGGCGTGAGCCTGCTGCTCGTCTGGGTCTCCTTCGTCGGCGACTCCTTCGCGTGGGCCTCCTGGCAGACCGCCGCGATGGTGGGCGGCGGGCTGGCGCTCTGCGCCGCCCTCGTGCTCGTCGAGCAGCGGGCCGCCGAGCCGATCATCCCGCTCGGCGTCCTCAAGGAGCGCACGACGGCCCTGGCCGTCGTCGCGAGCGTCGCCGTCGGCATCGCCCTCTTCGGGTCGAGCGTCTTCCTCGGGCAGTACTTCCAGACCGCCCGCGGCTACAGCGCCTTCGACGCCGGCCTGCTCACGCTGCCCAACGTCGCCGGGTCCCTCGTGGGCACGATCGTCTCCGGGCGCCTCATCACGCGCTACGGCCGCTGGAAGCGCTTCCTCGTCGGCGGCGCGCTCATCATGATCACCGGGCTGTCGCTCATGGGCACCGTGGACCACCTCACGCCGCTGTGGCACGTGGGCGTCTTCATCTCCCTCATCGGCCTCGGCACCGGCTGCCTCATGCAGAACACCGTCCTCGCGGTGCAGAACACCGTGGCGCTGAAGGACATCGGCTCGGCCTCGAGCTCGGTCGCCTTCTTCCGCACCCTCGGCGGCACCATCGGCGTCTCCGTGCTCGGCTCGGTGCTCGCCACCCGCGTCGCCGACCTCACCAGCCAGGGCCTCGCCGACCTCGGCGTCGTCACGGGCAGCGGCGGCGGCTCCGGCGGCGGCAGCCTCGACATCGCCGCGCTCCCGGCCCCGGTCGCCGAGGTCGTCCGCGCCTCTTACGGCGACGCCACCGGGCGGATCTTCCTCATCGCCGCGGCGGTCGCCGTCGTCACCCTCGTGGCGGTCAGCCTCATCCGCGAGGTGCCGCTGCGCACCACCGTGGACGTCGTGTCGAAGGAGGGGGGGCCTGCAGCCGACGCGTCGACCGCCGGCGCCACCACCGAGGCCCCCGCCGACGGCGGGACGCCGCTCGGCCGCCACGCCGATCTCGGGGCGCCGGTCGACGCCGCCGCCGAGGCCCCGGCCGCGGCGGACGGCGCCCCCGGCCCGCGGGGACGCCACGCGGCGCCGACGGCCGCGGACCCTGACCCTGATGGGGACGCCGACGCGGCGGACCGGCGGCCGAGCACGACCGGCGCCTGAGCGGCGCCGCCCGTCGGGCGGCCCCGACGGGCGGCCCGTCCCTAGGGTGGCTGGCCGTGAGCGACTCCCCGCCCGTCCCTCCCCGCGACGCCCCTCCCCGCGAGGCCCCCGACGGCGTCCACCTCGTCCCGGCCCTCGCGCCGGGCGAGGTGGACGCCGTCCTCGCGCTCGTGGCGGCCGCCGCCCGCGCCGACGGGACGCCGCCGGTCTCCGAGCAGGGCCTGCTGCAGCTGCGCGCGGGCGAGCCGCACCTGCAGCACCTGCTCGCCCGCCGCGACGGGCGCCTCGTCGGCTACGGCCTCCTCGTGCCGGAGCCCGGCGGGGAGGGCGCCGGGTCGGCGGGCGCCCTCGTCGGCGAGCTCGTCGTCGACCCGGCCGCCCGCGGCCGCGGGACCGGGCGGGCGCTGCTCGAGGCGGCCCTCGCGGCGCGCGGCGAGCGGGCGCTGCGCCTGTGGATGCACGGCGACCTGCCCGCCGCCGCGGCGCTGGCCCGGGGGGCGGGTCTCACCCGCGTGCGCGAGCTCCTCACGATGGAGGCCGACCTCTCCGCGCCCCTGCCCCCGCTCCCGGAGGTCGACGGTGTGCGCCTGCGCTCCTTCGAGCCCGGGCGCGACGAGGAGGCCTGGCTCGCCGTCAACGCACGGGCCTTCGCCGACCACCCCGAGCAGGGCGCCTGGACCCTCGAGGACGTCCGCGCCCGCGAGGCCGAGCCCTGGTTCGACGCCGCCGGGCTCCTGCTGGCCGAGGACGAGCGCACCGGTGCGCTGCTCGGCTCGCACTGGACGAAGACGACGCCCGCGGAGGACGGGGCCGACGAGGGGAGCGCGCCGGTCGGCGAGGTCTACGTCGTCGGCGTCGACCCCTCCGCGCAGGGCCGGGGCGTAGGGCGCCTCGTCACCCTCGCCGGGCTGCACCACCTGCGGGACCGGGGCGTGCGCCGCGTCGAGCTGTACGTCGAGGCCGACAACGCGGCGGCGCTCGCCGTCTACCGCCGGCTCGGCTTCGAGCGCTCCGGCGCGGACATCGTCGTCGAGGCGCCGGCGACCGCGGCGACCGGGGGGCGCCCGTGAGCGCGGGCCGCCGCGAGCGCCGCCGTCGACGGCAGCAGCGCGCCGGGTCGCCCGCCGCACCAGCCCGGCCGGCCGCCGCACCCTCTCGACCGGCCCCCTCGCCGCCGTCCTCGCCGCCGTCCGCGGAGGCGCCGACCGGGGCGGCCGGTGGCACCATGAGGGAGGTGACCACGTCGACCGACAAGGGCCCCGGCGCGACCGCCACCAGCGGCGAGGGCCTCGCCGCCCGACCCGACGCCGCGGTGGAGCTCGACGACGGCGCCCGCGCGGGCGGGGCCTCCCGGACGCTCGACACGGAGACGGCCGCCCACCTCGGCGACGCGGCGCCCATGCCCGTGCCAGGGGCCGCCGCCGGCGACGACGAGCCGCTGCCCGACGACCGGTTCCTCGACCGCGAGCTGTCGTGGCTCGCCTTCAACGACCGGGTGCTGCAGCTCGCGGAGGACGACGACCTCCCCCTGCTGGAGCGGGCCCGCTTCCTCGCCATCTTCGCCTCGAACCTCGACGAGTTCTTCATGGTCCGCGTGGCCGGCCTCAAGCGCCGCATCGCCACGGGCCTCGCCGTCACGGCCGCCTCGGGGCTCCAGCCGCGCGAGGTGCTCTCGCAGGTCTCCCGCCGCGCCCACGAGCTCATGGAGCGCCACGCGCGCGTGCACTCCGAGGTCGTCCGCCCCCGGCTCGTCGACGCCGGGATCCGCATCGTGCGCTGGGAGGAGCTCGAGGACGAGGAGCGCGCCGGCCTCGGGACCTTCTTCTCCCGACAGGTCTTCCCCGTTCTCACGCCGCTGGCGGTCGACCCGGCGCACCCCTTCCCCTACATCTCGGGGCTCTCGCTCAACCTCGCCGTCGTCGCGCGCAACCCCTCCACGGGCACCGAGCACTTCGCGCGCATCAAGGTGCCGCCGCTGCTGCCCCGGCTGGTGCCGGTGGACGACGACGACGACGCCGGCGCGCGCGGGGCACCGGCCTCCGTGCGCTTCCTGCCCCTCGAGGAGCTCGTCGGCGCCCACCTCGACCAGCTCTTCCCCGGCATGACCGTGGTGGCCAGCTCGGCGTTCCGCGTCACCCGCAACGAGGACCTCGAGGTCGAGGAGGACGACGCCGAGAACATCCTCCAGGCCCTGGAGAAGGAGCTGCTGCGGCGGCGCTTCGGCCCGCCCGTCCGCCTCGAGGTCGCCGACGACACCGACGAGCACGTGCGCGAGCTCCTCGTGCGCGAGCTGGGGGTGCGCGGCAGCGAGGTCTACGAGCTGCCCGCCCCGCTCGACCTGCGGTGCCTCAACGCCGTCGCCGACCTCGACCGGCCGGAGCTGCACTACCCCAAGGCCGTCTCCCGCACGCACCACCTGCTCACGGACGGCCGTGAGACCGCCTCTCCCGGCGACGTCTTCACGGCCGTGCGCAAGCACGACATCCTCCTGCACCACCCCTACGACGCCTTCTCGACGAGCGTCCAGGAGTTCCTGCAGCAGGCGGCGGCCGACCCGGACGTCCTCGCCATCAAGCAGACGCTCTACCGCACGAGCGGGGACTCCCCGATCGTCGACGCGCTCATCGACGCCGCCGACGCCGGCAAGCAGGTCGTCGCCCTCGTGGAGATCAAGGCGCGGTTCGACGAGCAGGCCAACATCTCGTGGGCCCGCAAGCTCGAGCAGGCCGGCGTCCACGTCGTCTACGGCATCGTGGGCCTCAAGACGCACGCCAAGCTGTGCCTCGTCGTGCGCCAGGAGCGCGACGGGCTGCGCCGGTACTGCCACATCGGCACGGGCAACTACAACCCGAAGACGGCGCGGCTCTACGAGGACATGGGCCTGCTCACCGCCGACGAGACCGTCGGCGAGGACGTCACCAAGCTCTTCAACCAGCTCTCCGGCTACGCCCCGCGCACGACGTTCTCCCGGCTGCTCGTGGCGCCCCGCTCCCTGCGGGCCGGCCTCGTCGAGCGCATCGAGCGGGAGGTCGAGCACCACCGCGCCGGCCGGCCGGCGGAGGTGATGGTCAAGGTCAACTCGATGGTCGACGAGACGATCATCGACGCGCTCTACCGGGCCTCGCGCGCCGGGGTGCCGGTCACCGTCGTCGTCCGCGGCATCTGCGCCCTGCGACCGGGCATCCCCGGGCTCTCGGAGACGGTGCGCGTGCGCTCGGTCCTCGGGCGCTACCTCGAGCACAGCCGCATCTTCGCCTTCGCGGCCGGCGGCACCCCCGAGGTGTGGATCGGCAGCGCCGACATGATGCACCGCAACCTCGACCGCCGCGTCGAGGCGCTGGTGAAGATCGACGACGGCGCCGAGGTCGCCGAGCTGCTCGAGTACCTCGAGCTCCAGGCCGACGACGGCACGGCCTCCTGGCACCTCGGGCCCGACGGCACCTGGGAGCGCCACAGCCACGACGCCGACGGGAAGCGCCTGCTGGACGTGCAGCAGCACCTGCTGGAGCGGCGGCACGCCCCCGCCGGGCGGTCCTGAGCCCGGAGGGCGCACCGGCCTCCGGCGGGGGGAGGGACGCGCCCTGCCCGTCCCCCCGCCCCGGCCCGCGTCCTTCCCCGCCGCCCGCCCCGCCGCCCGGCCGGCGGGCCGCCCCCCGGCCGCCGACGCCCCTCGGGGCCACGGGCTCGCCGCGCCCGCCCTCGGCCCCGGCGGGAGCCGGGCCGCCGGGGTGGCAGCATCGGCGGATGGACCCCGCGCCCCGACCCCGCCCGGGACCCGACCGAGGACGAGCCCCCCTCGCGGCGGTGCCCCCGCCCGCACCGCGGACGAGCCCGCCCCCGGCGACCAGAAGCGCTGCGCCGCAGCCGCAGCCGCTGCGGAGCAGCACCGAGGACACGGCCTCCGCCGAGCCCGACGGGCCCCTGGCCGGCCGCACGGACCCGGTGCGCGCCGCGGGCGCCCTCGTGTGGCGGCTCCGCTCGGGGCGCCTGCAGGTGGCGCTCGTGCACCGGCCGGCCTACGACGACTGGTCCTTCCCCAAGGGCAAGCTCGACCCGGGCGAGTCCGCCGTGGGCGCGGCCGTCCGCGAGGTGGCCGAGGAGACCGGGCTGCGCGTGGTGCTCGGGCAGCCGCTGCCCGCGGCGCGGTACGTCCTCGGCGGCAGCGGCGACCGCGTCGTCAAGCACGTGGCGTACTGGGCCGCACCGGCTCCCGCGGGCGGCCTGCCGCGCCCGCCCCGGCCCCGGGAGGTCGACCGGACCGAGTGGGTGGACGTCGACGAGGCGCACCGCCGGCTCACGCGCCGGGGCGACCAGGTGCAGCTGCGCGCGCTCGCGGCGCTGCACGAGGACGGCTGCCTCGACACGTGGGCGCTCGTCGTCGTGCGCCACGGGCACGCCCGCCCCACCACCGTGTGGGCCCACGACGAGGCCGACCGCCCCCTCGTGGCCTCCGGCCGCCGCGAGGCGCAGCAGCTCGTGCCGCTGCTCGCCGCCCGCGGTCCGGCGCGCGTCGTCTCGAGCCCCTGGGAGCGGTGCCTGCAGACCGTGCGGCCGTTCGTCGAGGACTCCGGGGTCGGCCTGCGCACCAAGGGCCGGCTCACGGAGTCGGCGCACCGCCGCGACCCCGACAAGGTGGCGCGCTACGTCGGCCACCTCGTCGACAAGGGCCGGCCCGTCGTCGTCTGCACGCACCGCCCCGTCCTCGGCACGCTGCTCGGGGCCCTGGCCGGGCGCGCGGCGGCCGGCAGCGGGGCGGGCGCCGCCATCCCCGCCACGGACCCCTTCCTGGCCCCCGGGGAGGCGCTGGTGGCGCACGTCTCGCGGCGGTCGGGGCGCGTCGTCGCCGTCGAGCGGCACGCCCCGCAGCCGTAGCGCGCGGCCCTTCCCGCCCGGCCCGCCCCGTGGGAGGCTCGGCCACCCCGCGCTTCCGGTCGCGCAGAGTGCCGGCGACCGCGGAGCGTGGCCGATCGGCGGCATCCCGCGGACCCGGCCACGCGCCGTTCACCCCTGGTTCACCGACGCCCAGGGGTCCTGACACCTGCCCTCCCTACCGTCCAGGACGTCGGCGGGACACCCCGCCGCCCGACGGCCCACCCGGCCGCCCTTCGACGAGAGGCCCTTCCCTGATGCGCAGCTCCACCACGCGCGCGGCGCGCGCCGCCCTCGCGACCACCTCGGCCGCGGCCCTCGCGCTCACCCTCGCCGCCTGCGGCGCCAGCAACGAGACGGGCGGCGGCTCCGGCGGCGGCTCGACCGGCGGCAGCACCTCCGGCGGCGAGATGGCCGGCGGGGACATGGCGAGCACCATCAACGGCGCGGGCGCGAGCACCCAGCAGGCCGCCTTCCAGGCCTGGTCGGTGAACTTCCAGCAGGCGGACGGCACGACGGTCAACTACGACCCGGTCGGCTCCGGCTCGGGCCGCGAGCAGTTCCTCTCCGGCGGCGTGGACTTCGCCGGCTCGGACGCCTACATGGACGAGGACGAGCTCGCCCAGGCCGACGAGCGCTGCACCGACGGCGCCATCGACCTGCCGGTGTACGTCTCCCCCATCGCCATCGCCTACAACCTCGAGGGCGTCGACGACCTGCAGCTGACGGCCGACGTGCTCGCCGGGATCATGGCGCAGCAGATCACCACCTGGGACGACCCGGCGATCGCCGAGCTCAACCCGGACGCCGACCTGCCGAGCCAGCCGATCGTCCCGGTCAACCGCTCGGACGACTCCGGCACCACGGAGAACTTCACCGAGTACCTCGACGCCGCGGCGCCCGACGCCTGGACCTTCGGCGTCGTCGAGACGTGGCCGGTCCCCGGCGGCGAGGCCGCCCAGGGCACGTCCGGCGTCGTCCAGGCCATCTCCAACGGCCAGGGCACGATCGGCTACGCGGACGCCAGCCAGGTCGAGGCCAGCGACCTCTCCGCCGCCTCTGTCCAGGTGGGCGGGGAGTACGTCGGCCCGACCCCCGAGGCGGCGGCCGCCATCCTCGACAACTCCACGCGCGTCGAGGGCCGCCCCGAGGGCGACATCGCCATCGACCTCGACCGCACGACGGAGGAGGCGGGCACCTACCCGATCGTCCTCGTCAGCTACCAGATCGCCTGCAAGGGCTACGAGGACCCGGCCGTCGGCGAGGCCGTCGCCGCCTTCATCGGCTACGTCGCCTCCGAGGAGGGCCAGCAGGCCGCCGCCGACCAGGCCGGCAGCGCCCCGATCTCCGAGACGCTGCGCTCCGACATCATGAGCTCGCTCGAGCTCGTCACCGGCAGCTGAGAGGCACCACCCAGGTGACCACCACCACTCCCGCCCTCACGGGCAGCCGCCGCCGACCCGGGGACAAGGTCTTCTCCGGGTCGGCGGCGGCGAGCGCCGTCCTCATCCTGGTCATCCTCGCCGGCGTCGGCCTCTTCCTGCTGGCCGAGGCCTACCCCGCGCTCGTCGCCCCCGCGGACCAGATCGAGGGCGGCGAGGGGCTGGTGGTCTACCTCTGGCCCATCCTCTTCGGCACGGTCCTGACATCGGTCATCGCCATGCTCGTCGCGGTGCCCGTGGCCGTCGGCATCGCACTCTTCATCTCGCACTACGCGCCCCGCCGGCTGTCCCAGACGCTCGGGTACGTCGTCGACCTGCTGGCGGCGGTGCCGAGCATCGTCTACGGGTTCTGGGGCTTCCAGGTCTTCGCCCTGGCGCTCGTGCCGCTCTACCAGTGGCTGGCCGAGAACGTCGGCTGGATCCCTCTCTTCGCCGGACCGGCCTCCACGACGGGGAAGACGATCCTCACCGCCTCCCTGGTCCTCGCGGTCATGATCCTGCCGATCATCTCGGCGCTCTCGCGCGAGGTCTTCCTGCAGACGCCGCGCCTCCACGAGGAGGCCGCCCTGGCGCTCGGCGCCACGCGGTGGGAGATGATCAAGTACGCCGTCATCCCCTACGGCCGCTCGGGCGTCATCAGCGCCTCGATGCTCGGCCTGGGACGAGCCCTCGGCGAGACGATGGCCGTCACGCTGGTCCTCTCGGCGTCGACGAGCGCCATCACGTTCAACCTCATCAACACGGCGAACCCGCCCACCATCGCCGCGGAGATCGCGCTCAACTTCCCCGAGGCGACGGGCCTCCGGCTGTCGACGCTCATCGCGGCCGGACTCGTGCTCTTCGTCCTGACGTTCGCCGTGAACTTCGCCGCCCGCGCCCTCGTCACCCGCCAGAAGGGCGGTTCGACCTGATGAGCTCCCCGAACGACACGGGCACCCGGACCGAGGACCGGCCCGGCGACGGGCGCACGAGCCCCGAGGACCCGGGCGCCGCGGTCCTGACCCGCTACCAGCCGCCGTCCCTCGCCGCGTCGATGCACGCCTCCCTGCCGCGCTGGGCCGGCGCCGCCGCCTCGGCCCTCGGCGTCCTCGTCGCGGCCGCGCTCGTGGCGGTCACCGACGTCCACGTCGCGCTCGCCGTCGTCGTCGGGGCCGTGGTGGGCGTCGCGGCCTTCGTCGTCGCCTCCCGCGTCGTCGAGGGCGAGCGCGCGGCGACGGACCGCTTCGTCACCGCGCTCGTGACGATGGCCTTCGTCGTCGCCCTGCTCCCGCTCGTGTCGGTGGTGTGGACGACCGTCAGCCGCGGCCTGGCGCGCTTCGACGGCGCCTTCTTCACGCAGTCGATGTACAACGTCATCGGCGAGGGCGGCGGCGCCTACCACGCGATCATGGGCACGCTCATCATCACCGGCGTCGCCACCCTGATCTCCGTGCCGATCGGGACGCTGACGGCGATCTACCTCGTCGAGTACGGGGGCGACAACCGGCTGTCGAAGGTCATCACCTTCCTCGTCGACGTCATGACGGGCATCCCGTCCATCGTCGCGGGCCTGTTCTCCCTGGCGCTCTTCACGCTGGTCCTCGGCCCGGGCTACCGCCTCGGGGTCATGGGCTCCGTCGCGCTGTCGGTCCTCATGATCCCGATCGTCGTCCGGGCCGTCGAGGAGATGCTGCGCATCGTCCCGGCGCGCCTGCGGGAGTCGAGCTACGCGCTCGGCGTCCCGAAGTGGCTCACCATCGTCAAGGTCGTCCTGCCGACCGCCGCCTCCGGCATCGCCAGCGGCGTCGTCATCGCCATCGCCCGCGTCATGGGCGAGACGGCCCCGCTGCTCGTCACCGTGGGCCTCACCGCGTCGACGAACTTCAACCCCTTCGAGGGCCGGATGGCCGTGCTCCCGGTCTTCGCGTACTACCAGATCATCACGCCGGGCATCCCGCCGCAGGCCTTCATCGACCGGGCCTGGACGAGCGCGCTCCTGCTCATCCTCTTCGTGATGGTCCTCAACGTCGGCGCACGCGTCCTCGCCAGGGCCCTGGCGCCCAAGACCCGCTGAGAGGCAGCATGAGCATCTTCACGAGGCCCGCCCGCACCGAGCAGCGCGACGCCGCTGGCCGCGACCGGCCCGCCCCCCGATCCGCAGGAGCAGTCATGAGCCGCCAGATCGACGTCTCCGACCTCGACATCTACTACGGCTCCTTCCTCGCGGTCGAGAAGGTCACGATGGAGATCAAGCCGCGGAGCATCACGGCGCTCATCGGGCCCTCCGGCTGTGGCAAGTCGACCTTCCTGCGCTCGCTCAACCGCATGCACGAGGTCATCCCCGGCGCCCGCGTCGAGGGCAAGGTCGTCCTCGACGGCCAGGACCTCTACGGGCCCGGCGTCGACCCGGTGGCGGTCCGGCGCTCCGTCGGCATGGTCTTCCAGAACCCCAACCCGTTCCCGACGATGTCGATCTACGACAACGTGCTCGCGGGCATGCGCCTCAACAACAAGCGCCTCAAGCGCTCCGAGGCCGACGCGGTCGTCGAGCACTCGCTGCGGGGCGCCAACCTCTGGAAGGAGGTCCAGGACCGCCTGGACCGCCCCGGCGCCGGCCTGTCCGGCGGCCAGCAGCAGCGCCTGTGCATCGCCCGCGCCATCGCGGTGCAGCCCCAGGTGCTCCTCATGGACGAGCCCTGCTCCGCGCTCGACCCCATCTCGACCCTCGCGATCGAGGACCTCATGGGGGAGCTGAAGAAGGAGTACACGATCGTCATCGTGACCCACAACATGCAGCAGGCCTCGCGCGTCTCCGACCGCACCGGCTTCTTCAACATCGAGGGCACCGGCAAGCCCGGCAAGCTCGTCGAGATGGACGCCACCGACACGATCTTCTCCAACCCGTCGGTCAAGGCGACCGAGGACTACGTGAGCGGCCGCTTCGGCTGAGCCGCCCTCCCGCCCCACCCCCCAGTCACCCGAGCAGGGCCCGACGCCTCGCGCGTCGGGCCCTGCTCGCGTCGGAGGCCACGTCCGCCGCTCACGAGCGGAGGCGCGTCCGGCCGGGGCCGTCAGAGGCGGGAGAGGAGCAGCAGCGCCTCGTGCGCGAGCCACGCCAGGGCGCCCGCCGCCGGCACGGTGGCCACCCAGGCGGCGACGACGCGGCCCAGCACGCGCCAGCGCACCCGCCGCACGCCGGGCACCGCCCCCGCGCCCACGACGGCGGAGGTGATGGACAGCGACGTCGACACCGGCGCCCGCAGGACCACGGCGGCGGAGTGGAGCAGCAGCGCCGTCGTCGCCTGGGCGGCGAGCGCGGCCGTCGGCGACAGGGGCACGAGGCGCTCCCCCACGGTGCGGACGATCCGCCGCCCGCCCACGAGCACGCCCGCGGCCAGGGCGAGCGCCACGACGACGACCGTCCAGGCGGGCCGCCCGCCGGGGGCGTCGGCGGGGACGCCGACGCCGGACGCCACGAGACCGGTGACGACGACGGCGGCCGTCCGCTGGGCGTCGAGGACGCCGGATCCCACCGCCGTCGCCGCGGCCGCCACGACCTGCGCCGTCCGGAGGCGGCGGTGCGCGCGCGCCGGCATGACCCCGCGCAGCAGCCACAGCAGCGCCAGCACGAGGGCCGCCGCGACGAGGGCGCCGGCCACGACGACGCCGAGGCCGGGCAGGACGACGCCGTCGAGGAGGGCGCCCCAGCGCACGGCGCCGTCCGGCGCGGCGAGCGCGGCGCCCGCCAGCCCGCCGAAGAGCGCCTGCGTCGTCGAGGTCGGCATGCCCCAGCGCCACGTGAGGAGGTTCCAGGCCACCGCCCCGAGGAGGGTGGCGAGCACGAGGCGCAGGCCGTCGTCGCCCGTCGGCACGACGGCGGCGTCGGGGACGCCGACGACGAGGAACCAGCTGCCGAGCAGCCCGCCCACCAGGACGAAGGAGGCGGCCACGCCGAGCGCCACCCGCGGCGGCAGGGCGCGGGTCGCGACCGAGGTGGCGACGACGCCCGCCGCGCTGTGGACGCCGTTCGTCACGGCGAAGGCGAGCGCGGCCGCGACGACGGCGACGAGGAGGACGGCCACCGGCTCAGGGGTCCACGAGGGCGATGACCTCGACGACGTGCGCGAGCCGCTCGAACGCCCCGGCGGAGCGCTGGAGCGCGTCGGCCACGTCGCGCAGGCGCAGCGCCCGGCGCAGGTCGCCGTCGTCGAGGAGCTCCGAGCGCAGGCGCAGCAGGAGGGCGCACGCGCGGTTCTCGAGGCGGTTGACCTCGACCCAGTACTCCGCGAGGCGGTCCGCGGCGTCGACGTCCGCCATCGCCCGCCGGGTCAGCTCGGCGAGGCGCACGAGCAGCGGGGCCACGTCGAGGAAGGCCGGCGGCAGGGGCGCCGGACCCTGGGCGGCGACGAGCTGCCCGGCCAGCGCCATCTCGTCGAGGCAGGTGTCGAGGGCCTGCGCCAGCGCGTGCACGTCACGGCGGGCGAAGGGCGGGGAGAAGGTCGACGTGAGGCGCCGGGAGACGAGGTGCACCTGGTCGTCGGCGGCCCGCTCGGCCTCCTGGAGCGCCTCGAGCGCCCCGTCGCGCTCCGGGGGCGCCGACGCCAGCACCTCCGCGAGGCGCTCCGCGCCGCGGTGGACGTGCTCGGCCAGACCGACGAAGAGGGCGGTGAAGTCGGGCTCGCGCGGGAGGAGGCGCAGTCGCACGTGCCACCCCTCCCGGTCCGAGCCGGACGGACGCCCGACGAGCGGGCGTCAGGCTAGGGCACCGGGCGGGGGGCTCCGGCGCCCCGCTCACCCGGTCCGCTCACCGCTCCGGTCGTCGGCCTCCGTCGTGCGGGAGCCGCCGCGGCGCACGGGCGGGACGCCGAGCGCCGCGTCGATCTCGGCGTCGGTGAGGGAGCCGTCCTTCTCGGAGGCGGCGACGACGACGGCGCCGTAGAGCTCGATCTCGTCGGCGAGGGCCGCGTCGCCCAAGCTGCCGGTCCCCGGGGTCGGGTCGGGGGCGCCCGACCGCGCGGACCGGCCCACCGCCGCCCGCACCTGCGCCGGTGCCGATGCCGGTGCTGGGTGCTGCTCCACGTCCCTCTCCCGCTCTCCCCCGTACCGCCTCGGTGCCGGGTGCGGCGTCGGACGACGGCGCACCCTGGGGCCGGCGGGTCCCCCCGGTCCGCCGGGCGCGCGCCGCCCCGGCGGACCGGGGCGTCGAGCGCTGGCGGAACCGTACGCCGCAGCGGCTGGCGCCGTGGCCGTCTCGGCGCACCTCACCCCGCTCGGACCCCGCCCGCACCGGTGGTGTGACTACTCACTGCGTACCTGTACGTGGTGTAGACAGTCCCCGTGCCCGTCGCCGACGTCCCCGCCGCCCGATCGAGCCGCCGGCCGGGCCCCCACGGGGGCGCGAGCGAGGTGCGCCGGTGCGGCGTCCGCGGGTGCTCGTGCGCCGACCCGCGCCTGCTGGCCTCCGTCCCGAACGCCGTCACGCTCGCCCGCACGGCCCTGTCGCTCGGCCTCGTCGCGGCCGCCGCCGCCGAGCGCTCCTGGCCGCTGCTGCTCGCCGCCTACCTCGCCTACTGGGTCGGCGACGTGGCCGACGGCGCGCTCGCCCGCCGCCTCGGCCAGGAGACCCGCCTCGGCGCCGTCCTCGACGTCGTCTGCGACCGCCTGAACTGCAGCAGCTGCGCGCTCACCCTGCTGCTCTTCGTGCCCTCCCCCGCGCCCGTGACGGTGTTCCTCGTGCAGTTCGTCCTCGTCGACCTCGTGCTGTCCCTGCTGCCGCTGCGCTGGCCGGTGCTGTCGCCCAACTACTTCGGCCTCGTCGACCCGCTCGTCCACGCCGCCAACTGGCACCCCCTCGCCAAGGCCACCAACACCGGGCTGCTGGTCGTCCTGCTCGTGGGCGTCCCCGACCACCGCGTCGCCCTCACCGCCGCCGTCGCCGTCCTCGTCGCCAAGACGGCCTCCCTCGTCCGCGTCCTGCGCCTGCCCCGCCCCACCAGCGCCCACGTCGTCCCCGTCGGCCCCGTCGGCCCCGTCGGCTCGGCCCGTGCCACCCGCCCCGCCCGCGCCGCCCGTGCCTGACGCCGACGTCCTCGCCCTCCTCGCCAGCGGCCTCGCCGTCGGCGCCGTCTCCGCCGTCTCCCCCGTCCTGCCCGTCGAGGCCTACGTCGCCGCCGTCGCCCTCGCCCGGCCGACCCCCACCGCCCTGGCCGCCGCCGTCGCGGCCGGCATCGGTCAGACCCTCGGCAAGACCGCCCTGCTCGCCGCGACCCGCAGCGCCGGACGCTCGCGCTGGACCCGTCGGCTGCGCGAGCGCGCCCACCGACGTGCCGCGGCCGCCGGACCACCCGACGCGCCGAGCGCCACGACGACCCACCGGGCGCGCCTGCGGGCCCGCGCCGCCCGGCTCAGCCGCGTCGCCCTCGACCACCTCGGCGGCCGCGCCGGCCCCCTCGTCGTCCTGCTCAGCGCCGCCCTCGGCGTCCCACCGCTCCTGCTCGTGACCGTCGTCGCCGGCGCATCCCCCATGACCTACCGCGCCTTCGTGCCCGCGTGCCTCCTCGGACGCACCGTCCGCTTCTGCGCCCTGGCCCTCCTACCGGGCCTGACGACCGGTCGGGCCACCGGCTGAGCGGCTCGCGGGTCCGGGGACCCCGGCGCCCGCCCGCTCGGCGGACGGCGACCACCGGGGCAGGAGCACCCGGAAGGCGGTGCGCCCCGGCGCGGACTCGACGTCGACGGTCCCGCCGTGCGCGCTCACGACGGCGCGGGTGATGGCGAGCCCCAGGCCGGTGCTGCCGGCGGCGCGCGAGCGGGAGGTGTCCGCTCGGGCGAAGCGCTCGAACACCTCCGGGAGGACGGCCGGGTCGACGCCCGGGCCGTCGTCCTCGACGACGACCTCGACCTGCCCGGGCCGCGCGCGCACGCGTGCGGTGACGGTGGTGCCCGGCGGGGTGTGCGTGCGCGCGTTGGCGAGCAGGGCGGCGAGCACCTGCTGCAGCCGGGCGGCGTCGCCGCTGACCGCCAGGGACGCCGCCCCGCCGGCGTCCTCGTCCGCGGCCCCCTCCTGCTCGTCGGCCCCCTCCTCCTCGGCCGGCCCCGGCAGGTCCAGCCGCCAGCGGTGGTCGGGGGAGGTGACGCGCGCGTCGCTCACGGCGTCGACGACGAGCAGGGGCAGCTCGACGACCTCGCGCTCGAGGGGGCGACCGGCGTCGAGGCGCGCGAGGAGCAGCAGGTCCTCGACGAGCCCGGACATGCGGGTCGCCTGGCTCTCCACGCGCTCGAGGGCGTGGGCCACCTCGGGGGGCAGCTCGGCCTCGTGGCGGCGGGCCAGCTCGGCGTACCCGCGGACGGAGGCCAGCGGCGTGCGCAGCTCGTGGCTGGCGTCGGCGACGAACTGGCGCACCTGCGTCTCGCTGCGGTGCCGGGCCGAGAGCGCGGCGGCGACGTGCACGAGCAGCCGGTCGAGGGCGGCGCCGACCTGGCCCACCTCGGTGCGCGGATCGGTGTCGCGCTCCGGCACGCGCACCGCGAGGTCGACCTCGCCGCGGTCCAGCGGCAGGCCGGACACGCGGGTCGCCGTGGCCGCGACGCGCCGCAGCGGCGCGAGCCCGCGGGAGAGGACGGCGCGGCTCGCGAGGACGGCGACCGCGATGCCGAGGGCGGCCAGCAGCAGCGCCGCCACGGCGAGCTGGCCGACCACCGTCGTCGTCTCGGCCAGCGGCTGCCCCACGACGACGCCGTCGTCGCCCGCGCTCGCGGCGACCACCCGGTAGTCGCCGCGGCCCGGCACGTCCACGGTGGACGGCTCCGGGCCCGCCCGCCCGAGCGCGGCGGCCTGCTCGTCGGTCCAGACGTCGAGCCGCGGGAAGCCGCCCGACGTGCCCGCGAGGGAGGCCGCCCGCACCGCGCCGTCCTCGACGCGGGCTCCCACCGAGCCGACGGGCAGCCCGAAGAGCAGGAAGTTGAGCCCCTCCCGCGCCTGCTCGCCGTCGAGCCCGCGCTCGCCCGCGCCGCCGCCGGGGCCGCCGCCAGGGCCGCCGCCGGGCGGTCCACCGGGACGCGCGCCGAGGACCCCGGCGGACTGCGCGGCCTGGCGGACCACCTGGGCGTCCACCCGGTCGACGAGGACGTGGTGGACGACCAGCAGCGTGAGCCCGCCCGTCGCGACCAGGACGACGGCGAGGACGGCGCCGACGCCGGCCAGCAGCCGGGCGCGCAGCGAGCGGGTGCGGCGCACCGGGCGGCCCGCCGCCTCAGGCCCCGGCCGGGGCGGGCGGTGCCGCCGCCGCGGGCTTGAGCACGTAGCCCGCGCCGCGCAGGGTGTGGATCATCGGCGCCCGGCCGGCGTCGATCTTGCGCCGCAGGTAGGAGACGTACAGCTCGACCACGTTGGCCTGGCCGCCGAAGTCGTAGCGCCACACGCGGTCGAGGATCTGCGCCTTCGACAGCACGCGACGGGGGTTGCGCATGAGGTAGCGCAGCAGCTCGAACTCCGTCGCCGTGAGCCGCACCTCGGCGCCGGCGCGGGTGACCTCGTGGCTGTCCTCGTCGAGCACGAGGTCCCCCACGACGAGCACCCCGTCGGCGGCGGAGGCGTGCGCCGCGGTGCGGCGCAGGAGCCCCCGCAGCCGCGCCACGAGCTCCTCGAGGCTGAACGGCTTGGTGACGTAGTCGTCGCCGCCCGCCGTCAGCCCCGCGACGCGGTCCTCGACGGCGTCCTTCGCGGTGAGGAAGAGCACCGGCACGTCGTCGCCCGCGTCCGCCCGCAGGCGGCGGAGCACCTCGAGGCCGTCGAGGTCGGGGAGCATGACGTCGAGCACGACGGCGTCGGGGCGCCAGCTGCGCGCCTCGCTCAGCGCCCGGGCGCCGTCGGCCGCCGTCCGCACCTGCCACCCCTCGTACTTCAGCGCCATCGCCAGCAGCTCGGTGAGGTTCTGCTCGTCGTCGACGACGAGGACGCGCAGCGGGCTGCCGTCGAGGCGCTGCATCGGCCGGTGGGCGGGGGCGGTGGTCATGGGGCGAGCCTGCTCCTCCGGGCTCGCCCGCAGCCGGGTGCTGCCTGTGAGCCTCCTGTGCGTGCTGCCGTGAGGACGGGTGCCGAGCCCGACGTCGGGGCTCGAGTCCGACGTCCGGCCGGGACGTCAGGGCGCCGGGCCGTCGCGACGTCGGACTCGGCGTGCGACGTCGGAGTCGGCGGGCCCCCGGCCGGGACGCGGGGCCGTGGACCGGTGCGGGCCGCGTCGGAGCGGGCCCCAGGGCCCGCCCCGACGCTCCCGACCCACCTCAGGCGGCGTAGCTCCAGCTCGACGGGGTCGCGCTGGTCCCGTCCGGCGTCGGCGTGGCTCCGTCGTCGGCGGGGTCCTGCGGCGCCGTCGCGCCGTCGGCCGGGTCCTCCTCGGCCGGACCGCCGGGCCCGCCGGGGCCGTGCCCGCCGGGGCCGTGGCCGCCCGGGCCGAGGGGCCGGTCGCCGACCTCGGTCGTCACGAGCTCGCCGATCCGGGTCTCGAGGTCGGCGGCGCGCTCGTCGGCCTGCTCCTGCGTGGCCCGGCCGTCGGCGACCTCCTCGTCGAGGTGGGCCCTCGCGGCGTCGACGAGGGCGGCGACGAGGTCGTCGGTGCTCACGCCCTGCTCCTGCGCGACCGACGCCAGGGTGGCGCCGTCCTGCGCCAGGGCGTCCCGGAGCTCCTCGGGCGTGAGGTCGAGCACGTCGGCCGCGGCGTCGAGGCCCGCGGGCCCCGGCCCGAGGCCCAGCCCGCCGGGCCCGCCCGGACCGCCCGGACCGCCCGGGCCGGGCAGCGCGTCGGCGAGCGTCGAGGCGACCTCGTCGGCCTGGTCCTGGGTCAGCGTCCCGTCCGAGACGAGGCCCGCGAGGGCCTCGGTGATGCGGTCGACCCGGTCCGCCACGGCGTCGACCGCCCCCCGGGCGGCCTCCTGGGTCGACCCCGTGACCGCGTCGGGCGCCGCGTCCGCGATCGCCGGCCCGGCGAGGGCCGCCCCGCCGAGGGCGATCGCGCCCGCGACGGTGATGGTGGCCAGCTTCCTGCGCATGGTGTCCTCCTCCGACGGGCGGCCGTTCCGCCCGAGGACCACGACGCTGCGGGCCGCGCCTGTCAGGACGCTGTCACGCCCTCATGGCTCACCTGCGGATCGACGTCCGTCGCCCCCGGAGGGCCCGCAGGGCGCTCGGGACGGCGCGGACCGGCGCCCGGCCGGCCCACGCCCTACCGTCGGCGCGTGAGCGCGAGCGACGACCGCCCGGCGGGCGGCGGCCCCGGCGCCGACGACGCGGAGGACCTGCACGCCCGGGTCCTGGCGGCGCTGCGGCGCACGGCCTTCCTCCTGGAGCGGGAGCTGGCGAGCACCCACCGGGTCAAGGCGTTCCGCGCGGCGGCCACCACGGTCACGCGCACGCCCGCGGACGACCTGGCCCGCCGCGTCGCCGACGGCTCCCTCGAGCAGCTGCCCGGCGTCGGCCGCACGACGGCGGCCCTCGTCGTCGACGTCGCCGCCGGACGGCGGCCCGCCTACCTCGTCGACCTCGAGGAGCGCCAGGAGCCCCTCGTCGACCCGGCCGACGAGGGCGCCGCCGGGGGCGCCGCGCTGCGAGCGGCCCTGCGCGGGGACCTGCACCTGCACTCGGACTGGAGCGACGGCGGCAGCCCCGTCGAGGACATGGCCGTCACGGCCGTCGAGATCGGCCACGAGTACGCGGCCCTCACCGACCACTCGCCGCGCCTCAAGGTCGCCCGGGGCCTCAGCCCCGCGCGGCTGCGCCGCCAGCTGGCCCTGCTCGAGGAGCTCGCCGCGCCGCTCGCGCCCTTCCGGCTCCTGTCCGGGATCGAGTGCGACGTCCTCGCCGACGGGTCCCTCGACCAGGAGCCCGAGCTGCTCGACGCGCTCGACGTCGTCGTCGCCTCCGTCCACTCCGACCTGCGGATGGAGCGGCGCGCCATGACCCGGCGCATGGTGCGCGCGGTGCGCGACCCGCGCACCGACGTGCTCGGGCACTGCACGGGGCGGTACGTGCAGCCCCGCGAGGGGGTGGGACGGGCGCGGCCGGAGAGCGAGTTCGACGCCGAGGAGGTCTTCGCCGCGTGCGCGGAGGCCGGCGTCGCCGTCGAGGTCAACGCCCGCCCCGAGCGCCTCGACCCGCCCCTGCGGCTGCTGCGGCTCGCCGTCGAGGCCGGCTGCCTGTTCAGCGTCGACACCGACGCCCACGCGCCCGGCCAGCTCGACTGGCAGGAGCGCGGGTGCGCCCGGGCGGCGCGGTGCGGCGTCCCCCCCGAGCGCGTGGTCAACACGTGGCCGGTCGAGGACCTCCTGGCCTGGACGGCCGACCACGCGCACCGACCGGGCTGAGGGGCCGCGCACGACCGCCGGGCCCGCGCGGGTCACCCGTCGGCGCCGACCTCCCGCACGCGCAGCAGCAGCAGCTGCTCGGGGTCCATGGCGGGCGCCCGGACGCCCGCCGCGGCGAGCACCGCGCCCGGGAGGACGACGCCCTCGTCCAGCCACGGCGGGCGCCCGCCGCGCAGGCGGGGCGCGTCCCCAGGGGCCTGCGCGCTGACGCGGTACAGAGCGTCCGGCCGGAGTCCCGGGAGCCGGACGGCGCCGGGCACGGACGTGAGCGGGGCGTCCAGCTGCACGAGCGCGAAGAGCGCGTCCGCGCCGTCCGCGGCCACGACGCCGTGGAGCGCGACGGCGGGGTCCACCGGGTCGGCGCGGACGACGGCGCCGGTGTGCAGCAGGCCGCGGAGCTCGCGGTAGAGCGCCACCCACCGGGCCAGCTCCGCGCGCTCGCCGGAGGTGGCGCGGCTGATGTCCCACTCGACGCCGAGGGACCCGAACAGCGCCGTGCCCGCGCGGAAGGACAGGTCGTGCGTGCGGCCGGTCGTGTGGGAGCGGGGGGAGGCGACGTGGCCGCCGACGAGCTCCGGCGGCAGCAGCTGGGCGGTCCAGCGCTGGATCTGCTGGCGCTCGAGCGGGTCGTTGCAGTCGCTGCCCCACACCCGGTCGGTGCGCTCGAGGACGCCGAGGTCCACGCGCAGGCCCCCCGAGCTGCACGACTCGACCTCCACGCCCGGGTGGCGGCGCCGCAGCTCGTCGAGGAGCGCGTAGACGGCGGCGGTCTGCGCGTGGACGCCGGCCGCCCGGGCCGGCCCCGACCCGGCGTCGAGGACGTCGCGGTTGTGGTCCCACTTCACGTAGGCGATGTCGTGCTCGGACAGCAGGGCGTCGAGGCGCCCGAGGACGTGCGCGTGGGCGTCGGGGTGGCCGAGGTCGAGCACCTGCTGCCCGCGCGAGAGCACGGGTTCGCGGCCGCCGACCCGCAGCAGCCAGTCCGGGTGCGCGCGGGCCAGGTCGGAGTCGGGGTTGACCATCTCCGGCTCGAACCAGAGCCCGAAGTCCATGCCGTGCGCGTGCACGGCCTCGACCAGCGGCCCGAGCCCGTCGGGCCACACGTCCTCGTCGACGTACCAGTCGCCCAGGCCGGCGGTGTCGTCGCGCCGACCGCGGAACCAGCCGTCGTCGAGCACGAAGCGCTCGGCGCCGACCTCGGCGCCCAGCCGCGCCAGCTCGGTGAGGCGCTCGAGGTCGTGGTCGAAGTAGACGGCCTCCCACACGTTGAGGACCACCGGCCGCGGGGAGCGTGGGTGCTCGGGGCGCGCGCGCAGGTGGGTGTGGAAGCGCGACGCGACGCCGTCGAGCCCGTCGGGGGCGTAGGAGCCGTACAGCCACGGGCTGACGTGCTCCTCCTCCGGACGGAGCCGGACCTCGCCGGGCAGCAGGAGCTCGCCGCCCGCGAGCACCCGGGCTCCCTCGGCCGTGCGCTCGGCGCGGACGACGTGGTTGCCGCTCCAGGCGACGTGCACGCCCCACGCCTCGCCGGAGCGGAAGCCGAGGCCCGCCGTCCCGGCCGTCATGACGAGCGGCGCGTCCGGGCCCGTGCGCCCCCGCCGGTTCTCCCGCGCGTGGGCGCCGACGGCGAAGGGCACGCGCTGCGGGGCCCGCTCGCGCGCCCAGCGCCCGGCGAGGTCGACGACCTCGGTCGCCGCCTCCGGTACCGGCAGTGAGGGCAGGACGCCGTCGACGACGTAGCCGCCCGCGGCCGACAGGTCCCGCACGGCGGCGCGGACCCGCACGAGCCCGGCGGGCAGGAGCTCGACCTCCACCCGCACGCCCAGCTCGGCGTCCGCGTCCTCCCCCGTCGCGACGGCGCGCCCGCCGCCGGCGTCGTCCGTCTCGACGTCCCAGGAGACCAGGCGCGGGGACGGCGACCAGCCACCCCCGTCCTCGCGGTGGCCGGTGAGCCCCGGTCGGCCCCGCCAGCCCGTCGCCGTCTCGGGCAGCAGCCCGAGGGGCAGGGCGACGTCGAGGTCGTTGGGCGCCACCCCCGGCTCCGCGGCGCGCCGCAGCGCCCGCAGGTGCTCGTCGGGGAGGTCGCCGAGGTCGGCGCCCCAGTGGACGACGGAGGGCAGGCGCCCGCCGTCGGCGGAGAGGACGAGGCTGGTGCCGGCCGCGCGCAGGTGTACGAGGTCCACGCGCGCGCACGCTAGGGCAGCCGGCGACCCGCCCCGCGCCACCGCCCGCGACGCGCCCGGCGGGAGGTCACGGGTAGGGCGTCGGATGAGGGGTCACGGGCAAGGGGTCACGGGCGGGGCGTCACGGTCATCCGCGGGAGTCGTCCCGGCCCGACGCCAGCTGGTCGCGCCAGCTGGGCGGCTCCTGCTCGGCGGGGGCCTCGACGACCTCGACCTCACCGGAGCGGGCCTCGCCGGCGCGGCGGCGCTCCTCCATCTCCTCCTCGCTCGGGCCGGAGAAGCGCTGCGCGCGCGCGACGGCCTCGAGGCTGCCGGTGAAGAGCCCGGTCTCGTACCGCCGCGCGGGCGTGTCCTGCTCCGGGTCGGCGTCCTGGACGGGGGCGCGCTCCGCGCGGGCGCCGTCGCGCGGGGCCGGTGCGCCCGTCCGCGCCCGGGGGGCCGCCCCCGCCTCCGCGGCCGTCGTGATGCGGGTCCGCGGCAGCGCGTCCGGGGCCGAGCGCTGCAGCCAGACCACGAGCGCCTCGCGCAGCCCGGTGCGCAGGTCCCAGAGCGTGGCGCCGTCCTTCGCGCTGACGACCGCGCGCAGCGTGACGACGCCGCCGACCGCCTCGACGACGACGAGGTTGGCCACGCGCCCGTCCCAGTTGGGCGTGGACTCGAGGTAGCAGTGCATCTCCTCGCGCAGCCCGTCGATCGGCACCTCCCAGTCGACGTCGAGCATGACGGCGCCCATGACCTCGGAGTCCTTGCGGGTCCAGTTCTCGATGGGGGTCGTCGTGAAGTACGTCGACGGGAGCACGAGCCGGCGGTCGTCCCAGATGTGGAGGACGACGTAGGTCAGCGTGATCTCCTCGATGCGCCCGAACTCGCCCTCGATGACGACGACGTCGTCCACGCGGATCGCGTCGGTGAAGGTGATCTGGAGACCGGCGAAGAGGTTGGCCAGCGACGTCTGCGCGGCGAGGCCGGCCACGACGCCGACGACGCCGGCCGAGGCGAAGATCGTCGCGCCCCACTCGCGGGCGGCGGGGATGGTGAGGAGCATCGCGCCGACGGCGAGCACCACGACGACGGCGACGGTCAGGCGGCGCAGCAGGGAGACCTGGGTGCGGACGCGGCGCGCGCGGCGGTTGTCGGGCCCGTCGAGGCGGTACTTGTCGAGCGCGACGTCCTCGAGCACGAAGGCGACGACGGCGGCCAGCCAGGCGAGCATGGCGATGATCGCGAGGTTGACGACGTAGGCGACCGGGTCGGCCCACGAGGACTGCAGCGTGGCGGACTCGAGCACGACGCGGGCGGCGACGAGCACGAGCACGATGCGGAAGGGCCGCCGTCCCCGCGCCTCGACGTCGCGCACCACGGACGAGCGGCGGCCGATGCGGCGCAGCACGGCGGTGACGAGGAGGCCGAGCACGAAGGCGGCGGCCACGCCGATCGCCAGGTACAGGAGGACCGTCGTCGCCGAGGCGTAGACGATGTCCTCGGGCAGCGCCTCGGCGGCGGCGCTCCCCTCCTCGTTCGGGGACAGCAGGGCGAGCACGGGGGGACCTCCGAGGGGTGCTTCGAGGGGCGGGGAGCGGGCACGCGGCGACGTCAGCGGCGCTCGACCAGCCGTCAACACTGACCGGCGGGGCAGACCGGTGCAAGCCGCTCACCCCCCTGCAGACCTGGGAGGTCCCTGGGAGCCGAGGAGGCCGCTGGGCACGCCGGCACGGACCCGGACGGACCGGGCGCGCGTCTCCGCGGCTCCGCGTGAGCGGCCCCGGCGGGCGCCCGCCGGGCGCCCCCGTAGGGTCGCCGGTCGTGCCCCCTGCGAGCGCCGCCGCCCCCTCCGCCGACGCCGCCGGCGCCGCCCCGTCGCCGGACGGTCCGACGACCAGCGGGGCGCCCGGGAGGACGGGCGGTCCCAGGCCGTCGGCCGACCCGCGCCTCGCCGTCGTCGTCATCACCCACCGCCGCCGCGCAGAGGTCCTGCGCGCGCTCGAGCGGCTGCGGGACCTGCCCGAGCGGCCGGCCGTCGCCGTCGTCGACAACGGCTCGGACGACGGCACCGCGGAGGCCGTCGCGGCCGAGCACCCGTGGGCGCTGCTCGTGGCGAGCCCGGAGAACCTCGGCGCCCTCGGGCGCGACGTCGGCGTCGCGGCGCTCGAGCGGGCGCTCGACCCGCCGCCGGAGCTCATCGCCTTCTGCGACGACGACACGTGGTGGGAGCCGGGCTCGCTGGCCCGCGCCGCGGACGTCCTCGAGGCCCACCCCGCGCTGGCGTGCGTGACGGCGCAGATCCTCGTCGAGCCGGGCGGGCGCCAGGACGCCATCAACGTCGAGCTCCGCGAGTCCCCCGTGGAAGGCCCGTCGTGGCTGCCGGGCCCGGCGCTCGGCTCCTTCCTCGCCGGCGCCTCCGTCGTGCGGCGCAGCGCGTTCCGCGAGGTCGGCGGCTTCTCGCGGCGCCTGTGGCTCGGCGGGGAGGAGGAGCTCATGGCCTCCGACCTCGCCGCGGCGGGCTGGGAGCTGTGCCACCTGCCCGAGCTCGTGCTGCACCACCAGCCCTCCCCCGCGCGCGAGCGGCTGCGGCGGCGCCGCGACGGCGTCCGCAACACCCTGTGGTTCACGTGGCTGCGCCGCCCGGTGCCGGCGGCGGCGCGGCGCACGGCGCACCTGCTCGCGAGCATCCCGCGCGACCGCACGAGCGCGGCCGGGGTGGCGCTGGCGATCGCGGGGCTACCTTGGGTCGTCCGCGAGCGGCGGCGGCTGCCCGCCTACGCCGAGGCCCGGTTCGCGGCCCTCGAGGAGAGCCAGCGCCGCTCCACGGCGCGCCACTACGGCTGAGGCGCCGTCCGCCGTCTACGGCCGACCGACCTCGCCCCGCAGCAGCTCGTCCGGACCGACCTCGGGACCCGCCTCGGGCGGGCGCGGCCGGTCGCGCGGGTGGGCGCGGACGGCCAGGAGGGCGACGTCGTCCTCCACGTCCGGCCCCACCTCGGCGAGCAGCCCGTCGAGGAGCTCCTCCACGGTCGCGCCCGCCCGCGCGAGGCGCTCGACCGTGCCGCGCAGCCACGCGAGCCCCTCGGACAGGTGCGCCCCGCGGCGCTCCACGAGCCCGTCGGTGACGAGCAGGAAGGTGGCACCGGGGGGCAGCGCGACGTCGTGGTCTCGGCGCGCGGCGCCGGTCGACAGGCCGAGGAGCAGGTCGCTGCGCCGCTGCAGGAGCTCGACCCGCCCGTCGGGGTGCACGAGGACGGGCGGCAGGTGCCCCGCGTTGGCCCAGCGGACGCGGTGCCCGCCCCTCCCCTCGTCGGCGTGCTCGTCGTCCTCGAGCCGAGCGAGGACGGCCGTGGCGAGGGCCCCGACGGCGAGGTCGCGCATCGCCCGGTCCAGCGCGTCGAGGACGGCGGCCGGCGGCTCGCCGAGCGCGTGCCCGACCCCGCGCAGCACGTTGCGCACCTGCGCCATGGCGACGGCCGCGCCCGCGTCGTGGCCGCTGACGTCCCCGACGACGAAGGACGTGCCGCCGTCGGCCGTGGTGAAGGCGTCGTACCAGTCGCCGCCGACCGCCAGCTCGGACGCCGCGGGCTGGTAGCGCGCCGCGAGCTGGACGTGGTCTGGCTGCGGCAGCGGGGTGAGGAGGTCGCGCTGGAGGGCCTCCGACATCGAGCGCGCCAGCTGGCCGGAGGCGCGCTCGACGGCGTGCGCCCGGGCGCGCTCGAGGGCGGTGCCGAGCACGCCGGCGACGAGCACGAGGAACTCCAGCAGCACCCGGTCCACGGGCACCTCGGGGTCGACGCCGGCGACGAGCACCGGTCGCTGCGCCCGCGGCAGCACGCCCGGCAGCCGCACCAGCACGCGGTGGCGCCGGGCCGACCCCTCGCCGACCTCCTCCACGACGAGGTCGCGGTCGAGGGGCGCCAGGCCGTCGTCCGGGCCGAGCAGCGCCGGGTCGACCAGGTCGTGGCGCGCGCTGCGGAGCACCGGCAGGGCCGCGGCGGGCAGGCCCTCGGCGTCCTCGAGGTCCGAGAGCCGGTCGGTGAGCTGGGCGAGCAGCGCCAGGCGCCGGCGGTCGACGACCTGCCGGGTCGTCTCGGCCGTGATGTCGAGGACGCCGGCGACGCGCCCGTCCGGGGTCGCGACGGGCGAGTAGGAGAACGTGAAGTAGCACTCCTCCGAGCGGCCCCCGCGCCGGACCAGGGGCATGCGGACGTCCTCGGTCCACGTCGGCCCCCCGCCGGCCATGACGTCCGCCAGCATCGGGCCGATGACCGGCCACGCCTCGGGGAAGACGTCGGCGCACCGCCGGCCGAGGGCGTCGGGGTGCTTGTCCTCGATGATCTCCGCGTACGCCGCGTTGTAGACGAGCACGTGCTCCGGGCCCCACAGAAGCGTGACGGGGAACCGGGTCGTCAGGGCCAGGGCGAGGGCGCCGCGGAGCGTCCCGTCCCAGTCCTCCGGCGGGCCGAGCGGCCCGGCGGCCCAGTCGACGGCGTCGTAGAGCGGGGCCAGGGACCCGGCGTCCTCCCACGGACGACGGCCCGGACCGGCCCCGCCGGGGCCCGCGGGGCTCGTCACCGCGCCCCGCGGGCGGAGCGGCTCACGACGACGCGCGGGCGGCCGCCGGGCTCGGCGACCCGGTGCGGGCGACCGCGCGCTTCTGCAGGGTCAGCACGGCCGAGGCGGCGAGCGCCGAGACGAGGGAGCCGACGAGGACGGCCAGCCGGGCGCCGTCCCGCACCTCGCCGGGCTCGAAGGCGAGCTCGGTGATGAGCAGCGACACCGTGAAGCCGATGCCCGCGAGGAAGGCGACGCCGAGCAGGTCCGGCGTGCGCAGGCCCTCCGGCAGCTGCAGCGGCGTGAGCCGCATGACCAGCGCCGTGAGGCCCAGCACGCCCAGCACCTTGCCGAGCACCAGGCCGAGGACCACGGCGATCGCGATCGGCTGGCCCAGCACCGCGCCGAGGCCGCCGGCGTCGACGACGGAGACGCCCGCGGCGAAGAAGGCGAAGACCGGCAGGGCGAAGGCCGCGGAGAAGGGCCGGACGGCGTGCTCGTAGCGCTCGGCGACGGAGAGGTCCTCGCCGCGCCGCGCCAGCGCGGGTACCGAGAAGCCGAGGACGACGCCCGCGACGGTGGCGTGGACGCCGGACTCGTGGACGAAGACCCACGCCACGGCGGCGGCGACGAGCATGGCGACCACGAGGAGGGCGCGCAGGCCCTGCCCGCCCGGTCGCACGCGGGACAGCAGCGCGAAGACGACGACGGCGGGCACGGCCGCGAGCAGCCACACGACGGCGAGGTCGGCCGTGTAGAAGACGGCGATGATCGTGATGGCGAGCAGGTCGTCGACGACGGCGAGGGTGAGCAGGAAGGTGCGCAGCCCGACGGGCAGCCCCTTGCCGACCACCGCGAGCACGGCCACCGCGAAGGCGATGTCGGTGGCCGTCGGCACCGCCCAGCCCTGCAGGCCCTCGGACCCGGTGGTGAGCAGGACGACGACGAACACGAGGGCCGGCAGGGCCATGCCGCCGACGGCGGCGATGGCCGGCACCGCCGCGGTGCGCGGGTCGCGCAGCGAGCCGGCGACGATCTCCCGCTTGAGCTCGAGCCCGACGACGAAGAAGAACACCGCCAGCAGGCCGTCCGCCGCCCACGTCGACAGCGACAGGTCGAGGTGGAGGGACGCCGGCCCGACGACGGTCTCGGACAGCCCGGCGTAGGTCTCCCGCCAGGGCGAGTTCGCCCAGACGAGCCCGACGGCGGCGCCGACGAGCAGGAGGACGCCGCCGAGCCGCTCGCCCGAGAGGAGGTCGGAGAGCCCGCGCGCGTGCGCGGGCAGCTCGTGCGCACCGAGGTCGGTCGGGCTCTGCGGCGACTGCTCGCCGGAGGGCGACGTCGGCGCGCCCTCGCGCTCCCGGAGGTCGCGCGGGTCGGCGCCGGAGGGCGGGTTCACGGGGTCTCCCTGGGGTCGACGGCACGGGACGCCGACCAGACTTCCCGGCACACCAGCCCGCGCAGCGGCGGGCATCCGGCCAGGGTACGGGGCGCGGACGCCGACGGCGCGTCCCGAGCGGGAGGCGCGGGCCGAGCAGGAGGTGCGGGCCGAGCAGGAGGTGCGGGCCGAGCAGGAGGTGCGGGCCGAGCAGGAGGTGCGGACAGGGCGGACCCCCGCCGACGTCAGTGCACGAGCACGTCCCGCCCGCCCCAGACGGCGCGCTGCTCGCCCTCGGGGTCGTCGACGACGCGGTCCTCCAGGTCGAGGACGAGCGTGGAGCGCCGCTCGGCGTCGTAGCGCGGCCACGGGCCCACGGCCGAGTCGGGCTCGCCGTGGCGGACGAAGTGGAGCCAGTGCCGCTGGACGCGGTCGGCGAGGTCGGCCACGCGCCCGTCGCGGTCGAGGCGCTGCAGGGCCCGGCGCACGGGCGCGTACGGCCACAGCAGGTACAGCTCGACGCCGTGCGTGGCCCCGAGACCGAAGGCGGCGGGCCCCCAGTCGACGCGGTAGCGCCACGTCGGGCTCGTGCGGGCGTGCGCCTCGCTGTGGTGGATGCCCGGGACGGTGAAGAGCAGGTGGGAGCCCAGGTCGGTGAGGCCCCGCTCGTCGCGCGGGTAGGCGCTGAGGATGCGGTCGGTCTCCTCGGGACCCGCGGCCGCGTCCAGCGCCTGCGCCAGGCGGGCCCGCGTCTCGGGGAGGACGTCGCGGGCGAAGCGCCGGAAGAGCGTGTGCTCGTCGCGGTTGCTGCCCGACAGGAGCGGGACGGGCGGCGTCGACGTGGCGTGCGCGGCCGTGAGGCTCGCCGGCAGGAGGTCGCCGTCGAACCAGGGACGGGTGGCGAGGCCCTCCGGGCGCGTGGCCGAGACGGCCGCCGCGGCCCGCAGCACCTCCCGCGTCGACGCCCGCCAGAGCCCCTCGGGCTCCTCGCGGCTGACGCCGAGCTGGGCGCACAGCTCCCGCGCCAGCCGCGTGGCGTCCTCGCGGTCGGTGGCGATGGACAGCGCGCCGCTCTGGCAGATCGCCCCGGCGAACAGGCCCCGCGCGGCGGGGCTCGTCATGAGCAGGGCGACCGACGCCGACCCGGCGGACTCCCCCGCCAGGGTGACGCGCGCCGGGTCGCCGCCGAAGGCATCGACGGCGTCGCGCACCCACTCGAGCGCCAGCACCTGGTCGCGCAGACCGACGTTGCTGGGGACGCGCTCCGGGTCGACGCCCCGGCGGCCCGGGCCGGGCCGGGCGACGACGTCGGCCAGGTCGGCGAAGCCCAGCATCCCCAGGCGGTAGTTGACGCACACGACGACGACGTCGCCCCGGGCCGCGAGGTGGGAGCCGTCGTACTCCCCGGCGCTCCCGCTGGAGAAGGCGCCGCCGTGGACCCAGACGAGGACGGGACGGCGCCGTCCGTCCTCCGCCGCGCCCGCGGGGGCGTGGACGTCGACCGTGAGGCAGTCCTCGGTGCGCCGACCGGTGGTGCCGAGCACGAGCCCGAGCGGGGCGGGCACCACGGGCACCCGCTGCGCGCACGCCGGGCCGGGCGCCGTGGCGTCGCGCACGCCCGTCCACGGCTCGTGGGGGACGGACGCGGCGAAGCGGTGCTCGCCCACGGGCGGGCGGGCGTAGGGGACGCCGCGCCAGGAGTCGGCCGCGCCGTGCGGCGTGCTGCGCCGCACCCCGCGCACCGCGCCGCCCGGGGGACGGGCGACGACCTCCGGCACGGCCCGGGCGACCGCGCGACGCGCTCCGCCCGGCAGGCCCGGCAGGCCCGGGCGGCGCCCGGCCGCCGGGACGCCCGCCCCACCGCCGGCGTCGGGGTCCGGCTCGGTGGCCCGGGAGGCCTCGGCGGCCGGTGCGGCGGCGGGGCCGCCCGGCGCGGCGGCGGGGTGCTCGGTCACCGTCCCAGCGTCGCGGTCCGTGCCCGTGGCCACCATCCGGAGGGAGGGCGCCGGGGTGCGCGCCGGGTCGGGCGCGGGCGCTGGGACGATGGGGAGGTGCCCGCGATCCCCGCGCCCCCGTCGTCGCCCGCCGCCCGCGCCCGCATCCGCACGGCCTTCCGCGTGCTGGCGGTGGTCGAGGCGCTGACGTGGGCCGGGCTCCTCGCCTCCATGGGATGGCACTACCTGCTCGACGGGAGCCGTCACGGCATCGAGGTCTTCGGCGCCCTCCACGGCGGCGCCTTCCTGCTCTACGGCGCCGTCGCGCTCCTGACGTGGGGGGTGCAGCGGTGGCGCTGGTGGGTCGGCCTCCTCGCGCTGGGCGCGGCGCTCCCGCCCTTCGGGACGGTCGTCTTCGAGATGCTCGCGCAGCGCCGCGGCCTCCTCGACGACCGCCCCGGCGCCGCCGCGGGCGGCGGCCGGACGCACGCCGTCCGCGGCGCCTGACGCGGCGCACCACGCGGAGGCGACGCCTCCTCCACCTCCCGGGGCTGCCACGACGCGAAGCTGACGCCTCCTCCACCCCCCGGGCCCCCCACGACGCGAAGGTGACGCCTCCCTCACCCCCAGGGTCTCTCCCGGCGCGGAGGTGACGCCCCTTCGCCGGGGAGGGGACGTACGAGGGCCCCGCCGACGTCGTCGACGGGGCCCTCGTGGGGAGCGGGTCAGCGGCCGGGCTGGTCCCGGTCGCGGCGCACCATGGCCTTGCGGCCCTTGATCGTGCTGCCGCGCAGCGCCGCCACGACGTCGTCGGCGGCGAACTCGGGCACCTCGACGAGCGAGAAGCGCTCGGTGATCTCGATGGCGCCGATGTCGCGGCCGCTCACGGGCGACTCGTTGGCGATGGCGCCCACGAGGTCGCCGGGGCGGACGCCGGCCGCGCGGCCGACGCCGACGAAGAGGCGGGCGTTGCCGGCCGACGGGCCGCTGCGGGGGCCGGAGCGGCCGCCACGGGCCGCGGGGCCCCGGCTGTCGCGCCCGTCCCGGCCGCGGGGGCCGCTGTCGCGACCGGCGCGGGGGCGCAGGTCGGGCGCCGGGATCTCCTGGTCGTCCACCGCGCCCTGGGCGGCGTGCGCCAGCTGGAGGGCCGCGAGCGCGACCTCCTCGGCGCTGTGGTGCTCCATGAGCGCGTCGAGGACCCCGCGGACCTCCTCGAGCCCGCTGCGGTCTCCGTCGAGCACCTCCGCGACCGAGCGACGCGTCTCCTGCAGGCGGTGCGCCTTCAGGTCGGCGACGGTCGGCAGCGGCGCCACCGCGATCGGCGCGCCGCTGACGCGCTCGATGACCGAGAGCTGACGACGCTCGCGCGGCTCGGCGAGCGTCAGGGCGACGCCCTCGCGTCCGGCGCGGCCGACGCGCCCGATGCGGTGCACGTAGGACTCGGGTGCCGACGGCACGTCGAAGTTGACGACGTGGCTCAGCTGCTCGACGTCGAGGCCGCGCGCGGCCACGTCGGTGGCGATGAGGAGCTGGGCGGCGCCGGCGCGGAGCCGGGAGACCACCTTGTCGCGCTGCTCCTGGCCCATGCCGCCGTGCAGCGCCTCGGCGCGGTAGCCGCGGGCGCCGAGCCGCTCGGTGATCGTGTCGACCTCCTCGCGCGTGCGGCAGAAGACGATGGCCGCCGTCGGCTGCTCGAGGTCGAGGATGCGGCCGAGGGCCGCGACCTTGTGCGGGCGGCCGACGACGTACGCCGTCTGGCGCACGAGCGGCGCCTCGCCCTCGGCCGCGCGCTTCCTCGCGATCCGGATGCGGACGGGCTCGCGCAGGTGCTGGCGGGCGATCCGGTCGATGCGCGGCGGCATCGTGGCGGAGAAGAGCACGGTCTGACGCTCCGCCGGGGCCGCCGAGAGGATCTCCTCGATGTCCTCGGCGAAGCCCATGTCGAGCATCTCGTCGGCCTCGTCGAGGACGACGGTCTGCAGGTGGGCCAGCGGCAGGGTGCCGCGGCCGATGTGGTCGAGCGCACGGCCCGGCGTCGCGACGACGACGTCGACGCCCCGCTCGAGCTCGCGCAGCTGGCGGCCGATCGGCGTGCCGCCGTAGACGGCGAGGACGCGGGCGCCCAGCTGCTTGCCGTAGGTGCTGATGGCCTCGGAGACCTGGAGCGCGAGCTCGCGGGTGGGCACGAGGACGAGGCCGACAGGGCGGCGCCCGCCGCCGACGGGGACCTTCTCCAGCAGCGGAAGCGCGAAGGCGGCCGTCTTGCCGGTGCCCGTGGCGGCCTGGCCGAGCAGGTCGTGGCCGGCGAGGAGGGGGCGGATCGACTCCGCCTGGATGGGCGTGGGCTCCTCGTAGCCGAGGCCGTCGAGGGCGCGCAGCACCTCGGCGCGCAGGCCGAGGTCGGCGAAGGTCGGGCCGGCGGGCTCGTCGACGTCGTCCTCGGAAGCGGCGTCGTCCGCGCGGTCGGCCGCCGCCGCAGGGGCGTCCTCGCCGCGGCCCTGGGCGGGGACGTCGGCGCGGGGCGAACCCGTGTCGGTGTCGGTCTCGAGGTCGGTGGTGCGGTCCTCGGCGTCCGCGGTCTCGCGGTCGAGGGCAGGGGCGGTCACGGCAGGGGTCTCCTCGCGGTGGGGTCGGCGCGGCGTCGCGCCTGTCGGCAGGTCGCAGCCGGACTCGGTGGCTGCTGCGGAGGGGACCTGTCGGCCGTGGACCCTGTGGAGATCGCCAGCGGTTGTCACGTGCTCCTGCCCGCTCGTCGCGGGCTCACCTGCGCTGCTCGACCTGCGTCGGCCCCGTCCGGGCGCCCAGGGCGCCCGCTCCTCCGTCAGGCACAAGTGTGACGCACGCGCGGGCATTCCCCGACCACGGGCCACTCCCCCACCCGGTCGGCCCGTCGCCGTCCCGGGGAGCCCCTGCGCGCACCTCGTCGGCACATCGCCGTCCTGAGGGCGCCCCTCCGGCACTCTGACGACGACGTGCCGTCGAGACACCGTGAGGGGGGCACATCGACGACGGGGTGCCGTCGAGGAGGCCTGGTAGACGGCGATGTGACGACGAGGTGCGCTGGAGAGGCGGGCTCAGGTCGCCGGGGTGGCGTCCCGGGTCTCGGCCGGGCCGGCGGGCGCGCCGTACCGGGCGACGAGCTCGCGCTTGAGGACCTTGCCGCTCGGGCCGAGGGGCAGGTCGTCGACCACCTCGATGCGGCGCGGGTACTTGTACGCCGCGATCTGGTCGGCGGCGTACTCGCGCAGCGCGTCGGCCGTCGTCGTCGCGCCCTCGACGAGGACGACGGCGGCCGCGACCTCCTCGCCGTGCCGCTCGTCGGCGACGCCGAACACCGCCACCCGGGCGACGTCGGGGTGCGCGGCGAGCACCTCCTCGACCTCGCGCGGGTACACGTTGTAGCCGTTGCGCAGGATCATGTCCTTGGTGCGGTCGACGATCGTCACGTAGTCGTCCTCGTCCTTGGTGCCGAGGTCGCCCGTGCGGAACCAGCCGTCGACGACGGCGGCCGCGGTGTCGTCCGGCCGCCCGAGGTAGCCCTTCATGAGGTTGTGCCCGCGGACGACGAGCTCGCCCATCTCCCCGCGCGGCAGCAGCTCGACCCGGTCGGGCACGTCGTGGCGGGCGACCTCGACCTCGACGCCCCAGATCGGCACGCCCACCGTGCCGGGGCGCGGCGGGCGGCCCACGGGGTTGAACGTCGCGACGGGCGAGGTCTCGGTGAGCCCGTACCCCTCGTGGATCTCCACGCCGAAGACGTCGCGGAACCGGTCGATGACCGCCACCGGGATGGCCGCGCCCCCCGAGACGCCGTAGGCCAGCGGGGGCCGGCGCTCGTCCTTGGCCGCGGCCTCGAGGAACGCCATGTACATGGTCGGCACGCCCATGACGACGGTGCAGCCGTGCTCGACCATGAGCGACAGCGCCGTCGCCCCGTCGAACTTCGGCACGAGGACGAGCGTCGCGCCCGCGCGGAAGGTGATGTTCATGGCGCAGGTCTGCCCGAAGGTGTGGAACAGCGGCAGGCACCCGAGGACGACGTCGTCCACGCCCATGCGGAAGGTGTCGAGCAGCGAGGTCTCCACCTGCGACACCAGCGACAGGTGGCAGCCCTCGGCGCCCTTGGGACGGCCGGTGGTGCCGCTCGTGTAGAGGATCGTCGCGGTGTCGTCGGGCCGGCGCGGCTCGACGGCGGTGATCGGCTCCGCCGCCGCGGCCAGCTCCTCGAGCCGCTCGACGCCGTGCTCGGCGGCCAGCTCGGCCGGCGCCAGGACGGTGACGACGTCGACCCCGGCGGCGCGCGCGCCGCGCAGGCCCTGGGCCATGAGGGGGGCGGCGCACACGAGCAGCGAGGCCTCGCTGTCCTCGAGGACGTACTGGATCTCCGGCCCCTGGAGCAGGGCGTGCACGGGCACGACGACGCCGCCCAGCGCCAGGACGGCGTAGTAGGCCCGCGGGAAGTCGGCGACGTTGGGCAGCAGCAGCGCCACCCGCGTCCCCGGGCCGACGCCCTTGGCGCGCAGGGCGCCGGCGACGGCGCGCGTCTGGTCCCAGAGCTCGCGGTAGGTGATCCGCTGGTCGCCCACGACGACGGCCGTGCGGTCGGCGTGCCGGACCGCGGACTCGGCGAGGATGGTGGCGACGGACAGCGTGGCGAAGCCCTGCATGGGTGTGCTCCCGGGTCCCGGGACCGCGCCGTCGCGGCCCCCCGTGCCCGGCACAGTAGGCGCGCCCCCGGGCGGCGGCCAGGGCGTGCCGCCCGCCTCCCCCGGTCGTGGCAGCACGTCGTCGCGACGGGGTGCGCGGCCCGTGCTGGGCTGCTGCCCGTGAGCCCGCCCCCGCCGACCGGACGCCCGCGGCCGCCGTCGCCGCAGCGGCGGCTCGCCCTCGCGGCGGGCGCGCTGGCCGCCGGGCTCGTGGCGCTGGTCGTGATCGCCAGGGCCGACGGGCGTCCCTCCCTGGCGGGCGTGGTCCTCGTCGGCGTCGGGCTGGTGAGCGGCGTCCCCGCGCTGGCCGACCTGCGCCGGTCGCGCCGACGCTGAGGGCACCGCGCTCCCGGCGGGGAGGACGAACCGCACCGCACGGAGCGTCACCGCAGGTCAGGGGGCCGCGGCCGCTCGTCCGCGGGACCTGGTCCTCCCCGTCGGCGTCCCACCCGGCGGGCTCGCGTCTCGACGACCGTGCATCGGTGGTCGGCGGCCTCGTGGCCGGCGCCCTCGTGGTCGATCTAGCGTGCGGGCATGAGCGACCCCGGCGCGGCCCCGCAGAACACGACCTTCCCCCGCCCCGGCGGCGAGGAGGGGCACGGCTACCTCGAGCTGCCGCCGTCGGGCCGCGGCCCGGGCCTCGTCGTCGTGCAGGAGTGGTGGGGCCTCACCGAGCACATCGCCGACCTCGTGCGCCGCTTCGCCACCGAGGGGTTCGTCGCCCTGGCGCCCGACCTCTACGGCGGGCGCACGACGCACGACGGCGAGGAGGCGATGCGCCTCATGCAGGAGCTGCCCGTCGACCGGGCGGCCCGGGACCTCGCCGGGGCGGTCGACCTGCTCCTGGGCCACGAGGCCGTGACCAGCAGCACGGTCGGCGTCGCGGGCTTCTGCATGGGCGGGTCCTTCGCGCTGACGCTGGCCGCCCAGCAGGGCGAGCGCGTCGGGGCGGTGACGCCCTTCTACGGGCTGCCCGACCCCGAGGGCACCGACTGGTCGGGCGTGCGCGCCGCCGTGCAGGGCCACTACGCGCGGGAGGACCGCATCGACCTCGACGTCGTCGGGCGGGTCTTCGACGACCTGCGCGATCGGCTCGACGTCCCCGTCGAGCTGCACGTCTACGAGGCGCAGCACGCCTTCGTCAACGACACCGGCCCCGCCTACGACGCCGACGCGGCCGCGCTGGCGTGGGGGCGCGCCACGGCCTTCCTGCGCGAGCACGTGCGCTGACCGGCCCGCGACGGCGGGGCGGTGCCGCGACGGCGCGGCGAGGAGGCACAGTGGAGGGGTGAGCGCCCCGTCCGTCGTCCGCCCCGACGCCGACCCCGGTGCCCCGGACGGCGTCGAGGACGGCGTCGCGGCGCTGCGGGCGGCGGGCCTGCTCGGCGCGCAGCACGATGGCGCGGCGGAGGAGGAGACGGCCGAGGGCGTCGCGCCCGACGCCCCGCTCCTGCTCGCCGTCGACGGCAACAGCCTCCTGCACCGCGCGCACCACGCCCACGCCGCGGGCCAGCACCGCGACGCCGCCGGCCGACCGGTCTGGGCGCTGCGGGGCGTCGTCTCGCTCATCGCGAGCGCCGCGGCCCGCCTCACGCCGGACGCGCTCGTGGTCGGCTTCGACTGCGCGCGGACGTCGGTGCGCCGCGCCGAGCATCCGGCGTACAAGGCGCACCGCCCCGAGAAGCACCCCGACCTGCGCGCCCAGCTCGACGACGCCCCGGCGCTGCTCGCCGAGGCCGGGCTGCCCGTCGTCGTCGCCGAGGGGTTCGAGGCCGACGACGTCCTGTGCTCGGCGGCCGAGCTCGCCCGGCGCAGCGGCTGGCGGTGCACGGCCGTGACGAGCGACCGCGACTCCTTCGCCCTCGTCGACGCCTCGACGTCGGTGCTGCGGGTGCTCAACGGCGGGATCGGGGGCTCGCCGGTCCTCACCCCGCGGACGCTGCCGCTCGTCACCGGCGTGCGCGCCGGCCAGTACCGCTGCCTGGCGGCCCTGCGCGGCGACACCTCGGACAACCTCCCCGGCGCACTCGGTATCGGCCCGAAGACGGCCGCCCGCCTGCTCGCCGCCTTCGAGAGCGTCGACGACGTCTACGCCGCGCTCGACGACGGCCGCGAGGCCGAGGTGCGGGACGTCGTCGGCCCGGGCGTCGTGGCCCGGCTGCGCGCACCCGAGGCGCGGGCCAACGTCGCCCGCAACCAGCGGCTCATGGCGATGCGCGACGACCTCGCCCTGCCCGACCTCGACGCGCTGCGCCTGCCCCTCGACGTCGCCCGGGTGCAGGCCGCGCTCGGGGCGCGCGACGTCCGCCTCGGCCCGTCGCTCTGGGCGCTCGTCGGCGGCGCCCCGCCCGCCGACCGGTGGTCCCCCCTGCCGTCGTGGGTCGACGAGGCGCCGCTGCCCGACGGGCCGCCGGACGACGGCGCCGGGGCGCCCGAGGACACCGCCGCCGGGGCGCCCGAGGGCACCGCCGCCCGCAGCGACCCTCGGGGCGTCTCGCGCCCGGCGCCCGCGGCCCCGCCCCCGCCGCGCGAGCCCCTCGGCGCCCGCGGCCTCGCCCGCGCCCGCAAGGAGCCGGGCGAGGACCAGCTCGACCTCTTCGGCTGACCCGACGCACCCACGCCCCTCCGGGGCGATGTGTGGCCATGTCGCCCTCCCCACCCACCCCCAGGGCGATGTGTGGCCATGTCGCCCCACCCACCTCCCCGGCAGGGCCTTGTGTGGCCATGTCGCCCTGCGAGGGCTCGCGGGAGGGGCGACATGGCCACACGTCGCCGTGGGGCGACGCTGGGCGCCCCAGAGCCTTGCGGCCGCAGACCGCTCTGCGCTACAAAGTGGCCACCTGCTCTGCACCGCAGACCACTCTGGGGGTCCCCGATGGGCACGACGACGCAGCACGACCAGGACGACGCGGGCCTCGACCCGCGGGAGGCGCTCGCCCTCCTCGACGCCGAGCGCACGAGGACGCAGCAGCGGCTGGTCCCCGACCTCCGGCTGCTCTACGGCACCTGGGGCGTCGCCTGGCTCGTGGGCTTCCTCGTGCTGTGGAGCTCGACGACGGGGCGGGGCCCGCTCGCGCTGCCGCCGGTCGCGGGCGGCGCGGTGTTCACGGGCCTGCTCGTGGCCGCCGTCGTCGTCACGGGCGTCCACATCGCCCGCCGCACGGCCGGGGTGCGCGGCGCCTCGAGCACGCAGGGCGCCATGTACGGGTGGGCGTGGCTGCTCGGCTTCGGCTGCATGGCCTCCGTCATGGCGTCGGCCGCCGGCGCCGGCGCGTCGCCCGACGTCCTCGGGGTCCTCGGCCCCGCCGTGTCCGGGCTCGTCGTCGGCCTGCTCTACCTGGGCGGCGGGGCCATGTGGCAGGACCGCGCCCAGTACTCGCTCGGCGTCTGGATCCTGCTGTCGAGCGCCGTCGGGGCGCTCGCCGGCTACCCGAGCAACCACCTCGTCATGGGCCTGCTGGGCGGGGGCGGCTTCCTCGTCGCCGCGCTCGTCGTCGCGGCCCGCGGCCCCCGCGCCGGGGCGCCGGCGTGAGCGACCCCCAGCCCGACCTCGACCCGGTCATCCACGCCCCGGCGCGGCTGCGCCTCGTGGCCGCCCTCGCGGCGCTCGACGACGGCGACCGCATCGCCTTCCCCCGGCTGCAGCAGCTGCAGGGGCTCACCGCGGGCAACCTCGGAGCCCACCTGCGCAAGCTCGAGGACGCCGGCTACGTCGCCGTCGAGAAGACCCACCGCGGCCGCACCCCGACGACGTACGTGCAGCTGACCCGCCGCGGCCGCCAGGCGCTGGAGGACCACACGGCCGCCCTGCGCGCCCTCCTCGAGCCCGTCACCGCCCGTGCGGCGGCCGGCCGGTCCGAGGGCGCCGCGTGAGCGCCCCGCTGGTCCGCCTCGCCGGGGCGACCCGCCGCTACGGCGACGTGACGGCGCTGGACGGCGTCACGCTCGCCGTCCCCGCCGGGCAGCTGCTCGGGCTCCTCGGCCCCAACGGGGCCGGCAAGTCGACCCTCCTGCAGCTCGTGAGCGGCCTGCGCCGGCCGACGTCCGGCGTCGTCGAGCTCTTCGGCCGCCCGCCCTGGGAGCCCGCGGCGCGGGCCGGTCTCGGGATGACGCCCCAGGAGACCGGCCTGCCGCCGACGCTGCGCGTGCGCGAGGTCGTCGACGTCGTCGCCGGCCACTTCCCCGACCCGGTGCCCACGGCGGAGGTGCTCGAGCGCTTCGGCCTCGGCGACCTCGCCCGCCGGCAGACCGGGGGCCTGTCGGGCGGGCAGAAGCGGCGGCTGGCCGTGGCGCTGGCCTTCGTCGGCCGCCCGCGCCTCGTGCTCCTCGACGAGCCCACGACGGGCCTGGACGTCGACGCCCGTCACGACCTGTGGGACGCCGTGCGCGCCTACCACCGCGGCGGCGGGACGGTCGTGCTGACGAGCCACTACCTCGAGGAGGTGGAGGCCCTGGCCGAGCGCGTCGTCGTCGTCGACCGCGGCCGCGTGCTCGTCGACGGCTCGCTCGAGGAGGTCCGCTCGGCCGTGCCGGCCCGCCGGGTGCGCGTGCGCGCCGCGGCGCTGCCGGACCTCGGCGCCGACCGCGCGCTCATCGACGGCGACCGGCACGAGCTGTGGACGAGCGACGCCGACGCGCTCGTCCGCCGGCTCGTCCGCTCCGGGGCGCCCTTCGCCGACCTCGAGGTGGCCTCCGCCTCGCTCGAGGAGGCCTTCCTCGCGGTGACGGCCGCCGCCGACGCCGAGCACCCGGCGGGGAGGCGGACCTCGACGAGCACCTCCCGGACCCGCACCCCCGAGACGGGAGCCCCCGAGACGAGCACCCCCGAGGTGGCGCGATGATCAGCACTCCCACGACGGCGACGGCGAGCGAGGTCACCCCCGCCCGCGGGGGCCGCACCGGCGGCCTGCGCCTGACGGCGCTGCACACCCGCGCCCAGCTCCTCGAGACGGTCCGGGTGCCCATCGCCGTCATCGGCACGGTGGTGTTCCCGACGCTGACGATGCTCTTCTTCGTCGTCCCGCAGCCCTTCGCCGACGACCCCGCGCAGGCGACGGCGGCGACGGCGCAGATCTCGCTCTTCGCCGTCATGAGCGTGTGCCTGTTCACCTACGGCGTCGGCGTGGCCGAGGACCGGGCCCTGCCGTGGGACTCCTACCTGCGGACCCTGCCGGTGGGCGCGGGCCCGCGGCTGGCGGGGCGCCTGCTCAACGGGCTGGCGTTCGCGCTCGTCAGCCTCGTGCCGCTCGTCGTCGTGGCGTGGCTGCTGACCGCCGCCGCGCTGCCCGCGGACCGCCTGGTGCTCACGGCCGGCGCCCTCGCGGTCGCGGCCCTGCCGATGCTCGGGCTCGGGCTGTGGATCGGCTACGGCATGTCGACGAAGGCGGCCCTCGCCGTCGCGCAGGTGCTGCTGCTGCCGCTGGCGTTCGGCGGCGGGCTCTTCCTGCCGCCGGAGATGTTCCCCGGCTGGCTGGACGCCGTCAGCACGTGGCTGCCGACGCGGGCGGGCCGCGACCTCGTCGTCAGCGCGACGACGGGCGCCGACCTGCCGGGCACGACCTGGCCCGTGCTCGCCGTGTGGACGCTGCTCACCGCCGTCCTGGCCGTCCGCGCCTACCGGCGCGACGAAGGACGGCGCTTCCGCTGAGGACGCCCCGCGAGAAGGGCCTCGACGGCCTCACCTCCCACCCCCTCCGCACCTCTTGTCCAGGTGCGTCCACGCCCCTACCGTCGGCCGCCTCACCCGAGCGGGTGAACCGACCCTCGGAGGACCGCCGTGGACCGCACCTCGTCAGCCGCCGCTCCCACCGCCCGCCGGGGACGTCCGCGCCGCTCGGCCCTCGCCGTCGGCCTCGCGGGCGCGCTGGTCGCCGGCCTCGTCGGCGCGGCCCCCGCGTCGGCCGAGCGCCCGGGCGGCCGGGGCGGCGCACCGCTCCCCCTGCCGCCGCGCGCCCCGGTGGCGACCGGCACCGGGGGCGCCGTGAGCTCGGTCGACCCCTACGCCACGCAGATCGGCCTCGACGTGCTCGCCGACGGCGGCACGGCCGTCGACGCGGCCGTGGCGACGGCGGCGGCCCTCGGCGTCACCGAGCCCTACTCCGCCGGCATCGGCGGGGGCGGCTTCCTCGTGCACTACGACGCCGAGACGGGTGACGTCACCGCCTACGACAGCCGCGAGACGGCGCCCACGACCTTCACCGAGGACGTCTTGCGCGGGGACGACGGGGCGCCGCTGCCCTTCCGCGACGTCGTCAGCTCGGGCCTGTCCGTCGGGGTGCCCGGCACCGCCGCGCTGTGGGAGCGCCTCGCGGAGACGGAGGGCACCCGGCCCCTGGCCGAGCTGCTCGCCCCGGCGCGCGACCTCGCCCGCCGGGGCTTCGTCGTCGACGAGACCTTCAGCGAGCAGACCGCTGCCAACGCAGAGCGCTTCTCCCTCTTCCCGGCCACCGCGCAGGTCTTCCTGCCGGGCGGTGCGGTGCCCGAGCCGGGCGACGTCTTCCGCAACCCCGGCCTCGCCCGCGCCTACGACGAGATCAGCCGCCGCGGCACGCACACCCTCTACGACGGCCGCATGGGGCGCGCCGTCGTCCGCGCCGCCCGGTACCCGCGCACCGCCCCGGGCGTCGAGGTCTTCCCCGGGCAGATCACCGCCGCCGACCTGGCGGCCTACGAGGTGCTCGAGCCGGAGCCGGTGCGCTCGGACTACCGCGGCCTGGAGGTGGTCGGCATGCCCGTGCCGTCCTCGGGCGGCACGACGGTCGCCGAGGCGCTCAACCTCCTCGAGGCCTACGACGACCTCACGGGCGAGCAGCTCGCCGTCGTGCCCGAGGACGCCTACCTGCACCGCTTCGCGGAGGCCACGGCGACGGCCTTCGCCGACCGCAACCGCTACGTCGGCGACGTGCCGGGCGTCCCGGTCGAGGAGCTCGTCTCCCAGGGCTTCGCCGACGAGCGCGCCTGCGGGCTCTTCGACCCCGACGTCGCCGCGGCCCGGCCCATCCCCTTCGGCTCGCCGGACGGCGACTACGCGACCTGCGACGCGGCGGCCGGCGTCCAGGAGGCCCCGCGCGACGACCACGGGACGACGCACCTCACCGTCGCCGACGCGAGCGGAGACGTCGTCGCCTACACGCTGACCATCGAGCAGACCGGCGGCTCGGGCATCACGGTGCCGGGCTACGGCTTCCTGCTGAACAACGAGCTGACCGACTTCTCGTTCGCGCCGACGACGCCGGGGGTGCCCGACCCGAACCTGCCGGGCCCGGGCAAGCGGCCCCGCTCGTCGATGGCGCCGACGGTCGTCCTCCAGGACGGCGTCGCGGTCGGCGGCCTCGGCTCCCCGGGCGGCTCGACGATCATCACGACGGTCGCGCAGGTGCTCACGGGGTACGTCGACCGCGGCCTGCCCCTCGTCGACGCGATCGCGGCGCCGCGCGTCTCCTCGCGCAACGGCGCGACGACGACGGTCGAACCGGTCGTCGCCGACGGACCGCTCGGCGAGGCGCTGCGGGCGCGCGGCCACGCGCTGTCGACGTCCTCGGAGATCGGCGCGGCGACGGCGGTGCGGGTGCTTCCCGACGGGCGCTTCGAGGCCGCCGCCGAGACGGTGCGGCGCGGCGGAGGGGACGCGGGGGTCGTCAACCCGGGCTGACCGGGCGAGCAGGCGACGACTCGCCCCCGACGACGTCCCTCCCAGGGCGAGCAGGCGACGACTCGCCCTGGGGGCCTCAGGCCCCGGCGGGGCGCTGGCTGTAGGCGATCTCGGGGTACTCGACGCCGCAGCCGGTGCAGCGGTACCAGTCCATGCCGCTGACGACGACGCGCAGCTCGGCCGGGGCGCCGCAGTGCGGCAGGTAGCAGGAGCGCTGCACGGGCGCGGCGGCGCGCTGGGCGGGCACCCGGGCGGTGCGGACGACGTGGAGGGTGCTGCTGGTCATGGCGGGTCCTTCAGGGGGCTGGGGAGGGCTGGTGGCGGAGCGGGCCGGGCGGCGGGTGCCGCCGGCGACCCCTCCGTCATCGGCACGACCACGCCCGTCCTGCAGTCCCCTCGCGCGAGGATCCCTACGCGCGTGGAGCCTGGGCCTGCTCCGACGGCCCGGCCGGACGCCCGGACCCGCCCGTCGCCACGCCCGCGGCCCCGCGCCCCCGTAGCGTCGCGCCCGTGAGCGACGAGGGGCAGCGCGCGTGGTGGGGCCTGACGGGGGCGGTCGCGGCGGTCTGCGTGGTGCTGCAGGTGGCGCTCGCGGCGACGTCGGGCGCCCCCGAGGTGGGGGCCCGCGTCGTGCGCTCGCTCAGCTACTTCACCATCGACACCAACGCCCTCGTCGCCGTCCTCGGGCTGCTCGTGGCGGCCCGGCCCGACCGGACGGGCCCGTGGTGGCGGGCGCTGCGGCTGGGCGCGCCGCTGTGCATCGTCGTCGTCGGCGTCATCTACCACGTCGAGCTGCGCCAGCAGGGCCTCACCGGGATCGACCTCGTGCTCGACACCGGCCTGCACTACGTCGTGCCCGCGCTGGCGCTCGTCGGCTGGCTCCTCGCCACCCCGCGGGGGCTCGCCGACGTCGGCGCCGCCCTGCGCGCGCTCGTCTACCCGGTGGTCTGGCTCGTGTGGACCTTCGCCCACGGCGCCGTCACGGGCTGGTACCCCTACCCCTTCCTCGACGTCACCGAGGTCGGCGCGGGCGGGGCGGCCGTGGGCGTCGCGCTGGTCGCGCCGCTGCTGGGCGTCCTCGCGGTCGCCGCCGTGACCGGGGACCGGGCGGTCGCCCGCCGACGCTCGCCCGCCCCGCGGGGCTGACTGAAGCCCCTCACCGCCGAGCCCCCCGCACCGCCGAGTCCCTCACCGCCGAGCCCCCCGCACCGCCGAGTCCCGCACCGGCGAGCCCCCGGCCGCCGGGACGCCTCACTCTCGGACGGCGCCCTCGAGCATCCCGCGGATGAAGTGCCGCTGCAGCACCAGGTAGACCACGACGACGGGCAGCGCCACGAGCACCGCGCCCGCGGCGAGCAGCGAGGTGCCCTGGGTGTACTGGCCCTGGAAGAGCGCGAGGCCGAGCGGCGCCGTCCTCAGCCGCCCGGCGGGGGCCATGACCAGGGGGATGAGGAACTCGTTCCACGTCCACATGAAGACGAGCAGCACGAGCGTGGTGATGGCTGGGCGCCCGATCGGCACGAGCACCGACCACAGCACGCGGTGGGGGCCGGCGCCGTCGAGGCGCGCCGCCTCGATGAGCGAGCGGTTCGTCGTCCGGAAGTACGCCCGCATCCAGTACGTGCCGAAGGCGACCGACTGGGCGACCTGCGGCAGGGCGATGCCCCAGACGGTGTCGGTGAGCCCGAGCGTGCGCAGGTCGAAGAAGAGCGGCACGACGACGACCTCGGTCGGCACCATGATCCCGAGCAGGAAGAGGTAGAAGAGCACCTCGCGGCCGCGGAACTCCATGGTGCCGAAGGCGTAGCCGCTCATGATCGACAGCAGCGTCGCCGCCACGACGACGACGAGCGCCACGAGGGCGGACGTCGCCATGTAGTCCCCGAAGCGGCCCTGCACCCAGGCGTCGGCGAAGTTCTGCGGGCGCAGCCCCGTGCCGTCCGCGGCCCGCTCGGGGCTCAGCGCCTCGGCGACCACCGTCACGACGGGGCCGAGGGCCAGCAGCGCGAAACCGACGAGGACGACGTAGCTGAGGGCGCGGTGCGCGGCCGAGCCGCGCGAGGGACCCCGCGCCGGCCCGGCCTCGGGGGCTGCGTCCCGCCGGCGGGCCGCCGTCGCCGCGCTCACCGCTGCCGGTCCGCGACGCGGTTGACGACGAGGTTGACGGCGAAGACGAGGACGGTGAGCACGACGCCGACCGCGGCGGCCGCACCGACCTCGCCGAGCTCGAACGCCCGGCGGTAGACCTCGTAGCTCGGCACCGTCGTCGAGGTCCCCGGGCCGCCCCCGGTGGTGACGTAGACGAGGTCGAAGGTCTTCAGCGCCGAGATGATCGTCAGGGTCAGCGCGACGGCGATCTCGGGCCGGATCGCGGGCAGCGTGAGCACGCGCAGCTGGCGCGCCGGGCTCGCGCCGTCGAGGGAGGCCGCCTCGTACAGCTCCTTCGGCACCCGCGCCATGCCCGCCATGAGGAGCACGGTGACGAGCCCGGTGGAGACCCACGTGCCGATGAGGCCGACGGCGGGCAGCGCCGTCGCGTAGTCGCCGAGCCAGGTGCGCGTCAGCGCGTCGAGGCCGACGGCGCGCAGGAGGTCGTTGAGCGTGCCGTCGGGCGCGTAGATCCGCCGCCACGCGACGGCGAGGACGACCATCGCGATGACCTGCGGCAGGAAGACGACGGTGCGGAAGAGCGGCAGCCCCCGCACGCGGGCCCGCACGAGCAGCGCGGCGAGCACGAGGCCGACCGCCAGCGGCAGCAGCGAGAAGAAGACGACGAGGACGAGCGCGTGGCCGAACGCCGCCCGCAGGCCCGTGTCGGTGAGGACGGCGGCGTAGTTCGCGAGGCCGACCGGCGTGCCGACGGTGAGCCCGTCGAAGTCGTAGAAGGAGAACTGCACGGCCCGCAGCAGCGGGTAGAGCAGGAAGGCGCCGTAGACGGCGAGCGCCGGGGCGACGAAAAGGTACGGCGTGGCCCGCCCCCGCGGCGCCCGCCCCCGCACGGGGGCGGACGCCGCGCTCGCCGGGGCGGCGGCGGCCTCAGCCGCCGCTGGAGGTGAAGTCGGCATAGTCGGCCTCGAGCGCGTCCGCCGCCTGCTCGGGGGTGAGCTCGCCGGCCAGCAGCCCCTGCAGCGTCTGGTTGAGCGTCTCGCCGAAGGTCGGCGTCGCGTAGTCGAGGTAGGGCAGCAGCGCGCCCTGCGAGCTCACGTCGCCGAAGGCCGTGTAGACGTCGGCGAGCAGGCCGCTCTCCGGCGCGTAGGAGGCCGTGTCGACGACGGGGAGGTTGCCCGTGTCCGCCAGCACCTGCATGGCGTCGTCGCTCGTGAGGAAGTCGATGTACGCGGCCGCGACGTCGGGCTCCTCGGCCGCCGTCGTGATGGAGAAGGGGATGCCGGTGCCACCGGTGGTGGCGAGCTCGCCGCCGTCGGCGGGCGGCGGCGCGAAGAAGCCCGCGTCCTCGCCCATGGCGTCCTGCAGGTCGGGCGCGAGCCACGACCCCGCGACGAGGAAGACGCCCTGCCCGTCGGCCAGCTGCTGCCACGCGGCGTCGTAGTCGGTGCCGTTGACGCCCTCGTTGAACCAGCCCTGCTCCTGCCACTGCTGCAGCTGGCCGAGCGCCTCGAGGTTCTCCGGGGTCGTCCAGCTGGCGCCCGCGTTGCCGAGGCCGAGGTCGCGGATCTGCGCCGGGTCCACATGCGCCCCCTGCACGGCGCCGAAGACGTGCCCGGCGGGCCAGCCCTCGATGTTGCCGAGGAGCAGCGGCGTGCGCCCGGCGTCGGCCGCGGTCTGCAGGGCGGCCTCGAAGTCGGCCCACGTCTGCGGGACCTCGAGGCCGAGCTCGTCGAGCGCGCTGCGGCTGTAGTAGACGCCGACGACCTCGCCGACCTGCGGCAGCCCGTAGAGGGAGCCCTCGCCGAAGACCGTGCCGTCCTCGGAGTAGGTCGAGTACTGCAGGACGCTCTCGGGGTAGCGGTCGCGCCACCCGTACGCGTCGGCGTAGGCGTCGAGCGCCACGAGCTGGCCGGCGGCGACGAACTGGCCCATGGTCGCGCGGGCGTTGTTCGTCTGGACGACGTCGGGGGCGTCCTCGCCGGTGAGGGCCAGCCGCAGCGTCGTCGCGAGGTCGTCGAAGGACTGCGACACCCGCTCGACGGTGACGTTCGGGTACGCCTCCTCGAAGGCGGCGTTGAGCTGGGTGATCTGCTCGTCCTGCCCGCCGCGGACCTCCTGGTCCCACACCGTCAGCGTCACGTCGCCCGCGTCCGCCACGTCGGTCGAGACCGGTCCGGTGGGCTGCGGCGGCGTCCCGCCGTCGTCGCTGCCGGACCCGGGGGCGCACGCCGTCAGCGCCAGGGCCGCGGCGGCCCCGAGCCCGACGGCGCGGGCGACCGCCCTCCCCGCCGCGCTCCTCGTCGATGCCATCGCCGGTCCTCCTGTCGTGGCTGCTGCTGGGTGCCGTGGCGCGCGTGCTGCGACACGCCGGTGGGGGGAGCCTGCCTCAGAGGTCCGACGCCAGCGCGAAGGTGGCCTCCGCGCGCCGCACGGCGCCCACCGGGTCGGTCGGCAGCAGGTCGACGAGGAAGCCGTACCGCCGCTCGAGCTCCTCCCCCCGCGGGTCCCCCGCGCGGGCCCGCGTCGTCGTCGCGGCCCACCAGTCGGCGATGTCGCCCCAGCCGGGCGCCGCGAGCGAGCCCCCGAACTGCTGGACGGCGAGGGAGGCGCACAGCGCGGCGAAGGCGAGCCGCTCCTCCAGCGGCCAGCCCGCCAGCGTGCCGAGGACGACGGACGCGCCGAAGACGTCGCCGGCGCCCGTCGGGTCCACGGCCTCGACGGCGACGCCCGGCACGCGCGCGGACTCCCCCGTGGTCGCGTCGACCGCCATCGCCCCGTCGGCGCCGCACGTCACGACGGCGAGCGGCACCCGCTCGGCCAGGGCGGCGAGCGCCCGCTCGGCGGTCGGGGTGCGGGTGTAGGCCATGGCCTCGACCTCGTTGGGCAGGAACGCGTGGCAGCTGCCCAGCCGCTCCAGCACCGCCGGGTCCCACGCGCCGCTCGGGTCCCACCCGACGTCGGCGAAGACGGCGGCGCCCTGGTCGCGGGCCGCGAGCCACCACGGCGCGTCGGCCGCGCCGTCGGCGGCCCCGACGGACGTGCCGGCGGCCGGGTCCGCGTCGTGCGGCAGCGCGAGCTCGGTGATGACGGCGCGCGAGCGCGGCGGCGGTGAGCCCACGAGGTCGGCCGGCGGCACCGGCGGCGGGTGCCCGTGGGTGACCATGCTGCGGTCGCCGTCGTGCGCCATCGAGACGGTGACGGCCGAGTGCCAGCCGGGGAAGACGCGCGAGCGCGAGAGGTCGACGCCCTCCTGCTCGCGGAGCACCTGCCAGCAGAAGCGCCCGTAGACGTCGTCGCCGAAGCCGGCGGCCAGGCCCGTGCGCAGGCCCAGCCGGCTCGTGGCCACGGCCAGGTTCGCGATGCCGCCGGGCAGCGAGCCCATGCCCGTGGTCCACACCTCGGTGCCGGGCGCCGGCGCCGCCTCGAGGCCGGTGAAGACCATGTCGAAGAAGAGCTGGCCGGAGAGGAAGACGTCGAGGGGGGCCTGCGCGGCGTCGTCCCCCGGCGGGCGCGCGGGCCGCAGCGGGTCGTGGCGGGGAGGACCGGCGGGGGTCATGCGCGCCTCCTCCTGCTCGTCGGCCGTCGCCCGGCGGGGGCGCCGCCGGGGCGGCGCCGTGCGGGGCGGCGCCGTGCGGGGCGACGGTAGCCCCTCGCGGGGAGGGCCCGTGGGGCGCGCGCCGCCCGCCGGGGCGGGCAGGATCAGGGGCATGAAGCTCGTGCTGGTCGGTGGTGGCGGCTTCCGCGTGCCCCAGGTCGTCGAGGCCGTCGGCGCCGCGGACGCCGCGGTGCGGGTCGACGAGGTGCACCTGCTCGACCCCTCCCCCGAGCGGCTCGGGGTCGTGCGGTCGGTGCTCGACCAGCTGGCGCAGCGCCTGCCCCACCCCCCGCGCGTGAGCGTCGGCAGCGACCTCGACGAGGGGCTCCGGGGCGCGGACTTCGTCTTCTCCGCCATGCGCGTGGGCGGCACGGCCGGCCGCGTGCTCGACGAGCGGGTGGCCCTCGACCTCGGCGTCCTCGGCCAGGAGACGGTCGGCCCGGGCGGCCTGTCGTACGCCCTGCGGACCCTGCCGCACGCGCGCCACCTCGCCGAGCGCGTCCGCGCGGTCGCCCCCGACGCCTGGACCATCAGCTTCACCAACCCCGCCGGCGTCGTCACCGAGGCCATGCGCGCCGTGCTCGGCGAGCGCGTCGTCGGCATCTGCGACACCCCCATCGGGCTCGTGCGCAAGGCCGTGCGCGCCGTGGGCGCGCCCGCCGGGGCGGACGTGACCTTCGACTACGCCGGGCTCAACCACCTCGGCTGGCTGCGCTCGCTGCGGGTGGACGGCGAGGACCGGCTGCCCGCCCTGCTGGCCGACGACGACGCCCTCGACGGCGTGGAGGAGGCGCGGCTCCTCGGCCCCGACTGGGTGCGAGCCACCGGGGCCCTGCCGAACGAGTACCTCTACTACTACTCCTTCCCGCGCGAGGCGACGGAGACGCTCCGCACGGCGACGCAGACGCGCGGGCAGGTGCTCGACGCCCAGCAGGGCGACTTCTACGCCCGCGCCGCCGCGCACCCCGAGCGCGCGCTCGAGACCTGGGAGCAGGTGCACGCGGCGCGCGAGGCCGGCTACATGGCCGAGTCGCGCGGCGCGGACGAGGAGCGCCGCGCCGAGGACGTCACCGGCGGCGGCTACCAGCGGGTGGCCCTCGACCTCATGGCCGCGCTCGTCACCGGCCGCCCGGCGACGATGGTCCTCGACGTCGGGAACGGCGGCGCCCTGCCGGGGCTGCCGGACGAGGCCGTCGTCGAGGTGCCGTGCACGGTCGACGCCGACGGCGTGCACCCGCACCCCGTGGCGCCGCTCGCCGGCGACATGCTCGGGCTCGTCCAGCAGGTGAAGGCCTCCGAGCAGCTGCTGCTCGAGGCCTCGCGGACCCGCTCGCGCGAGGTGGCGTGGCGGGCCTTCGCCGCGCACCCGCTCGTCGACTCCGTCGCCGTCGCGCGCCGTCTCGTCGACAGCTACCGCGCGGCGATCCCCGAGGTGGGGCGCGCGCTCGACTGAGGGCGTCGCCGCCGTGGTCGGACGGCCGGGGGGTCAGCCCCGCGGCACGAGGTCGACGGCGCCGAGCTGCGCCCGCACCGCCAGCTCGGCGGCCTTGAAGGCGTGCGCCTGCGTCATGGCCGTCTCGGTCCGGTCGAGGCAGTCGCGCACGAGCTGCCCGAAGAAGGGGTAGCCCACCTCGCCCCGCACCTGGACGTGCCGCTCCCCCTCGCCGTTCGCGAGGAACAGGTGGCCCGGGCCGTCCTGCGTGCCGATGTTCATGTACTTGCGCTGCTCGATGAAGCCCTCGGTCCCGAGGACCAGGCTGCGCCCGTCGCCCCAGGTCTGCAGGCCGTCGGGGGTGAACCAGTCGCAGCGGAAGTACCCGGTCGCGCCCGTGCTCGTGACGAGCATCGCCTCGCCGAAGTCGTCGAGCCCGGGGTGCTCGGGGTGCGCGTGGTTGGCGACGTGGCTGCGCACGACCGTCGCGTCGTCGGCCCCCGTGTAGTGGAGGACCTGCTCGACCTGGTGCGAGCCGATGTCGGTGAGGATGCCGCCGTAGCGGCTCTTGTCGAAGAACCAGTCGGGGCGGGTCGCGGCGGACAGGCGGTGCGGGCCGGTGCCGATGACCTGCAGCACGCGGCCGATCGCCCCGGACTCGACGAGCTGCCCCGCGAGGACGGCCGTCTCGACGTGGACGCGCTCGGAGTAGTAGACGGCGTACATGCGCCCCGTGCGCTCGACGGCGGCCTCCGCCTCGGCGAGCTGCTCGAGCGTCGTCAGCGGCGCCTTGTCGGTGAAGTAGTCCTTCCCGGCGTCCATGACCCGGACGCCGAGGGCGCACCGGTCGGCGGGGACGGCGGCCCCGGCGACGAGGCGGACGGCGTCGTCGCCGAGGACCTCGGCCTCCTCGCGGGCCACGCGCGCCTCGGGGAAGCGACGGCGGAAGGCCTCGACCTTCGCCGGGTCGGGGTCGTAGACCCACGACACCAAGGCTCCTGCTCCCACGAGCCCCTCGCACATCCCGTAGACGTGCCCGTGGTCCAGGCCGACGGCCGCGACGGGGAACTCCCCCGGCCCGACGACCGGGGCGTGGACGGCCTGCGGGGCGTAGGTGCCCCCGTCGCTCGCGGTCATGGCGCTCCTCTCCGGGCGTGCCGGGGGCGGCTCCTCGTCGGGCCGCCCGGCCGTGATCACCGCGAGGCTAGTCCGCGCGCCCGCCGGGTGGAAAGCGCATCCCCAGCCACAGCCCGCCGCCCGCGCGCGTCAGGCCGACTCGTCGAGCGCGCGGCGCCAGAGACCGGCCATCCGGTGGCCGCGCGCCACGAGGACCACCCGCTCGACGTCGCTCGTCGCCCCGCGCAGCGCGGCGACGGAGACGAGCGCCGCCTCCTCGTCCGGGTAGCCGTAGACGCCGGTCGAGATCGACGGGAAGGCGACCGAGCGCGCCCCCACCTCGTCCGCGCGCGCCAGGGCGGAGGTGTAGGCCGAGGCGAGCAGCTCGGCGTCCTGCGGCCGGCCGCGGTAGCGCGGCCCGACGGCGTGGACGACCCACCGCACGGGCGCGAGGTCGAAGGCGGGCGTGACGGCGGCCGACCCGGTCGGGCAGGGCGCCAGCGCCCGCGACGCGCGCACGAGCTCGGGGCCCGCCGCGCGGTGGACCGCGGCGTCGACCCCGCCCCCGCCCTTGAGCGCCTGGTTCGCCGCCGTGACGACGGCGTCGACCGGCTGCTGCGTGACGTCCCCCTCGACCACCTCGATGCGCACGCCGCCATGGTGGCTCCTCAACGCCCGACGGCCACCGGAGGTGGCTGCACCAGGACGGCGTAGAGGCCGTCCTCGTGCAGCCACCTCCGGCCGGACCCTCCGCGCGGCGCCGGCCTCCGCGTACGGTTGCCCCGCCTCGCCGTCCCGGCGGGCCGGGCCTCTAGCTCAACTGGCAGAGCAGCGGACTTTTAATCCGCGGGTTGTGGGTTCGAGCCCCACGGGGCCCACCGACCGCGGGCCCACCGACCGCGGCCGACGACGACGCCCGGCCGCCCACCACGCCAGCCCGGCGCCCTCCGCAGGCCTGGACCGCTCCGTGGCCCCGGGCTACTCTCCGCACGCTCCGCCCGGCCACGAGAGGTCCGCAGGTGTCCACTGACGAGAACGGCGCTCGACCGGACGACGCCCCGAGGGGGAGGGGCGGCGCCCTCCGCCGGTCGGTGCGGCGGACCGAGGGGGCGCTGTCCAGCCTCGACTACCGGGTGCCGAAGTACCCGCACGACACCCACCCGGCCCTCGTGCCCGGGATCAGCATCGACGAGCAGCGACGCCGCTACCGCGTCTCGCGGTTCGTGCTCGCCGTCGCGGGCACCCTCACCGTCGCCTTCGTCGTCTGGGGGGTCACCTCGCCCGAGACGGTGGCGAGCGCCGCGCAGGCCGCCTACGACTGGGCGACCACCAACCTCGGGTGGATGTTCAACCTCGTCGCGGTGGTCGTCCTCGTGGCGCTCCTCGGCATCGCCCTGTCGCCGTACGGGAAGATCCCGCTGGGCAAGGAGGGCGAGGAGCCCGAGTTCGGCACCTTCTCCTGGACCGCGATGCTCTTCGCGGCCGGCCTGGGCGTCGCCGTCCTCTTCTGGGGCCCCGCGGAGCCGCTGACGTACTTCATCACGCCGCCGCCGCTGACCAACGACGCCGAGACCGTCGACGCCCTGCACTACGCCTTCGCGCAGACCTACTTCCACTGGGGCTTCCACGCGTGGGCGATCTACGCCGTCATCGGCGGGGCCGTGGGCTACGTCGCCTACCGCCGCGGGCGCCCGCTGCTCGTGTCGTCCGTATTCCGCTCGCTGTTCGGCGCGAGGGCCACCGACGGCGTCGCGGGCAAGCTCGTCGACGTCTTCGCCATCGTCGCGACGCTCTTCGGCACCGCCGCGGCGCTCGGGATCGCCGCGCTGCAGATCGGCTCCGGCGTCAGCATCGTGTCCGGCAGCGGCCCGGTGACGAACACCGTGCTCGTCGCGATCATCGCCGTCCTCACGGCGTGCTTCATCGTCTCGGCCGTCTCGGGCGTCGCCCGGGGCATCCGCTACCTGTCGAACACGAACATCCTGCTGACGGTCGGGATGCTCCTGGTCGTGGTGGTCCTCGGCCCCACGCTCTTCCTGCTCAACCTCGTGCCGTCGGCGATCATGGAGTACCTCGGGTCCCTGTTCGACCTCATGGGGCGCTCGCTGTCCTGGGGCGAGGAGACGCAGGCCTTCCAGTCGACGTGGACCGTCTACTACTGGGCCTGGTGGATCTCCTGGGCGCCGTTCGTCGGGATCTTCATCGCGCGCATCTCCCGCGGCCGCAGCATCCGCCAGTTCCTCCTCGGCACGATCTTCATCCCCTCCGCGCTGATCTTCGTCGCGTACGGCGTCATGGGCGGCACGGCCATCTCGATGTACCGGAGCGGCGCCCCCGGCTTCTCCGACGACATGGCGGCGCCGGAGGTGCTCTTCGCCCTGCTCGACAACCTGCCCGCGGTGGCGGGCTGGATTCCCTTCGTCGCCATGGCGATCCTCGCCATCTTCTTCATCACCGCGGCGGACTCCGCCTCGATCGTCATGGGCATGCTCAGCACCGGCGGCTCGCAGACCCCGCCGCGGCCGCTGGTGATCTTCTGGGGCCTCGTCATGGCCGGCATCGCGGTGGTGATGCTCACGCTCGGCGAGGGCGTGGCGCTGCAGGGCCTGCAGCAGCTCGTCATCGTCACGGCCGTGCCGTTCGCCCTGGTGCTCCTCCTGGCCGTCGTCGCCTGGTTCAAGGAGCTGCGGACCGACCCCATCGCCCTGCGCCAGCAGTACACGCGCTCGGCGCTCGACAACGCCGTGACCGACGGCATCGAGCGCTACGGCGACGACTTCGCGGTGCAGGTCACCCGCAGCGAGCACGACCGCGGGGCGGGCGCGGACGTCGACTCCACCAGCGCCGAGTACACCGAGTGGTACCAGCGGCGCGACGAGGACGGCGAGCCCGTGGGCTACGACTTCTCCACGGGCGAGTGGGCCGACGGCTACCGCGATCGCGCGGAGGCGGACGGGTCCTCCACGGCGGACGGCTCCTCTCCCGACGGGGCCTACGGCGAGGTGCCGGACGGGGCACGGGGCGGCGACGGAGCTGCGCCGCGGCCGGAGGTACGGCGGTCCTGACGTCGCCGCGACCGTCCTGAGGACCTTGCCGCCGGCTCCCCGTCGGTGCGACGCTCGTCCTCCCCGGACGAGGAGCCTGCGCCGTGCCCGCGACGGAGACAGGACCCCCTGACCGGCTCCTCAGCGCGCCCTTCGTGGCGCTGTCCGCCTCGGAGCTGGCCTACTTCAGCGCGCAGGGAGCGCTCCTCCCCGTCGTGCCCCTCTTCGTCGTCGACCGCCTCGACGCCGGGGTGGCGTCGGTGGGAGCCGTCGTCGCGGTGCTCAGCGTCACGGCGCTCGCCCTCCGGCCCCTCGCCGGCGCCGCCTCCGACCGGTGGGGCCCCGGCGCCCTCCTGGTGGCGGGGGCGCTCGTGGCCGCCGCCGCGGCGGCGGGGCACGGCGCCGTCGACGCGCTGCCCGCCCTCGTCGCCCTCCGGGTCGCCCTCGGGGCGGCCGAGGCCGCCTACCTCGTGGCCGCGGTGGCCGCGCTGGCCGACCTCGCGCCGCCCCACCGGCGCGGCGAGGCCATGAGCTACAGCTCGCTGGGCCTCTACGTCGGCATCGGCCTGGGTCCGCTGCTCGGCGAGGCGCTGCTGCGCCGCGCGGGCTTCGGCGCGGTCTGGGCGGCCGTCGCCCTGCTGGCGGGCGCCGCCGCCCTCCTCGCGCTCGTCGTCGGGGCCCGGGCCCCCCGAGACCCAGGGCCGCCAGCGGCGACCCGACCCTCCCGCTCCCGCGGCCGGGACGTGCGACGGCTCGTCCGCCCCGCCGCGGCCCTCACCGCCGGCGTGGTGGCGGCCGCCGGCTTCCTCGCCTTCGCCGCCCTGCACGCCCGGGGGGTGGGGCTGCCCGGCGCCGGGACGGTGCTCCTCACCTACGGAGGCGTCGTCGTGGCGACCCGGCTCGCCGCCGCACGCCTCGTCGACCGGGGGTCCCCCGTGCGCCTGGTGGCGCTGGCCCTCCTCCTCGGCTCCGCGGGGCTGGCGCTCATGGCCGCGGTCCCCTCCGCCGCGGGGCTGCACGCCGGTGCGGCGGTCCTGGCGGTCGGCGTCGCCCTCCTCACGCCCTCCGTCTACCGCCTCATGGTCGAGGCGGCGCCGGACGCCCCGTCCGGCACGGTCGCCGCGACCTTCACCGTGGCCCTCGACGTGGGCCTCGGGGCGGGGCCGCTCGTCTTCGGCCTCGTCGCCGCCGGAGGGGGCGGCACGACGAGCGCCCTCGCCGTGGGCGTCGGCGTCGCCCTCGCCGGCGCGCTGGTCGCCGCATCCGCGGGGCCGGCCGGCCACCGTCGACGCCGGGCCTGAACGGCCGGCGTCGTCCGCTCGTGGCTGCTCGACCAGCGGGGACCGACCACGGGCCGGGCGGCTGCACCCGCGGTCAAGACCGGCGCCGGTCGTGCCGACTCCTCGAGCATGCGCTCCGCCACCACCCGTCCGGCCGCCGCGGTGCGGCGGCTGCTCGGTCCCGTGCTCGTGCTCGGGATGCTCACGGCGGCGCTCGCGCTGCTCCACCGCACCTTCCGCGGCTACGACTGGTCGGACCTCGGCCGCGACCTGGTCGGCCTGGGGCCGGGCACGGCGCTGGCGGCCCTGCTCGCCACCGCGGCCTCCTACGTCGCGATGACGGGCTACGACACGCTGGCGCTGCGCTACGTCGGCCACCCTCTGCCCTACCGCCGGTACGGCCTCGCGTCCTTCGTGGCCACGGCCTTCGGCAACAACCTCGGCGCCTCGGCCGTGGTGGGGGCGGCGCTGCGCGCCCGCGTGTACTCGAGCTGGCAGGTGCCGCGCTCCGCCGTCGCGCGCATCGTCGGCCTCAACACCGTGACGCTCGCGCTCGGCGCGGCCGTCCTCGCCGGCGCCGGCGTGCTGCACGACCCGACGACCGCCGCCCGCGCGCTGCGCCTGTCGCCGCCGGTCGTGGTGGCCCTGGGCGCCGTCCTGCTCGCGGGGGTGCTCGGGTACCTCGTGTGGGCCCTCGTCGGACGTGCGGTGGGCCGCGGCCGCTGGCGCCTCGAGCGCCCCTCGCCCCGCCTCGCGCTCACCCAGGTCGCGCTCTCGACGCTCGAGTGGCTCTCCATGGCCGCCGTCCTCCACGTCCTGCTGCCCGCCGACGACCGGATGGCCTTCCTCCCCTTCGCCGCCGCCTTCGCCGTCGCGACCGTCGCCGGGCTCGTGAGCAACGTGCCCGGAGGCCTCGGGGTCTTCGAGACGGCGCTCGTCGTCCTCCTCGGCGGGACGACGTCGCCCGCGGACCTCGCCGTGGCCCTCGTCGCCTACCGCCTCGTCTACTTCGTGCTGCCGCTGCTCCTCGCGGCGGTGCTCCTCGTCCGCCACGAGATCCGCACAGGCGCCGCGACGGCCACCGCCCCGGCCCCCGCGCCGGTCGCCGGCGCCGGCGCGCTGCGCGTGCCCGCGATGCGCGCCCCCTCGGCCGCGGAGCAGACCCGCCCGGCTGGCACCGGGACGACGGCGGGACGCCTGCCCACCGTGCTCACGTCGTCCGTGCTCGCCCTCGTCGTCGCGGGCGCCGGCACCTTCGTGGCCGTGCGCGGCGACCTCCCCGGCAGCCGCGGGCTCGACGTGCCGGCCATGGCCACGAGCCTCGTCGGCTGGTCCGCGCTGCTCCTCGGGCTCGGCCTGCACCGCCGGCTGCGCACCGCCTGGGCCGCCACGCTCGCCCTCCTCGCGGGCACGGCGGCCCTCGCCGTGACGCACGGCGACGTCGTGCTCGGCGCCGTCACCGCCACCCTCGCGCTGCTCCTCGTTCCCGCGCGAGCGGTGTTCTCCCGCGGCACGCGCTCCTGGCGCCCGCGCGACCTCGTGCGCCCGGCCGTCGCGGTCGCCCTCGTCGTCGGGGCGGTCGCCCGGCAGGAGGTCGCCGGCTCCGTCGACGCCCCCGTCCTCGCGACGGCCCTGTCCGGCGCCCCGCTCGCCGACCGGCTCGCCGCCGCCGCGGGCGTGGCCGGCGTCGTCCTCGCGGGCACCTGGGTCTTGCGCCGCCGGCGGCCCGCCCGGCCGACCGTGGACGACGACGAGCTGGCCCGCGTCGAGGACCTCGTCGCCCGCTCCGGGCGCTGCGCCGCCCAGCTCGCCTTCACCGGCGACAAGCGCTTCTTCTTCGCCCCCTGCGGGGCCGCCTTCCTCATGTACCAGGTGGAGGGCCGCAGCTGGGTCGTCATGGGCGACCCGGTGGGCGACCCGGCCGCCGTGCCGGGGCTGCTCCGCAGCTTCCTCGCCGAGGTGGACCGGCACGCCGGCCGCCCCGTCCTCTACAGCGTCCTCGACGACCACGCCGACCTCTACCGCGCCTCCGGCCTGGCGGTCACGAAGTTCGGCGAGGAGGCCGTCGTGCCCCTCCAGGGCTACACGCTCTCGGGCAAGGCGAAGACGAACCTGCGCACGTGCCGGAACAAGTCCCAGCGGCTCGGCATGGCGGTCGAGGTCGTGGCGCCCGAGGACGTCGCCCCGCTCGTGCCCGAGCTGCGCGCGGTCTCCGACGCCTGGCTCGCGGAGCGCCGGGGCGGCGAGAAGCGCTTCTCCCTCGGCGCCTTCGACGACGACTACGTCCGCCGGTCCCCCGTCGCCGTCGTGCGCCAGGAGGGGCGCGTCATCGCCTTCGCGACGCTCTGGGTGGGCGGGGACGGCGAGGAGGTCCAGGTGGACCTCATGCGCCGCCTCCCCGACGGACCGAGCACCGTGATGACGTACCTCTTCGTCGAGAGCCTCCTCTGGGCGCAGGAGCAGGGCTTCTCCGCCTTCAACCTCGGCACGGCCCCGCTCTCAGGGCTGCGCACGGGCACCGGCGCCCCCGCCTGGGAGCGGCTCGGGCACCTCGTGTGGACCCACGGCGGGCCTCTCTACAACTTCCAAGGGCTCCGGGCCTTCAAGCAGGGCTTCGGCCCCCAGTGGCGTCCCTGCTACGTGGCAGCCCCGCGGGGGCTCGTCCTGCCGGGCGCGCTGGTCGACGTCGCCACCCTCGTCGGCGGCGGCGTCCGCGGCGTCGTCCGAGGATGAGCACGTGACCTCCCGACGCGCGGGCGCCCCGCGCCGCGGCGCGCGCACCGTCGCCGCCGTCCTCGGCGCCCTCGTCCTCGCGGCGTGCGGCGCCGGACCCACCGGGGCGCCGGCGGCGACGGCCACGACGGCCTCCCCCGCCGCGAGCGCCGCCCGCCCCGCGCCCCCGCCCGCGGGCGGGGTGCTCGACTACCAGCTCGGCGGCGCCTACCCGCCCGCCGCGGACGTCGACGTCGTCGTGCGCGACCGGACGGCCGCTCCCGTCCGCGGCGGGTACTCGGTCTGCTACGTCAACGCCTTCCAGACCCAGCCGGGCGAGACCGCCTGGTGGCGCCGCGCGCACCCCGACCTCCTCCTGCGCGACGCCCGCGGCCGGCTCGTCGAGGACGAGGACTGGCCCGGCGAGGTGCTCCTCGACACCTCGACGTCGGCCAGGCGGACGGCGGCCGCCCGGGTCGTCGGGCGCTGGGTCGACGGCTGCGCCGCCGCCGGCTACCGGGCGGTCGAGCTCGACAACCTCGACGCCTTCACCCGCTCCGGCGGACGGCTCACGCAGGGGCAGGCGGTGGCCTTCGCCGGCCTGCTGGCCCGGCGCGCCCACGCGGCCGGCCTCGCCGTGGCGCAGAAGAACACCGCCGAGCTGACGCGCCGCCAGGTCCGCGCGGTCGGGTTCGACTTCGCCGTCGCCGAGGAGTGCCAGGTGTGGGACGAGTGCGACGTCTACACCGGCCACTACGGGCGCCACGTCCTCGAGGTCGAGTACACCGACACCGGCCGGCGGCCCTTCCGCGAGGCCTGCGCGGCCCGCGGCGACCGCGTGTCCGTCCTGCTCCGCGACCGGGACGTCGTCCCCCGCGGCACCCCCGGCTACGTCTCCGAGCACTGCTGACGCGCCCGACCCAACCGCCCGCCGCCCGGGTCCGAACCACCGGCACGGCCCACGACGACGAGAGGACGCCCGTGACGAGCACCGCCACCCGCGCGCCCCACCGGCCCGGCGGCCCCTGCGCCGCGGGTGCGAGCATGGGACGTCCCACCCCCTCGCCCTCCCAGGAGGACGCCGTGATCCGGACCGCCCGCGCCGCTCGACGCCCGCACGGGCGGGGCTGACCGCCGTGGCCGGGAGCAGGGGCCGTCGCGGCGGCCGGGCGGCCACCGCCGCGTCGATCGCGTGCCTCGTCGTCGGCGCGGGGCTCGTGGGCTCCGCGCTGGCCCAGCAGGGGGAGGCCCCGGTCGAGCCGCCGCGCACGACCTCCGACGTCGCCGACGCGCCCTACGCCGCCCCCGGCGGGGACGCACCGGACGGCGACGACGCCACCTCGCTGCCCGCACCGGAGACCGCCGAGCCCTCGCCGTCGAGCACGCGCGTCACCGACGCGACGAAGGGCGACGTCCTGCCCACCGAGGCCCTCGCGCCGGAGGGCGACATCCCGGGGCTCGTGCGCATCCCCGCGCCCGAGACGCCGGCTCCCGAGCCCCCCGCGGAGCCCGAGGCGCCCGAGGTGGCCGAGCCGGTGCGCCTGCGGGTGCCCGCCATCGGCGTGGACACCGACCTGCTGCACCTCGGCCTCAACGACGACGGGTCGCTCGCCGTCCCGCCGCGCGAGGGCCCCGACAACCTCAAGGCGTCCTGGTACGACGGGTCGCCGCGCGCCGGGGAGGTCGGCCCGACGGTCCTGGCCGGCCACATCGACTCCAAGGCCGGGCCGTCGGTCTTCTACCGCCTGGGCGAGCTCGCGCCGGGAGACGAGATCCTCGTCGACCGCGCCGACGGCACGACGGCGACCTTCGTCGTCGACACCTCCGAGCGCTACCCCAAGGACGACTTCCCCACGCGGCGCGTGTACGGGCAGACGCCGGACGCGCAGATCCGGCTCATCACCTGCGGCGGCGTCTTCGACCGCTCCGTCGGGCACTACGAGGACAACACCGTCGTCTACGGGCACCTCGTCGACGGCTGACGCGCCCTAGGCCTCCCCGCCTCAGGCGCCCCCGCCGAGCTCGCGGTCCAGGTGGACCGCCGCGCTGATGAGCGCGAGGTGCGAGAGCGCCTGGGGGAAGTTGCCCGTCTGGTGCCCCGTGGCGCTCACCTCCTCGGCGAACAGGCCCAGGTGGTTGGAGAAGCGCAGCGTCTTCTCGAAGACCTCCTCGGCCTCCTGCGACCGGCCGGCGCTGGAGAGCGCCTCGGCGTACCAGAACGAGCACGCGACGAAGTAGCCCTCGCCGCCGTCGAGCCCGTCCGTCCCGTCGGTCGGGTAGCGGCGCACGAGGCAGTCGACGACGAGCTCGGAGCGCAGCGCCTCGAGCGTCGCCGCGAAGCGCGGGTCCGTGGGGCCGGCGAACTTCACGAGCGGCAGCATGAGGAGGCTCGCGTCGAGCTGGTCGCTGCCCGCGCTGACGCGGTAGCCGCCGGTGCGGGGGTCGAGGCCCTCCTCCTGCACGCGCCGGTAGGCGGCGTCGGCGCAGGCCTCCCACTTCTGGCGCGGGGCCGGCAGCCCGCGCTGGCGGGACACGCGCAGCGCCCGCTCGAAGGCGACCCACACCATGACCTGCGAGTAGGTGTTGCGCCGGGGCTCGCCCCGGCTCTCCCAGAGGCCGGCGTCGGGGTCGGCGGCGTGGTCGGCCAGCCAGTCGAGCATGTCGACGACCTGGGTCCAGATGTCCCAGCTGATGGGCCGGACCTTGTTGTAGAGGTAGATGGAGTCCATCACCTCGCCGTAGCTGTCGAGCTGGCGCTGGGCGTAGGCGGCGTTGCCGGTGCGCACCGGGCGCGAGCCCGCGTAGCCGCCGAGGTGCTCGAGCACCTCCTCGTCCGGCGGGCGCTCCCCGCGGACGGTGTAGACGGGCAGCAGCCCCTCGTCGCCCGCCGCCGCCATCCGCTCCTCGAGCCACGCGAGGAAGGCGTCCGTCTCGTCGGGGAAGCCCAGGGTCATGAGCGCGAAGGTCGTGAAGGCGGCGTCGCGCAGCCAGGCGTAGCGGTAGTCCCAGTTGCGCGCGCCGCCGACCTCCTCGGGGAGGCTCGTCGTGCCGGCCGCGACGACGGCGCCCGTCGGGGCGTACGTCAGGAGCTTGAGGGTGATGGCCGAGCGGTGCACGATCTCGCGCCAGCGGCCGCGGTAGCTCGAGCGGCGCACCCACTCGCGCCAGTAGGCGTGCGTGGCGTCGAGGAGGCGCTGGGCCTCCGCGCGGCCCACCTCGCCCCCCTCCTCCGGCGCGAGCGCGCCCCAGTGCAGCACCAGGGCCAGGGCGTCGCCCCGGCGCAGCAGGACGCGCCCGCGGGCCGCGCCGTCCTCGACGTCGAGCGGGTGGGAGGACCGCAGGACCAGCTGCTCCTCCCCCGCGCGGAAGCGGACGCCGCCGTCGACGGCCTCCGCCTCGTGCGGCGCCCGGCCCCAGTCGAAGCCGGGGCGGCAGTCGACGACGACCTCCTGCTCGCCGTCGAGCACCCGCACGAGGCGCACGAGCAGGGGGCGGCGCCCCGGGCCGGCCTCCGCGTCGTCGTCGGGCAGCGCCTCCTCGGGGACCATGCCGTCGAGCACCTCGAGGCACCCGCGGCGGCTGCTGAAGCGCGTCGCCAGGACGGCCGAGCTCGGCAGGTAGTACTGGTGCGTGGTGTCCCACGCGGTGGGGCGCACGGAGAAGCCGCCGCCGCCCTCGCCGAGCAGGCCGGCGAAGATGCCGGGGCTGTCGAAGTCGGGGGCGCACGCGAAGTCGACCTCGCCGTCCTTCGTGACGAGCATGATCGAGCGGAGGTCGCCGACGACCCCGTGGTCCTCGACGGCGCAGGGCCGCTGCACCGGCTGGTCCCCGCCCTCCTCGCCCCGGTCGGCGGTCGACGGCTGCTGGGGCTGGCGCGGGGTCTGCACGGGCGCAAGCCTCCCCGACGGCGCCCGCGACGGCACCCAGGGGCCCCCGGCCGGTCGGCGGGGGCCGCGGGAGACGCACCGGAGGCGCGCCCAGGGGCGCGGACGGGCGCCTCGCCGGGCATGATCACGGGCGGAGGCCCGCGCACCGGGGCGCGGGCCGGTCACCGGAGGCAGACGTGAGCACGCACGACGACCGCACCCTCGCCGCCACCCCGTCCGCCACCCCGGCGGACGAGCAGGTCGACCTGTCCCTGCGCCTCGACGGCCGGACGGCGCTGGTCACGGGCGGCGCGTCGGGCATCGGCAGCGCCGTCTGCGGGCTCCTCGCCGACCGCGGCGCCCGCGTCGTCGTCGTCGACGTGGCCGAGGAGGCCGCACGTGCGCGGGCCGGCGAGCTCGGGGGCCCCGCGGCGGGCCAGCACCTCGCCGTGGCCTGCGACGTCACCGACGCCGCGTCGGTGGAGGCGGCCGTCGAGGAGGCCGTCGCGGCCACCGGGCGGGTCGACGTCCTCGTCACGTGCGCGGGCATCGCCGTCCTCGACCCGGCGGAGGACCTCTCGGACGAGGCGTGGTCGCGGACGCTCGCCGTCAACCTCACCGGCACGTTCCTCGTCGCCCGGGCGGTGGGCCGGCGGATGCTCGCCGCCGGGTACGGGCGGGTGGTGACCATGGCGTCGCAGGCCGCGACGGTGGCGCTCGAGGGCCACGCGGCCTACTGCGCGAGCAAGGCCGGTGTCGTGGGCCTCACCCGCGTGCTCGCGCTGGAGTGGGCCGGCCGCGGCGTGACGGCCAACTCGGTCTCCCCCACCGTCGTCCTCACCGCGCTGGGGCGGTCGGCGTGGAGCGGCCAGAAGGGCGAGGACGCGAAGGCGCAGATCCCGACGGGCCGCTTCGCGCTGCCCGACGAGGTGGCCGCCGCCGTCCTCTACCTCTCCAGCGGCGCCGCCGGGATGGTCAACGGGCACGACCTCGTCGTCGACGGCGGGTACACGATCCGCTGACGCCCCTCGCGGGCCGCCGCGGGGCGGCCCGCGGGAGAGGTCGGGCGAGCGCTCAGGCCGGGACGGCGGCGACGGCCTGCGCCGTCAGGTCCACCGACCGCACGCGCGCCGCGGCGGTGGGCGCCGAGTGGGCGGTGATGAGCTCGTCAGCGTCGGCCAGCGCGGCGAAGGCGTCGAGCTGGTCGCGCACCTCGTCGGGGGTGCCCAGCGCCGTGTGGACCATCATCGAGTCGATCTGCGCGCCGGCCCCGGACTCCAGCAGCAGGTCGGCCTCGGCGTCGGTCAGCGTGCGGCCGCGGGCGAAGAAGGCGAGCGCCCGGGCGCGGCGGACCACGGCGCGGTGGTGCTCGGCCTCCTCGCGGGTGTCGGCGGCGAGGACGTTGACGCCGGCGACGACGTACGGCTCCGCCTGCTGCGCCGACGGCTGGAACTCCCGGCGGTAGGTCGCGACGGCGGCCTCGAGGGCCTGGGGGGAGAAGTGCGAGGCGAAGGCGTACGGCAGGCCCAGCGCGGCGGCCAGCTTCGCCCCGAAGAGGGACGACCCGAGGATCCACAGCGGCACGTCGACGCCCGCCGCCGGCACGCCCTTCACGCCGGGCACGAGGCTCTGGCCCGTGAGGTAGCCCTGCAGCTCCTGCACGTCGCGCGGGAAGGTGTCCGCCGACGACGGGTCGCGCCGCAGGGCGTACATCGTCGCCTGGTCCGAGCCCGGGGCTCGGCCGAGCCCGAGGTCGATGCGCCCGGGGTGCACCGAGGCGAGCGTGCCGAACTGCTCGGCGATGGTCAGCGGGGCGTGGTTCGGCAGCATGACGCCGCCCGCGCCCAGACGGATGGTCGAGGTGTGCGCCGCCACGTGGGCGATGAGCACCGCCGTCGCCGACGACGCGATCATCGGCATGTTGTGGTGCTCGGCGTACCAGACCCGCCGGTACCCGCCGCGCTCCGCGGCCTGCGCGAGCGCCACGCTGCCGGCGACGCTCTCGCCGACGCTCGTCCCCTCGTCGACGGGGGCCAGGTCGAGGACGGACAGCGGGACGGTCATGGCGGGTCACCTCGGTGCTCGGACGGCTCCCGGCGCCGGGTGGTGACGTCGGGCACCGGTCCCAACCGCCGTCGCCGCCGGGGTAGTCCCGACGCGAGGTGTGCGCCCAGGACGCGGTGCACCGCGTCCTGGGCGCACCGCTCGGCCCCGGGCGCGGCCCGTCCCCCGCTCAGGCCGCTGCGGCCCGCACGTGCTCGGCCAGCAGCTCCGCCGTCGCGGCGGGCGCGTCCTCGTTCGGCGAGTGGCCGCCCGGCAGGACGGCGTACGCCGCGCCGACCCGCTCGGCCATGGCCCGCTGGTCCTCCTGCGGCCAGGCGGCGTCGGTCTCGCCGTGGGCGACGAGCACCGGCAGGCCGGTGGCGCGCAGGGCGTCCGAGCGGTCCTCGTGCGTGCCCAGCACGCGCGCGGCGGCGAGCAGCTGCCCCGGTGAGGTGCCGAGCACCCGCTCGCGCCACGCCGCGGCGGCCTCGTCCGGCGGCGGCTCGAGCCCCTCGGGCGCCGCCAGATAGGCCCACAGCGCTGCGGCGGTGCCCTCGCGCTCGAGGACGGCGACCTGGTCGTCCGTCCGCCCCGGCCAGCCGTGCGGGCCGGAGCACAGGAGCACCAGGCCGCGCCAGCGCGACGGGTCGAGCAGCGCGGCCTCGCCGGCGACGACGCCGCCGAAGCTGTGGCCCAGCAGGTGCACCGGCGCCGCCCACCCGTCGTCGAGCGCCGCGAGCGCGGCCGCGGCGTCGTGGACGTCCCGGACCAGCAGCGGCAGCGCGTAGGAGCGGGCGGCGACACGGACGTCGGCCTCGTCGCCCTCGGGCCGCACGGCGCCCGGCTGTCCGCGCTGGGTCAGCGCCACGGCGTCGACCCCGCGCGCGGCCAGCTCGGGGACCAGGAGCCGGTGGTCGACCCGGCCGCCGGTGTAGCCGGGCACGAGGAGCAGGCGGCCGACGACGTCGCCCGCCGGCCGCGACCGCAGGACGGGGACCGGCCCGACGGGCAGGTCCAGGACCACGTCCTCGGGCGCGGGCAGCGGTCCCTCGGCAGGGGCTCCCTCGGGGCGGGCCTCAGCCACGACGCACCTCCAGGCGGCCGTCCCTCGGGACGACGGGCACCTCGCCCGGCCCGTCGCCGACGCGGACGGGCAGCGCCTCGGGGTAGATGATCCCGGCGCCGGTGTTGAGCACGACGACCTCCTCGTCGGGGCCGATCCACCCCGAGCCGCGCAGGCGCCGGACGGCGGAGACGACGGCCGCGCCCTCCGGGCACAGCACGAGGCCCTCGAGGGAGCCGACGTGCTGCAGCTCGGCGAGCAGCTCGTCGTCGTCGACGGCGAGCGCTGTCCCGCCCGTCTCGCGGACGGCCCGCAGCACGAGGAAGTCCCCGAGCGCCTTCGGCACCGTGATGCCGAAGGCGACGGTGGACGCGTCGACCCAGGGCTCGGACACCTCGGCGCCCTCGTCGAAGGCCCGGACGATCGGCGCGCACCCCGTCGACTGGACGGCGACGAGCCGCGGCATCCGGCCGGTCACCCACCCGAGCTCGAGCAGCTCGTGCAGCGCCTTCCAGATGCCGATGAGCCCCACGCCGCCGCCGGTCGGGTAGACGACGACGTCGGGCATCCGCCAGCCGAGCTGCTCGGCGATCTCGAAGCCCATCGTCTTCTTGCCCTCGATGCGGTACGGCTCCTTGAGGGTGGCCATGTCGGTCCAGCGGTCCGGGTCCTCCGCGACGGCCGCCGCGACGAGCTTCCCGGCGTCGCTGATGAGCCCGTCGACGAGGTGGAGCTGCGCCCCGGCGGCGACGCACTCGGCGCGCGTGATGGCCGGCGCGCCGACCGGCATCGCCACGAGGAGCGGCAGCCCGGCGCGCGCGGCGTACGCGGCCCACGCCGCGCCGGCGTTGCCGTTGGTCGGCATGGCGAGGCCGCGGACGCCGAGCTCGCGGGCCCGCGAGACGCCGACCGCGGCACCCCGCGCCTTGAAGGACCCGGTGGGCAGCAGCCCCTCGTCCTTGACGAGCAGCCGGCCGACGCCGAGGTCCGCGGCCAGGCGGGGCGCGTCGAGCAGCGGCGTCATGCCCTCCCCCAGCGTGACGACGCCCTCGGGCCCCTGGACGGGGAGGAGCTCGTGGTAGCGCCACAGGTCCGGCGCCCGCCGCTCGACCTCCTCACGGGTCACCGCCGCGCGCGCCAGGTGGTAGCGGGCGAGCAGCGGCGAGCCGTCCCGCGGGCACAGGCCCTGGTGCACCGAGGCGTCGAGGTGGTCCCCGCACCGCGGGCACTCCAGGTGGGACAGGGTGCTCCAGGCGGGCCCCTCCGTGGTTACGGCGTCACGTCCGGCGTCGTCGCTCACCCGGCCATCCTGGCCCGGAGGGCGCCCGGGCGCCGGGCGCCGTCCGGGGCGCCCGCTGCCGGCGGGCAGGATGGCCGGGTGGCGGCGCGCGAGACGACGGAGAGCACGGCGGGGGGCACGGCGCGGGCCGCGACGTCGGGGGCGCCGGGCCGGGCCTCCCTCGCCGCACCGAGGACCGCGCTCGTCGTCGCCGCCGTCCTCGTCGTCGCCCTGAGCCTGCGCGGGCCGATCGTCGCGGTCGCCCCGGTGCTCGGGCGGCTCACCGAGGACCTTGGCCTCGACCCCGCCGCGGCCGGCCTGCTCACGACGATCCCCGTCGTCTGCTTCGCCGTCGCGGCACCGCTCGCCTCGGCGCTCATCGCGCGCGTCGGCCCCGCCGCCGCGGTCTGGTGGTGCCTCGCCGGCGTCACGGCCGGCACGGTGCTGCGCGCGTCGGGCGGCACGGAGCTCGTGCTCGCGGGCACGGCCGTCATCGGCACGGCCATCACGGTCGGCAACATCGTCGTCCCCGTCATCATCCGGCGGTCCGTCCCGCCGTCGCGGGCCGGCGCGGTGACGGGCGCCTACACGGCGGCGCTCAACGTGGGCTCGATGCTCACCTCCCTCGGCACCGAGCCGCTCGCCCAGCTCCTCGGGTGGCGGGCGGCGACGACGTCGTGGGTGGTGCTCGCCGTCCTCGGCGCGCTGCTCTGGGGCGCGGCGACGCTGCGGCGGGCGCCCCTGCCCGTCGACCCGCCGCGCGAGCGCGGCGCCGGCGACGAGCCCGCGCCCCTCGTCGCGGTGCACCGGCCGGCGTGGGCCCCCGCCGTCCTCACGGTCGGCTTCGGCGCACAGGCCTTCTCCTACTACGGGCTCACGGCCTGGCTGCCGACGCTCCTCGCCGACCGCCTCGGCCAGAGCCCGGCCGCGGCCGGGGCGGCCTCCTCGGTGTTCCAGGTCCTCGCCGTCGTCGGCGCCCTCGGCGTGCCGGCGCTGCTGTCGCGCGTGGCCCCCGACCGGGTGCTGGCCCTCGTCGGCGCCTGCTGGGTGGCCTTCCCGGTGGGCCTGCTCCTCGCGCCGCAGTGGTGGTCGCTGTGGGCCGCGCTCGGCGGCGCGGCCCAGGGCGGCGTCTTCACCATCGTCTTCGTCCTCGTCGTCCGGCTGTCCGGCGACGACCGGCAGGCGCGGCGCACGTCGGCCCTCGTCCAGGGCGGCGGCTACGCGCTGGCCTCGCTCGGCCCCCTCGCGCTCGGCGCGGTGCACGACGCGACCGGCGGGTGGACGGCGCCGCTGCTCGTCGTCGTCGGGGCGCTCGTCGTGCTCGTGCTGGGGGTCGGCGCCGTCGCCGTCAGCAGCGGCCGCGCCGCCCGCGCCTCCGCACTCTGACGACACAACGCCGGGCGGGGCGCCTCTGCACGGCGATCTGCCGACGAAGTGCGAGGGAAGGGCGCCCTCGGACGGCGATCTGACGACGACGTGCGGGGAAGGGCGGATCAGGAGGTCAGGGGGTGGCGGGGACGGGCTTGGTGAAGCAGACGCTCACGGGCAGGACGTCGTACGGCGCGAAGACGGGGACCTGCTCCCAGCCCTCGCGCTCGTAGAGGGCGATCGCCTCGGGCTGCAGGCTCCCCGTGTGCAGGTGCAGCCGGTCGACGCCGAGGGACCGGGCCGTGGCCTCGACCTGGCGCAGCGCCTGCGACGCCAGGCCGCGGCGGCGCCCCGCGGGCGCGACGTAGACCTTCTTCACCTCGGCGAGGCGGCCCGCCCCCTCGCCGAGCCACCGCAGCGTCGCCGTCGCGACGGGCTCCTCGCCGACGAGGGCGACCCACGTCGTGAGCCACGCGGTGCCGGGCGGCATGACGAGCGTCGAGAAGACGTCCTCGACGTCGGCGTACCGCACGCCCATCTCGGCGTCCATGGCGTCGCGGAGGGCCTCCGCGCGCGGGTCCTCCCACGCGGTCTCGACCCAGCGCACCTCGCCGGCGCCCCGAGCGGCGGGAGCCCCGGACGGCTCGGTGGCGGCTCGCGTCGTCGTCACGCGCCCGAGCATGCCCCCACCGGCGCGCAGGCCCAGCAGGGGGTGGACGCGCCGCAGGCCGCGCCGGGGGTCCGGCGCGGCCTGCGGGTGGTGCTGGTGGTGCGGGAGCTGCGGCCCCGAGGGCCGCGGCGGGTCAGCGCTCGACGCGCTCGTTCGGCACGGCGTGCGTCATCGTCAGGCCCGCGACGTCGCGCGGGCCGTTCTTGCCGAGGTTGCGGGCCCGCTCGAGCTCGTCCTCGGTGAGCGTCTGCGTGGCGAGCGGCTCGAGGCCGCGGACGTCGTCGGCCGTGATGCCGACGCCCTCGCCGACCCGGTTGCCCAGCTCGTCGTCGCACATGAGCAGGTGCCAGACCATGCGCTCGGCGATCGGCCGGTCGCAGGCGGAGAGGCCGTCGACGAGGTTCGCGACGAGCTCGTCCTTCTCCCACTGCTCGGACAACTGGTAGCGCTGGCCCGCCTGCAGGTAGTCGTTCGTGCGGTTGATGCGCTTGCGGGTGAGGCGCCCGGTGATCTCGGGGCCCTGCTCGTCGTGCGTCGGGTAGGTGCCCTCGCGCAGGCCCCCGATGATCGACGGCTCGTAGTTCACCGTCGGGTTGACGCCCTCGGGGCGGTCGACGACGTACGCCATGGCGCCGTCGCGCTGGTTGGTGGCCGCGCGGGCGCCCTTGGGCGAGTTGACCGGCAGCTGCAGGTAGTTCGGCCCGACGCGGTAGCGCTGGGTGTCGCTGTAGGAGAACGTGCGCCCCACGAGCATCTTGTCGTCGGAGAAGTCGAGCCCGTCGACGAGGACGCCCGTGCCGAAGGCGATCTGCTCGCTCTCGGTGAAGAAGTCCTGGGGGACGCCGGTGAGCGTCATCGTGCCGACCTTGCCCAGCGGGAAGCGGTTCTCGTCCCAGACCTTGGTGTCGTCCAGCGGGTCGAAGTCGAGCTCCGGGTGGTCGTGGTCGTCCATCATCTGGACGTACAGGTCCCACTTCGGGTGGTCGCCGCGGTTGATGGCGTCGTACAGGTCGCGCGTGTGCGAGCCGAGGTCGGAGCCCTGCACCACCGCGGCGTCGGCCCCGGTGTAGGACTTCACGCCCTGCTGCGGGATCCAGTGGTACTTGACGAGCTTGGTCTCGCCCTGGGCGTTGACCCACTTGTAGGTGTTGACGCCGAAGCCCTGCATCTCGCGGTAGGACGCGGGGATGCCGCGCGGGCCGAAGACCAGCGTGACCATGTGCATGGCCTCGGGGGTCTGCGAGATGAAGTCGAAGACGCGGTTGGGCACCTGGCGCTCGAAGGAGACCGGGTCCGGCTTCTGGCTGTGGATGAAGTCGGGGAACTTGATGGCGTCGCGGATGAAGAAGACCGCGAGGTTGTTGCCGACGAGGTCCCAGTTGCCGTCCTCGGTGTAGAACTTCACCGCGAAGCCGCGGGGGTCGCGGGCCACCTCGGAGGAGTCGCGGCCGCCGGCCACCGTGGAGAACCGGATCGCCAGGTCGGTCTTCTTGCCGGCCTCGCTGAAGAGCTTGGCGCGCGTGTACCGCTCGATCGGCTCGTCGCCCCAGGTGCCGGTCGCCTCGAAGTGGCCGAAGGCCGTGGTGCCGCGGGCGTGGACCACGCGCTCGGGGATCCGCTCGCGGTCGAAGTGGCTGATCTTCTCGAGGAACTGGTAGTTCTCGAGCGTCGCCGGGCCGCGGGAGCCCACGGTGCGCTGGTTCTGGTTGTCGTAGACCGGGTGGCCCTGGCGGTTGGTCAGCACGGGCTGCTCGCCCTGCGCGGTGCGGTCGCTCGTCGTCGTCATCGCTGTCCTCTCCTCGGACCTCGCCCGCCGGCCGCGCCTCGCGGCGCCGACCCGGTGGGTGGCTCGTGCCACCCGGGCTGTTGTCTGGACTCGTTCCAACCTAGCCCACCGGACGCCGTCGCGGCACCCCCTCCGCACCCCGTCCCGGCCGTCGGGCGGGAGGGGCTCGCGCCGTCGCGTCAGGGACGCAGGGCGGGGTCCTGCAGCAGCGCCAGCATCTCGGGGAGCTCGAAGACCCGCGCCGTCTCGACGGCCGACTTCGGCCCCCGCTCCGGGTCGGCCCCCGCCGCGAGCAGCGTGCGCACGACCGCCTCGTCCTGGCGGAAGACCGCCGCCGCGAGCGCCGACTGCCCGCGGTCGTTGGTGCGCTCGACGTCGGCCCCCCGCTCGAGGAGCACGCGCACGGCGTCGTGCTGCTGGTGGTAGGCGGCGAGCACGAGCAGCGTGTCGCCGGAGGAGTTGGTGAGGTCGACGGGGACGCCCTTGTCGACGACCTCGGCGAGCTCGGCCGCGCGGCCCTCGCGGGCGGCGTCGAAGACGCCGTGGAGGAAGGCGAGCTCCTCGGGCGTGAGGTCGGCCACCGCCGACGCGCTCCTCCCCTCGGCCTCCTGCGGCCCGGTGGGGCTGGTGCCGGGCGTCGGGGGCGCGGCGCCGTGCCCGTGTCCGGCCAGGGCCTCGGCCTCCGGGGTGGCGGCCTCGGCGGTCGGCGCGGCGTCGCTGGGGTCGTGGCTCATGCCCCGACGGTAGGACGCCCCGGTGACGGTGCGCGCGTCGTCACCGGGGCGTCGGCGGGAGCTGGGGCGGTGGCGGGGGCCGCGCCGCGGCGCGCCCGGTCAGCCGAGCGCGGTGCTCACAGGCCCGCGGGGAGGTTGTCGGCGTGCACCTGGTCGCGGGCGCTGGGACCGGTCTGCGCGGCCCGCACCTGCGGGAGGGCGTCGAAGGGGCGCCGGTCGGCCTCGCAGGTCGCCCCCTCGGCGGGCACGGCGCCGTCGACGAGGTAGGACGCCACCGCCGCGTCGACGCACGAGCTGGCGCCGAGCGAGGTGTGCCCCCACCCCTCGAGGGTCAGCAGCCGGGAGGAGGGCAGCAGGTCGGCGACGGCCTGCGCGCCCTCGTAGCGCGTCGCGGGGTCGAAGCGGGTGCCGACGACGAGGACGGGCGCGGCCGTCTCGGCGTCCCAGGGCCCGGCGTAGCGGTCGTCGCTGCGCCCCGGCCAGGTGGCGCAGGCGAGGGACCTCCAGGTCCACAGCCGCCCGAAGTACGGGGCGCGCTCCTCGGCCGCCTCGCCGGCGGCCTCCCACGCCCGCTGGCGCAGCGGGTCGTCGCTGTCGAGGCAGGCCACCCCGTCGAAGCCCTCGACGAGCTGGACCGCCTCGTCCTCCTCCGCGGGGGCCTCCCGGCCCGACGGCGACGTCTCGCGCAGCAGGGCCCAGGCGGCCCCCGCCCGATCGCGGGCGTCGCCCAGGGCCACCTGGTCGCTCTCGCCCCCGGCGGCCACCAGCTCCTCGAGCAGCACGACGACCTGGGCGAGCAGCGGCCAGGCGGTGGGGTCGTAGAGGACCGAGAGGGTGAGCCCGACCACGTCCTGGTAGGTGAGCGGCACCAGGGTGCCGTCCCCCGCGTCGACCTGGACGGGCTCCTCGCGCAGGGCGTCGACGACGGCGGCGTAGCGCTGCGCGGGGTCGCCGTCGGCGAGCGCGCAGGCCTGCGGGCCGGCAGCCGAGCACTCCGCGAAGAAGGCGCCGAGCGTGTCGTCCGCACCCTCGGCGCTGGCGATGCGCGTCGAGAAGGGCAGGGTCGCGGCCTCCGCCGGGCTCTCCCCGGTCGTCCACGCCACCGGGTCCAGCACGCCGTCGACGACGAGGGCCCGCACGCGGTCGGGGAAGAGGTTGGCGTAGGTGGTGCCCAGCTGGCTGCCGTAGGAGTACCCGGCGTACGTGAGCCGCTCGTCGCCGACGGCGGCGCGCAGCAGGTCCAGGTCGCGCGCCACGTCGGCGGTCGACATGTGGTCCAGCACGACGTCGGTGTCCTGCGCGCAGGCACTGGTGTAGCCCCGGTAGGCCCGCGTGACCGCGACCTCCTCCTGCGTCGTCAGCGGGAAGGCCGGCACCGACAGCAGCGCCAGGGCGTCCTCGGGGTCGGAGAAGCACGTCAGCGGGGTGCTGCGGGCGACCCCCCGCGGGTCGAAGCCCACGAGGTCGAAGCGCTGGACGACCTCCGGGTCGTACGCCAGCTCCGCCGCCTCGACGAAGTCGTACCCCGAGCCGCCCGGGCCGCCGGGGTTGAGGAACAGCGAGCCGATGCGCGCCCCGGGGTCGGCCGCGGGCAGCCGCCGCAGGGCGAGGTCGATCGTCGGGCCACCGGGGTCGTCGTGGTCCAGCGGCACCGCCGCGGTCGCGCACTCGAACCGGGGGTCCACCGGCACCGGCGGCAGCCCCGGCACCTCGGCCGGCGGCGGGCACACACCCCAGGTGAGGTCCGGCACGGCCGCGGCCCCGCGGTCGGCGGACGCGCTCGGGGCCGACCCCGGCGCGGTGGCGGGCCCGCCACCACGCGCCGAGGCCGCGGTGGCCACCGGCGCACCGAGGGTCGCCACCAGCGCTGCGGCCGTCGCCGCCGCCCCCAGCGCCACCGGCCGACGACCGTGGGCGCGCCGACCCCGGTCCTGTCGCTGCCTCGTGTCCCGCACGTGTCGGCCCCCCTGCCACCACCGCGCCGCCGACGGCGGCTGTCCGGACCCCGCACGCTAGGGGCTCGGACGGGCGGATCGGGCGATCGGGACGAGCGGGACGAGGGCGGTCGTCTTCGGGGCGCAGCACGGCCCGGTGACGACGGGGGCGTCGTCACCGGGCCGGCGGGGAAGGGCGCGTCAGCGCCGCTTGATCGCCTGCACGACGCCGGGCCGCGGCACGCGGACCTCGCCGTCGTAGGGGAAGCGCGAGACCTGGTTCTCGATGCTCGCGCCGTCGACCTCGCCCGGGTGCTGGACGCAGACCATGACGCTGCCCTCGACCGAGTCCACGACGGGCCCGCACGTCTCGGCGCCGACGGGGACGGTGAGGAAGGTCCGCACCCTGCCGCGCTCGGGGCCGTCGGTGGCGACGTGGTGGAGGGCGTCGGCGAGGTCGAGGGAGCCGGGCTGGCCGTCGGTCGAGACCCACAGCCCGCCGTGGGCGTCGAAGGCCACGTTGTCCGGGCACGCGATGGGCATGACCTCGGACGCCGGCAGGCCCGAGAAGTACGTGCTGGGGTCGCCCGGGTCGCCGCAGACCACGGGCAGCGCCCAGGTGAAGGTCGTCGAGGTCTGGTCCTCGGCCTCGGTGATCTCGACGACGTGGCCGTAGCGGTTGCGCACGCGGGGGTTCGCGGCGCCCGGCTCGCGGCGGCCCGAGTTGTTCGTGCAGGCCATGTAGACCTTGCCGGTGACGGGGTTGCGCTCGACGTCCTCGGGGCGGTCCATCGGCGTGGCGCCGACGGCGGCCGCGGCGACGCGCGTGAAGACGAGCACCTCCTCGAGCGTCATGCCCGGGACCGTGGAGCGGCCGCCGCGCGTCAGCGGCACCCACTCGCCGGTGCCGTCGTAGTCGCTCGTGGGGTCGCCCTCGACGGCGAAGCGCGCGACGGAGAGGTCGCCGTGCTCGAGGACGTCGTTCTCCCGCCCCTGGCGCGGGTTCCTCGCCACCCGGTCGCGGGAGACGAACTTGTACAGGTGCTGGCCGCCCGTGTCGTCGCCCATGTAGCAGACGACGCGCCCGTCGGGGGCGACGGACGCCGTCGCACCCTCGTGGCGGAAACGACCCATCGCCGTGTGCTTGCGCGGGGTCGAGAAGGGGTCGTAGGGGTTCAGCTCGACGATCCAGCCGAAGCGGTTGACCTCGTTGGGCTCCTCCGTGAGGTCGAAGCGCTCGTCGGCGAGGTCCCAGCCGCGCCCGGTGTCGCTGATGCCGTAGACGGCGTTGCGCTCGTCCGGGGTCGCGGTGTTGCGGAAGTAGCCCTGGAAGTTCTCCTCCCCGGACAGGACGGTGCCCCACGGCGTCGTGCCGCCGGCGCAGTTGTTGAGCGTCCCGACGACCGTGGTGCCCCCGGGGTCGCGGCTCGTGCGCACGAGGTCGCTGCCGGCGGCGGGCCCGGTGAGGGCGAACTCCGTCGTCGAGGCCGTGATGCGGCGCCCGTAGCGGGAGGGGACGGCGCGCCACGGGCTGCCGGGGCCGTCGCGGCGGACCTCGACGACCGACATGCCGTGCGCCGCCATCGAGGTCATCCGCTGCTCGACGGTGAGGCTCTCGTCGTCCGCGTACCCCGGGTACATGATGTTCTCGTTCGTGTACTCGTGGTTGGCCACGAGCAGCGCCCGCTTCCCCGAGCCACCGAGCGGCAGCACGGTGAGGTAGTCGCAGTTGTAGCCGAACTGCTTCGCCTGGGCCTCGGGCGTCTGCGCGTCGAGGTCGAAGGCCGGCGCGTCGCGCTCCACCGGGTCGCCCCACGCGATGATCGAGTGCCAGTCCCAGCCGTCGGGGACGACGACGTCGTCCACGTCGGCGGCCACCGGGCCCACCGGCGCGAAGCCGGCCAGGGCGCCCGCCGGCGCGAGGGCGCCCGGGGCGGACGCCGCGGCGTCGGCGCGCGAGCCCCGGCCCCGCCCACGACCGGAGCCCGCCGCGCGGGCCTCGTCGGGCGCGAGCGCCGCGCCCGCGACGACGGCCGCCCCCAGGCCCGCGAGCAGCGAGCGCCGGGCGATCGCCTGCCGCGCCAGCTGCTCGAACGCCGGGGCGCTGGACGTGCTCGGGCTCTCCGTGAGGCAGGCGTCGCCGCAGCGGAAGTGGCACGTCTGCGCCGAGCGCGAGCCGCGGGTGTGGCCGAGCATCGGCAGGGCGAGCCGCGGGCCCCGCGCGGGGGCGGCCGAGGACGTCTCGTGCGAGCAGTTCGTCGTCATGCGCCCCACCCTGGGAGGCCGTGACGACGGGCAGACGGGGCCGACGGGACGACCACGTGAACGCGCGGTGACGACTGGTCGCTGCGCGTGGCCCTCCACGCTGCCCCGGGCGTCCCGGTGCGGAAGACCCCGGCGGCGCGCACCTTGTCGGCGTGAGCAGCCGCGGCACCGCCGACCCCGTCCACCACCATCGCCTCCAGCGGGAGTCCCGACGAGGCTCCCGGCGCGGCGGGCGCCCGGACCGGCCGGTCGTCCCCGACCTGCTGCGGGCCGCCTGGGGCGCCACGTGCCTGCTGGCGCCCGACGCCGTCCAGCGGGCGATGTCCGGCCACGACCCGGACGTGCGCGGGCGGCGGGTCCTGCGCGTCCTCGGCGCCCGCCACCTCGTCCAGGCGGCGGGCGGCCGGGTGCTCCCGCCGCGCCTGGCCGTGGGGGGCGGCGCGGCGGTGGACGGCATCCACTCGGCCACGGCGCTCGCGCTCGGCCTGCTCGACGTCCGGCGCCGGCGGGCCGCGCTCGTCGACGCGGTGGTCGCCGGCGCCTGGTGCGCGTGGGGCGCGGCCCGCTACCGCCGGGCGTTCAGCGGCTGACGGCCGCCGCGGCCCGCGAGGCGGCGTCCCGGGCCGCGCGCCGGGCGCGGCGCACGCCCGAGCGCTCCTCGGAGCGCCGGACCAGCAGCGCCCCCACGACGGCGCCCGCCCCGGCGAGGGCCGTCGTGGCGACCGCCCCCCGGTGCATCGACGCCGCGGACCACGGGTCTCGACCCCAGCTGCGGTCGCCGAAGGGCCCCTGCGCGCCCCGGTCGGCGTCCTCGTCGCGGGGCTCGAAGACGTTGGAGCCGTAGCGGGGGAGGTCCTGGTGCACCTGCTGGCCGCTGATGCCCGTGCGGGCCAGGTAGCGGTCGAGGAACCACGGGGCCACCCGCTCGCCGAGGATCGTGTACGCCGTCGACACGCCGACCCACATCGTGCGCCGGGGGTGCTCGGCCACGAAGGCGACCGCCCGCCCGGCGACCTCGGGGGCGAAGATCGGCGCCACCGGCTGGGGGTGCCCCTCGACGCGGCTGAGGTTCCAGTCGAACTGCGGCGTGTCGAGGCCCGGCAGCATGACCTGGCACACCTGGACCCGGCTGCCCTCGGCCATGAGCTCCACCCGCACCGACTCGCTGAAGCCCTTCACCGCGTGCTTCGCGGCGCAGTAGGCCGACTGCAGCGGGATGGCGCGGTGGGACAGGGCCGAGCCGACGTTGACGACGACGCCCCGGTCGCGCGGGCGCATGTGCCGCAGCGCCGCGCGCGTGCCGTTGACCTGGCCGCCGAAGGTGACGTCCGTCATGCGCTGGAACTCCTCCGGCGTGGTGTCCCAGAAGCTCGCGAGCGAGCCGGCGAAGGCGCAGTTGACCCACACGTCGACGGCGCCGAGCTCGGACTCCACGCGCTCGGCCGCGGCGTCCACCGCCGCGTGGTCGGCGACGTCGCACTCGACGGCGAGCCCGCGGCGCCCGGCCGCCTCGACGTCGGCGACCGCGCCGTCGAGGCCGGCGCGACCGCGCGCCAGGACGGCGACGTCGAAGCCGCGCCGGGCGAGCTCGCGGACGGTCGCCCGCCCCACCCCCGCGGTGCCCCCGGTGACGACGGCGGTCCTCGTGCTCGTGCTCATGCGGCCCTCCAGCCCGGCCGGCGCGGCCGACCCGACCGGCCGCCCCGTCCTCGGTCTTGTCCTGGGCGCGAGCGTGCCCCCGCGGGCGCCCGGCCGCGACCGCACCGCGCGCCGGCTCCCGGGCCGGCGCAGGAGGAGCTCGCGGAGCGGCGCGCCGGGCGGACCGGGGCGCGCGCGGCGCTCCCGCCGTGCTGGACTCTGCCCGTGGCCGTCGCCTTCACGCCCTCGCCGCGGCCGACCGTCGGCGTCGAGTGGGAGCTCGCGCTCGTCGACCGGACGTCGCGCGACCTCGTCAACGCGGCGGACGCCGTCCTCGCGGGCGTGCGCTCCGCGGGCTCGCTCGCCCCGGGCCGGGTGACCGGCGAGCTGCTGCGCAACACCGTCGAGGTCGTCAGCGGCGTCTGCGAGAACGCCGACGCGGTGGCCGCGGACCTCGGCGAGGCCGTCGCGGCCGTGCGGGCCGCGGCCGAGCCCCTCGGCGTCGAGCTCGCCTGCGCCGGCACCCACCCCTTCGGCCAGTGGTCCACCGACCAGCTGGCCGACGGCGAGCGCTACGCCGAGCTCATCGAGCGCACGCAGTGGTGGGGCCGGCAGATGCTCATCTGGGGCCTGCACGTGCACGTGGGCCTCGACTCCGCGGACAAGGTCTTCCCGGTGCTCGGCGCGCTGCTGCACAAGGCGCCGCACCTGCAGGCGCTGACGGCGTCCTCGCCCTTCTGGACGGGCGTCGACACGGGCTACGCGAGCAACCGGGCCATGATGTTCCAGCAGCTGCCGACGGCGGGCCTGCCCTTCGCCTTCGAGCGGTGGGAGGAGTACGAGGGATTCGTCGACGACCAGCTGCGCACCGGCGTCATCGACGGCCTCTCCGACGTGCGCTGGGACATCCGCCCCGCCCCGCACCTCGGCACCCTCGAGGTGCGCGTGTGCGACGGCGTCCCGACCCTCGCCGAGCTGCGCGCGGTGACGGCGCTCGTGCACTGCCTCGTCGTCGACCTCGACCGGCGGCTCGTCGCCGGCGAGCGGCTGCCCTCGATGCCGCCGTGGCACGTGCAGGAGAACAAGTGGCGCGCCGCCCGCTACGGCCTCGACGCGGAGGTCGTCCTCGACGCGGCGGGGCGCGAGCGGCTCGTCACCGACGACCTCGCCGACCTGCTCGAGGACCTGCAGCCCGTGGCGCGCGACCTCGGGTGCGTCGACGCGCTCGGCGCCGTCGAGCAGATCACCCGCACCGGAGCCAGCTACCAGCGCCAGCGCGCCGTCGCGGAGCGCTCCGGCGGGGACCTCGTGGCCGTCGTCGACGCGCTCGTCGGCGAGCTCCGCACCGGGGAGCCGGCCAGCGCCTGAGGGCCGGGCGCCCGCGACGGGCGACGTACCGTGGTCGGTCGACGGCGCCCGCGCCCGGGCGCCTCCCCCGAGCACGAGACCCCCACGGGAGAGGACGGGCAGACGTGCAGGACCTCGAGCGCACCCGGCCGGCAGGACGCCGCCCGCGGGCCGCCTGGCGGCGTCGTGCGGCGACCGCGGCCCTGGCCGGCACCCTCGTGGCGGGCCTCGCCGGCTGCGCCGCCGGGACGACGCCCGGCGCCGCCGGAGCGCAGGCTCCCGCGACGCCCGCGTCCGGCGCGGACGTGGCCGCCACCACCGCGCCGCCCGCCGCCGCCGCTGCCACCGAGCCGGCGCTGACCGCGCCGGAGCCCGACGCACCCGCCCCCACCTCGGACGCCACCTCGGACGCCACCAGCACGCCCGGCCTCACCGCCTCCGCCCCGCCGGCGGAGCCGGAGCCCACCCAGGAGCCGGAGCCGACGCCGCCCGCGACGAGCCCCGCACCGAGCACAGCCCCGAGCCCGACCGCCTCGACGTCCCCGGCGCCCGCGCCGAGCGACAGCGCGCCGGTGGCGCTGCGCAGCGGCGACCGCGGGGAGCGCGTGCGCGCCGCCCAGGAGCACCTCTCCGACCTCGGGTACTGGCTCGGCGACGCCGACGGCTCGTACGGCGAGCTCACCCGCCAGGCCGTCCTCGCCCTGCAGGGCGCCGCCGGGCTCCAGCGGGACGGCGTCCTCGGCCCGCGGACGAGCGCTGCGCTCGCCGACGGGGTGCGGCCGCAGGCGTCGACGTCGTCGGGGCGCGCCCTCGAGATCGTCCGGGACGCCGGCCTGGCGCTCTTCGTCGTCGACGGCGAGGTGCAGCTGGCGCTGCACACCTCCACGGGGACGTTCGAGACGTACGTGCGCGACGACGGCGCCGAGCGCCTCGCCGACACCCCCGCGGGGACCTTCGCCGTCACCTGGGCCGAGCGCGGGTGGACCGACGCCGCGCTCGGGCGCCTGTACAGCCCCCGCTACTTCCACCCCGACGGCATCGCGCTGCACGGCTCGGCCTCGGTGCCCGGCTACCCCGCCTCGCACGGCTGCGCCCGCGTGACCACGGCGGCGATGGACATGGTGTGGGCGCGCGACCTCATGCCGGTGGGCTCGACCGTCGTCGTGCGCTGAGCCGCCCCACCGGTCCCGTCGGCCCGCCTCGACGACGGGCCGGCGAGCTTCGCGGGGCCGACGCCGGTGGGCGTGCCGGCAGGCGTCCCGGCGCCCGTCGGGCGACGATGGGCAGATGACCGACGTCGACCCCGATGCCCTGCGCGCCGGGCTCGCGCGGCTGCAGCAGCTGGCCTCCGCCGCCGAGAGCGCGGACGCCGGCGCCGCCGACACCCTCGGCGAGCTGCTGTCCGCCCTGAGCGCCGCCCTGCCCCTCGCCTCCGCCGGCCTGATGCTCCGCGACGCCGACGGGCGGCTGTCCTGCGTCGCCTGGACGGGCTCCGCCACCCGCTCCCTCGAGCGCGCCGAGGACGAGACGACCTCCGGGCCCGCCACGGACGCCCAGGTGCTGGGGCGCTCCCGCGCCACCACGGACGTGCTCGTCGACCCGCGGTGGCCCTCGCTCGGGCCGGCGATCGCCGCCCGGCCGGTGGAGGGCGCGCTCGGCGAGCAGTCCCCCGACGGGGTGGGCAGCGGGCTCGAGGGCGGCGTCGCCGCCGGCTCCGGCCGCGCCGTGCCCACCGACGACGCCGCTCCCGGCTCGCCGCCCCCCGTGGACGGCTCCGGGTCGCCCCGCGCCGTCGCCACCGTCCCGGTGTCCGTCGCCGGCGGCCCCGTCGGCTGCCTCGTGGCGGTGCGCGAGGAGGCGGTCGCCTGGGAGCCCGAGCAGCTCGACGTCCTCGAGTCCGCCGCCCGCGTGGCCGCGGGCCTGCTCGCGAGCGCCGCGGCGGCGGAGAGCACGAGCCGGCTCGCCGAGCAGCTCCAGCACGCCCTCGACCACCGCGTCGTCGTCGAGCGCGCCGTCGGCTACCTCATGGCCCAGCAGCAGGTCGACGCCACGGACGCCTTCGGGGCGCTGCGGCGCACGGCCCGCTCCGCGCGGCGGCGCGTCGCCGACGTCGCCGAGTCGGTGCTCGCCCTCGGGGGCCTCGAGGCGGCGGCCGACGCCGTCCGGAGCACGCCGGCCTGAGGACCCCGGCCCCCGCCGCGCGGCCCGCTCGTCCCTCCCGACGGGCGGGCGCCGCGGCGGGCCGACGGGGGCCTCGGGCAGGATCGAGCGCGTGGACGACCCTGACGACGCCCCCAGCGCCCCCGTCGACCCCTCCTCCGGCGACCTGCCGCCCGTGGACCTGAGGGGCCGCAGCTTCCTCAAGGAGCTCGACCACTCCCCCGAGGAGTGGGCGGCGCTGCTCGAGCTCGCCGCCCGGCTCAAGGCCGAGCGCCGCGAGGGCCGCGCACGCCGGCGTCTCGAGGGCCGCGCCGTGGCCCTGCTCTTCGAGAAGACGAGCACGCGCACCCGCGCGGCCTTCGAGCTGGCGGCCGCGGCGCAGGGCGCGCACACGACGTACCTCGACCCCGCGGGCTCCCACCTCGGCCACAAGGAGTCGGTGGAGGACACCGGTCGGGTCCTCGGGCGCCTCTACGACGGCATCGAGTACCGCGGCGCCGCGCAGGCCACCGTCGAGCTGCTCGCGGAGGTCGCCGGCGTCCCCGTCTGGAACGGGCTGACGGACGAGTGGCACCCGACCCAGTCGCTCTGCGACGCGCTGACGATGGCCGAGCACTCGCCCCGCCCGCTGGCCGAGACGTCCTTCGCCTTCCTCGGCGACGGGCGCGGCAACGTCGCGGCGTCCCTGCTCGCGATGGCGGCGCTGACGGGCATGGACGCCCGCGTGGTGGCCCCCGAGCCGCTCCAGCCGTCACCGGAGGTGCTCGCGGCCGTCCGGGAGACCGCACGCGCCACCGGCGCGCGCCTCACCGTCACGGACGACGTCGCCGCCGGCGTGCGGGGCGCCGACTTCGTCCACACCGACGTGTGGGTCTCCCTCGGCGAGCCCGAGAGCGCGTGGGACGAGCGCATCCCCCTGCTGGCGCCGTACCGCGTCGACGCCGGCGTGCTCGCCGCGACGGGCGTCGACGACGTCCGCTTCATGCACTGCCTGCCCGCCTTCCACGACCTCGGGACGTCGCTCGGCCGCGCCGTCCACGCCCGCCACGGCCTGGCGGAGATGGAGGTCACCGACGAGGTCTTCCGCGGCCCCGCGTCGGTCGTGTGGGACCAGGCGGAGAACCGCCGGCACACCATCGAGGCGGTCATGGTGGCCACCCTGGCGGGCACCGGCGCCTGACGACGCGCCCGGCGGCGCGGGCCGCGTCCGCCCCCGGCGCCCCGGCAGCGCGTAGGGTCGCCGCCGAGCACTCAGCGTGCACCGGGTCGACGGGGCTCCCCGCCGACCCAGCTCGACCGGCACCACCGCACCGACCGACACCACCCGACGAGGCGCGCCGCTCCCGGCGGGCGCCGAGAGACCGGCCGGCCCACCGGCCCGACCTGGAGGTCCCGCGTGTCCATCAACCGCAACGAGCTCGTCCAGAAGATCGCCGACAAGCTCGACGGCGACGTGTCCAAGGGCGACGTCGACAAGGTCATCGGCGGCTTCGCCGACGTCCTCACCGAGGCCGTGTCGCAGGGCGACAGCGTCTCGATCCAGGGCCTCATGAGCGTCGAGACCGTCGAGCGCGCCGCCCGCCAGGGCCGCAACCCGCGCACCGGCGAGTCCATCGAGATCGCCGCCACCACCGGCGTCAGCATCAAGGCCGGCAGCAAGCTCAAGGCCGCCGCCAAGGGCTGAGCCCCCCGCTCGCACCCGAGCGCTCCGACGGCGCCCGCCACCACCGCAGGTGGCGGGCGCCGTCTGCGTCCGACTCACGTCCGGTGCGCGCGGAGGCTGCTCAGGCGCGCGGCCGACAGCGGCGTGTCACCGGCCACGGCCGGGCCGGCGCCGTCATGCTGGACCACGGCCGGTGATCACCGGTGACCGACGATGACCGAGGAGCTGGGCGCCGTGCCTCCTCCCCCCGCGGCGACGACGCCGGTGCTGCGCGTGCGCCCGGCCGTGCCGTCGGACCTGGCGCGGACGGCCCGCTGGCAGTGCCGCCACCTGCCGCACGGCTTCTTCCCGTCCCTCGGCCGTCGCTTCGTCGCCCGCTGGCACGGCGCCCACCTCGACGCCCCCCACGGCGTCGCGCTCGTCGCCGAGCTCGTCGGGGGGCCCGAGGCCGTCCCCGTCGGCTTCCTCGTCGGCGCCACCGACCAGCGCGCCCTCGTCGCCGAGGTCGTCGCCCGCCACCGCTGGTCGCTCACGGCCACCGGGATGCTGGCGCTGGCGCGGCGGCCCCGCGTCGCCCTCCGCTTCGTGCGCACGCGGGCTCGCCCGTACGCCCGCCGGCTCTGGGGGGCCGGGGGCCGCGGCCCCGCGGACGCCACCGCCGCACCGTCGAGGAGCGCCGACGCCGGCGCGCCGGTCGCCGTGGTCGCCGCCGTCGTCGTGACGCCGGCGGCCCGCGGCGCCGGGGTGGGAGAGGCCCTGCTCGAGGCCTTCGCCGCCCGCGCCCGCGCGGCCGGCACGACGACGGCCGAGCTCGTCACCCGCGCCGACGGCGGCGCCGTCGCCTTCTACGAGCGCCTCGGGTGGGAGCGGGTGGCCGACCGGTCGAGCAAGGACGGCGCCCGCATGCTCACCTACCGGTGCGACCTCACGCCCCCGGGCGCCCAGGCCCGTCACTCCTCGGCCCCTCACGCCGCTGCGGGCGGCGTCGGGGCCCGCGACGCCGGAGCCGGGCGCGCGCCCGCTCCGGGGCGTGGCGCGGCCCCCGAGCCGCGCCACGCCGGCGACGCGGGAGCACCTGACGCGGCGGGCTCGCCGCGAGTCCACGCGGCCGGCGCAGGAGCTGTGCGCCGCAGCGCGGCGTGACCCCGCCGACGCCCCTCCCTCCTCCACCCGTCCGTGCCGACCCACGGGGCGGCACGGGCCGGCACCCGGGACTCCCCTGCGCTGTCGCCGCCCTCGCGGCCGTCGTCGTCCTCACGTCCTGCTCGGGCGCGCCGGCCCCGGCCGGCCCGTCGGCTCCCGCGTCGCCCGCCCGGACGGCCGCCCCGGAGCCGAGCGCCGCCCTGCCCTCGCTCGAGGTCGCGCCGGTGGATCCTCTGCCGGCGCCGACCCCGTGGCGCGCGGGGCCCGGCGAGGTGCGGCCGGAGGTCAAGGAGGCCGCGGCGCGGGCCGTCGAGGTCGCGGGGACGTGGGCTGCCACGGCGCCGCAGAACGGGCGGGGACCGGAGGACCGCGTCGGGCTGGAGGGCGCGGGCGAGGCGCTCGTCGAGCGCCTCGCGGCGGCGGACCTGCTCGCGCCGGGCGCCGACCGCACCGCCCTGGCCGCGGCCCTGGGGCCGCTCGTCGCCCCCGAGGCCCTCACCGCGGCCACCGCGGTCGTGTACCCGCAGTACGGCGGCCTGACGGCCGACGCGGCGAGCGTCATGGTCGTCGCCCGCCAGGAGCGGCGCGGACGGCAGGGCGAGGCGTCCCGGCGCGGCGCGACCCTCGACGTCCGGCTGTCGCCGTCGCCCGACGGGACGTGGCGCGTCACGGCGGTGCAGCCGCCCCCGCCCCGGCCGGCGGGCGCGGCGCCGAGCCCGCTGGCCCGCGAGGTGCTCGCCTCGCCGCGGGTCGAGCTGCCGGAGGACGCGGCCGCCGACGTCCGCGCCGGGGTGGTGGGCGACGAGGCGCTCGCCGTGCTGCTGGGCCTCGCGGCCGCGCACGAGGTGGCCGTCTCCGTGGCGCGCACCGGCCACCCGGCGGAGGTCTTCGGCACCGACCGGCTCTCGAACCACACCCGGGGCCGAGCGCTCGACGTGTGGCGGGTCGACGGCCGGCTCGTCGTCGACCCGGCGTCCCTCGACGTCGTCGAGGCGGCCATGCGCGCCGCCGGCGCCGCCGGGGCCACCGAGGTCGGCGGCCCCGTAGACCTCGACGGCCCCGCCGGGCCGGCCTTCTTCAGCGACGACCTGCACGCGGACCACCTGCACCTCGGGCTCACCGAGGGCGAGGAGCCCATCGGCCCGACACGCTGAACCGGTCCGCCGCGGGCGGGGCTGCCCGGCTCAGAGCCGGACGACCAGCCGCACCTCGTCGCGGTCGTCGCCCGGGCCGACGCGGAGGGCCCCGGGGTGGCGCCCGACGACGACGTAGCCGGCGCGCTCGTAGAAGGGCTGCAGGCCCTGGCCGTCGCGGACGGTGAGGGACAGCTGCTCCAGGCCGAGGTCGCGCGCCGCCGCGTGCACCGCCGCGAGCAGCCGGCGCCCCGCGCCCCGGCCCTGCAGGTGCGGCGCCACCATGAGGCGGACCACCGTGCGCCAGTGGGCGGTGATGGGCGTGCTCCCGGCGAGCAGGACCCCCATGCCGACGGCGCGGAGCCGCTCCGCCCCGTCCTCCGCCTGCTCGAGGACGACGAGCACGTCGCGCCCCTCGCGCACCCGGGCCAACGTGCCGTCGAGCGCGGCGGCGACCGCCGCCGGGTCGACCGGGGGGACGAAGCCGACGCTGCCCCCGGCCTCGGAGACGTCGACCCAGGTGCGCAGGAGGTCCTCGCGCAGCGCCGGGTCCTCGGCGGAGCCCGGCCCGCCCGAGGGCGGGACGACGCGGGTGCGGAGCGGGCCGGCCGGAGCCGTGGCGCGCTCGGAGGAGGTGCTCGACGTGCTCACGCCGCGATCGTCGCAGGGACGACCGACGACCCCGGGCCGAGCCCGGGGCCCTGCGACGGCGTCAGGGCGTCAGGGCCTGTGGGGGTCAGGGCATCTGCGCGTCAGAGCCACGCCATGGGGTCGGTGGGCGCGCCGTCCACGCGCACCTCGAAGTGCAGGTGGCAGCCCGTCGAGCCGCCCGTCGTGCCCTCGTAGCCGATGACCTGTCCGCGGGAGACCGACCCGGAGCGGACGGCGAAGCCCTGCAGGTGGGCGTAGGCCGTGGCCACCGAGCGCCCGTCCACGAGCCCGTGGCTGATGACGACGATGTTGCCGTAGCTGCCGTTGTAGCCGGCCGACACGACGGTCCCGTCCTCGGCGGCCCGCACGGGCGTCCCGCAGCCGGCGGCGAAGTCCTGACCGTTGTGCATGCGCATGTAGCCGCGGATGGGGTGCATGCGCATGCCGAAGGGCGACGACAGGCGACCCTCGGGGCGCAGCAGCCGTCCGCCGCGGTCCGACGACGACCCGCGGCTCACCGCGCTGGGCGGGGCCGGGGCGGCCGCGGGCGGGGCCGCCGCGGCGCGGGGTGCGGACGAGGACCCGGACGACTGCTGCTGCGACGCCTGCTGGGCCGCCTGCTCCTGGGCCGCCCGCTCCTCGGCCTCGCGCGCGGCGCGCTCCTCCGCCTCGCGAGCCGCCTGACGCTCCGCCTCGCGCGCGGCCTCCTGCTCGGCGGCGACGCGGCGCTCCTCCTCGGCGATGGCGCGCAGCTGCGCGCCCAGGGCGTCGGACTCCGCCTGGAGCGCGTCGAGGCGCTCCTCCTCCTCGGCCTGGCGCGCCTCGATGACGGCGACGGCCCGGTCCTGGCGCGCCACGAGGTCCTCGACCTCGCGCTGGCGCGCCTCGGCGGCCTGCTCGGCGGCCTGGGCGCGCACGAGCTGGCGCTCGGCCTCGGCCTCGAGGTCGGCGACCTGCTCGGTGACGGCCTCCAGCCGCGCGCGGGCGCTCGTGCGCACGGCCTGCTCCGAGGACAGGTCGGCGAGGACGGCGGACTGGGTGGTGCTCAACCCGGCGAGGGCCGCCGAGCGCGACGCGAGATCGTCGGTGCTGGCCGAGCCCATGGCGAGCGCGAGCATCTCGGGCATCCCGTTGCCGCGGTAGGACGACGCCGCGATCCGGCCGACCGAGGTCCGGTGCTCCGCCATCGCCTCCTCCGTGCCCGCCACGGCCTCGGCGGCCGCCTCCTGGGCGGCGGTCGAGGACGCGAGCCGCTGGGCGAGCTCGTCGGCCTCGGCCCGCGCCCGGCTGCGCTCGGAGCGGGCGGCGTCCGCGGCGGAGCGGGCGCCGGGCAGCTGCTGCTGCACCGCGGCGTACTCGGCGTAGGCGCCCTGCAGCTCCTCGGACGTGCCCACGAGGTCCTGCTGGAGCGTGGAGAGGGCCGAGTCGACCGCGGCCTTCCGCTCCTGGGGCTGGCTGGCTTCCGGCGCGGCGGCCGCCGGGACGGCGAGCAGGCTCGTCGTCAGCGCCAGGGCCGACGCCGCGAGCACGGCCCGCGACGCCCGGCGCGGGGGTCGCGCACGGCGCACGGCGAGGGGCCGCGCGGGTCGGGTCGCTCGTGCGGCGGCGGGCAGAGGTCGGCCGGGGTGCTCCACAGCAGGCTGCGCCTTCGCGGTCGGGGGTGGAGGACAGCGCCGTCGGCACCTGGGTGGCACCTCGTGCTGGCACACCGTAGCCAGCCATGAGCGTCCTGTGAACACCCTGCGACGCCCGATTCGCCCGGGCTTGGTGGTCTTCCGTCGACCGAGCCGATGTGGACAGCTGTGATCGAGGAGCTGTTCGTCGGAGGTGACCGTGCCCGGTCACCTCCGACGAAGAGGTCCGACGGACGCCGGGGAGGGGCGCCCCGCTGGTGGGAGGGTTCGGGACGTGCCCTCGTCCGGAGACGACGTCGTCACCGCACGTCCGCGGCGGCTGCTGCTGCTCACGGCCGGCTCGCGCGGAGACCTCGAGCCCTTCGTCGCGCTGGCCCGCGAGGCCGCGCGCCGGGGCCACGAGGTCGTGCTCGGCGCCACGCGGAGCATGACGACGGGGACGGTCAGGGAGCCGGCGGCCGAGCCCTTCCGCGTCGTCGTCCTCGACGGCGACCTCGGGGGCCTCGTCGCCCGCCAGGGCGTCTCGCCCGCGGCGGCGCTGCGCGCGTGGCGGTCGACGGTGCACCCGGCCCTGCGGGCGCTGCTGGCCTCGGCGGTGGGCACGGCCCGCGACGTCCGGCCCGACGTCGTCGCCCACCCCAAGGTGCTCTCCGCGCCCCTCGCCGCGGCGGTGCTCGACGTCCCGCACGTCCTCGTCGAGACCGTGCCCGCGCTGACGCCCACCGGCGCGTTCCCGGCCGCGGGCGTCGCGGCGGGCGACCTGGGCCGGCGCCTCAACCGGCTCACCTACCGCGCCACCGCCGCCGCGGGGGCGGCCCTGGGTCCGGACCTGCGCCGGCTGCGGGTCGCGCACGGGCTGCCCGCGGGCGCCCTGGCTCCCCCGGCGGCCGTGCTGTGCCCGGTGAGCCCGGTCCTCGTGCCGCGGCCGGCCGACTGGCCGGGCACCGCCCACCTCACGGGGCCGTGGCACGACGACGACGTCGACGCCGTCGCGGACCCTCAGGTCGAGGCCTTCCTCACCGCCGCCCGGGCGGCCGGCGCCCCGGTGGTCGTGGCCGGCTTCGGGTCGATGGCCACGGGGCCCGCCGACGCCGAGGCCCGCAGCCGGGCGGTCGTCGCCGCGGCGCGCGCCCACGGCGCCCACCTCCTCGTCCTCACGGGCTGGGGCGGCCTGGACGCCCGCGCGGCGCGGGAGGCCGCCGGGACCTCCGGCGACGTGCTCGTCGCCTCGTCCGCACCCCACGCCGCGGTGCTGCCGCGCGCCGACGTCGTCGTCCACCACGGGGGCGCCGGCACCGTCCACGCCGTCGCTCGCGCCGGGGCCGTCTCCGTCGTCGTCCCCTTCGTCGCGGACCAGCCCTGGTGGGCGCGGCGCCTGCACCACCTCGACCTGGCCCCGGCGCCGCTGCCGGCGCGCAGGCTCACCGCCGACGGGCTCGCTCGACGCCTCGCCGCCGCCCCCGCGCACCGGCGGGCCGCGCGCGCGGCGGCCGGGGCGATGGCGGGTGAGCGGGGATCGGCCCGTGCCGTCGACCTTCTCGAGGGACTGACCTGACGGCGCACCGAGCGGCTGCTGCCCGCGGTGGCGCGCACGGTCCGTCCCGTACGGTCCCCTGGTGAGCACGCCTCCCCGCCGCTCCCGGGGCGAGCGGTCGTCCTCGACCCCGCCGCGCCGCGGCAGCGCCGTCGAGGGTCTCGTCGCCGCGGTGGCCGTCGTGCTCCTCGTGCTCGTCCTGGGCCCGCTCCTGCCGGGCCCGAGCTACGTCGCCCCGGTGGTCGCGGCCGTGCTCGTCACCGCCGGCCTGCTGCTCGTCCGTCGCCGGCGCCGGTAGGTCGCGGCCCGCGCCGGCGGCGGCCCTCCGCCGTGACCGACGACGTCGACCTCGCGGCCCCGCACGGCGTCCGTGGTGGCCGCGAGCTCGACGTCGGCGGGCGGGCTCAGTGCGCGGCGTCGTAGGCCTCGAGGACCTTGTTCGAGACGCGGCCGCGGTCGGAGACCTCGTGCCCGTTCTCGCGGGCCCAGGCGCGGACGGCGTCGAGGTCGGTGCGCTTGGGCCCCGAGCTCGCGCGGCCGCCGCTCGAGCGCGCGGGCGCCGCGCCGGCGGCCCCACGACCGGTGACCTTGCGGGCGTTGGCGATCCACTCGGCGAAGGACTCCTCGATGGAGGCCGCGTGCTCGTCGTTGAGGTCGATCTCGTAGCTCGTGCCCTGGAAGGAGAACGTCACCGTCTGGGTGGCGTCCCCGCCGTCGATGTCGTCGGTGAGGATGGTCTGGGTCTTCTGCGCCATGGCCACATCCTGGCCGACGCCGCGCACCCGGGCGCACCGCGACGCAGCCGGGATGTCGGTCCCCGCCTCTACGGTCCGCCGGCATGACGAGCCCCGCCCCCGCTCCACCGCCGCACGAGCACCTCTTCCACCCCGGGGTCGCCGACGCCGGGAGGGCGGCGCGGCGGGCGGGGCGCCCCCACCTCGTGGGCTGCGCGGTCTGCGGCAGGTCGGTGCAGCTCGGGGTGCCGGACGAGGCGCCGCGGCGTCCGTGGCCCGGCCCGCCGACGACGGCCGACGCGGCGCTCGAGCCGGGCGACGTCCGCCGGGGGTGAGGCCCCCGGCGGTCACGGGCGGCGGGCGCACCGGGACCCACAGGCGGCGCACAGCGGGGGCAGACGGTCCGGACACCGGCGGCTCCGACGCTCCCGGCATGGACGAGACGAAGCCCACCGCCCCCACGGCCGACCGGCAGCCCACCGGTCGGCGGCTGCGCACCTTCCGCGGGCGCACCCTCCCCCGCCAGCACGAGGACGTCGACGACCAGGGCCTGGCCTTCGACGTGACGACGATGCTCGACCGGCGCCGCGTGCTCGGCCTGCTCGGGCTGGGAGCGGCGACCGCCGGCCTCGTCGCCTGCGGCGGCGACGGCACCGCGTCGACGTCGGCGGCCACGTCGTCGGACCTGACGGAGATCCCCGACGAGACCGCCGGGCCCTACCCCGGCGACGGGTCCAACGGCGCGAACGTCCTCACCGCCGCCGGTGTCGTCCGCTCCGACATCCGCTCGTCCTTCGGCACCTCGACCACGACCGCCGAGGGCGTCCCCATGACCCTGGTGCTCGACGTGGTGGACATGGCTGGCGGCGACGTCCCCTTCGAGGGCGCCGCCGTCTACGTCTGGCACTGCGACCGGGAGGGCCGGTACTCCCTGTACTCCTCCGGCGTGGAGGACGAGGACTACCTGCGCGGCGTCCAGGTCGTCGGCGCCGACGGCACCGTCACCTTCACGAGCGTCGTCCCGGCCTGCTACTCCGGGCGGTGGCCGCACGTCCACCTCGAGGTCTACCCCGACGTCGACTCGATCACCGACGCCGCGAACGCCGTCGCCACCTCCCAGGTCGCCCTGCCGCAGGACGTCTGCGAAGCCGTCTACGCCACCGCCGGGTACGAGGCGTCCGTCACGAACCTGTCCCAGGTCAGCCTCGCCAGCGACACCGTCTTCGGCGACGACGCGGGCGCCACCCAGCTGGCCACCGTCACCGGCGACACCAGCAGCGGCTACCGCGTCTCGCTCACCGTCGGCGTGGACACGACGACGACGCCGACGAGCGGCGGAGCGTCGGGCCCGGGCGGCGGTCCCGGCGGCCCGGGAGGGGCGCCGCCCGCGCGGCCCGCGTCCGCGTGAGGCGCGCGCCGGCGTCGCCCGCGGGGGCGGGTCAGCTGAGGACGTCCTTGCGGCCGAAGGACCAGAAGGCGAGGCGGATCGCCACGACGGCCCACAGCAGCGCCCAGAGGCTGCCGGTGAGCATGTCGTCCCACGCGGGGTCGGGCTGGAAGAGGCCCACGTAGGCGTACTGGAAGTGCGTCGGCAGGGCCTCGCGCAGGTCGCCGAGGGCCTGGATCTGGTCGAGCACCGTCGAGACGACGACGAGCAGGACGGCGCTGCCGACCGCCGCGAGCGGGGCGTCGGAGCGCGTGCCGACGAGGAAGGCGAACCCGCCGAAGGCCGCCGTCGTGACGAGGACGTACCCCGTCGCGGCGGCCAGGCGCCACAGGCCGCCGGAGAGGTCGAACGCCTCGCCGCTGGGGCTGACGAGCGGCTCGGGCCCGTACGCCAGCGTCCCCACGAGGTAGGCGACAGCCATGAGCAGGGCCACCGCGAGCACCGAGGAGACGAGCGCGACGACGAGCTTGCTGCGCAGCAGCCGCCGCCGTGGCACGGGCGAGACGAGCAGGTAGCGCAGGCTCGACCAGCTGGCCTCGGAGGCCAGCGGGTCGCCGCACAGCAGCGAGACGACGAGGGGGACGAGGAAGCCCGTCGCCACGAACAGCGTGAAGAGCGCGAGGTTCGCCCCGCCCTCGGTGGCGAGCTCGACGAAGTCCGGGGCGCCGGAGGTGTCGCCGTCGCCGAGGGCGAAGGCGCCGACGAGCACGAGCGGCAGCACCGCGAGGAGCACGGCCGTGACGACGGTCCGGCGACGGCGCAGCTGGCGCGCGGCCTCGGCGCGCACGGTGAGGGTCCGGCGCGGCGCGTAGCCCGGGGCCGCGCCGTCGTCGCCCCGGCGGCGGCCGTGGCGCGCGACTGCGGCCTCGCCCTCCCGGGCGTCGTCCTGCGCGGCGGTGCGCTCGCCGGCCGGCTCCTCCGCGCGCAGGGCGCGGTCGAGCTCGTCGGTGCCCTGCCCTGCGTGCTGGGCGGACCCGTCCGAGGGGCTGTCGTCGCTCACGTGCCGGTCACCTCCAGGAAGACCTCCTCCAGCCGGCGCCGCGGCGCCACGCGGTGCACCGCCACGCCGGCGGTGACGAGCGCGCGGACGACGTCCTCGGGCTCGGCGCCCGTGACGGTGAGCTCGCCGTCGCCGGGGACGGGGCGGTCCTCGGCGTCGGCGTGCTCGGCCGCGGCGTCCACGCGGGCGCCCGGCAGGTCGGCGAGGGCCGCGCGGGCGCGCTCGACGTCGTCGACGACGACGGCCGTGCCCCCGTGCCCGTCACCGGTGCCACCGCTCGTCAGCTCCTCGAGCGAGCCGCCGGCGACGACCTGGCCGCGCCGCATGATGACGGCGTGCGTGCAGGTCATCTCGACCTCCGCGAGCAGGTGGCTCGAGACGAGCACGGCCCGGCCCGAGGCGGCGTACCCGCGCAGCACGTCGCGCAGCGCGCGGATCTGCGGCGGGTCGAGGCCGTTGGTCGGCTCGTCGAGCACGAGGACGTCGGGCAGGCCGAGCATCGCCTGCGCGATGGCGATGCGGGCGCGCATGCCCTGGCTGTAGCCCCGGACGGGCCGGTGGACGGCGTCGCCGAGCGCAGCGATCTCGAGCACCTCGTCGATCCGCGCGTCCTCGAGCGGGCGGCCCGTGGCCTGCCAGGCGAGGCGGAGGTTGGCGATGCCGGTGGCGTGCGGCAGCAGGCCCGGGCCCTCGACGAAGGCGCCCACCTGGGAGAGCACGGCCGCGCCCGGCACGACCTCGTGGCCCAGCACGAGCGTGCGGCCCTCGGTCGGGTGCACGAGCCCGAGGACCATGCGCAGCGTCGAGGTCTTGCCGGCGCCGTTGGGGCCGAGGAGGCCGACGACCTGCCCGCGCCCGACGGTGAAGCTCACGCCGTCGACGGCGCGCAGGCCGGAGGCGTAGACGAGCGCGAGCCCGTCGACGACCAGCGGCGGCGGCGGCCCGTCGCCCTCGAGCGAGGCGGCGCCGGCGAGGACGCCACCGCCCAGCGCGGGGACGGTGGCGGGCGCGGCGCGGCGGGCGTCGACGCGCCGGCTCACCGGGCCGAGCAGCGCTGCGAGGAGCAGCACGACGGCCAGGGCGACGACGAGGCCCCAGGGGACCTCGACGCCCCCGCCGTCGTCCGTGCTCGCCGCGACCGTGGCGACGTCGTCGCCCGGCGCCACGGGCACGCGCACCGCCGGCTCGGCGTCCTCGGACGCGAGCGCGACGCCGTAGACCCGGCCGTCCTGCGGCACCGCGTAGCCCTGGTCGGTGCTCGAGACGAGCAGCCGCATCGTGGAGCCGGCGGCGTAGCGCTGGAGCACGGCGGGCAGGGCGACGTCGACGCGCGTCGGCTCCCCGGGCACCAGGCCCGTGAGCCGCACCGGCGCGACGAGCTGGCGCGGCAGCACGGCCCGGCCGTCGGAGGGCACCTCGAGCAGGCCCGTGAAGAGGGTGGCGTCGCTCGCCGTCGAGGTGACGACGAGGCGGACGGTCGGCGCGCCAGCCACGAGGACGTCGTCCTCGAGCTCGGCGGAGTCGAAGGTCGCGCTCTGGCCGGGCAGGACGGCGAGCGCGGAGCCCAGGGCGGCGAGCCCCCCGCCGAGCGCGCCGGCCGCGGCGCCGGCGCCGGGGAGCGTCGTCAGCGCGGACGGCGTGCCGCCCGCCGGCGAGAGCACCTGCTGGGGGTCGCCGACGAGCGGGACGGCGCGGACCTCGAGCGCGGGCGCGCCCCCGTCGGCCCCCTCGTCGGCCCCGTCGCCGCCGGAGATCGTGAGGCCCGGGTAGCCGGGGAGCTCGAGGACCTCGCGGTCGTCGTCCTCCTCGGCGAGGCCCGCCACCGGCGGGGCGCCGGGCTGCTGGGCCGCCGCACCGAGGGCGGCGCCCAGGTCGTCGTCCTCCACCACGTCGGCGCGGAAGGTGGCGGCGCCGTCGGCGGCGGGGTCGCCGGCGAGCACCTCGCGCAGGAAGGGCGCGAGCTCGTCCTCGGCGGACCCGAAGCCGCCACCGGCGCCGGCGCCGGCGTCGTGGCCGCCGGCGATCCAGCGCACCCGCACGTCGCTGCCGGCGGCGGCCAGCTGCCGGGCGTTCGCGTCGGCCTCGGTGAGCGGGAAGAGGCTGTCCTGCTGGCCCTGGACGAGGAGGACGGGCGCGTCGACGTCGTCGAGCACGCTCGCCGGGCTCGACGCGCGCAGCAGCGCGGCGAGGTCGTCCCCGACCTCGCCGGTGGCGATGGCGTCGAGGTAGCCGGCGCACAGGTCGGGCGCGAGGCTGCCGCACGCACCCGGCCCGGGGCCGCCACCGGCCGTCGCGGCGCCGCCGTCGCCCGCCCCCTGCGGGGTCCCGACCGGCAGGGCGCCGCGGCTGGCGGCGAGCTGGGTGGCCCAGGCGCGCTTGAGGACGCCGGGCTGGGTGCTCGTCACCGCCGCCGGCGTGCTCGCTCCCCCGTTCGCCGTCGTCGGGGCCGCCGTCGTCGAGGGCGCCAGGGAGCTCATGAGGTCGTGCCACGTGATGGCCGCGGCCGCGGCGTCGACGCGGTCGTCGGTGCCCGCCAGCAGCAGCGCGAGCGCCCCGCCGTAGGAGCCGCCGACGACGCCGACGCGCGGGTCGCCGGTCTCGTCGAGGAGGACGTCGCGCCGTTCCGCGAGGACGTCGACGAGCGCGCGGGCGTCGGCGACCTCGAAGTCGGGGGCGTCGAGGTGCACGAGGCCGCCCGAGTCGCCGAAGCCCCGGGCCGACCACGTGAGGACGACGAAGCCCTCGGCGGCGAGCTCGCGCGCCTGCCCGTCGCGGTCGGCGCGGGTGCTGAGGAAGCCGTGGGCGAGGAGGACGGCGGGGCGCCGGTCGGTGCCGCCCGCCGTCCGGTACACGGCGGCGTCGAGGGCCACGGGCTCGTCCGGGGCGGAGGGCTCCGCGCCGACGGGGACGGAGAGCTGCTCGACCTCGACGTCGGCGCCGACGTCGGGCGTCGCGCTCGGGGAGGGGGACGGCGAGGCGCTCGCGCCCGGCGCGGCGGGCGGGACGGCGGCGGCCGAGGAGGGCGCGACGGCGGGAGCGGCGAGCACCAGGAGGGCCACCGCGGCCGCCGAGACCGCTGCCGCGGTGCGTCGTCCCACGACGCCATCGTCACACCCGCGCCCGGGGCGCGGGGACGCGCCCCGGCGCCTAGCGTCGGGAGGACCCGGCGGGCCGCGGGTCAGCCCCTCGCCGGGACGTGACGGCAGCAGACGAGAGCGACGACGCGAGGTGAGCGGACGGTGAAGGCGGTCCAGTACCGGGAGATCGGCGGACGGCCCGAGGTGGTCGAGGTCGAGGACCCGCAGCCCGGGCCGGGGCAGGTGCTCCTCGACGTGACGGCGGCGGGGCTGTGCCACTCCGACGAGTACGTCATGGGCCTGCCCGAGGAGGAGTACGTCTACGGGCTGCCCCTGACCCTCGGCCACGAGGGCGCGGGCACCGTGGCGGCGCTCGGCGAGGGCGTGACGGGCGTGGAGGTCGGCGACAGCGTCGTCGTCTACGGCCCGTGGGGCTGCGGGCGGTGCGTGCGCTGCTCCGCCGGCCAGGAGAACTACTGCGAGCGGGCGGCCGAGCTCGGCATCGCCCCGCCCGGGCTCGGCGCCCCCGGCGCCATGGCCGAGCGGATGCTCGTCGACGACGCGCGCCACCTCGTGCCCATCGGGGACCTCGACCCCGTGGCGGCCGCGCCGCTCACGGACGCCGGGCTCACGCCGTACCACGCGATCAAGCGGTCGCTGCCGAAGCTCGGCGCCGGCTCCACGGCCGTCGTCATCGGCGTCGGCGGGCTCGGCCACGTCGCCGTGCAGATCCTCTCGGCGCTGTCCGGCGCGCGGGTGGTGGCGCTCGACATCGGCGACGACAAGCTCGAGCTGGCCCGCCGGGTCGGCGCCGCGGAGGCCCTCAAGTCCTCCCCCGAGGCCGTGGAGCCGGTGAAGGAGATGACGCGCGGTCGCGGGGCGGACGTCGTCCTCGACTTCGTCGGCGCGCAGGCGACCCTCGACCTGGCGCCGCAGCTCGTCCGCGTGGGCGGCGACCTCACCGTCGTCGGCATCACCGCCGGGGCACCGACGCTCAAGGTCGGGTTCGGGACGGTGCCCTTCGAGGTGAGCACGCTGGTGCCGTACTGGGGCTCGCGCGACGAGCTCGTCGAGGTGGTCGAGCTGGCGCAGCGCGGGCAGATCTCCGTGCACACCGAGCGCTTCTCCCTCGACGAGGCGCCGGAGGCCTACCGCCGCCTGCACGAGGGCTCGCTCACCGGCCGCGGCGTGGTGGTGCCGTGAGCGGTCCGGCCGTGCGCGGTCTGGCCGGGGGAGCCGTCCCCGCGGAGGGGGCGGCGCCCGGCCGGGCGGCGGGCGACACGGCGGCCGGTGACACCGCGGCCGGCCACCAGGGCGCCGGTGACGCGGCGGAGCGCGTGCGCGCCGTCGCCGTCCGCCTCGCCGCGGTGGCCCAGAGCGGTCTCGCCTTCTCCCCCACCGCGTACGACGTCGAGCGCTTCGAGACGACGCGCGAGCTGGCCGCCGAGCTCCTGTCGGTGCTGTCGGGCGACGACGCCGCCGAGCTGGCCCTCGAGCTGGAGCGGCGCGACACCGGCTACGCGACGCCGAAGGTCGACGTCCGCGGCGTCCTCGTCGACGCCTCGGAGCGCGTGCTGCTCATGCGCGAGCGCAGCGACGGCCGCTGGTCGGCGCCGGGCGGGTGGGCCGACCCGGGCGACACCCCGGTGTCCGCCGCGCTGCGCGAGGTGCGGGAGGAGACCGGCTACGCCGCCGACGTCGTCACGCTCGTCGGCTGCTGGGACCGCGACGCCCGCGGCCACCGCCCGCCGATGACCGTCGGCGTCGTCAAGCTCTTCTTCCTGTGCCGCGCGACGGGGGACGTCCGCCCGCCCGACGAGCTCGAGACGCTCGACGTCGGCTGGTTCGGCCTCGACGAGCTGCCCGAGCTGAGCCAGGGCCGCACGACGCGCTGGGAGCTCGAGCGCTGCGTCGCCCACCACCGCGACCCGTCGCTGCCGACCGAGCTCGACTGACCGGCGCCCTGCCCCGCACGTCGTCGACACTTCGCCCTCTCAGCGGCGTCCCTCACCGCACGTCGTCGACACATCGCCGTGAGGCACTGCCCTGGAGGGCGATGTGTCGACGACGTGCGGCAGAGGGCCGCGCGGACGGGACCGTGCGGACGGGGAGTGCGGGACGGGTCATCCGGCGGCGGGGACGGCGGCCGCGAGGTCGCCGAGGTCGTCGAGCGAGACGCCCTCGCGCTGCTCGACGGGGCCGAGCACCGTCGCCGTCGCCCAGCCCTGCGCGAGGAGCACGGTGTCGCTGCCCGGGTCCTCCGGCTCGTCGTCCTCGGGCGGCGTCGACGCCGTGAGGCGCACGTAGCCCTCCCCCGCCTCGAAGGCGTGGCCCTGCGCGACGCCGACGGCCGCGAGCGTCGCCGGGCGCAGGCCCTGCAGGCGCTCGCCCACCTCGAGGTGCGGCACGTTGAGGTTGAGCGTCCCGGTGGGCTCGTGGTCGAGGACCCACCGCAGCGCGGGGCGCACGGCCTCGAGGACGGCGGCCCACGTCGTCGGCGCGACCTCGAGCGTCGTCGTCGAGGCGACGCCCGCGGACGCCGCGAGGGCGCGGACGCCGAAGACCGTCGCCGTCAGCGCGGCGCCGACGGTTCCCGAGTGGAGCACCGCCTCACCGGTGTTCATGCCGTGGTTGACCCCCGACAGGACGACGTCGGGCACCCGCCCGCCGAAGGCGCCGCGCAGGCCGACGCGGGTGCAGAAGGCCGGGCTCGCGCCGACGGCGAGCACGCGCAGCCGGTCGGTGCCCTCGAGCGCGCGGGCCTCCGCGGACCACGCCCGCGGGTCCTCGTGCCCCTCCCCCGCGAGGTCCGGCCAGGGCAGGGCGACCTCGGTGACGGGCAGGCGGTCGTCCTCGAGCTCGGCGTCGACCGCCGCGCTCGCCCCGCTGCGGTCGCGCGAGGGCGCCGCGACGACGACGTCGAACCCCGCCTCGACCGCCGCGACGGCCAGCAGCGCGAGGCCGCGGCCCTCCACGCCGTCGTCGTTGGTCACCAGGGCCAGGGGGCGCGTCTGCTCGGGCACGGGACCCATGCTCCCGGGCGGCGCGCGCGACGGCGACACCGCCCCCGCGGCGAGAGCGGGAGCAGACCGCCGCACGAGACCGACGGACGCCGTCCCCCGTGGCGCCGGAGGACGTCGTCCGTCGGTCTCGGCGCGGCCGACCCGCCGTCCGTCGGTCCCGGCGGGTGGCGCCGCGTCAGCCCGCGGCCGCGCGCTCCGGGGCGGGGCCGTACGTCGTCGTCCGCTCGCGCACCGGCCGGCCGATGCCGTCGGCGATCTCGGTGATCTCCGCCACCGACTTCGCCGACCCGTGCTCGGAGCCCGCCATGCGGCTGATGGTCTCCTCCATGAGCGTGCCGCCGAGGTCGTCGGCGCCCCCGGTGAGCATCGCGCGGGTGCCCTCGACGCCGAGCTTCACCCACGACGTCTGCACGTGGTCGACCCTCCCGTGCAGCATGATCCGCGCGAGCGCGTGGACGGCGCGGTTGTCGCGCAGCGTCGGCCCCGGCCGCGCGATGCCGGCGAGGTACACCGGCGAGCTCGTGTGCACGAAGGGCAGCGGCACGAACTCGGTGAAGCCGCCCGTGCGGTCCTGCACCCCGGCGAGGGTGCGCAGGTGGGCCACCCAGTGCCGCGGGTCGTCGACGTGGCCGTACATCATCGTGCTCGAGCTGCGCAGGCCCAGGGAGTGCGCCGTCTCGACGACGTCGACCCACGCCGCGGCGGGCAGCTTGCCCTTGGTCAGCACCCAGCGGACGTCGTCGTCGAGGATCTCCGCCGCCGTGCCGGGGATGGACCCGAGGCCGGCCGCCCGCACCTCCTCGAGCCACGCCCGCACCGAGATGCCGCGCTTGGCCGACGCCGTCGCGATCTCCATGGGCGAGAAGGCGTGCACGTGCATGTCCGGCACGGCGTCCTTCACGGCGCGGACGATGTCGACGTACGCCGTCGGCCCGAGGTCGGGCGAGATGCCGCCCTGCAGGCACACCTCCGTGGCGCCCCAGACGTCGCGCGCCTCGCGGGTGCGCTCGGAGATCTGCTCGAGCGAGAGCGTGTACGCGTCGGCGTCGGTCTTGCGCTGGGCGAAGGCGCAGAAGCGGCAGCCGACGTAGCAGACGTTGGTGAAGTTGATGTTCCGGTTCACCACGTAGGTGACGTCGTCGCCCACGACGTCGCGGCGCAGGCCGTCCGCGAGCGCGGTGACGGCGTCGAGCGCCGGGCCGTCGGCCGTCATGAGCGCGAGGTACTGCGCGTCCGAGAGCCCCGCCGGGTCGGCCTCCGCCGCGCGCAGGGCGGCGGCGACGCCCGAGTCCACCCGCGGGCCCGAGGGCGCGGGGCGGGCGCCGCCCCGCCGGTCCTGCGCCGGCACCCGCTCGGCGACGGCGTCCCAGTCGCCGTAGACCTCGTCGAAGTCGCTGCGGCGGTCGGCGCTGCGGCCGGTGGTGTCGACCTCGACGTGCAGCTCGGTGCGACCGGTGCCGCCGCCGCTCGCGACGAGCCCGCCGTCGGGCTCCTGCCACGGCAGCCCGACGGGCTGCGTGCTCGGGTCCGCCAGCCCGGTGGCCGGGTCGACGAGGGCGCGCACGTGCGGGTGCAGCCGGGGGTCGACCCACGCCTCGTCGCGCTCGAGCGAGCCGAGGACGTACCGGGGGTGCGTCGTGAGCCGCTGCGCCAGGCCGAGGCCGGCGTCCGCCGTCCACCGCTCGAGGTCGGCCAGGTGCGGCCAGGGCCGCTCGGGGTTGACGTGGTCGGGCGTCACGGGCGAGACGCCGCCCCAGTCGTCGACGCCGGAGGCGAGCAGCGCCGCGACGTCCTCGGGGTCCGAGAGGTTCGGCGGCGCCTGCAGGCTCACCGTCGGGCCGAGCAGCACGCGCGCGACGGCGAGGGTCGCCAGGTAGGTCTCGCGGTCGAGGTCGGGCGCCGCCTGCATCGCGGTGGCGTCCTTCGCCCGGAAGTTCTGGACGATGACCTCCTGGATCCCGCCGTACTCCCGGGCGACCCGGCGGATCGCGAGCAGGGAGTCGACCCGCTCGGCCGGCGTCTCGCCGATGCCGACGAGGATCCCCGTCGTGAAGGGAACGCCGACGCGCCCGGCGTCCTCGAGCACGCGCAGGCGCAGCGCCGGGTCCTTGTCGGGGCTGCCGTAGTGGGGGCCGCCGGGCTCGGACCACAGCCGGGTCGCCGTCGTCTCGAGCATCATCCCCATCGACGGGGCGACGGGCTTGAGCCGCTGGAGCTCCGACCAGCTCATGACTCCGGGGTTGAGGTGCGGCAGGAGCCCCGTCTCCTCGAGCACCCGGACCGCCATGGCGCGCACGTAGGAGAGCGTGTCGTCGTAGCCGTGGGCGTCGAGCCACTCGCGGGCGGCCGGCCAGCGGTCCTCGGGGCGGTCGCCGAGGGTGAAGAGCGCCTCGCGGCAGCCCTGCGCGGCGCCCTCGCGGGCGATCTCGAGCACCTCGTCGGGGCTGAGGTAGGCCGCGGGCAGCCGGTGCGGCACCGTGACGAAGGTGCAGTAGTGGCACCGGTCGCGGCACAGCCTCGTCAGGGGGATGAAGACCTTGCGCGAGTACGTGACGACGCCGGGCCGCCCCTCCCGCGCCATGGCGGCGTCGCGCACGCGCACCGCGACGTCCTGCAGCGCGGCGAGGTCCTCGCCGCGGGCGTGCAGCAGCACCTCGGCCTCGGCGGCGTCGAGCGACTTCCCGTCACGGGCGCGGGCCAGCGAGCGCCGCACCTGCGCGGCGGTGGGCGGGACGACCTCGGGCTGGGCGGCCGCCGACCCGGGGGCGCCGGGACGGGCGGACGGCGGGGGCAGCAGCGTCACCGCAGCACTCTCGCACGGGCCGGCGCCCGCACGTCCCCGCCGCCGGAGGGCGAGCCCGAGGGCCGGGGCCGCGCCCGTCAGGCGCCCGGCAGGTGCCGGACGGGCCCTCGGCGCGGGAGGACGGCCAGGACGGGCACGACGGCGAGCAGCGCGAGGACGCCGACGACCGCCACGACCCCGCTGAGGACCCCGGCCGGGGCCGCGCCCGTGCCGTCGAGGTCGCCCGCCAGCGGGGCGAGCAGGACCACCAGGGCGCCGACGAGGGCCCCGGCCCGCCGCCCGGCGCCGAGGGCGGCGGCGGCCTCCCGCTCGGAGCCCTCGGGGCAGAGGATCGAGACGACGAGGCCCGTCGCCTGCACGGCCGCACCGAGGCCGACGCCGACGAGCACGAGCGGCAGCAGCGCCAGCGGCGGCCCCTCGACCAGGAGCCAGCCGACGAGGTAGGTGCCGACCGCGGCCACCAGGGCGCCCGCCGTGCCCACCTGCGCGAGGCGGGGCTGCCGGCCCACCCGGGCGATCGCCGTCGTCGCGCCGACCACGCCGACCACCCCCGCGACGACCCCGCCGGCGACGAGCAGCCCGCGCAGCAGCGGCCGCTCGAGGTCGAGGGAGAGGACGGCGTCGACGAGCACGAGGACGGTGACGGCGCCGACGACGACGCCCACCACCGCGCCGAGGAGGACGACGCGGTGGCGCAGGACGGCCCACGACGACGGGCCCGCGGCGGCCGGGGCCGGCGCCTCCCCGCGGGGCAGCGCCCGCACCGAGCGCAGCAGCACGAGCGCGACGACGGCGAGGACGGGCGCGAGCAGCGGCACCGAGCGCCAGCCGCCGGGCACGTCGGCGAGCAGCCCCCCGACGAGCGCGCCGAGCAGCGCGCCCACCCCGGTGACGAGCACGAGCGCGGCCTGGACCCGCACCTGCAGGGCGGCGGGCACGCCGCGCACGAGGGCGGCCCCCGCGCCGACGACGAGCGCGCCGACGCCGGCGCCCTGCGCGAGGCGCCCGAGGCCGACGGCGAGCAGCGAGCCCGGGGCGTCCCCCGCCGCCCCGGTCGGCAGCGGCGCCAGCGCCGTCGCGACGCCGCCCACGACGACGAGCGCCGTCGCCGCCCCGAGCAGGACCGGCTGCGGGCCGTGCCGCGACAGCCGCGCCGCCAGCGGGACCGCGAGGACGAGGCCGACCACCCCGGCGCCGACGGGCAGCGCGAGCGCGCGCTCCAGCTCGAGGTCGAGGGCCAGCTCGGGCAGCGCGACGGCGACGGCGAGGAGGTCGAGGGCCGCGAGCAGCGTCGCGACGAGCACGCCGGCGAGCACCGAGCGGGCCTGCTGCGGGGAGGGTCCCGCGGGGGTCGACGGGCTGACGGGGTCGCTCACGGGGAGCGAGGGTAGGTCCCGACGCGGCCCCAGGACGCCGGCGGCGACCCGCCGGCCGGGGACCGGCGGCACGAGGTCGCGGTGGAGCAGGTGGACGTGCCGCCGGTCGCCGGGGGCGTCGCCCTCAGCCGCCGCAGGGGCGGGCGGCGGCCGCGCGCGCCGTCGGGTCGCCCCACTCGGGCCACGGCCGCGGGTCGTCGACGGGCGCCCAGCGGCCCTCGACGAGCGCGTACTCCCACCCGGGGCCGTCCGAGACGAGCGCGCGGAGCGCGGCGACCAGCCGGTCGACGTCCTCGGCCCGCGACCCGACGCCGACGCTCGCCCGTACGGCGCCCTCGCGCAGGCCCAGGCGCTCGAGGAGCGGGTGCGCGCAGAAGCGCCCGTCACGGACCCCGATCCCGTGCTCGGCGGACAGGACGGCCGCCACGAGGCCGGGGGCGACGCCGTCGACGGTGAAGGTGACGACGCCGATGGCCGAGGGCGCCCCCTCGAGCGCGCGGTGCACCCGCACGCCCGGCACGCCCGCCAGGCCGTCCACGAGGCGCTCCCGCAGGGCCCGCTCGTGCGCCTCGAGCGCGCCGCCGGCGAGCGCCTGCAGCGCGTCGCAGGCCGCGGCGAGAGCGGCGACGCCGAGGACGTTGGGCGTCCCGCCCTCGTGGCGGGCGGGCGCGGCCGCCCAGCGGACGTCGTCCAGGCCCACCTCGGCGACCGCCCCGCCGCCGGCGAGGTAGGGGGTGCCCTCGTCGAGCCAGTCGCGGCGCCCGACGAGCGCGCCCGCGCCGAAGGGCGCGTACAGCTTGTGGCCGGAGAGGGCCACCCAGTCGACGCCGTCGCGGGCCACGTCGACCGCCCGGTGGGGCGCGAGCTGGGCGGCGTCGACGGCGAGGCGGGCCCCGGCGGTGTGCGCGAGGTCGGCCACGCGGCGCAGCGGCAGCTCCTCCCCCGTGACGTTGCTCGCGCCGGTGACGGCGACGAGCGCCGTCGGCTCGGCGGCCAGGGCGTCCGCGAGGACGGCCAGCGTCCCCTCGAGGGTCGGCGCGGCCTCGACGACGCGCGAGGTCACGCCCCGGTGGCCCTGCGTGCGCCACGGCAGGAGGTTGGCGTGGTGCTCGAGGTCGAGGACGAGCACCGAGCCGCCGTCGGGCACGCAGCCGGCGAGGACGGCCAGGGCGTCGGTCGTGCTCCGCGTCCAGACGACGACGTCGTCCGCGCGGGCCCCGACGAAGCCGCCGACGACGTCGCGCGCCCCCTCGAGGACGGCCGTGCTCACCTGCGAGGCGTACCCGGCGCCGCGGTGGACGCTGGCGTACAGCGGCAGGACCCGCTCGACGTGGTCGGCGACCCAGCACAGGGCGGGCGCGCTGGCCGCGACGTCGAGGTTGGCGTAGCGCGCGGTGCCGCCGGTCACGAGGGGCACCTGCTCCTCGCCGCCGACGACGGGCAGCAGCGGCTCCTCGCCCGGCGCAGGCGCGGTCCGGGCCCGGGACGGCGCCGGGCCCTCCGGCTGCGCCGGGACGCCCTGGGACACGGACCGCACGGTGCTGGACGGCGAGGCGGGGGGCGGCACGACGGCGAGGCGCCGGGCGGGCGGGGCCGCTGCCGGAGCTCGGTCGACGGCCCGGTCGAGGGCCCGGTCGAGGGCGCGGTCAGCGACGACGGGGTGCGTGCTCATAGGGGTCTCCTGCGGCGTCCACCGGACCCGGAGGTCCGCGCTTGCCGCACCAGGGCCGGTGCGGCCAGGTCCTCACCCGGGGCACCCCACCGCGGAGGAGGGTTGCCGGCCAGCGAGCCGGGGCTTGTCGCTGGCGCTCTTGACCTGCCGACGACGCTAGGGCACCCACCGCCGGCCGCACCACCCCTCGGGACGGGCGTCCCGCCATCCGGGACGCCGCACCGCGCCGTCACCCGGTCGGCCCCGTCGGAGGCGGCCTCCTATGCGCTGCGCGGGGTGAGCCCCACCTCCCCCCCGGGCCCCCTGCGAAGGTGACGCCCCCTTCACCCCTGAGCCCCCTCACGACGCGAAGGTGACGCCCCCTTCACCCCAGGGTCCCCTCGAGGGCGAGTCGTCGCCTGCTCGCCCTCCGAGGACGGGCACAGGGGGCGAGTCGTCGCCTCTTCGCCCTCCTGCGCACCCCGGAGGGCGCCGTCTCAGCCCTGATCCACCGGTGGTGGGCGGCTTGGCGGGGGTGATGTAGGCCGGGGTGCCCCGGTGACCAGGAAGGATGTCGAGTGCGACGTCCACACCCCGCCGGTTA
>NZ_CANMPM010000003.1 GCF_947499845.1 uncultured Pseudokineococcus sp.
TCTGCGCGCCGCGGTCGAGAACCTCACCGACCGCCAGCTGTCCCGCCTGGACGCGGCGTTCGCCGCCCACCCTGAGCACGAGCAGGTCGCCGTGGCGTGGCAGTGCGCCCAGCAGCTGCGGTCGATCTACCACCAGCCCACCCCCGCGGCCGGTAGGGCGGTCGCGGAGAAGGTCCTGGCCTCCTTCGCGTCCTGCCCGATCCCCGAGGTCGCCCGCCTCGGCCGGACCTTGCGGCAGTGGCGGTCGGCGCTGCTGGCCTACTTCGACACCGGCGGCGCGTCCAACGGCGGCACCGAAGCGATCAACGGGCTCATCGAGCTCCACCGCCGCATCGCCCGCGGCTTCCGCAACCGGGCCAACTACCGGCTCCGGATGCTCCTCATCGGCGGAGGCCTACGCCACCCCCGACTGGCATGAGCCCCACCGCAGGTACGAAGAGCCCGAATACCAGCGCGAGGGCGCAGCCGACCACCACAAGCAGTCCTGCGCCGGTCAGCACGGCGACGAGCGCACCCCTGGAGACGACAGCCACTGGCATCGCGCTCGCGGACCCACGGACGTCGTCCCGACTGCTCACCGGACGGGCGACCTCGCCGCAGGAGCCCGCCGCGGGGCCACCACCCCACCGATGAGGCTCGCCAGAGCGGCGGGGCCGCTGACGAGGAGGCTCAACTGGGGGAACAGGCTCCCGCTGGCCACCAGCGCCAGCCCTCCCGTCAGCACCACGGGGACCAGCACCGCTCCCCACGCCCACGTGGGCGCCTGCAGCACCGACCCCGCCGTCGCTGCGGCTATGACGAAGAGGACGCACGCGAGCACGAGGACCAGCCAGCCAGTCCGTGCCTGCTCGAGCGCCTCATCCGTGGGTGCGAAGTAGACGGTGGCCCAGAGCCCGTACCCGAGCAGGGCGAAGGCCACCAGGACGACGGCCGCCCACGGCAGGCGCCACGCCCACCCCGCCCGATGCGAGGTCACGGCAACGGGAGGCGTCACCGGCGAATGACGACGCGGGCGGTGTGGACGTGCCCGTCGTCGAGCTCCGACGTCGGTCGAGTCGGCGTGGATCCTCGGCACTCCGTCCTCGTGCTCGCGGACGAAGGCATGGCGGACCGCCTGCGGTCGGAGGGGGCGATGCCGGCGCTGAGCAGGGCGTCGCCGAGGGTCAGGGTCATCGGTTGCGCTCCGGGGTGGTCGTCGAGGAGATGGCGGGCCGTCGGAGGCCCCTGCGGCGGCTCACACGACGTCGTACCCGATGAGCCCGGCCGCCTGCGCTGCCGCGTCGCCCATCGCGACCTCGTCGAGCGGGCGGGAGAAGTCGGGGTGCGCGGGCAGCGCGGTCGTGGCGTCCGCCTGCGGGCCGATGACTAGGCAGACGCAGTCGCCGCCGTCCATGGCCGAGCGGTGCCAGAAGCCGTCGACGGTGGGGAAGGCGTCGACGAGGGCCCGCGCCCACGCCTGGGTGCGTGACCGGCGGGCGGTGCCGTTGATGGACTCCGCCGCGCCGAGGCGCAACGCTGCCTGTCCCTGGAGGTCGACGAGGGTCAGGTCGCGGGTCGTCAGCCATGACGTCGCGGTCGGGCGCAGGTGCGTGCGGTCGACGACACGGGTCGCCTGGAAGACCTCGGCGAGGCAGGTCACGAGAGTCGTCGCGGTGTAGATCACGCCGACGCCCGCGTGGACCTGCGGCGGTGGCGGGTGCGGGTCGAAGCGCTCGACCGGGCCGTAGCGGCGAGGCGCGTTCCACGGAAGTGCGTGCGAGCCCAGAGCCATGTGCACGCGCCACAGCGGGGTGCCGGCCGGGAGCTCGACCGGCGTGAAGCCCCGCCGCCGCAGCTCGCTCTGCGACGGCGGGTCGGGCAGGTGCGTCACCCGCGGTCGCGGGAGCCGAGCGCCCGCTCGGCGGTGCGTGCACCCGCTCGCACGCCGACCGCCTGCGCGACGGCGACGACGTCGGCGACCGCGCCACCCTGCAGGAGCCACGAGCGCGGGCTGACCTGCTCGTCGTCGATGAGGAGGTCGGTGTCGGGCGTCGTCAGGAACCGCTCGACCGACAGCGGGTGCAGGCCGGCCGGCAGGGCGGCGAGCACCTCGCGGAGGCCGGACATCGGTCGACCGTCCTCACCGAGCTGGAAGGTGGGGAAGCGACGTCCCCGGGCCGCGGGGACGGAGACGACCTCCCCCCGCCGCACCCAGTGGCGCACCGTCGAGTCATCCACGCCGGCGCCGCGGGCGAGCTCCGCCGCCGACAGGCTCGAGGCGACCAGGCGCGCCGCGGAGGCGCCACCTGCGTCGACGGCGGCCTGGGCGAGTTCGGCGCCACCACTCTCCGGGAGCCCCGAGTGCTGCTGCAGGTAGTCGTGCTCGGCCGCCGTCATCGGCACCTCGGCCCGGCCAGGCCCGCCTGGCAGCAGCGCACGCAGGCCTGCGGCCAGGTCGCCCACCGACAGGCTCGTGCCGGCGTCGGCGAGGACGTCCCGCAGCTCGCGGGCGTCAGCGGGCGTCACCTCGCGGCCTGCAGTGGCGGTCATGAGGAGACGGTACCGCTGCAGCGCACGGGCGGCCACGGCGTGCGTCGACGTGTCAGCCGGCCGCTGGCGCGCAAGGACCGCACGCTGACCGCGATCGGTCAGGCGCGGGCGTCCTCCGGCGTCTGTCGGTGGGCGTGCGCGTCGGCGTCGCCGAGCCGCCGGATGCCGAAGCCGCCCGTGACCGGCGCGAGCACGGCGATGAGCGCGGAGAAGAGGAAGCCGGCCCAGTTGGTGACCGCCCAGGGCAGGAACGCGAAGTTGCCGACGCCGAGGGTGGTGGCGATGAAGACGCCGGAGACGGTCCAGGGCATGAGGACCTCGGTGAGCGTGGCGGAGTTCTCCATGCTGCGGGAGAGGTTGACCGGGTGCAGGCGGCGGCGGGCGAAGGCGCCGCCGAAGAGGTCGCGGACGAGGAAGTAGGTGATGAGCGCGTTGGACGTCGCGCTCACGATGGCGAAGCCGGAGACGAGCGTCGTCACGACGACGCCGCCGGTGGAGCGCAGGCGGCTGACGACGGGCTCGAGCAGGCTGCGCAGCACCTTGGAGGCCTCGAGGCCGGAGGCGAAGAAGAAGGCCGCGAAGACGAAGAACGTCGCCGTGTACATGGAGTAGAGGCCGCCTCGCTCGACGAGCGTCGTCAGCGCGTCGCTGGCCTCGCCGCCGGTGGGGAGCATGTCGGTGGTGAAGCCGGACGTCGTCGCGGCCAGCACGGTGCCCAGCGAGGAGCCCTGCACGACGAGCGCCAGGACGACGGCGACCGTCGAGGAGGCGAAGAGCACGACGAGCGGCGGCTTGCGCAGGATGGACCCGGCGAGGACGACCAGCGGCGGCAGCAGCAGCCACGGGGTGAGCACGAACGAGGTGTCGAGCTCGGTGAGGATCGCCTCGACGTCGCCGAGCTGGGCGTCCGAGCCGCCGAGCGAGCGGCCGACGAGCAGGTAGATGACCACGGCGAGGACCGAGGCGGGGATGGTCGTGTAGAGCATGTGCCGGATGTGCTCGTAGAGGTTGGCCCCGGCGGCGATGGCGCTCATGTTCGTGGTGTCTGACAGCGGCGACATCTTGTCGCCGAAGTACGCCCCGGAGACGACCGCGCCGGCGGTGACGGCGAGGGGGACGTCCATCGCGGCGGCCACGCCCATGAGGGCGACGCCGATGGTCCCGGCCGAGCCCCACGAGGTGCCCGTGAAGGTGGAGACGACGGCCGTCGTCGCGAAGGCCAGGACGTAGAGGAAGGCCGGGTCGATGACCCGCAGGCCGTAGGAGACGAGCAGCGGGATGGTCCCGGCCGCCATCCACGAGCCGATGATCACGCCGATCATGAAAAGGATGAGGATGGCGGGCAGGGCCTGCTTGATCTTCTCGCCCATGCCGGTGACGACCTGCTCGAAGCGGGCGCCGCGGGCGACGGCGAAGCCGGCGAAGAGGACGCCGGCGAGGACGAGCATGAGCTCGGCCGGGTAGCCGAGGACGCCGATGCCGCCGACGAAGATCGCGAGCGCGAGCAGCGCCGGGACGGCGGCGACCTTGGCGCTGGGGCGGCGGGCGTCGCTGCGCGCCTCCTCGGGGCCGGGCGGCTCGTCGCCGCGGTCGTCGTGAGTGGTGTCGAGGGCCTGCGCCATCGGGGCCCCTGGGGTCGGGTCAGCGGGCGAGGGAGTCGAGGGCCTGGGCGAGGTCGGCGATCTGGGCGTCGGCGCCCTCAAGGCCGACCGACAGGCGGACCATGCCGGGAGAGAAGCCCTGGGCGACCATCGCGGCCTCGCCGCCGGGCCTGCTCGGTGAGGTGACGAGGCTCTCGTAGCCGCCCCAGCTGGGGCCGATGCGGAACAGGCGCAGGGCGTCGACGAACCGCGCGACGGCCTGCGGGGTGGCCTCGGCGAGGTCGAGGCTCAGCAGGCCGGTGACGCCGGTCAGCTGCTCGCGGCGCAGCCGGTGGTCGGCGGGCAGGTCGGCGTGGGGGTGGTGGACGGCCGCGACCTCGGGGCGGTTGCGGAGGTAGTCGACGACGCGGAGGGCGTTGCGCTGGTGCTCGGCCATCCGCACCGGCAGCGTCCGCAGGCCGCGGAGGACGAGCGAGGCCTCGAGGGCCGACATGACCGAGCCCTGCAGCTGGAAGCCGGCGTAGAAGAGGTCGCGGATGAACGCGGCGGAGCCGATGACGGCGCCGCCGAGGACGTCGCTGTGGCCGCCGACGTACTTGGTGAGGGAGTGCACGACGACGTCGATGCCGTGCTCGAGCGGCTTCTGGAACAGCGGCGTCGCCCACGTGCCGTCGATGACCGTGGTGATGCCGCGGGCGCGGGCGACGTCGGCGATCGCCTGCAGGTCGAGGACCTTCATCCGGTAGGTGCCCGGGCTCTCGAGGTGGACGAGCCGCGTGCTCGGGCGCAGGTGCTGCTCCCAGTCCTCGCCCGGCGAGCGGACGAGGGTGTGCTCGACGCCGTAGCGCTCGAGGTGCTGGGCCAGCTGCAGCGTGGGGCCGTAGACGTCGTTGAGCAGGAGCACGTGGTCGCCGGCGCGCAGGAGCGTCGACCACACCGCGCTGATGGCGCCCATGCCGGAGCCGAAGCACTGGGCGGCCTCGCCGCGCTCGAGCTCGGCCAGCGCGCGGGCGAGGACGGCGACCGTGGGGTTGGCGCCGCGGCTGTAGACGAAGTCCTCGTGCTCGGAGGCCTGGTGCTCGGCGAAGACCGCCATCGACGGCTGCGCGAACAGGCTCGTCTGGTAGATCGGCGGGGCGACCGCGCCGTGGTGGGAGCCGGGGTCCATGCCCGCGGTCGTGCAGAGCTCGGCGTCGGACCTCGTGACGGCGTGCCCCGTCATGGCAGTGCTCCTCCTGGGTCGTGACGTCGTCGTCGTCCCCGGGGGAACGGGGTGAGGGTGGCGAGTGCGCGGTGGGCTGTCAACGTTGGCAGAGGATGGCGCGGGAGCTCGAGCGCGGACTTCGTGGGGCGACACGCCGTCGCCTGGCCCTCGAAGTCCGCCCTCGGCGCTCCCGCTCCGCGACCTCGAACGCCGCTCAGGACGTGACGCCGAGGAGCGCCACCACGACGGCAGCTGCGAGGACCGCGGCGGTGCCCGCCACCCACCGACGACCGCCCGGCAGGAGGACACCGGCGGCCGCAGCGGGCACGAGCACCCCTGCGACGACGCCGGTCCCGTAGCCGACGAGGTGCCACGTCCTCGGCCCGGAGTCCCGCGGGACACCGAAACCCTGGACCTCGAAGACCAGCGCGAGGGCGAAGCCGACCACCGCGAGCAGTCCCCCGGCGCTCAGCACGGCGACGAGCGCACCTCTGGTGACGACTCCCTGTGCCACCGCGCCCGCGCGCCGCCGGACGTCAGCCGGACTGCTCACGAGACGGAGGAGCGCGCCGCAGGAGCCCGCCGCGGTGCCACCACCCCACCGACCAGGCCGGTCAGGGCGGCCGGACCGCTGACGACCAGGCTGAGCTGGGGGAAGAGGCTCTCGCCGGCGACCAGCGCCAGCCCGCCGGTCAGCACCACGGGTACGAGGAGCGCTACCCACGCCCACGTGGGCGCCTGCAGCAGCGTCCTCGCCGTCGCGACGGCGACCAGGAGGAGCACGCACGCGAGGACGAGCATCAGCCGACCGGTCCGAGCCTGCTCGAGCGCCTCCCCTGCGGGTTCGACGTAGAGGGTCGCCCAGAGTCCATCCCCGAGCAGGGCGAGAGCCGCCAGCACGACCGCAGCCCAGGGCAGGCGCCACACCCAGCTCGCCCGACCCGGTGCCGTGGTCCCGAGGGTGCTCGCCGGCGGACGTCGACGCGGGCGGTGTGGACGCTCCCGTCGTCGAGCTCCAACGTGAAGGTCCGACAGGTGCCGGCCCAGCTCGGCTCGGTCGTCCGGACCCAGGTGCCCGTGGCGACGTCGGGGGACAGGGCGCTGCGGCTGGGCGCGACGACTGGTGCTGACTGCCCGCCGAGGGCTCGGCTCGTGCACTCGCTCCGTACCGACGTGGGTGAGCCGTCGGCGACCACGTCGACACCGTCCTCAACGACCGGGCCGAAGGTCATGGGAGTCGCTCGCGTCATGCCCTTCTCCTGGTGGTCGTCCGTGCTGGTGGCGGACAGAGAACCAGGCGTAGCGCGCCTCCGATGGGCGTGACCGCGAAGGCACCCGTTCGGCTGCTGGCGGCGCGAGCGGCACGCGGTGTCGGGCGCGCTCAGCCGGTCGGCGACGTGGAGAGGACCTGCACCTCGCACACGCCCCCGGCGGCCGCGGCGAGCCGAGCGTCCCCGGTGACGAGGCGGCACCCCAGCACCTCGGCCAGCGCGACGTGGCACCCGTCGTACGCAGTGACGTTCCGTCGCAGGGCGAGGGCCCGCCGGACCAGCCGCAGGGCGGGGACGCGCTCCAGGTCCAGCTGCTCGAGATGGCCGATCGCGGTGTCGAGGCGGGCGTCGTCGAGGTGGCCTCGCAGCCAGCGCTTCCGGAGCACCGACGCGGTCTCCACGTCGACGAGGTCAGGCGCCGTCAGCCCGCCCGAGGATCGCAGGGCGGCCCGGGCGAGGGCGCCGTCCTCGCCGTTGTCAGCGAGGGCGTTGGCCAGGACGGACGCGTCGACGACGATCACCGCGCGGTGCTCGTCGAGGTCATCGCCCGGTGCGGTCGTCGTCGAGGTCGGCGACGGCGGCCGCCATGCCGACGTGGCCGCCCCGCTGCTGCTCGACCTCGTCCAGCAGCTCGGCGACGGACCGCCGTCGGGCGACCTCGCGCAGCTCCTCGACGAGGAGCTGCTGCATCGACTGGTGGCGCCGCGCGGCGGTGCGCTGCAGAGCCGCATGGACGTCGTCCGGCACGTCACGGACGAGGATGTTCACCATGCTTGCAGTGTGCTTTCGCGAGATGGCATCCGACAAGCCTTCGACGGAGATCTTCACCGCAGTGGTGGAGGACGACTCGCGGTGTCCCTCCCAGTGGCGCGCTCGCACGGTGCGGACGCAGGCGGACGTCACGCCCGACCGGCTCGTCGTCCTCTCAGATCAGCGTGCCCGTGAGCCGGAGGACCGCGACGACGGCGTCGGCGCACTGGTCGAGGAACGCGGGGTTGCGGGGCTGGGCGGAGGCGTTGCCGTTGGGGACGGCCTGCGCGAGGGTCACCTCCTGCGTCTCCGTGAGGACGGCGTGGACGCGCGCCTCCAGGTACTTGATGTCGTCGCTGCTGAACGGGGTCGCGCCGGATCGGACCAGCAGGGCTCGGCGCCACTCCTCCTTCGACTGCCGGTGGCTGCTCATGCGGTCGAAGAACTTCTCGCTCAGGCCGACGTAGGCCCACGGGCGGACGATCGACGTCATCGTCAGGGTCCGCTCGGGCCCGGTCCGTGTCGTCGTCTGGTGCAGCTCGGTGCCGGTCAGGACGTACACGCCCGGGACGGCGCGCCAGTCGTCCTCCGGGTCGACGTGCCGCGGGACCTGCTGCATCACAAGCGCCGGGTGGTCGCAGGTGATCGTCGCCCGCCCGCGGCCGCTGAGGCGGACGTCGACCTGGAGGGGGACGTCCGCTGGTGTGGGCGTGACCCTCGCGGCTGCGGCCGGCAGCGGCGGCGTCGCCTGCGACGTCTGGGGTGTCGTCACGGGCGTGGCGGGCTCCGTGGCCGCGCTGGGGCCGTCGCTCCTGTGCGACGTCGTCGCGGCGCCCTCCCACGGCGTGAGGTCGGTGAGCAGGTTCCGCAGCTCGGCCTCGACCTTGGTCGGCCGGAAGACCGTCTGGATGGCGCCGAGCGTGTTGACGCCCTCGGGACTCAGGGCGTCCCGGTCGAACTCCCCGAGCCACCGGACGGGCCGCCGGTGCGGGCCTGACAGCGGGAAGGGAGCTAGGTGCGTGTACCCGCCGGTGACCTCGCCGACCAGGTACGACCGCCGCAGCGGCAGCTGCGGGACCACGACGAGGTCGCCGACGTCCATCCTGAAGGCGAAGGCGATGAGCTGGCTCGCGTACGTCCGCTCGGCCTGGCTGGTGACCTTGTCGAGCAGCCCGGCGTCTCCGACGGCGGTGAGGTCGCCGTCCTCGAAGGTGGCGAAGTTGACGGCGACGACGCCGTCCTGGCGCCACTCGTCGACGTAGGCGGCCGCCCGTCCGGCCCGCACGACCCACAGCTGTGCGCTCATCCCGTGACGCTAGCGGGATCACCAGGAAGTCGGACCGCGCTGCGCGCCGCCCGGACCTGCTGAGTCCCCGACGTCAGTCGCCGACTTCATGACTGACACATCAGTCGTCAAGGCCGATAATGACTGATTCGTCCGGCATGAGGAGCGTCATGACCGTCAAAACGACATCCGCCCGCGTCCGCCGCGCCGGCCAGGACATCGGCGCCCAGCTCGCCGCGTGGCGCAAGCTGCAGGACCTCACCGCTCAGCAGGTCGCCGAGCGCGCGGGCATCTCCCGCGACACCTTGCGGCGCCTCGAGCACGGAGAGGTCGGCGTCAGCCTCGAGACCGTGCTCGGCGTCGCTCGGGCGCTCGGGGCGCTGGACCGCCTCGTCGAGGCGCTCGACCCGTGGCAGACCGACCTCGGTCGTGCCCGGGCGGGGCAAGTCGCTGCCGCAACGGGTGCGGCGGGGGAGGCCGACGGCATCCGGGTGATCCACCCTCGAGGCTCACTCCGGTCGTCACGGAGTGCTCGAGCCTTCGACGATGATTGACCTCGAGGTCCGGCGCTGGCAGCGGTACGGCCACGACCGCCTGTACGTGCGGAGACTGGACGGGGAGCGGCTCGGCTACTGGGACTGCAGGACCGGAACCGCTGTCCTCGCCGACGGCTGCGACGACGCGGGGCGCGCCGCCTTCGACGCCGCGCTGGCGGCTCATCCCGACGTGGTGCGCCCGCGGGTCTCGCCCGAGCAGACCGACGGCGCACTCGAGGAGGTGGCGCCCGTCCCGGCGCCCCGCGCGCCTGCCGCACCGGAGGCTGTGGCTGAGCCCACGTCTGCCGCGGGCGAGACCGCTGCCGTCGAGCTGCCGTGGACCGACCTCACCTCACACCGGCCTGGCGCGGCTGCGCGGGCGAAGGCCGTCGAGCTGCGCCGCGCGGCGCCCGTCCGGACTCTCCTCGCCCGGCTGCTCGGCGTCCACACCGAGGAGCGGGCGTGGCGGATCGGCGCGGACGGCGAGGAGGCCGTCGCCGCCGAGCTGGCCCGTCTCGGTGACCGGTGGCGGGTCCTGCACGCCGTGCCCGTGGGGGAGCGGGGCAGCGACATCGACCACGTCGTCGTCGGCCCGGGCGGCGTCTTCACCGTCAACGCCAAGCACCACCCGCGCGCGCGGGTGTGGGTCGGCGGCAGCACCGTGATGGTCGACGGGCAACGGGTGCCGTACGTGCGCAACAGCCGGCACGAGGCGCGCCGCGCGGGCCGGCTCCTCGCTGCGGCGGGCGCGGGACCCGTGGACGTGACCGGCGTCGTCGCCGTCGTCGGCGCCCGCGGCGGCCTGACCGTCCGCTCGCAGCCGGGCGACGTCGTCGTCACGAGTCGGCGGCAGCTGGCCCGGTGGCTGGTGGGCCAGCCGCAGCGCTTGACCGACGAGGAGGTCGCCCGCGTCGACGACGTCGCCCGCCGCTCGAGCACCTGGGTGCGTCACCGGCCGGACTGACGGCGCGCTCCGCGCGCGACGCGGAGCGGGAGCCGCCGGTCGACGACGAGCTCTCGACCGTGCCACGGGGTGCCTTGCAGGGCGCCGGCCGCACCTCCGGCCCGTCGTCCACCGCCCGAGCCCGGCGCCGCAGCCCGCACGCGCGACCAGCCGGACCGTCCGTCAAGGCATCCTTGTGCCGTCACGGTCTACTCGTGTAGAACCACCGTCTACACGAGTAGACCACTCGTCGCCCTCGCTGACACCGACGTCGCACCGCTGAGGAGACCGCCCGTGGAACGCCTGATCCTGGACACCGACCTGGCCATGGGAGCGCCGGGCAGCGACATCGACGACGGGTTCGCCCTGGCGCTGTGCCTGGCCGACCCGCAGCTGGACCTCGAGCTCGTGACGACGGTCGGCGGCAACACCGACGTCGACACGGCGACGACCCTCACGCTCGAGCTGCTCGACCGGCTGGGGCGCCCGGAGGTCCCCGTGCACCGGGGTTCCCGCGACCCGCTGGTGCGCCCGCGCGCCCGCCAGGGGAGCCTCCCCGCGGGGATGGCGCCGCGGGAGCCGCGCCGGGAGCCGGCAGCGACGGCCCTCGTCGACGCCGTCAGGGCCAACCCGGGGAAGCTCACGCTCGTCGCCATCGGACCGCTCACCAACGTGGCGCTCGCGATGCGCCTCGACCCGACCTTCGCGGGCGGCCTCAAGCGCCTGGTGATCATGGGCGGGGTCTTCCTCCAGCACACCAACGAGGCCGGCATGCCCGGCGAGTTCAACATCTGGTGCGACCCGGAGGCGGCCCACGCGGTGCTCACGAGCGGCGTCCGCGCGGACTTCGTCGGCCTCGACGTGACGCTGCGCGTCCGCGTCGACCGGGCGCAGGCGGAGGCCATGGCTGCGAGCGACCAGCCCTTCACCGCCTTCGCCGGGCAGTACACGCAGGCGTGGATCGACCACCTCGCCGAGCGCAGCGGGGACGAGGACGTCGACTCGTGCGCCATGCACGACCCGCTCGCCGTCGCCGCTCTCAGCCGCCCCGAGCTGCTCACGTGGCGCGACGCGTACGTGGCCGTCGAGCTGGGGGACCGGCTGCGCGGCGCGATGCTCGCCGACTTCCACCCCGAGCGGGGCAAGCACGGCCAGGACACCGACCTCCAGGTCAACGCCCGCGTCGCCGTCGACGTGGACGCCGCCGCCTTCAACGACTACTTCACGACGACGATGGGTGAGATCCGATGAGCGCGAGGACCATGCGGACGATCGGCGCGCTGGCGGCCGGTGCGCTGCTGCTCAGCGGCTGCGGCGGCGGGGACGGCGGCGACGCCGCAGGGGCCGGCGGCGACTGGACCATCCCCTCGAGCGACCCCGAGGCGTCGATCACCGTGGTCGGCCACCTCGACCCGGTGGCGGAGGACATGGACGACGTCGTGGCGGCCTTCGAGGAGGAGCACCCGAGCATCGACGTCACCTACCAGCAGGTCCCCTTCGACGACCTCAACAGCGTGCTCGACTCGCGCATCACGTCGAAGAGCGGTGACCCGGACGTCTTCTGGGTCGACCAGCCGCGCGTGTCGGCGCTGGCCACCCGCGGCTACCTCGAGGACCTGACGGACCAGTTCGGCGACCTGACGGACGGCCTGCAGGAGGCCACCGTGGAGAACAGCTCCTACGACGGGAAGCTGTGGAGCCTGCCCATCGCCAACTCGACGCAGATCCTCTACTACAACAAGACGCTGCTCGAGCAGGCCGGCCTGACCCCGCCGTCGACGGACCCCGACGAGCGCATCACGTGGCAGCAGCTCAAGGAGGACGCCGCGGCGGCCAAGGCGGCGGGCGCCACGTACGGGCTCCTCTTCGGCCAGCCGAACCGCTACTACCAGCTCGAGCCGCTGCCGGTCTCGGCCGGCGGGGGCATCGGCGCCGAGGGGGACGGCAACCTCACCCCGGCGGTGGTCGACGAGGGCTGGGTCGACGCCATGACGTACTACGGCTCCCTCTACGCGGACGGCGTCTCGCCGCGCGGCATCACCGCCGAGCAGACCGACGCGACCTTCCTCGAGGGCGGGACCGCGTACATGGTCCAGGGGAACTGGCTCGTGCCCCAGCTCGCCGACTCCGACGTCGACTGGGGTGCCGCCCTCAACCCCGTGTGGGAGGGCGGTGAGCCGGTTACGCCCAACGGCTCGTGGTCGGTGGGGATGAACCCGTTCTCGCAGAACAAGGAGGCCGCTGCCGTCTTCATGAAGTGGCTGGCGATCGACGGCGAGAGCGGCTACGCCACGAACCGCTCCTTCTCGGAGCTGCCCGCCAACACGGCCGGGCTCGAGTCCTACCTCACGAGCGACGCCTTCACCGGCAGCGAGGCGGGCCAGCAGGCCGCCGAGGTCGTCGAGCTCGAGTCCACCACCACCGGCGTGGGCCGCGTCGCCACGGTCGGCTACGTGGAGTTCGAGGACATCATGGGGCGGGCCTTCTCCGACATCGCCAACGGCAGCGACCCGGCCGCCGCCCTGGAGAGCGCGCAGAGCCAGCTCGAGACGGCCTGGGCGCAGTACCAGTGAGGTCGGCGACGACGATGAGGCGGCTCCCGTGAGCGCGGAGGCGCCGGAGGGAACGCGGCGCGCCGCGGCGCAGGAACGGTCTGGCGCGAGCTCGGCCGGTGCCCCGTCGTCGCGTCCCGGCCGGCGGCCCGGACGCGGCCGGGACCTCCGCACGGCCGTCCTCTTCCTCGGCCCGGCGCTCGCGGCCATCGTGCTGCTGCGGCTCGTGCCCTTCGCCGGGGCCGCGTGGTCGACGCTCTTCGAGCGCGTCGGCGTCGGCCTGCTCGCCGAGCAGCGCTTCGCCGGGTTCGCCAACTACCAGCAGCTGCTGAGCGACCCGCTCTTCCTGGGCACCCTGTGGCGCACCATCGCCTTCAACCTCGTCATCAACCCCGTGCAGATCGCGCTGGCCATGGCGATCTCGGTGCTGCTCGTGCAGCGACTGCCCGGGCGCGGGCTGTGGCGGGTCTTCGTCTTCGTCCCCTGCACCGTCCCGCTCGTCGGCTCGTCCGTCGCGTGGGGGGTGGCGCTGCGCCAGGACGGCCCGGTCAACGGCATCCTCACGGCGCTCGGGCTGGCGCCGCAGCCCTTCTTCACGTCACCGCAGCAGGCCCTGGCGAGCATCGCCCTGGTCGCCTCCTGGATCGGCATCGGCTACTGGATGCTCTTCCTCATCGGCGGTCTCAACGACGTCAACCGCGAGCTCTACGAGGCCGCGAGCCTCGACGGGGCGGGCCGGTGGCGCACGTTCACGTCGGTGACCGTCCCGATGATGAAGCGGCCGCTGCTCTTCGTGCTCGTGGCGGACACGGTGGCCAACTTCGTGCTCTTCGTGCCCGTGCAGCTGCTCACCAACGGCGGGCCGGACCAGTCGACGACGATGCTCATGTTCGACGCCTACCGCCGGACCTACACCTACTCGCAGCCCAACCTCGGCGCGACGGCGATCCTCATCCTGACGCTCATCATGCTGGCGATCGTCGCCGTCCAGTTCCGCCTGCTCAAGGAGGAGGACTGACGTGGCGGTCCACCAGTCGACGCGTCCCACCATCGCAGCAAATGACCGCCGCCCCGCGCCCCGACGCTGGGTCGGGACGGCGCTGCTCACCCTGCTGGCGGCCGTCATCGGCGTCGCCTTCCTGCTGCCCGCCGTCTGGATGCTGCTCGGCTCCCTGCGCCCGGGCAGCGAGGTCATCGGCAGCGTCAGCCCGCTGAGCTGGCGGACGCTCGTCCCCGACACCTGGACGCTCGACAACTACGGCGCCCTGTTCGGCCAGCTCGGCTTCGGGCGCAGCCTGGCCAACTCGCTGCTCGTGGCCCTGGTGTCGGTCCTGCTGGGTCTGGCGCTCTCGGTCCCGGCCGCGTACGCCCTGACGGTGCTGCGCTTCCCCGGGCGCGAGGGCGTCTTCGCCCTCCTCGTCGTCGGGTTCATGGTGCCCTTCGAGGCCATCGCCATCCCCATGGCCCAGCTCTTCACGCAGTGGCACCTCGACAACACCTACGTGGGCCTCATCCTCCCGGGCATCGGCAACGGGCTGGCCATCTTCAACCTGCGGCAGTTCTTCCGCGGGGTGCCGTCGTCGCTGCGCGAGGCGGCCATCGTGGACGGCGCGGGCGAGTTCCGGATCATGACGCGGCTCTACGTGCCGCTCAGCACGACGGCGCTCATCAACTCCGCCCTGCTCATCTTCCTCGGGCAGTGGTCGGCGTACCTGTGGCCGCTCCTGCTCGTCTCCGACCAGGAGAAGCAGGTGGCCGCCATCGCGATCGCCCGCACGTTCTCTGACACCGAGTTCAACTTCGGGCAGATGTTCGGCGGCGCCCTGCTCATCTCCGTCGTGCCCGCCGTGCTCCTGCTGCTCCTGCAGCGCTACTTCGCCACCTCCATCGCCAGCAGCGGGGAGAAGGGGTGAGCGCCGGCGCCACGGTTCCGGCCGCGGTGACGGTCGCCGTCGTGGGGTCGGTGCACCAGGACCTGCACCTCCACGTGGGAGAGCTGCCCCGGCCGGGGGAGACCCTCATGGCCCGCGAGTGGGGCCGGGCCCCGGGCGGTAAGGGGGCCAACCAGGCCGTCGCCTGCGCGACGGCGGGTGCGGGCACGACGATGGTCGGTGCCGTCGGGGACGACGTGGCCGCGGACGCGGTCCTGGCGGCGCTGCGGACGGCGGGCGTCGACGTCGCCCTCGTGCAGCGTCTGGCCTCCCGGGCGACGAGCACGGCCGTCGTCACCGTCGCCGCGGACGGCGCCAACAGCATCGTCGTCGCGGCCGACGCGAGCAGCGCCCTCGACCCCCGGTCGGTGGAGGCCGCCCTGGCCGGCCTGCCGGCCGTGGCCGTGGTGCTCAGCCAGGCGGAGGTGCCGGAGGAGGTCGTGCGCGCCGCCGCTGCGGGTGCCGTCGCGGCGGGGGCCCGCACGGTGCACAACCTCGCGCCGTACCGCCCCGTCGGCGCGGCGCTGCTCGCCTGCTGCGACCCGCTCGTCGTCAACGAGGTCGAGGCCGCGTCCCTGGCGCACGACCTCGGGCTCGACGCGAGCGCCCCCGAGCAGCTGGCCGGTCGGCTCGCGGACGCCTGCGCGTCGGTCGTCGTGACGCTGGGAGCCCAGGGCGCGGTGTGGGCCCGCGGCGCCGAGGGCGGCCACGTGCCGTCGCCCGAGGTGCCGGTCGTGGACACGAGCGGGGCGGGTGACGCCTTCGTCGGCGCCCTGTGCGCGTCCTTGGCTCGAGGTGACGCGCTGCCGCAGGCGTGCTCCGCCGGCGTCGAGGCGGGCGCCCGCGCCGTGCAGCACCGCGGCGCGCAGGCGGCGGCCCCACCGGCCGGGGCGACACTGCTCTGATGGCGATCACCCGGGCGGACGTGGCGCGGACGGCGGGCGTCTCGCCGGCCGTCGTCAGCTACGTGCTCAACAACGGCCCGAGGCCCGTCTCCGCGAGCGCCCGCGAGCGCGTCGAGGAGGCCGTGCAGCAGCTGGGCTACCGGCCCAACCGCCTCGCGAGGGCGCTGCGCGCCAACCGGAGCCGGTCGATCGGCATGCTCATGCCCGACCACGTCAACCCGCACTTCGCCGAGCTGGCCCAGGCCGTCGAGGACGAGGCGTTCGCCCGGGACCAGGTGCTGCTCTTCGGGACGACGAGCAACGCCGCCGAGCACGAGGGGACGCACCTGAGAGCCCTCCTCGACCACCAGGTCGACGGGCTGCTGCTCATCTCCTCCCTGCAGCACCCCGACACCTCGGGCCTCGAGGGCGCGGGCATGCCGACGGTGCTCCTGGACCGTGCACCGGCGGGCTCGCGCGACAGCACCGTGGCCATCGACAACCGCGGCGCCGCCCTCACGGCCGCACGACACCTGCTCTCGCACAGGCGGGTCCGCCCGGCGGCCGTCCTCGGGCCGCGGGGCATCAGCGCCGTCGTCGAGCGGCAGGCGGGGTGGGCCGAGGCGCTGGCGGAGGCCGGGCTCGAGGAGGTCGTGCCTCCGGAGCACGAGCCCTTCTCGCGCGAGGGCGGCCACGCGGCGGCGCAGCGCCTCCTGCAGCGATCACCCGAGCAGCGCCCGGACGCCCTCTTCGTCGCGAGCGACGCGCAGGCCATCGGGGCCGTGCGCGCCTGCCACGACCTCGGTCTGCGGGTCCCGGAGGACGTGGCGCTCGTCAGCATCGACGGGTCGTCGGCGGGCCGCTTCATGACGCCGTCCATCACCTCCGTCGTCCAGGACGTCGCCGAGATCGCCCGCGTGGCGGTCGCCACGCTGCTCGAGCGGATCGAGCACCCCGACGCTCCCGCCGTCCACGAGGTGCTCGGGGCGGAGCTGCGCCTCGGTGAGTCCTGCGGCTGCGGGCGCGACGGCGCCTGAGCAGGCGCGCGGGGATGGTGGGCCGGCACCCGCCCGTCGACCCACGAGGTCCCGGTCGCTCGCGCCCTTCGAGGCCGAGCAGGCACCACGCGCGACGCACGGTCGACCCGCGCCCCCTCCGCAGGGTCGACGGCGTTGAGGGAGAGGCGCACTTCGGGTTGACGGGGTGGACGAGGACAGGGGTGCTCATGACGGACGCAGCCACGGTCCCGGACGCCCTCCCGTCCTCGACCCCGGCGCCCACCACGGGCGCCCAGCGGTCCTTCGTCGAGCAGGTGCTCCGCGAGCTCGTGCTCCGCGACCCCGACGGCGCCGCGCTCGCCCGGGTGGACGCCGCCTCGGCCGCACGGGCCGCGGTCGACCACGTGCTCGACGCGGCCGAGCGGTGGACCGACCACCTCGGTGGCTTCTACGACGTCGACGGCGTGCGCCACCTGCTGTCGCGATCCGGTCGGCTCGTCTCCAAGCAGGCCGTGAGCAAGCGTCGGGGCCTGTTGGCGCTCACTACGGGGTCGGGGCGGGTCGTCTACCCGACCTTCCAGTTCTCCGGCGGCTCACCGCTGCCGGGGCTGGACGCCGTGCTGCGCGAGGTCCCCGAGCCCCTGGTGTCCCGGTGGACCCTGGCGTCCTGGCTCGTGTTCCCGCAGCCGGACCTGGGGGGCACGACGCCGGTGCAGCTGCTGCGTGAGGGGGCCGAGGACGTGGTGGTCGCCGCGGCCCGCGACTGGGCGCGGGCGCTGGCCGCCTGATGCCGGCGACCGCACCGCCGGCGTCGCTCGGGGGACTGCCTCGGCACGACGTCAGCACCGGTGACGCCGTCCACCGCGTCGTCCGGGCGCGCGACGACGAGGGGCGCCCGCGGGAGCCGTTGTTCTTCTCCAGCGCCACGGCGGGCGCCCTCGGCCCGAGACGCTTCGACCTGCCCGCGCCCGCGGGATCCTGCTACCTCAGCGACCGCCGCGCGGGGGCGTGGCTGGAGGTCTTCCGCGGCACGGGACTCGTCGACCGGGTCGACGTCGAGCGGCGCCGGATGGTCACCGCCGAGCGCACCGGGGGACCGTCGGCGCTCGCCGACCTCCACGCCCCGGGCGCGCGGGCCCTCGGCGCGGCCCTCGACCTCGTGGCGGGCGACGACTACGCGCTGCCGCAGCGGTGGGCGCGCGCCGTGCGCGCGGCGGGCTTCCCCGGTCTCGTCGCTCCCGTCCGCCACGACCCGACGGCGCGCGCCCTGGCCGTCGTCCTCTTCGGCGCCGCCGGCCCACGGCAGCGCCTGCGCGGATGGCGCTCCCGCGTGACGCCGCTCGTCGAGGACACCGACCTCCTCGCCGAGCTGCGTCCCTACGGCACCGGGGTGCAGGACCGGCCCTACGACGTGCCGGTGGTCGCGCCGCGGGGGTGAGGCGGTCGGAGAGGACGAGCCCGAGATGGACCTCGCTCGGCGAGCCGCGGCAGTGCCGCCTCGACGCCACAAGGGGCCGGGGCGCAGGGGCGACCGACGGGAGCGCGCGGGCAGCGGCACTGTGAGGGCCGACGGCAGCGGGTGCCGCACGTGCGCACCAGCCGGCAGGAGGCGCGTCGCGTCGCGGCTGCCGCTCGCCGCGGGTGCCGGACCGGTGGCCGTGACCGGCGTCGTCGTCGGCGCCTGCAGGGTCTTCCTGGGTCGCTGACACCTCCGGCACCATGACCTTCGTCCGGATCGCTCAGGTATCGGCCGGTGAGGCGGCGAAGGCGCATGGCTCTGCAGTCCGCGAGCGTCGTGCGACTGCTCGTGTCCGCCTACGCCGGCCCCCTCGAGCAGGACCAGCTGCTCGCGAGCGTGGGGCTGCCGGTCGAGCCCCGCGCCGACGACCCCGTCGTGATCCCGGCGGACGACGCGTGGGGCCTCGTCGAGCGGATGGCCACCCACGGCGGCGCGGACCTGCCGGTCCGCTTCGCAGCGGTGGTCACCCCTGACCGGTACGGCGTGCTGGGGCTCGTGCTCGAGACGGCCACTTGCGTGCGGGAGGCGCTGGAGCGCTCGGCGCGCTGGTACCGCGCGGCCACCGGCTCAGCCACCTACGAGCTGCGCGAGACGACCGGCGGCGGCGAGCTCGTGCTGCGCCGCGACCACCACCGGCCGGGCCTGCGCATGGCCAACGAGTGCGGTCTGGCCGCCTTCGTCGCCATGCTGGGCCAGGTCGCGGCCTCGCCGGTGCGGCCGCGGGCGGTCTGCTTCCGCCACCAGCGTCCCGCCTCGACCGCTGACTACCGCCGCCTGTTCGGGTGCCCGGTCGGCTTCGGCGCCCCGGAGAACGTCGTCGTCCTCGACGAGACCGCTCTGCGGACGCCGACGCGGCTGGCCGACGAGGGTCTGTGCGACCACCTCCCCCTCCGTCCCGGAGAGGCGTGGCGGCGCACCCACGAGGCGACCACCCTCGAGGGGCGCGTGCGCGAGGCCGTGGTGGACGACCTCGGTGGCGGGGTGCCGCGCATGACGCTGACGGCGTCACGCCTGGGCATGAGCGAGAGGACGCTGCAGCGCCGGCTGGCCGAGCGCGGCATGGCCTACTCCGGGCTCGTCGACCAGGCCCGCCGCGAGGTGGCGGAGGTGCTGCTCGTGCACACCGACAGCCCCTTCGCCGAGATCGCCCAGCTGGCCGGCTTCTCCGAGCAGAGCGCCTTCTGCCGGGCGTTCCGACGATGGACCGGCAGCACGCCCTCAGCCGTCCGCGCGGCGGTCACCGCGCCGGTGGGTCCGACGCCGTCGTGATGGCGCCGTGCGTCAAGACCGGGCGCCCGCCGCGCTCCTAGCGTGCACTCCTGCCCGAGAGCCGGTCCGGTGCGAGCAGACCGACGTGCCGCCCGCCACGTCCGAGGCGGACGGCGTCGTCTCCCGGAGACGGGCCCGCAGCAGGTGCAGCACGCCGAGGGCGTGCCACGAGCAGCACGTGCACGAGGGCGCGCGTGCCCCACAGCGACCACGAGGAGGACGACATGGCCCGGGCAGGCGGACCGATGGAGGCCGGCGGCTTCGAGGAGTACGTGCTGGACGACGGAGGAGGGGGCGGCGAGGGCTACGCGGTCAGGCTCTTCCCCGACCTCAACAACGAGGAGCTGCAGCGGGACGGGCAACCCCCGCAGTTCTACTGGTCGCCGCAGCAGCTCCGGCTCGCGCGGTTCCCCGACACCGGCGACTTCAAGTTCTCGCACACGCACTTCCGCGGGGTGCTCGACGAGTCCCACGTCGGCGTGGAGGAGACGACCGAGACGGTCGGCGGCCTGCTCAACCTCACCGTCACCAGCCGCATGCCACCCGCCGTCATGGCCCAGCTGCAGGAGCAGGTGACCGAGCGGCTCCGCGGCGACAGCCGGCCCTTCTGGCGGGTCCTCGGCAACCGGCAGCCGGACATCACGATGGTGCCGGTGCGCAGCAACACCGCGTCGATGAGCAGCCTGGCCCCGGACAGCCCCGGCCTCCAGGACGCCACCCCGGTCGACGACCCGGGCTCGGGCCTCGAGCGGAGCCTGCGCACGAAGCGCGGGATCGTCGCCGACCGAGACCTGCGCGGCACGTCGAACCTCGACCTGTGGGCGGTGCAGCTCGACGGCATCGGGCCCGGCTCCATCACCGGCGGGGAGAACGCCTACGGCGGGCTGCTGGGCGGCATCCCGTCCGAGCTCGTCTGGGCGGCGATGCACGGCAACGCCAGCCCCTTCTTCGTCAGCCAGACGCTGATGATCCCGATGGCGACACCGGTCGTCGAGATCAGCATCGTCGGGCACTGGCAGAAGTGCCTCGACCACTTCTCGGCCGAGGCCACCGGCGGCGTCGCCTTCTTCGCGGCGGACGTCGCCGTCCAGCTCGAGGAGATGCAGCGCTCCGGCGACATCGAGGTGACGATGGTCGTCGACCAGACCGTCCCGGGCGCCGACGCCGTCGCCGAGCGGCTGGAGAAGACGAAGGACCTCGTCACGCAGAAGTTCATCGACCTCGCCAAGGAGACCATCTTCGCACCGGCGACGCCCGTGGAGGCGGCCGAGGCCCGCAAGAAGAAGGGCTGGTGGAACCTCGGCGTGGCGATGAAGGTCGTCAAGAAGAAGGAGCTGGTCGACCTCCGGTACACGGAGAGCCAGATCTGGAAGTACAACCGCCAGGACGTCATCTCCAGCACGCTGGAGGGCCTGCGTCGCGAGATCGCCGCCGACGAGCAGGCGGCGGGCAAGTACTTCCACCTCGTCTCGCTGGGCGACCTCAACCGCAAGGTGCGCCGCATCACCCGGCCCGTCGCCAACTGGCTGCCCGACCCCGAGCAGCAGTGGGCCGGCGATCCGGTCAAGGGTCTCGCCGTCGAGTTCGGCTACCCGAACACCCGCGGCGAGATCGGCTGGAAGGGCAACCAGTTCGTGCCCGCCGGTGGTGCCGACCAGGTCTGGGAGCCCGAGTGGGTGCAGCTCACGGACGAGGAGATGAGCGACCGGCCGGACGGCTGGGAGCCCGACCAGACCTACGTCCGCCGCAAGGTCATCCTCGGCGAGAGCAGCTCGGCGCTCGCCGACCCCTACAACCGGGTCGTCGTGGAGCGGAACACCGTCGACCTCGACCCGGAGCCGCGGCTGTCGGACGAGATCTCGGTCGACGTGCGGGCCGACAACGCCGGCGTGCTCGAGGTCGGGCCCATCCAGCTCGGCGTCGTGCTCGACGGCAGCAGCCAGGTCGTCGAGGTGTCGGTGCGCCCGCTGGGCACGACGGTCGACGGCCGCGCGCGCGAGGTCGTGACGTTCTCCTTCAACGGCACCGACCAGGACGTGCCGCGCCGGCTGAAGATCTACACCGGCGACCCCGACTACGTGCCCGCGTACGAGTACCAGGTGAGGGTCGTCGTGAAGGGCACGCTCTTCACCGACGGGATGGAATGGGGGCACGACGAGGACACCTGGTTGTCGGGCCTCGGCAACGGCCCCCTGACCGTCTCCGTGCCCAGGCCGGGCACCGAGGGCACCGGTCAGCCCCGGGCGCTCCGCCGCGAGCAGGTCCTCTCGCTGCCCAGCGGGAGCGAGGACGCCCGAGGTGAGCGAGGCCAGCCCCGCGAGCGCCAGGCGTCCGGCGAGCGGCCGACCTCGAACGGGTCGACCCCCAACGGGTCGGGCAGGTCCGCTGAGCGGCGCGTGACCGTCGACGGGTACGACCTGTCCGCCTCCCCTCCGGCGCCACCCGAGTTCACCGGACATGCGCGGTGACGGAGGGCGGGGCGACGTCGCCCAGCAGGTCCGATCGCTGGAGCTGAGCGACGGGACCCTGGCCTTTGTGCACGGGAGCGGCGCGGACGCCCGGCCCGCTGTGGCGGTCAGCCCCGCTGTCGGTGAGGTGCTCGGCCCGGTCCTCGCCCTCGTGCTGCGCCGCCACCCCCGCTCCGACGAGCACGCCGTCGGGCACCTGGTCTGCGCCGCCAACCTGCGCCTCGACCTGTCGGTGGTGGCGAGCCCGGCGCAGCGCGAGGAGGTCGCCGGGCTGGTCGGGAGCCCGGTCGAGGCGCTGCGACCCCGGTCCGGCCTGGTCGAGCTCGTCGAGGCGGGTGGTGCGCACCTGCAGGTGCCGGTCACGGCTGCCGGGACGGCGAACCTCACCGGCACGCTCGGCGAGCACCCCGCCCGGCTCCTCGTGGCCGCGCTCGCCGGTGACCCGGCGCTCGTGGTGCGCACGTGCCTCGAGGTCGTCGAGCAGCCGACGAGCACCCGGCTGCACCTGGCCGGTCGGTGGCGGGACCTGCACGACGGCCTGGGGGTGACGGGGGAGGAGGTGACGCGGCTGGGCTTCGTCCAGGTGGCCCGCCGGCTGGTGGCCGACGGGCTGGTGACGGCGACCGCCGACCCGCCCGCCCCCCCGGCGCAGCTGGCGGTCGCCGCTGCCGAGCTGCTCTGGCAGTGGCGGACCTTCCTCGGCGACGAGACCGCCGACGGGCTCGTGCTCGGCGCGCGGCCCGCCGCCGCCGACGCCCTGTCCTTCGGCACCACCACCGTGGTCGGGGTCCCGGGGCAGCTCCGGTGCCAGCAGCCGTTCGCCGACGTGCTCGCCCGGGGGCTCGAGCGGTCCGGACACCGCTCCCTCGACGACCTCGTCGACCTGGTGGTCGCCGGCGCGACGGGCCCCGAACCGGTGGCGCCCCGGCGGGTCGCGGCCCGCCGTCGACGGTCCGCGCCGCGGCCCCTCGCGCTGGCGTCGAGCACGGTCTCGACGCTGCTCACCCCCACCGCCGTGCTCGCCGCCAGCCCGGTGCACCGGCCCGGCGTCCTCTCCGGCGCGCTCTCCAACGCGATGGCCGCCGCCGTCCGGCCCGTGCGGCCGGCACCGGGACCGCTCGTGCAGGACCCCCGGGCCGCGTCGTGGTCCGACCACGCCGACCCGGACGTGCGCTGGCACGCGCCGAGGCTCGAGTTGCGGCTCGACGAGGCCACCGGCCCGCTGCTCGAGCTGCACGACGAGGGCCTCACGTCGGAGGGCACCGCCGCGCTGCGGGCGGTCGTCGAGGTGCCGTTCGCCCTGGTGCCGTCGAGCACGGGCAGGACCGTCGACGTCCACGACCTGACCGTCGAGCTGGCGGTGCCCTTCCGGGACGCCGCCCGGGGCAACGCCCCGGCGACGCACCGGCTGCGGGGCGTCGTCTCCGGCGGGGAGGGGGCGCGCGTCGCCCGCTTCGAGGCCCTCAACCAGTGGAGCCGGCTGGCGTACCGGGCGCTGTCGGACCCGGCCGCCGAGCCCGCCGAGCTCGTCGTCGGCTACGCCGTCGCGGGCTACCGGCGGGTCAGCACGACCGACCCCCCGAAGCTCGTCTTCGGCGCGCAGCTCGCGAAGGCCGGACTGGCCTCGCACGCGCTGGTCCTCGACCCGGTGACGCGCTCGGTGCCGCTCGGCGTGGGGCGGCTGACGCTCGACGCGCGCCGCGCGGGCGCTCTCCGCCCGGGCCTGCTCGCCGGGCGGTTCCAACGGCCCGGGACGACGAGGTCGCGGCTCACCGCAGGCCGCTTCCCGCGCTCGGAGAGCGCAGCGGTGGCGGTCGACTGCGCCGAGCGGCCGGACGCCTACGTCGAGCGCCGGGGGGACGCGCTCGCGGTGATCGGCCGGCCGGCCGGCGCTCGAGCTGGGGGAGGTGGCGTACGTCCAGTTCCGGGAGGTGACCGGGCTGCGCACCCCGCTTGCCCGGGTGCACCAGTCGCAGACCGACGGCGGGCAGTACCTGGTCGTGCCGACCGCGTACCAGGTGGGGCGGCGGGCCGACGACGGGACGGAGGCGGCCCACCGGCCCCTGGTCGTGCTCCACGCCGCGGTCGGCACCGGCCCCGACGAGGTCGAGGTGCTCTTCGAGGCGGGCCTGCAGCCCGCGCTGCGCCCGCTCGACGTCGCCGACCTGACCCGCGAGGTCCGCCGCCGCGACGAGCGGGCGTCCCTCGTCTGGCCGACCGAGGTGTCGGGGGTCAGCGCCACCTTCTCGTGGGCCGGCGTGGCGGCGCTCGGGGCGCGGCTCGAGACCACGGCGCTGCCCGGGGGCACGCTCCGGCTCGGGGCCGGTGTCGACGTGGCGCAGTGGATGGTGCTGCGGGGGGTGCTGGCCCACGGCGGGCTGGCCGGCGCGGCCACCTTCACCTTCCCCGACGGCTCGTCGGTGTCGTCCTCCCTGGCCGTCGACCTGCGCCGCGTCGTCGGGCCGTGGGCCACCGGGCCGCTGCGCGTCGAGCGCGACGGCGCCGCCGTCGTGGTCAGCAACCCGACGGAGGCGCCGGTCGTCCTCCACCAGCTCGTCGCGCACGGCCCCGACGGCGTCGTCGGCGCGACGGCCGTCGAGCGCACGGTCGAGGCCGGCGCGTCGACGACCGTCGAGTGGCAGCCGCCGGCGGGCGCCGTCGTCCTGACCGACCACGAGACGGTCTCGACCGGACCCGCGACCGTGGAGGAGATCCGCAGCTTCGTCGAGGAGGTCGACGTCACCGTCGTCTTCCTGCACGAGCAGCCGGGCGACCAGGAGGTGGCCGTCGACGCCCGGGTCGCCGGCCTCGACGAGGTCCAGCGGGTGGTGCTGGGCCCCGACGCGCCGGCGGCCGAGGTGACCTTCCCGCTGCCGCTCACCGCGGCGCTCGCGTCCCCCGCCGTCGAGTACCGGGTGGCCGGGGCGCCCTCCGCGGCCTGGCGGCGGCACCTGCTGAGCGACAGCGCCTTCGTGGTCATCACGGACGACGCGCAGACCTGAGAGCAAGGACACCACCGAGGAGGAACCGATGACCACCGCGAGCGACGCCGCCCTGTCCTACCGGTCCGGCGGACGGGACGTCCCGATCAGTCCGGACCCGGAGCTGATCGCCGTGCGCTTCGTGCCGAGCGGGCGCGACGCCGGCTCGGCCCTGGAGCCCCGCGCCGCCGAGGTGGTGCGGCGCGCCAGCGGCGTCGCCTTCCTCGCCCAGCACGGCGTGCGGGTGCTGCGGGTGCCGGAGGGCGCGTCGGGCGGCGCGCTGGCCCTGGACCGCGACTCGGCCGTCGACTTCTCGGCGCCGCTCGTGCGCATCGACGGCGACGAGCGCCACGTCGCCGTCGTGCTCCCCCAGGTCGTCGCCGTCTTTCCGCCGGACCAGCCGCGGGCCGAGGTCGAGCGCCTGCTCGACGGCTACGGCGCCACGGTCGTCGAGGCCAAGCCCTTCCTCGGCAACGCCTACGTCGTGCGCTCGGCCGAGGGGTCCGGGGAGCGGGGCCCGGTGGCGCTGGCCAACCGCCTCGTCGACGACGGCCACGCGCTCATGGCCTCCCCCGACCTGGTGCGGCGCATCGAGACGCGCGTCCTCGTCGCGGAGCCCGAGGCCGGGAGCGCGCGCGAGGACCGCGCGGCCTTCGACGACGAGCAGTGGCACCTGGACACCGCCCGGGTCCGGGGCGCGTGGGCCCGCACCCGCGGTGAGGGCGTCACGGTGGCCGTCCTCGACGACGGGGTCGCGGTCGACCACCCCGAGTTCGCCGGCAAGGTCCGGGCCCAGCGCGACTTCGCCGGCGGCGCCGCCGGCGCCCAGCCCGCCGGGCCGGACGACAACCACGGCACGGCCTGCGCCGGCGTCGCGGTCGCCGCCGGGGTGAAGGCCTCGGGGGCGGCCCCCGAGGCCGGGCTCGTGGCCGCCCGCACGCCCCTGTGGCTCGGCACGGCCGACGAGGTGGAGATGTTCCGGTGGGCCGTCGACGAGGGCGCCCAGGTCATCTCATGCTCGTGGGGCCCCGCCCAGCCCTTCGCGCTGCCGGACGTCACCGAGGAGGTGCTGCGCTGGTGCGCGCAGGACGCCCGCCGCGGCAAGGGCGTCGTCGTGCTCTTCGCCGCCGGCAACGAGTCCGAGGACATGACCACCGACGGCTACGCCGCGAGCCCGCACGTGCTCGCGGTGGCCGCGAGCACCGACGCCGACGAGCCGGCGTGGTACTCCGACTTCGGCCCCGCGGTCGACATCGCCGCGCCGTCCAACGGCGGCACCCGCGCGATCTTCACCACCGACCGCCCCGGTGGCGACGGCTACAACGACGGGTCCGAGCCCCACGGCGACGACGGCTACACCGCCACCTTCGGCGGCACCTCGTCGGCCACGCCCCTCGTGGCCGGCGTCGCCGCGCTCGTGCTGTCGGCGAACCCCGCGCTCACGGCCGCCGAGGTGCGCGACGTCCTGCTCTCGACCGCCGCGAAGGTCGGGGGTGCGGACGAGTACGACGCCGACGGGCACAGCACCCGCTTCGGCCACGGCCGGGTCGACGCCGCCGCCGCCGTCGACGAGGCCGTGCGCCGTCAGGCGGCGGGTCCGGGTACCGCGCTCGGCCCGGTGCGGGTGACGGGCCCGGCGGTGGCTCCCCGCCTCGGCCCGCCGCCGACGTTCCAGGTCGACACCGGGGGGCGCTCGCTCTTCGCCGTCGAGGTGGCCACCGAGGCCGAGCTGCTCGACGCCGCGCACAGCCACCGCCGCACCGACTCCACCTTCTTCTCCTCCTGGGAGGACGGGCCGGAGACCTCGAGCCCCTACACGCTGCCCGGGGCGGTCTGGGAGCGGCTGCGGCACGCCGAGGTCCTCGCCTACCGGGCCCTCGCGGCGGACGACGCCCACGGCGCCGACCTGGCCTACAGCACACCTGACGCGGCGGCCGCCTCGGCGCCCAGCACGAGGATCACCGAGGAGCCCTCGTCCACCACCACGCTGCGCTTCCCGAGCGGTGCGCGCTTCGCGCAGGTCGACGACCCCCAGGACGGCGCGGACTACGGCGACCCCGTCGCGAACGGAATCGTCGCCCTGCTGGACACGTCGGGGCGCCTCGACGAGAAGCTGGCCGCCAGCTTCAGCCTGCGGGAGCTGGCCGCCCAGTCGGGCCCGTACCGCTACGCGCGGGTGTCGGTCGAGCTGGTGGAGGGGCTGCAGGCCATGCGGTCCGCGGCCGGCGCGCCGCTGACGGTGCGCTCGGCCTACCGCCCACCGGCGCTCAACACGTCCGTGGGCGGTGCTCGCCGCAGCCAGCACCTCGTCGGTCGGGCGGCGGACATCCGCGTCAAGGGCCTGACGCCGCTCGAGGTCGCCGAGCTCGCGCTGGAGCACCTCGGCCTCGACATCGGCCTCGGCCTGGGCAGCACCACCACCCACGTCGACCTGCGGGGCACGCTCGCGACGTGGGTGTACACCGGCGCCGAGCTCTCGGAGGAGGGCTTCGACGACTGGGCGCGACAGCAGGCCCGACGACGCGGCCGCCGACGGGTCGAGCGGGAGGAGGCCGCCGAGCGCGACTGGCCCGCGGTGCTCGGACCCGAGGAGTGGTCCGTCGGCGAGCCCGCGCCCGCCTTCCGCGTGCGGTCGGGCCGGCACCCGTGGGTGGCCCTCGAGCTGGCCACCGACCCGAGGCTGTTCTGGCCCGCCGCGACGGGGCGGACGCGCACGCCGGGCACCTTCGCCGCCACGTGGGAGCAGGGCATGACCTCCACGGGCAGGGCCCTGGAGACCACCGTCACGGTGCCTGCGGAGCTGTGGCGCCGCCTCGAGCAGCCGACCCGGGTGCACTACCGCTGCGTCACCGCCGCTCGGAGGGACGACTGGGACGAGGCCGAGAGCTCGCTCGCGCTCGAGGACGCCGACCGGGCGCCGTCGGTCCGGGTGAGCCGCAGCCGGCGCAGCGACGCGTGGGTCGACGACGCGACGCACCGGCGGACGGTCGAGCGCCGGTGGACGCAGCGCGGGTAGACGCTCGAGACGGGGCTCCGCACACGGGTCACGGGTCGGGGTCGGGTCGACCGCGGAGCTCGCGCAGCACGGTCGGCGACCGGTCACGGGACGAGGTCCTCCGCACGTCCCGGGTGGAGGCGGCCGCGAGCACGTCGTCGCGCCGCCCTCCCGGCGACGCCGCCGCTCGGGCCTACGTTGGACCGGTGATCCTCCCGGGCAGCGCCGACCACCTCGCCGACCAGCGAGCGGACCTGCTGCGCTTCGCGGCGGGCTCCCGGCACGACCTGGGCTTCGGGAACCTCGACGACGTCGGGGGCGTCGACCCCGCGTCTCCGGTCGAGCTGTACGTCACCTGCAGGATGACGCACGTCTTCGCCCTCGGGGCCCTCGCGAACGAGCCGCCCGCGCCCGGCGGGCCCGGCCGCGCGGAGATGCTCGACCTCGTCGCGCACGGGGTGCGCTCGCTGCTCGGCCCGCTGCGGGACGCCGAGCACGGCGGGTGGTCCGCCGTCGTCGGGGCGGACGGCCCCGTCGACGACTCCAAGCAGGCCTATGCGCACTCCTTCGTCGTCCTCGCCGGGTCCTCCGCCCTCGCGGCCGGGGTGGAGGGGGCTGAACGGCTGCTCGCCGAGGCGCTCGAGGTCCAGGAGCGCCGCTTCTGGGACGAGGCAACCGGTCTCGTGGTCGAGCGGTGGGACCAGGCGTGGACGCGCGCCGACCCCTACCGCGGGGTCAACGCGGTGATGCACACCGTGGAGGCGTACCTGGCCGCCACCGACGTCACCGGTGACGAGCGGTGGGCTCTCCGCGCCGGGCGGATGGCGGCGCGCGTCGTCGGGTGGGCGCGGGCGAACGGCTGGCGCATCCCCGAGCACTTCGACGCCGACTGGTCGCCCCTCCTCGAGCACAACCGCGACCGCCCGGCCGACAAGTTCCGCCCCTACGGCGCGACGGTCGGGCACGGGCTGGAGTGGGCGCGGCTGCTCGTGGCGGTGGACGCCACGCTCGGCCAGCGCGCCCCGGCCGGGCTCGTGGACGCCGCCGTGGCCCTGCACGACCGCGCCGTCGCCGACGGCTGGGCGGTCGACGGCGCGGACGGCTTCGTCTACACGACGGACTGGTCGGGCCGGCCCGTCGTCCGGAACCGCCTGCACTGGGTGCTGGCCGAGGCCGTGGCCGCGGCGTCCGTGCTGGAGCGCACCACCGGCGGGAGCCGCTACGCCGCCGAGGCGGCCGCGTGGTGGGCGTACGCCGACCGCTGCCTCGTGGACCACGAGCGGGGCTCCTGGCACCACGAGCTCGACCCGGACAACGTGCCGACGTCGCAGACCTGGGCCGGCAAGCCCGACGCGTACCACGCCTACCAGGCGGCGCTCGTGCCCGAGGTGCCGACGACGCCGTCCTTCGCGACCGCGCTGCGGCGGGGGCTGAGGGCGGGAGCGCCTCAGCGGCAGGTGTAGCCGCCCTCCAGCCGCGGGACGACGCCCGTCGCCATCACCACGACCCGCGGACTTCGAGGGACGGCGCGCCGTTCCCAGGCCCGCGAAGTCCGCTCTCGTCGACGGCGTCGTAAGAGGCCCTGGCACGGTGCTGCCGGTCAGGTCAGTCGCACGTGTCGCACTGCCCGCTGCGCGGCAGCTGCGTGAAGCAGCTGGGGCAGACGGCGGGCAGCGGCTCGGGTGCGGGGGCCGGCTTGGCGGGCTTCGCCACCGCGGTGCGCCGACGGGGCTGCGCCGTGGTGCGGGCCGTGAGGACGGGGTGGCCGCCGTCCTCGGGGAGGTCGCGGGAGAGCGCGCGGTAGCAGGCGAGGCGCGCCTCGGCGGCGTGCTGCTCGACGTCGCGGGGCCGGGTGCCGCTGTTCCGCTCGACCGCGTCGGCGTACCCGCCGCCGACGGCGCCGTCCGTCCCCCGGATGACCAGGGCGTCCAGCGGCGGGTGGTCGTTCGACGGGGCGGCGCAGGCGTCGGCGACCCGTGCGAGGACGTCCCCGATCCAGCTCTGCAGCAACGACCTCGTCGCGACGCCGGAGCGCGCGAAGAGGGCGCGGGCGAGGTCGCCGTAGGTGACGGTCGCGCCGTAGGTGCGGGCGCGGGCGGTGAGGACGGCGAAGGCCGCGCTCGTCCACGCGTCGAGGGCCTCGGGGAAGGGGACGGCCGAGCCGTCGGCCGTCCGGTAGGTGCCCGGCGAGGTGGTCGCAGCGGCGGCGGGTGCGGCGGGGGCGGGGCTGTCGACCATGGTGACGACGATAGATCGGCTGCGGGGCGACGACGCCCGGCCGCGCGCCTCACGGCATCAGCGGCAGCCGGCCGACGACCTCGTCGACACGTTCGCGCGGCCCGACCACGCTGACGGCCAGGTGGTCGAGCTCCTCGGCCTCCGCGGCGCCCACCGCCGCCAGGTACTCGTCGTACACGCGCGTCGACTGGGCCGCAGCGGGCATGTCGCTCACGTGGACGCCCTCGGACCGCGCCGCCTTCGCGCGCACGGCGGCGAGGTGCTCGCGGGGGGCCACGAGCACGCTGCACCCCGCCCACGGCAGCCCGGGGTGGGTCGAGCCCGACGCGTCGACGGCGTCGGGGCCCAGCAGCCCCTCGACGGCCCGGGCGGTGGCGCTCGCGACGCACACCGCCGCGTTGACGGCGCGCCCGGGCTCGAGCCCCTCCGCCACGACGACCACCCACTTCAGCCGGGCGGAGCGGGTCGGCTCCCCGGTGCGGACCTCGTCGGGCGTGAAGCCGACGGTCGGGACGACGGACGCCTCGGACGCCGCTGCGGCGTCGATCGTGCTGCTCATGTCGCGAACGCTAAGCCGGTGCGGGCATCTCGCGCGGCCGATCCGTACGTCGTCCGCCTAACCTGCCGCCATGGTGGACATGGACGACGTCGATGCGGCGATCCTGCGGGTCCTGCAGTCAGACGCACGGCGGACGAACCGCGACGTGGCCGCGGCCGTGGGCGTCTCGCCGACCACGGCGCTCGAGCGGACCCGGTCGCTGCGCGAGCGCGGGGTCATCCGCGGCGCGAGCCTGGACGTCGACCTCGCGCGGATCGGGCGCCCCGTCCAGGCGCTCATCGCCGTCCGCGTCCGGCCGCCGTCGCGGGTCCGCATCGAGGGCTTCCGCACCTGGGTGGCCGCCCTGCCGGAGGTCGTGGGCGTCTTCGTCACCAGCGGCACCGAGGACTTCCTCGTCCACGTCGCCGTGCCCGACAACGACCACCTGTACGCCTTCGTCATCGACCGCCTCACCGAGCGGCCCGAGATCGTCGACGTGCGCACCTCGGTCGTCTACGAGCACGTCCGCGTCGCCGAGGTGGCGCCGGTGCGCGAGCACGCCGGGCCGCGGCGGCGCACCCGGCGCTGAGCGCCGCGGGTGCGGGCCGTCGTCAGGGCCGCGCTCAGCCCGCGGGAGGGCCGTCGAGGTGCACGACCGGCGGTCCTTCCGCGGCGGAGACCACCTCGGCCAGCCGGGCCTCGTCCCGCGAGCCGGGCGCGGCGGTGAGCACCAGCGCCCCGAGGTCGTCGCCCGGGATCGCGAGCAGGTCGCCGACGAGCGTCACGGGCTCGCCGTCGGAGCGCAGGAAGGTCGCGCTGCTGCCGTACGCCGTCACCGGTCGCGAGTCGCGCCAGAGCCCGTCGAAGAGCGAGCTGCGGGAGCGGATGTCGTCGACGAGCGCTGCGAGCCCGGCGTCGCGCGGGTAGCGCAGCGCCGCGTCCTTGAGGCGCGCGGCGAGGATGGCCTCGTGGTCGGTCGCGTCGGCGGCCGACTGCCGGAAGTTGGCGAAGGGGCTGCAGAACTGCCGCCAGGCGACGTTCCACTCGAAGCGGTCCCCCGTGCGCTCCCAGTGCTCGAGCGCCAGGAAGGGGCTCGTGACGGCGAGCAGGTTCATCGCCGCGTCGGCCACGAACATCGGGGTGTCCGAGAAGCGCTCCAGGAGGCGGGTGGCCCCGGGGCCGAGGTCGGCCGGGACCTGGCCGTCCGCGGCGGCGTACCCGGCGAGGACGCACAGGCGCTCGTAGTCCGCGCGGCCCGCCCCCAGCGCCCGGGCGAGCGCGTCGACGACGGCGGCGGAGGGGTGGCTGCGGCCCTGCTCGAGCCGGCGCACGTAGTCGGCCGACATCCCGGCCAGCTCGCCGAGCTCCTCGCGCCGCAGCCCGCGGACCCGCCGGCCGCCGACGCCGAGCGGCACCCCGGCGGCGGACGGGTCGGCGGCCTCGCGCAGCTGGCGCACCGCGGTGCCGAACGCGCGTCCCGTCACGGCGGGAGTGTGCCCCCGCGCGCTGCTCGGGCGGGAGGGCTTCGTGCTCGCGGCCCCCATCTCCCCTCCAGGCACTTCGTCGTCGATGTGCTGTGCGGGTCGGCCTTCCTGAGCCACGTCGTCGTCGAAGTGCTCCCGGGGAGGGGCTCCGGGCGGCGACGTGACGACGACGTGCGGAGGAGGGGCGCCTCGGTCGGCCATGTGTCGACGACGTGCCTTGAGAGGGCTGGGGCGGGCCACGTCGGGGTCGTGAGGGTGGGCCGACCTGGCCCAGGTACGCCGTCGCGCGGAGCGCCACGGTGGGCGCACGCCGACACGGTCGGCACCCCACCACGACGCGAGAGCAGGCGATGAGATGAAGGCGATGCGCTTCCACGAGACGGGCGGCCCCGAGGTCCTGCGGGCCGAGGAGGTCGAGACGCCCGAGCCCGGCCCGGGCGAGGTCCGCGTGCGGGTGGCGGCCTCGGCGTACAACGCCGCGGACGGCGGCATGCGCGGCGGCTTCCTCCCCATCCCCGTCGAGCTGCCGCACGTGCCGGGCTACGACGTCTCCGGCACGGTCGACGCCGTCGGCCCGTCCGACGGCGGCGGCGACAGCGGCTGGCAGGTGGGCGACGCCGTCGTCGGGTTCCTGCCCATGGAGCGCGACGGCGGGGCCGCCGAGTTCGTCCTCGCCCCCGTCGACGCGCTCGTCGCCGCCCCGACGACCCTCCCGCTCGCCGACGCCGCGGCCCTGCCGTCGGTGGCGCTGACGGCGTGGCAGGCGCTCTTCGACGACGGCGAGCTGACGGCCGGGCAGCGGGTGCTCGTCAACGGCGCGGGCGGCGTCGTCGGCACCTACGCCGTGGCGCTGGCGAAGCGCGCCGGGGTGCACGTCGTCGCGACCGTCAGCCCGCGCAGCCGGGACGCCGTGCTCGCCGCCGGGGCCGACGAGGTGGTCGACCGCACGACGACCGACCTGCTCGACGCGGTGGCCGAGCCCGTCGACGTCCTGCTCAACCTCGCCCCGGTCGAGCCCGAGCGCTTCGCCGCGCTCGTGGCGCTCGTCCGCGACGGCGGGAAGGTCGTCAGCACGACCGCCTTCATGGCCACCCCGAGCGACGATGCGCGCGGCGTCACGGCCGCGACCGTCTTCGTCCTGCCCGACCGCGACCGCCTGGCCGAGCTCGTGCGGATGGTCGACGCCGGCGAGCTGCGCGTCCAGGTCGACCGGCGCATCCCCCTCGACGAGCTGCCCGCGCTCCACGCCGAGGGCGCCCAGGGGCGCGTCGCGGGCAAGGTCGTGGTGGTGGTCGGCTGAGCCCCCGGTCGGGTGCCGGGCGCCCGTGACGCCCGGCGGGGAGCGCTCTCGTCGCTACGGTCGTCGTGAGGGGGTGGTCCGGTGGGTGCGAGCACGACGCGTGCCGGCGACGACCTGCCGGCTCCGGGCGACGACCCGCTCGAGGGCCTCGTCACGCACCGCGGCCGACGGGGCTCGTGGGCCGCGCGGTGACGGCGACCGCCCGGGTCACCGGCGGTGCGGTCCTCCTCGTCGTCCTCGTCCTCGTCGGGGCGTGCACCGGAGGCCCGTCCACCCCCGACGAGCGGGGCAGCGCCTCGGAGCGCCGCCAGGCCCAGAGGGCCGCCGTCGCCGAGCTGCTGGCCGACGGCACGCTCGTCCTCGACCTCGACGACCCGCCGTCCCGGACCGACCTCGCCCTCCCCGACGGGCGCACGTCGATCCCGCTCGAGCGGGAGGGCGGCGGGCTGGAGGTCCTCGTCGCCGCCGGCGGGCAGGACCTGCTGCGGACGCCCGCCGACACCGTGGTCGTCACCGCCGCCGACGGCACCGCCCCGCCGGGTTCCGTCGTCGTCGTGCGCCGAGGGCTCACGGAGGGCCAGCTGCGCGCCGTCGTGGACGGCGCGGTCGCCGACCTCGGCGTCGACCCGTCGCAGGCCGACCTCGCGCTGCGCGACGTCAGCGGGGACCTCGAGCTCGACACCACGCGCGTCCTCGCGACCGACGTGCCGTCGGCGTCCCTCGAGGTCGAGGTCGGGCGCACGGCGCTCGAGGGCGAGGGCTTCGTCGCCTACCACCTCGACTGGTAGGCCGCCGCCCGCGGACGGGGAGGTCTCAGAGCCGCGTCGCCGTCCCCACGAGCCGGGCGACGGCGAGGGACCGGCTGTGCGGCGGCCAGGCGATGACGGTCGTCACCTCGGGCGCGTCGACGACGGGCACGGCGGTGACGCCCCCGCGCAGGTGCGAGCGGGCGACCTCGGGCACGACGACCGCCGTCCGCCCGAGGGAGACCAGCTGGACGAGCTGGGCGTGGTCGTGGACCTCCGACCCCGGGCCCTCGGGGTAGGTGCCGTCCACGCGCGGGTAGCGCGGCGGGGGCAGGCCGGGCAGGTCCTCGAGGTCGGCGAGGCGCAGGCTCGTGCGGGTGCTCAGCGGGTGGCCGGCGGGCAGCAGCGCCACCTGCCCCTCGGTGCGCAGCGCCTCGACGTCGAAGCCCTCGACGTCGTCGATGGGCGGGTGCAGCAGCGCGACGTCGACCCGGCCGGTCCGCAGCAGCCGCGCCTGCTGGCCCGGCCCGCACAGCACGACCTCGACGGGGACGGCGCCGGGCTCTGCGGCGTGGGCGTCGAGCAGCTTCGCCAGGAGCTCGTCGGACGCGCCGGCCTTCGTCGCGATCGCGATGCCCGGCGTCCCGGTCGGAGCAGGGGCCGCGCGCCGCGTGCGGTGCTCGGCCGCCTCCAGGGCGTCGAGGGCCGCCCGGCCCTCGCGCAGCAGCACCGCCCCGGCCTCCGTGAGCGCCACCGAGCGGCTGCTGCGCTCGAGCAGCGGCGTCCCTAGCCGGCGCTCGAGCTGGGCGACCGCCCGCGACAGCGGCGGCTGCGCCATGCCCAGGCGCTCGGCGGCGCGCGAGAAGTGCAGCTCCTCGGCGACGGCGACGAAGTACCGCAGCTCCCGTGACTCCACGACCGGCACGCTACGCGCGCCCATACCCGTGCGGTATCGCTGCGGCCCGTGCGGTCTTGGACGGCCGTCCCGCCCCGCGCGCACGCTCGTGGGCATGAGCGAGACGACGACGGCCCTGGTCACCGGGGCGAACAAGGGCATCGGCTACGAGATCGCGGCCGGCCTCGGCGCCCTCGGGCTCCGCGTGGGCGTCGGGGCGCGGCACGACGCGCGGCGCGAGGACGCCGTCGCGCGGCTGCGCGCGAGCGGGGTGGACGCCTTCGGCGTGCCGCTCGACGTCACGGACGACGCGAGCGTCCGGGCGGCGGCGGAGCTCCTCGAGCGGCAGGAGGGTCGGCTCGACGTCCTGGTCAACAACGCCGGCATCACCGGGTCCCTGCCGCAGCAGCCCTCGGCCGTCGACCTCGACGTCGTCCGGACGGTGGTGGAGACGAACGTCTACGGCGTCATCCGCGTCACGAACGCGGTGCTGCCGCTGCTGCGCCGGGCGGCGTCGCCGCGCGTCGTCCACGTCTCCAGCGGCGTCGGGTCGCTGACCCGGCAGGCGGCCCCCGCGGACGCGGCGGCCCAGGGGCCGGTCGCGGTGGCGTACGCGCCGTCGAAGACCTTCCTCAACGCCGTGATGCTCCAGTACGTCCACGAGCTCGAGGGCACGGGGATCCTCATGAACGCCGCGTGCCCGGGCTTCGTGGCCACGGACCTCAACGGCTTCCGCGGGACGGGGACGCCGCAGGAGGGCGCGCGGACACCGGTCCGGCTCGCCACGCTCCCGGACGGCGGCCCGACCGGCGGCTTCTTCGAGGACGCGGGCGTCGTGCCCTGGTGAACGTCGCCGCGGTCACGGCCCGGGGCAGCCGAGTGGTCCGTCGAGCGCCACGGTGAACGAGGTGGCGGGGTCGGCCCGGCGGGGGGAGGCCGAGCAGGTCGTCGTGCGGGTGGACGAGGCGGTCGGTGCCGGTCCAGCCGCCGGCCTCGACGGGCGGCACCGGGCTCCCGCAGGACGTCGGCAGACGGCCTGTCATGCGGATGGGCAGCGACCGCCCGGGCTCGAGGACCACGCCGTCGCGGACGGCGCGCGCGTCGTCGACGGGAACGGCGACGCGCACGTCCTCGAGGACTCGCACGGGCTCGTCGGCGGCGAGCGACGGGACGACGTCGAGGCGCACCGGGAGCAGGCCCTCGTTCGTCACGGAGACGACGAGGTCGAGCCACCGGCCGTCCGACGGAGCGACGTGGTGCTCGGTGCCGTAGCGGTCGGTGAAGTCGGTGACGGCGCCGTTGACGAGGGCCGCGTCGTCGAGTCACCCGGTTCCTCGATCGTCCGGTTCGCGTCCGTGCCCGGTGCTGCTGCGCCAGGATGCCGGGATGGACAGGCTTGTCGGGCCTGTCAGCGACCGGGGGACTAGATGGACGAAGAGGTCTACCAGCGGACCTTCGTGGCGATGCAGGCCCAGGTCCTGCGGTACGCGTCCCGACGCTGCTCACGAGCGACGGCGGAGGAGGTCGTGGCGGAGACGTTCGCAGCGTTGTGGCGCGGACGGGACCGTGCTCCCGACGAGCCGGACGGGCTGCGGGCGTGGGTCTTCGGCATCGCGAGGCGACAGCTGGCCCAGGCCCAGCGCAAGGACCGTCGGGTGCTCGACCTGGGACGGAGCATCCGCGAGGCGCTGCAGTCCGGGATCCCTGTGGTGGGGCCGGATCCCGCCACCCAGGTCGTCGAGGCGGACTCGGCTCGCCGGGTCCACGACCAGCTCACGCCCCGCGAGCAGGAGGTTCTCCAGCTGGTGTGCTGGGCGGGTCTGTCCGTCGAGGAGGTGGCGACGGCGCTCGGCGCCTCACCCTCCACGGTCCGCACGAGGTTGTGGCGAGCGCGCCAGCGGCTGTCCGCCCTCGTGATGGACGACGAGCTGCTGGCTGAGGACGTGGGGGCGGCGCCCGGGGGCGGGGCGACGACTGGGGCGCCGCCGTCGGCCGAAGACCTCGCGCGTCGCCTCGGCTACGTGCCGGACCGGGACCAGGACGAGCGCGCGGGTCGAGGAGGCCTTCCGGACCGGAGCGCGTCGAGCGGGTCGGTCGTTCCTGCCGCGACCGGCGCCGACGTGTGACCTAGATCACACGGCTCGGCCGGGACGGCCGAGGTCACCGAGACATGAGATCAACGCCACGTCCGCCGGAACGGGGGGTAGCTCATGGACCGACTTCGAGGTGTCATCGGTGCTGACGGCGGCCGGTCGTCGTTGACCGGCGTGGTCGCAGAGACGGCACTCATGGCCGTCGTCGACCTGGGCGAAGCCCTCTCCCCGAGACGGGGACCCCTCGACGACGCCCACGTGGCGGAGCTCGTCCAGGTGCTGGCGGCGCTGCCTCCCGTCCTCGTGCATCGGGGCAGTCTCCGCGTCGTCGACGGCCAGCACCGACTGGCAGCCGCGAGGCGCAGCGGCGCGACGCACGTCCGCGTCGAGTACTTCGACGGCGACGCGGAGGACGCCTTCGTCGAGGCGGTGCGGCGCAATGCCCGCCACGGGTTGCCTCTGACGCTCGAAGACCGTCGCGCGGCTGCCCGCAGGATCTTGACGTCCCATCCGGACTGGTCCGACGGCGTGGTCGCGGACCACGCCTGCCTATCGACGTCGACGGTCGCTGCTCTTCGCCGGACGGGTGACCATGAGGAGACCCCCATGCGCACCGGCCGGGACGGGCGCAGCCGTCCCGTCGACGGGATCGCGCGACGTCGTGCGGTGGAGCGGTACCTCGCCGACCACCCGGGGTGCTCCCTCAGGCAGGCGGCCGCTGCCGGCGGCGTGTCCGCCTCGACCGTCAAGCTCGTCCGTGATGCGCTGGGTCAGCAGTGGACACGCGGCACCCGCGCCGTCGCGCTCGTCGCCGAGGTCACCGGTCCCCCGGTCTCCGAGGTGGTCCCCTGCCCGTCGCGGGCACCGGATCGAGGAGCTCCCAGTCGAGAACGGCGCGGAGGGCCAGGAGTCCCGTCGTCCGAGCTGGTCAGGCGGGTCTCCGCTGATCCCTCCTTCCGTGGCAGTGAGGGCGGTCGGACCCTGCTGCGGGTCATCAGCCTCTCAGTCGCGCTGGTCGGCGATCCACGGTGCGTGCCCGTGCACCGCCGTGAGGACGTGGCCGTCCTCGCGCGCCGGTGCGCCGAGAGGTGGACGGCCCTCGCCGTCTCGTTGGAGGACGAGCGCTCGTCGCAGGAGGTGTTCGACCTCGCGAGACGGCCGGTCGAACGACGCCGCGGTGTGTGATCCGCAGGGCGCCCCTCCTGGTCCGGTCCGTCGTGGGCGCGATGCTGCGCGGACCCTCGCCGTCGTGCGGCACGAGGGCCGGCGCCGAGCTCGGCTCGGCGGCCGCGTGACCGGCCACTGAGCCGGGGAGGTCGGGCGGCCCCCGGGTGACCGTCCGGGAGGGCGGTCGCCTGCTCCGGACGTCCTCGTCCGTCGACGTGCCACGCGCGCGAGATCCCGTCAGAGGAGGTCGTCCGCCAGCGAGCGACGAGAGATCTGCACCGATGTTCGACCGCACATCCGGTCGCGTCTTGTCGGACATGCCGGTGGTCATTACTTTTCCATAACCGCCAAAGGGGGCGGACATTCTCAGGGGGTCATCATGAAGTCGACGCAGCTGCAGAACAGGCGTCCATCGCACGCACGGGCCAGCGTGACGGCCCTCGCCGTCGCCGCGGCGCTCACGGCCTACGGCGCGGTCGTGCCCACGCAGGCTGAGGCCGCGGACGGGGCGCCGGCCGCCGCGGCACCCGTAGGACCTGCGGCGGTCGCGGAGGTCGACGCGGCGCGTGTGGCCGCCGCTGTCGCGGAGATCAAGCAGTCCGGTGAGGCGTACGAGACCGTCGTCTCGGACGGTCAGCGCTACGTCACGCTGGAGTTCGGCCACGGTTCGCGCCTGTACCTCCCCGACACGACGACGACACGTACGGCGGCCGCCTCGGGGCCCGGCATGAAGACGCCCCAGTACCTCGGTGGAGGCGGGGGCGTGACGAAGCCGTACGTCTCCTTCAACCGCGTGGACCAGGCCGCCCTCATCGCCGGGGGCGGTGCGGCGTTGGCCGGCGCGATCTGCCTCATCCCGGCCGTCGGTCAGGTCGCCTGCGTCGTAGCGGGGGTCATCGTCGCGATCGCCACCACGTACCTGGCGGCCTACGGGCGGTGCTCGACCTCACGACCCAACCTGCGGATCCACGTGTACACGTGGCAGCGCAGCTCCAACGGCTGCTACCGCTGATCCTCGACCGCCACCACTTCCGTGACTAGGGTCCGAGAGATGAAGAGACCAGGCGAGCCCGAGAGCCGGACGCTGATCCAGCGGCTGGCTCCCGCGGCGGTCGTGGCCCTGGTCCTCTGGGGCGTCGTGTCGGTCGTGGCCGGCGGCTCCGTGCTCGCATGGGTAGCCGTCGGAGCCTGCGTCCTGGCCGCTCTGGTCGTGGTCTACCTGGTCGCCCGGGCGGCGTCCCGGTCCACCGCCCGCGAGGCCGGGCGGTGATCGCGTCACCGGGTTCGAGCGGGCACCCGCCCGCTCGAACCCGCTCCTCGGATGTGCCAACGCGTTGTGAGGGAGTAGTCATGGCGGATCACACGAGGACGCCCGGGAGAAGCGCCCGGACGTGCCTCCTGATGGGGGCGGCGGTGGGCGTCGTGTCGCAGATCCCCGTCGGCCACGACATCTACGGTTGGATCGAGGTCCTCGCCGTCATCGGCGTCTCCCTGGCCGCCGTCTACCTGCTCAGCCGGCTCTTGCGCGCGGCGGTCCCTCGCGCCGTCTCCGCCGGCGGGGGGAGCGACAGCCAGGACGTGAGCGACGGGGGCGTCGAGCTGGCCCGTCCCGGGCGCTCCAGGGCGGGAGAGCCCCGCGCCTGACCTGGTGCCCCGACGAGGGCACGGGCGACCTCGCACCACGACGACGCACGCAGCGTCGAGGTGCGAGGTCGTTCCGCGTCCAGTGCCACAGGTCATCTCCACCCTCGGGCTGGGCGGGCGAGGTCGCGGTGCACCCCCGCCCATCCACCGGATCGGCCGAGGGCGCCCTCCGCGGGGCACCGCCGACGGGGCGGTGCTCCTCAGCGACCGGTGGTCGCCCGCGCCAGGCGGCGCGCGGGTCCGCCAGCACGGCGCGCCACGACTGCTGCGGCTCGTCTTCGAGCAGCCGGCGGGCCTCCTCGACGGAGTGGCGTCCGTGGGCTTCTCCCCTCGAGCGGTGCCCGCTTACGACGAGGACCACGGCCCTGGCAGCTGGGACCCCGACCTGCCACGGGGGCACGCCGTCGCCGTCCGGCGCCTGGTCGCCGTGGTCGTCGGCCTCGTGCTGCTGCTGGTGCTAGTGCTGCCGGTCGGCGAGCGGGTGCGGGCGGCCGCCTCCTGGGGTGCCCCGCCGCCGCGGTCGTGGCCGCCGCGGGGATGGTCTGGGCCGTCGTCACCGACAGGCGGCTGCGGCGGGGGCGGTGGACCGCCGCGCCGGCGCCCGGCCGTCGACCTAGCCTGAGCCGGTGCCCGAGCTGCCCGAGGTCGAGCTGGCCCGCTCCACCATCGCGGAGGCGGCCCTCGACCGCGTGGTCGCGGACGTCGACGACGCCGACGACTGGGTCTGCCGGCCCCACGTGCCGGGCGAGGTCCGCGACGCCCTCGTCGGGCGGCGCCTGACGGCGGCGCACCGGCGGGGCAAGACGATGTGGTGCGACACGTCCGGTGACGACGGCCGCGGCGAGGACGGCCCGCGTCTGGGCCTCCACCTCGGCATGAGCGGGCGGATCATCGTCCGGACCGGCGACGGCGGCACCGTCCACGGCGGCGACCCCGTGCGCGGCGTCGACGGCACCGACGAGGCCGTGGCCAAGCCCGAGTGGTACCGCTTCACGCTCGTCTTCGAGGACGGCGGCTCGATGCGGCTCTTCGACAAGCGGCGGCTCGGCCGGGTGCGACTGGACCCGTCGCTCGACGACCTCGGGCCCGACGCCGGCGAGATCGGCGTCGGGGAGTTCCGCGAGCGCGTCGGGCGGGGGACGGCGCCGCTCAAGGCGCGCCTGCTCGACCAGTCCGCGCTCGCCGGCGTGGGCAACCTCCTCGCCGACGAGACGCTGTGGCAGGCGCGGCAGGACCCGCACCGGCCGGCCGGCGACCTGTCGGACGACGAGTTCACGGCCCTCCACCGGGCGCTGCGCGCCGCCACCCGCGCGGCCATCCGCCACGGTGGCGTCCACACCGGCGAGGTCATCGGCGCCCGGAAGAAGGGGCAGCACTGCCCGCGGTGCGGCGCCGACATGGCGACGGGCCAGGTCGGCGGACGCACGACGTGGTGGTGCACCGCCGAGCAGCAGGGCTGACGCGGGCCGGGGCCGGTGCGGACCTCGCGGGGCGCCACGCCGCGCGTCGGCCCGCGAAGTCCGCGCTCGTCGTGGAGGGCCGGCGTGTCGGCCCTCGAGGTCCGCGCCCGGCGTCACCGCGCGGCGTCGAGCCGCCGCAGGAGGTCGTCGACCGGGCCGACGGCGAGCATCCCGCTGCCCGCCCCGGCCACCTCGCCGGCGGCCGGAGCCAGGGCCTCACGGGCCCGGGCGGCCGTGCGGGCGTCGCCGAGGACGAGCGCCGCCTCCCCGGCCAGCGCCCACTGCGCCTCGAGCAGGTGGCCCGGCAGCGGGTCGGGCGTGCGGGCGAGCGCTCGCGCCGCCTCCCGCCGCCGCTCGGCCGCGAGCAGCGCCCACGGCCGCAGCCACGGGCCGTAGGGGCCGGGGTCGAGGTCGGCCCAGCCGTCCGGGTCGAGGCCGGGGTCGCCGCCGCGCACCCGCGCGGCGAGGACGGCCATCGGCAGGAGGCCGGCGACGACGCCCGGCATGGCGTCCCCCGGTGTCGTGGAGGATGCCTCGCGCGCGAGCGCCTCGACGACGTCGGCCGGCTCGCCGACGAGGGACGCGCGGACCGCGCGGTACCAGCGGGTGAAGACGCCGACGAGGGGCGCCTCGGAGCGCTCGCCGAGGTCGTCGGCGGCCGCCGCGGCGGCGTCGGCGCCCGCCACGTCCCCCAGCGCGCACCGCGCCTGCAGGAGGACGAGGTGGCCGAGCACCTCGTGGGCGACGAGGTCGTGCCGCGCGGAGACACGGACCAGCTCGGCCCCGACCTCCGCGCGGCGGCGCGCGAGACCGGCCCGGTCGAAGGCGTGCAGGTGGGCGCCGGTGAGGGCGTGCACGAGCAGGCCCGGGTCGCCGAGGTCCCGCGCCAGGGCCTCGGCCTCGCGGCCCGCCGACGCGCCGCGGGCCGCGACGGCGCCGCCGGCGCCGCGCGTCTCGACCGCGACCGTCGCCAGCAGCCGGCCCCGCAGCGCCGGCGGCGCGCCCGGGCCGAGGTCGGCCAGCGCCCGTTCGGCGAGGACGACGAGGCGCTGGGCCTGGCCCGGGTCGTCGGGGCGCGTCCACAGGGCCGGGACGTCGTGCTCGCCCACGAGCCGCGCGAGGAGCAAGGCGTCCCCGGTGGCCTCGGCGGCGTCCACCAGGGCGGAGCGCTCCCGGCGCGCCGCGACCAGCCCCGGCCCGCCCGTCGTCGCCAGCACGCGCAGCAGCTCACCCGTCGCGCGCAGGCGCGCCCGGGACGCCGGGCCGACGGCGAGCCCGTACGCCGCCGCCGTCCGGTCCCACGCCGCGGCGGCGCCGTCCGCCGGCGTCGGGCCGCCGGCCTCGTGGTGCAGGACGTCGCGCTCGAGGCGCGCGAGGGCGGGGGAGGGGTCCAGGCCGAGGTCGTCCGCGAGCACGGCCCGGGCCCGCCGCAGGGCGGCGAGCGCGTCGCCCTGCCGGCCGTCGCGGTAGAGCGCCAGCGCGAGCAGGCGCCAGCCCTCCTCGCGGTGCGGGTGCGCGCGGACGTGGGCCTCGAGGTCGGGCACCGCCGCCCCGGGGGCGCCGGCGTCCACGCGGGCCGCGGCCAGCCGCTCGACGGCGCCCCGGCGGACCTCCTCGAGCCGCGTCGCCTCGCCCGCCGCCCAGGGCCGCCCGGCGACGTCGGCGAGCGCCGGGCCGCGCCACGTCGCCAGCGCCGCGGCCAGCCGCTCCTGCGCCACGGCCGCCGGCAGGCCGCGCGCCGCGGCGACGTCCTCCTCGAAGGCGGTGGCGTCCAGCGCGCGACCGGGCAGGTGCAGGGCGTACCCCGCTCCCTGCGTGCGCAGGACGCGGGCCGGGGCACGGGGCGGTCGGTGCGGCTCGAGAGCGCGGCGCAGGGCCGCGACGAAGGTGCGCACGGCCGCCGTGCGCCCGCGCTCGTCGTCGGGACCCGCTGCCTCCCAGAGGTCCTCGACCAGAACGGCGACGGGGACGACGGCGCCGCGCGCGACGGCCAGGCGCACGAGCAGCTCGCGGTGGCGCGGCCCGGGCAGCGTCAGCTCGCGGCCGCTCGCCTCCCAGGTGGTGGTGGGACCGAGGACGCCGAGGCGCAGCGGCGCGCTCATCCGTCGCTCATCCGCCCGCCGGAGGCTCGAGGCATGACGGACACGACGACCGACCCGCTCGCGCGCAGCACGGCCCCGGCTCCCACGGTCCCCAGCATCCCCGGCTTCGACGCCGTCGACGTCCCCGTCGCGGATGGCGTCACCCTCCACGCCGCGGTCGGCGGCTCGGGCAGGCCCGTGGTGCTGCTGCACGGCTTCCCGCAGACCCACCTCATGTGGCGGCACGTGGCGGCCCGCCTCGCCGCCGACCACACCGTCGTCTGCCCGGACCTGCGCGGCTACGGGGCCAGCAGCAAGCCCGCGGCGACGAGCCCCGACACCTACAGCAAGCGCACGATGGCGGCCGACGTCGTCGCCCTCGCCCGCGCGCTGGGGCACGAGCGCTTCGCGCTCGTCGGCCACGACCGGGGGCTGCTCGTGGCGCTGCGGGCCGGCCTGGACCACCCGGACGCCGTCACCCACCTCGGGTTGCTCGACGCCGTCCCCACGCTCGACACGTGGGCCGTGCTGCAGGGCCGCTCGGCGGCCGCGGCCTTCCACCTGTACCTCATGGCCCAGCCGCCCGGGCTGCCCGAGGCCCTCATCGGCGCGAGCCCCGACGTCTTCTTCGGCCACTTCCTCGACGCCTGGACCACCGACCCCGGGGCGATGCCGGACGACGTCCGCGCCGCGTACCTGCGCGCCAGCGCGGCGGCGGTGCCGTCCATCGTCGCGGACTTCCGCGCCACCGCCGGCGTCGACGTCGAGCACGAGCAGGCCGACCGGGACGCCGGGCGGCGCCTCGCCATGCCGGTCAGCGTGGTGCAGCAGGACTGGGGCGCGGCGCTCGGCTACGACGCCGCGGCGGTCTGGCGCCCCTGGGCCGACGACCTCGAGCTCCGCCTCACGGGCGCCGGGCACTTCCTGGCGGAGACGGCGCCCGACGAGGTCGTCGCCGACGTCCGGGCGCTCCTCGAGCGGTGACGCACGACCGGCGGCACGACGACGCGGCGGAGCGCGTCCTCGTGCCGCCGGTCGACCCGAGGGGGCGGGTCAGCCCTGTGCGCGCGGGTCCGCGAGCACGTCGCGCCACGAGTGCTGCGGCTCGTAGCCGAGCAGCCGGCGAGCCTTGTCGATCGAGTAGAAGGTCTCGTCGCGGCCCATCTCCTTGCGGACCTCGACGCCGTCGTAGAAGCGCTCGACGACCTCCTGCGTCGTCGCGGCCACCGACATGTCGGCGTTGGCGACGTTGAACATCTCGAAGCCCAGACCGTCGGTCTCCAGCGCCTTCAGCGTCGCCTGCCCGAGGTCGCGCGTGTCGATGTAGGCGAAGATGTTCCGCCGCCGCAGCGACGGATCCTCGAGGAACGCGGGGAACTTCTCCTCGTACTCGTGCGGCTCGATGACGTTGTTGATGCGGAACCCGTAGACGTCAGCCCCGGTGCGGGCGTGGAACGAGCGGGAGACGACCTCGCCCGCGACCTTCGACATCGCGTAGGAGTCCTCCGGCACGACCGGGTGCTCCTCGTCGACCGGCACGTAGAGCGGCTTGCGCTCGCCCTGGGCGAAGCAGACGCCGTACGTCGTCTCCGACGAGGCGAAGACGACCTTGCGGATCCCGAGCCGGGTCGCGGCCTCGAGCACGTGGTAGTGCGCCAGGATGTTCGTCTCGAAGGTCGCGGAGTCGGGCGCGATGCCGATGGCGGGGACGGCCGCGAAGTGGACGACGGCGTCGTAGGCCGACCCGCTGCCGCCCTGGACCAGCTCGGGCGCCTCGAGGTCGGCCATCGTCGGCATGCCGGCCATCGCGGAGTACACCTGGCCGGCGTCGGTGAGGTCGACCCGCAGGTCGGTGACGTCGGGGTGGCTGAGCTTCGTCAGGTCGGCGTTGGTGACCTGGTGGCCCTGCGACGCGAGGTACGGGGCCACGTGGTGACCGGCCTTGCCGCTGCCGCCGGTGAAGAAGATGCGCATGCGGCCACCCAACATCGGCCGCGGCGGTTCCGCACGTCCCGGGGCGGCCCCGCCCGACCGCGGGACCCTTCGCGCCGCGCGGGGGAGTGGGCGTCCTAGCGTGCCGGCGCATGAGCACCCCCGGCAGCGACGCCGCGACCCCGTCGAACCGCTCGTCCTCGGCCCTGCCGAGGGCCAGCGCGCAGGACGGCACCCACCCCCGCCCGCAGATGCTGCGCGCCGCGTGGGCGAGCCTCGACGGCCCGTGGGCCTTCCGCCACGACGACGACGACGTCGGCCTCGCCGAGGGCTGGGCCGCCGGGCTGCCGGACGCCGGTGAGATCCGGGTCCCCTTCCCGCCCGAGTCGTCGGCGTCCGGCGTCGAGGCCCGGGGCTTCCACCCGGTGGTCTGGTACGCCCGCCGGCTCACGGCGGACGACCTCGCCCGCGCGGGCGCCGGTGACCCCTCGGGGAGGGTGCTGCTGCACCTCGGCGCCGTCGACCACAGCGCGCGCGTGTGGGTGGACGGCGCCCTCGTCGGCGAGCACGTCGGCGGGCACACGCCCTTCACCGTCGACGTGACGAGTGCGGTGCGCGCCGCGGGCGACGGGGAGCTCCTCGTCGTCGTCCGCGCGGAGGACGACCCGCACGACGCGGCGCAGCCGCGCGGCAAGCAGGACTGGCACGAGGAGCCCCACGGCATCTGGTACCACCGCACGACCGGCATCTGGCAGACGGTCTGGCTCGAGGCCGTCCCGGCCACGAGCGTCGAGCACCTGCGGTGGCTGCCGGCGCCCGGTGCGCTGGGGCGCTCGGCGCTCGACCTCACGGTGCGGCTGCGCGGTCGCGCCCCGGCGGGCTCCCGGGTGCGCGTGGTGCTGCGGCACGAGGACGAGGTCCTCGTCGAGACGACGCAGGCCGTGCGGGCGGGCGCCCGCGAGGTGGACCTGCGCGTGCCCGTCGCCGGGCAGCGCAACGGGCAGGCGGAGCACGAGCTGACCTGGTCCCCGGAGACGCCGCGCCTGCTCGACGCCGTCGTCACCCTCGAGGCCGTCGGTGACGACGGTGCCGCGACGACGGCCGACGCCGTCTCCAGCTACGTCGGCCTGCGCACCGCCGAGGTCGCGCACGGTGCGTTCCTCCTCAACGGGCACCCGTACGACGTGCGGAGCGTGCTCAACCAGGGCTACTGGCCCGAGTCGCACCTCGCGGCGCCGTCCCCGCAGGCGCTGCGGCGCGAGGTCGAGCTCGTCCGCGAGCTGGGTTTCACCGCCTGCCGGGTCCACCAGAAGGTCGAGGACCCGCGGTTCCTCTTCTGGGCCGACCGGCTCGGGCTGCTCGTCTGGGGGGAGGCGCCCGGGGCCTACGAGTTCTCCGCCCGCGCCGTCCGGCTCCTCGTCGCGGAGTGGGCCGAGGTCGTCGACCGCGACGCCTCGCACCCGTGCGTCGTCACCTGGGTCCCCTTCAACGAGTCCTGGGGCGTCCAGCAGGTGCGGGTCGACCCCGCCCAGCAGGCGTACGTCCGCGGCCTCGTCGACCTCACCCGGGCGCTCGACCCGAGCCGGCCCGTCGTCGGCAACGACGGGTGGGAGCAGCCGAGCACCGACATCGCGACCGTCCACGACTACGAGGGCGACGGCGCCGTCCTCGCCCCCCGGTACGCTGACGACGCCGCGCGCGAGCGCCTGCTGGCGGGGCTCGGGCCGGCGGGGCGCCCGATGCTCGTCGGGGGTGCGGTCGACGCCGGCCAGCCGGTGATGCTCACGGAGTTCGGCGGCGTCTCCTTCCAGCCGGGCGGCGAGCGGGAGGGCTCCTGGGGGTACACCGCCGCCGAGGACGCCGGCGACTGGACGGCGCGCATCGCCGCGCTCTACGACGCCGTCCGCGCCAGCTCCTTCCTCGCGGGCTCCTGCTACACGCAGCTGACGGACACCGAGCAGGAGACCAACGGCCTGCTCGACGCCCAGCGGCGGCCCAAGGCGCCGGTCGAGGACATCCGCCGGGCGGTGAGGGGCGGCGCCGGCTGACCCGGTGCCGCCGGGCCCGGGCGGGGCTGGGCGAGTCGGGCTGGGCGAGTCGGGCTGGCCGGGGCCGGGTCGTGCGTCAGACCCCGCCGCGCAGCGCGGTGATCGGCTCGACCGTGGCGGCCTTGACCGCCGGGTACGCGCCGGCGACGAGCCCGATGAGCCCGCCGAGCAGCGCGGAGCCGAAGGCGGTCGGCAGGTCGAGGACGGGGGTCCACGCCTGCACCACCGAGACGCCGACGACGACGAGCACGCCGAGCGAGGCGCCGACCACCCCGCCGAGGAGGCCGAGGACGACCGACTCGACGAGGAACTGGCCCGCGACCTGGCGACGCGTGGCGCCGACGGCTCGGCGCAGGCCGATCTCGCCGCGCCGCTCCAGCACCGACAGGAGCGTGACGTTGGCGATGCCGAGGCCGCCGACGAGCAGCGCCACCGCCCCGAGGGCGAGGAAGGTCGCGTTGAGGTCGGCCTGGACGGCCTCGCGGGCGCGCGACCGCTCGGGCGGCGCCTCGACGTCGAAGGCGTCGTCGCTCCCCGGGTCCAGCGCCACCGGGGCCTGGCGGGCGACGAGCGGGCCCGCTCCCACCTCGATGCGCACCTGCAGCTCCTCCGGCGCGGCGAGCCCGAGGTCGGCGCGCGCGGTGCCCAGGGGCACGAGCACGGCGTCGAGCAGGTCGGTGCGCCGCTGCACGCCGTCGACGACGCCGATGACCGTGTACGGCACCTCGCCGAGGAAGACGGTGGGCTGACGGTCGACCCGGCCCACCCCGAGGCGCTCGGCGGCCCGGGCCCCGAGCACGACCACCCGGTCGGCGCGGGCGTCGTGCCCGGCGTCGAAGGAGCGACCGGTGACGACGCGGCCGCGGACGGCGTCGAGCAGCCCGGGGGAGGCGGCGACGACCGGCGGCGAGACCGCGGCCGGCGCCGACGGGTCGTTGACGGGCACGGCGGTGACGGGCGCCCCGCCGAGGTCGACGGCGGCGAGCGCCCCGGCGTCCTCCACGCCGGCCAGCCGCTCGACGCGCTCCTCGGCGTCCCAGGGCAGGCGCCCCGTCGCGCGCTCCTCGCCGGACTGGGTGAGGACGCTGCCGGGGCGGACGACGACCTGCGTGGCGGCGACGGCGTCGAACTGGCGGCCCACCTGCCCGGCGGCGGTCTGCGCCAGGCCCACGGTGACGACGAGCGAGGCGATGCCGAGCACCGTGCCGAGCATCGTCAGCGCCAGGCGGCCCGGGCGGGCGCCGACGCTGGCGACGCCCTCGGCGAGCAGGTCCCGCAGGTCGAAGCCGTCGCCCCGCCGCCACGGACGGCCCCACCACCGCCGCCGGCGCGGGGGAGGGGGCGGTGGCGGGGTCTCCGCCTCGGCCAGCTCGAGCACGTCCTCGAGCGCCACCGGCGCGGCGCGCCGCCTCACAGCTCCGCCAGCAGGCCGTCGCTGATGCGGACCCGCCGCTGCGCCCGGGCGGAGACGACGGGGTCGTGCGTGATGACGACGAGCGTCAGCCCCGAGGCGTGCAGCTCGTCGAAGAGGTCCATCACCGCGGCCGAGCTCACCGAGTCGAGGTTGCCGGTGGGCTCGTCGGCCAGGAGCAGGCTCGGGCCGGTGACGACGGCGCGGGCGACGGCCACGCGCTGGCGCTCGCCGCCGGACAGGGTCGTCGGGGCGGCGTCGACGCGGTGGTCGAGGCCCACCCGCTCCAGCGCGGCGCGGGCCCGGTCGACGCGCTCCGCGCGCGGCACCCCGCTGTAGAGGGTCGCGAGGAGGACGTTGTCGAGGACGCTGCGGTGCGGCAGCAGGTGGAACTGCTGGAAGACGAAGCCGATGCGGCCCCCGCGCAGGCGGGCCCGGTGCCGCTCGGACGTCGTCGACGTCGGCACGCCGTCGAGGAGGTAGTCGCCCCCTGTGGGGCGGTCGAGCAGGCCGAGGACGTGGAGCAGCGTCGACTTGCCCGACCCCGACGGCCCGACGACCGACACGTACTCCCCGGCGCGCACCACGAGGTCCACGCCGTCGAGCGCGTGCACGGGGGGCGGGCCGGGGAAAGTCCGGGTCAGGCCGACGAGCTCGACGACGGGGGCGCTCATCGCCCCACGACGACGAGGTCGCCCTCGTCCAGGCCCGGGCCGGAGACCTCGGCGTAGCCGTCCGCGGCGAGCCCCGTCTCGACGACGACGAGCTCGGTGCCGCCGTCGTCGCCGGCGACCTCGACCCGGGACTCGCCGCCGGGCCCGGCCGTCAGCGCGGCCAGGGGCACGGCGAGGACCTCCCCGCCGGTCGAGCTGACCGGCACCGTGACCCGCACGTTCTGGCCCTGCAGCGCGGTCAGCTGCTCGTCGGTGAGCGCGCCGACGGCGAAGGTGACGGTGGAGCGCGCCGTCCGCGGCTCGCCGGAGCCCCCGCCGCCGGAGCCCTCCCCGCCGGAGCTGTCACCGCCCTCGCCCTCGGCGCCCGCCGGCGCGCCGCCGGCCTCGTCGTCGGTGACGGCCGACACCTCGACGGGGACCTCCTCGCCGTCGGGGCCCGCGAGCACCGCCGGCATCCCCGGCGCCAGCAGCGCGGCGTCGCTCGTCGACGCCGAGGCCGAGACCTCGAGCGTCGCGCCGGAGACCTGCACGACCGCCCCGTCCACGAGGCCGCCGCGGCGCACGGACACCTCGTCCACGCGGCGGGGCAGCGACGGCAGGTACACGACCTCGCCCGCCGGCAGCCCCGTCAGCGCCTCGTCCCGCGCCTGCACCAGGGCCTCCTGCGCGCCGTCGCGGGCGTCCTCGGCCGCCGCGACCGCCTGCTGCTCCGCGACGGGCTCGGGGACGGCGAGGGCCTCGCGCCGCTGCGCGCGGGCCAGCTCGAGGGCGTCCGCCGCCGTGGCGACGGCCATGGCGTCGCCGCCCTCGCGGGCGGCGGCCAGCTGGCGCTCGGCCTCGCGGACGCCGTTGTCGGCCTCCACCCGCGTCGACTCGGCGGGGCCCGACCGGGCCTCCTGCAGCGCGGCGCGGGCCGCCGCGAGGTCGGCCTCCGCCTGCTCGAGCGCCGCCTCGGCGTCCTCCACGAGGGCGTCCACCTCCTCGCCGGCAGACGGCGGGGCGTAGCCGGCGCGGTCGAAGAGCGCCCGGACCCCGGCGGCGGTGCCGCTGTCGTAGGTGTTGCCCGGCTCGCCCACGTCGATGCCGAGGGCGGTGAGGGCCTCCTCGAGCTGGACGACGTCGGGCCCCGAGGAGCCCGCCCGCAGGCTGCGGTAGACCGGCAGCTCGCCGGGCAGCACGAGCACGGGGCGGCCCGTCACCTCGAGGAGGACGGCGCCCGCCTCGAGCGTCGCGCCCACCTCGGGCACGGCACCGGTGACGACGGCGGGACCGCCCTCGCCCCGGTCACCCGTCTCCACGGCGACGGGCGCCGGGTCGTCGTAGCGGACGTCGCCCCGCAGGACGACGTCGTCGGAGATCACCCGCCGCTCGACGGGCACCGTGATGGGTCCTGCCGCCGGCGGTTCCGCCTCCGCGGCCGCCTCGGCCGGCGAGGTGACCGCGCGCCCGGCGAGCAGGCCCGCCCCCAGGGCCAGCGCGGCGGTGACGCCGACGACCGCGACGGTGCGGCCGCCCCGGCCCGCGCGGGACCGCTCGCTCACGGCTCCTGGCCCGCGGCCTCGACCATGGCGTCGAGCTCGGCGCGGTGGGCGTCGACGAACTCCTGCTCGACCCGCGACGAGACCTCCTGGTAGGTCCCGTCGTAGTCGACCTCCTCCTGGCAGCGGTGGTCGGCCAGGGCGGTGTCGATCTCGAGCTGCTGCAGCTCGTCCATCGCCGCCGGGTCGGGCTCGGGGGAGGTGTTGCTCGTCGCGGCGTAGAGCTCGTCGCTGCGGTCGCTGATGTCCTGCCACGCGTCGTCGGGCGTCGCGAAGTCGTAGCCGGCCTCCGCCATGCAGGCCGACCAGTCGCCGTCGAGGGAGGAAACGGCCGGGTCGTCCTGCACGGAGGTGTACATCCGGTCCATCTCCTCCTGCAGCGAGGAGAAGGCCGGGTCGCTGAAGGGGTCGACCGTCTCGCCCTCCACCTCGTGCTGCGCCTCGCCGCTGCAGCCCGCGGTGGTCCAGTCGTACTCGACCATCTCGGCCTCGGGGTCGGTCTCCTCCACGACGTCCATGGGCCCGTAGAGCGCCTCGTAGAAGGCGTTCTGCTCGCTCTCGGACATGCCGGCGACGTAGTCCTCGTTCGGGTCGACCCACACCTCCTCCTCGGCAGGGGTCGCCTCGGTCTCCCACGTCGTCATGCCGTAGCCGTGGGTGGCGATGTACTCCTCGGACTCGTAGTCGACGTCCTCCTCGACGGTCATGTCGCCGAAGGCCTGCGAGGTGTCCATGGGTGTGTAGTCGAAGCCCTGCTCCTGCATGCAGGCGGCGGTGAGCTCCTCGACCTCGCGCATCTGCGCGGCCATGTCCTCCTCGGACTGCTCGGGGTACATCTGCGCGAAGTACTCGCCGAGCGGGCCGACCTCCCCCTCCGCCTCGGGGTCGGTGCTGGAGCCTCCGCCGCACCCCGCGAGGAGCAGGGCCCCGCCCAGGAGGGCGGCGACGAGCGCCCGTGAGCCCGTCCCGCGAGCAGGTCCTGTCCGGCGAGCAGAGCCCGTCCCGCGAGAGGACGTCGTCGAGAGCGCCATGAGTACCCCCTGCGCCCGGGCGCAGCAGCGCCGAGGGCCCCCGTCGGCAGCTCGTCGGAGGCGACCTCTGCCCGCAGGGCGGACGCTAGGGGAGCGGAGGCCCTCCGGTCAGGGAGTTGCCGGAACGTGATCCGGCGCAGCGCCGTCGGTGGTGGTGGGGCTGTCGAGCCCCGCCCGGCCCGCGGCGTCGTAGCCCGTGAGCCAGCACACGACGAGGTCGACGTCGGCCCGGCTGCGCCCCTCGCGCTCGGCCTTGGCCACGTGGTGGGGGTGGATGCTCGCCAAGGGGGTGCGGAAGACGCGGTGCCCGGCCACGACCGCCTCCTGCGACGTCGGGCGGCCGGGCCCTCCCGGCCGCGGGTCGACGGTCCCCCCGGTAGCCGGCCGCCGTCCAGGGGCCTCCCCGGGGCCCGTGGCGGCGGGCGACCGGCTCACCAGGCGGCGAGCCGGTCCGTGACCTCGTCGGTCGGCAGCGGTCGCGTGAGGTGGTAGCCCTGCAGGTGCGTCGCGCCCAGCGCGAGCAGCGCCTGCAGCGTGCCCTCGTCCTCGACGCCCTCGACGACGACCGTGCGCTGCAGCGTCCGGCCCAGCTGCACCGCGGCGGTGACGACGGCCGCGGCGGCGGGGCTCGTGCGCAGGTCCCGGGTGAAGGACCGGTCGACCTTGAGGCAGGTGGCCGGCAGGTCGACGAGCCGGCGCAGCGAGGAGTAGCCGGTGCCGAAGTCGTCGATGGCGAGCTCGCAGCCGAGGGCGACGAGGGAGCGGACGGTGGCGGCCGTCGTCTCGACGTCGCCGCTGAGGCTCGTCTCGGTCACCTCGAGCACGAGGCGCCCGGGCGCCGTGCCGGTCTCGTGCAGCGTCCGCCGCACCCGGTCGGCGAGACCGGGGTCGGCGAGCTCCACGGCCGAGACGTTGACGAAGACCCTGGGCGGGGAGAGGGCGCCGAGCGCCTCGTCCCAGGCGCGCAGCTGCGCGCACACCTCCCGCAGCACCCAGGCCCCCAGCTCGACGACGAGGCCGCTGCGCTCGGCGGCGAGGATGAACTCCTCCGCGCGCACGAGCCCGTGCCCGGGGCGGCGCCACCGCAGCAGGGCCTCGACGGCGTGCAGCCTCCCGACCGCGCGGCGCGGGCGGGCCGTGTCGGACGGCGACGCGCGCGGCGGCGGCCCCGGGGGCGCGTCGCCGCCCGCCGGCGGGTGCCCGTCCAGGCCGTCGCCGAGGTCGTGCAGCGGCTGGAAGCACAGCTCGAGCCCGCCGTCCTCGAGCGCCGCCCGCAGCGCGGGCAGGAGCTGGTCCGGGTTGGTGGCCTCGGCCCGGTGGCTCTCGTAGGCGGCCGCGTCGAAGGAGTCCACGCGCCCCCGGCCGCCCGCCTTGGCGCGGTACATCGCCGAGTCCGCGTGGGCCACGAGGGTCTCGGGGGCCAGGTCCGCGTCGTCGGTCAGCGCGACGCCGATGCTGGCCGAGGGCATGAGGACCACGCCCGCCGACACGTGCGGGAGGCTCACGCGCGCCAGGAGCCGCTGGGCGACGTCGGTGGCCTCGGCGGGCTCGACGAGGTCGTCCAGCAGCACGAGGAACTCGTCGCCGCCCACGCGCGCGACGAGGTCGCTCGGGCGCAGCACCTCCCGCATCCGCTGGGCGCAGGCGGTGAGGAGGTCGTCGCCGGCCGCGTGCCCGTGGGTGTCGTTCACGTACTTCAGCCCGTCGAGGTCGACGAAGAGCACGGCCACCCGGCCGCCGCGGCGCGCCAGGCGGGCCAGGGACCGCTGCAGCTGCTCGACGAGGACCCAGCGCACGGGCAGGTCCGTGAGCGGGTCGTGCATGGCGCGGTGCGCGAGCTGGGCCTGCGCGCGCTCGGCCGTGTCGCGGTCGGCGGCGACGACGAGGTAGGAGGTCGCGACGTCGGCGAGCGTCCGCGCGGCGGCGAGCTCGTGCGGGGCCAGCCGGCGGGTGTCGCTCCGGTACAGGTCGAGGACGCCCCACCCGCGACCACGGGCGCGCAGCGGGACGGACGTCACCGCGCGCAGCCCCAGGCGCTCGGCCGCCGCCTGGTAGGCGGGCCACCGTCCCTCGAGCCGGAGGTCGGCCACGTCGACGACGCGACCCGTGTCGTGGCTCTCCCGGCAGGGCCCGTCCTGCAGCACCTCCTGCAGGCGCTCCGCCTCCTCGACGATCGGGCGCAGGGGGCCGTGGGCCTCGGCGAAGCGCAGGAGGACGTCGTCGTCGGCCACCATGACGGCGGACCCGTCGACGGCGAGGACGTCGGTGACGGCGCGGACCAGCTGGGTCAGCACCGTCCGCGTCGTGAACGCGTGGGTGACGGAGCTCGCGAACGTGCTCAGCACCGCCGTCAGGGCGCCGTGGTCGACACCGGGGTCCGGGGAGGGCTCGACGACGGCGTCCGTCCCACCCGGTGTCGCAGCCACGGCAGCCTCCGCCCGCGGTCGGCGCTGCCGACCGTCCTCACGGCAGGTCGCCCCCGTCGCCAGCAGTGATCCAAGCCACTGCGGACCCTGGTGTCCACCCCCTCCGGGGAGACCCGCCCGCGACGCCCTCCTCAGGCCGCCGGCGCCCGGAGGGGGGGAGGGAGCGCCGTCCCCGCCGGCAGGCCTCAGGGCCGGGGTCGCGCCAGGGCGGCCGTGACCTCCGCGACCGCGTCCCGCCCCGCCCGGTTGGCGCCGACGGTCGACTGCGCTGGCCCGTACCCGACGAGGTGGACGCGCGGCTCGCGCACCACCCGCGTCCCGCGCACCTCGACGCCGCCGTCGGCGCTGCGCAGGCCCAGCGGCTCGAGGTGGCCGAGCGCGGGGCGGAACCCGGTGGCCCACAGGACGACGTCGACGGACGTGGACGTGCCGTCCGCCTCCCGGACGCCGTGCGGCTCGAGCGCCGTGAACATCGGGCGGCGCCGCAGGGCGCCGCGCTCGCGGGCGGCCACGGCGTACGGCGTCCAGGAGAGGCCGGTGTAGGAGACGACGCTGCGCGGCGCCCTGCCCGCCTCGGCGTCGGCCGCGACGCGGGCGACGACGTCGCGCCCCGTCTCCGACGTGAAGGGGCCCTCCCGGAAGACGGGCTCGCGCCGCGTGTACCAGGCGGTCCACGCGACCCGCGACACCTCCTCGAGCAGCTGGACCGCCGAGATGCCACCGCCCACGACGGCGACCCGGCGCCCGCGGAGGTCCTCGGCCGAGGCGTACTGGCTCGTGTGGAGCTGGCGCCCGCGGAAGACCTCGGCGCCCGGGTAGCGGGGGAGCAGCGGGTTCGTCCACGTGCCCGTGGCGCTGAGGAGGAAGCCGGCCCGCCAGGTCCCGGCGTCGGTGCGGACGAGCAGGTTGCCCTCGGGGTCGCCGTCGGCGCGCTCGACGCGCCTCACCCGCACCGGGCGCAGGACCGGCAGCCCCTGGTCGCGCTCGTAGGCCGCGAAGTAGCGGGGCACGGCCGTGCGCGCGGGCTCCTCGGGGTCGACGGGCGGGAGCGGGGCGCCGGGCAGGTCGAAGATCCCGTTCACCGTGCTCATGCGCAGCGAGGGCCACCGGTGCTGCCACGCGCCGCCCGGGGCGGCGTCGGCGTCGAGGACGACGAAGGACCGGTCCCCGTCGCCGTCGAGCGCGCTCGCGAAGCCGCGGCGCCGCAGGTGGTGCGCGGCCGACAAGCCGGCCTGCCCGGCGCCGACGACGACCACGGTCGCCGCCCCGCCGGGGGCGGAGGAGGCCGGGGCGGAGCCGGTCGGGGCGCCGGGCGTCAGCCCCGCGGCAGCGTCAGCACCTCGACGCCGTCCTCGGTGACGGCGACGGTGTGCTCGCTGTGCGCCGTCCGGCAGCCGGTGGCGCTGCGGAGGGTCCAGCCGTCGTCGTCCGTCACGAGCTCGTCGGTGTCGGCCATGACCCACGGCTCGAGCGCCAGGAGCAGCCCGGGGCGCAGCCGGTACCCGCGGCCGGGCCGCCCGAGGTTCGGCACGTGCGGGTCCTGGTGCATCGTCGCGCCGATGCCGTGGCCGCCGAAGTCGGTGTTGACCGGGTACCCCTCGCCGGTGAGGACCTCGCCGATGGCGTGCGAGACGTCGCCCAGCCGCGCGCCCGGGCCGACCGCGGCGATGCCGGCGTCGAGCGCCCGGCGCGTGACGTCGATCAGCGCGAGGTCCGCCTCGTCGCGCGCCTCGCCGACGACGAAGCTCACGGCCGAGTCGGCGGCGATGCCGTCGACGAGCACGGCGATGTCGAGGGTGAGGAGGTCGCCGTCCTCGAGCGCCTGGTCGCGGGGGAGGCCGTGCAGGACGCCGTCGTTGACCGACGTGCAGATGTAGTGGCCGAAGGGCCCGCGGCCGAAGGACGGCGCGTAGTCGACGTAGCAGGAGACGCCGCCGCCCTCGGCCATGAGCTCCTGGGCCCAGCGGTCGATCTCGAGGAGGTTGGTGCCCACCCGCGTCCGCTCCCGGCAGGTCTGCAGGATGTGCGCCACCAGGGCGCCCGCGGACCGCGCCCGCTCCACCTCGCGGGGGCTGAGGATCTCGATCACGCGTGGCTCCCTCGAGCGGCTGGCGACGGCACCGCAGGAGGCTACCCGCGCCCGCGGCGGACCCCTCCGCCCGGCCGCCTCCGCCCGGCACCTCCTCCCGGCCCCCGCGCCCCCGACGGCCGGTCGTCGTGACGGCCCGCACCACCTCTCCCGTGGGAGCGCTCCCGCGCGCGAGCATGCCGTCGGCGGCGTGGAGAGCGGCTCCCCCACGGACCTTGACACCCGTCATGTGACCGTTCACATTGCGGCCATCGAGCCTCGACGGAGAGGACGGAGGGCGCAGGGCGCGGCGACGGCGACGGGGGCCGCGCGCACCGGCGGTGGTACCCAGCAGACCCAGCCCAGGCCAACGGCGGCCGGGAAGGATGTCCATGACGACGACCCCAGGTTGGTCCCGACGGCGCCTGCTCCAGAGCGCCCTCGCGGTCGGGGGGCTGGGCGCCGCGGGCGCCCTCTCCGGCTGCGGCAGCCCGCTCGCCGCCGGTCTCGCCGGCACGCCGCTCAACCCCGGGACGGTGACCTTCTGGAACCTCTTCGGCGGCGGCGACGGCGCCCGGCTCCAGACGATGCTCGACGTCTACGTGCAGGAGCACGGCGGCTCGTCCTCGCTCCAGGCGGCGACCTTCGCCTGGGGCAACCCGTACTACACGAAGGTCTCGCTGGCCACGCTCGGCGACAAGCCGCCGGACGTGGCCGTCGCGCACCTCACGCGCTCGCAGAACCTCGCGAACGCCGACCTCCTGACGCCCATCACCGACGAGATGCTCGCCCTGGTCGACCTCTCGCCGTCGGACTTCACGCCGAAGGTGTGGGACGGCCAGAAGATCGACGGCACGTCCTACGCCATCCCGCTCGACACCCACCCCTTCGTCCTCTTCTACAACAAGGACGTCTGCGAGCAGGCGGGTCTCCTCGACGGCTCGGGCACGCTCGCCCCGATCCAGGGCGTGGAGCAGTGGGAGGCGGCGCTCACGGCGGCCCAGGAGGTGACGGGCGCCTTCGCCGTCAGCTCGGCCAACGTGTCGGAGAACGCGACCCCCTGGCGCCTCTTCCAGACGCTCTACCAGCAGCACGCCGGGGCGACGCCCTTCCTCGGCGACGGCGGGACGCAGCTGACCGTCGACGAGGACGCCGCGCTCGACACCCTCGCCTACATCCGCCGCATGTCCGAGCAGGGGTGGCTGCCCCGCGCCATCGACTACGCCGGGTCGCAGACGCAGATGTTCACGGGCGAGGCGGCCTTCTACCTGCAGGGCGAGTGGGAGATCACCACGGCGCAGGGCGTCGAGGGGCTCGACTTCGGCATGGTGCCCATCCCGCAGCTGTACGACCAGCCGGCGGCGCAGGGCGACTCGCACACGTTCGTCCTGCCCCGCATGGACCGGACCCCCGAGCAGATGCAGCTCGCCATGGGCTTCGTCCGGTCGATGCTCGACCAGAGCCTCACGTGGGCGAAGGGCGGGCACATCCCGGCGTACATCCCGACGCTGGAGAGCCAGGAGTACCTGGAGCTCACACCGCAGGCGGACTACGCGCAGGCCGCCGAGTACGTCGTCTACGACGCCCCCGCCTGGTACTCGGGCTCCGGCTCGACCTTCGAGAACACCGTCGGGGCCCAGGTCGGCCTCGTGCAGCAGCAGCGGCTCACCCCGGAGCAGGCCATGGCGGCCATCCGGCAGCAGCTGGCCGTCTACCTCGACACCCAGAGCCCGGTGTGACGGGCCGTCGCCGCGCGGCCGCGGCGCCCGCACCGTCCCCCCGGCCGGCCCTGCAGGAGGTCCCCCGATGACGACCCAGACCCTCAGGCCCCCCGCCGAGGCCACCACGACCGCGCGGCGGACCTCGGAGCGGCGGCCGGACAGCCGGCCGGCCTGGCTCTTCCTGGCGCCGTTCGGCGTCTTCTACCTGGCCTTCCTCATCGGGCCGACCGTCTACATGTTCGTCGTCAGCTTCTTCAACACGAGCATCGTCCAGCCGGGGCTCGGCACCTTCGCGGGGCTCGGCAACTACGCCGAGATGCTCACCCGCTCGGACTTCTGGTCCGCGATGTGGCACACCCTGCAGTTCACGCTCTACACGGTGCCGCCGCTCGTCGTCCTGTCCTTCGTCTTCGCCGTGCTCGCCAACCGGGTGCAGCGCGGCCAGTGGTTCTTCCGGCTGGCCTTCTTCGTGCCTTTCGTGCTTCCCTCGGCGTCGATCTCGCTCATCTGGATCTTCCTCTTCACGCCGGCGTCCGGCCTCTGGCCCCAGTTCCAGTCCCTCATCGGCCTGGAGCCCGACGCCGTCCTCGCCGACCCGTCGCTCGCGATGGTGGGGATCGCCGTCGCCACGATCTGGTGGACCATCGGCTTCAACTTCGTGCTCTACCTGGCGGGGCTGCAGGACATCCCGCGGGAGCTGTACGAGGCGGCGTCGGTCGACGGGGCGAGCCCCTGGCACCAGATCCGCTACATCACCGTCCCGCTGCTCGGCCGGACGACGACGCTCGTCATCATCCTGCAGATCATCGCGAGCCTGAAGATCTTCGACCAGGTCTACCTGATGACCGCCGGTGGCCCCGGGATCTCGACGCAGGTCGCCCTGGGCCTCATCACCAACACGGCCTTCACCGACTACCGGGTCGGCGCCGCCTCCGCCGCGTCGGTCCTGCTCTTCATCGTCATCGTCGTCATCGCGGTGGCGCGCCAGCTGCTCGACCGCTCCGACCGGGAGGCCTGAGATGGCGACCACGACCGACCGCAGCACCAGGACGCGCGGCGGCAACGGCGTCTCCGCCGCAGCGCCCGCCCGGACGGACCCCACGAGGATCCGGAGCCCGCGGACCTTCAACATCGTCGCCGGGATCGTCCTCGGGGTCTTCGCCTTCCTGTGGCTCGTCCCGAGCTTCTGGGCCATCAAGACGTCGCTGGTCTCGAACGAGACCGCCTCGCTCGGCGCCGACGCCATCCTCCGCAGCACCGACCCGACGCTCGCGAGCTACGCCACCCTGCTGCAGTCCGGGCAGATCTGGAACTGGTACCTGGCGAGCTTCGTCACCTCGGCCGGCACGGTGGTGCTGACCGTGGTCTTCGCCTCGATGGCGGCCTACGCGCTCTCCCGGCTGCGCTTCCGCGGCCGGAAGCTCGTGTTCGTGCTCATCCTCGCCGGGATCATGATCCCGGCGCAGGTGCTCATCGTGCCCATCTTCCAGCTGCTCGACAGCTTCTCGCTGCTCAACACCTACTGGTCGGTCATCTTCCCGCAGGTGCCCGCCGTCATCGCCGTCTTCATCTTCAAGCAGTTCTTCGACGGGCTGCCCAAGGAGCTCGACGAGGCGGCGCGCATCGACGGCGCGGGCGTGTGGCGGACCTTCTGGTCGGTCATCATGCCGCTGTCGCGGCCCGTCATCGCGGCCGTCTCGATCCTCACCTTCGTGACGGTGTGGAACAACCTCATCCTGCCGCTGTTCGTGCTCTCGAACCCCGACCTCATGACCATCCCGGTCGGGCTCGCGACGGTGCAGGGCTCCTACGGCCAGCGCTTCGCCGACATCCAGGCGTCCGCCGTGCTCGGTGCGCTGCCGCTCGTCATCCTCTACCTGCTCTTCCAGCGCCGGATCGTCGAGGGCGTCGCGGGGACGGGCCTCAAGGGCTGACGCCGCACCGCCACGGCGCCCGGGGCCGGCCGGCCCCGGGCGCCGTCGCGAGTCCGCGGACGTCCGCAGCCGCGGTCACCCGACGGTCGCCGCGGGGCGCCGCTGCCGGTGCAGCCGGGCGATGGCGTCGCCGTCGGGCGTCCCGGGGGCTGCGGTCCACACGACGACCCGCAGGTCGGTGCCGCGGGCCTCGAGCACGTCGCAGTCCACCGTCACCCGCCCGACGTCCGGGTGCGTGAAGGTCTTGCGCGAGACCGTGTGGACTCCCGCCGGCCGCTGGTCCCACAGCGCGGCGAAGCGCGGCGAGCCGGCGCGCAGCTGCGCGACGACGGCGCCCAGGCGCTCGTCGTCGGGGTGCCGGACGCGCTGGCGGTGCAGCTCGCCGACGAGGTCGCGCTCGAAGGCCGCGTCGTCCGCGGGCGCCCGCTCGCCCCACGGGGCGCCGAGGAACTGCCGGCAGGCGGCGTTCTGGCCCACGGGGTCGTCCTCGGAGAGGAAGGCGGTGGCCAGCTCGTTCGCGGCGACGACGTCCCACGCGACGTCGACGACGATGAGCGGCACGTCGTCGAAGCGCTCGACGAGGCGTCGCAGGGACGGCGACATCGTCCGGTCGGCCGTCCGACCCAGCGGGGCGGCGAGCCCGGCCAGCAGGTGCAGGTGCTCGGCCTCGTCGCCCGGCAGGCGCAGCGCCCGGGCGAGCGCGGCGACGACGGAGGCCGACGGCGCCTGCGCCCGCCCCTGCTCGAGGCGCACGAGGTAGTTCACCGAGATGCCCGCCCGGGCCGCGACCTCCTCGCGGCGCAGGCCCGTCGCCCGGCGCGAGCCGCTGCGGGGCAGGCCCACGTCCGCAGGGTCGAGGCGGGAGCGCCACGCCCGCAGGCAGGCGGCCAGGTCCTCGTGCACGCCCGTGATGCTGCCACCGCCCCGGGCCGGGGGCAGGCGGTGCCGGGCGGGCGGGGTGGGACGGGCGGCGAGGGTGGGACCGGTGGTGGTACCTCCGACCGACCCGTTGTGCGCCGTCCGCGCCGGGCGCAGCGTGGTCGCCATGTCCACCATCCTCATCACCGGAGCCAACAAGGGCCTGGGCCGCGAGTCCGCCCGCCAGCTGCGCGACCTCGGCCACGACGTCTGGGTCGCGGCCCGCGACGAGGGGCGGGGCCGCGAGGCCGCCGACGCCCTCGGCGCCCGCTTCGTCCAGCTCGACGTGACCGACGACGCCAGCGCCGCCGCGGCCGCCGAGCACGTCGCCGCCGCGACCGGCGGCTCCCTCGACGTCCTCGTCAACAACGCCGGCGTCTCCGGCACCTCCGCCCCCACGCCCGACATCACGGCCGCGGACGTGGAGGAGGTCTTCGCCGTCAACGTCCTCGGACCGGTCCGCGTGCTGCACGCCTTCCTGCCGCTCCTGCGGCGCTCGCCGGCCGGCGTCGTCGTCAACGTCTCGAGCGGCCTCGGCTCCCACGCCGTCACGTCCGAGCCGGGACGCGTCGAGAGCTCCTTCCAGGCGCCCGCGTACACGTCGTCCAAGGCCGCCCTCAACATGCTGACCAGCCAGTGGGCCGCCGCCCTGCCCGAGCTGCGGGTCAACTGCGTCGACCCGGGCTACACCGCCACGGAGTTCAACGGCCACAGCGGCCCGCAGACCGTCGAGGAGGGCGCCGAGGTCATCGTGCGCATGGCGACGATCGGCGCCGACGGCCCCACCGGCACCTACACCGACCGGCACGGCCCGCTGGGCTGGTGAGGCGGCCGCCACCGGCTGCCGACGGGGAGGACGAAGCCGCGGCGACGGAGCGTCGCCGCAGGTCAGCGGCTCGCCGGGTGCTCCCGTGACGAGCTCGTCCTCCCCGGCGGCGGGTGGTCTCGCGCCCGGGCCACCGCGGACGCCTCCCGGCGGCCGCAGGGTCGGGGGCGGGTCCGCCGGGCCGGCGACGGCTTGACCGGCACGGGCGAGCGGCACGGGACGAGTGGCAGGCGCGGGCGGGGGCGCCCATGGTCGAGGGGTGACCCTCTCGCCCCCGCGCGCCCCCGCACTGCCCGACCCGACCGCCGACCGGGCCGAGGTGCTCGTCGTGGGCGGCGGCAACGCCGGGATCTCCCTGGCCGCCCGCCTGCGGCGGGACGGGTGGCGCGACGTCGTCCTCGTCGAGCCCTCGCCCGTGCACCGCTACCGGCCCCTGCTCAACTACGTGGGCGCGGGCGAGGCGTCGATGCGCTCGCTCGAGAAGCCCATGGGCCGCGTCGTCCCAGACGGCGTCCGCTGGGTGCGGGACGCGGTGGCCTCCGTCGACCCCGCGGCGAAGGTCGTGACGACCGGCCGCGGCCGTCGCCTGCGGTACACGACGCTCGTCGTCTGCCCCGGCACGCAGGAGGACTGGGAGGACACCCCGGGCCTGCAGTCGGCGTACACGGCCGGCTGGGCCACCTCGACGTACGTCCCGAGCGCGGCCCCCCTCGTCTGGCCGGCCCTGCGCGGCGTGCGCTCCGGCACCGTGCTCTTCACCGTCCCGCCCGAGCCGGCGCCCTGCGCGGCCACCGCGCTGAAGCCCCTGCTCATGGCGTGCGACGCGTGGCGGCGTGCGGGAGTCCTCGACGACCTCGACGTCGTCCTCGCCCTGCCGGGCGAGCACGTGACCGAGGTGCCGATGGCCGACGCCCGCCTCGAGCGGGCCTTCGAGCGGTACGGCGTCCGCGTCCTGCGCGGCACCCGGGTGGCCCGCGTCGACCCGGTCCTGCGGTCCGTCGAGCTGACGACGTCCACGGGGACGGTGCGGCTCGACGACCTCGCCCACGCGCACGTCGTCCCCCACTACCGGGGGCCGCGCTGGGTGTCCGACGCCGGGCTCGGGACGCCCGCCGGGCAGGTCGACGTCGACCCGGAGACCCTGCGCTCCCGCGCGTCGGACGCCGTGTGGGCCATCGGCGACGTCGCCGCCATGGCCACGAGCTCCTCGGGCGGTGGGCTGCGCAAGCAGGTCGACGTCCTCGCGAAGAACCTCACGGCGGTGGCGAAGGGGAGGAAGCTCCACCACTACGACGGCTTCACCGTCATGCCGGTGACGACGAGCCACCGGCGGCTCGTGCTCGTGGAGCGGGACCGGAAAGGCCCGCGGCCCCGGCACCTGCCGGTCCTGCGCCGCTTCCGCCCCCGGCGGCTCACCTGGCTGTTCGACCGGTACGGGCTGCCGGTCCTCTACTGGCACCGCATCCTTCGCGGGAAGGTCTGACGGCCTCGCTCGACACCTCTCGCCGAGCCGTGCCGCCCGCCGAGGCGCACGCTGGTGGCATGGCAGACACCATCCCGACCCGCACGCTCGGCAGCGCCGCGAACGGCACGGAGCTGACCGTCTCGTCCCTCGGCCTCGGCTGCATGGGCATGAGCGCCTTCTACGGCGCCCTCGACGAGGACGAGTCGACCGCGACGGTCCACGCGGCGCTCGACGCCGGCGTCACCCTCCTCGACACCGCCGACATGTACGGCCCGTTCACGAACGAGGAGCTCGTCGGCCGGGCGATCGCCTCGCGCCGCGACGAGGTCGTCCTCGCCACGAAGTTCGGCAACGAGGCCCTGCCCGACGGCGGGTTCCGCGTCAACGGGCGCCCCGAGTACGTGCGGTCGGCGTGCGACGCCAGCCTGCAGCGGCTCGGCGTCGACGTCATCGACCTCTACTACCAGCACCGCGTCGACACCTCCGTGCCCGTGGAGGACACGTGGGGCGCCATGGCCGAGCTCGTCCGGGCGGGCAAGGTGCGCCACCTCGGCATCAGCGAGGCGGCGCCCGAGAGCATCCGGCGGGCCCACGCGACGCACCCCGTCACCGCGCTGCAGACCGAGTGGTCGCTGTGGACCCGCGACGTCGAGGAGGACGGCGTCCTCGCGACGACGCGCGAGCTGGGCATCGGCTTCGTGCCCTACTCCCCGCTCGGCCGGGGCTTCCTCTCCGGGGCGATCCGCAGCACCGACGACCTGGCCGAGGACGACTTCCGCCGCGCCAACCCGCGCTTCCAGGGCGAGAACATGACGCGCAACCTCCAGCTCGTCGACGAGGTGCGGGCGCTCGCGGACGCGAAGGGCGCGACGGCGGGCCAGGTGGCCCTGGCCTGGCTGCTGGCGAAGGGGCCCGACGTCGTCCCGATCCCGGGCACGAAGCGCCGCAGCTACCTCGCGGAGAACGTGGCGGCCGTCGACGTCGAGCTCACGCGCGAGGAGCTCGACCGGCTCGAGGCCGTGCTGCCCGTCGGCGCGAGCGCCGGCGACCGCTACCCGGACATGAGCACCGTCCGGCGCTGACGCCGCCGGCGGCGGAGGGAGACCAGCGGTGGAGCGACGGCGCGCCTGATGGCGCCGTGGCTCCACCGCTGCGCCGGGGAGGGGCCGTGGGGCGAGCCGACCGCGCGCGGGGCGATGAGTCCCGGCGGCCCCGCCGGTCCTCCCCTCACCAGCGCCCGCGCCGGACGGGCGCGACGGCCGGGAGGTCCCCGTGGCGATCGTCGTCTCGACCCTGTTCTCCGCCCTCGACGGTGTCGTGGAGGTCGACCCTGCCTGGCACTTCCCCTACTTCGACGACGCCGTGGGGGCGGCGGTGGACGAGGACTACGAGGACGTCGACGTCCTCGTCCTCGGTCGCGTGACCTACGAGAGCTTCGCCGGCGCCTGGCCCGACCGCGAGGCCGCCGGCGGGGAGGACGCCGACTTCGCCCGGCAGCTCGGCGACGTCCGCAAGGTCGTCGCGACGCGGGGCGCGCACGACCTGGGGTGGCGGAACGCGGAGGCGGCGCCCGACGTCGTCGCCGCGGTGCGGGCCCTGCGGGAGGACGCGTCGGTGGGGAAGGTGCTCGTCGCGGGGTCCCCCTCGGTGGTGCGCCAGCTCCTCGCCGCCGGGGTGCTCGACGAGCTGCGCCTGCTCGTGCACCCGGTGGCCGCCCGCCGCGGCGGGCGGCTCTTCGACGAGGGCGACGAGCTGCAGCCCCTGCGGCTGCTGACCTCCCAGGCGCTGCCGACCGGGGTGCTCCGGCTCGTCTACGCGCCGGCCGAGCTGCCGGCGGCGCAGGCGTCCGAGGACGTCGCCGGGCCGGTGTGAGCCCGGGGCCGTCCACGAGCGTGACCGTGCGCGGTCGTGCTCGTGGACGGCCCCGCCGTCGGTGCTCGTGGACGGCTCCGTCCGGACGGGGGCTGGTCAGGCGCCGGCGGGTGCGGCGACGCCGAGCTGGGCGGCCAGCACGTCGCGCAGGCGCACCGGCTCGCGGCCGAGGACCTCGGCGAGGGTCGGGTCGGTGACGGCGAAGTCGCCGCGGCGCCCGGCGGTGAAGAAGGTGAGCGCGAGCGGCGCGTACGCCTCCGGCGTGCCACCCGCCACGAGCTCCGCGAGGAAGTCCTCGTCCGACACGGTGGTCCGCCGCAGCGGGCGGCCCGTCAGCTCGGCGACGACGTCGGCGACCTCGTCCATGTCGAGCAGCTCGGAGCCCGTGAGCGGGGGCGTGGTGCCCGACAGGCGCTCCGGCGCGGTGAGGGCGACGGCGGCGGCGACGCCGAGGTCGTCCTGCGCCGTCCAGCAGACGGGCCCGCCCTCGGGCAGGCGCAGCTCGCCCGTCTCGACGCCGCGGCCCAGCATGTGCAGCGCGCTGGTGGCGTGGAAGCCGTCGCGCAGGGCCGTGGACGCGACGCCGCTGCGCTCGAGGTGGCGCTCGGTCTCGGCGTGGCCGACGGCCGGCATGAAGACCGGCGCCGGGGTCGCGCCGGCGGCCATGTGCGAGGTGTAGACGACGCGCCGGGCGCCGGCGGCGACGGCGGCGTCGACCGCCGCGACGTGCGACTCCGCGCCCGTCGGGCCGGAGACGAGCAGCACCTGCGTCGCGCCCTCGAAGGCGGCGGCCAGGGTCGACGGCTCGGTGAAGTCGCCGCGGCGGACGCGGACGCCGCGGTCGGCGAGGTCCTGGGCCCGCTCCGGGTGGCGGACGCTGACCCCCACCTCGGAGGCGGGGACGCGCTCGAGCAGGTGCTCGACGCTGGCGCGGCCGAGCTGGCCGGTGGCTCCGGTGACGATGATCACGGTGTTCTCCCTCTCGTGCTTCCGTCGATAACGTCACGACCGTAAGCGCCGGTGTCCGTCGTTAGCAAGCGCGAGTTACCATCGGAACCATGAGCCAGGACGTCGGAGAGGGACCAGCGGTCGCCGAGGCGGGCCGGGGGCGCCTGCGCGACGACGTCGTCCGCGCGACGCTCGACCTGCTCGCCGAGGGCGGTCGGGACGCGGTCTCGACCCGGGCGGTCGCGGCCGCCGCGGGGACGCAGGCGCCGACGATCTACCGCCTCTTCGGCGACAAGGCGGGCCTGCTCGCCGCCGTCGCCGAGCACGGGTACGCGACCTACCTCGCCGCGAAGCCACCTGCGCGGGGCGGTGACCCGGTGGCCGAGCTCCGCGCGGGCTGGGACCTCCACGTGGGCTTCGGCCTCGCCAACCCCGCGCTGTTCTCGCTCATGTACGGCGACCCGGTCCCGGGGCGGCGGCCCGAGGCGGCGTCGCGGGCGCTCGGCGTGCTGCGCTCCCGGATGACGGCGATCGCCGCTGCGGGGCGCCTGCGCGTCGACGTGCAGCTCGCCGCCGACATGGTGCACGCGGCCGCCTGCGGCGTCGTCCTCACGCTCCTCGGGCTCGAGGAGGGGGAGCGCGACGCCGCGCTGTCGCGCAGCACCTTCGACGCCGTCATGGCCGCCGTCACGACCGACGCCGTCGAGCGCCCGGCGGCGGGCGCCGTGCCCGCGGCCAACGCCCTGCGCGCCGAGCTCCCGGGGCTCGACGAGCTCAGCCCGGCGGAGCGGGCGCTGCTGCGGGAGTGGCTGGACCGCGTGACCGGGCCGTCGCGCCCGTCACGGGGGGCGTGAGCGGTCGCCCCTGCAGCCGACGACGTCCACGAGCGTGACCGTGCACGGTCACGCCCGTGGACGTCCTCGCCGCCGCTCCTAGTGAACCGCTCCTGCGGCCGCGGCTCGCTGCCGCCGCGGGGCGGCCGTAGCGTCGCGGCATGGGTGACACGACGATCATCAAGGTCGACAGCGCGCACTCCCCGCGCGGCGCCATGGGGCAGGTGCACCTCGCCAGCGGGGCGACGACGAGCATGCGGATGTGGCGCGAGCAGCCGCCCGGGGACCCGGAGCCCGAGGTGGCCCGCGAGTACGAGACGGTCGGCTACGTCATCGCCGGCCGCGCCGAGCTGCGCAGCGAGGGCCAGGTCGTGGTCCTCGAGGCCGGCGACTCGTGGGTCGTGCCGAAGGGCGCCGTGCACGCCTACGCGATCCTCGAGCCCTTCACCGCCGTCGAGGCCACCCACCCGCCCGCGCAGGTGCACGACCGGGACCAGCCGGCGAGCGCCTGACCCCGGCCGCCCGCAGCTCAGCCGTCGAGGCGCACCTCCTCGGCCGTGACCACGCGGGCCGTGCGCCCCGGCGCCGTCTGGCGCTGCCAGTAGAGGTTCGTGTGGGCGACGACGGCCGCCGGCGGCGGGGCGCCGTGGGCGCTGAGGTCCTCCGTGGTGTGGGCGTCGCCGACGAGCGTGACGTCGTAGCCACGGGTGAAGGCGCCGTGGACGGTGGAGCGGATGCACGCGTCGGTCTGCGCGCCGGCGACGACGAGGTGCCCGGCGCCCACCGAGGCCAGCACCTCCTCGAGGTCGGTGCCCTCGAAGGAGTCGCCGTGCTCCTTGGGCACCAGGGCCTCGTGGTCGCCCCGCGCGAGCTCGGGCACCAGCTGCCACCCCGGGCTGCCGCTCACCAGCCCGGCGTCGGAGTGCTGGACCCAGACGACGGGCACGTCCGCCGCGCGGGCCCTCTCCACCAGGCGGGCGACGCGGCCCACCACGGCGTCGCGGTCGTGCGCGCCGGCGACGACGTCCACCTGGACGTCGACGACGGGCAGCGCCGTGCCCCTGCGGCCCTCGAGCGTGGTCATGGCCTCTCCCTGACCCGGTCGCGGCCGCCGTCGGCCGCGGTGCGGGGACGTTAGCGCGGACCACCGACAGCGGGCTCCGGCGCGGCGGCCCCTCGGCGGCGCGTCCAGCACGACCGTGCCCCCCGCTGCGCCGCTGCCCGGGGGATGCTCGCGGGCGTGACGTGGCTGGAGGACCTGGAGGAGCGGGCGCGCGCCGTGCTGCCCGCGCACGTGGCGGGCTACTACGCCGCCGGCGCCGGCGCCGGCGAGTGCCTGGCGGAGGAGCTGGCGGGGTGGCAGGCGCTGCGGTGGCGGCCGCGCGTGCTCACGGACACGAGCGCCGTCGACCTCTCGACGACCGTCCTCGGCACCCAGCTCCGCACCCCCGTCCTCGTCGCGCCCATGGCGCAGCAGGTGGCGGCCCACCCCGAGGGCGAGGCGGCCACCGGCCGCGCCGTCGCGGCGGCGGGCTCGCTGCTCGGCGTCTCGACCAACACCGCCGTGCCCTTCGACGCCGTCACGGCCACGGGGGCGCCCTGGTGGTACCAGGTCTACGTCATGCGGGACCGGGGGCTGACCCGCCTGCTCGTGGAGCGCGCCGCCGCCGCGGGTGCCCGGGCGCTGGTGCTCACGCTCGACACGACGGCGCTCGCCTCGACCGTCCCCGGGGTCGAGCCGACCGAGTGGCCGCCCGGGCCGGCCCGGGAGCGGGCGACGGCCCTGACGGCCGAGGACCTCGCCGACCGCGAGGAGGGGGCGACGGGCACGGCTCGCGACCTCGACGCCGGGACCGTCGGCTGGTTGCGCGAGCTCTCCGGCCTGCCCGTCCTCGTCAAGGGCGTCCTGCGCGGCGACGACGCGGCGCGCTGCGTCGACGCCGGGGCCGCGGGGGTCGTCGTGTCCACCCACGGCGGGCGGCGGCTCGGCACGTCGGTCACGGCGCTGCGCGCGCTGCCGGAGGTGGTCGCCGCGGTGGGGGACCGCGCCGAGGTCCTCGTCGACAGCGGCCTGCGCTCCGGCGGCCACGTGGCGGCGGCGCTCGCGCTCGGCGCGCGCGCCGCCTTCGTCGGCCGCCCGGCGATGTGGGGGCTGGCGGCCGACGGGGAGGCGGGCGTCGCCGACGTCCTGCGGCGGCTCACCGACGAGCTGGCCCTCGTGCTGCAGCAGGTCGGCGCGCCGCGCGCGGTCGATCTCTCGCCCGACCTCCTCGCCCAGGACGCCCCACCACCACGCCGCGACGGCTGAGGTCGGACCCGGGCGTGCCAGACTCGCGGCCCATGCGCGAGGCACCAGGACAAGGGCCCGGGGACCGCCCGGGCGAGGGACCCGGGTCGCTGCCGAGACTGCAGCGCTCCGGGGACGCCACCCAGCTGGTCGTCGACGGTGCGCCCTTCCTCGTCCGCGGCGGTGAGCTGGGGAACTCGAGCGCCGAACGCGCGCACCTGCGCAGCTCCTGGCCGAAGCTCGAGGCGCTCGGGCTCAACACGGTCGTGGCGCCGGTGCGTTGGGACCTGGTGGAGCCGGTGGAGGGCACCTTCGACTGGAGCAGCGTCGACGAACTCGTCGAAGACGTGCAGGAGCACCGGATGCGGCTGGTGGTCCTCTGGTTCGGCACCTGGAAGAACAGCATGTCCTGCTACGCGCCGGACTGGGTGAAGAGCGACGTCGACCGCTTCCCGCGGTGCCGGACCTCGACCGGCGAGCCGCTGGAGATGCTCACCCCCTTCAGCACCGCCAACCGCGACGCCGACGCGAGGGTCTTCGCCGCTCTGATGAGGCACCTGCGCGAGCACGACCGGCGACACACGGTCGTCCTCGTGCAGGTCGAGAACGAGATCGGCATGATCCCCGAGGCGCGCGACCGGTCCCCGGAGGCAGAGGCGGCCTTCACGTCCTCGGTGCCGGCGGAGCTGCTCGCCCACGTACGGGAGCACGGCGGGCGCCTGGCGCCGGAGCTGGCCCCGGCGTGGGAGGCCCTGGCCTCGACCGGGGGCGGCAGCTGGGCCGATGCACTGGGAGAGGGCCCCGCCACCGATGAGCTCTTCATGGCCTGGCACTTCGCCCGCTACGTGCAGGCGGTCGTCGAGGCGGGCAAGGCCGAGCTGGACCTGCCCATGTACACGAACGCGGCGCTCGTCCGACCTGGGGCGCTGCCCGGTCAGTACCCCAGCGCAGGCCCGCTGCCCCACCTGGTGGACGTCTGGCGCGCGGGCGCGCCGTCCCTGGACTTCATCGCCCCCGACATCTACTTCCCCGACTTCGCGGGCTGGGCCGGCAGGTACGCGCGCACCGGTGACCCGCTCTTCGTCCCGGAGGCCCTCCGCAGCGTCGACGCGGCCGCCAACGCCCTCTACGCCTACGGCGCCCACTCGGCGATCGGCTTCTCGCCCTTCGGCATCGAGTCGATCGAGGGTGACGCGGCGGAGCTGCTCGCCGCAGCCAACGACGTCGTGCGCCAGCTGACGCCGCTGATGACGGCCCACGCGGGAGACGGTCGCATGACCGGCTTGCTGCCGCCGGCCGACGACATGCGCACGCCGCACCGGGTGCGAGTCGGTGAGGTGGTCCTCGACGTGACCTACGAACGTCAGTCCGCGCCCAGCCTCGCGGACGGCGTGATCAACGAGGCCGGTGACCGGTCGACGGACGGCCGGCGACTGCCGGCGGGCGCCGTCGTCGTCCGGACGGGCCAGGACGAGCTGGTGGTCGGCGGGATCGGGGTGACGATCACCTTCTCGCCGACGCAGCTCGGCCAGGAGCGCGTCGGCATCCTCAGCTGCGAAGAAGGTCGCTTCGACGAGGACGGGGCCTGGCGGCACCTGCGCTGGCTGAACGGCGACGAGACCCACCAGGGACGGCACGTCCGGCTGCCGCCCGGACGCATGACCGTCCAGCGGGTCCGGTTGTACCGCTACCGCTGACCCGCGCGGCCTCGTGCGACGCCACCGACCAGGAGGACCTGTCAGGCCGGCTCCGGCGGCTCGAACAGGTCCAGCGGCACGGCCGCGGCCAGAGCGGCGTAGCCGGCGGGGCCCAGGTGCAGGTGGTCCCCGCCGTCGAGGGCCGGCCGGAGGCGGCCGGGCCGGGCCGGGTCGCGCGCGGCGCGGTCGAGGTCGACGACGGCGTCGAAGCATCCGCTCGTGCGCACCCACTCGTTGACCACGCCGCGGCTGCCCTCCCGCTGCCCTTCCGGGTCGTCGTAGTCGACGTGGCCCCCGAAGGGGAGCAGCGTGGCGCCGAGGGTCCGCAGCCCCCGGGCCCGCGCACGGACGACGAGCTGCTCGTAGCCGCGCACGAGATCCTCGGCGACCTCCCGCTGGGCTTCCGCCGTCGGGGCAGCGGTCCCCAGGTCGTTGACCCCGGCCAGCACGAGGAGCCAGGCGGCACCGCTGACGGCGAGGACGTCCCGGTCCAAGCGCGCCAGGGCGCTCGGCCCGAGGCCGTCGGCCAGCACGCGGCCACCTCCGCCCGCCGCGTTGACGACGGCCACATCGGTGCGGCCCGCCGCCTGGAGCCGCGCGACGAGCAGGTCCGGCCACCGGTCGTCGCCGTCGGTGGTCGAGCCCCTCCCGTCGCTGAGCGAGTCGCCGAGGACGACGACGACCCGGGTGGGCCTCTCGGGGACGACCTCCATCCCCGCCAGGCAGTACCAGTGCTCGACGGGCGCAGCGCCGGGCAGGTCCTCGTCACCGGCGCGGTCGCCCGCCAGCACGTGCGACGTCGTGCGGGATCCCGGGTGGCTCGTGAGCCCCCACCGGGACGCCTCGCCGAGCAGGTGCGTGGTGAGCGTGAGTGCCGACCTCGCCGACGTGACGACGTCGACGGGGTCGGAGACGACCAGGGCTCCCACGGGCACGCGCACGTCGGGGCGTCCTCCGAAGGTCAGCGGGAGCGGGGACCTCGGTTCGACGGCGCTCGCGCCCGACCGGTCCCCGACGGGGCGGGCGATGACGGCGCGTGCCACCCGCAGCTCCTCGTCGCCGAAGGCGTTCGACAGGCGCACGCGCAGGCGCCGCCCTCCCACGGACGTGCGGACGGTCTGCCGGAGGGTCGTGCCCGAGCCGTCGCCCGGGGGGGTCGGGGGGAGGTCCGACGCCTCGCTCCGCCGGGGCGTGCACGCCCAGGTGTGCACCCAGGACTCCGCCTGCCTCATCGGTGCACCGGGCTGGGCGGCGCCGTGCTCTCGCGGACGACGAGCTCGGTGGCGAGGTCGATGCGCGGCGTGGCCAGACGTTCGCCGCGGGCCAGGTCGAGCACCATGCGCGTCGCCGTGCCGGCCATCTCCTGCAGGGGCTGGCGGACGGTCGTCAGCGCCGGACCGATCCACCGCGCCACGGGCAGGTCGTCGTACCCGACGACCGAGACGTCCTCGGGCACACGGAGCCCCAGCTCGCGCGCCGCCCGCAGCACCCCGAGGGCCTGGTAGTCGCTGCCGGCGAAGACGGCGGTCGGCCGGTCCGGTCGCGACAGCAGCTGGGAGCCGTGGGTGTACCCGCCCTCGACGTGGAAGTTGCCGTACCGCACCAGGGAGGGGTCGAGGTCGAGGCCGGCCTCGGCGAGCCCCGTCCGGCAGCCGTCGAGCCGCGCCCTGCTGCAGAGGACGTCGGCGGGGCCGGTGACCACCGCCAGGCGGCGGTGCCCGAGCTCGATCAGGTGGCGCGTCGCCGCCAGCGCGCCGTTCCAGTTGGTCGACCCCACCGTGGGCACCTCGGGAGGCGGTTCGCCCGCCGTGTCGACGACGACGAAGGGGATGGATCGCGCCCGCAGCTGGCGGCGCTGGTCCGGGCTCACCTCGGAGAGGACGAACACCACGCCCATCGGGCGTCGCGCCAGGCAGTCGTCGAGCCACTCCTGGGGGGGTCTGTGCACCCCGCCGAGCTCGGTCAGCACGAGCGCCACGCGCTCCGGGCCGGCCACCGACTCGACGCCGCGGATGATCTCCTCGCCCCAGGTCGAGAGCTCGTGGAAGACCAGCTCGAGGAGACGCGGCCCGCCCGTCGTCCGGGAGGGGCGCCGCTGGTAGCTCAGGCGTTCGATCGTCTCCTCCACCCGCGCGCGGGTGGAGAGGGCGACGTCCGACCTGCCGTTGAGGACCTTCGACACCGTCGCCACGGAGACGCCCACGTCTGCGGCGATGGCGGCGAGGGTCGGCCGCGCGCTGTCCGTCGTCATGCTTGTCCTGTGCTCGGCTCGAAATTTGCGAGAACGCTAGCACCGTCACCACGGCACGAGAAGGACGCTCGCGCTGACTCCGTCTTCTCGTCGGCCCCACGTGTGAGGTGATGGCGGGAAGAGAGGCCGTCCTGGTGGTTGACCCGCCGTCGCGCAGCCGCCTACAGTGCTGCACGTATCGACAAGGTGGTCGAAACTTTCGACACACATGGGTGTGGGTTGGGGGCGTCGTGCGAGCAGGCGAGAGCACCGCGAGCGCAACGAAGTCGCGGCGGACGTCGCGGCCGGGGCGCCGGGACGGGGCGACATGAGCGCCCTGTCCTCGTCCGGCGGGGCGTCGGGCAGCACCGGCTCCGCCCTGGGCGGGGCGTCGGAGGCGGCTGCCGTGGCGCTGGAGGAGCAGACGCCCGTCCGACGCCCGCCGCGCAGGACGTGGCGGAGCGCGCTGAAGCGCGACTGGCGGCTCTACTCGCTGGTGCTCCTGCCCCTCCTCTTCTTCGCGGTCTTCCGCTACCTGCCCATGCTGGGCAACGTCATCGCCTTCCGGCGCTTCCGGCCCGGCGGCAGCATCTTCGGCGACGAGTGGGTGGGGCTGCGGTACTTCGAGCTCTTCGTCAACGACCCGCTCTTCTGGAACGTCTTCAAGAACACGCTCGTCCTCGGGGCGCTCACGCTGGTCGTCGTGTTCCCGATGCCGATCGTGCTGGCGTTGCTGCTCAACGAGCTGCGTTCCAAGCGCTTCAAGCGGTTCGTCCAGACGGTGTCCTACCTGCCGCACTTCATATCGATCGTCATCGTGGCCGGCCTCGTGCTCCAGCTCACCTCGGCGCAAGGGACGATCAACCAGCTCGTCCAGCTCTTCGGCGGGGACTCGATCCCGTTCATGCAGCAGGCCGAGTGGTTTCGCACCGTCTACATCACCTCGGAGGTCTGGCAGACCGTCGGGTGGGGGACCATCCTCTACCTCGCCGCCCTCACCCAGGTGGACGAGAACCTCTACGAGGCGGCGCGCATCGACGGCGCCAACCGGTGGAAGCAGACGTGGCACGTGACGCTGCCCGGGATCCGCCCGACCATGATCACCCTGCTCGTCCTCAACATCGGCACGTTCATGGCAGTCGGTTTCGAGAAGATCTTGCTGCTGTACAACCCGCTGGTGTACCCCACCGCAGACGTCATCTCCACGTACCTCTACCGGGTGGGCATCCTCTCGAGCAACTTCTCCTACGCCGCGGCGATCGGCCTGTTCGAGGCTGTCATCGGGCTGACGTTGATCCTGTCCGCCAACGCGATCTCGCGCCGAGCAGTGGGGACGAGCCTGTGGTGACCGTCGCCGATCCCGACCGCGCCACCCGCCGGGTGGCTGCCACCCCGCCGACCCGGCGGGTCAAGGACAGCCGTGGCTATCAGGTCTTCAGGGTCGTCAACGTGACCGTCCTGCTGCTCGTGGTCGGCCTGGTCCTCTACCCCTTCGTCAACATCGTGGCCCAGTCCTTCTCCTCGGAGGGGGCCATCACCTCGGGCCAGGTGAACCTGGTGCCGCGCGGGTTCAACGTGGAGACCTACCGGCTCGTCATGAGCGACTCCCTGTTCTGGGTCAACTACCGGAACACAGTCGTCTACACGGTGGTCGCCACGGCGATCGCCATGGTGCTGACGACGACGTTCGCCTACGCGATCTCCAAGAAGGACCTCAAGGGGCGGTCGGTCCTCATCGGCGTCGCCGTCTTCACGATGTTCTTCAACGGCGGACTGATCCCCAACTACGTGCTCATCAACGAGCTGGGCATGACGAACACGCTGTGGGCCATCGTGCTGCCCAACGCCATCAGCGTCTTCAACCTGCTCGTCATGAAGGCCTTCTTCGAGAACCTGCCGGCCGAGCTGGAGGAGGCAGCCTCGATCGACGGCCTCACCACCTACGGCATCTTCTTCCGCATCGTGCTGCCGCTCAGCAAGGCGGTCATCGCGACGATGGTGCTCTTCTACGCGGTCTTCTTCTGGAACTCGTGGTTCCAGGCCTTTCTCTACCTGGACCGTGCGGAGCTGTACCCCGTCACCGTCTACCTGCGGAACATGATCGCGGGCGCCACCACCTCGACCTCCATGGGGGCGAGCGCGGACGATGCCGCGCAGGTCGCGGCGAACATCCAGGCCGTGACGATGGTGCTCACGGTGCTGCCCATCATCTGCCTCTACCCCTTCCTCCAGAAGTACTTCGTGTCAGGCGTGATGCTCGGCTCGGTCAAGGGCTGAGCCCCCGGCGCCGGCGCCGCACGCGGTCGGGCCCCGCGACCCCTGCCCGAGCAGCACTGCGGCCTCGACCCGCGGCCACGACTCCGCCGACCACGACCCCGACCCCCGACCGGGTCCACCGAGGCCCAGGACCACCCACCCCGAGAAGGACGACGATGAGACTCGCAACGCAGCGATCGACCGCGCTGGCCGCGGCCATGGGCCTGGCCCTCACCCTCACCTCCTGCTCCGGCGGCGACGACGACGCGGCCGTCGAAGACGTCATCGAGCAGTCCTCGGTGGGCGCCATGGAGGACTTCGGCGTCGGGGACACCTTCCAGGCGACGGAGCCGGTGTCCTTCTCGCTCCTCTACCGGGACCACCCGAACTACCCCAACGACCCGGACTGGCTCTTCTACCAGACCCTCGAGGAGGAGCACGGCGTCACGCTGGAGACGACGCTCGCCCCGCTCAGCGACTGGGAGCAGCGTCGCAGTCTGGTCATCGGCGCTGGGGACGCGCCTGATTTCATCCCTGTCACCTACCCCGGGCAGGAGGCGCCCTACGTCGCGTCGGGGGCCATCCTGCCCGTGAGCGACTACGTCGAGCTGATGCCGAACTTCCAGGCCAAGGTCGAGGAGTGGGGGCTGGAGGAGGAGATCGACTCCCTGCGTCAGGAGGACGGCAAGTTCTACCTCCTGCCGGGCCTCCTGCAGGACCTGCGCCCCGACTACACCGTCGGCATCCGGACCGATGTCCTCGAAGAGCTCGGCCTCGAGGAGCCGACCTCCTGGGACGAGCTCCGCACGGCGTTCGAGGCGATGAAGGAACGCGATCCCGCCTCCTACCCCTTCTCCGACCGCTGGGAGGGGGAGTCGCTGCTGAACTACGCCGCGCCGGCGTTCGGCACGATCGGAGGCTGGGGCTTCGGGGACGGTGTGGTCTGGGACGAGGAGGCCGGCGAGTACGTCTTCGCGCCGACGACCGACGAGTACCGCGAGATGGTCGAGTACTTCCGCGGGCTCGTCGAGGACGGCCTCATGGACCCGGAGAGCTTCACGCAGTCCGACGAGGACGCGCTGGCCAAGCTGGCCAACGAGCAGTCCTACGCCATCAGCACCAACTCGCAGGAGATCCTCGGCGCGCGCACTGCCCTCGACGCCTCCGTCGGGACGGACGCGTACGCCTTGTCCAAGACGATCCTCCCCGCTGGACCGGCCGGCGACGTCGTCGGCGGGACGCGGCTGGAGAACGGCCTGATGGTCTCCTCGACTGCCGTGGAGAACGACGACTTCACGGCCATGATGCAGTTCATCGACTGGCTGTACTACTCCGACGAGGGCATGGAGTTCGCCAAGTGGGGGGTCGAGGGGGAGACCTACACCAAGACGGGTGGTGAGCGCATGCCGGCGGAGGACGTCACCTTCACCGGCCTCAACCCGGGCGCCCAGACCGACATGCAGAGTGACTACGGCTTCTTCAACGGCGTGTACATGTTCGCCTCGGGCTCCACCCGCGACCTCGTGCTGTCGAACCTCTACGACGAGGAGGTGGCCTGGCAGGAGGAGATGCTCTCCAAGGAGTCGGTCCCGGTGCCGCCGCCCTACCCGCTGGACGAGATCGAGCGCGAGCAGGTCTCGCTCTACCAGACGGCGCTGACCGACCTGACGCGCCAGGGGACGCTCCAGTTCATCCTGGGCCAGCGCGACATCGCCGACTACGACGCCTTCATCGGCGAGCTCGAGGCGTCCAACCTGGACGCCTACCTGCAGACCGTCAACGAGGCCCAGCAGCGGTTCGCCGAGACGAACGGCTGAGAGCCGCCTGCGAGGGCCCGGCTCCCCGGAGGGGGCCGGGCCCTCGCCCGTCCAGGGCCCGCGGCGACGCCCCGTGGACCGGGCCCTCCGGCGAACCACCGCCCCCAGGAGAGGACGCTGCCGCCATGGACGCGACCTTCACGCCGCCCCCGACCCGGCTGGGTCCACAGATCCGCCAGGGCCCCCCGACCCGCCCGGACGGTGTGGCCCGTCGGGTGCCGCAGCGGTGAGGGCCCCCGGCGAGGGCCCGTTGACCCGCTTCGCGGCGGTGGTCCACTGGTTCCTCGTGGTCGAAGTGCTCCTCGTCCTCGTCACCGCGCCCGGGCTGGTGGCCGCTCTGCTGCTGGCGCCCGTGGCGAGCAACCTCCCGCTGTACGCGCTGTGCGCCGTGCCCGTCGGGCCGGCCGTGGCGGCGGCGCTGCACGCCTGGCGGGCCTTCCTCTCCGACCGCGACGACGAACCGGCCCGCCGCTTCCTGCGCGGGTACCGGCTGGGGGTCGGCGACGCCCTCTGGACCTGGGTGCCGGCGCTCGGCGTCCTCACTGTCCTCGGGGTGTCGGTCGCCTACCGCGACGCCGTCCCGGGTGGAGGCGCGCTCGTCGTGGCCCAGGTGACCCTGGGGGTGGTGGTGCTCCTGTGGGCCCTGCGGATGCTGTCGATCACCGCCTCCTACGCCTTCCGATGGCGCGACGCCGCTCGGCTGTCCGTCCTGACCCTCGTCGTGCGCCCGGCGGCGAGCCTGGCCCTGCTGTCGCTGCTCGTGCTCGTCGCCGGCACGACGTACGTCACCTTCGACGGCGTGGTGGTACTCCTCGGCTCGGTGCTGACCTTCCTCCTCGCACGAGGGGAGCAGCCCGTGCTCCGCCAGGTGGGGGAGCAGTTCGTGGAGGCGCCCCCGGGGTGAGCGCGCCCGCCGACGCGGGTGGTCAGTGGATCGTCCGCCCGTGGGCGTCCGGGACGCCGGACTTGCGCCAGAAGTAGGTGTTCACCTGGTCGCGCCACTCGCGCGCGGAGCGCAGCTGCTCGGCGAGGCGCTCGCGCACCCGCGCGTGCACGTCCGGCTCGACGCGACCGGCGGCGTCCTCCCAGGCGGCGACCATCTCCTCGACCCGCTCGGCGCCCCGGAAGTGCGTGTCGTAGACGTGCTGCACGACCGTCGTCCCGTCCGCGAGGCGGTGCTCGTAGGGCACGTGGTGGAAGAAGAGCAGCAGCTCGTCGGGGCAGTCGGAGAGTGACTCGTAGACGTCCCGCCAGGGCGGCGGGTACTGCCCCGTGAAGCCGGTCCCCGTGGCGCGCGTGCGGTCGACACCGATGCCGTCGCGGTCGGCGAAGTGGTACGTCCCCCAGGGCGTGTACTCGTACCCGTCGACGTCGGGGCCGTAGTGGTGCCCGGGACGGACCATGAAGCCGACGCCGAGGGGCGCCGTGCAGTCCTCGTACGTACGCCACGAGTCGTCCATCAGCGCGTGCACCGTCGCCACCACGTCGGCGTCGTCGCCGAAGGTCAGCGAGATCCACTCGTGCAGCACCTCGAGGGGGTCCAGGCGGGGCTCCGCGGCGAGGCGGCCGAAGGCGTAGAGGTTCGCCTGGGCCAGGGGGTGGCCGGTCCAGAAGTCGTCGCGGCCGACGTTGGACACGGCCACCAGACCCGCCGCGCACCCGCCGGGCCCGCGTCCTGCCACCACGTCGGCCACGCTCGCGCCCCCGTCCCCCCACGGGAGCCAGCCGAGCACCTCCGACCACGGGACGCCGAGGTAGCAGACGTGCTGCTGCTGGCCCGTGTACTCCTGGGTGACCTGCAGCTCGACGGCGAGCCGGGTGCGCGGCATGGCCGCGACCACGGGCGAGAGGGGCTCCCTGACCTGGAAGTCCATCGGCCCGTGCTTGACCTGGAGCACCACGGCGTCGTCGAAGTCCCCGTCGAGCGGGGCGAAGTGGTCGTGGGCCGCGCGGGCGCGGTCGGTGGAGCGGTCCCGCCAGTCCTGGTGGTGGTCGTAGACGAAGGCGCGCCAGAAGACCGTGCCTCCGTGAGGGGCGACGGCACGGGCGAGGGCGTTCGCGCCGTCGGCGTGCGTGCGGCCGTACGCGAAGGGACCCGGCTGGCCCTCGGAGTCCGCTTTGACGACGAAGCCCCCGAAGTCGGGGATGCGCGCCCACACCTGCGCGGCGCGGTCGGCCCACCAGCGCCGGACGCCCTCGTCGAGCGGGTCGGACGTGTCCATCCCCCCCACGGTGACGGGCGCCGCGAACGAGACCGAGAGCAGGACGCGGATGCCGTAGGGGCGGAAGACGTCCGCGAGGCGGACGACGTCGTCGAGCCCGTCCATGAGCAGGCGGGCCTCGACCGCGTGCACGTTGACGTTGTTGAGCCCGACGGCGTTCACGTCGGTCGAGGCCAGGAGGCGCGCGTAGTCCCGGACCCGGGAGAGGTCCTCCCGGACCCGCCCGTCGGCCCAGAAGAGCGACGCGCCGGCGTAGCCCCGCTCGACGACGCCCATGACCGGGTGCTCGACGAGGTTGTCCCAGTGGTCCAGCACGCGCCACGGCGCGTCCGGCTCGTGCACCGCGACGCGGACGTCCTCCGCTCCGGCGGCGCGCGCCCCGGGTCGGGCGCCGGCCCGGACGACGGCGAAGAGGCCGCGCAGGAGCCCGGTCGCGGTGCGCGCGCACACGACCGTCGCGCCGCCGGCCGCGACGACGCGGCAGCCCTCGTCCGACAGGTCCGCCGCGCCGGCGGCGGCCCCCTCCGCCGCCGGGTGGCGGAGGTCCGCGAGGCCGGCGGGCGTGGCGAGGACCACGTCGGGGACCGCATGCCCCGGCGACCACGTGGTGATGCGGCCCCCGTGGGCAGCGGCGGCCCGCTCCAGCTCGGCCCGGACGGCGCCGAGCACCGGGCCGTCCTCCAGGTCGGGGGCGAGGAGCGCCGCCCCGCCCCGTCCCAGCGGCGCGAGGACCCGGTCGGGGAGCCAGGCGGCGTGGACGTCCTCGGTCATGGAGCACCTCTCTCGGGGCGGTGCGCGGTCGGCCGCGCGGGGGTCGTCGGGACTCGTCGGCCACCGGTCCGGCGGACGCGGCCCGGCCTGGACGCCCCCGGGCCGTCGTCGAAGAGCCCGGGGTGGCGGACCCGGGCGCCCTCGAGGTCCTCGAGCACCAGCCGCAGGTGCGCGCGCAGGGTCGCCTCCGCCGCCTCGGACCGTCCGTCGCGCAGGTGCCGCGCGACGAGGCGGTGCTGCGCGAGCAGGTCCTCGACGCGGTGGTCGCCCGGCAGGGACAGTCGGCGCGCCCGGTCGAGGTGGGTCTTCGCCTCGTCGACCACCGACCAGGCGCCGGCCATGCCCGCCACCTCGAGCAGCCGCGCGTGGAAGGCGTCGTCCAGCGCCATGAAGGCGTCGACGTCGCCCTCCCGGCGCGCGTGGTCCTGCCGCTCGAGGAGCTCCTCGAGGGCGCGGTGGTCGGCGGCGCCCGCCCGGGAGACGGCCAGCGCCAGGCCGGCCGTCTCGACGGCCTCGCGCACGAACTGCGCTGTGCGGACGGCCGCGACGCTGAGCCGGGAGACGCGCGTGCCCGCCTGCGGCACCACCTCCACGAGCCCCTCGTCGGCGAGCAGGATGAGCGCCTCGCGGACCGGCGTCCTCGAGACGCCCAGCTCCGCGGCCAGCTCGCTCTCCGACAACGGCGCCCCCGGTGGGAGCTCGAGGGACAGCACGCGGCGGCGCAGGACGTCGTGGACGACCTGGCGGGCGCTTCCCCGCCGGCCGCGCGAGAGGACCGCCGGCGGAGCCCCGCCGGACCATCCGTCCGCTACCACCACACTTCGCAAGGTAGTGCAGGATCCGGCGATGCCTCAGGGCGGCCCGGCGTGTCAGAGCCGGAACGCCTCGCGCGGCTGGCGCTCCACGAGGTCGTGGAGGGTCTCGCGGGCCTCGTCCTCGTCGAGCCGGTGCTCGACGACGAGGCGGGCGAGGAAGGCCGCGTCCAACCGTCGCGCCATGTCGTGGCGGGCGGGGATCGAGAAGAACGCGCGGGTGTCGTCGACGAAACCGGCGGTCCGGTAGAAGCCGGCCGTGTCCGTGACAGCGGCGCGGAAGCGCAGGACGGCGTCCGGGGTGTCGAGGAACCACCACGGCGCACCCACGTAGACGGAGGGGTAGAAGCCCGCGAGCGGAGCGATGTCGCGGGAGAACGTCGTCTCGTCGACGGTGAAGAGCACCATCCGGAAGGTGCGCGACGTCCCGAAGCGCTCGAGCAGCGGTCGGAGCCCTCGCACGAAGTCCGTCGGCAGCGGCAGGTCGTGACCCGTGTCCGGGCCGAACCGGCGGAGCGTGGGCGTGTGGTGGCCTCGGAGGACGCCGGGGTGCAGCTGCATGACGAGGCCGTCCTCGGCCGCCATGGCGGCGCTCTCGAAGAGCATCGCCCGGCGGTAGGCGGCGGCCTCGGCCGCGCTCACCCCCTGCGTGAGCGCGGCGGCGTGCAGGCGCCGGCCCTCGGCCCGGGAGAGCGGCTCCGAGCCGGTGTCCACGGGGCCCTGGTCGGTGGCGGTGGCGCCGTGCTCGGCGAAGAAGGCTCGCCGGCGCCGCAGGGCCTCGAGCATCCCGTCCCAGGAGGCGGTGTCGACCCCGGCGGCCGCGCCCAGCGCCGCGACGTGGGCGGCCCACCCCTCCTGGCCGGGGTCGAGGTACCGGTCGGCGCGGAAGGTGGGCAGCACGCGGGCGGGGAAGGTCGGGTCCTGGGCCAGGGCGCGGTGGGCCGAGAGGTCGGAGACCGGGTCGTCGGTCGTGGCCAGCACGTCGATGCGGAAGCGCTCGAAGAGGGCTCGGGGCCGGTAGGCCGGCTCGGCCAGGCTCGCCGCGACCTGGTCGTAGATCGCATCGGCCGTCTCTTCCGAGGGGCGGGTCGTTACGCCGAACTGCTCGGCGAGCTCGCTCTCCAGCCAGTAGCGCGACGGCGTGCCCCGCAGCGCTGGCCAGTGGTGGCACAGCAGCCGCCAGACGCGGCGCGGGTCTGGCGGCGCCGCGCCGACCGGCGCGTCCGCGTCGGTCACGCCGAGGTCTGCGAGGTCGACGCCCTGCGCGTGCAGGAGGCGCGTCACGTAGTGGTCCGGGGTGATGAACGTCGACGCCGGGTCGGGGAACGCCTCGTCGCGCAGGACGAGCTCGGGGTCGACGTGGCCGTGCGGGGAGATGATCGGGGCGTCGACGACGGCGGCGTGCAGGCGGCGGGCCACCTCCCGGGTGCTCGGGTCGGCCGGCAGGAGCCGGTCCGGGTGCAGGCGGAGCGGGGTGGTCACGCAGTTCTCCTCGAGGGTGGGGAGGCAGCCGGTCGGCCCGGGCCGGAGGTCCGAGCCCCGCGGCGGCAGGAGCCCGGCTCCTCGAGCAGCGCCGTCGCGCCCCGGAGCCGGCGACCAGGCGGTCGGCGCGGCGGCACTTCGACCGTCGACGCTAGCGCAGGACCTGCCGCGCGTAGGGTGCCCGCACGCCGTCGACGACGAGGAGGCCCCGTGCTCACCCCGAGCGCTCCGGTCGGCGACGACCCCCGGCAGACCGCCAGCCCCGTGCGCGTCGGCGTGGTCGGCAGCGGCTTCCGGGCCGGGCTGTTCGTGGACCTCGCTCGACGGTTGCCCGGGCGCTTCGCCGTCGTGGGCGTGGTGTCCCGCTCCGCCCAGCGCCGGGACGATGTCGCTGCCCGGTGGTCCGTCCCGGTCCTCTCCAGCACGGCAGAGCTCGCCGGCGAGCGTCCCGACGTCGTGCTCACCGCTCTGCCCTGGGGGGCGAACCCGGTCGTCGTGGAGGAGCTCGTCGAGCGGGGACTGCCCGTCCTGTCCGAGACGCCGCCCGCGCGCGACGCCGCAGGCCTGCGGGAGCTGTGGTCGCGCGTCGGGGGGAGCGGGTTGGTGCAGGTGGCGGAGCAGTACGGGCTGCAGCCGATGAGCGCGGCCCGTAGCGCGGTCCTGCGAGCCGGTCACATCGGGAGGGTGACCTCCGCGCAGGTCTCGATGACCCAGCTCTACCACGCCGTCTCGCTGCTGCGGGGAGCTCTCGGAGCCGGGTGCGGACCGACGGAGGTCCGCGCCACGAGCACCGAGTCACTCCTCGCCGACCCCCTCTCCCGGGCCGGCTGGGCGGACCAGGTGCAGGTGCGACCGGTGACCACGACGCACGCCACGATCGACTTCGGGACCGGAGCGGGCCTGTACGACTTCACCGAGACCCAGACGCGCAATCCGCTGCGCTCGACGCGCGTCGTGGTGCGCGGCGAGCGCGGCGAGGTGGTGGACGAGCGGGTCGTCCGTCTGCTGGGGCCGGCGACGGTGGTGGAGTCCCGGCTCGTGCGACGGCAGACGGGCGCCCACGCGGACTTCGAGGTGCTCGACCTCGACCACGTCTCGTTCGACGGCGAGGTGGTCTACCGCAACCCCTTCCCCGGGGCGCGGCTGTCGGACGAGGAGATCGCCATGGCGTCGGCGCTCGAGGCGACGGGTGCCTGGGCGCGGGAGGGCGGGCCCGCCCCCTACCCGCTGGCCGAGGCGTGCCAGGACCACCTCCTGGGTCTCGCGATCACCGCCGCCGCGGAGTCCGGGCGCCCCGTGACCACGGACGTCGAGCCCTGGGCGGCGGGGGAGGCCGGATGAGGGGTCGGCGCGCACGTCCCGGGTCGGCGTGCTCCGGCCGCGGCCACCCGCCTCGGCCGGCCTCGCGGGTCGGAGCCGTGCGGAGGTGGTCCTGACGGCGTCGGAGGAGCACGGACGGGCGGTCGAGGGCCACCAGGGGAGCCAGCGGTCCCTCGGGTCGTCGCCGGACCGCCAGGCCGGTCGCGCGACCATCCACACCGTCGCCGCGCGGGCGGGCGTCTCGCACCAGACGGTCTCGCGATACCTCAAGGGCGACAGCGGCATGAAGCCCTCGACGGTCGAGGTGGTGGAGCGCGCGGTCCGGGAGCTCGACTACCGCCCCGACGCCATCGCCCGCTCGATGAGGACCCGGAGGTCCCGGCGGCTCGCGGTCCTTCTCCCCGACCTCACCCACGGCGCCCCGGTGGCCATGCTGCGCGGCGCGGCCGCCGTCGCCCACGCCGAGGGCTACGAGGTCGAGGTGGTGAGCCTGGAGGGGGGCGGCGCGCAGCGATCCCGACGCCTCCGGGACCTCCTTCGCTCGAGCCGGCTGGAGGGGGTGCTCTCCCTCGCCCCCCTCGAAGGTGTCGAACGGTCCGCCGTCGACGGCACCCCGGTGGTCGTGGCCGAGGAGTTCGACGACCGGATGCGCTCCTTCGGCGCGACGAGCACCGCCGCGGCGGCCGCCGACATCCTCGACCACCTGGTCGACCTCGGCCACCGGCACCTGCTCCACGTCTCGGGGCCGCCGGGGTGGGTGTCGGCCCGCAACCGCCGGGACGTCTTCCTGGCCGCAGCCCGGCGACGCGGCCTGCCCGCCCCCCTGGTGCGCGAGGGGGACTGGTCCGTGACGTGCGGCTACGAGGCGGTCCTGGCGCTCCCCGCGGGCACCCCGGTCACCGGCGTCTTCGCCGCCAACGACTTCACCGCCCTGGGCGTCCTGCGGGGCCTGCAGGCGCGAGGGCTCGGAGTCCCCGCCGACGCGAGCGTCGTCGGCTGGGACGACGAGTCCTTCGCGCCGTGGTCGGCCCCGGGGCTGACGACCGTCAGCGTCGACCGTGAGGCCCTGGGACGGCAGGCGATGACCTCGCTCGTCGACGCGCTGCCGGCCGCCCGCCCGACCTCGCCCGGGAGGGCGACGAGGGGCGAGGACGCGCCCGACTCCCCGCTGATGCGACTCGTCCTCCGGTCCTCCACGGGCCCCGCGCCGGGACGCCGGCGCCCGCTCACGCCACCACGGGGTCCGCTGCTGCACCTCGAGCCCCAGCCCGAGCGACTGCCTGACGCCGGTCGCACGCCCCACGACTGAGGGGCCGGACCGAGCCGGACGGGTGCCGCACGCCTGCGAGAGATCGTCGCCGAGGGGTCTTGTCAGAAAAGTGATCGATCACTAACGTCGGCGCAGTCATCGGGACCGCCGCGGGGACGCACCTCGCCGCCGGCCCGCCGAGCACCGACGTGGGCGCCTGGACCACCTCGCGCGACGCTCACCCCGCCGTCGTCGGAGACAGCGGCGGCACCCGACAGAGCACCACTACGCGTACGAAGGAGTACCCGTGCCCGGTAGTCGTCAAGCCCACGCCCTCCGCGGCGTCGCCCTCGCCTCCTCGATGCTCCTCGGCCTCGCCGCCTGCGGGGCTCCGGGCGCCCAACAGCAGGAGGAGGCGTCCGACGTGACGCCCGAGAAGCCCTCCGAGCCCATCGCCGTCACCGTCCTGGACGGCGCCGGCAACCTCGTCGGCAGCCAGCCCATGTTCGACAGCTTCGTCGAGGAGCACCCCGACCTCGTCTCCGACATCTCCTACGAGTCCGCCGCCGCGCCGGACGTGATGGGCAAGATCCGGGCGCAGCAGACGGCGGGCGAGGTGACGACGACGATCGTCATCGGCGGGCCCGACGTGCTCGGTGCCGCGCAGAGCCAGGACGCGCTCCTGGAGCTCTACCCAGCCCACGCCGACAGCCTCCCCGACCTCGACGACGTCCAGGACGAGCCCCGCGCGCTGCTCCAGGAGCTCTCGGACGGCGAGGGCGTCGTCAACCGCTTCGACTACTCCGGACCCATGCTGGCGTCGGACCCCGAGACGGTCACCGACGTCCCTGACACCCCGGAAGCGCTGCTGGAGTGGGCGGAAGCCCATCCGGGGAAGTTCGCCTACGCCCAGCCGGACAACTCCGGGCCGGGCCGCGGGTTCGTGCAGACCCTCCCGTACCTGCTCGGCGACTCCGACCCGTCGGACCCGGTCGACGGGTGGGACAAGACCTGGGCCTACCTCGACGAGCTCAACCAGCACGTCAGCTCCTACCCGGCCAGCTCCACGATCATGAACCAGCAGTTCGGCGCCGGCCAGCTCGAGCTCGTGCCGACCATCGTCTCGATGGACATCAACAACCGCCGGGACGGCGGCTGGAGCCCGGACACGGCCGTCACCCTCTTCGCCGACCAGCACTGGATCGAGGACGGCCACTTCATGATGGTGCCGAAGGGGGTCTCCCCGGAGGCGCTGTACGTGGCGCTCGCCATGATCAGCGACCAGCTGACACCCGAGCAGCAGGTCAAGGCCTACGACAGCGGCGCCCTCAACACGGCCAACGCCAGCACGTCGCTGGACCAGGCCTCCGAGCAGGCCCAGGCGGACTACCAGCAGTGGGGGCGCCCCGACTTCTACCCCGCCGCCTTCTCCGAGGGGACGGTGGAGCCGCCCCTGGCGCCGGCGGACCTGACCGAGATGTTCGAGCTCTGGCAGGAGAGGATCGGCAGCAATGTCGGCGGCTGAGCCCACGACCGGTGTGCGGGGCGGTGGGTCGCGCGTCGGTGCGCCTCCGCAGGACCGGGCCGGCGGGCCCATCCCGCCCGGGACGACGTCGGCGTCCTTCTCCTCCCTGCGGATGGAGGGGGTCTCGCGCTGGTACGGGCGCTCGCCGGCGCTGCTCGACCTCGACCTCGAGCTGTCGAACGGCGAGTTCGTGGCGCTGCTCGGCCCGTCCGGCTGCGGCAAGTCGACGGCCCTCGCGTGCATGGCCGGCCTCCAGCCCCTCACGACCGGCGCGATCTGGCGTGACAGCACGCGCATCGACATGCTGCCGCCGGAGCGGCGCGGCTTCGGGATGGTCTTCCAGAACTACGCCCTCTTCCCGCACATGAGCGCCCAGCGGAACGTCGAGTTCGGCCCGCGGATGCAGGGCGCCGGCCGGGCCGAACGCGCCCGGAAGGCCGCGGAGGCGCTCGAGCTCGTGCAGCTCGGCGACTACGCCTCGAAGCTCCCCTCGCAGCTGTCCGGCGGTCAGCAGCAGCGCGTCGCCATCGCCCGCGCGCTGGCGGTGGAGCCCGAGGTCGTCCTCATGGACGAGCCGCTGTCCAACCTCGACGCCGCGCTGCGCGTGGAGCTGCGCACGGAGATCAAGCGCCTCTACCAGGAGCGCGGGCTGTCCGTCCTCTACGTCACCCACGACCAGGAGGAGGCCCTCTCCCTCGCCACCCGCCTGGTCGTCCTGCGTGCCGGCCGGCTGGAGCAGACGGGGCGCCCGGAGGAGGTCTACACGAACCCGGCGAGCGCCTACGTCGCCGGCTTCATGGGCTACCGGAACCTCTTCTCGGGTCAGGTCTCGGGCGCGGGTCATGCGTCTCCACGCGGTCGGACGGCTGGGGTGGTGGTCGACGGGACGCGGCTCACCGGGCTCCTGCGCGGTGGTGCGGCGACCTCGGCGCCCGGCGCACCGGGGGACCCGGTCTCGGTCGCCATCCGCCCCGAGGACGTCGTCGTGGGCTCGAGGGGTGGCCGCGGCAACGAGCTGGACGCCGTGGCGGAGGTCGTCGAGTACCACGGTCGTGAGCTCGCCGTGCAGGCGCGCACCGCCGGGGGCTCCGTCCTGCACGTCAGGACGGACCAGCACGTGGGCGCGGGGGAGCAGCTCACCCTCAGGATCGACCCGGAGAGGGTCCTCGTGTTCCCGGGCGCCGGCGCGGGCGCGCCGGGCGGGGAGGAGGTCGGCCGTGGCGACGACCACTGAGCCTCGGACCACGGCCCCCCACGAGGGTGACGCGCCCCCCGCCGGGGCCCTGCGGCGCCGGCTGGCGGAGAGGGGTGTCGACCGAGGCCTGCTGCTGCTCCTCCCGGCCGTGGTCGTCATCGGCGCGCTGTTCGTCTACCCCTTCCTGTACGGGGTGTCGATCTCCTTCCAGCCCCTCCAGGGGGGCGGTCCGCTGGCGAACTACGCCGAATTCTTCGGCAGCGCCTACCAGCGCGACTCGATCCTCAAGACCCTGCGCCTGGCCGTCCCCGTCGCGGTGGTCGCCGTCCTCCTCGCGACCCCGCTGGCGTACCAGCTGCGGCGCGACTTCCCCGGCCGCGGCGCGGTGGTGCTCGTGCTCATGCTGCCCATCACCTTCGGCAGCGTCCTCGTGGCCCAGGGCATGACGCGCGTCTTCTCCACCTACGGCTGGGTGAACCTCCTCTCCGGCGCCCTCGGCCTGGGCGAGCACCAGTACATCTACAACTACTGGGGGACCTTCATCGCCGGGGTGCTGACGACGCTGCCGCTCAGCTTCTTGCTGCTGATGGGCTTCTTCGGCGGGATCAGCCCGTCCCTGGAGCACGCGGCGGCCACGCTCGGCGCCGGCCGCGCCGCCCGCTTCTGGCGCATCACGCTGCCGCTCGCGCTGCCGGGGATCGTGACCGTCTTCACCCTCGCGCTCGTCGAGGCCTTCGCGATCTTCCCCTCGGCGATCCTGGTCGGCGAGCCGGACAACGCGACCCACGTCCTCACGCTGCCGATCTACCAGGCGGCCTCCCAGCGCTCGGACTACCCGGCCGCGTCGGCGATCGCCGTCGTCATGACGGTGCTCGAGGTGGTGCTGCTCGTCGTCCTGTTCGCGGTGCGGGACCGCCTCTTCCGCGGCACGAGCTCGGGGGGCAAGGGATGAGCGCGTCGACCGGAGCACCGCCACGGACGACCACGCCCGCCGGCGACGGCGCACGACGCCGTTCGCCCGGGGGCGGGCGCCTGCAGCGCCTGCGGGGCGTGACCCTCACGGCCTTCATCACCTACGCCGCCGCGGCGGCCTTCGTCCTGCTCGTCGTCGCCGTCCTCGGGTCGGTGCTCGTCGAGTCCCTCGGCGGGTCCTGGCGCTCGGGCTGGTGGCCGGACGGAGGCACGCTGGAGTGGTACCGGCGGGCGTGGGCGACCACGGGTGTGGCCCGAGCCCTCGTCGTGACCTTCGAGGTCGGTGTCGCCGTCGTCGCCCTGTCGCTCGTGGCCGGGGTGCCGGCGGGGTACGCGCTGGCGCGCAAGAACTTCCCGGGCAAGAGCGCGCTGATGCTCGTCCTCCTGCTGCCCATCATCCTGCCGCAGATCACCTACGCCACCCAGCTGGCCGCCCTCATGTACCGGGTCGGCCTGGGGGGCAGCCTCACCGCCGTCATCCTCGTCAACGTGGTGCCGGCCCTGCCGCTGGTCATCCTCATCACGGTCCCCTACGTGGAGCAGGTGAACCCCGCCGTCGAGGACGCCGCCCGGGTCTTCGGCGCCGGCACCTGGCGGCTCTTCACGCTCGTCCTGGTGCCCCTGCTCCTGCCCGGGGTGGCGGCCGCCGGGGTGCTCACGCTCGTGCGGGTGCTCGGCTCCTTCGAGCTGACGTTCTTCGTCTCCTCCGCCGACACCCAGACGCTCGTCGTCACCATCTTCGGCGCCCTGTCGAACCCCGGGGGGGTCGCCGCGGGGCTGACGGCCGCGATGACGGTGCACTACATGGTCGTCGCCGTCGTGGGGCTCGCCGTCAGCCTGCGTTTCGCCAACCCCGTCCAGGCCCTCAGCCGTCGGTGACGACGCCCGAGGGCGGCGAGCCGCGACGGGTGCTGCCCTGGCGACCGGCCCCGACGAGGAGCCCGCGAGACCCCGCCCGCACGAGAGGGCCCCGCGCCCGACCCAACGACCCACCGAGAGGGAGAAGCGAGTGATCAGAGTCGCCGTCATCGGGACGGGCAACATCGCGCCGTCCCACATCCGTGCCTACCAGCAGTTCCCGGACCGCTGCTCCGTCGTGGCCCTCGTCGACATGGTCCCGGAGCGGGCGGAGGCGTTGCGCCGCGAGCTCGGCCTCGAGCAGGCGAGCATCTACCCGACGCACGAGGACCTCCTCGCCGGTGAGGGGGTGGACCTCGTCAGCATCTGCACGCCGCCGGCCACGCACGAGCAGATCAGCGTCGACCTCCTCACGGCTGGCGTGCACGTGCTGTGCGAGAAGCCGATGGCTCCCTCGCTGGCCGCCTGCGACGCCATCCTGCGTGCGGAGCAGCAGAGCCGGGCGATGTTCTCGTCGGTGGCGCAGAACCGCTTCCGCGACGACGTCGTCCGGCTGAAGGCCGCCGTCGACTCGGGGCTCACCGGGCCCGTCTCGCGGGTCCAGGTGGACTCGGCCTGGTGGCGCGGCCTGCCCTACTACGACCTGTCGTGGCGCGGCACCTGGGAGCAGGAAGGTGGCGGCTGCACCCTCAACCACGCGGTGCACCACATCGACCTCCTGCTGTGGCTGCTGGGCGCGCCGCTGTCGGTGACGGCCGTGCTGGCCAACGTGGCGCACGAGAACGCCGAGGTCGAGGACCTCTCGGTCGCGGTCCTGGCCTACGAGCGTGCGCTGGCGACCGTGACCAGCTCGGTGGTGGACCACGGCGAGCGCCAGGCGGTCGTCGTCCAGGGCCGGGAGGCCAGCGTCGGTCTGGACGGCGACGTGGTGGCCTCCGTCTCCCAGCCCAACGGGTTCCCCGTCCCCGGGGGCGGCGCCGACCTGGTCGAGCGCCTGCGCGCGCTGGCGGACTCGCACGAGCCGCTGGCGCACACCGGGCACGAGGGGCAGGTCGACGACCTCCTGACCGCGATCGAGACGGGACGTCGGCCCGTCGTCGACGGGCACGACGGCCGCCGCACGATCGAGCTCATCACGGCGATCTACCAGGCAGGGATCGAGCGTCGCGGCGTCGATCTGCCGCTGGCCCCCGACGACCCCTACGCCCTGCCGGGGACGCTGGTCGAGCGCGCACCCCGCTTCTTCACCAAGTCCGCCTCCGTCACCGAGCTCGCCGGGGCGATCAGCGTTCCCGGTGGCGCCGACGGCGCCACCCCGCGCGACCACGAGCACGAGGAGAAGTGATGAGCACGTCGGACGGCGGCACCTACGCGCCCGCCCCCCTGCCGGCCCCCGTCGTCGAGCCCGGGGAGTTCGTCGTCGCGGCCGTCGGCCTCGACCACGGGCACATCTACGGCATGTGCGAGGGGCTCCTCGGGGCCGGCGCCACGCTGAGGTGGGTGCACGACGGCGACCCGGAGAAGGTCGCGCGCTTCCGCGACCGCTTCCCCGACGTGCGGGTGGCGCGCAGCGAGGCGGAGGTGCTCGACGACCCCGAGGTGCACCTCGTCGCCGGGGCCGCGGTCACCAGCGAGCGGTGCGCCCTGGGGGTGCGGGTGATGGAGGCGGGCAAGGACTACTTCACCGACAAGGCCCCGCTCACCACGCTCGAGCAGCTGGCCACGGCGCGCGCCGCGGTCGCGAGGACCGGCCGCAAGTACGCCGTCTACTACTCCGAGCGCGTGCACGTGGAGACGGCGGTCTTCGCCGGTCAGCTCATCGAGCAGGGGGCGATCGGCCGGGTGCTGCAGGTCGTCGGCTTCGGTCCGCACCGGCTCAACGCCCCGAGCCGGCCGGCGTGGTTCTTCGAGAAGGAAAAGTACGGGGGCATCCTCACCGACATCGGCAGCCACAACGTCGACCAGGTCCTGCACTACACGGGTGCGACCGACGCCGAGGTCGTCAGCAGCCAGATCGCCAACTACGCCCACCCTGAGCACCCCGAGCTGGACGACTTCGGCGACGCGAACCTCGTCACCAGCACCGGGGCCACGGGGTACTTCCGCTGCGACTGGTTCACCCCGGACGGGCTGCAGACCTGGGGTGACGGGCGCACCTTCATCCTGGGCACCGACGGCTTCATCGAGCAGCGCAAGTACATGAACCTCGGCACCGACGACGGGCCCGCCCACCTGTTCCTCGCCAACGGCGACCAGGAGACGCACTTCCGGCTGCACGGGGAGGTGGGCTACCCGTACTTCGGCCAGCTCGTGCTCGACTGCCTCCGCCGCACGGAGGAGGCGATGACGCAGGAGCACGCCTTCACAGCCATCGAGGTGGCCCTGCGGGCGCAGGCGACGGCGCGCGACCTGACGCGGTGACGCCGGACACCGAGTCGGACTGCCATACTTGCATGGCAGTCGTCACGGCGCGCCGGTCACGCCGACCGGTGCACGCTCGAGGAGGAGCGCGTTGAAGATCACGGACGCCTCGGTCGTCGTCACGAGCCCGGGGCGCAACTTCGTCCTGCTGAAGGTCACCACGGAGGACGGCGTCGTCGGGTGGGGGGACGCGACGCTCAACGGTCGCGAGCTCGCCGTGGCGTCCTACCTGCGCGACCACGTGTGCCCGCTGCTCGTCGGCCGGGACGCCACGCGCATCACCGACACCTGGTCCTACCTCTACAAGGGTGCCTACTGGCGGCGGGGCCCGGTGACCATGACGGCCATCGCCGCCGTGGACGTCGCGCTGTGGGACGTCGCCGGGAAGCTGGCGGGAGCACCCGTCCACCGGCTGCTCGGAGGCGCCGCGCGCGACGAGGTCACGCTCTACGGCCACGCCAGCGGCGCGACCGTCGAGGAGGCCCTCGAGGACGTGGCCGCCCACCTCGACGCCGGCTACCGCGCCGTCCGGGTGCAGGCGGCCGTACCCGGCGCTGAGGCGGGCAGCTACGGCGTCCCGCCCGCCGACGGGCGCGTGTACGAGCCCGCCTCCGGCGAGCGGCCCGCGGAGGACCGCTGGGACACGGCCGCCTACCTCGAATTCCTGCCGCAGCTCATGGCCGCGGTCCGCGAGCGCTTCGGCTACGGGTTCGCGCTGCTGCACGACGCCCACCACCGCCTCTCGCCCATCGAGGCCGGGCGGCTGGGCGCCAGCCTCGAGCCCTACCGCATGTTCTGGCTCGAGGACCCGACGCCCGCCGAGGACCAGAGCGCCTTCCGCACCATCCGCCAGCACACGACCACGCCGCTCGCGGTCGGCGAGGTGTTCAACTCGATCTGGGACTGCCAGCAGCTCATCACCGAGCGGCTCGTCGACTACATCCGCACCTCGGTCAGCCACACGGGCGGCATCACCCACCTGCGCCGTGTCTTCTCCCTCGCCGAGCTGTACGGGGTCCGCAGCGGGTCGCACGGGGCGAGCGACCTGTCCCCCGTCTCCTTCGCGGCGGCGCTGCACGTCGACCTCGCGATCCCCAACTTCGGCATCCAGGAGCACATGGGGCACCGCGACCCGGCCGGCGAGGTCTTCCGCACCGGCTACGAGATCGCCGACGGCGTCGCGCACCCCGGGGACGCCCCCGGCCTCGGGGTCGACGTCGACGAGGAAGCCGCCGCCCGGTACCCCTACGCGCCGCGGTACCTCCCCGTGAACCGCCTGCTCGACGGGTCGGTGCACGACTGGTGAGCAGCGCGCACGACGTCGTCGTCCTCGGGGAGGTGCTCGTCGAGGTCTCGACGGCGCTGCCCGCCGCGGCCGGGGTCGAGGCCGTGCTGTCCTTCTCCGGCGACGCCCTCAACGCCGCGGCCGCCGCGGCCGCCGCGGGAGCCCGCACGGGTCTGGTGGCGCGCGTGCCGGACGACGAGCTCGGCGACGCGCTCGTGGACCGGGTGGCGGCCCTCGGCGTGGGGACCGACCTCCTGCGGCGGGTCCCCGGCCAGCACGGCGTGTACCTCCAGCACAGCGACCCCGCGGGGGAGCGGCAGTTCTCCTACGCCCGCGCCGGGAGCGCGGGCTCGACGCTCGACGCCGAGGACCTGGACGACGACGTGGTCGCCGCCGCCGGCGTCGTGCTCGCGAGCGGCATCACGGCGGCCGTCTCGGCGTCGGCGCTCGCGGCGGTGCGACGGGCCGCCAGGTCCGCCCGACGGTTCGTCTTCGACCCCAACCACCGCCCCCGCCTCACCTCCGCCGCCGCGGCGCGCGCCGTGCTGGCCGAGCTGGCACCGCGCGCGGCGCTCGTGACGCCCTCCTGGCCGGGCGAGACGGGCCTCCTGCTCGACGCCGACGACCCGCGCGCCGCGGCGGCGGCGGTCCGGGCGCTGGGGGCCGCCGCCGCGGCGGTCACGTGCGGCAGCCGAGGGGTGCTGGTGTCCGGCGACGGCCCCGACACGTGGGTGCCGGCGGTGCCCGCCCCGGCGCTGGTCGACCAGACCGGTGCGGGGGACGTCCTGGCCGGGACGACGGCGGCCCGGCTGGCGCAGGGCGACGACCTCGTCCAGGCCGTCCGGACCGGGACCGCCGCGGCCTCGCTGGCGCTCGGCGGGCGCGGCGGGACGGGCCTCGTCGCGTCGGCGGCCGACGTGCGCGCTCACCTGGCGACCGCGGGCCGACCGCCGGTCGTCCTGGACCCGACGGAGGACCCGTGGACCGCTTGAGCCTCGCCAGCCTGCCCCGCCTCGCCGGCCGTCCCGTCGCCGCGCCCGGCTTCGACCCCCGCGACGTCACCCCGGGCCAGGTCCACCTCGGGCTGGGCGCCTTCCACCGGGCCCACCAGGCGCTGCTGACCGACGGGGCGATGGCGGCGTCGGGCGACCTGTCCTGGGGCATCACGGGGGTCAGCCAGAGGAGCCGCGCCGTGCTGGAGCAGCTCGCGCCGCAGGACGGCCTCTACGGCGTCCTCGTGTCCGGGCGTGGCGCGCGCGAGCTGCGCGTCGGGGGCGCCGTCCGCCGCGTCCTCGCGGCGCCGGAGCAGCCCGAGGACGTCGTGGCCGCGCTCGCGGACCCGGCGACCCGCGTCGTCACCCTGACGGTCACCGAGAAGGGCTACCGCCACGACCCGGCGACGGGGCGGCTGAGGACGGACGACGCCGAGGTGGCCGCCGACCTGGCCGGGCGCCCGCCGCGGACGGCGGTGGGCCAGCTGGGGCGTGCCCTCGTCGAGCGCGCCCGGGCGGGTGCCGGTCCGCAGACGGTCGTCTGCTGCGACAACCTGCCCGGCAACGGGAGCTTCCTGCGCGGGCTCGTGACGCAGTTCCTCGATGCTGCGGGCGCCGACGCCGCCGCGGCGCTCGGGGACGTGGCCTTCCCCTCGAGCGTCGTGGACCGCATCGTCCCGGGCACCCGCGAGGAGGACCGCGCCGCCGCGGCCGGCCTCAGCGGTCTGCGCGACGAGGGGCTCGTGGTGGCCGAGCCCTTCCTCCAGTGGGTGGTGGAGGACCGCTTCGCCGGGGAGCGCCCCGCGTGGGACGCCGTCGGGGCCCGGCTGACGGCCGACGCCGCGCCCTTCGAGCGCGCCAAGCTCCGCGTGCTCAACGCCACCCACTCGCTGCTGGCCTACCTGGGGCTGCGCGCGGGCGCCGCCACCGTCGCGGAGGCCGTCACCGACCCAGCGATCGAGCGCGCGGCGCGAGCGCTGCTGCGTGACGACGCGCTCCCCTCGCTCGTCCCGCCGGAGGGCGTCGACCTGGCGGCGTACGGCGAGCAGGTGCTCGAGCGCTTCGCGAACTCCGCCCTGCCGGACACCACGTCGCGCGTGGCGGCCGACGGGTCGCAGAAGCTGGGGCCCCGCCTGCTCAGCACGGCGCGCGCCCGGCGGGCCGCGGGGGCGCCGGCGGACCAGGTGGCCCTGGCCGTCGCCGCCTGGTGCCTGCACGTGGCCGACCCCCTCGGCCCGGACGGTCGACCGGCCCCCCTCGACGACCCCCTGGCCGACCGGCTGCGCGAGGTGGTCGAGCGCAGCGCTGGCCGGGACGTCGTGGCTCGGCTGGTGGCCGTGCTCGACCCCGCCCTGGCCGAGGACCAGGCGTGGGTCTCGGTGGCGGACGACTGGTTCCACGCGCTGCGGACCCACGGCGTGCGCGGGGCCCTGGCCGCGGGCACGCCGTCATGAGCGTCCCCGGCGCGGACGGTCCCGGAGCCGCGGAGCTCCTCGCCGTCGCGCCCGTCATCCCCGTGCTCGTCCTCGACGACGCCACGACCGCCGTCCCGGTGGCGCGAGCGCTCGTCGCCGGCGGCCTTCCCGTCCTCGAGGTCACGCTGCGCACCGACGCGGCGCTGGCGGCGCTCGAGCGCGTCGCCGCCGAGGTCCCGGGCGCCGTCGTGGGGGCGGGGACGGTCCGGACGGGCGCGCAGGCCCGCGAGGCCGTGCGCGCGGGAGCGCGCTTCCTGGTCAGCCCGGGCTCGCACGCCTCCCTCGTGCGATCCATGCAGGAGACCGGCGCCGCGGTGCTCCCGGGGGTGGCGACACCCACGGAGGTGCTGGCGGTCCAGGACCTGGGGCTGTCGGAGATGAAGCTGTTCCCCGCCGAGCAGGTCGGAGGCGTCCGTCTCCTGGCGGCGCTCGCCGGCCCCTTCCCGGACGTCGCGTTCTGCCCGACGGGCGGCGTCACCGCCACCGGGGCGGTGGACTACCTGGCGCAGCCCAACGTCGCCTGCGTCGGCGGCTCGTGGCTGGCCCCGCCGGCCCTGGTGGCCGCCCGGGACTGGGAGCAGATCACGCAGCTCGCCCGCGCGGCCGCCGCGCTGCGCCCTCCACGCGCCTGACCGCCAGGGGCACGCGGCTCAGCCCGCCAGCGGGCGCAGGCCCTCGACGAGCGGGGTGCTGGGGCGCCCGGCGAGGCGCGCCAGGTCGCCGGTGACGACGTCGAGCGCCCCCGCCGCGATGCTCTGGTCGAGCGCGACGACGAAGCCCGCCGTCTGCTCGTCCAGCCCGGCGCTGCGCAGGGCGACGCCCTGCTGCTCGGCCGACAGGCGCTGGTAGGTGACCTCGCGCCCGAGGACCTCGCCCATCGCCGCCGCGAGCTCGTCGTAGGTCCAGGCGACGTCGCCACCGAGCTCGTACGTGCGGCCGGCGTGCGCGGCGGGGTCGAGGAGGACGGCGGCCGTCGCGGCGGCGTAGTCGCGGCGGGAGGCGCTCGCGACCCGGCCGTCGCCGGCGCCCGCGGCGAGCACGCCGCTCTCGCGGGCCCGCTCGAGGTCCGCGCCGTAGTTCTCGGTGTACCAGTTGTTCCGCAGCACCGTCACCGGCACGTCGGCCGCTCGGAGCAGCTCCTCGGTCGCGGCGTGGTCGGGCGCCAGCACGAGCGGGGTGTCGTCGGCCCGCGTCGCCGACGTGTAGACGACGTGCGCGGCGCCCGCGCGCACCGCCGCGTCGACCACGGCGCGGTGCTGCTCCACCCGGGCGCCCGGGGAGGAGCCCGAGACGAGGAGGACGACGTCGCCGCTCCCGATCACGCCGTCGAGCGTCGTCGGGTCGTCGTGGTCGACCTGCGCGGTGCGGACGCCGCGCGCGGCGAGGTCCTCGAGCCGGTCCGTGCGGCGCCCCGTCGCGAGCACCTGGTCGGCGGCGGCGCCGCGCTCCAGGAGCTCCTCGACGACGTGGCGGCCCAGCTGGCCGGTGGCCCCGGTGACGACGATCGACATGGCAGCGCTCCGTCCCCGCGCCGACCGTCGGCGCGCGAGGTGCATGAACGCTTGAGCAGTGCGGCTGCTTCCCGACCCGCCTCGCCGGGCTCGGGCGGCGGTCCCGGGCGCCGGTCCGGGGTGCTCAGTCGTCGCGGACGGCGGTGAGGGAGAAGGTGAGCGGCAGGCGCTCGCGCCCCTCGGGCAGAGCGTGGGCGGTGCCGTGCTCCGTGGGGACCTCGACCATGTGCGGCAGCGCCCTCCACGGCAGCGTCGTCTGCTCGCCGAGCGAGGTGACGCGCAGGCCGGCGCCGAGCAGCGCGCCGACGACCTCCGACAGCGGGTGGTGCCACTCCCACGTCTCGCGGCTCGCGATGCGCACGTCCTGGTTCACGTAGCTGACGTCGTCGTCCCACCGCAGCGGTGGCCCGGCGAAGTACCGGCGGGTGAGGACCAGCTGGTCGTCGTCGCGCTCGTCGTCCAGGGCGGCGAGGACGGGGTGGGTGTCGCGGACGAAGAAGAGCCCGCCCGGGCGCAGGAGCGCCGCGACGGTCCGCGCCCACGCGTCGAGGTCGGGCAGCCAGCACAGCGCGCCGATGCTCGTGTGGACGACGTCGAAGGTCCGGCCCAGCACGTCCGCCGCCGCGGTGACCTCGGCCTCGAGGAAGTCGGCCGCGAGCCCGGCCCGCCGTGCGAGGTCTCGGGCCGCGGCGACGGCCGCCGGGGAGAGGTCGACGCCCGTCACGCGCGCGCCGAGGCGGGCGAAGGACAGCGTGTCGGTGCCGATGTGGCACTGCAGGTGCACGAGGTCGAGCCCCGCCACGGTGCCGCCCGGCAGGTGGGGCGCCATGAGGGCGAGGTCCTCGCGGGCCACGTCGCTCAGGCGCTCGGGGTCGGCGGCGAAGGCGTCCGCGCCGTAGCCCACGAGGTGGATCGGGACGCGCTCGTCCCAGTTGCGCCGGTTGGCCTCGAGCTCGGGCGGGAGGTCGTCGGCGTCCACAAGGGGACCCTAGGGACACCGGGCGCGACAGCCCAGCGCTTTGCCGGTGGACGGCCAGGGCGCTGCCGGACCTCAGTCCCGGCCGCTCCGGACGCCGGTGGACGGGTCCGCCCGCGGAGCGCCGACCCGCGCCTCCACCCCCGGGCGTCCCGCCGCGAGGTGCAGCTCGAGCGCGCGCAGGAGGCGGAAGACGCCGAGGAGCACGAGGACGAGGGCGAGGGCGACGAGCGCCACCTGGACCGCCGACCAGAGCGCGGTGAGCACGTACGGCGGGTAGAGGCCCGTCTGCTCCTGCAGGAAGGGGACGAGGACCGGCAGCAGCGACGTCGTCACCAGCCACAGCGCCAGCCCGGTGACGACGGGGACCGCGAAGCCCCGCCCACGGCCCGGCTCGCTCCGCCTGACGTCCACGGCGACTCCCCTCGGCGGCGCGGACCGGCGCCCGCCCGGTCATCATGGCGCGCGCCCACCTCGTCGCGCCGGGCTTCGCCCACGTACGCTCGCCGATGTCGACCCGCGGAGGTCCGCTGGGAGGCTCGGCGCATGACGGTCCTGCGCTCGGTCCCGCTCTTCGCCCTCGCCGCGCTCGCCGAGATCGGCGGGGCGTGGCTCGTGTGGCAGGCCGTGCGCGAGGGCCGGCCGTGGTGGTGGGCCGGGCTCGGCGTCATGGCGCTCGGCGTGTACGGCTTCGTCGCCACGCTGCAGCCCGACGCCTCCTTCGGGCGAGTGCTGGCGGCCTACGGCGGGGTCTTCGTCGTCGGGTCCCTGCTGTGGGGCGTGGCCCTCGACGGCTTCCGCCCGACGACGGCCGACGTCGTCGGCGCCGCGATCTGCGTCCTCGGAGTCGGCGTGATCAAGTACGCGCCGCGCGGGTAGGGCACCGCCGGGGAGGACGAAGCCCCTCCCGTCCTCGGGACCGAGCCGCTGACCTGCGACGACGCGCGCAGCACCGGACGTCGTCCTCCTCGGCGGCGGAGACCACCGCTCGTCCGGCCCCGAGGTGCCGCCACCGGGGGCCTGTCGCAGAGTGCTGGCCATGGCGAACCAGCGGGCCGAGGGCCTCGACGACGTGTGGGACGACTGGCAGGACGCGGTGAACATGACGCCGAAGCAGCTCGAAGAGTGGCTGGAGACCGACGAGTCGAAGTCCGTGGGCGACACAGGCGGGGACGGCGAGTCGACCGGCCACCAGAGCGGGCGGCGGATCGTCGAGATCCAGCGGACCAAGAAGGACGACCTCACCGAGGACGACGTCGCGCACATGAGGAAGGTCGTCGGCTACGTGCACCGGCACCGGGCGCAGAAGCCGAAGGACGACGTCGAGCACTCGAAGTGGCGCTACTCGCTCATGAACTGGGGCAACGACCCGCTGGCCTGAGCCCGCGGCCCTCCCCGACGCTCAGCGCCCGCGCCGCCGGAACTGCCCGGGCGTCTCCCCGGCCAGGCGGGCGAACTGCCGGGTGAAGGACGGCTGGTCGTAGAAGCCGCAGGCGGCGGCGACGTCGGCGAGCGGGGTGTCGGTGCTCGTCAGCAGGTCGGCGGCGCGGTCGATGCGCGTCCGCAGCACGAGCTGGCGGGGCGACAGGCCGAACACGCGGCGGACGCGCCGCTCGAGCACGGGCACCGAGCAGCCGGCCGCGGCGGCGAGGTCGCTCGTGCGCGGCGGGGCGGCCACCGAGGACTGGACGAGCTCGACGACCCGTGAGAGGCCCGTGAGGGCCGGGTCCGCGTCGTCGGCCTCGCGCAGGTCCTGGCTGAGGCTCACCAGCCCGAGCACCGCGCCGTCCGTCCCGCGCACCGGCAGCTTGGTCGTGAGGTACCAGCCCGGGGCGCCCCCCTCGCGGCGGATGAGCTCGAGCTCGTGGCGCAGCGGCTCGCCCGTGCGCAGCACGCCGGCGTCCTGCTCCTCGTAGCGCTCGGCGAGGTCGGGCACGAAGAGCTCGCGCGCCGTGCGGCCGACGACGTCGCGGCGCGAGCGCTCGCCCGTGCGCCTCACGAAGGCGTCGTTGACGGCCGTGTACCGCCCGCCCGCGTCCTTCGCGCAGAACATGACGTCGGCGGTCTCGTCGAGCAGGTCGAGCAGCGCGGGCGCGAGGGCCTCCGCGGGCCACCCGCCGGGGAGGCGGCCGCCGGCGGGGAGCGGGGCGGCGACGTCGTCGACGGCGCCGAGGTCACCCTCGTCGGGGCCGTGGTCCGCGCCGCTCGTCATGGGAGTCGGGACCGTACAAGACAGGTGCCCCCGGGCAGGCGCACCCTCGGGGCATGACGCTCACCGACCCCGCCCCCGGCGCGGCGACGACGCCCGCCCCCCCGTCCGGCGCGGCCCGCAAGGGCCTCGGGCAGCAGCGCGACGCGTGGGACGCCCGGGTCGCGTCCGCCCCCGCCGCCCCCGCCGACGACGTCGTCGAGCGCTGCGTGCCCGCGGCGCTGGAGCGCGCGCAGCGCTGGGTCGAGGCGACGAAGGGCCCGCAGGCCGCCGACGAGAAGAAGGCGACCGAGCGCCTCGCCTCCCTCGTCCACGACCCCGCCGGCGTCGACATGACGATGTTCTTCGTCGACCGCGTCGCGCGCCCGGAGGACGACGCCGTCGCCGCCCGGGCGCTCGGCGAGATGGTCGGGGACGCGCTGCCGGACTTCCTCTCGGTGCCGGACAAGGTGCTCATGGCCGCCGGCGCGCGCCTCGCGCCGCTCCTGCCGAGGGTCGCCATGCCCGCCGCCCGCCTGCGCCTGCGCCAGCTCGTCGGCCACCTCGTCGCCGACGCCGGCGACCGGCCGCTCGGCCGCCACCTGGCGAAGGCCCGGCGGGACGGCGTCCAGCTCAACCTCAACCTCCTCGGCGAGGCCGTGCTGGGCCACGAGGAGGCCGACCGCCGCCTCGACGCCGTCCGCCGGATCGTCGAGCGCGAGGACGTCGACTACGTCTCGGTCAAGGCGTCGTCGGTCGCGGCGCAGCTCGTGCCGTGGGACGTCGAGGGCAGCCGCGACCGGCTCGTCGAGCGCCTGCTGCCGCTGTACCGGACGGCGCGCTCGCGCTCGCCGCACGTCTTCCTCAACCTCGACATGGAGGAGTACAAGGACCTCCACCTCACCGTCGACGTCTTCGAGCAGCTCGTGTCCACGCCCGGGCTCGAGGACCTCGAGGCGGGCATCGTCCTGCAGGCCTACCTGCCCGACGCCCTCCCGGCGCTCGAGCGCATCACGGCCTTCGCCCGCGCCCGCGTCGAGGCCGGTGGCGCGCCGGTCAAGGTCCGCCTCGTCAAGGGCGCCAACCTCGCGATGGAGCACGTCGACGCCGAGGTGCACGACTGGCCGCAGGCGCCGTACACCTCGAAGGAGGACGTCGACGCCAACTACGTGCGCCTCCTCGACGTCGCCCTCACGCCCGAGCGCACGCGCTGGGTGCGCATCGGCGTCGCCAGCCACAACCTGCCCGACGTGGCGCTGGCCGTGGAGGTGGCGCGGGCCCGCGGGGCCGAGGACGGTCTCGACGTCGAGATGCTCCAGGGGATGGCGCCCGCGCAGGCGCGCGCCGTGCGGGCCGACGCGGGGCGGCTCGTGCTCTACACGCCCGTCGTGCACCCCGAGGACTTCGACGTCGCCGTCTCCTACCTCGTGCGCCGCCTCGAGGAGAACGCCGCGCCGCAGAACTACCTCTACGCGCTCTTCGCGCCCGACTCCGCGGGCGGGGCGCCCCTGGCCGACCAGGAGCAGCGCTTCCGCGACTCGGTGCGCCGCCGCTTCGAGGTGCCCGCCGCGCCGCGGCGCACGCAGGACCGGCTCGCCGAGGAGGCCTCCGAGGGCGAGCAGGGCCCGGGCGAGCGCACGACCGGCAGCACCCCCGACGAGGCGCTCGCCTTCACCGGCGAGCCCGACACCGACCCGTCGCTCCCCGCCAACCGCGTCTGGGCCGAGCGGGTGCTCGCCCGCGACCCCGGCCCCGTCCGCGCGGCCGTCGTCACCGACGTCGCCGCGGTCGACGCCGCCGTCGAGCGGGCGCGCGCCGCCGGCGAGGCCTGGGCGCGCGTCCCGGCCGCCGAGCGCGCCGCCGTCCTGCGCCGCGCCGGCGACCTGCTGGCCTCCCGCCGCGGCGACCTCGTCGCCGTCATGGCGCACGAGGCCGGCAAGACGGTGGCCGAGGCCGACCCCGAGGTCTCCGAGGCCGCCGACTTCGCCCGCTACTACGCGCGCAGCGCCGTCGAGCTCGAGCGCGTCGAGGGAGCCGCCTTCGCCCCCGCGCGGGTCGTCGTCGTCACGCCGCCGTGGAACTTCCCCGTCGCCATCCCCATGGGCGGCGTGCTCGCGGGCCTCGCGGCCGGGGCGGGCGTCGTCATCAAGCCCGCGCCGCAGGTGGTGCGGTGCTCCGAGGTCGGCCTCGAGCCGATCCAGCGGGCGCTCGCCGAGGCGGGGGCGCCCGAGGGCCTCCTGCAGCTGCTGCGCACCGACGAGGCCGACGCCGGGCGGCGCCTCGTCACCCACCCGGCCGTCGACGCCGTCGTCCTCACGGGCGCGTCCGACACGGCGCGGCTCTTCCGGTCATGGCGGCCCGACCTGCGGCTGCTCGCCGAGACGAGCGGTAAGAACGCCCTCGTCGTCACGCCGTCGGCGGACGTCGACCTCGCGGTCGCGGACGTCGTCCGCTCCGCCTTCGGCCACGCCGGCCAGAAGTGCTCCGCCGCGAGCCTCGTGCTGGCCGTCGGGAGCGTGGCGCGCTCCGACCGCTTCCGCCGCCAGCTGGCGGACGCCGTCCGCTCGCTGCCCGTCGGGTGGGGCACGGACCTGTCCACCGTCATGGGCCCCGTCATCGAGCCGCCGAGCGGCAAGCTGCTGCGCGGCCTGACCACGCTCGAGCCCGGCGAGCGCTGGCTCGTCGAGCCCCGCCCGCTCGACGGCTCGGGCCGCCTGTGGTCGCCGGGCGTCCGCGAGGGCGTGCGGCGCGGCTCGTGGTTCGCGACGACGGAGTGCTTCGGCCCCGTCCTCGGCGTCATGGCGGTGCGCGACCTCGAGGAGGCCGCGCAGGTGGCCGCCGAGACCGGCTACGGCCTCACCGGCGGCATCCACACGCTCGACGACGCCGAGGTCGACGCCTGGCTCGAGCTGGCGCCCGTGGGCAACGCCTACGTGAACCGCCACATCACCGGGGCGATCGTCCAGCGGCAGTCCTTCGGCGGCTGGGACGGCTCGACCGTCGGCCCGGGCGCCAAGGCCGGCGGGCCGAACTACGTCGCCCAGCTGGGCACCTGGGCCGACGCCGAGCCGCTCCCGGCGACCACGGGCGGCGACGTCGTCCCGTCCGTCGCCGCGGTGCTGGCCGCCACGACGTCCCACGTGGGCGACGACGACGCGGCGTGGCTCCGCGCCGCCGCCGCCTCCGACGAGGGCGCCTGGGCCGCCGAGGTCGGTGTCGAGCACGACGAGACGGGTCTCGAGGTCGAGGAGAACACCTTCCGCTACCGGCCGCTGCCGTCGCTGCGCGTGCGGTGCGGGCCCGGGACGACGCCGCGCGACGTCGCCCGCGTGCGCCTCGCCGCGGCCCGCGCCGGGACGCCGCTCGAGCTCAGCGTCCCGGCCGGCCGGGAGGACCTGCGGGCCGTCGCGGCCGCCGGGGCGGACCCGGCCCCGCGGGTGCGGGTCGTCGTCGAGGACGCCGCCGCGCTCGGCGCCCGTCTGCGCGAGGGCCGGGCGGGGGAGCGCCTGCGCGTCCTCGGCGGGCTCGAGGACGCCGTTGCCACGGCGGCCGCCGAGGCGGGCACGAGCCTCGTCCCGGGTCCCGCGCTCGCCGCGGGACGGCGCGAGCTGCTCACCGTCGTCCGCGAGCAGGCCGTGAGCCGCACGCGGCACCGCTTCGGGCACGTGCAGCGCCCGTCGCGCTCGCTGGACGCCGCCCAGGCCTGAGACGGCCGGGGTGGCAGCCCCTCGTCGTGGAAGAGCACGACGAGGGGCTGCCACCTCCGGCTGGACCCCCTCCCGGCCGACCTCAGCGGCGCGACGCCGAGCGGAGCTCGTCGCTCCGCGGCCCCAGCTCGTCCACCGGGCCGCTGATCCTGCGGGACCCGCGCACCGAGACGAACGAGGTCTCGTACCGCGTGACGGCGTCGGGGTCGAGCCGCGGGTCGACGGCCAGGCCCGTGTCGCCGCCCGAGGCGATGAAGTGGACGTCGGCCTGGACCCGCTCCGGCGTCACGTCGAGGACGACGAAGCCGTGCCCGATCCCGTCGAGGTAGCGCACCCACGGGTTGCGCCGCTGGAACGCCGCGGTGACGGCCTGCGCCGTCGCCGCGCCCCCGAGCGACTCCTTGAACCCGTTGCTCGTGACCGACGGGCAGACGTACTCGACGCCGACGGACGTGGCGCCGGGGTCGGCGGTGTAGGCCGCGACGTCCGTCGGGAGGTCGTTGGCCCACGAGGAGTGGATGTCCCCGGTGAGCATGACGGGGTCGGCCGTGGCGTCCGCCATCGCGGCCAGGACCGCGGCCTGGTCGGCCTGGTACCCGTCCCACTGGTCGGTGTTGAAGACGGCGCCCTCGGGACCGCTCGTGCTGAGCACCCGCGCGAAGACGGTCTGGTTGCCCACCAGGTGCCACGCCTTCTCGCTGCGGCGGAGGCCCTCGGTCAGCCACGCCAGCTGCTCACGCTCGGGCAGCTGCCGCTCCGGGTCGACCAGGGCCGGGTTGACCGCGCCGTCGACGAGGGCCGGCACCTGCTGGCTGCGGTGCTGCCGCGTCTCGACCACGGAGAGGTCGGCGAGGTCGCCGAAGGAGAACCGGCGGAAGAACTGCCGCCCCTGGTGGGGCTCCAGCTGCCAGTGCTCGGGCTCGCGGATCGGCATCCACTCCAGGTACGCCTGGAAGGCGCGCGCCCGCCGCTCGAGGAAGTCGCCCTCGGGGCGGACCCCGTCGGCCTGCCCGGGGCCGGTGTACGGCGTCCCCGGGTCGTCCTGCTCCTCGTGGTTCTCGGCGCCGGTGGCGTGGGCGTCGTTGGTGATCTCGTGGTCGTCGAAGATGACGACCCAGGGGTGGCGGGCGTGGGCGGCCTAGGCGTCCGGGTCGGACTTGTAGAGCGCGTGGCGCACCCGGTAGTCCTCGAGCGTCACCATCTCGACGGGCGGTTGGTGGTCGCGGACGCCGACGAGCTCGCGGGGGCCGTAGCGGTCCCCGGACCCGGGGACGCCGGGGACGGCGGGCTCGTTGCCGTACTCGTAGACGTAGTCGCCGAGGTGGAGCACGAGGTCGAGGTCGTCGCGCGCCGCGATGCCGCGGTAGGCCGTGAAGTAGCCGCCCGTGTAGTTGCTGCACGACGCGAAGGCCAGGCGCAGGGCGTGGGTCGTGCCCGGCTCGTCGGGCGAGGTGCGCGTGCGCCCCACCGGGGAGACGTCGCGGCGCACGCGGAAGCGGTAGAAGTACTCGGTGTAGGGCTGCAGGTCGCTGACGACGACCTTGACGGTGTGGTCGCGCTCCGCGCTCGTCCACGTGCGCCCGCGCCGGACGACCTCGCGGAAGCCCTCGTCCGCGGCGACCTCCCAGACGACGTCGCGCGCCGGTCCGCGACCGCTGCCGGGCACCGCCGAGGGCACCGGCGTGACGCGCGTCCACAGGAGGACCTCGGTCGCGGTGGGGTCGCCGCTCGCGACGCCGAAGGCGAAGACGCCGGCGCGCGAGAGGAGGTCGCCGACGGCGGCCCGGGCGTCGGCGGGCGTCAGCCCGGCGGCACCGGCGGCCGCGGCGCCGCCGAGCAGGACGCCGCGCCGGGACACGCTCCTCGCGGAGCCCGCGTCGGTCGCCGGGGAGGTGGGGGTCTGCACGCTCACGCCCGGAAGGTCCCGCCGAGAGGCGTCGGCCGCTCGGCCGGCGCGTGAACGCCGCACGGCGGGCCGCCGACGGCTGAGGAGTGCGTGCGAGACGCTCCCGCCGGACGGCGAGGACCGGCAGACTCGTGCCGTCCCGCGACGGCGGGACGAGCCACGGGGGAGGCGCCGGTGTCAGCTGCCACGAGGTCCCAGCGGGCGGAGATCGCCTCCGGCACCTGGTCCTGCCGCGCCGTCGGGGCGCTCGGCGCCCTCGGCGGCGCCACCGCGTGGGCGTCGGCGGTGGCGTCGACCGGCGCGGCGCGAGCGGCCGAGCTCGCGCTCGTCGAAGCGGGGGCACCGCCCGGGGGCGACCCCTGGCAGGTCGACAGCGTGGGCACCGTCGACCTCGCCCTCCACGACACCCGCCTCGGGGCGCTCGTGGTGGTGCTCCTGGCGCTGGTGCTCCTCGTCGCCCCGGCGGGCCGGGCGGCGAGCGGACCCCGCTGGCCCGTGGTGCTCGGCGGCGGTGCGGCGCTCGTCCTGGGCAACGTGCTCGTGGCCCCGTCCGTCGGGGAGGGGGCGGGGGGTGTGCTCGCGGGGACGGCCGGCCTGCTCGCGGTCGTCGTCGTGGGCTGCGCCGTCGCCGCCGGCCTCGCCGCCGCCCTGCCCGGTGCACGGCCGAGCCGCGCCGGCCGCGACCCCCTGACGCTCCGCGGCCGGCTCGTGGGCGCCGGCGCCGCAGCGGGGACCGCGGTGGCGCTGGGCGTGAACGGGCTGGAGGTCGACGGGCTGGGCGACGGCTGGGGGTACCTGCTCGTGCCGGCGGCCGCCGCCTCCGCCGCGCTGTCCGCGGCCGTGCTCGGCGTCCTCACCGTCACGTTCGTGCTGCTCGGGCCCACTCCCCGTCCCGGGCGGCGGCGGCTCGCCCTCGCCGCGGCGGCCGCGACGCCCGGGACCGCCTCCGCGGCGGTGCTCCTCGGCGGGGGCCCGCTCGAGGAGCTCGTGGGCCTCCTGGCCGGCCCGATCCTCTTCGCGGCGCTGCCGGGTGGACTGGTGTCCCTCGTCCTCACCGCCCCGGCGGGCGCGGAGATCGGCGTCGACGGCCTGCCCTTCGTCGGCGGCGGGACGCTGGTGGGTCTCGTCGTCGGGCTCGTCCTGTCGTCGCTGGGGTCGAGCGGGGGCGAGCGCGTCCCGGCGCCCGCGGTCGGGACGGGCCCCGACGACGCCGCGGACCTAGCGTGAGGCCATGAGCGCCCTCAAGGTCCTGTTCATCGGCGGCAGCGGCATCATCAGCTCGGCCTGCTCCGCCCTCGCGGTCGAGCGGGGGATCGACCTCACGGTCCTCAACCGCGGCAGCACGACGACGCGGCCCCTGCCGCAGGGCGCCCGGGTGCGGCAGGCCGACGTCCGCGACCCCGCCTCCGTGCGGGAGGCGCTGGGCGACGAGGAGTTCGACGTCGTCGTCGACTGGGTCGCCTTCACCCCGGACCACGTGCGCACCGACGTCGAGCTCTTCACCGGGCGCGCCGGGCAGTACGTCTTCATCAGCTCGGCGTCGGCGTACCAGACGCCGCCGCTGCGCGTCCCCGTCGTCGAGTCGACGCCGCTGCGCAACCCCTTCTGGCAGTACAGCCGCGACAAGATCGCCTGCGAGGAGCTGCTCACGGCGGCCTACCGCGAAGACGGCTTCCCCGTGACGGTCGTGCGCCCCTCGCACACCTACGACAAGACCCTGCTGCCCTTCGACGGCGGCTGGACGGTCGTCGACCGCATGCGCCGCGGGAAGGAGGTCGTCGTGCACGGCGACGGGACGTCGCTGTGGACCCTGACGCACCACCGCGACTTCGCCCAGGGCTTCACCGGGCTGCTGGGGAACGAGCGCGCGCTGGGCGAGGCCGTGCACATCACCTCCGACGAGGCGCTGCCGTGGGACGCGATCTACCGGACCGTCGCGGCGGCGGCCGGCGTCGAGCCGCGGATCGTCCACGTGCCGTCGGACGCCATCGCGGCGGCGGACGCGGAGTGGGGCGCCGGGCTGCTCGGCGACAAGGCCCACTCGATGGTCTTCGACAACACGGTCCTCAAGACCCTCGTGCCGGGCTTCGCCGCGACGACCCCCTTCGCGCGGGGCGCCCGCGAGGTCGTCGAGTGGTACGACGCGGACCCCGCGCGCCAGGTCGTCGACCCGCACATGGACGGCGTCATGGACCGGCTCGTCGAGGCCTACCGGCCGCGCGCCCTCTGACGGCTCGCCGGACGTCCCGGCGGGCCCCCCGGACAGCCAAGGTCGAACACGCGTTCGACAGGTGGCTCGCGGCGGGGCACCATGGACCCGTGGCGGGCGGGATGACGGCCGGGCGCGGGCCCCGGCGCGGCGAGCCGGTGGCGCGGACGGCGGCGGGCGGCGCGCTGCTCGGCCGGTCCGGGCCGGACGGGGGCCCGGGGGGCGCCCACCGGCCGGGTCGCGCCGTCCCCTCGGGGCCCTCCGCGCCGCCGCCCGTCGAGGAGCACGAGGCGCCCGGTGACGACCGCCCCGCGGCGGACCCGGCGGAGCTGCGCCGGGCGCACCGCCACTGCTGGGTGCTGCCCGACGAGCCGGGGGAGGGCGGGGAGCAGGAGGAGCCCTTCGCCGGCGTCGTGGCCGAGTGGCGGCTGGGCCCGACGGGCTGGCTGGCCCGCGTCGTCTACGCCCTCGGCGACGGGGAGATGGCCACGGTCGTCGAGTCCTGGCTCGGCGCCGACCAGCTGCGGCCCGCGTGAGCCGGCCCGCGTGAGCCCGTCTCGTAGGGCCGGGCGGGGCGCTGCGGCGGCTAGCGTCGCGCCGTGAGCGACGACGCCGACCAGCCCGACCGCCCCGGCGAGCGCCACGACGACGCGGACGCCCCCGGACGCCCCGCCGGGTCGGCCGAGGGCGGGTCGGCCAGCGGTGGGGCGGCCGGCAGCGGCGCGGCCCCCGTCGAGGACGAGCTGGTGACGACCCACCACGTCCTCGCCACCCCCGACGGCGAGCTGCGCTACACCGCCCGCGCGGGCCGCGTCGTCCTCTCCGGCGACCGGGTCGAGGACGGCGTGTGGAAGGGGCGGCGGCCCCGCGCGCAGGTCGGCATCACGGCCTACACGCTCGACGGCGCCGACCCGCTCACGCGACCCGTCACCTTCGCCTTCAACGGCGGTCCCGGCTCCTCGAGCGTCTGGCTCCACCTCGGCCTCCTCGGCCCGCGCCGCGTCGTCGCCGGCGACGCGGGGGCGCCCGAGCCGCCGCCGGGGCGCCTCGTCGACAACCCCGAGTCGCTGCTGGCCGTGAGCGACCTCGTCTTCGTCGACCCCGTCTCCACCGGCCGCTCCCGCGTCGTCGAGGGCGAGCGGGCCGGCGACTTCCACGGCTTCACCGCCGACGTCGAGTCCGTCGGGGAGGTCGTCCGGCAGTGGGTGACCGCGGAGGGGCGGTGGCTCTCGCCCAAGCTGCTCGCGGGGGAGTCCTACGGCACCACGCGCGCCGCCGCCCTCGCCGAGCACCTGCAGGGCGCGGGCCTGTACCTGTCCGGGCTCGTCCTCGTCTCGGCGGTGCTGAACTTCGGCGTCCTGCTCGCCACCCCGGGCGACGACCGCTCCTACCCGCGGTACCTGCCCTTCTACGCCGCGACGGCGCACCGCCACGGCCGCCACCCCGGCCGGGACCTGGCCGACGTCGTCGCCGAGGCCGAGGCGTACGCGGAGCAGCGCTACCCCGTCGTCCTGGCGCGCGGCTCCCGCCTCACGGCCGAGGAGCGGGCGGACGCCGTGGCGACCTTGGCCCGGCTGACCGGCCTCTCGGAGGCCTACGTCGACCGCGCCGACCTGCGCGTCGAGCACCTGCGCTTCTTCGCCGAGCTGCTGCGCGACGAGGGCCTCGTCGTCGGGCGCCTCGACTCCCGCTTCACCGGGCCCGCCGCCTCGGGCACGGCGGAGACCCTCGAGGACGACCCCGCCGTGGACGCGCTCCTCGGCGCCTACGCGGCCGCGAACCAGCACCTCCTGCGCGCCGAGCTCGGCGTGGAGGACACCGCGCCGTTCCACGTCTTCGGCCCGGGCGTCCACGAGGCGTGGAGCTACAAGGAGTTCGAGAACGCCTCGGTCAGCGTCCTCGACCGCCTGTCGCGGGCGATGCGCCAGAACCCGCACCTGCGCGTCCACGTCGCGCTCGGCCGCTACGACGGGGCCACGCCCTTCTCGAGCGCCGAGGACGACCTCGCGCACCTGCGCGTCCCGGCCGCGCAGCGCGAGCTCGTCGAGCACCGGTACTACGAGGCGGGCCACATGATGTACGTCCACGAGCCGAGCCGGCGGCAGCAGAGCGCCGACCTCGCCGACTTCGTGCGCCGGGCCACCGCCCGCTGACGCACCGGCTGACGGGTCGCCCCCCGGCGCCGTCCGGCGCGGCGTGCGACGGTGGGAGCCCGCCCGCACGAGGAGGCCCCATGACCGGCACGACCCGCGCGGCCCACGCCGTCCCCGACCGCGACGCCGCGCGCGCCGCCGCCCTCCACCCGGAGCCGGGCGCCCGTCGGGAGCTGCGCCCCCGCCGGGCCCTGCGCGCGCCCGCGGCCCTGCTCGCGGCCGGGGCGCTCGCGCTGGCCGGCTGCAGCGGGGGCTCGGACGGCGGCTCCTCGGACGGCGGGAGCGCTGCCGCGACCTCCGCGCCGAGCCCGTCGGCGACCTCGACGTCGTCCTCGGGCGCCGCCGCCGCGGTGGCCCGGGCGCTCGCGGCTGGCCAGGAGGCGGGGAGCGGCTCCTTCGACTTCTCCTCCCGGACGAGCGCGGGCGGCCAGGTGGTCACGGCCACGGGCCAGGGCGCCTTCGACAGCGCGGCGCAGACCCTCGAGGTGCGGCTGACCTCCCAGCTGCCCGGCCAGGGGGAGGTCGCCCTCGACCTGCGCCAGGTGGACGGCTCGGTCTACGTCTCCGGGCTGCCGGGCCAGCCGCCCGACCGGTGGGTGCAGGCGTCGCTGCCGGAGCTCGGCGCCTCCAGCGGCCCCCTCGGGGGCGCCGACCCCTCGCAGCAGCTGCGCCTGCTCGAGCAGGCCGGCGACGACGTCGAGGAGGTCGGCCCGGAGGACGTCGACGGCACCGCGACGACCCACTACACCGGCACGGTCGACCTCGAGGCGGCCGCCGAGCGGGCGCAGCAGGAGGGCGCCGACCCCGAGCAGCTGCGGAGCCAGTACGAGCAGCTCGGCCTCTCGAGCGTCCCCTTCGACCTCTACGTCGGCCCCGACGGCCTGCCCGTGCGCATGGCCACGAGCGTCGAGACCAGCTCGGGAGGCCAGCAGGTCTCCTCGACGTCCACCGTCGACTTCTCCGACTGGGGCGCCGACGTGGTCGTGGAAGCGCCCGAGGACGCCGTGCCGCTCTCGGAGATCGCCGCCTCGGCGGCCCCCACCGGCTGACGCCCCCACCGGCTGGTGCTCGGTCCCGGCGGGCGCCCGGCGCCCGCCGCTGCCAGGCTCGTCCGACCGTCCCGACCCCCCGAGGAGGCCCCCGTGCTCGTCCGCCCCCGCTCCGGCCGCGTCGTCGCCGGCGTCTGCGCCGGCCTCGCCGACCGCTTCGGCCTCAGCAGGGCCCTGGTGCGCCTGCTCTTCGTGCTCTCGTTCCTGCTCCCAGGCACCCAGCTCATCATCTACGTCGTGCTGTGGGTGCTCGTGCCGTCCGAGGGCACCGACCGCGCCGCCCGCCGCCGCGGCCTCTGACGCCGGACGACCCGCCCGCCGCCCGCTGACGGGCGGCGGGCGTCGTCGTCACTGGACGGCGGAGGTCAGCCGGGCGAGGTCGTCGGCCAGCCGGCGCCAGAAGCCGCGGCCGGACCACGCCTCCAGCGTCAGCTCGGTGCTGCGGGAGCGGTAGTCGTCCTCCACGCGCCGCAGCTCGTCGGTGAGCTCGCGCCCGAGGACGAGCAGCGTCAGCTCGAGGTCCAGCTCGAAGGACCGGATGTCCATGTTGCTCGAGCCGACGACGGCGACGTCGTCGTCGACGGACATGTGCTTGGCGTGGAGCACGTACGGCGCCGGGTAGAGCCAGATCCGCACCCCCGCCCGCAGCAGCGCCTCGTAGTAGGAGCGCTGGGCGTGGAAGACGAGCACCTGGTCGCCGATCGCCCCGACGAACAGCTCGACCTCCACGCCGCGCTCGGCCGCCGTCGTCACGGCCGTGAGCAGCGACTCGTCCGGCACGAAGTACGGGCTCGTGATGGAGACGCGGCGCGAGGCGCCGTAGAGCAGCGCGTTGAAGAGCTTGAGGTTGTTCTGCCCCTCGAAGCCCGGGCCGCTCGGGACCACCTGGCAGTGCAGCCGGCGGCCCGGGTCGGGCGGCGCCAGGTGGTCGGTCGCCTGGGAGACGACCTCGTCGGTCTCGCTGTACCAGTCGGTGACGAAGAGCGCGTCGACCTCGTGGACCACCGGGCCGTGCAGGCGCACGAGGAGGTCCTGCCACAGCAGGCCCCTCTTGATGGTGGCGCGCTTGTCGTAGGTGCGGTCGATGAGGTTGAGCGACCCGACGAACGCCGTCTCGCCGTCGACGACGACGAGCTTGCGGTGGTTGCGCAGGTCGGGGCGCTGGTAGCGCCCCTTGAGCGGCTGCACCGGCAGCATGAGGCGCCACTGCACGCCGATGCGGTCGAGCTCGCGCACCGCCCTCGTGTAGCCCGGGTAGCGCCACGAGCCGATGTGGTCGAGCAGCACCCGCACGGTGACGCCGCGGGCGACGGCGTCCTCCATCGCCGCGAAGACCGGGGCCGTCGCGTCGTCGTAGGACAGGATGTAGAACTCGACGTGGACGTAGCGCTGCGCCTTGGCCACGCCCTCCGCGAGCTCCCGCAGCTGGTCGTGGTAGTCCGCGATGATGTGGGCGTCGTTGCTCGACAGGAGCGGCATCGCGCCGAGCGCGTGGTTGAGGCGCGTGACGCCCTCCACCCACGGCGGCCAGGGGTGCTCCTCGACGACGTCGTCGGCCCCCCGCGCGGCCTCCTCGATGAGCCGGTTCATGCTCGCCTGCTTCTCCCGGCGCGCCCGCGGCAGCTTGGGGCTGCCGATGAGGAGGTAGGCGACCACGCCGAGCGACGGCACGAAGAAGATGAGGATGAGCCAGGCCATCGCCGACGACGGCCGGCGGTCGCGCGGAACGACGGCGAGCGCGACGACGCGCAGCACGACGTCGACGACGGCGACGACGGTCGCGACGACGAGGGACGCGTCCGAGAGGTCGGAGGGCAGCGAGAGCCGCAGCGACGTGCCCGCGTCGGACGCGGGGAGGAGGACGTCGGGCGGCATCGGAGCTCCTGGGCCGGGCGGCGGGCGGCCGCCCGGGCGGGGTGCTGGACGGGCGGCTGGCGGGGTCGTGACGCCGCGGGACCAGCGTACGGACGACGGCGGCGGGTCGGTGCGCGAGCACCCCCTACGGGTGCGTAGGCTTGCTCTCGTCGACCCCGGTCGAGCCGTCCCCCCCGTCGGCTCCCGGGGTCGACGTGCGTCCGGGGCCCGACGCGCCCGACCGGCTCGTCCCAGGGCTCCCGGAAGGGCCCACCACCGGGTCCGTCGTGCGCGCAGGGGTCCCCGAGGGCGACGATGGGCCCGTGACCGCTGCCGACGACCTCCCGCCCGTCGAGCCGAGCACCGGCGGGGGAGCCGTCGTCCTCGACGCGGGCGACCCGACGCTGCTGCACCTGCGCGGCGAGGTCGACCTGCACGCCGTCGAGACCGCCGGCCCCGACCTCGACGCGGGCCTGCGCCGGGTCGAGGCCGTCGACGCCGACGAGGTGACCTTCATCGACTCGATGGGCCTGCACTGCCTCATCACCGCGGCCGTCGCCGCGCGCGAGCGCGGCGCCCGCGTCCGCCTGCTGCGCCCCTCGCGCCCCGTCGTGCAGATGCTCGAGGTCACGGCGATGACCGACTTCTTCGACGTCGAGGCCTGAGCCGGGCGGTCGCCTCCGGCCGCCCTCGGACGGGGCCGCTGCTCCGGCCGGGTCCGCGGACGGGGCCTCGCACGCTCCGGCACTGGCTCGGCGCTCTGCGGTCGGGGAGCGCTGGGGTCCGGGCGCCGGCCTGGCGTGCTCTCCGCGTGCACGGCCCCGCCCGCTCGTGCGCCGCTCGGGCCGGTCGTCCGACCGGCCCGAGCGTCAGGGGCGCCCGGGTGCGCGGCGGGGTGCGGGCAGCACCGGGCGGCGCGAGGGGACCAGCAGGTCCCCGCCCTCGCCGCGCAGGACGAGGCCGGCCACGTCCGCGCGGCCCGCGACGGGGCCCACGTGCTCGCCCTCGACCGCGTCGCAGCCCAGGGCGACGGCGGCGCGATGGGTGGTCGCGTCGTCGACGCCCGCGGCGACGACGCGCAGGCCGAGGCCGTGGCCGAGCCCGACGACGGCGCGCACGAGCCGGGCGTCGCCCTCGCGCCCTGAGCGCAGGCAGGCCACGAGCCGGGCGTCGACGACGAGCTCGTCCACGGGCAGGGCGCCGAGCGTCGCGACGGACGAGCGGCTGGCGCCGAGGCCCGTCACCGACGTCGGGACCCCGAGGACGGACAGGCGGGCGAGCGCCACCGCCGCCGCCGAGGGGTCGGCGGCCACGTCGTCGTCGTCCACGAGCAGGCGCAGGCTCCCCGGGGCGGCCCCGGCCTCCTCGAGGGCGCCGGCCACGAGGTCGACGAGGCCCGGGCGGCCTAGGGCCTCGCCGGGGACGCGGACCGCCGCCTGGACCCGGACGCCGTCGGCGTGCCAGGCGACGACGGCGCGCAGGGCGCGGCGCAGCTCGAGCTGCAGCAGGTCGGGGGCGAGCGCCGTCCCGGCGGCGAGGTCGCGCGGGGCCCGGGCGTCGTCCGCCCAGACGAGGCGGGCCGTCGCCGTCGTCCAGCGCCCGGCGCGGACGTCGAAGCGCGGCTGCCACCGCAGCCGCAGGGCGTCGGAGGCCGAGCGGCCGTCCTCCTCCGCCGCGATCGCGCGGCGCAGGTCGGTCCCGAGCCGGGCGAGGTCCGCGAGGCGGGCGCCCTCCCGCTCGCCGGGGTCGACGACGGCGACGCCCGTGCCCGCGCTGCGCGCGACCTCGAGGGCGGCGTCCACCTCGGCGAGGAGGCGGTCGGCGCAGCGCGCCGCGGCCTCGGCGGGGGTGGGGCGCGGGCCGGTCGGCGCCGTCGCGCCCGCGCGGGACCCGCCGGCGCCGACGCTGGCGTCGACGTCGACGAGGGCCCCGCCGACCACCACGCCCGCCTGCAGCGCCGCGCGCACGCGCTCGCCGACCCGACGAGCGCTGCTCGCGGTGCCGCCGACGACGAGCACGGCCAGCCGGCCGCCGGGGAGGCGGACGACGACGTCGCGGTCGCGCACGGCGTCCGCGGCGCGGCCGACGACGGCGCGCAGGAGGTCCTCGGAGTCGTCCCCCACGCCGTCGCGGCCGTCCGCGGGGAGCAGGCCGACGAGCAGCAGGGCCATCGGCTCGCCGGGGTGCTGCAGCAGGAGGCCGGTGAGCAGGCGGTGCAGCGCGTCGCGGTCGGGCGCCGTCACGACGGCGGGGCCGCTGCCCGAGGGGGCGGCGCCGCGGGAGGGGGCGGCGCCGGCGCGGGAGCCGGTGGCGCGGGCTCGTGCCGCGCGGAGCGGCCGGGGCCGGAGGAGGGCCGCGACCCGCCGGAGGGCGGTCGCCGCCCGCGGGGCGGGGCTGGTCGGGGCGCTCACGGGGTGGTCCTCGGCACGCGAGGGCCCCGCCTTGAGCGCTCCTCGGTGCGGAGGGCCCGCCCGGCGCGGGGAGGCCGCGCGGTCGGCGGCCCGTCCCGATCGCGCCGTCGCCCGAGCAGGGCCAGGCTGTGACCCGGTCCAGCCACGGGCCCCCCTGCCGCACGCGCCCGACCGGAGGCCAGGACATGTCGCAGACCAGCGCGAAGGCGCAGGACGCGCCGCACCCGGACGACGGGCGCAAGCCCGACAGCCCCGACGACCTGGCGAAGCCGACCGCGGGCTACATCGTCAAGCGCGCGCTGCGGGAGTTCTCCAAGGACCAGGTGACCGACCTCGCGGCGGCCCTCGTCTACTTCTCCGTCCTCGCGCTCTTCCCGGCGCTCATCGCGCTCGTGTCGCTGCTCGGGCTCTTCGGGCAGAGCCAGGCGGTGACGGACGGCATCACGCAGATCGTCAGCACGCTGTCGCCGGAGTCCGACGTCTCCGAGTCGGTCAACGGCTTCGTCACCGATTTCATCGACGGCCAGAGCACCGGAGGCGCGAGCCTCGGCGTCATCGTCGGCATCCTCGGCGCCGTCTACTCGGCGTCGAAGTACGTCGGCGCCTTCTCCCGGGCGATGAACCGCGTCTACGAGGTCGACGAGGGCCGCCCGGTCTGGAAGCTCAAGCCGGTCCAGTACCTCCTCACGCTCGGCGCCCTCGTCCTCATCGCCGTCGCGCTCGTCATCCTCGTCGTCAGCGGCCCCGTCGCCCAGGCGATCGGCGACGTGGTCGGGCTCGGCGGCACGGCCGTCACCGTCTGGTCCATCGCCAAGTGGCCGGTGCTGCTCGTCATCGTCGTCGTCATCGTGGCGGTGCTCTACTACGCGACCCCGAACGTCCAGCAGCCGAAGTTCCGCTGGATGAGCATGGGCGCGCTCGTCGCCATCGCGGTGTGGCTGCTGGCGTCGGTCGCCTTCGCCATCTACGTCGTGAACTTCGGCAGCTACAGCGCCACCTACGGCGCGCTCGCCGGCGCCGTCATCTTCCTGCTCTGGCTGTGGATCACGAACATCGCCCTGCTGCTCGGCGCGGAGGTCGACGCCGAGGTCGAGCGCGGCCGCCAGCTCCAGGCGGGCCTGCCCGCCGAGGACACCGTCCAGCTGCCCCCGCGCGACACCCGGGCGAGCGACAAAAAGGACGCGAAGATGCGCGAGGCCGTCGACGAGGGCTACCAGCTGCGCCTGCGCAACGGCGGCGAGTCCCGCGCCGAGCAGGAGGAGCGGGAGGAGCGGGAGCGGCGCGAGGGCGTCCGCGAGGGGCGCTAGGTGGCCGGCCTCCCCGGGCGGCGGTCGCTGTCCACGCTCGCCGAGACGGCGCGCGCGAGCCTGTGGCCGCTGCCCGTGGCCTTCGTCCTCCTGGCCGTGGTCGCGGGAGTCCTCCTGCCGCTGCTCGACGAGGCCGTCGACGGAGACCTGCCCCTCTTCGTCGAGACCGTCGTCTTCGGGGGCGGGTCCTCGGCCGCCCGCGACGTCCTCAAGACCGTCGCCAGCGCCTTCATGACGGTCAGCTCGCTGACCTTCTCCCTCACCGTGGTGACGCTCCAGCTGGCGAGCAGCCAGTACTCCCCGCGCCTGCTGCGCACCTTCGCCAGCGACCGGGCGGTGCAGGTCACGCTGGGCGTCTTCCTCGGCTCCTTCGCCTACTGCCTCGTGGTGCTGCGGACGGTGCGCGACTCGGACGACTCCACCGCCGAGTTCGTGCCCCGGCTCTCGGTGACCCTCGCGGTGCTCCTCGCGCTCGTCGGCGTCGTCACGCTCGTCGTCTTCCTCGCCCACCTGTCGCGGAAGATCCGCATCGAGCCGATCCTCGTCGACGTCCACGCCGAGGCCAGCGGCGTCCTCTCCCGGAGCCGGCCCGCCGAGGCGGTGCCCGCCTCCCTCCAGGGGCGCGAGGACGGCCTCGCCGTCACCTCCGAGCGCACCGGCTTCGTGACGTCGGTCGACGAGGGCGCGCTCGTCGAGCTGGCCCGCGAGCACGACGCCGTCGTCGACGTCCTGGCCACGCCTGGCGCCGTCGCCGTGCCGGGCGCGCTGCTCGCGCGCCTCCTGCCGCAGGACCCCGTGCCGGGGCCGGGCGGCCGGTCGCCCGGCGCCGGCTCCCACGACGCCGAGGTCGAGGGGGCGGTCCGGCGGGCCGTCTCCGTGGGGGAGGAGCGGGCGGCCGACCAGGACCCCACCTTCGGCCTGCGGCAGCTCGCCGACGTCGCCATGCGCGCCGTCTCGTCCTCCCTCAACGACCCGACGACGGCCGTCCACGCCGTCACGCACCTGCGCGCCGCGGTCCCGGAGGCGCTCGCGCACGGGGTGGGCGACGCCCTCGTGCGCGACGACGACGGGGACGTGCGGGTCGTCCTGCGCCGGGACGGCGTGCCCGAGGTGCTCGACGTCGTCGTCGGCCAGCCGGCGGTCTACGGGTCGGGCGACCCCATGGTCGTCTCGGCGCTGCTCCACCTGCTCGCCGACGTCGCCGTGGCCGTGCGCCCGGACGCCGACCACCTCACCGCGGTGCTGGCGACCCGCGACCGCGTCCTCGCCGTCTCCGCGCCGCTGCGCGACGACCCGCGGTGGGCCTCGCTGCTCGCCGCCGCGTCGGCCCGCGTGGACGCCGCCGCCCGCGGCGCCTGAGCCGCGCCCGCCCCGCGCGGGGGGACCGGGCCGGTGCGAGCGCGCGCCGAGCGGAGGTCGCACCTACCGTGGGACGGGCAGGGGCGACGACGAGCGCCGAGACGATGACCGTGGTGGTCGAGGGTGGGGTGGACGGTGGGCGGCAGCACCGTCTGGCCTCGGCGGCGCCCCGACGTCGAGGGCCGCCTGGTCGGCACCTGGGTCGTCGAGACCGCCACCGACCTCACGAGCGCCCGCCGGGAGCTCGCCGCGCACGCGGCCGAGCTGCCCTCGGCCGGTGAGGGGTGGCAGGGCTCCATCAGCTTGCCCGACACCCTGGCGCTGCTGCTCAGCGAGCTGGTCACCAACGCCCTGCGCCACGCCCGCCCGCCCGCCCAGGTGTCGGTGGTCGCGGACGAGAGCTCCTGCCTGCTCGACGTGGCGGACCCGGACGTCGACTCTCCGCCCACGCCCGAGCACGACCGCTCGCCCGGTCTCGGCGGGCACGGCCTGCCGCTCGTGGCCATGCTCGCCAGCCACCGCGGCTGGTACGTCGAGGACGGCCGCAAGCACGTCTGGGCCTGCCTGCGCACCACGGGACCCCCCGCCCAGCGCGGCGTCGAGCACCGTGCGCCGGGGCCCCTCGCCCGGCCCTCGAGCCGGGGCCCGGCGAGCCGGCAGGGCTGACCGCCGCCTACGGTCGCGGCATGAGCACCTCCGAAGCCCCCGCCGACGGCTCGTCCGGCCCGCCCGTCGCCGCGCGCCGCCCCGTGCGCCGCGAGCACCACGGCGACGTCGTCGAGGACCCGTACGAGTGGCTGCGCGCCAAGGACGACCCGGAGGTGCGCGCGCACCTCGAGGCGGAAAACGCCCACACCCGCGCCGTCACGGCCGGCCAGGAGGGGCTGCGGACCGCCGTCTTCGGCGAGATCAAGGCGCGCACGCAGGAGACGGACCTGTCCGTGCCGAGCCGCGAGGGCGACTGGTGGTACTACGGCCGCACGGTCGAGGGCCAGCAGTACGGGCTCTCGTGCCGCGCGCCCGTGGCCGACGCCGACAGCTGGGACCCGCCCGCCGCCGGCCCCGACGGCGCGCTGCCGGGCGAGCAGGTGCTCCTCGACGCCAACGTGGAGGCCGAGGGCCACGACTTCTTCTCCCTCGGCGCCGCGTCCGTCAGCCCCGACGGGGCCCGGCTCGCCTGGTCCAGCGACACGACCGGCGACGAGCGGTACACGCTGCGGGTCCGCGACCTCGCGAGCGGCGAGGACCTCCCCGACGAAGTGCCGGGGGCCTTCTACGGGGCCACCTGGTCGGCCGACTCGGCCGTCGTCCACTACACGGTCGTCGACGACGCCTGGCGCCCGCACGAGGTCCGCCGGCACCGCGTGGGCACCCCCGCCTCGGAGGACGACGTCCTCTTCCGCGAGGACGACGAGCGCTTCTGGGTCGGCGTCGGGCGCACGCGCAGCCGCCGCTACCTCGTCGTCGAGAGCGCGGCGAAGACGACGAGTGAGACCCACGTCCTCGACACCCTCGACCCCGGCGCCGGGCTGCGGGTCGTGGCGCCGCGCCGACCGGGCGTGGAGTACGACGTCGAGCACGTCGCCCTGCCCCAGCCGGACGGCTCGGTGCGCGACCGCTTCCTCGTGCTCCACAACGACGGCGGCGCCGAGGACTTCCAGCTCGCCGTCGTCGACGTGGACGACCCGTCGCCGGAGCGCTGGGAGACGGTGCTGCCGCACGTGCCCGGCACCCGGCTCGAGGGCGTCGCCCCCTTCGCGGGCTTCGTCGCCCTGGCCTACCGCCGCGACGTCCTGCCGCGCCTCGCCGTCGCGCCGCTGACGCCCGAGGCGATCGGGGAGCCGCGGGAGGTCGAGGTCGACGAGGAGCTCTTCAGCGTCGGGCTCGGCGGCAACCGCGCCTTCGACCAGCCCCTCCTGCGCCTCGTGCGCACCTCGTTCGTGACGCCGCCCCGCGTCCTCGACCTCGACGTCGCGACGGGCGAGCAGGTGCTCCGCCGCGAGACGCCCGTGCTGGGCGGCTACGCCTCGGAGGACTACGTCCAGCGCCGCACGTGGGCCACGGCGCCCGACGGCGTCCGCGTGCCGGTCTCCGTGGTCGCGCGCCGGGACGTCGCCGCCGCCGTCGAGCGCGGCGAGCCCGCGCCGGCCGTGCTCTACGGCTACGGGTCCTACGAGGCGAGCATGGACCCGTCCTTCTCGATCTCGCGGCTCTCGCTCCTCGACCGCGGCGTCGTCTTCGCCGTCGCCCACGTGCGCGGCGGCGGCGAGATGGGGCGGCACTGGTACGACGACGGCAAGAAGCTGCGGAAGACCAACACCTTCACCGACTTCACGGCGTCCGCGGCGGCGCTCGTGGAGCAGGGCTGGACGACGCCGGAGCGGACCGTCGCGATGGGCGGGTCGGCCGGCGGCCTGCTCATGGGCGCGGCGCTGAACCTGGCGCCCGAGGCCTTCGCCGGGGTCCTCGCGCAGGTGCCCTTCGTCGACCCGCTGACGTCGATCCTCGACCCCTCGCTGCCGCTGACGGTCACCGAGTGGGACGAGTGGGGCAACCCGCTCGAGGACCCGGAGGTCTACGCCTACATGAAGGCGTACTCGCCGTACGAGAACGTCGCCGCCGTCGACCACCCGGCGGTGCTCGCGATGACGAGCCTCAACGACACGCGGGTGCTCTACGTCGAGCCCGCGAAGTGGGTGGCGCGCCTGCGCGAGGTCGGTACGGGCTCGCGGCCGGTGCTGCTCCGCACCGAGATGGACGCCGGCCACGGCGGCGCCTCGGGGCGGTACAAGAGCTGGGAGGAGCGCGCCTTCGAGTACGCGTGGGTCCTCGACGTGCTGGGCGCGCCGGCGGAGCCGCTGCCGCCGCTCTGAGGCCTCTCGACCCGGACCCCAGCGGTGGACCCACGACGCGCCTGACCGCGTCGTGGGTCCACCGCTGCCCCGCTTGTGTCGGACAGGTGGGGCGTCACCGGGCGGAGTACCCGCCGTCGACGAGGTGGTAGCTGCCGGTGATGAAGGCGGCGTCGTCGCTGGCGAGGAAGGCGACGAGGCCGGCGACCTCCTCGGGCGTGCCGAGACGGCCGACGGCGTGGGCGGCGCCGAGGGCCGAGCGGGAGCGCTCGTCGAGCGAGGCCTCGACGAGCGGCGTCGCGATGAAGGCGGGCTCGACGGCGTCGACGCGCACGCCCTGGTCGGCGTGCTCCCAGGCAGCCGTCTTCGTGAGCCCGACGACGGCGTGCTCGGCGGCGACGTAGGCGCTGGAGCCGGCGAAGCCCACGCTGCCCAGGACGGAGGCCATGGTGACGATCGACCCGCCGCCGTTCTCCGCCATGACGGGGATCTCGGCCTGCAGGCACGTGAGCACCGAGACGAGGTTCACGTCGATGACGCGGCGCCAGGCGTCGGCGGGGTGGTCGGCGGTCGTCGCGGTGGGGCCGCCGATGCCGGCGTTGTTCTCCGCGACGGGCAGGGGCGCCATCTCCTGCGCCGCCGCGACCATCTCGGCGACGCGGGCGGCGTCGGTCACGTCGACCGTGAAGGGGCGTGCGGTGCCGCCGGCCCCCGTGACCTCGTCGGCGACCGCGCGCGCCCCCTGCTCGTCGAGGTCGGCCACGAGGACCGACGCCCCGCTGCGGGCCAGGCCGAGGGCCACGGCCCGGCCGATGCCGGAGCCCCCGCCCGTCACGACCGCGGACCTGTCTCGGACGTCGTACTGGGCCATCGCTGCGCTCCTGTCCTCCGACGGCGTCGCGGGTCGGCGCCGTCCGCGACGCCCGGCGGGGTGGCACCCGCGCTCGCGGCGCCACGACCAGGCCCACCACTCGTTGAGCGTTCACGCACACGCCCGCTAGGGTGCCGCCGTGCTGCCCGAGCCGGTCCGCGACCTCGCCCTCCTGCTGGCCCGAGTCCTCGTCGGCGTCGTCCTCGCCGTCCACGGGTGGGACAAGCTCGTCGACCAGGGCGTGCAGGGCACCGCGGGCTTCTTCGGCTCCCTCGGCGTGCCCGCCCCCGAGGTGGCCGCCGTGGCCGTCGGCGTCGTCGAGCTGCTCGGCGGGCTGCTGCTCGTCCTCGGCGCGGCGACGACGCTCGTCTCGGTGCTCGTCCTGGTGGACATGGCCGGGGCCTTCTGGTTCGTGCACCGCGGCAACGGCGTCCTCGTGGACGGCGCGGGCTGGGAGCTCGTCGGCGTGGTCGCCGCGGTGGCGCTCGCCCTCCTCGGCGCCGGCCCCGGCCGGGCGAGCCTCGACCACCTCGTCGGCGCCCGCCGCTCGCGCCCGCGCCGCTGACCCGGCCCCACCCCGGCCCGCCCCACCCCGGACTTCGTAGCCCTTCTCCCCGGTGAGGCCCCGCTGCGGCGGACTTCGTAGCCTTCCGTCCGTGACGGGGGCGGCCGAGGAGGCGCAGGGCAGGGAGGCCACGGCCGAGGACGCGCCCGTGCGGGGGACGCGCGCGCCGCGCCAGCTCCTCGCCGTCCGCACCATCTACGCCGAGCCGGCGGCGCTGGAGCTCGAGCGCGGGCGCCAGGTCGTCGAGCGGTGGCCCGGCGCCGAGGTCGTCGAGGTGCCGTCCGCCCAGCGGGTCCAGGGCGTGCACGACGACGCCGCGTCCGTCGACCGCTGGGTGCGCACCAAGACGGAGGTGCTGGCGCTCGGCGTCCGCAAGACCCTCACCGCGCGGCGCAACGAGCGCTCCGCCAACTGGATCGCGCCGTCCACGGCCAACGGGTGCGCCATGGCGTGCGCGTACTGCTACGTGCCGCGGCACAAGGGCTACGCCAACCCCATCACCGTCTACGCCAACATCGACCAGGTCGTCGGCTACCTCCAGCGCCACGTCGCGCGCCAGGGCGCCAAGCCGGGGCCGGACCAGTGCGACCCCGCCGCGTGGGTCTACGACATCGGCGAGAACAGCGACGCCTCCGTGGACGCCGTCGTCAGCGACAACGTCCGCGACCTCGTCACCGCCTTCCGCGGCATGCCGACGGCGAAGGCGTCCTTCGCCACCAAGCAGGTCAACCGCGACCTGCTCGACTACGACCCGCAGGGCCGCACCCGCGTGCGCTTCTCCGTCATGCCGCACCGGATGGCGCGCCTGCTCGACGTCCGCACCTCGCCGGTCGCCCAGCGCGTCGCGGCCGTCGACGACTTCGTGGCCGCCGGCTACGAGGTGCACCTCAACCTCTCGCCCGTCGTCGTGCACGAGGGCTGGCTCGAGGAGTGGGCCGAGCTGCTGGAAGAGCTCGACGACGTCCTGTCGCCGGCCGCCAAGGCGCAGGCCGCCGCGGAGGTCATCCTCCTCACCCACAACGCCGGGCTGCACGAGGTCAACCTCGGCTGGCACCCCAGGGGCGAGGAGGCCATCTGGCGCCCGGACATCCAGGAGGCCAAGCGCTCGCAGAACGGCATGGAGAACGTCCGGTACCGCGCTCGGTGGAAGAAGGTCTGGTTGCAGCGGCTGCTCGACCTCATGGCCGAGAGGACGCCGTGGCTGACCGTGCGCTACGCGTTCTGACCGGGCGGCCGACGGACGGGCGCCCCTCGGCATGTCAAGGATGCTTGACATGGGCACGCTGCGGGTGCAGGCTGCACGTGACAAGCACGCTTGACACCGGAGGTGGCTGTGCGGAACGACGTCCGTGAGCTGCGGCAGGCCGAGGGCCTGTCGCAGCGCGAGCTGGGGGAGGCCCTCGGGGTCTCCCGCCAGACCGTGAACTCGCTGGAGACGGGGCGCTACGACCCCTCCCTGCCGCTCGCGATCGCCGTCGCCCGCCGCTTCCGCCGACCCGTGGAGGAGATCTTCCATGTCGACTGACCTGCGCACCGCCCGCCGCCGCTACCTCGTGGTCCTCCCCGTCGCGCTCGCCCTCGTGGTGGCGGTCGGCCTGCTGCTGCGCGACCGCGCCCCCGGAGGCATGGGGGACGGCTTCCTCGTCGGGGGCGGGCTCGCCCTCGTGGCGTGCGCGGCCATGGCCTGGCGCACCACCCGCGGCCCCGGCCGGGCGACCACCTTCGAGCGGGGCTGGACGCAGACCGGGGACGAGCGCGACGACGCCGTCCTCACGCGCGCGCTGGCCGTCCTCGGCCTCGCGTCCCTGCCGCTGACGGGCCTCGCGGGCGTCGCCCTCGGGCTCGGGGCCCGGCCCGAGGTCGTCGTCACGCTGCTGCTCGCCGCCGAGGCCGCGGTGCTCGTGGCGGCCTTCGTCGTGCACGACCGCCGGGGCTGAGGCCCCCGTCAGGAGGTCGTGGCCGTCGACGTCGCCGCGAGGGTGCTGACCATGACGGCGGTCATGACGACCTCGTCGAGCGAGCGCTTGACCGCCGCGCCGGCCCACTCGCCCTCGGCCAGCTGCTCGAGGCGGCGGTCCGTCGCGCGGCGGTCCGCCTCGGGGAAGACCTCGCGGCGCAGACTCAGGGCCTTCACCAGTGACGCCAGCGCCGCCGTCCGGGCGTCGGGCGTCGTCCCGACGACGACGGCGTCGTGGAGCCGCCCGCGCACCCGGTCCTCCGGCCCGCCGTCGGCCTCCGGGTAGCGGGTGCGGGGGAGGACCCACAGGACCCTGTCGTCCTCGCGGTGCAGGACCCCTCGCTCGACGAGCCGCTCCAGCGCCGCGGCGCGCACCTCCCGGCCCAGCGGGCCCAGCCACCGCTTCGGCGGTCGCGGCCGTGACGTCGCGGCGACCTCGGCGAGCGCCCCGTCGAGGACCGGCTCCCTCGTCGGGGTCGCGTCGACGACGACGAGGTCGCCGTCGACCACGTCGACGCGGCCGCGCAGCGAGAGGTCCAGCTGCACGGCGCCCCCGAGGCCCGTGTCCAGCGACGTGCTCCACGTCGTGCCCTTCTCGTCGTCGTAGACGAGGAGGAGCAGCTCCTCCGGCAGCGTCAGCTCGTGCTCGACGTCCTCCACCGGTGCGCGCTCGGCCATCCCCGCACGCTAGAGGCCGTCGGGTGCTGGCGGGTCCGGACGCCCGCACCCGCGGACCGCGCCGAGCGGTGCGCCCACGTCGCGGTGCACCGCGACCTCGGCGCACGGCTCCGGCTTCACGGCTCTGGGCGCCGGCTGCTGGGCGCCGGTCGTCAGCGCTGCCGGTCGAGGACGGGCGCCAGCGCCGCGAGCAGGTCGTCCACCGGCACCGGGCCGGCGTCGTCGGCGCCCGTGAGCGCCGACAGGTAGAGCCCGTCGCCGACGAGCTGCACGAGGCGGGCGCGCGCCGGGTCCCCGAGCTCGTCGAGCAGGGCGGCGAACCACCCCGCGTCGATCTCGGCGAAGACGGCGCGGGCGAGGTCGGCGGCCTCGTCGCCGCCCGCGATGCGCAGGGCGGCGACGTAGGTGCGGGACAGGCCGCTCTCGCCCTGCAGCGGCGGGGCGGAGCCGCGCAGCCACGTGGCGACCGCGCTGTCCGAGGCGCGCATCTCCGCGGCGTCCTCGAGGCCGCGCTGCCGCAGGCGCTCGAGGAGGCCGGTGACGAGCGCCTCCTTGCTGGGGAAGTGGTACAGCAGGCCGCCCTTGGACACCTGCGCCGCGGAGGCGACGGCGTCGAGCGTCGCCGCGGCCGGTCCCGCCTCGACGAGGAGGGACTCGTAGGCGTCGAGCACGCGGTCGCGGGCCGTCATCCGGGCAGCGTAGCCAGCGGTCGGGAATAGACCGTCCAGACGGTACAGTTGACGACGGCAGCCCCCGCTCGTCCGTGCCCGCACCGGACGCCGGGGCCGCCACCCCAGAAGCACCCCCAGCACCCTGCGACGCCGACGTCCCGGGCCTCCCGCTCGCCGTCGGCGGCGGTCGGCCCGGCGCGCGGCGCGCCCGCAGCACGACCGTCGAAGGACCGCCATGAGCACCGCCACGCACGACAGCCGCACCACCGGACCCGCCACCGGCCCGCTGCCCGTCCAGCGCCGCCGGTCCGGCGTCGTCGCGCCCCCGCGCGCCACGGCCCGGCAGTGGCTGGCGCTCGTCGTGCTCGTCCTGCCGACGCTGCTGACGTCCATGAACGGCACGATCCTGTCCTTCGCGCTGCCGACGATCAGCACCTCGCTGCGCCCCACCGCCACCCAGCTGCTGTGGGTCGTCGACGTCTACCCGCTCGTGCTCGCCGGGCTGCTCGTCGCCATGGGTTCGTTCGGCGACCGCATCGGCCGCCGCCGCCTCCTGCTCGTCGGGAGCGCGGGCTTCGGCCTCGTGTCGCTGCTCGCCGCCTTCGCGCCGACGGCGGGCGCCCTCGTCGGCGCCCGGGCGCTGCTCGGCGTCTTCGGCGCGATGCTCATGCCGCCGACCCTCGCGCTGCTGCGCTCGGTCTTCCCCGACGGCGGCCAGCGCCGCCTCGCCGTGGCGGTCTGGGCCACCGGCTTCTCGGCCGGCGCGGCGGTCGGGCCGGTCGTCGGCGGGGTGCTCCTCGAGCACTTCTGGTGGGGCGCGGCCTTCCTCGTCGCCGTCCCCGTGTCCGCGCTCATCGTCGTGGCCGGGCCGCGGCTGCTGCCCGAGTCCCGCGAGAGCGCGCCCGGGCCGGTCGACCTGCTCTCGGTGCTGCTCTCGCTGACGACGATGCTCCCGCTCGTCTACGCCGTGAAGGGCGCCGCGGAGCACGGGCTGACCGACGTCGTCGTGGCGGCCGCGCTGCTGGGGGCGGCCAGCGGCGTCCTCTTCGTCCGCCGCCAGCTGCGTCGGACCCGGCCGCTGCTCGACCTCTCCCTCTTCCGCGTGCCCGTCTTCAGCGCGTCCGTCGCGGCCAACCTCATGGGCATCTTCGCCTTCGTCGGCCTGCTCTTCTTCACCTCCCAGTACCTCCAGCTCGTCGTCGGCCTCTCACCGCTCGTGGCGGCGCTGCACCTGCTGCCGAGCATGGCCGCGACCATCGCGACGGGGCTCCTGGCGGTGCGGCTGGCCCGCCGGTGGGCGCTGCACGTCCTCGTGCCGGCCGGGCTGGCGACGTCGGCCCTCGGGTACGCCCTCGCGACGCAGCTGAGCGGCGCCCCCGAGGCCGGTCTGCTCGTGGCGGCGTCCGTGCTCGTCGGGGCGGGCGTCGGCCTGGCCGAGACGCTGACGAACGACGCCATCCTCACCTCGGCGCCCGCCGACCGGGCGGGCGCCGCGTCCGCGGTCTCCGAGACGGCGTACGAGGTGGGCGCGGTGCTGGGCACGGCCGTGCTCGGCAGCGTGCTCGGCGCCGTCTACCGCGCGCACCTGGCGGTGCCCGCGGGCGTGGACCACGCCACCGCGGACGCCGCGACCCAGACCCTCGGCGGCGCCGTCGAGGCCGCGGGCCTGCTCGGCGGGGCCGACGGCGCGGCGCTGCTGGCGTCCGCGCAGGGCTCCTTCGCCGCCGGCGTCGACGTGACGGCCGCCATCGGGGGCGGCGTCGTGCTGCTGGCCGCCGTCGTCGTCGCCCTGGCGCTGCGGCCGCGCGCCGGCCGCTGACGGTCGCCGGGGTGAAGGGGGCGTCACCTCCGCCCTCGTGAGGGGCGCCCGGGGCGAAGGGGGCGTCACCTTCGCGTCCTGGGAGCCTGTGACGGTGAAGGGGGCGTCACCTTCGCGTCCGGACGCTCCTCTCGCGTGGAGGAGGCGTCACCTCCGCGTCAGGGCGCAGGGGTGACGTCCAGGCGGGTCCCAGGGAGCGCGGCCTACCCTGCGTGGCATGTCGGCCACGGACCAGCGCGCCCCCGGTGACCGCCGCGACATCGAGCCGTACGACGAGGCGGAGGACGTCGAGGACGGCCCGCTCGCGCCGGTCCTCGGCGACCGCCGCTTCGGCGCGTGGATGCTCGTCACCGGTCTCATCGGCTTCGTCGCCGCCTTCGTCCTCACGGTCGAGCGCTTCGAGCTGGCCCTCGACCCCAGCTACGTGCCGTCGTGCAGCATCAACCCGGTCCTGTCGTGCGGCAGCGTCATGGAGACCGAGCAGGCGGCGCTGCTGGGCTTCCCGAACCCGCTCATCGGCATCGCGTCCTTCGCCGTGCTGACGACGCTCGGCGTCGTCCTCCTCAGCGGCGCGCGCCTGCCGCGGTGGGTGCAGCTGGGCGTCCAGGTCGGCGTCACGGCCGGGACGGCCCTCGTCGTCTGGCTCATCAGCCAGAGCCTCTACGCGATCGGCGCCCTGTGCCCGTACTGCATGGTCGTGTGGTCGGTGATGATCCCGCTGTTCTGGACGACGACGGCGCGCTCGCTCGAGCAGGGCGCGATCCCCGCGCCGGCCGGTCTCGTGCGGGCCGTGGTCGACCTGCGGTTCCCCCTCGTCGCCCTGTCCTACGCCGTCGTCGTGGTGCTCGTCGCTGTCGAGTTCTGGGACTACTGGCGGACCCTGCTGCCCTTCGCCTGACCCCCGGCGCCCGCACGGCGACCTGCGGAAGGCACGCGTCGTCCGGCGTCGTCGCAGGTCGGGGCCTCGGCCCCCGGCGCGGGCGGCCGATGTGCAGGTCGCTGTGCGCCCGTCCGCCGTCGCCGGCGGCGCGGGCGAGGTGCGGGCCCGGCCTCTGGGACCATTCCGCCGTGACCGACGCCGCGCAGCCCCAGCCCGACGCCGCCCCCGCGGGCAGCCGCACCCCCCTCGCCGACGCCGGCATCCCCCTGGGCGCGCTGGACGGACGCTACCGAGGCGCCGTCGCCCCGCTGGTCGAGCACCTGTCGGAGGCGGCGCTCAACCGCGAGCGGGTCCACGTCGAGGTCGAGTGGCTGCTGCACCTCACGGACGTCGTCCCGGGCGCCCCGCGGCCGACCGAGGAGGACGTCGCGGCGCTGCGGGCGCTCGTCGAGCGCTTCGACGCCGACTCGGTGGCCGAGCTCGGCGCCCTGGAGCGGGAGACGGCGCACGACGTCAAGGCGGTCGAGTACTACGTGGCCCGCCACCTGGAGGGCACCTCCCTCGAGGGCGCCGAGGCCCTCGTCCACTTCTGCTGCACGAGCGAGGACGTCAACAACCTCGCCTACGCGCTCATGGTCCGCGGCGCGGTCACGCAGGTGTGGCTGCCGGCCGCGACGGCCCTCGTCGACCAGCTCGCGGCGATGGCGCACGAGAGCGCCGACGTGCCGATGCTCGCCCGCACGCACGGCCAGCCGGCGACGCCGACGACGCTCGGCAAGGAGCTCGCCGTCCTCGCGCACCGGCTGCGCCGCCAGCTGCGCCGCGTCGAGGGCGCCGAGTACCTCGGCAAGCTCAACGGCGCCACGGGCACCTTCGGCGCCCACGTCGCCGCGCTGCCCGACGTCGACTGGCCCGCGCAGGGCCGCGCCTTCGTCGAGCACCTCGGGCTGACGTGGAACCCGCTGACGACGCAGATCGAGTCCCACGACTGGCAGGCCGAGCTCTACGCCGACGTCGCCCGCTTCAACCGCGTGCTGCACAACCTCTGCACCGACGTGTGGAGCTACATCTCCGTCGGGTACTTCCGCCAGCAGCTCGGCGCCCACGGCTCGACGGGCTCCTCGACGATGCCGCACAAGGTCAACCCCATCCGCTTCGAGAACGCCGAGGCGAACCTCGAGGTCTCGAACGCGCTGCTGGACGTCCTGGGGCAGACGCTCGTGACCTCCCGGCTGCAGCGCGACCTCACCGACTCCTCGATGCAGCGCAACATCGGCACCGCGCTCGGGCACTCGCTCCTCGCGCTCGACAACGTGCGCCGCGGGCTGCGCGGGCTCGACGTCGCCCCCGACGCCATGGCGCGCGACCTCGACGCCAACTGGGAGGTGCTCGGCGAGGCCGTCCAGTCCGTCATGCGCGCCCAGGCCGTCGCGGGGACGCCGGGCATGGAGGAGCCGTACGAGCGCGTCAAGGAGCTCACGCGCGGGCGCCGCGTCGACGGCGCGGCGATGCGCGACTTCGTCGCCGGCCTCGGCCTGCCGGACGACGTCGCGGCGCGCCTGGCCGCGCTGACGCCGTCGACGTACACGGGGCTCGCCGAGCAGCTGGTCGACGAGCTCCGCTGACGGCGGCCTCCCCCGCTCCCCGCCCGCTGCTGGCTCTCCCGCCCGCCCCTGCGGGGCGGTGTGTGGCCATGTCGCCCCTGGCAGGGGGGCTGGGAGGGCGATATGGCCACACATGGCCCTCGGGGGTGGGGTGAGGAGGGCGACATGGCCACACATGGCCCTCGAGGGGCGGGATGGCCGAGCGAGGGGCGGTGGCGGTCTGACCGATCTCGTCCGCTCCGCCCCGCTTGTCGGTGCCCCGGCGTACGGTCACCCGCGGCCCTCGACCCGAGGGCCCGCCACCGACACGGGAGACCACGTGACCCACGCACACCGTCGGGCCCGCCGCACCGCCGCGGCCGCGCTCGCCCTGGCGCTCACCGGCGCCGCCACCGCCACGGCCGTCGCCGGCCCGGCGTCCGCCGCGCCCCCGATCACCCGCCCCGCGCCGGGCGAGGGGGTCATGAGCTACGTCGTCAACACCGACGCCACGCCGGCCGCCGTCGCGCGCGTGCGGGTGGCCGTGGCCCGCGCCGGCGGCAGCACCGTCGTCGACTACCCCGAGATCGGGGTCGTCGTCGCCCGCTCCGCCAACGCGGACTTCCGCGACGACGTCCTCGCCGGCCACTTCTCCTCGCTCGTCGACTCCGTGGGCCCGACCCGCACAGTGCCCGTGGTCGAGGGCGTCCCCGGCCGCTGGCGCGGCCCCGGCCGCGGTCCGCAGCGCCCGGAGATGCGCGATCTCCTCACGGGTGACGCGTCGGCGCTGGGCGGCGCCGCGGCGCTGGGCGTCGTCGACGCGACGGCGGTCGACGAGCCCGTCGAGGCCGTGCAGTGGGACATGGCCGCCATCGGCGCGGACGAGGCCAACGCGATCGAGCCGGGCAGCCCCGACGTCGTCGTCGGCGTCCTCGACGACGGCATCGACGACAGCCACCCCGACCTCGCGGGGCAGGTCGACCGCAGCCTGTCGGGCGACTGCACCGGCGGCGGCCGCTTCGACGGCAGCGAGGGCGCCTACCTGCCCTTCCCGAGCGGGTACCACGGCACGCACGTCGCCGGGACCATCGCGGCCAAGCGCGACGGGCAGGGCGTCGTCGGCGTCGCGCCGGGGGTGACCCTGGCGGCGGTCAAGGTCGTCAGCGCCGAGGGCTTCATCTACCCCGAGTCGGCCATCTGCGGCTTCATGCACGCGGCCGAGGAGGGCTTCGACGTCACGAACAACAGCTACTACGTCGACCCGTGGGAGTTCTGGTGCGACGACGAGGTGAGCCAGGCCGCCGCCCGTGAGGCCGTCACCCGCGCCGTCGCCTACGCCGAGTCCCAGGGCGTGGTGAGCGCGGCCGCCGCGGGCAACGCCGCCTACGACCTGGCGGACAAGACGACGAGCAGCTCGAGCCCCAACGACGGCAGCGGCGCGATCGCCGACCGCGACGTCCGCGGCTGCGTCGACATGCCCACCGAGCTGCCCGGCGTCGTCACCGTCTCGGCGACGCAGCAGGACGGCGCGCGCTCGACGTTCTCCAACTACGGCGAGGGCGTCATCGACGTCGCCGCCCCCGGGACGCGGGTCATCTCGACCATCCCGCAGAGCATCCTGCCCAGCGGCTACGCGGCGCTGTCCGGCACCTCGATGGCGTCGCCGCACGTCGCGGGCGTCCTCGCGCTGCTCACGACGACGCACCCGGACGCCACGCCCGCGGAGCTCCGCGCGCTGCTCGAGGAGCAGGCGACCGACGTGCCCTGCCCCGCGACGCCGTACGCCGGCCAGCCGTGCACGGGCTCGCCGGAGGACAACGGCTACTTCGGCGAGGGCCTCGTCGACGCCCTCGCCGCGGTGACGGTGAGCTGACCGGCACCCCAGCCCGCGACGGCGCCCGTCCCCGACCCGGGGGCGGGCGCCGTCGTCGTCGCGGGCCCGTGCCCCAGCGGGCTGCCGCGCCCGGGATCCTCAGGCGAGGGCGCCCTCGGCGTGGCGGCCCAGCGGCCCGGCGAGGACGTCGGCGAGGGCCCCGAGGCGCCACAGCTCCGAGCGGTGCAGCCCGAGGCCGCGCTCGCGCACGAGCAGGACGCCGACGCGGCGGCGTCCCGCGGGCAGCAGGGCCGCGCCGGCGCACGTGCCCGAGCCGTCGGGGCGGGGCAGCGTCGTGGCGGCGACGCGCGCGGGCGCGGACGGGCGGACGGCCTCCTCGCCGGGCCCGGGGTCGGTGACCGCTACGACGCCGTCGGCGCACCCGTGCCGGTCGAGGCGCACCACGGCGGCCCAGTCGACGTCGAGCGCGGCGGGCGCGCCGTCGACGAGGGTGCGCGCGGCGTGCTCGGGGCGGGCGAGGACCTGCGCCACCAGCCCGAGCTCGGGGGAACCGTCGGCGGGCAGCGCGGGCGCCCGGACGCCGGTGACCTCCACGCCGGTCGTGCCGGCCAGCCGGCGCTCGAGCCGCCCGAGGTGGTCCTCGTCGCGGACCTCGACGAGGAGGTCGTCGGTGGCGCGGCCCGCCTCGCTGCCGAGGACGCGCAGGCCCGCGACGTCGGCGCCCGTGGCCCCCACGGCGGACGTCAGCACGCCGAGCGAGCCCGTGCGGTCCGGGACGACGACGCGGACGCGTGCGAGCACGGGGCACCTCCGGGGCGGGGCGTCGGGGCGGACGGTCCGGCGACCGACCCTGCGGAGATCCTGCCGGGGTCGTGCGTCGTCCGGGTGACGTGAGTGTCACCCGTCCGTGTCGGGGCGGCCAGCCGTGGGCCCCAGCGGTGGACGGAGGGCGCGGTCCGCCGCGCCGTCGGTCCACCGCTCGCCTCCACCCGCGCCGTCGCGGGCCCGCGGCGTCCCGGGGTGCGCGCCGTCGCCGGCGGTGCCACGGTCGCCGCCATGCCCACCCGCGACCCAGCCCCCGTCGCCCACCTCGCCACCGCCACCACCGGCGCCGCGCCGTCCGCCCCCTCCGGGAGCGCCCGGTGAGCCGCGTCGTCGTCACCGGCGCCGCCGGCAAGCTCGGCCGCGCCGTGACGGCCGACCTGCGCGCGCACGGCTGGGACGTCCTGCCGGTCGACCGCGCGGCCGGCCCCGGCGCGCCCGAGGGCCTGCTCGAGGTCGACCTCACCGACCAGGCGCAGGTCGTCGAGGTCGTCGCCGGCCGCACGGACGAGAGGGGCGGGCGCGTGGACGCCGTGGCCCACCTCGCCGCCGTGCCGGCGCCCGGGCGGGTGCCCAACTCGGCGACCTTCGCGAACAACATGACGGCGTCGTGGAACGTCCAGACGGCCGCGCGGGCGGCGGGCGTCCGGCACGTGGTCTGGGCCAGCAGCGAGACGGTCCTCGGGCTGCCCTTCGACGAGCCGCCGCCCTACGCGCCGGTCGACGAGGCCTACCGCGCCCGCCCCGGGTCGACGTACTCCCTCGTCAAGACGCTCGAGGAGGAGATGGCGCACCACCTGTGCCGCTGGGACCCCGAGCTGACGATGGTGGGGCTGCGCTTCTCGAACGTCATGGAGCCGCACGACTACGCGGAGTTCCCCTCCTTCGACACCGACCCGATGCGCCGCAAGTGGAACCTGTGGGGCTACATCGACGCCCGCGACGGCGCCCAGGCCGTGCGCAGGGGCCTCGAGCTCGAGCGCCCCGGCGCCCACGTGGCGATCATCGCCGCCGCGGACACGGTGATGACCCGGTCCAGCGCGAGCCTCATGGCGGAGGTCTTCCCGGGCGTGGAGGTCCGCGGGGAGCTGGGCGAGCACGAGACGCTCCTCGGCATCGGCACCGCCCGCGAGCTCCTCGGCTACGAGCCGCAGCACTCCTGGCGCGACGAGGTCTGAGCCGCTCGCCGGGGCGGCGGCGGGTCGGGCGGGCGGCTCCGCCCGTCACGACCCCGTCCGCCCCGTTCCTCCGGCAGAGTCGACCCCGTGACGACAGCGCTGCCGCCCCTGCACCGGTCCGAGGTGGACGGCGTCCCCGTCCTGTGGCGCGAGGCGCCGGGGCCGCTGACCGCCGGCCTCGTCCTCGGCGTCGGCCGTCGCGACGAGACCTTCACGGGCGGCGGGACGACCCACCTCCTCGAGCACCTCGTCATGCACGAGGCGCGCCTGCCGAGGCTGGAGTGCAACGCCTCGGTGGGGATCGCGTCCACCGAGCTGACGGTGACCGGTCGGCCCGACCGCGTCGTCGACTTCCTCGCGCGGGCCTGCCGCCTGCTCGCCGACCCGCCGGTCGAGCGGCGTGCGGTGGAGGCCCGGGTCCTCGCCGCCGAGGAGCGGGAGGAGGGCCCGGACCTCGTGGGCGCCCTCCTCGTGGAGCGGTTCGGGTACCGCGGCCCCGGCCTCGTGGGCGCGGTGGAGCCGGCCCTGGGCGCCCTCTCCGCGGAGGCGGTGCGGGCGTGGTCCGCCCGCTGGGCGGTGCGCGGCGCGGCGGCGTGCTGGCTCACCGGCCCGCCGCCGGAGGGGCTGTCGCTGCCCCTGCCGGCCGGGCGACGGCCCGGCGCCGAGGACGGCCTGCCGGAGCAGGTGGCCCTCCCGGGGTGGACGCAGCTGCCCGGCCCGGTGCTCGCCGTGAGCGGCCTCGTGCCCGTGGGGCCGGCGGCCGGCGTCGCCCTGCACGTCCTGCGGGACAGGCTGGAGGAGGAGCTGCGGCACCGCCGGGGGCTCACCTACGGCGTGGACTCGTCCCTCGACCGGCTGTCGGCCCGCGACCGGCACGCGCTGCTCGCCACGCAGGTGCGCGAGGGCGCCGAGACGGAGGCCTTCGGGGTGCTGCGCGAGGTGCTCGCGGCGCTCGCGGCCGAGGGGCCCACCGACGCCGAGCTCGCCGGTGAGGTCGAGTCCGCGGAGGAGACCCTGACGGACCAGCGCACGACCTCCGACGAGCTGTCGGCGCTCGCGGAGGCGGCGGTGCTCGGCTGGCCGGCGGAGGCGACCGAGGAGCTGCTCGCGTCGGTGCGGGACCTCACGGGCGAGGACGTGAGGGAGGCGGCGCGCCACCTCGAGCGGTCGGCGCTCGTCGCCGTCCCCGAGGGCGTCGACCTGGAGGTGCCCGGGCTCCCGCGGCTGGCCGACGGCTCCGGCGAGGTCGTCGAGGGACGGGTGCACCGCCCGCGGCTCCTCCGCGGCGTCCCGCGGGGCGCCCGCCTCGTCGTGGGTGGCAGCGGGGCGTCGCTCGACCTCGGGGGCGGGCAGGTGACCACCGTGCGGTGGGACGAGGTGGTCGGCCTCGTGGAGGCCGGCGACGCCGACGCCGACTTCACCCACCAGCTCGTCAGCGCGCGCGGTCTCAGCATCCCGCTCCAGGCCCGTGACTGGCGCGGCGGTGACGAGGCGCTGCGGGCGGTCCTCGCCGCCGTGCCGGCGCGCCTCCACGTGCGGGGCGACCCGGAGGGGGCGTCGCAGCGGGCCGACCGGGAGCGCGCGTGAGCACCGGGTCGGACGGCGTGCCCCTGCGGCTGTCCGCGGCCGTCCTGGGCGGCCCCGACCCGGGCGCCCTCGCGGCGTTCTACCGCGCGCTGCTGGGGTGGGAGGTCCTGCTGGAGGAGCCGGAGTGGGTCATGCTCCGCCCGCCCGGCGGCGGTACCGGGCTGTCCTTCCAGCTGGAGCGCGACCACGTGCCGCCCGTCTGGCCGCAGGGCCCCGGGGACCAGCAGGTGCAGGTGCACCTCGACGTGGCCGTGGAGGTCCGTGGCGGCGACCCGGCGGCGTCGCTGGCGGCGGCGGCCGAGCGCGCCGTCGCCCTCGGCGGCCGGCTGCCCGAGCACCAGCCGCAGGAGGACGTCCGCGTCGTCCTCGACCCGGCGGGCCACCCCTTCTGCCTCTTCCTGCCGGAGGGCTGAGGGCCCTCGACGGGATGCGTGACCGGACGCGCGGGCGGCCGCCCCGTCCGGTGGTGCGCGCGGTGCGGCAGGGTGGGCCGTCGTGGCGGACCGCAGCGGCGTCGTGGTGGTGGGCAGCGCGAACCTCGACGTCGTCCTCGGCGTCGACGACGTCCCGCAGCCGGGGGAGACGGTCCTCGCCCGCTCCCGCGCCGAGCACGTCGGCGGCAAGGGGCTCAACCAGGCCGTCGCGGCCGCCCGGTGCGGGGCGGCGACGACCTTCGTCGGAGCGGTCGGTGACGACGCCGCCGGGCGGCGCCTGCGCGACGCGCTCACCGCCGCGGGGGTCGCGGTCCGCCTCCGCGCGCTCGAGCGCCCCACGGGGACGGCCTTCGTGACCGTCGCCGGGAGCGGCGAGAACGTCATCGTCGTCGACCCGGGCGCCAACGCGGGGCTCGTCGACCTCGCGCCGGCCGAGCTCGCCGCGGTGCGCGGCGCCGGCCACCTGCTGTGCCAGCTCGAGGTGCCGACGGCCACCGTGGCCGCCGCGGCGTCGGAGGCCTCGGCGGCCGGCGTCGTCGTGGTCCTCAACCCCTCGCCGGTGCAGCCCCTGCCCGCCGGGCTCCTCGCCGACGTCGACGTCCTGCTCGTCAACGAGCACGAGGCCGCGGCCCTCGCCGGGGACGGGGCGGGCGGGGCCGGGGCGGACGGGGCCGGGGCGGACGGCGACGGGGCGGACGGCGACGGAGCGGCCGGGGCCGGTGGCGACGACGCGGACGTCGTCGCGCGCGCCCGCGCCCTGGCGCGCCGCCTGCTCGAGGTGGTGCCCCGCGTGGTCGTCACCCTCGGCGCGGCGGGCGCCCTCGTGGTCGTGCGGGGCGGGGCGGACGGCGGCGTCCACGTGCCCGGTCTCCCGGTGCCCGTCGTCGACACGACGGGCGCGGGCGACGTCGTCGCCGGGGCCCTCGCCGCGGCGCTCGAGGAGGCCCGGGCGGGCGTCGAGGGGCGAGGGGCGCCGGACGAGGAGCGGCTCGTCGCCGCCGCGCGCCGCGCGACGGCGGCCGCCGCGCTGTCGGTGCAGCGGCCGGGGGCGTCGGCGTCCGCGCCGCGGCGCGAGGAGGTCGAGGCGCTGCTGGCGGGGTGGTCGACCCCTCGTCCGTAGCGGCGGGCGCCCGACCGGGGGACGCCCGTGCGATCACTCGAACACCTGTGCGAACCTGCTCACGTGGGTGGCGGGTGGTCGAGCAGCAGGGCGGCGGCCTTCCGCCGCTCGCTGGCCGACCGGCACGACGGCCACGAGGGGGCCGAGCACGAGGGGAGCGCTGAGCAGGTGGTGGACCAGCGCCGGGGCGAGGGGCGGCAGGAGGAGGGGCGGGCGCGCGGCGGGCGCGGCACGCACTGCTGGGTGCTCATCCCCGACACCGACCCCATGCCCGGCGTGGTCGCGGGCTGGCGCCGCGACCACGGCGGCGCCTGGGAGGCGCGGGTCGCCTACGCGCTCGGCGACGACGGCAGCGCGGGCGCCGCAGGGACGGCGGGCGTCGTCACGGGGTGGCTGCCCGCCAGCTGCCTGCGCCCCTACCCGTCCTGAGCGCCCGGCCGCCCGACGCCCTCGCCGTCCGACAGGGGCCCGGCCGGTCGCCTCACGACGCCGTCCACCGGTACTCCAACTCCGGGCGGCCCGCCCCGCCGTAGCGGGGGCGCCGGTCGGCGGCGCCCGTGCCCATGAGGTGCTCGAGGTAGCGGCGCGCCGTCACCCGCCCGACGCCGACCCGGGTGGCCACCTCCGCCGCCGACGACGGCGCCTCCCTCAGCACGGCCACCACGGCCGCCAGGGTCTCCTCCGCCAGCCCGCCCCCGCGGGGGGCCGGCTCGTCCCCGGGCACGAGGTGGCCGGACAGCAGGCGGTCGACCTCCGCCTGCGAGAGCGCCGCGCCGTCGGCGTCGGCCGGGCCGCGCGCCGCCGCGTACTGCCGCAGCCGCTCCCGCAGCGCCGCCCCGGCGAAGGGCTTGAGCAGGTACCCGACGACGCCGAGCGACGTCGCCGCCCGCACCGTCGACAGCTCCCGCGCCGAGGTGACGGCGAGCACGTCCGTCCACCGCCCCGCCGCGCGCAGGGCGCGGACGACGTCGAGCCCGGAGCGGTCGGGCAGGTGCATGTCGAGGAGCACGAGGTCGACGGCCGCGCCCTCCGCGCCGCGCAGCCGCAGCAGCGCCTCGGCGGCCGTGGCGGCGGGCGGCAGGGCCCGGAAGCCCGGGACCGCGTCCACGTGCCCCCGGTGGGCGGCGGCGGCGACCGGCTCGTCCTCCACCACGAGGACGACGAGGTCGCGGTCGCGCGGGCCCCCGGCCGTCGTCACAGCGCCGCCCGTCGTCCCTCGGGGACCACCTGCGCCGGCAGCAGCACGCGGAAGCGGGCGCCGCCGAGCACCGAGCGGTCGACCTCGACCCGCCCCCCGAGGCGCTCGACGGTCTGGCCGACGAGCGCCAGCCCCAGGCCGCGGCCGTGCAGGCGCCGCCCGTCGTCCTTGGTGGACCAGCCGCGCCGGAAGGCGGCCCCGGCCTCCTCGGCGGACAGCCCGCGGCCGGAGTCGCTCACCTCCACGGCGAGGCCCTCGGCGTCCAGACCGAGGTGGACCTCGACGAGGGCCCCGCCACCGTCCCCGTCCCAGGCGTCCCGCGCCGTCGCGGCGGCGTCGACGGCGTTGTCGAGCAGGTTGCCGAGCACCGTGAGCACGTCGCGCACGGGCGTGCCCGTGCGCTCCAGCGCGCCCTCGTCGAGGGCGCTGCCGGCGGCGACGACGAGCTCCACCCCGCGCTCGCCCGCCCGGGCGCTGGCGCCGAGGAGCAGCGCCGCCACGACGGGCTCGTCGACGGCCCCGACGACGTGGTCGGTGAGCGCCTGCGCCTCGGCCAGCTCGTCGACGGCGAGGTCGACCGCCTCGTCCACCCGGCCCATCTCGACGAGCTGCACGACCGTGTGGAGCCGGTTGGAGAACTCGTGGGCCTGGCTGCGGAGCGCCTCGGCGAGCGAGCGCGTCGTCTCGAGCTCGTCGGTCAGCGCCAGCAGGTCGGTGCGGTCGCGCAGCGTGACGACCCGCCCGGCGACGGCGCCGGCGTGCGGCGTCCCCTCCACCGCCGCCTCCTCGGCCCCGCCGCCGTCCGGGCCGGCTCCCGGGGCGCGCGCCGCGCGGACGGACGCGACGAGCACGCGCCGGCTCGTGAGGAGCACCTCGTCGGCGGCCTCGTCGTCGGCCGTCAGCAGGCGCACGAGGGCCGCCGGGAGCGGCAGCTGCGCCACCGGCCGCCCGACGACGTCGTCGTCGGCGTCCGGCAGGTCGAGCAGCCGGCGGGCCTCGGCGTTGACCAGCTGCACCCTCCCGCCGGCGTCGACGAGCAGGAGCCCCTCGCGCACCGACCGGAGCACCGTGTCGTAGTAGGTGAACATCCGCGCGAGCTCCGGCCCCGCCAGGCCCAGCGTCAGCCGGCGCGCCCGGCGGGCCACGAGGTAGGAGCCGCCGAGCGCGAGGACGAGGACGGCGCCGCCGGCGACCGCGACGACGTGCACGTCGCGCGCGACCTCGCGGCCCACCGCGGCCACGGAGATGCCCGACGAGACGAGGGCGACGACGCGGCCGGTCTCCGCGCCGTCCGGGCCGTCGGCGCGCACGGGCACGACGGCGCGCACCGACGGGCCCAGCGTCCCCGTGTACGTCTCGAGGACCCGGCCGCCGGCCAGGGCCGCGGCGCGCGAGCCGAGGTAGGTGCGGCCGACCTGCGCCGGGTCGGGGTGCGTCCAGCGCGTGCCGTCCGGGGCCATGACGACGACGAAGGACGTCCCGGTCTCCGCCCGCACCCGCTCCGCGAAGGGCTGCAGGGCCGCCGTCCGCGCGGCGTCGTCGAGGTCGCCCGTCGCGGCGGCCAGCACCTCCGGGGCGTCGGCGACCGTATGCCACCGCGGACGCCCGCTCGCCCGCGCTGCGCTCGGCGTCGCGACGCGCGTCGACCCCCGCGAGCACCGCGCCGACGGCGACGACGACGAGGACGACGAGCACCTGCCACCACATGAGGTGCGCCGCGACGCTGCGGGGCCCCCGGCGGCTGCTCGGCACGCCGCCAGTGTGGACCGCCGCGGACGCTAGGCACGCAAGGGTGCGCCGGCCGCGCACCGGGCCGCAGGCTGCCGCCCGGCTCGGCGCGCGTCGGCGCGCCGGCGACGCTCTCGACGAGGAGACCCATGGCCACGCAGCCGCCGCCGGTGGACCGGCAGCAGACCCCTACCGCCGCCCCGGCCGGGCGGGACCGCACCCACTGGCTCTACATCGCGGTCATCGTGGCCGTCGTCCTGGGCGCCACCGTGGGCCTCGCCTTCCCGGAGACGGGCGTCGCGCTCAAGCCGATCGGCACGGGCTTCGTGGACCTCGTGAAGATGATGATCTCGCCGGTCATCTTCTGCACCATCGTGCTCGGCATCGGGTCGATCCGCGCCGCCGCGCAGGTCGGCAAGGTGGGCGGCCTGGCCCTCGTCTACTTCCTCGGGATGTCGACCTTCGCGCTGGCCATCGGCCTCGTCGTGGGCAACATCGTCCAGCCCGGTGCGGGCATCGACTACCCGAACCCGGGCTACGAGGTCCAGGACTCCGGCGAGGAGGGCGAGGGCGGGACGCTCGGCTTCGTCCTGTCCGTCATCCCGACGACGCTGGTCTCGCCGCTGACCGGCGACTCGGTGCTGTCCACCCTCTTCGTCGCCATCCTCATCGGCTTCGCCGTGCAGGCCCTCGGCTCGACGGGCCAGGCGGCGCTGCGCGGCATCGCGGTCTTCCAGAAGGTCGTCTTCAAGGTCCTCGCGATGATCATGTGGGTCGCGCCGGTCGGGGCCTTCGGCGCCATCGCCGGCGTCACGGGCGAGACCGGCTGGGACGCCATCCGCGGCCTCCTGCTCGTCATGCTCGCCTTCTACGTGACCTGCCTCATCCTCATCTTCGGCGTGCTCGGGACGCTGCTGCGCGTCGTCACGGGCCTGTCCGTCTTCTCGCTGCTGAGGTACCTGGGCCGGGAGCTGCTGCTCATCGTCTCGACGTCGTCGTCGGAGACCGCCCTGCCGCGCCTCATCGCCAAGATGGAGCACGCCGGCGTCGACCGCTCCGTCGTCGGCATCACCGTCCCCGTCGGCTACTCGTTCAACCTCGACGGCACGGCCATCTACCTGACGATGGCGTCGCTCTTCATCGCCGAGGCGACCGGGGCGCCCTTCAGCATCGGCGAGCAGGTCTCCCTGCTCGTCTTCATGATCATCGCGTCGAAGGGGGCGGCCGGGGTCACGGGCGCCGGCCTGGCGACCCTCGCCGGCGGCCTGCAGAGCCACCGCCCGGAGCTCGTCGGCGGCGTCGGCCTCATCGTCGGCATCGACCGCTTCATGTCCGAGGCGCGCGCGCTGACCAACTTCTCCGGCAACGCCATCGCGACCCTGCTCATCGGGCACTGGACGAAGGCGCTGGACCGCGAGCGGGTGCGTCGCGTCCTCGCCGGCGACGACCCCTTCGACGAGCGGACCATGGTCGACGACCACGGCCCGACGACGACGGCGCCCAGCGCCGACCCCGTCGCCGTCACGAACGCCCGCACGCCGGAGGCCGGCACGCCCTCCGACCTCGAGTCCAGCGACCGGCGCTGACCCTCGGCCGGGGGGCCTTCGGACCCCCGGCCCCGAGCACCCGCCGCGGGCGTGACCCCGCCCGCCCGCGGCGGGCCCCACCCGGCGCGCCGGCCGACGGCGTCGGGCGAGGGCGCCGGAGGCCCTCCGGCGGTGGTCGCGGCTACGGTGCCCGCGGAGCTGTCGAGGAGGACGGGGCGGTGCGGATGTCGAGGGTCGGTGGCGGCGCGGTGGCGCTCGTGGAGGCCGGTCGGTCCGGCACGGGAGCGTCCGCGTGAGCGCCGGGGAGCCCGTCGCCGAGCGCGGGCCCGACCCGACGCGGGAGGACTACCCGCACCGGCGCGCCTTCCCCACGCGGTGGAACGACGAGGACGCCTTCGGCCACCTCAACAACACCGTCTACTACTCGGCGATGGACACGACCATCACCGGCTGGCTGCTCGACGGCGCCGACCTCGGCCTGCTCGCGGGCGGGTTCCGGCCCGTCGTCGTGCAGTCCTCGTGCACCTACCGGCGCTCGGCCCACTACCCCGAGGTGCTCGAGGTCGGGCTGCGCTCCACCCGCGTCGGGCGCTCGAGCATGACCTACGACCTCGGCCTGTTCCGCCAGCGCGACGGCGCCCTCGTCGCGCGCGGCACGTGGGTGCACGTCGCCGTCGACGCGGCGACGGGCGAGCCGGTGCCCGTGCCCGAGCCGCTGCGGGCGCGGCTGGCCGGGATCAGCGCTCCGCCGGCGTGACGGCGCCCGCGCGCCACGTCGCGGCGTCGAGGCGGTGCAGGACGTGCGGCCGCAGGCGGTGCCCGGGCGGGAGGGCCGGGTGCTCGAAGTCCTCGGCCGGGTCGTGGCGCATCCCGAGCCGGGCCATGACGGCCTGCGAGCGGGTGTTCGTCCGGGCCGTGAAGGACACGACCTCCTCGAGCCCGACGTCGACGAAGGCCGCGCGCAGCGCCGTGCGCGCCGCCTCGGTGGCGTAGCCCCGGCCCCAGGCCCACGCCGGCAGGCGCCAGCCCACCTCGACGCAGGGCGTGAAGTGCGCCTCGAAGCGCGGCCGGGCCAGCCCGGTGAAGCCGGCGAAGCGCCCGGCGTCGTCGGGCGCCGCCGGATCCGCCACCTCGAGGGCCCACAGGCCCCACCCGTGCTCGGCGAGGTGGGCGTCCGCGCGGTCGACCAGGGCGTCGCTCGCCGCCCGGTCGAGGGGCGCGGGGAAGTGCTCCATGACCCGCGGGTCGGCGCCCATCGCGGCGAAGGGCTCGCGGTCCTCGGGGCGCCACCGGCGCAGGAGCAGGCGGGGCGTCCGCCGGTCGGGGTCCACGACGGGACAGCCTGGCAGGGCGCCCTCGGTCTCCGCGTCGGCGGGCGCGGACCTCGAGGGCCGACGCGCCGTCCGCCGTCCCTCAATGTCCGCGCTCGTGCTCGGGCCTCGGCGCGCCGGCCCTCGGAGTCCGCGGCCCGTCCGGATCAGCGGGGGAGGCGCGTCCGCCGCCGCGTGACGACGGCGCCCGCCAGCAGCGCGCCGAGGGTGCCGAGCACCATGTCGCCCAGGGTGTCGGCGTACGCCGTCGCCTCCTCGGGGCCGCCGCGGACGAAGGTGGCGTACTCGCCGACCTCCCAGACGAGCGCCGCCAGGCACCCGCACCCGGCGACGAGGAGCACCCGGACGCCGGGCGGCAGCCCGCGGGGCAGCACGAGCGCCAGCGCGGCGGCGAGCAGGGCCCAGTTGACGAGGTGGGCGGCGTCGTCGAACCACACGACGGCGTCGAAGAGGTCGAGGGCGTTGCCGAGCAGGTCGACCGCCCAGGGGAGGCTGACGAGCAGGTCGGCGAGCAGGGGGTACGCCGCGCCGCGCGGGCGGCCGACGAGCAGCCATGCCGCGGGCACGAGGAGCAGGCCGACCGGGTAGACGACGGCCCGCGCGTCCATGGCCTTGTCGGAGAAGCGCTCCCACTCCGGGACGGCGAGCGCCAGGGCCAGGAGGCCGAGGACGACCGCCTTGACGGCCAGGTCGGCCACGAGGAGGCGTCGTCGTCGCGCGGCGGGCACGGGCCCATGGTGGCGCGCGGCGGGCGCCTCGCGCGTGCTCCCGCGTCAGCTCCCGCCCGCGTGCCCCGGCCGGGCGCGGTCGAGCAGCCGCGACAGGACGATGACGGACTCGGTCGCGGCGACGTCGAGCTCGTCGCGGACGCGCTCGAGCGCCCTCTCGAGGTGCTGGACGTCGCGCGCCAGCAGGTGCAGGAGCGCGTCGGCGCGCCCGGTGACCGTGACCGCCTCGACCACCTCGGGGATGCCGACGAGGCGCCGTCGCAGCTCCCGGGGCGAGACGGGGCCCTCGCAGCGCACCTCGACGTAGGCCTCGGTGCCCCAGCCCAGCGCCGCCGGGTCGACGACGGCGGTGAAGCCGCGCACCGCGCCGGTGGCCACGAGCCGGTCGACCCGGCGCTTCACGGCGGGGGCCGACAGGCCGACCTCGGCGCCGATCTCCGCGAAGGTCGCGCGGGCGTCGGCCACCAGCGCCCGCAGGATGCTCTCGTCCAGCCCGTCCACGCCTCGTCAGCCTCCTCGGTGCCGCGCAGCAGATCGCCGATCGTCGCACGGACGCGCAACGGATCGCCGCTGGCGCGCACGCGGACGGCCTTGGCCGTGGCTCTCCCCGCTCGTAGCGTCCGCAGCACGGGACGGCGCCGGCGCCGCACCGCCCGCTGACGACCCGCGGGCGCCGGCCGCACCGGCGCCCCTCCCCGCACGCCTCGTGCCCCGACCCTGGAGGTCCGGTGAGCGACACCACCGCCACCCGCCCGACCGCGCCGCCCGCCGCGACGACGTCGCCCGCCGCCGTGCCCGCCCCTCGTGCGGAGACGGCGCCGTCCGCCCTCCCGCCCCGGCGGGCCACGCCGCGGCGCTACGCGATGTGCCGCCCCGAGCACTTCGAGGTGCGGTACGCCATCAACCCGTGGATGGACGTCCGCGTCCCGGTCGACCGCGACCTCGCCGTCGCGCAGTGGGAGGCGCTGCGGCGCACCTACCTCGACCTCGGGCACGAGGTCGACCTCGTGCCGCCGCTGCCGGGGCAGCCCGACATGGTCTTCGCGGCGAACGGCGGTGTCGTGCTCGGCGGCCGGGCGCTCGGGGCCCGCTTCGCCCACCCCGAGCGCGCGGCGGAGGGGCCCGCCTTCGCCGCCTGGCTGCGCTCGCGGGGCGTCGACGTCCACGACCCCGAGCACGTCGGCGAGGGCGAGGGCGACTTCCTCGTCGTCGGCGACCGCGTCCTCGCCGGCACGGGCTACCGGACGGCGCCGGCGGCGCACGAGGAGGCCGCGCGCGTGCTGGGCGCCGAGGTGGTGGGCCTGCGCCTCGTCGACCCGCGGTACTACCACCTCGACACGGCCCTCGCCGTGCTCGCCGACGACGACGTCGCCTACGCGCCGTCGGCCTTCGACGACGAGGGCCGCGCGGTGCTGGCGCGGCTCTTCCCCGGCGCCCTCCTCGTCGACGAGGACGACGCCGCCGTGCTGGCGCTCAACGCCGTCTCCGACGGGCTCCACGTCGTCCTGCCCGCGGCCGCGCGCCGCACCGCCGACGCGCTGGCCGCGCGGGGCTACGTCCCCGTGCCCGTCGACCTGTCCGAGCTGCTCAAGGGCGGCGGCTCGGTGAAGTGCTGCACGCTGGAGCTGAGGGGCTGACGACGGCGCTCGCCGTCAGAGGTCGCCCTCGAGGAACTGGGCGCGGCCCATGCCGAAGGACCAGTCCTCGGGGCTGCTGGCGACGACGCTGACGACGAGGTCGCTCGGCGCGAGCCCGCAGCGCTCCTCGAGGCGCTGGGCCAGCGCCGCGTAGAGGGCCTTCTTCTGCTCCGCCGACCGGCCCTGCTGGGTCACCTGGAGCAGCACGAGGTCGTCCGTGCGGCGCAGGCCCAGCCCGGTGTCCTCGCAGATCACCTGGCCGGGCGGGTGCTCCGTGACGACCTGGTAGCGGTCGTGCGGAGGGGCCGCGAAGACGCCCTCCAGCACCTCCTGCACCACGTCCGCGAGCTCGCGCAGGGCCTGCGGGCTGCGCCCCTTCGTCACGTCGATCCTCACCAGCGGCACGTCGGCCTCCTCGTCCCGGGCCCGCGCCGGGCCCGCGGCAGGATCCTGCGCGCGCGGCCGCCGGGGGGCGAGCCGGGACGGTCCGGCGCCACCCCCGGGGGTGACGGCGACGGGGGCGGGGCTACCCGCCGGTATCCTCGGGCGTCCCGAGCCGCACTGCCGGCGGTCCGCCGTCGGCACCTGGAGGAGCTGCATGAGCGCGACCGCCGACCCGATCACCGCCCGGGTGCACCGGACGAGCTTCGCCCTCGGCGAGGACGTCGTCCCCTACGCCTACGGCGACGGGTGCACGGACGAGCTGCTGCTCCTGCTCGCCCAGGAGGTCGCGGGCGCCGACCGCGTGCTCCTCGTCCACGACGCGGTGGCCGCCGACCTGGCCCAGCGGGTCGTCGACGGGCTCTCCCCGCGGGCGAGCGTGCACCCGCTGCCGGTGAGCGCCCGCGAGGAGCTCAAGACCCTCGAGACGGTGCTGCACCTCGCCGAGGAGGCCGTCGCCGCCGGCGTCACCCGCGGCTCGGTGGTCCTGGCCCTCGGCGGCGGGCTCGTCGGCAACGTCGCCGGCATGGTGGCCGCCACGCTCTTCCGCGGCCTGCCGCTCGTCCACCTGCCGACGACCCCGGTGGCCGCCTTCGACGCGGTCCTCTCGGCCAAGCAGGGCGTCAACCTCTCGGCCGGCAAGAACATGGTGGGCACCTTCTGGACCCCCCGGTCGGTCTGGTGCGACCTCGACTGGCTGCGCGGCGTCGACGCCCGCCAGGTGCTCACCGGCACCGCCGAGATGGCGAAGAACGTGCTCGCCGTCCTGCCCGAGCGCGAGGACGACTACCTCGCCGCCGTCGACGGCCTCGGAGACCCGGGCTCGGACGCCCTGCTGCGCCTGCTGCAGATCGGCGTCGACGCCAAGACGGGGCCGCTGCGGGTGGACCCGCACGAGCGCAGTGAGGCCCTCGTCTTCGAGTACGGCCACACCGTGGGCCACGCCGTCGAGCTCGCCTCGCGCGGCGCCCTCTCGCACGGCGCGGCCGTCGGCTGGGGGATGCTCGCCGCCGCGGACGTGGCCGCGCGGCTCGGCCTCCTCGACGACGCGGCGGTCGCCGCGCACGCGCGGGTCCTCGCGCCGCTCGGCGTGCGGGTCGACGCCCCGCCGGTCCTCGACCGCGCCCTCGTGCACCGGTTGCTGCTGCGCGACAACAAGCGCGGCTACCTGCCGGGCATCGGCGACGACGTGATCCCCATGGTCCTGCTCGACCGGCTCGGCAGCGCCCGTCGCGGGGAGGGCGGGCGCCCGCTCGTCCCCGTGCCCACGGACGTCGTCCACGCGGCCGTCGACGAGGTCCTCCGCCCCGTCTGAGCGGCCCGGCCGGTCAGTCCTCGGCCAGGCCCCCGCCGGGCTCGCCGTCGACCGGCCGGCCCCCTCCGGGCGCCGCACCGGGCTCTCCGCGCGGCAGGTCGTCGTCGAGGTCGCGCAGCGCCTCGAAGGCGCCCTCCAGCGCCTCGTAGAGCCCGGCGTGCACGGGCAGGAGCCGGGCGTAGACGGCCGAGGCCGCCGGGTCGGGCTCGACGACGTGGTCGACCTCCACGCGGTCGGCCGCCACCTCGACGCTGGGGACGAGGCCGAGCGCCGTCATCGCGAGGACGGCCGCGCCGTAGCCGGACCCCTGCGTGCCGCTGGGGAAGGACACGGGCATGCCGAGGACGTCGGCGAGCATCTGCCGCCAGACGGCGGACCGGGCGAAGCCGCCGGTCGCCCGCATCTCGTGGATCTCGTGGCCCGCCTCGCGCAGGGACGCCAGCACGAGGGCCAGCTGCTGGCACACGCCCTCGAGGGCCGCCCGCAGGAGGTGCGCCCGGGTGTGGTGGCGCTGCAGCCCCACGTAGGCCCCCCGCGGCAGGGAGGTCCAGTACGGCGCCCGCTCGCTCAGCAGGTAGGGGAGCATGAGGAGGCCCTCGGACCCCGCGGGGGCCTGGGAGGCGAGGTCGGTGAGCGACTCCTCGGGCTCGTCGCCCATCTCGTCCGCCAGCACCTCCAGGTCGGGCGCCAGCGCGTCGCCGGCCCACCGCAGCACGACCCCGCCGTTGGTGATGGCGCCGCCGACGGCCCACAGGTCGTCCGTGAGGGCGTAGCAGAAGGTCCGCCCGGCGGGGTCGACGCCGGGGCGGTCGACGACGACGCGCAGCGCGCCGCTCGTGCCGATGGACACGCTCGCCACCCCCGGCCGCACCGCGCCGACCCCGAGGTTGGCGAGCGGCCCGTCCCCGCCGCCGACGACGAGCGCGACGTCCTCGGCCAGGCCCAGGTCGGCCGCCACCTCGGGCCGCAGCCTGAGGCGGTGGGTCACGGGCACGGGCCGGGGCAGCTGGTCGGCGCGCACGCGGGCCAGCTCGAGGGCCTCGGCGTCCCAGTCGAGGGCCTCCAGGTCGAGCAGGCCGTTGCCGGACGCCATCGAGTGGTCGACGACCCACTCGCCGGACCAGTCGTGCAGGAGCAGCTCCTTGACGCCCACCCAGTGCGCCGCGCGCGCGGCGACGTCGGGGCGCTCCTCCGCGAACCAGGCGAGCTTCACGAGCGGGGACATGGGGTGCACCGGCGTCCCGGTGCGCCGGTGCACGCCGGGACCGGGGCCGCGCCGGATCCGGTCGGCCTGCGGCGTCGCGCGCCGGTCGGCCCAGGTGACGACCGCCGTGAGGGGCTCGTCGTGCTCGTCGACGCCGATGACGCTGTGCATGGCGCCGCTGACCCCGATGCCGAGGACGCGGTGGCCGTCGCGGAGGGCGTGGCGGACGACGGCGCGGGCGGCGTCGCGCGCCGCGGCGAGGATCGCGGCCGGGTCCTGCTCGGCCCAGCCCGGCTCCGGCTCGTCGAGCGCGTACTCGACCTCGGCCTCGGCCACCGCGTCGCCGCCCCGGGTGAAGGCGGCGACCTTCGTCGCCGTCGTGCCCAGGTCGACGCCGAGGACGACGTCCTGGCCGCCCGCCGTGGTGGTCGCGAGGTCGGGGCTCGGGGCGTCGGGGGTCGGGGCGTCGTCAGGCACCGGGCCATCCTGACGGACGGCCACCTGGTGGCGGAGCCGCCGGTCGGGCTGGGTGGCGGAGCCGCCGGTCGGGCTGGGTGGCGGAGCCGCCGGTCGGGCTGGGTGGCGGAGCCGCCGGTCACGGGCCGCTCACAGCGCACGTCCAGGGCCGGTCCGGGCGGCGCGCCTAGCCTGCGGGCATGCCCGAGCCCGCAGCCGCGCCGGTCGCGCCCGGAACGGCGAGCGCCGGAGCTCCCGACCGGGGGCGCGTGCGCGTCGAGGTCTTCCTCGTCCTCGCCCTGAGCCTGGGCGCCTCGGCCGTCTACGCCGTGGTCAGCCTCGTCGCGACCTGGACGCGGGGGCCCCTGCGCGAGGCGACGGCGACGCTCAACGCCTCGCGCAGCGACCGGCCGTACCTGGACCTCACCTACCAGCTGCTGGCGAACGCGACAGCGCTCGTGCCGGTGGTGCTGGCCCTGGCCCTGCTGGGGTGGAGCGTCGGGGGAGGGGTGCGCTCGGCGGCCCGGTCCCTGGGGTTCGACCTGCGCGCGCCCGGCCGCGACGTCCTCCGGGGCGTCGGCCTGGCGGCCCTCATCGGCATCCCCGGGCTGGGGCTCTACCTCGCCGGCCGGGCGCTCGGCGTCACGGCCGACGTCGTCCCGGCGGCGCTCGACACCTACTGGTGGACCGTGCCCGTCCTCCTGCTCGCGGCCGTCAAGAACGCGGTCCTCGAGGAGGTGGTCGTCGTCGGCTGGCTCCTGCGGCGCCTGCAGGACCTGCGCTGGGGGCCGGTCGCCGCCATCGCGGTCAGTGCTCTCCTGCGCGGCAGCTACCACCTCTACCAGGGCATCGGACCCTTCGTCGGCAACGTCGTCATGGGCGTCGTCTTCGCCCTCGTCTACCGACGCACGGGCCGGGTCATGCCCCTCGTCGTCGCGCACTTCCTCATCGACGCCGTCGCCTTCGTCGGCTACGCCGCGGTGCGCCCGCTCCTCTGACGCCTCCTCCCGGGTCGCCGCCGGTGCGGGTGGACCTCGTGGGGCCGGGGACGGCGTGCCGTCCCACGCCGTCCACCACCGAGGTGCGCCGGCCCGCGGGGTCGACCAGCGATGGGGCCGCGGACTTCGCGGGTCGGCACGCCGCGGCGCGCGCACGAGCGCGGACTTCGAGGGGCGACGGACGGCGCGGCGGCCCTCGAAGTCCGCTGCCGACGGCGTCGGGACGACGTCCCGGTCGCCCACGCGCAGGTGCGCCACGAGGGCGAGGAGGAACCCCGCTCTCCACGGGTCGTGGAGGAGGAGGGCTACGACGTCCGGCCGGGGGCGCGGCTGCTCCGTCCGGGGGACCCCGGCGCCCCGGTCGCGTCCCGACCTCCCGCCACGCTGAGGCACCATGAGTCACTGGGGGTAGCAGGACTGGGCTGGACGGGGGAGGGTGCGCTCGTGCAGGGACGAGCAAGGGGACCACGGGCCACCGGGGCCGTCGACGGCGGCCCGACCCCCGTCGCGGGGGCGTCGGCCGGGGCCGTCCTCCTCCTCGGCTCCCTCTGCGCCCTCCTGTCGGCCCTCTTCCCGGCGGCCGGCCAGACGCCCGCGCTGCTGCTCGCCATCGCGGCCACCACGGCGGTCGGCGGGGCGGCGCTCGTGCTGCTGCGGGCCGTCGTCTCCTGGACCGTCCTCAACGCCGCCGTCATCGCCGGTGAGCTGCTGCTCGTCGTCGCCGCCGTCGACGCGGCGGGGGACCGCTCGCGGCTCGTCGCCGTCACCGGCCTCGCCGTCCTCGGGGTGCTGCCGTCCGCGCTGCTGCTGCGCCCGCGGCCGGCGGCGGTGCACCTCGGCGTCGTGGTCGCCGTCGCCGTCGCGCTGCGGCTCCTCGCGCCGGGGGGCGGCACCGTCGTCGAGGCCGTCTACGTGGCGGTCGCGCTCGTCGCCGTCGCCGTCCTCGGGGTCGTGCTGAGCCGGGCCGTCGCGCGCGCGGACGTCGACGACCTCACCCAGCTGCCCAACCGGCGGGCGCTCGCCCGGGCCCTCGACGCCCACGTGGCGGTCCCGCCGCCGGGGGCGACGAGCCTCGCCATGCTCGACCTCGACGGGTTCAAGGAGGTCAACGACACCCACGGCCACGGCGCGGGGGACGCCCGGCTCGTCGCCGTCGCCCGCCACCTGCGGAGCCGGCTGCCGGACGGGCTCCTCGCGCGCATCGGCGGGGACGAGTTCGTGTGGGTCGTCGAGGCCGGCGGGGACGAGGCGCGCCGCCGCCTGGAGGAGGCCACCGCCGACGTCCCCGACGAGCAGCGCGTGTCCTTCGGCGTCGCGGTGCTCGACGCGAGCGACTCCGCGGCGACGTGGCGGCAGCGCGCCGACGCCGACCTCTACGCCGCCAAGCGCCGCCGGCGCGGCCTGCTGCCCGCCAGCCTCGACACCCCCGAGGCCGAGGAGCTCCTCCGCGCCATCACCGACGGCGAGCTCGTGCTGCGCTACCAGCCCGTCGTGGACCTCGGGACAGGCGCGCTGAGCGGCGTCGAGGCCCTCGTGCGGTGGCAGCACCCCGAGCGCGGCCTCCTGCCGCCCAGCACCTTCCTGCCGCTGGCCGAGGCCACGGGCGTCGTCGACCTCCTCGGGGCGCGCGTCCTGCGGGCCGCCTGCCACGAGGTGCGCGCCTGGCAGCGCCGCACCGGCGCCACCGCGGGGGTCGCCGTCAACGTCTCGGGCGCGGAGCTCGCCTCCCCGGCCTACCCGGGGCGGGTGCTGCGAGCGCTGGCCGACAGCGGGCTGCCCGCCTCCGACCTCGTCCTCGAGGTGACGGAGACGGCCTTCGCGGAGGCGCCGACCATGACGGCGTCGCTCACCGCGCTGCGCGGCGCCGGCGTCCGGGTGGCGGTCGACGACTTCGGCACCGGCTGGTCGACGCTCTCCCGTCTGGACCAGCTGCCCGTCGACGTCCTCAAGCTCGACAAGTCCTTCGTCGACCGCGTGGTCCCCGGCGAGGGGTGCACGCCCGTCGTCGACGCCGTGCTGGCCATGGCGCGCGCCCTGGACCTCGAGGTCACCGCCGAGGGCGTCGAGACGGCGGAGCAGGTGGCCGCGCTGCGGGACGCCGGGTGCGACGCCGCGCAGGGCTACCACCTCCAGCGCCCCGTCCCCCTGGAGGACGTAGAGCTCAGCCGCCTGAGCTCGGCGGCCTGAGGAGCGCCCGCCCGACCCGCTGCCCCCCGGCCCGCGGACGCCCGGAGGAGCGGCGGGGGTCACTCCGGGGCGTCGGGGCTGCGGCGCACGACGAGGACGCACGTGTCGTCCTCGAGGTCGAGGCCGCCGTCGGTGAAGCGGGCGACGACGAGGTCGCGCAGCGCCGCCGCGCTGCACCCCTCGGGCGCCTGGGAGAGCACCTGCGCCAGCTCGTCGATGCCCTGCCGCAGCGGCCGGTCCCGCCGCTCGAGCAGGCCGTCGGTGTAGAGCACGAGCGCCGCGCCGGGGGGCATGGGCACCTCGGCCTGGTCGACGAGCGTGCGCGGGGCGGCGACCCCGATGGGGGTCGTGAGCGCCTGGTCGAGGCGCTCGACGGCGCCCCCGGGCAGCAGCAGCATCGGCGGCGGGTGGCCCGCCTTGGCGTAGGTGACCGCGCAGCGGCTCCCGTCCTCGGCGCAGGCCACGCGGGCGTACACGCACGTCGCGAGGCCCGCCATGCCGAGGCCCCGCACGAGCAGGTCCAGCCGGCGCAGGACGGCGCCGGGCTCGTCGCCGCTCCAGGCGTAGGAGCGCAGGACCGAGCGCAGCTGGCCCATGGCGGCGGCGGCCTGCAGGTCGTGGCCCATGACGTCGCCGATGGCGACGCCGAGGCCGCCGTCGGGCAGGTCGAGGACGTCGTACCAGTCGCCGCCGACCTCGGCGCCGACGGCCGCCGGGAGGTAGGTGGCCGCGACGTCGAAGTCGTCGAGCTCCGGCAGGTCGGGCAGGAGGCTGCGCTGGAGCGTCAGGGCGGCCGCGTGCTCGCGCTCGTAGAGGCGTGCGTTGTCGATGGCCAGGCCGGCGCGCACGCCGACGTCCGCCATGGTCGCCAGGTCGGTCGGGCCGGGGGCGCTGCCGTCGACGACGACGAGGCCGAGCACGGCCGTGGTGCGACCGCGCGCGCGCAGCGGCACGAGGACCACCCGCGTCATGCCCATGGCCCGGACGGCCTCGCGGCTCTCCTCGCGCTCGAGGGGCCCGGCGGCCTCATCGACGTCGAGCTCCCAGGAGATCGGGTCGGTGACCGCGCCGGAGAGCAGCTCGGCCAGCTGCGGGCCGTGCGCGTACCGGTGCGCGTCCTCGGTGGCCAGCACCCGCGCGTGCTCGGCCATCGCCGGGTCGCCGTGGGCGACGTGGAAGGCCGACGGCCGCCCGGTGTCGTCGGTGCCGATGGCGAAGGCCCAGACCGCGAGGTCGGGCACGACGAGCCCCGGCAGCACCGCGAGGGCCTCGTGGCTGTCGAGGCGGCTGGACAGCGCGCTGCTCACCCGCGCCAGCGCCTCGAGCCGGGCGTTCGCGCGGCGGGCGGCCTCGAGCGCCCGGTCGCGCTCGGCGGCGGCCTCGACCCGCGCGGTGACGTCGGACTGGACGCCCACGTGGTGGGTGAGGCGGCCGTCGGCGTCGAACACCGGGCTGATGACCACCTCGTTCCAGAAGGCGGTGCCGTCGGCCCGGAAGTTGAGGAGGACCTCGGTGACGGGCTCGTCCTCGCGCAGGGCGCGGGAGATGCGGGCGACGGCCTCGCGGTCGGTGGCGGGGCCCTGGAGGAAGCGGCAGTTGCGACCGACGACGTCCTCGGAGGTGTACCCCGTGGTGCGCGTGAAGGCGGGATTGACCCACACGAGCGGGTCGTCCTCGCGGTGGGGGTCGCTGATGGTGAACGACAGGTCGCTCGCGACGACGGCGCGGTAGCGGAGGTCCCCGCCGTCCTGCAGCTCGGCGACGGCCTCCTGCTCGCGCAGCGGCAGCATGACGACCAGGGCCTGGCGCGCCAGCGGCGGCGGGGCGTCGGTGAGGGGGAAGCCGACCACCCACAGCGCCTCGCGGGCCGAGGTGGCGTCCGACCCGCGCTCGGCGGTCACGGCCTCGCCCGTGACGGGCTCGCCCGAGGCGACGCGGCGCAGCGGCGCGGGGCCGTCCTCCATGTCCTCGCCGGTGGCGTCGCGCAGGCCCGCGGCGCGGGACCACTCGGGGATGCCGACGGGCAGGCCCGTGCCGGGCGCCAGCTGGCGGGCGAGGTGGTTGGCGAAGACGACGTCGCCCTCGTCGAGGTCGACGAGCAGGACGGCGGCCGGGGTGTCGCGGACGACGGACGGCAGCACCGCGCCCGCGAAGGGCTGCACGGCGGTGAGCCCGTCGATGTCCGTCACGGCGTCGATAGTACGGACGCGGGCCGACATCGCGCCGTCGGACGCCGCTGCCGGTCGACGCGGTGTCGACACCCCGTCGACCGGCCGGCGGTCCTCCCGCCCGGCAGGGGGGGTCAGGGCGGCGGTGCGCCCCGGCGGACCGCGTCGAGCCACGCCCGCGCGGCGGTGAAGTCGGCGTCGCCGGTGCCCGGGCGCACGGGCACCGGTCGCGCGTCGGCCCGGGGGTAGGAGCCGAGGAAGCGCACCTGGGGGCAGAAGCGGTGCAGGCCGAGGAGCGCCTCGGCGACCCGGGCGTCCTCGACGTGGCCCTCGGCGTCGATGGCGAAGCAGTAGCGCCCGAGCGCGTCGCCGGTGGGCCGCGACTCGATCCGCGTGAGGTTGACCCCGCGCGAGGCGAACTGCTCGAGGATCTCGAGCAGCATGCCGGGGTGGTCCTCCGGCTGGAAGGCGACGACGCTCGTGCGGTCGGCGCCCGTCCGCGGCGGCGGGGCGGTGGGGCGGCCGACGAGCACGAAGCGCGTGACGGCGCCCGCCGTGTCGCCCACGTCGCGCGCGAGCACCTGCAGGCCGTAGCGCTCGGCGGCGACCTCCGCGCACAGGGCGGCCTCGTAGCCGGGGGCGGGGGCGCCCTCGGCCAGCCCGGCCGCGGCCGCCGCCGTCGAGGCGCTCGGCACGTAGCCGGCCGCGGGGAGGTGCGCCGCGAGCCAGCCGCGGCACTGGGCGTGGGCGTGCGTGTGCGTGCTGACGACCCGGACGTCCTCCGCGCGGGTGCCGGGCCGGGCGGCGAGGACGAAGGAGACCGGCACGAGCGCCTCGGCCAGGACGACGAGCGGGTCGCCGCCGGCGAGCCCGTCGAGGGTGGCGGCGACGCCGCCCTCGACGGAGTTCTCCATCGGCACCATGGCGGCGTCGAGGTCGCCGGCGCGGACCGCCGCCAGGGCGGCGTCGACGCTCGGCGTGGCCACCTTCTCGGCGCCGCCCTCGCCGCGCGCCGCGAGGGCGCCGGCCAGGGCGGCGTCGGTGAAGGTGCCCTCGGGGCCGAGGTAGCCGTAGCGGCGGGCCCCCGGGCGCCCCTTCGCCTCGGGGCTCACGAGCCGTCGGTCCCGCTGCCGTCCTCGTCGCCGGAGCCGAAGCCGCCCGGGGCGGTGCTGCCGGGCGCGGGCGCGGCGGTGCGCACCGGGCGCACCGGCGCGCCGCCGCCCGAGCCCGAGCGGGAGCCGCCGAGCAGCGAGGTCAGGTCGATGCCCGTCGTGCGCCGCACCGTCTCGAGGGTCTCGTGCAGGTTGCCGGCGACCGAGCGGGAGAGCGCCCCGGCGCCGTCGTTGGAGATGACGGTGAGGTCGTCGATGGAGCCGAGCGGCTCGGCCAGGGCGCGGGCCATCTCGGGCAGGACGTCGACGACCATCTGCAGGCGGGCGGCGTCGCCGTACCCGGCGAAGGCCTCGGCGAGCTCGCGCCGCGCGGCGGCCTCGGCGCGGCCCTTGGCCTCGATCGCGGCGGCCTCGGACTCGCCCTCCAGGCGGCGGGCGTCGGCCTGCGCGGTGCGCCGGGCCAGCTCGGCCTCGGCGGCGAGGCGGACGGCGCGGGCCTCCGCCTCGGCGCTGATGCGCAGGCGCTGCGCGTCGGCGTCGGCCGACAGGCGGGTGCGCTCGGCGGCGGCCTTGGCGTCGGCGACGGACGACGCCGCCCGGCCCTCGGCCTCGTACTGGACGGCGCTGCGGCGCGCCTGCGCCTCCTGCTCGGTCTTGTACCGGGCGGCGTCGGCGGGCTTGCGCACGTCGGTGTCGAGCTGGGTCTCGGTCAGCGTGGCCTGCCGCTGGGCCACCCGCTCCTGGACGGTGAGGACCTCCTGGTCCTGGGCGGCCTTGGCGAGCGCGCCGGCCGCCTCCGCCTCGGCCTGCGCCCGGTCGGTGTCGGCGCGGAAGGTGGCCTGGCGCAGGGCCAGGTCGCGCTCGGCCTCGGCGACGAGCTGCTGGGCCGCGGCCTCGCGCTGGGAGGACTCGCGCTGGGCGTCGGCCTCGGCGATGGCCGCGTTGCGGGCGGCCGCGGCGGCCTCGGGGCGGCCGAGGTCGCGCAGGTAGTTGCTGTCGTCGGAGACGTCCTGGATCTGGAAGGTGTCGAGGACGAGGCCCTGGTTGTTGAGCGAGGAGACCGACTCGTCGGCGACCTGGCGCGCGAAGGCGGCGCGGTCGCGGATGATCTCGTCGACCGTCAGCGTGCCGACGATGGAGCGCAGCGAGCCGGCGAGGACCTCCTGCGTGAAGGACTCGATCTCGTCCTGCTGGTGCAGGAAGCGCTGCGCGGCCGCGCGCACGTTGTTCTCCGTGCCGCCCACCTTGACGATGGCGACGGCGTCGAGGTTGAGCCGGATGCCCTGCTGCGACACCGCGCCGCGGATCTGCACGCGGATGGAGCGCGAGGCCAGGGACAGCGCGTAGGCCTGCTCGACGAAGGGCTTGACGAAGACGCCGCCGCCCATGACGACGCGCTGGCCGGACAGGTCCATCGAGGACTCGCCCGTCTCGGGGTTGAGCACGGGCTTGCCGCCCTTGCGCCCGACGACGACGAGCGCCTCGGACGGGTTGGCGATCTTGTAGCGCCGCACCGCGGAGACGCCCAGGACCAGGAGGACGAGGACGACCACCCCCACGAGGACCAGGGCGATGAGCGTTCCGATTGCGATGTCCATGCCTGAGCGGGCTCCCCGTCACGTCGTCGTCGCCCCGCCGCGGCGGGGGCTCGCGCCGGTTCCGGCGCGCGGGCGACAGTGTGGCCGACCGGGGCTCGCGGCGGGGGCGCCTGTGGACACCGCCACCGGACCGGGTGGTGGCGCTCCTCGCGGGGGTCAGCCGTCCGTCGGGCGGCGTCCGCGCGCGACGGCGTCGGCCGCCTCGTCGAGGAAGCGCCCGAGCAGCGCCAGCTCCTCGCCGTCGTAGCGCGCGAGGACGGCGCGCAGCTCGGCGGCCATGGGGGAGAAGACGTCGCGGCCGAGGTCGCGCGCGACGTCGGTGACCTCGACGACGACCCGGCGGCGGTCGGTGCCGCTGCGGGCCCGCCGGACGTGCCCGGACCGCTCGAGCCGGTCGAGCAGCGCCGTCGTCGCGGGCGAGCTGAGGCCGAGGTGGCGCGAGAGCGTGCCGGGGCTGTGCTCCTCGCCGCGGCGGTCGGCCTCGACGACGGCCGCGACGGCCTCCAGGTCGGTGCGCGCCGAGCCGTGGCGCGCCCCGACCTCGTCGACGTAGCGGTCGGTCTCCTGCACCACGCGCTGCAGCGCGCGCAGCACCTCCGCCCGGGCGGTGCCGTCGGCGTCGTCGGGCGGGTGCGCGCTCACGGGGCCGAGGCTACTCTCTCCGCCATGGAGACGTTCGCTCGTGGAAAGACCTCCAGCTCCGGCACGACGCCCCGCGACCGCACGCGGCAGCGGGTGGTGCTCGGCAGCGCGGTGCTCGCGCTCGTCGTCTCGACGATCGGCTCGGGGGCCCTCGGCGGCACCCCGATCGACGAGGCCGCGGACGGGACGCTGTCGGCGACGGCGACGCTCGTCGCCCCCGCCGGTCCGGCCTTCTCGATCTGGGGCGTCATCTACGCGGGCCTCGTGGCGTACGGCGTCTGGCAGCTCGTCGCGGCGCGGCCGGCGGACCCGCGGCAGCGGTCGGTGGGCTGGCTGCTGGCGGCGTCGATGCTCCTCAACGCGGCGTGGATCACCGTCGTGCAGCTCGGCTCGGTGACGCTCAGCGTGCTCGTCATCGTCGCGCTGGTCGCCGTGCTCGGCGTGGTGCTCGCGCGGCTGGCGCGGTCGTCGCCGTCCGGGTGGGCGGAGGCGCTGCTCGTCGACGGCGTCGCGGGCATCTACCTCGGCTGGGTCCTCATCGCCACCGTGGCCAACGTCTCGGCCTGGCTGTCCGGCCTCGGCGTCGGCGGCCTCGGGCTGGGGGAGAGTGCCTGGGCCGTCGTCGTGCTCGCCGTCGCCGCGGCGATCGGTGCGTGGCTGTCGCTGGCCTCCGGCCGGGTCGCCCCGGCCCTATCCCTCGGCTGGGGCCTCGCCTGGGTCGCCGTCGGGCGCTCGAGCGGCGAGGACTCCTCGGGCGTCGTGGTCGTCGTCGCGGCGCTGGCGGCCGTCGTCGTGCTCGCCGCGGGCGTCACGGGCCGCGTGCGCGGTCGCCGGTCCGCGCCGTCCCGCCCCGCCCGGGTCGTCTGACCCGGCCGCTCCCGACCGGGGAGCCGCGGCGGCCCGACCCTCAGCCGATCAGCAGGGCGTCCACGAGCAGCCACGCCCCGATGAGCACGAACAGGACGCCGGCCCCGATGGCGACGGCGCGCTCGGGGAGCCGCTTGCCGAGGTGGTAGCCGAGGACGATGGCGAGGGCGTCGGCCGCGACCATGCCGACCGTCGACCCGAGCCACGTGCCGGCGATCTCGGCGAAGCCGTCGTCGCGCGCGGCGAGGGTGATGGTCGCGAGCATCGTCTTGTCGCCGAGCTCGGCGAGGAGGAAGGCGACGGCGACCGTGAGGAAGACCGACCGGCCGGCGCGCTCGGCCTTCTGCTCCTCGTCCTCGTCGAGGGAGTCTCCCCGGAAGGTCCAGACGCCGAAGCCGATGAAGGCGAGGCCTGCGACCACCGCGATGGCGGTGGTCGGCAGGGCTGCGCCGACGGCGGCGCCGAGCAGGACCGAGGCGAGGTGCACGAGGGCGGTCGAGGCGGTGATCGCGGCGATGATCGGCCACGGGCGGTAGCGCGTGGCGAAGGTCAGCGCCATGAGCTGGGACTTGTCGCCCAGCTCGGCGGCGAAGATGACGCCGAAGCCGACGGCGGTCGAGACGAAGAAGGGTTCCACGGGTCCTCGGGGGCTCGTGCGCGCCCTCCCGGGAGCAGGTGCGCCTCCGGCCGGGCGCACAGGTGTGCGCGGCCGAAGGTCTCGCCCACCGGGCGCGCGCCGAGCGCGACGTCCGGTCCGCGGCACCGGGTGCACCCGCGCGAGCGGGGCGGCCAGTGTGTCGACGCCGCGGTTGGGGGCTACTCCCCTTCGTGAACGCGGGGGAGGCTAGCAGGGGCGCCCGCCGGTCCTCCGTCGCCCCCAGGGGCGGTCCAGGCGCGGCCCCTACCCTCGGGCCCGTGCCGGCCCTCCTCGCGCTCGTCCTCGCCCTCCTCGGGGGGCTCGCCGGCGCCCCCGCCGCCCGGGCGGCCGGCGCCGCGGAGGAGCGGTCGGCCGGTGCGGGCGTGCCCGGTCCCGTGGTCCTCGTCGGCGTCCCCGGCCTCCGGTGGGGCGACGTCACGCCCGTCGACGGCGGTGGCACGCCCCTCGTCGAGGAGGCCGAGGAGGGCGACGGGCCCGGCGGCGAGCCGCAGGACGCCGCGCGGACGCCGGTGCTCGGCGCCCTCCTGCGCGACGCGGGCGTCGGCGACGTCGCCGTCCGGTCGGTGACGGCCAGCGCGTGCCCCGCCGACGGCTGGCTCGCCGTCAGCTCGGGCTCGCGCGTCCTCGACCCGCGGCCCGGCATGGAGGTCGCGGCCGCCGACGGCGAGGCCGCCGAGCCGGACCCCCAGGAGGTGCTCACCCGCTGCACGACGGTGCGCGAGCCCGTGGACGGCGCCCTGCCGCGCTGGCCGGTGTACGAGGCGGCGGCGGCCGAGCAGCCCTATGACGCCCGGCTCGGCCTGCTCGGCGACGCCCTCGCCGACGCGGGCACCGCGACGGCGTCGGTCGGCCCCGGTGCCGCCGTGGCCCTCGCCACGTCGGACGGCGTGCTCACCGGGCCCCACGTGCCGCGGCCCCGCGAGCCGGAGGCGCTCGGCGAGGCCGTGGGCGGGCTCGTCGCGGACGGCGCGGAGCTCGTCGTCGTCGACGCCGGCAGCCTGCTCGCCGACGTCGACCCGGACGGCGAGGTGCCCGAGGAGGCCTCCGCCAGCACCGTCGAGCAGCTCGACGCCCGCGTCGGCGCCGTCCTCGCGGCGGTGGGGGACGAGGACGCCACCGTGCTCGTCGCGAGCCTGGCGGACGCCACGAGCACCGCCCACCTCGGCGCCTTCGCCGCGGTCGGGCCGGCCGCGGGCGGCGTCGCCGACGCCTACGGGGCCACCCTCGTCGGCTCCCTGAGCACCCGTCAGGACGGCCTCCTGCAGACCACGGACCTCGCGCCGACGCTGCTGGTGACCCTGGGCGTCGACGCCCCCGCCGGGCTCGTCGGGGCCCCGGTGCTGCCCGTCGACGCCTCCCTCGACGCCGCGGAGCGGCGGGCCGTCGTCCTCGACCTGGCCCGCGCGGCGCTCGAGGTGCGGCCCGTCGTCGGCCCCTTCTTCTACGCCCTCTACGGCTCCCAGCTCCTCCTCTACGGGGCGGCGATCGTCGCGCTGCGCCGCCGCTCGGGCGGGCCCCGGGGGCGCCGCCGCGTCCTCGCCTGGCTGCGCCGCGTCTCGGTCGTCGGGGCGTCGGTGCCGGTGGCGACCTTCCTCGCCGGGCTCGTCCCGTGGTGGCGGGCGGAGCCCTCGGCGCTCGCGCTCGTGGCGGCCGTCGCCGGGTGGACGGCCGTCGTCGCCGCGGTGGCCCTGCTGGGGCCCTGGCGCCGCAGCGTGGTCGGCCCGCTCGGCGCCGTCGCCGCGACGACGGCGCTCGTCCTCGCCGTCGACGTCGTCGGGGGCTCGACGCTGCAGCTGTCGAGCCTCATGGGGCCCAACCCCATCGTCGCGGGGCGTTTCTACGGGCTCGGCAACCCGCCCTTCGCCCTCTTCTCGACGGGGTGCCTGCTGCTCGCGACCGCGCTCGCCGCCCACCTCGTCGGGCGGGGCCGCCGGCGCGCGGCCGTCGCCGCCGTCGCCGTCCTCGGCGCCGCCTGCGCCGTCCTCGACGGGACGCCCGGCCTGGGCAGCGACTTCGGCGGGCCGCCGGCGATCGTCCCGGCCTTCGCCGTCCTCGCCCTGCTCGTGGCCGGCGTGCGCATCACCTGGCGGCGCGTCCTGCTCATCGGCGGCGGGACGGCCGTGGTCATGGCCCTGCTGGCGACGCTCGACTGGCTGCGCGCGCCCGCGGACCGCACGCACCTCGGGCGCTTCGTCGAGACGGTGCTCGACGGCGGCGCGCTCGACGTCGTCGGGCGCAAGATCAGCGCGAACCTCAGCGTGCTGACGGGCAACCCGCAGGGCCTGCTCGTGCCGATCGCCGCGCTCTTCGTCGCCTTCGTGCTCCTGCGCCCCGGCGCCTCGGGGCCCCCGGCCCTCACCCGCGCTTTCGACCGGGCGCCGGCCCTGCGCGCCGGCTTCGCCGCGTGGCTCGTGCTCGTGCTCATCGGCTTCGCCGTCAACGACTCCGGCACCTCGATCCCCGCCGTCGCGGCGACGCTCATGGTGCCGCTGCTCACGGCGGCGGGGGCGCGGGCGCTCGAGGACGACGCCGCGGCCGTGCCGGGCGAGCGCGAGCCCGCGGCGGCGTCGTCCCGCTAGGCCCCCGAGGAGGGTCAGCCGCGCGGCGGCAGGACGGCGCCGAGCTGCCCGCGCGCGGCGAGGGCGCGGACGACGTCGCGGTACTGCGCCGCGCGGTGCGCCTGCGCCCGCCAGCCGCGGCCGGAGACGCGGTGCTGCAGGTCGCACGGGACCTCGACGACGCGCATCCCCGCGCGCAGCAGGTCGACGACCATCGCCGTCTCGACGCCCCAGCCGGGCGCGAGGGGGCGGGCGCGCTCGAAGGCCTCGCGGGTGAGGCAGCGCATGCCCGAGAGCGGCTGCGTCGGCGTCCACCCCGTCGCGGCGAGGATGCCGCGGCGGGCGAGGCCGACGACGAGCCCCCGGCCGCCGCCCGGGGAGGACTGCGGCGGCAGGACGGCGATGCTCGCGTCGGCCTCGCCCGCGAGCACGGGGACGGCCAGTGCGGCCGTGGCGGCGGCCGTCGCGCCGAGGTCGGCGTCGACGAGCAGCAGCGCACGGGGCTCGTCGGTCGCCAGCGCCCGTCCGGCCGCGTCGTGGACGACGCCGTCCGGCGGCTGCTCGAGGTCGCGCACGAGGGCGGCGCCGCTCTCCAGCGCGGTCGCCTTGCCGCGGTTGCGGTGGTGGCGCACGACGCGGGCCCCGGCGGCGCGGGCGGTGACGGCGGTGCGGTCCGAGCTCCCGTCGTCCACGACGACGACGACGTCGACGCCCTCGATCGCGAGGGCGGCGCGGACCGTGGCGTCGATCCGCTCCTCCTCGTCCTTGGCGGGGATGACGACGGCGAGGCGCACGGGGGGACGGTACCGAGCGGGGGTGCAGCGCGTGCCGTCGGCGCTCAGGCGGCGATGGCGCTGGCCAGCACCTCCGCTTGGCGCAGCACGAGCACGACGGCCTCGTCCTGCTTGTCCGGCGGGTACTTGTGCGTCGTCAGCAGGCGGCGGATCCGGCTGCGGAGGAGTGCGCGCACCTGCTCCCGCTTGTCCCAGTCGACGGTCGTGCTGCTCCTGACGACGGTGACGAGCTGACGGGCGATGGCCTTCAGGGTCTCGTCGCCCAGCTCCAGCACGGCGGAGTCGTTCTGGACGACGGCGTCGTAGAACGCCAGCTCGTCGTCCCGCAGACCGAGCTCCTCGCCCCGGCGTCGCTGCGCCGTCAGGTCCTTGGCCAGGTCGACCAGGGCACGGATGATGTCGGCGGCGTCGAGCGAGCGGTTGGTGTAGGAGCGCATCGCCTGCTCGAGCATCTCGCTGAAGGTGCGCTCGGCGACGACGTTGATCTTCCCGACAGTGCGCAGCTCGGACTCCAGCAGTCGTCGCAGCAGCTCGACCTGCAGGTTCTTGTAGGGCTGCGTGGACAGCCGGTCGGCGAGGTCGTCGTCGATGATGCTGATGTCCGGCTTCTCCAGCCCCGCCTCGGCGTAGATGTCCACGACCCCGGACGCGCTCACGGCGTCGGAGACGACCTGGCGGAGGGCGGTCTCCGTCTCGGCGTCGTCGGCCGATCCGCCGCCGCCACGGCCGCCCTTCGGGAGTTGGGCGGCGACGGCCTGGAAGAAGGCGAGGTCGTCGCGGTACGCCTCCGCCGCGGGTTCGGTCGGGACGAGGGAGAAGGCCTGCGCCGCCAGGCGCGTGTGGTGCCGGAAGCGGTCGACCAGGTCCTCGCCGGGCGTCAGCAGGTGGTCAACCGCCAGAGCGATGGCGTGGAGCTTGGCCTTCGCGGTCCCGGACGTCAGCGCCTCGCGCCAGGCGCAGCCGTGGAGGAGCTGGGCGATCACCTCGCTCTTCTCCGCGAGGAGGGCCAGCGCCTCCTCCACCGGGGCGCCCACCTCGCGGCCGGCGCGGTCGCGGTCGGTGTAGTCGGCGAGGGCCGCCTGCAGGGACTCGGCGATGCCGATGTAGTCGACGACCAGCCCGCCGGGCTTGTCGCGGAAGGTGCGGTTGACCCGGGCGATCGCCTGCATGAGGCCCGCGCCCTGCATCGGCTTGTCGACGTACATCGTGTGCATCGACGGCGAGTCGAAGCCCGTCAGCCACATGTCCCGGACGATGACGAGCTGCAGCGCGTCATCCGGGTCCTTCGCGCGGTCCTTGAGGTCCCGGAGCCCCTGCTTCGAGCGGACATGACGCGCCATCTCGGGGCCGTCGGCGGCCGACCCCGTGATGACCACCTTGAGCGCGCCGTCGGCGTCGTCGTCGCTGTGCCACTGCGGGCGCAGGGCGACGATCTCGTCGTAGAGGTCCACGCAGATGCGGCGTGACATGCACACGACCATCGCCTTGCCGAGCATCTGCCCGCGGCGCGCCTCCCAGTGCTCGACGAGGTCGGCCGCGACCTGCCGGATGCGGTCACGGGCACCCACGACGGCCTCCACCCGAGCCCACCGGTTCTTGAGGCGGTGGCGGGCGTCGTCCTCGGCGCCCTCGGTCGCCTCGGCGAAGGCGTCGTCCAGCGTGGAGCGCACCTCTTCGGGCAGCTCCACCTTCGCCAGACGGGCCTCGTAGTAGACGCGGACGGTGGCTTCGTCGCGCACCGCCTGCGTGAGGTCGTAGACGTCGATGTAGTCCCCGAACACCGCCCGGGTGTTGCGGTCGCCGGCCTCGATCGGCGTCCCGGTGAAGCCGATGAACGCCGCGCGGGGCAGCGCGTCGCGCAGGTTCCGCGCCAGTCCGTCGATGAGGTCGTACTGCGTGCGGTGCGCCTCGTCGGCGATGACGACGACGTTCCGCCGGTCCGACAGCATCGGGTAGCGCCGTCCGGCGTCGCGGTCGGCCTGCGTGAGCCCGAACTTCTGCATCGTCGAGAACACGATGCCCCCGGACGCGCGCGCACCCAGCAGCTGGCGCACGTGCTCCCGCGACTCGGCTTGCACGGGCTCCTCCGGGAGGGTCCGCGCGGGGGCGAAGACCTCGCTGTAGAGCTGGTCGTCCAGGTCGTTGCGGTCGGTGAGCAGGACGGCGGTGGGGTTCGCCATCGCCGGCTCGCGCACGATCTTGCCGACGTAGAAGAGCATCTCCAGGCTCTTGCCGGAGCCCTGCGTGTGCCAGACGACACCGGCCCGGCCGTCCCCGCGCCCGACGGCGTCGAGCGTCGCGGCCACCGCCCGGTTGACCGCGTGCACCTGGTGGTACTTGGCGATGCGCTTGACGAGGCCCTCGCGCTCGTCGGTGAAGACGACGAAGCTCCGCACGAGGTCGAGGAAGCGCGCAGGTGTGAAGACGCCGTGGACGAGCACCTCGAGCTCCGGCTGGCCTGCGGGCGGCGGCGTGCCGTCGACGGTCTTCCACGGCGCGTGGTGCTCGAAGCGGCCGCCGAGCGCCCCCAGTCGGGCCTCGAGCGCCGTGGAGATGACCGAGACGGCGGTGAAGCTCATCAGCGCCGGGATCTGCGCGGTGTACGTGCCGAGCTGCTTCCAGGCGCCGCGCAGGTCGGCTCCCGGCTGGCCGGGGGCCTTGAGCTCCACCACGCCGAGCGGCAAGCCGTTGACGTAGGCGAGCACGTCCGGACGTCGGACGTGTTGGTCCTGCTCGACGCTGACCTGGTTGACGGCGACGAAGTCGTTGGCGAGGGCGTCGTCGAAGTCGACGAGGCGGGCGATGTCGTGCCGGAGCTCCCCGGCAGCGTCTCGGAAGTCGACCGGGACGCCCTGCGTGACGAGCCGGTGGACGCGCCAGTTCTCGGCCATGACGTCGGCGCTCTCGACGCGGCGCACCGTGGCGACGACGCGGTCGACGGCGTCGGCGGGGAGATGTCGGTTGAAGGCGGCCACGGCCTGGCGGAGCCGCCCCTCGAGCAAGACGTCGCGGAAGCTCGCACGCTCGGCCCGCGGCTGCCCCGGTCCGATTTCCGGGCCGTGGAGCACGTCCCAGCCGGCGTCGGAGAAGTACTCGAGGCACGCCTCCTCGACGCCCGACTCCGCGACGAACGCCCCCATGCCCGCCCCCGTGCGTTCAGGCAGCCCGGGGCTGCTCGGTGTCGAAGTGGCGGGTGGCCACCTCGAGGTCGGACGCGAGCATCCGCGTGAACATGGCGTCGAGCCGCTTCGCCGTCTCCATCGACAGCCAGACCTGCCCGCAGGCGTCGCAGACCTCCACGGGGACGCCGAGGACGAGCGCCGTCCGGCCGTCCTTCTCGGCGACCTGGGCGCGCCGGACGGGCCGGCGCTCGCCGTTGTCGCAGTGATCGCAGCGCATCAGGCTCGCCTCCTGCGGAAGTCCGGCGACCACCTCGCCGGGTCGGGCTCGTACACGGTGACGATCCTCTCCTCCCGACGGCGCGAGTCGACGACCACGACGACGTGGAGCGGTCGGACCCAGTCGACCACGAGCAGGAGCTCCTTGACCTCCTCCTCGGCCAGGACGGTCTCCTCGATCACCTCTCCGGTACCGAGCAGCTCTTCCAGCTCGGCGAGCGCCATGTCGAGGGCGCGGACCTTGTCGAAGACGTGCTGCGTGAGCAGGTAGGGCCACGGCCGCCCCGAGCCGTCGACCACCTCAGACCACCTCTTCGACGCGCTCTTCGGCCTCTCCCACGCGGATCTCGCCGGACATAAGACCGGGGAGCAGAGCGTCGCGGAGGCGGACGAGCGCCTCCGACTCCCGCTCGGCCGCCCAGGCCCGCTGCAGCAGCGCCTCGGCCTGCCGCAGGACCGGTGCGTCCGCCGGGAGGACGGGGATCTCGAGGTCGGTCAGGGCCTCCTTCGGGAGAGCAGCCACCGTCGTGCCGTGGGCCATGCCCTCCACCCGCTGGCGCGCCTCGGTCGTGAAGAGGTGCGCCCACACGGGCAGCCGGAGGTGCCGCCACTCGGGTGCGAAGTCGATGCGGGTGACGTGGTGGCTGAACAGCGCCTCCGGGACGTCGTCGGGGAGCAGCATCGGCCAGCCGAGCGCCTCGAGCTTCCAGGTCAGGTCGGTGTTCGCCACCAGGAGATCACCGCCGTGGGCGACGTGGCGTGGCTGGTACGGGCCGGTGTAGTACTTCCAGCCTGTGCGCTTGAACCCGCCGAAGGTCGCCGCGTTGGCGAGGTTGACCATCGGCATGCCGGCGTCCGCGAGGTGTGCGCCCTTGTACGAGAGGCCCTTGTTGATCGCAGCCGTCTTGCTGAGAGGTATCTGCATTTCAGTGACCGACGCGTGCTGTAGCAAGCTGGCGCTGAGAGCGGTTGCTCTTGTCCGAACCACCTCAGTCCCATCCGCTGCGTCGTCAAGCGCCGCGAGTACCTCTGCAATGGCGTTCTGTGTGTCCCGCGCAGGTAGTCGAACGGTCCACTTGCCCATCTCGTTTAGGGGAATTCGATCGACTGTCGCGCCGCGCACCGCCCGCCGTTCAATGATCGCTTGGAACTGCGGCGACAGGTAGGCGTACAACAGGAAACGAGGGTCGACGTGTGGATCGCGGAGCCTCAGCAGTCCCATTCGACGTCCCAAGCAGGCTAGGACGCCCTCAGGCATGAGCGCCGCCTCCCCGAGTCGCGTCTCGTAGGAGAAGAGAAGGTCGTTCCTTCGTGGTTGCACGCGACGAGTCCAGGTGGCGAAGTCCTCTTCGCCGACGTGCGCCGACTGGGTCAGGTCGAGTCGACCGTTGCGCAAGGACGAGATGCTGAGGAACCAGGGGCCAGTGGCTGTCTTCTGGGGCGTGGCGTGGGGGCCGTCGTAGATATCGACGACGTCGGAGAGGCGCACCTCCCGCCAGTCGTCACGCATCAATTGTCGCCAGGGCGCGCTGGACGCGGTCTTGCGCGGAGGATGATTCGGCGAAGGCGTCCGCAAGCTCACCTGTCAGCCGCTTGAGACGTTCCGCAAGTGGCTCCTCTTCGGGGCTCGCTGCCTCGGCGCCGACGTAGCGCCCTGATGTCAGCACGTAGTTGTGCTCAGCCACCTCATTCAGGTGCGCGGCGTAAGCAAAGCCAGGCTGGTCCGCGTAGGTGTGCGCGCCTGGTTCGCCGCGCCAGGCGTGGAAGACCTCGGCCATGCGAGCGGTGTCATTCTCGCTGAGGTCCTTATGGGTGCGACTCACCATCTGTCCTAGGCTACGAGCGTCCAAGAAGAGGATCTCGCCACGTCGATCACGCCACCGCCGCGAGCCGCCGGGTGTCTTGTCACGGTTGAGGAACCACAGGCTGACGGGAATGCCGGTGCCGTAGAAAAGTTGTCCAGGGAGGGCGACGATGCACTCGACGAGGTCGGCCTCGACGAGCCGCCGGCGGATGTCGCCCTCGCCCGACTGCTGCGTCGACAGGGAGCCGTTCGACAGGACGACGCCGGCAGCCCCCCGTGGTGACAGGTGGCTGACCATGTGCTGCAGCCAGGCGAAGTTCGCGTTGCCCGCCGGAGGAGTGCCGTACTGCCACCGCGCGTCGTCGCGGAGCGACGCGCCGCCCCAGTCGGACACGTTGAAAGGGGGGTTCGCCAAGATGAAGTCGGCCTTGAGGTCCGGGTGCAATTCCTCGTGGAAGCTGTCGGCCCACCGCGGCCCGAGGTCCGCCTCGATCCCGCGGATGGCGAGGTTCATCTTGGCCAGCTTCCACGTCGTCGACGCCGACTCCTGCCCGTAGACGGAGAGGTCGGTGCGCTGCCCACCGTGCTGCTCGACGAAGCGCTCGGCCTGGACGAACATGCCGCCCGACCCGCAGCAGGGGTCATAGACGCGGCCGGTGTAGGGCTCGAGCATCTCGACGAGCAGTCGGACGATCGACCGAGGCGTGTAGAACTCCCCGGACTTGCGGCCCTCGGCCGAGGCGAACTTGCCGAGGAAGTACTCGTAGACCCGGCCCAGGACGTCCTTGCCGCCGTGCTCGTCGGCGCCGAAGCCGATGCCGGAGACGAGGTCGACGAGCTGGCCCAGGCGACGGGCGTCGACGGTCGCAGCGGCGTACTCCTTCGGCAGCACGCCGCGCAGGCTCGCGTTGTCGGCCTCGAGCGCCTCCATCGCCACGTCGATCCGCCGTCCGACGTCCGGCTGCTTGGCGGCGTCGCGGACGGCGTCCCACCGCGACGCCTCCGGCACCCAGAAGACGCCTTGCGAGGTGTACTCGTCGCGGGACTCGAGCAAGGGGAACGCGTCCTCACCGGTGATGCCATCGGCCTCGAGCTCGACCGCGAGCGCCGCGCGTCGCTCGGCGAAGGCGTCGGAGATGTACTTGAGGAAGATCAGGCCGAGGACGACGTGCTTGTAGGAGGCGGCGTCCATGGACCCGCGGAGGGTGTCCGCGGCCTTCCAGAGGGTCTCCTCGAAGCCCAGGGGCTCGGCGGTCTTGCGGGCGCGGGGTGGCACCTGGACGTCTCCCTCGTCGTGCGGACGAGCGCCACCGTAGTCACGTCGCTCAGGCTTGACGGAACACCAGAGGCCCTGCCGCTCGACCGCGTCGCCCTCTTGCGTCGGTGCGTCGACGGACAAGGAAGGGACTCATCGACCGGGCGCGGCCGACCCGGCGAGCGCCTCGAGGACGGCGCGCGGCAGGAAGGCCAGGCGCGCGGTCTTGCCGGCGACGTCGACGACCGGCCCGATCTCGAAGCCGGTGCGGCGCAGCCGCTCGGCGGCCGCCTCGTTGCGGGCGTCGGGCTCGACGACGACGCGGCGGACGCCCGCGTTGCCCACCGCCAGCGGCGCGAGGGCCGCGGCGAGCAGGGCGGTGAAGCCGCGCTCCGGGTCCTCCGTCGGCGCGAGCAGCAGGTGGATGCCGAGGTCGCCGGGCTCGACGCCGTCGACCTCGCCCAGCGGGTCGGCCTGGGCGTCGTAGGTCTGCAGCAGCGCGACCGGCCGGCCGTCGAGGCGCAGCAGGTAGGCGTGGTGGGTGCTGAGGGAGTCGACGTAGGCGTAGACCTCGCGCACCTGCTCGACCGTGCGGTCGGCCATGCCCCAGTAGCGGGCCCGCGGCTCGACGACCCAGGCGTGGACGGTCGCGGCGTCCGCCTCCGGGTCGAGCCGGCGGACGTCGAGGACGCGCCCGTCGGGCAGCGGGCGCGGGCCCTCGGGCAGGCGGGCGTCGAGCGCGGGGGCGGCGGGCGCCCCCGCGCTCGCGGTCGTGCCGTCGGTGGTCATGCGGTCTCCTCGGGGGTGCGGGCGGCGGGCGGGCCGTCGTCGGCGTCGTCGGGCCGGTTCGGGGGAACGGGTGCGAGCCGGCCCGCGAGCCACAGCGGCAGCTGGTCGGCGGCGTGGGGCGCGCTCTGGACGCCGTCGGCGCCGAGCGGCACGACCCAGCGGCTCGCGCCGCGGTCGGCGAGGTCCCACACGTAGCGCGCGACGGGGCCGCGCAGGCCCGTGTCGCCGAGCCCGCCGGGCGAGACGCCGGGGACGCTCGCCGTCGCGAGGACGCAGTCGGTGTCCCCGGGCAGGGGCGAGCCCTCACCGGGGCGCTCGACGGCGTCGTGCCACGGCGTCCCGTCGAGGCCGTGCACGGTGCGTAGGCGGTGCAGGCGGCCCCACGTCGCCGACGGGTCGCCGGCGGGGGTCGCGGCGGCGTCCTCGAGCGCGGCGAGGGCCAGCGCGTCGACGTCGACCCCGTGGGCCGGCAGCACGTCGAGGAGGCGGGGGAGCGCCGCGCCGACGCGCTCGACGGGGGACAGCCACGGGAGCAGCGCGGCCGGGACGGCGGGCGGCCGGTGCAGGGGTGCGAGCAGCGGGACGGCGACGACCCGTCGCACCAGAGCGGCCCGCCACGCGGCGGCGGCCGCGGCGCCGGTGCTGCCCGGGTCCGCGCGCCCGTCCCAGGCGAGGGCGCGCTCGAGCAGGTCGCGCGCCGGGCCCGCCGTCGGCGCCGCCCGCGCCACGCGCCGCAGGAGCGCCAGCAGAGTCGGCGCCGACCCGTGCGCGGTGTCGACGAGCGTCGCGGCGAGGTCGTCGACGGCGAGGCCCGTGCGGTCGCCGACGAGCGCGCGCAGCCGCCGGGCGCGGTGCGGTGGCGCGAAGGCGGTGCCGAGGTGGGCGACGTCGGGCCGCTCGTCGTTCGCGGTGACGACGACGCCGGCGTCCGCCTCGGGCGAGCCGCCCGCGCCGTCGCCGGCCACGCGCAGCGCCGGGTGCTCCTCCCAGCCGGTCCACGCCCACGCCGGGTCGTCGGCCGGCACGGGACGCCAGCGCGCCCGCTCCGCCCGCCGCGGCACGCGCCCGGCGACGAGGCGGCGGACGGCGCCGGAGGTGTCGGCCACGAGCACGCTGTTGACCGGCTCGACCCACGCGCCCCAGGCGCGCTCGACGTCGTCGGCCGTCCGGGCCCGCAGCAGGGCGGGCAGGGCCGCGGCACCGGCGTCGGCGAGCACCCGGCTGGGCGCGCGCAGGGCCAGGCCCTCGACCTCCTCGCCGTCGGCCATGGCTGGGGCGGGGGCCAGGGCCGGGGCGTCGGGGTGCCGCCGGTCGAGCACGAGGAGGGGCCCGCGGGCGGTCTCGACGACGTCGACCCGGACGGGGTCGGCCCCCGCGACCTCGACGACCTCGGTGCCTCGGTCCACCGGCTCCCACCCCTCGGGCCCGCGGGCGAGCAGCCGTCCCCCTCCGTCCTCGACGCGCAGCCGCTCCACGAGGAGGTCCTGGTAGTCGGCCATGGCGTTGGTCACCGCCCACGCGACCGAGCCTGCGTGCCCGAAGTGGGGGACGCCGGGCACGCCGGGGAAGGCGAGGCCGACGACGTCGACGCCCTCGGCGGCGCACACGAGGTGCACCTGCTGGTAGACGCCGGGGCGCTCGAGGAGGCGGTGCGGGTCGCCCGCGACGAGGGGCAGGCCGCTCGCCGTCCGGGAGCCGGCGACGGCGAGGGCGTTGCTGCCGTCGGGCGGTCCGACGGCGAGGGCGGCCGCCAGGTCGGGCCCGAGGTCCGGACCCATGCCGCTCACCACGTGCTCGCGCCAGAGCTTCGTGCCGACCGACCCGAAGAGGAGGTGGTGGGAGAGCAGCACGGCGAGCGGCGTCCAGGGCTGCCACCCCGGGTCCCCGTCGCCGTCGAGGCCCGTGCCGACGTGAGCGCCGTCGAGGCCGAGGGCGCGCAGCTCCGGCGACCGCGCGGCGCCCTCGGGGAGACCCGCGGCGACGCCCTCGGCGTACGCCGCGACGAAGCGGCGCACGGGCGCCTCCAGCGCGGCGAAGCAGCGGCGGGCGGTGTCCTGCAGGCGCACCCGGCGGGCGAGCACGTCCCACGCGAGCCCGCTCGGGCCGACGTGCGCGGCGAGCACCCCCTCGGCGCGCCAGCGCTCGGACTCCAGCTGCCAGGCCCGGTCGTGCGCCGTCACCCGGCCCTGGGCGTGCGCCAGCTCCTCCAGCGAGCCGGCCTCGACCGTCGGCACGCCGTGGGCGTCGCGCCGCACGCGAGGCGTCACGGCGCGCCGCCCGCGGCCGGACCGCTCGCGGAGGCGCCGGTGCGACGCCGCGGGTCGTGCGGCGCCACCGGGTTGTCCAGCTCGCCCGCCATGAGCAGGGAGGAGACCTGGTCGGCGAGGTCGACCATCTGGAGGGTGTTGCGCAGCTGCAGCCGGTTGAGGCAGGAGTGCGCGAAGGTCGGGGTGAAGACGTCGAAGCGCTCGTGCGCGGCCGGGTGGTCGCGGCGGTGGGCGTCGAGGACCTCGGCGAGCACCCGCCAGGACTCCTCCGCGGGCAGCAGCCCGTCGCGGTCGAGGATCGCGACGAGGTGGCGCAGCACCCCGTCGACGACGTCGGTGAACAGGGAAAGCAGCCGCACGCCCGGGTCGTCGGCCACGCGCACGCGCTCGACGCCGTCGGGCAGCGGCCGGTCGCCGAAGACGGCCACCTCCTCCCCGATGTCCTTGACGAGGACCCGCTCGACGACGTCGTCGCGCAGCACGACGAGGACGTTCTCCCCGTGCGGCATGAAGGCCAGGTCGTGCACGAGCAGGCACTGCACGAGCGGGCGCACGTAGGCGCGCAGGTAGCGCTCGAGCCACGCGCGCGCCCCGAGGCCGGAGCCCTCGACGAGGGCCCCGACGAGGGAGCGGCCCTCGTGGTCGCGGTGCAGGAGCGCCGCCATGGTCATGGCGCGCTCGCCGTCGGCCAGCCGCGGCACGGGGCTCTCGCGCCACAGCGCCGCGACCATCCGCTGGTGCGCCGACCGGGGGCCCGGGCGCGCGCAGCGGTGGTAGGCGTCGCCGGTGTACCCGACGGCGGCGAGCTCGCGCAGGACGCCGAAGCCCGAGCCGCCGAGCTCGGGGTCGCCCGCGACGACGTCGGCGACCCAGTCGTTCACGGCCGGCGTGCTGGCCATGTAGGCGGGGGACAGGCCGCGGACGAAGCCCATGTTCTGCACCGCGAGCGCCGTCTTGACGTAGTGGCGCTCGGGGCGGTCGACGTCGAAGAAGGTGCGGATCGACTGCTGGGGCACGTACCGGTCGGGCCCGCGGCCGAGGAGGACGAGGTCCCGGCGGGCGAGGTCGGGCGCGAAGGTGACGGCGACCTTGGCGTCCCACTGCCACGGGTGCAGGGGCAGGAGCACGTAGCCCACTGGGTCGCAGCCGAGGTCGCGCAGCCGGTGCGCGAAGGCCGCCCGGACCTCGGGCCCGAGCTGGCCGTCGAGCAGCCCGTCCTCGTCGACGCCCGCGCCGAGCGCGAGGACGGCGCGGTCGCGCCGGGCGGCCACCCACACGAGGCGGGCGGGCTGCCCGGCCTCGGGGGCGTACCGGGCGGCGTCGTCGAGGCCGAAGCCGATGCGGCCGTTGTTGGCGAGGAAGCCCGGGTGGCCCTCGGTCATCGACCGCTCGACGGTCTGCAGGTCGGCGCGCGCCAGGACCCGGGCGTCGGCGCGGCGGTGGTGGAGCTTCCACGCGGCGCCGGCGAGCGTCGCCGCCAGCTCCTCGAGGTAGGTGTGCAGCAGGGCGTCCGGCACGCCGAGCCACGGGGCGAGCTCGACGACGAGGTCCTGCACGTCGAGGTCGGCCGGCGCGCCGTCGACCGTGCGGGTGACCGACGCCGCGTCGACGTCCCAGTGCTCCAGGGGCAGCACCCGGGCGCGGTAGCGGTACTCCGCGGTGCCGGGCGCGCGGTCGTGGTGGGGCGCGGCGCCGGGCGTGCGCAGCGACCACGTGCGCCACGGGCTGCGCCCGTCCGCCGTCCCCGGGCCGTCGGTCCCCGTGCCGTCGGTCGGGACCTCGTCCACCGGGGCGCCGTCGAGGGGCTCGGGGCGGAGGAGCCGCTCGTGCGCGAGCTCCGAGAGCGCCTTGGTGACGAGGTGGCGCTGCGCCGCCGCCATGGCCGTGGGCTCGAGGTGCTCGGCGCCCCCCACGGCGAGGTCGGCGAGATCGGCGGGGTCGAGCCCGGCGCCGGCCGTCACCACACGAGCTCCCCGAGCTCGCTGCGCGCGAAGGCCTCCCACGTGCACGTCGAGAGCACCGCCGTCTTGCCGGGCAGCGCGAGCAGGCCGTGCTCGACGAAGCCGGCGGCGAGGTTCTTGGCGCGCACGGCCGTGTTCTGCTCGTCGGGCTCGACGACGACGCGCCGCGCCCCCGGCTGCGCGAGCGCGAGGCGGACGACGGCGGCCACGGCCGTCGCCGTCAGCCCGTGGAGCGGGGGAGCGCCGGGCTCGGGCGGCGCGACGAGCACGTGCATGCCGACGTCGCCGGCCTCGGCGTCCCAGTGGCCGGCGAGCACGCGCTCGCGCGGGTCGTAGGTCTCCGCCAGCACGAGCGGGCGGCCGTCGAGGTGGCCCAGCCACGCGTGGTGGCAGGGGTCACCGGCGATGGTGGCGTGCTCGGCGCGGACGTCCTCGGTCGTGGCGCCCTGCATCTGCCAGAACACCGATCGCGGCGCGGTCACCCACGCGTGCAGCCGCACCAGCGTCGGGTCGTCGAGGGGCGTCGTGCCGTCGACGGGCAGCGGCGCGAACGTCCACGTGCCCAGCGCGGAGCGCGCCGTCACGCCGGCGACCGGCGCCGTCGTCGGGCCCGCGGCGGTCACCGGGGGGCCCCCGCCGGCGCCGGCTCGGACGCCGGGGTCCCGCCGCGCGCACCGCCGTCGGGAGGGCCGCCGGCGGGGCTCCCGAGGCCGAACTGCTGGTAGGCGATGTGCTCCTCGACGGGGTAGACCTCGCGCCCGCACATCGCGTTGATCATCACCGAGGCGCGGAACGCGCCCATGCCGAGGTCGGGGGCCGCGATGCCGTGCGTGTGCTCCTCGCCGTTGAGCACGAAGACCTCCCGGTCGTCGTGGTCGACGGTGTAGCCGAGGGCGACGTCGTAGCGGCCCTGCGCGTCCCACCGGACGCGGTGGCGCACGGGCTCGAGGAAGGCGGGCACCTCGGCGCGGTACCCGGTGGCGAGGACGAGGCCCTCCGTCTCCCGGGTCGTGCGGCCGCCCGTCTCGGCGTGGTGCAGGTCGAGGGCGTACGTGCGCCGCTCGGCGTCCCAGCGCGCCCCCGTGAGCTCGACGCCGGTGAGCAGCTCCGTCGGCACCTCACCGCGGGCGCCGAGCCGGTAGAGCGTGTCGTAGATCGCGTCGACGAGGTCGGCGCTGATGCCCTTGTGCAGCTGGCGCTGCTCGCGGGCCAGCTCGTCGCGGCGGCGCGGGGGGAGCGCGTGGTGGTAGCGCACGTACTCCGGCGAGGTCATCTCGAGCGTGAGCTTGGTGTACTCCATGGGGAAGAAGCGGGGCGAGCGCGTCACCCAGTCCACCCGGTACCCGTACCGGCGGGCGTCGGTGAGCAGGTCGAGGTAGACCTCCGCGGCGCTCTGGCCGCTGCCGACGACGGCGACCGAGCCCAGGCGCTGCAGCTCGTCCTTCCGGTCGAGGTAGGAGGCGCTGTGCAGCGCGGGCCCGGGCAGGTCGCGGGCGACCTCGGGGACCGACGGCCGCGTGCCGACGCCGAGGACGAGCCGGCGCCCGCGGTGGGTCTCGGTGGCGCCCGTGCGGGTGCAGCGGGCCGTGACGACGTAGCGGCCGCCGGCCCCGTCGTCCTCGTGGTCGACCCGGACGACCTCGCGGCCGAAGCGCAGGCCCGGCACGCGGCCCGCGACCCAGCGGCAGTAGGCGTCGACGTCCGAGCGCAGCGGGTAGAAGGACTCGCGGATGTAGAAGGGGTACAGGCGCCCCGTCGCCTTGAGCCAGGCGAGGAACGAGAACTCCGACGTCGGGTCGGCCATCGTCACGAGGTCGGCCAGGAAGGGCACCTGCGTCGTCGCGCCCTCGAGCATCATCCCGGGGTGCCAGGAGAACTCCTCCTTGGCGTCGAGGAAGACGCCGGAGAGGTCGGGCACCGGGGCGACGAGCGCCGCCAGCCCGAGGCCGAAGGGGCCGATCCCGACGGCGACGAAGTCGTGGACGGGGCCCTCGGGCGCGCCCGCGCCGGCCGGGGCGCTCACGCCGCGCTCCCCGCGGCCGCCGCCACCGGGGCGGGCAGCGGCGCGAGCAGGTCCTCGCCGGCCTCGCGGACGAGGCGCAGGACGTCGGCGACGTCGGCGCGCGTCGTCGCGGGGTCGAGGAAGGTCATCTTCAGCCAGGGCCGCCCGTCGAGGACCGTGCGGGCCACGGCGGCCGCGCCGTCGGCGGCCAGCCGGTCGCGCACCCCGCCGACGAGCGCGTCGGCGGTGCCGTCGTCGACGGGCGTCGGGACGCCGTCGGGCCCGGCCACCAGCGGGCGCAGCCGGAAGAGCACGGTGCTCAGCTCCGGCGTGCTGTGGAGCTCGACGTCGGGCTGGCGGGCGAGGTCCTCGGCGACGTCGGCCGCGAGGTCGACGCACGCGTCGACGGCGTCGCCGAGCGCGTCGGCGCCCATCACCCGCAGCGTCAGCCAGAGCTTCACGGCGTCGAAGCGCCGCGTCGTCTGCAGGCTCGTGTCGACGTGGTTGGGCACGCCCTCCTCGCGCGGGTTGAGGTAGGCGGCGTGGTGGGCCACGAGGTCCATCGCCGCGCCGTCGCGCACGAGCACCGCCGAGGAGGCGACCGGCTGGAAGAAGGTCTTGTGGAAGTCGACGGTCACCGACGACGCCCGCTCGACGCCGTCGAGCAGGTGCCGCCGTCGGCGCGAGACGAGCAGGCCCCCGCCGTACGCGGCGTCGACGTGCAGCCACAGGCCGCGCTCGTCGCAGACGTCCGCGACGGCGGCGAGGGGGTCGACGCGGCCGAGGTCCGTCGTCCCGGCAGTGGCGACGACCGCCGCGACGACGTCGCCGGCCGCCCGCACCTCGTCGGCGACCCGGGCCAGCGCGGCGGGGTCGAGGCGGTGGCGGGCGTCGGTGGGCACCCGCACGACCGCGTCGGCGCCCAGGCCGAGGAGCCGCGCGGCGCGCGTGACGCTGAAGTGGGCCTGGTCGCTCGCCAGCACGCGCAGGCGGCCGGGCAGGAGCTCGTCGGGCCGCGCGAGACCGCGCGCCGCCAGCGCCGCCTCCCGGGCGAGCAGCAGCGCGTGGGTGTTGGACTGCGTGCCGCCGCTCGTGAAGACGCCGCGCGCGCCCGGCCCGAGGCCGGCCCGCTCGGCGGCCCAGTCCAGCAGGCGCCGCTCGAGGAGGGTGGCCACCCGGGACTGGTCGTAGGTGTCCATCGAGGTGTTCACCGCGGAGGCCAGCAGGTCCGCCGCGAGCGCCGGCAGCGCCACGGGGCAGTTGAGGTGCGCGACGTAGCCGGGCGCGTGGAACCACACGGCGTGGTCGAGCCACACCCGCGAGAGCTCCTCGAGGGCCGCGGGGGTGTCGCCGAGGGGCGCGTCCAGGTCGACGGCGTCGACGAGCTCCTGCAGCTCCTGCTGCGGGGCGCCGGTGTGCGGTCGCCGTGCCCCGCGGACCGAGCGGCTCAGCACGTCGACCGCCGCGGACATCGTCGCCACGTAGGCGTCGGCGGTCGTCTCGCGCAGGAAGGCGTCGGCGGTCGGGGCGGGGCGACGGGCGCTCCCGACCACGGGAACCTCGACGGCGGCGCGGTCGCGCGGTCGGGCGGAGGACGGCGTCACGGTGGCTCCCGGGGGGACGGGCGGGCGGGGCGGGGACGGGCAGCGCGAGGGCAGTAGGTAAGGCTGCCCTCAGCGCCGGGTACGGTACACACCCCGGCCGAGGCCGGACCGGCGTGCGGCCCTCCCGGGCCGCGGCCGCCCGAGGCGAGGAGGCGCACGTGCAGCACGGCTGGCAGGGCGCGGTGATCAAGGCGCTGCGCGGACGGGACTTCACCCTCGAGGTGCTCTCGGCGCAGGACGTGGGCGGCCGCTGCCGGAGGGTGCGGGTGCGCGACGGCGGCCTGCTGGCGGCCTGCCCGCCGCACCCGACGATGTGGGTGCGGCTGTGGTTCTCCGACGGCGGGCGCCCGCACCAGCGCGCCTTCACGGTCGTCGACCCCGACCCGGCGGCGGGCTCCTTCGACCTCGAGTTCGCCCTCCACGACGGCGTCGCGGCGGCGTGGTCCCTGGCGGCCCGGCCGGGGGACCGCCTCGACGCCACCGTCTACGGCACCCGCTTCGACCCGCTGCCCGAGCCCGTCCGACGCCTCCACCTCGTGGGTGACCCGGCCTCGCTGCCGGCGGTGAACTCGGTGCTCGACGCGCACGCCGGGACGCCGGCGACCGTCGTCCTCGAGGAGGGCCACCCCGACGACCGGGCGCTGCCCGTGCGCGCGCGGGCCTGCCACGACGTCACGTGGGTGCCCCGCGGCGAGGGGGCGGCGGCGGGCGGGGCCCTCGTCGACCGGGTGCGGTCGGGCTGGGCCGACGCCGACGCGCGCGCCGACTGGTTCTGGCTGGGCTGCGAGGCCGCGAGCACCCGGGCGCTGGTGCGCCACCTGCGCCGCGAGCTCGGCGTCCCGAAGGAGCGCGTCTCCGCGCTCGGGTACTGGCGGGACGAGGCGTGAGCCGGCCGGCCGCGTCGGCGCCCGCCGTCGTCGGCGCCGCGCCCGCCGACCCCGTCGTCGCCCCTCCGGCCGACCTGCGGGGCGGCGCGGGCGGCGCCCGACCCCCCTGGCTGCTGCTGGGGTCGCTGTGGGTGACGCAGTACATCGGCATCGGCTTCCTCACCGTCGGCCTGGTCGCCGTCCTGCGGGAGGCGGGGACCTCGCTCGACACCCTCGGCCTGCTCTCGCTGCTCGGGCTCGTGTGGCCGCTCAAGCTGCTGTGGGCGCCGCTGCTCGACCGCTACGGCTCCCGCCGCCTCGGGCACTACCGCTCGTGGCTGCTCGTGCTCCAGAGCGGCATGGTGCTGGCCCTGCTGGGGATGCTGCCGCTCGACGACCCCGCTGCGGCCCTGGGGCCGCTGGCGGCGCTCTCGGCGGTCTTCGTGCTGCTGTCCGCGACCCAGGACGTCGCGGCCGACGCCCTCTCGGTGCGGCTGCTGCGCCCGGCCGACCGCGGGGTCGCCGGCGGCGTGCAGGTGGCCGCCAGCTACCTCGGGACGGTGCTCGGCGGCGGCGTCTGCGTCCTCGTCTACGACCGCTGGGGCTGGCACGCCGCCGTCCTGCTGCTCGCGGCGCTCACGCTCGCGGCCCTCGTCGTCGTCGCCGCCTTCCGCGAGCCCCCGCGCCCGGAGGACGGCGGTGCCGCGGGCAGCTCCGCGGACGGGTCCGGGGGAGGCGTGCCGTGGGGCGCGGTCGTGTCGGTCTTCCGCCGGCCGGGCGTGCCGGCGTGGGCGCTCGTCGTCGTGCCCCTGCTCTACGGGGGCGTGGCCGGCGTCTGGGCGCTCACGAGCCCGGCGCTCGTCGACGCCGGCTGGTCCCTCGCCCGCATCGGCGTCGTCAGCGGCGTGGTCGTGAGCGTCCCGGCGCTCGTGGCCGGGCTCGTCTCCGGGTGGCTCGTGCGCCGGCTGGGCCGCGCGGCGGTGCTCGTCGCCGGCGGTGCCGTGCTCGTCCTGTCCACCGCCGGGCTCGCGCCGCTGCTGCTCGGCGCGGCGCCGCTCGTCGGCACGGTCTCGGCGCTGTCGGGCTTCCTCGTCGCCTACACGGCGCTCAACGTCGTCATCTACACCGTGAGCATGGACCTGTCGCGCCCCGCCACCGGCGGCAGCGACTTCACGGCCCTGACGACCGTCGCGCTGCTCGTCTCCTTCGCGGCGGGCTCCCTCGCGCTCCTCGTCGCCGGTCTCGGCGGCTACGTCCTCTCCGCGGTCCTCTTCGCCGGCCTGGCGCTCGTCGGGGTCGGCTTGGGGCTGCGGTGGTTGCGCTCGCCGGCGGGGCGCGCCGCGGCGTCCGGCGCCCTCACGGCCTGAGCGCCCCGGAGCCGGACCGCGCGGCTAGCCTCCGCCCATGCCGAGCCAGCCGCCTGCGCCGCACGGGGTCACGAGCGAGGTCGGGCCGCTGCGCTCGGTCGTGCTGCACCGCCCGGGCGCCGAGCTCGCGCGGCTGACCCCGCGCAACAACGACCGCCTGCTCTTCGACGCGATCCCCTGGGTGGCGCGCGCGCAGGACGAGCACGACGCCTTCGCCGAGCTGCTCCGCGGCCGGGGGGTCGAGGTGCTCGAGCTCGCCGACCTCATCGCCGAGGCCCTCGAGGAGCCCGCCGCCCGCGAGGAGTCCGTCGCCGCCGTCCTCACCGACCCCTCGCTCGGGCAGGTCCTCGGGGCGCGGGTCGCGGAGCACCTGCACGGGCTCGCGCCGAAGGACCTCGCCGACGTGCTCGTGGCCGGCCTGCGGCTCGACGAGCTCGACCTGGCGCGCCCGGCGCGCGAGCCGGGCCTCGTGGCCGCGCTGCGGGAGGCCGGCGACTTCGTCGTCGAGCCGCTGCCCAACCTCCTCTTCACGCGCGACTCGTCGGCCTGGGTGGGGGACTCCGTCGTCGTGTCGTCGCTGGCGATGCCCGCGCGGCACCGGGAGACGTCGCTGACGCGGGTCGTCTACGCCCACCACCCGCGCTTCGCCGGCACCGAGCTGCTCTACGAGCCCGGCCTCGAGCACGTCGAGGGCGGCGACGTCCTCGTGCTCTCCGACGGCGTCCTCGCCGTCGGAACGGGGGAGCGGACGACGCCCGCCGGCGTGGAGCGCCTGGCCGAGAGGGCGTTCCGCAGCGGACGCGCGCACACCGTCCTGGCGGTGCCCGTGGCGCAGGAGCGGGCGACGATGCACCTCGACACGGTCTGCACGATGGTCGACGTCGACCAGGTCGTCATGTACCCCTCGATCGCCCACTCGCTGACGGCGTACGCGCTCACGCCCGTCGACGCGGCCGACCCGTCGGCCGGCGTGCACGTCGGCGGGGCCAGGCCCTTCCTCGCCGCGGCCGCCGAGGCCATGGGCATCGACGAGCTCCGCGTCGTCGACACCGGCCTCGACGAGGTCACGGCCGAGCGCGAGCAGTGGGACGACGGCAACAACACCCTCGCCCTCGCGCCCGGCGTCGTCGTCGCCTACGAGCGCAACACCCGGACCAACGCCCGCCTCGAGGCCCACGGCGTCGAGGTGCTGCCCATCAGCGGCTCCGAGCTCGGGTCGGGCCGCGGCGGTCCGCGGTGCATGAGCTGCCCCGTCTCCCGGGACCCGCTCCCCCCACGCTGACCCGCGCCTCCCCTCGGAAGAAGGCTACGAACTCCGTCGCCGGGCGCCCCCGGCGCGGAGAAGGGCTACGAAGTCCGTCCGGGAGCGCCTCGCGGGCGGATGACGAAGGCCGAGCGGCGGTGACGGCGGGCCGGGTCAGCGCAGGGTCACCTGGCGGGAGACGACGCCGGCGCGGGCTCGCCGCTCGTCGGCCGTCAGCGGGTCCGTCGTCGCGAGCGCCTCGTCGAGCGCGGCGCGGAAGGCGGCCGCGGGCTCCTCGACGTCGTCGGCGACGGCGTCCTCCGCGAGGTCCCACACGGGGACGACGAGGCCCTGGGCGCGGAAGGCGCCGACGTACTTGGTGCCCTCGCCCAGGCCCGCCCGACCGGCCGCGTGGAGGCGCGCGAGGGCGTCGAGCAGGGGCTCCTCGTCCTCGACCATCGCCCACCTCAGGTGCGTGCGCTCCCCGATGCGGCACCAGTAGGCGCCGTCCACGGTGCGCAGGCGCTCGGTGGGCACGACGGCCTCGTCGGCGCGCTCGAGGGAGGCGGCCACCTCGGCGTCGGCCTCGGCGCCCTCGGGCAGCCAGAAGTCGAAGCCCTCGTGCACGCGCACCTCGAAGGGCTGCGACACGTCGAGGACGTCCTGCAGGCGCGGGGTGGCGGGGGTGACCGCGGGCCGCTGCTCGAGCGGCTGCCCGGGCTCGCTCGCGACGACGGCGAGGAGCGCCGCGGCGAGGTCGCGGCTCGGGTCGCCGCTCGAGCCGGGCGCCTGCAGGCCGACGAGGCGCTCGCCGTCCGCGCGGTGCAGCCCCGGCCACGCCAGGGGGAGCACGGTCGCGACGGTGACGTCGACGCCCCCGTGCTCGGGCGTCGTCCGCACGGAGGCGGTGGCCGCCGGCACGACCTCGCGCAGGCAGACCCAGTCGGCCTCGCCGGGCAGCCCGGCGAAGGGGCGGCGGACGATCTCGGTGGCCGCCGCACGGGCGGCGCGCCCGTGGCACACCTTGTAGCGCTTGCCGGAGCCGCAGGGGCAGGGCTCGCGCGGGCCGACGACGGGCACGTCCTCCACGGCGGTGGCGGCGGGACGACGTGCGGGGGACCTCTTCGCCATGGCGCGACCCTACGCAGCCGCCTGGGCCCGCCGCGTCCCACCGCCGGGCCTACGGGCGCCGTCGGGGCGTCGGGCGACCGGCGGAGGCGTCAGGCGACCGGTCGGCGGCGTCAGGCGACCGGTCGGCGACGGCGCGTCGGGCCGCCGAGCGCGGCCCACACGGTGCGCCGGCCGTCGTCCTCCTCGACGACGCCCCACTCGTGCGCCAGGGCGCGCACGATGCGCAGCCCGCGGCCGGAGGTCGCCATCGGGGCCGGCCGCTGGGGCCGGACCTCACCGGGGGACCCGCCGTCGGTCACCTCGACGTCGACGACGTCGCCGCGGACCTGCCAGCGCAGCAGCACGCGCCCGGAGTCGTCGGGGCGGGCGTGGCGCAGGGCGTTGCCGAGCAGCTCGCTGACGACCACGCTGACCTCGTGGACCAGCTCGTCGTCGACCCGTTCGGCGACGTCGGCGGTGATCGTCCGCCGCGCCACGGGCACGGCCCCGGGCCGGTGCGCCACCGCCACCGCCCGGGCGTCCCCGCGCTGGCGGGAGTCGAGCACCTCGGGTGCCGTCGCGGTCGTGGCCACCTGCATCGCTCCTCCAGACGTCCTGCACGCACGGGGCAGCGCCCCGCCGGGGACCTCGGTGCTCCGGCGCACGCCCCGTCCCCCGTGGCACAGCCTGGACCCCTGTGCCCGCGCGGGTCCAGCCCCCGGGCGCTGCGGCCCTGCGCCGGTCGCCCGGCGCACCCCTCGGCGTCCCCCTCCGCCGACCCCTCCGCCGACCCCTCCACCGGCCCCTCCGCGGGTCCTCCCGGCCGTCCCCGGACGGGCCGCCCTCACACGCGGGCGACCCCGCGCGTCCTCCTCCCGTGAGCGCACCCCCCTTCGCCCTCCTCGTCGAGGAGCACTGGCGCGACGTCGCCCGGCTGGCGCGCGCCCTCGCCGGCCCGGTGGACGGCGACGACGTCGCCCAGCAGGCGTGGGCGCAGGCGCTGGCCGCCTACCCGCCGCCCGGGGGGCTGCGCGACCCGCGCGCCTGGCTCCTCGTCGTCACGAGCCGGTGCGCCACCGACGTGCACCGAGCGCGGGCGCGGCGTCCCGTGCCGGTCGAGGAGGTGCCGGAGGCCCCGGCGGGCGGGGACCCGGCCGACGGCGAGCTGGCCGGCGCGGACCCGGCCGTGTGGGCCGCCGTGCGGGCGCTGCCCGAGCGGCAGCGGACGGCGCTGGCCCTGCGCTACGTCGTCGACGCCGACCACGCGACCGTGGCGCGCGCCCTGGGGACGACGCCCGGCGCGACGCGGCGGCTCGTCAGCGACGCGCTCGCGGCGCTGCGCCGGGAGCTCGGGGCGGCCGGGGACGGCGACGAGGGAGACGGGCGATGACGAGGGAGACGGGCGATGACGAGGAGACGGGCGATGACGAGGAGGCGGGTCGTGGGCGAGCAGCGGGTGGCGGACGAGCGGAGCGGCGACGAGGGCGCGGCGGTGGGTCGCCTGCGCGCCGCGACGTCGGAGGGGCTGCGCCGCCCCGTCCTGCCGACGACCGCGGGAGCCGGGGCCGACGTCGGGTTCTCCGTGCGGGAGACCGTGATCGGCCGCGTGCTGCTCGCGGACGGGCCGGGCGGCGCGCTCGTCGCGTCGACCTTCGTGCCGGACGACGCCGCCCTCGAGCGGGCTCTGCGGCGCCTGGCGGCGGGGGTGTCCCCGCGCGTCGTCGAGGCCCCGGGGCGGACGGCGCGCGCGGCCGACGAGCTGGAGGAGTACCTCGCCGGGCAGCGGCGGTCCTTCGACGTCCCGGTCGACCTCGCGCTCGCGACGCCCTTCCAGCGGTCGGTGCTCGGCCGGCTCGCCGCCGTCGGGTACGGGCGTCGGACCACCTACGGCGCGCTGGCCCGCGACCTCGGGCGCGCCAGCGCGTCGCGGGCCGTCGGGGCGGCCCTGGGCGCGAACCCGGTGTGCGTCGTCCTGCCCTGCCACCGCGTGGTCGCCGGCAGCGGGGCGCTCACCGGCTACGCGGGCGGCCTCGACGCCAAGCGGCGGCTGCTCGAGCTGGAGGGCGCGGCCCCGGACGCCGGGTGAGCGGCCGACGGGGAGGACGAACGCGTCCTGCGGTCGCGTCACCGCAGGTCAGCGGCCCGACGGATCGCGGGACCGGACGTTCGTCCTCCTCGGCGGACCGCCGCTCCGCGTCGCGGCCACCGTCGTCCGAGCCACGGGCCGTCCACCGGATGTTCACCCGGCCCGAGCGGCGGGGCGAGGGGCGCGTGCCTAGCGTGCGGGAGCACCCGCCGGCGGACGAGGAGACGACCGTGAGCCACCACCCCCACGACGAGCAGCCCGACGAGCAGTCCGACGTCCGGCCCGACCCGGACGCGGAGCCGTCGGCCGCCGTCACCCCCGGCGCGAGCGCCGACCCGCCCCCCGAGGCGTCGGACCCGGGCGCGCGCCCCGTCGACGAGGACGCCCCCGGCATCACCCAGCACGTCGGGCAGGACGAGTCGACGCAGCGGGCGGACGACGGCGAGGACGCCTACGAGGAGGCGCGCAGCCGCGCCGAGGCGAGCGGCGCGACGAGCCTCTCGGTGACGACCCGCCGCGAGGGCGACGAGGGGGGCGTGCCGGGGGCTCGCTGACGCCCCCGGCAGCGCCGGCCGGCCACGACCGGGGACGCGCGGCCGTGCGCGGGACGGCCCCTCGCACGGCCGCGCGTCCCCCGTCCGTCAGGGCAGGCGCTCGGCCACCGGCGGGATGCCGAAGGGCGCGTGCGGCAGCTCCTGGTACCAGTACGCCACGGACGACAGGTCGTCGCTGCGGCGGTTGGCGTGGCCGTGCTCGATGCTCACCCGGATCGAGCGGGTGAAGGGCACCGGGTCCTCGACGTGGAACCGGTAGACCGAGACCTGCCCCGCCCAGTTGGGCCCGCCCGGCAGCGTGATGCCGTGGTAGGGCGCGCTGTAGGTCTCCGACGGGCACCAGGCCGTGTTCACGTAGTCCTCGGTGCCCGTGCCGTGCAGGGACGGCGGGAAGGGCTCGTCGTCGACGAAGATCATGTCGTCGCCCTCGCCGTACCAGTTGCCCTCGTCGGTCTCGCGCAGGTTCGTGATGTTGAGCACGCACCCCACGTAGTGGCCACGACCCGACGCCTCGAGGATCGTGTAGTTGTCCGCGCCGGTGAGGTTGGTCCCGCCAAACTGGAGCTCGTCGTTGCTCAGGCCGTCCTCGGAGATCCCGGGGGTCGGGTTCACCCGGCGGAACTGCGCGTGGAAGCGGCCGAGCCCCCCCTCGAGGACGTCCAGCTCGTCGTAGTCGACGTAGTAGTAGACCCACATGTCCCGCTCCTCGCACTCGCTGAGGAGCTCGACGCGCGCGCCGTCGGAGAAGGGCATGTGGAACCAGGAGTTGAACCCCTTGCCGTCCTGCGGGCTCATCTGCAGCGGCGCCGAGACGAAGTTCGTCGTCCGGGCGTGCCCGACGCCGAAAAAATCGCCGAGCGGCACCAGCACGCTGGGGTGCTCCGCGCCGTCCCAGGTGATGCGCAGCACGAGGCGGCGCAGGTGGTCGGCGTCCGCCCCGGCGTCGAACCCGGCGGGGGCGACGGTCATCCAGATGTGGTTGACCGATCCGGCGCCGGTGATGTCGGCGAGCGTGATGGTCTCGCCGGGGCGCACGGTCACGCGGTCGTCGTTGCCGCCGGTGCGGTCCCAGCTCGACGCGCGGCGACGCCGCGAGGTCCGGAGCCGCGGCAGGTCGCGCAGACTGCTCCCGAAGTCCCCGTAGCCTCCGTGTGCGGTCGTCATGTCAGCTGCTCCTCTCGTCGGTGCGCCCGTCGGCGATCCCGGCGGGGACGGGCTGGCTGGGATGGGGGACGTCGCCCAGCTCGTGCTGGCGCCGCCACATGCGGACCTCGAGGTCGCGGCGGACCTCGGCGTAGGCCGGGTCGTCGGCCACGTTGCGCACCTCGTCGGGGTCCTCGGCGAGGTCGTAGAGCTCCCACTCGGGCGGGAAGGTCCCCGGGCCGCTGCCGGGCAGGCCCATGCCGTCGTTGTAGAAGTAGATGAGCTTGTAGCGCTCCGTGCGGAACCCGTAGTGCGCGAGCGCGTGGTGGATCGGGTCGTCGTTCTCGTAGTACCGGTAGTACATGCCGTCGACCTCGGGCTCGGGGGCGCCGCCGGTGAGGTCGGGCCAGAAGCTGCGCCCGTGCATCCGGGGGTGGGCGTCCACGCCCGCCGCCGCGAGGATCGTCTGCGCGAGGTCGACGTTCGTGACCGTGCCCGGGTGCACCGTCCCCGCCGGGACCGCGCGCGGGTAGCTCAGCACGAACGGCATCCGCAGGGACTCCTCGTACATGAAGCGCTTGTCGTACCAGCCGTGGTCGCCGAGGAAGAAGCCCTGGTCGGAGGTGTACATCAGCAGCGTGTCGTCGAAGAGGTCGCGCTCGCGCAGCCAGTCCGTGACGCGCCCGACGTTGTCGTCGACGGACGCGACGCACGCCAGGTAGTCCTCCATGTAGCGCTGGTACTTCCAGAGGGCGAGCTCCTCGCCCTCCAGGCCCTCCGGCGGGTCCTGCTTGAGGTCCACAGGGTGCAGGTGGTCGGCGATCGTCATGGCCTGGTGGCGCGCCGCGAGGGACCTCGTCGCCCAGCCCGTGTCGCCGTCGTGGAACGTCGAGGGCACCGGGATCGGGTCGGCGTACATGCCGGCGTGCTCCTCGTCCGGGAACCACGAGCGGTGCGGGGCCTTGTGGTGCACCAGCACGCACCAGGGCGCGTCGCCCTCGAGTCCCTCCAGCCACTCGAGCGCGAGGTCCGTGATGACGTCGGTGGCGTACCCGGGTCGGGTGACCAGGCCCTCGGGCGTGAGGAAGCGGGGGTCGAAGTACTCGCCCTGGTCGACGAGCACCTCCCAGCGGTCGAAGCCCTGGGGGTCGTGGCCCTCGCCGTGGCCGAGGTGCCACTTGCCGAACACCGCGGTGCGGTACCCGGCGGCGCGCAGCCGGGAGACGAAGGTGGGCTGGCTCGCGTCGATCGGCGTCGACAGCGTCGTGACGCCGTTCACGTGGCTGTAGGTGCCGGTGAGGATCGAGGCTCGGCTCGGCGTGCAGATCGAGTTCGTGCAGAAGCAGTTCTCGAGCAGCGCTCCGGCGCGGGCGATCTCGTCGATCCGGGGGGTCGTGTTCACCACGGAGCCGTACGCGCCGACGGCGTGCGAGGCGTGGTCGTCGGTGAGGACCAGGACGACGTTCGGGCGGTGCGGCGGAGCGCCGCGGGTGGGACGGTCGGGCTCGGTCATGGCATCTCCTCGTCGAGACGGGTGGGGCGGGGACGGGCGGCCCGGTGGCGCGCGCGCCGGGGCGGCGCGGCACACTCCCTGGCGGACGGACGCCGAGAGCGGGAGGAGGCCGACGTGGTGGTGGTCCCCCCGACCGGCGTCCCGGAGCGCTCCCGGGCGACGGTCTACGACGTGGCCGAGCGCGCCGGCGTCTCCATCGCGACCGTCTCGCGCGTGCTGCGCCGCCCCGAGGCCGTGTCGCGGGCGACGACCCAGCGCGTCCTCGACGCCGTCCGGGAGCTGGGGTACGTCCCGAGCGGCAGCGCGCGCGGCCTCGCCGCTCGTCGCTCGGGGGCCGTGGGGCTCGTCTTCCCCGACTTCGACGACGTCGAGGAGATCGACCCCGTCTGCCTGTCGGACGAGCCCGTCACCGTGCGCCCGGACCCACCGGGCGGCGCCGAGCCCGTCACCAACCTCTACATGGGCGAGGTGATGCGCGGCGTCGAGATCGAGGCGTGGCGCCACAGCCTCTCCGTGACCGTGGCCGTCGCCCGCGGCGCCCGCAAGGAGGCCGTCCTCGACGACCTCGCCGGTCGGGTCGACGGCCTCGTCGTCCTCGGCGGCACGGTCCCGGCGGACGTGCTGGCCCGCATCGGCCGGAGCACGCCCGTGGTGGTCGTCGCGGGGCACCGCGACGGCGACGACCACGACCACGTGGGCACGGCGAACGGCCCGGGCATGCGGGTGCTCACCGAGCACCTGCTGCACGCCCACGGCCTGCGCGACCTGGCCTTCGCGGGCGGCGCCGCCGACGTCTCGGACGACCGCGACCGCTTCGACGGCTTCCGCGCGGCGCTGCGCGCGGCCGGGCTGCCTGCGCCCGAGGCCCCCTTGCTGCGCGGCGACTTCACCCAGGCCCGGGGCCGGGACCTGGCGCGCCGTCTGGTCGACGCCGGAGACCTGCCTGAGGCGCTCGTCTGCGCCAACGACCAGACCGCGCTCGGTGTCCTCGACGTCCTCCTCGGAGCGGGCGTCCGGGTGCCCCAGGACCTGGTGCTCACCGGCTTCGACGGCATCGACGCCGCCGGGCGCTCGCGCCCCCGGCTGACGACGGTGCACCAGCCGATGGTCGAGCTCGGGCGCGTGGCCGTCGACGCGCTGCTGCAGCGGCTGGCGGGACCCGGCGCGCCGCCGACCACGCGCGTCCTGCCCGTCCAGGTGCTCCTGAGGGAGAGCTGCGGCTGCGGCCGCGCCTGAGACGCCCGATCCGTCCCGGCGAGCGGGCGGCCCGCCCCGACCCGTTGTTGCACTCCGACGATGTAAGCGCATACATTCAATCTACGCCCGGGGACGCCGACGAAGGCATCCCGGCGCGCGTGACGACGACGACACGGAGGAGACAGCCATGAGGACGACTGACCGTCGGGGGCGGGTCGCGACGGCGACCGGCGTCTGCCTCGCCGCGGCGCTGGTGGTGAGCGGCTGCATGGGCGCGCAGGCGCCGCAGGGCGCCGAGGGCGGCGACGCCGCGGGGACCATGCTGTTCGCCGGCGACAACGGCTCGCCCAACTTCACCCGGAACTTCAACCCCTACAACCCCACGGGGCGCAAGGGCGCCTTCCACATCTACGAGCCCCTCACGGTGCTCAACACGGTGGACGGCGAGTCGACGCCCTTCCTCGCCGAGTCGGTCGAGCAGGTGGACCCGCAGACGGCGGTGTTCACGCTGCGCGAGGGCGTCACGTGGACCGACGGCGAGCCCTTCACCGCCGACGACGTGACCTTCACCTTCCAGATGCTGAAGGACAACCCGGCGCTCGACCTCGACGGCGTCTGGCAGCGCCTGGACTCGGTGGAGGCGGACGGCATGGACGTGACCGTGCGCTTCAGCGAGCCCGACGTCCCGGCCACGGAGATCGTCGGCGGGACCGTCATCGTCCCCGAGCACCTGTGGGCCGACGTCGACGACCCGGTGTCCTACGCGGACGAGGACCCGGTGGGCACCGGGCCCTTCACCCTGGGCACGTACACGGACACCCAGTACACGCTCGAGAAGAACCCCGACTACTGGCAGGCCGACGCGGTGGCGGCGGACGAGCTCGTCATCCCCGCCTCCAACGAGCAGCTCGACCTCGTGAACAACGGCTACGACTGGGCCTACGCCTACATCGAGGACGTCGAGGACACCTGGGTCACGGCGAACGAGGGCAACACGTACTGGTTCCCGCCGGGCGGCACCATCTCCCTGCTGCCCAACCTCACCGAGGCGCCCTTCGACAGCGTCGACTTCCGGCGCGGCCTGTCGCTCGCGCTGGACCGCGAGGCGATCTCGGAGGCCGCGACGCGCGGCTACACCGACGCCGCGCCGCAGTCGGGGCTCATCCTCCCGGGCCAGGAGGACCTGCTGGACGAGGACGTGCCCGAGGGAGGCGAGGTGGCGCAGGACGTCGACGCGGCGCTCGCCGCCTTCGCCCAGGCGGGCTACACCCAGCGGGGGGACCAGCTCGTGGGCCCCGACGGCCAGCAGGTGACCCTCTCGATCACCACGGCCAACGGCTACACCGACTGGCTGCGGGGCGTGCAGGAGGTGCAGCGCCAGCTGCAGGCCGTCGGCATCGCCGTGACCATCGAGCAGCCGCAGCCGGCCGCCTACCAGCAGGCCGTCAACAACGGCGACTTCCAGCTCGCGATGGGCGGCTTCGGCGGCACGGGCTCCTTCTACCGCGACATGAACCAGCTGCTGAACAGCGAGTTCGCCGTCCCGGTCGGCAGCGCCGCGTCGTCGAACTACCAGCGCTTCTCGGACCCGGCGGTGGACGAGCTCCTCGCCCGGTACCAGGCCGCCACGGACCTCGCCGAGCAGGAGGAGCTGGCCGGCCAGCTGCAGCAGGTGATGTACGAGCAGGTGCCCGTCATCTCCATGTACTACGGCGGGCTGTGGGGCCTGTTCAGCGACGCGAAGTTCACCGGGTGGCCCTCCGAGGACGACCCCTACGCGACGCCGATCACCTACGACTCGAACGTCCTGCTCATCGACACCAACCTCGAGCGCGCGGGCAGCTGACCACCCCGGCCCGCGCGGTCGGCCACGACCGGCCGTCCGCGCGGGCCCTCCCGACCCCTCCTGCGGGAGGTCCTCACCGAGAGAGGTGTTCCGTGTGCGCTACTTCCTGCGCCGCCTCGGCCTCTTCGCGCTCACCGCGTGGGCCGCGATCACGCTGAACTTCCTCCTGCCGCGGCTCATGCCCGGCTCGCCCGCCGACGCCGCCATCGCGCGGCTATCCCAGAACGGTCCCGTCGACGCCGCGACGCGCGCCGCCGTGGAGGCCCAGCTCGGCGTTCCCACCGGCAGCGTGCTCAGCCAGTACTGGGACTACCTGGGCAACGTCGTGACCTTGGACTTCGGCGTCTCCTACACGTTCTTCCCGTCGACGGTGGCCTCGCTCGTGGGCAGCGCCCTGCCGTTCACGCTGGTGCTCGTGGGGCTCGTCACCGTCGCGGCCTTCGTCATCGGGACGCTCGTCGGGGTCCTCGCGGCCTGGCGCCGGGGGACGAGGCTCGACGCGCTCCCGACGCTGACCGGGAGCTTCCTCGCCGCCTTCCCGTACTTCTGGACGGCGCTGCTGCTCCTGTTCTTCCTCGGCTACACCTTCCGGCTGTTCCCCACGTCCGGCGCCTACAGCCCGTACACGACGCCCGGGCTCAACGGGCCCTTCCTCGCGGACGCCGTCGCCCACGCCGTGCTGCCGGCCGTGACGATCCTCCTCACCTCCCTCGGCGGGTGGATCCTCGGCATGCGCAACGCGATGATCGGCACGCTCGGCGAGGACTACGTGACCTTCGCCGAGGCGAACGGCCTGCGCTCGCGCACCGTCGCGCTCCGCTACGCCGCCCGCAACGCGATCCTGCCCAACCTGACCGGCTTCGGGCTCGCGCTCGGCGGCGTCGTCGGCGGGTCGCTCCTCGTCGAGCAGGTCTTCGCCTACCCCGGCGTGGGCTACCTGCTCTACAACGCCGTGACGAACCAGGACTACCCGCTCATGCAGGCCCTGTTCCTGATGATCACGTTGAGCGTCCTCGTCGCCAACTTCGTCGTCGACACGCTCTACGGGATCCTCGACCCGAGGACTCGCCGATGACAACGCCCACGACGCTCCCCGACCCCGGCGGCTCGGAGTCCGAGCACCCCGCCGGCGCACCGGACGCCGCGCCCCCGGACCTGCCGACGGCTGCGCCGCCACGCTGGCGCGTGGTCACCCGCGGGGCCGGCACGGTGTGGGCCAACCGCAAGGCCCGCCTAGGCCTGCTCGTGCTGGCCTTCTTCGTCCTCGTCGCGGTGCTCGCGCCGGTGATCGCGCCCTACGGGCCCACCGCCAACGACTTCGCGCGCGGGGCCGGGCCGAGCGCTGCCCACCCCTTCGGCACGACGGCGGCGGGGGAGGACGTGCTGTCGCAGGTCGTCTTCGGCGCCCGCATCTCGCTGCTCGTCGGCTTCGTCGCGGGTGCGCTCTCCACGCTCGTGGCCGTGCTCGTCGGCCTCTCGTGGGGCTACGTCCGGGGGCCGCTGGCGGAGGTCGTCAACTTCGTCACCAACCTCTTCCTCGTCATCCCCGGCCTGCCGCTGATGATCGTCATCGCCGCGTACCTGCAGAACAGCGGGCTCGACATGATCATCTTCGTCGTCGTCCTCACCGGCTGGGCATGGGGCGCGCGGGTGCTGCGCTCGCAGACCCAGTCCCTGCGGGGGCGCGACTTCGTCACCGCCGCGCAGTTCTCCGGCGAGCGCTCCTGGCGCGTCGTCTTCCGGGAGATCCTTCCGAACATGACATCGATCATCGCCAGCAGCTTCTTCGGCGCGGCGACGGCGGCGATCATCGCCGAGTCCGGCCTGTCCTTCCTGGGCCTCGGCGACACGACCCAGGTGAGCTGGGGGACCATGCTGTTCTGGGCGCAGAACTCCAACGCGCTGCTCACGGGCCAGTGGGTCCTGCTCCTGGCGCCCGGCCTGTGCATCGCCCTGCTGGCGACGTCCCTCAGCCTCGTCAACTTCGGGGTGGACGGCCTGTCCAACCCCCGCCTGCGCGAGGGGAGCGGTCGATGAGCCTGCTCGAGGTCCAGGACCTCTCCGTCGTCTACGAGCCGTCGGACGCGCCCGTGACGCACGCCGTGCGCGACGTCTCCTTCACCCTCGAGAGGGGCGAGTTCGTCGGCCTCGTCGGCGAGTCGGGCTCCGGGAAGTCGACGCTCGGCTTCGCGCTGACGCGCCTGTCCAAGCCGCCGGCCCGGATCTCGTCGGGGCGCATCCTCTTCGACGGCGCGGACGTCGCGGCCCTGGAGGACGAGGAGCTGCGGGCGCAGCGGCGCGGCGGCTTCGCCATGGTCCTGCAGTCGGGGATGAACGCCCTCAACCCGGTGCGAACGGTGGGCCACCACTTCGACGACGTCTTCGCCGCCCACGGCCACGTGCCGCGCGAGCGGCGCGCCGCGCGGGCGCGCGAGCTCGTCGAGAAGGTAGAGCTAGCGCCCACGGTGCTGGGGCGCTACCCCGGCGAGCTGTCCGGCGGCATGCGCCAGCGCGTGTCCATCGCGCTGGCCCTGGCGCTCGAGCCGCAGCTCATGGTCTTCGACGAGCCGACGACGGCCCTCGACGTCCTCGTCCAGCACGCCGTGATGGGCACCATCCGGGAGCTGCAGGCATCGGAGGGGTTCACGGCCCTGCTCATCAGCCACGACCTGGGCGTCGTGCTCGAGTCGACGTCCCGCGTGATGGTCATGCACGAGGGCGTCGTCGTCGAGGACGCCCCGAGCCGGGACGTGCTGCGCGACCCGCAGGACGACTACACGAAGATGCTGCTGAGCCACTACGGCGACCCGCGGGCCGAGGTCGTCGAGCTGCCCGGCCTCGCCGCCCGCGGCGGAGAGCTCGTGACGTCGTCGGGCACGGCCGCCGAGCGCAGCGCCCGCGGCTCCGGCGGCTCGCCCGGCGCCGGCCGCCGGGCCACCGCGCCGGTCGTCGTCGAGGGGGTCAGCAAGGTCTACCCGCCGCCGCGACGGGGCGCTGCCCCGGTCACGGCCCTCGACGACGTCTCGATGCGCCTCGAGCCCGGGCAGTCCCTCGCGCTCGTGGGGGCCAGCGGGTCGGGGAAGTCGACGCTGGCGCAGCTCATCACGGGCGTCGTGCGGCCCACCGCCGGCACGGTCTCCGTCGGCGACGTGCGGGTCGACCGGCTGCGGCGGCGCGGTCTGCGCGAGCTGCGCCGCGACGTGCAGATGGTCTTCCAGGACCCGTACGCGGCCCTCAACCCGCTGCACACCGTGGAGTACACGCTCACGCGGCCGGTCGTGAACTACACCGGCCGCAGCCGCCGCGAGGCGCGGGCGCGCGTCCTCGAGCTGCTGGACACGGTGGGCCTGACCCCCGTCGAGCAGTTCGCGGCCAAGCTCCCGCACCAGCTCTCGGGCGGCCAGCGCCAGCGCGTCGTCATCGCCCGGGCGTTGGCGAGCGACCCGCAGATCATCGTCGCCGACGAGCCCGTCTCGATGCTGGACGTGTCGCTGCGCGCGGGCGTCCTCGCGCTGCTGGAGGACCTGAGGGCCCAGCACGGGGTGTCGATGCTCTACATCACCCACGACCTGCTGTCGGCGCGCGTGGTGACCGACCACATCCTCGTCCTGCACGACGGGCGGGTCGTCGAGCGGGGCGAGACCTCGCAGGTGCTCCGCTTCCCGCAGGACCCGTACACGGTCGAGCTGCTGGACGCCGTGCCGCAGCCGAGCCGCGCGGAGGGGGCGGCGTGAGCGCGCCCGGCGGCGGGCCTGCGGACCTGTCCGACGGCGTCCGCCCCGGCGCGCCCTTCGGGGGGCTGCCCCTGCCGGACGGCGTCGAGCCGCTCGTCCTCGAGGTCGCCGTCGGCCGGCTAACGGCGCTGCGCGCCCGGCCGCGGGACGAGGACGGCCGCCCGGCGCCGGCGCGGGGGACGGCGGTGCTCGTGCCCGGCTTCACCGGCTCGAAGGAGGACTTCCTCGCGCTGCTGCCGCTGCTCGCGGCCCGCGGCTGGGACGCATGGGCGTACTCCCAGCGCGGCCAGGCCGACTCGGCGCGCAGCCCCGACGACGCGGGTGCGGGCCGGGGCACCGGTTACCTGCTCGCCGACCTCGCGGCCGACGCCGTCGAGGTGGTCCGCCTCGTCGGTGGCGCCCGACCGCCCCGGGGCGCCGGGCGGCCCCTCCCCGGCGTCCACCTGCTCGGCCACAGCTTCGGCGGTGTCGTGGCGCGGGCGGCCGCACTGGCGGCCCCCGAGCTGCTGGCCGACCTCGTGCTGCTGTGCTCGGGGCCGCACGGCTGGCTGGGCCGCAAGGCCGACCTGCCACCGCGGCTCGCCGCGGCGGGCGGCCGCAGCCTGTGGGCCCTCGACAATCCCGGGCTCGCCGAGCGGGACCCGCGCGACCTCGAGCCGCTCGACGCCTTCCTGCGTGAGCGCTCGGAGCGCACGTCGACCGCCGCGCTGCTGGGCGCGGTCGCCGTCCTGGCCGACACGGCCGACCCCACCGAGGAGCTCGCGGGCACGGGGCTCCCCGTGCTCGTCGCCCACGGGGAGGACGACGACGCCTGGCCGCAGGCCTGGCAGCGCGCCATGACCGCACGGCTCGGCGCCCGCCACGAGGTCGTCGCCGGCGCCGGGCACCTGCCGAACGCCGAGAACCCCGGTGCCACGGCCGCCCTGCTCGACGACTTCTGGGGCGCCGGCACGCCCTGAACCGCCGGCCGGGCGACCCGCTCGCGAGCAGCTCCTCCGCGCCGTCGGCGCCGTCGGCGCCGCCGGGCGACGCCCGCCGCCGGCCGACGCCCCGCCACCGTCCCCACCGCGTCCCGCCGTGCCCACCCGGCCGACCGACCCGCCGACCGACCCGGTCGCCGCCCCACCGCACCGCCCTCCCGGAGGACCCCGTGACCACCACCGCCCCCGCCATCGCGACCCCCGGTCCCGCCGCCGGGCCCGCCGCCCCCGACCGCGACGGCGGCGCCGTCCTGGCGGCGGGCGACCTGCGCGTCCACCTCACCGGCGCGGGGGACGTCCGCGCGATCCGCAGCGGCGACCTGCTCGTCAACCTCCACCTGCCCTCGCGGCACGACGCCGCCGTCGCGGGCGTCGTCCTGCGCCGCCACCGCGCCGGGCAGGTGGAGCGGGTGGCCCTCGCGGGGTCCGCCTCGCCGTCCGCCCTGGCGACGGGGCCGACATGGGCCCGGTGGGCGGGCGAGGCGCTCGGGGCGCGCTGGACGGCGATGCTCTCCCTGGCGGAGGACGGGCGCTCGCTCGTCTGGCGGGTGGACCTGTCGGCGGCCGAGGGCGACGGCCCGGAGCCGGAGGACCGCTACGACGTCGTAGTGGCGCAGGACCTGGCGCTGGCGCCCGAGGGCGTCGTCCGGGCCAATGAGGCCTACACCTCCCACTACGTGGCCCATCGGGTGGTCCCGGACGCCCGCGCCGGGGTCGTCGTCGCAAGCCGCCAGACCATGGCGTGCGCGCCGGTGCTGCCCCTGGCCCTCACCGCGCTCGTCGAGGGCGCCCGCGGCCACCACGTCGACGCCGTGGCCGTCCACGGGCCGGCCGCCCGGGGCGGGGGACGGTCCGCCGCGCTGGACGCGCCCGAGTGGGCCAGCGGTGCGCGGCAGCACGAGACGGCGATGCCGACGCTGCTCGGGCCCCTGCTGGACCTCGCCGAGCCGCGCACCGTCCACGCCGTGACGGCGCTCGTCCCCGACCACCGCGGCGACCTGCGAGACGCGCCGGCCGCCGTCCCCGGCCTGCTCGACGACGCCGTGGCCCTGGCGGCGCGCACGCACGAGGCCCTCGCGGACGCCCCGGCGGGCGAGCAGCCCGTGCGCTCCCTGCTGGCCACGGCCCCACTGCTCGCCGCGCGCGACCTCACCGAGGCGGAGCTGCTCGCCCTCGGCGGGGTCGACGCGTCCTCGGCGCGCTCGCCCGAGCGGGGCCACGACGGCGCGCTGCGCTCCTACTTCACCGGCACGGCCGCCTACGTGGTCTCCCGCGCGGCCGAGCTCGAGGTCGAGCGCCCGCACGGGCTGGTGCTGCGGGCCGGGGACGACGTGGCGCCGACCGAGGGCGTCCTCTCGGCCACCGCGTACGCCGCGGGCGTCCTCGCCTCGCACGTCGTCATGGGCAACACCGCGGCCAACACGCTCGTGTCGGTGCACCGCTCCGCCCTCGGCCTGCTGCGCTCCGCTGGCGTGCGGGCCCTCGTGCGCGAGCCCGGCGGCGGCTGGCGGCTCCTCGGCGTGCCCTCGGCGCTCGTCCTCGACCTCGGCGGCGTTCGGTGGCGGTACGCCTCGGAGCTCGGGCTCGTCGACGTGCGCACGACCGTGCGGGCCGACGCGGCCGGCCTCGAGGTGCGCGTGGACACCGAGCGCCCCCTCGAGGTGCTGCTGACGGCCGACCTCGACGGCGCCTGGGACCTCGCGCCGGTCGAGGACGACGACCGGCTGGCGGGCCGGGCGCTGCTCGTGACGCCTTCGGCGGGCTCGGAGGTCGCCGCCCACTGCCCGGGGCTCGCGCACGTCGTGGCCACCACCGGTGGGCTCGGCGACGACGCCCCGCTGCTCCCCGACGGGCGCTCCCGCGGGACGGGGGTGCTGACGGCCGCTCTCGACGCCGGAGCCGGTCCGGGGGAGGGGACCAGCGGAGCGCTCCTCGTCACCGCCGACCTGCACGTGGGCGAGCGGGCGCTGGCCCTGGCGCGCGAGCAGCTGGCGGGCCTCGACGTCGAGGACCACCTCGCGAGGCACCGCGCGCACCTCGCGTCCCTCGTCAACCACCTGCGCGTGCGCAGCGGCGGGCGGTTCGCGGAGCTGGACCTGCTCGTGCCCTGGTACGTCCAGAACGCGATGGTCCACCTGCACGTGCCGCACGGCCTCGAGCAGTTCACGGGCGCCGCGTGGGGCACGCGCGACGTCTGCCAGGGCCCGCTCGAGCTCATGCTCGCGGTCGGCCGGCACGACGTCGCGCGCCACCTCGTCCTCGCCGTCCTCGCCCGCCAGGACGCGGCGGGCGAGCTGCCGCAGTGGTTCATGCCGGACGCCTACGCGGAGCGGTCGGCGGACGACGCGCACGGCGACGTCCCCGTCTGGCCGCTCGTGGCGCTGGTGGAGTACCTCCGCGCCTCGGGGGACACCGCCGTCCTCGACGAGGGGGTGCCCTTCTGGGACACCGCCCGCCGCCGTCCCGCGGACGAGCCGGCGACGGTCGCCGACCACGTCCGCCGCACGCTCGAGCACGCCCGCGCCCACCGCGCGCCCGGCACGCAGCTGCTCGCCTACGGCCACGGCGACTGGGACGACACGCTCCAGCCCGCCGAGGCGTCGATGCGGGAGCGGATGACGTCGTCGTGGACGGTGGCGCTCTGGCACCAGGCGGCCCGGGGCGCCTCCCGCCTCCTCGCGGGGACGTCGCACGCCGACCTCGGCGCGGAGCTGGGCGACGAGGCCGACCTCGTCGCCGCCGAGCTCGCCGAGCACCTGCTCCTCGACGGGGAGCTCGCCGGCTACCTCGTCGTCCCGCCCCCGGGCTCGGACGAGCCGCCGCGCCCGGTGCTCCACCCGCGCGACGACGTGTCGCCCGCCTCGCACCGGCTCATCCCCATGACGCAGGCCGTCCTGGCCGGGCTGCTGACGCCGGAGCAGGCGGTCGCTCACGAGACGCTCGTCGAGCGGCACCTGCACTTCCCCGACGGCGTGCGCCTCATGGACGCCCCGGCGCCGTACGACGACGGCGTCACGCATGTCTTCCGGCGGGCCGAGCAGTCGGCGTTCTTCGGCCGCGAGGTCGGGCTCATGTACACGCACGCGCACCTGCGGTACGTCGAGGCGCTCGCCGTCCTCGGCCGCGAGCGCGTCGTCGAGGAGTTGCTGCGCACCAGCCCCGTCGAGCAGCGCCGCCGGCTGCCCGCGGCGGAGCCCAAGCAGCGCAACTGCTACTACTCCTCCTCCGACGCGGCCTTCGACGACCGCTACGAGGCGGCGGAGCGCTTCGAGGAGCTGAGGACCGGGCGGGTGCCGGTGCGGGGCGGCTGGCGCGTCTACTCCAGCGGTCCCGGCATCTTCGTGCGCCAGCTCGTGCAGGGCGTGCTCGGCGTCGTCGAGCGGGCGGGCGCCGTCGTGCTCGACCCGGTGCTGGCGCGCGAGGACGACGGCCTCGTCGTCGAGCTCGACGTGCTCGGGGAGCCGAGGGAGCTGCGCTACCGCGTCGTCGCCCCGGCGGAGGCTCCCGCGGGCCCGGTGCGCCTGCTCGCCGACGGCCGCGAGGTGGCCGGCGTCGAGGTCGACAACCCCTACCGGCGAGGCGGGCTGCTCGTCGACGGAGCCGCCATCACAGGGGCCCGGGTGCTGGAGGTCGTGCTGCCCGCCGGGCGGGGCGGGACGCCCGACACGGCGGTGGCGGCCCGCCGCTGAGCGACCGGGGACCTCGGGCCGTGCGCCGGGAGGGTGGTCGCCCGGCCCGACGTCCCCGGTCTCCTGCGCCGACCCGCGGCGAGCTCGCAAGATGTGGCGGTGGCGGTGGCGGTGGCGGTGGCGGTGGCGGTGGCGGTGGCGCGGGTGCTGGTCGTGGTGGCGGGGTCGTCGGTCGTCGCCACGGCCCCCACCGCCTCCTTCGGCTGGTTCGCCTACGCCCTGCTGTCGGAGGAGGTCTACGAGCCGCCTTCGCTGGCGGACGGCGCCCCGCTGGTCCCCCTCCCGCTGCTGCTCGGCGGGCAGCAGCTCGTGGGCGCCGGGCTCGTGGTGCTCGGGCTCGTCGTCGCCCGTGTCGCGCTCGGTGTGCGCCTCGGGCGCCGCCTGCCGCGCTGAGGAGATCCTCCTCAGTCGCCGGCGTGCTGGCGCAGGTACCGGCCGAAGTGGGGGACGGTGAAGGCGATCCGCCCCCGCTCCGCGCTCCAGACGAGGCCCTTCTTCATGAGGGCGTCGCGGGCGGGGGAGAGGGACTGCGGCTTGCGGCCGAGCCGGGCGGCGACCTCCGACGTCGCGACGGCGCCGTCGCCCGCCTCGGCGCCGAGGTCGGCCATGGCGCGCATGTACTCGCGCTCGGCCGGCGTCGCGCGCTCGTAGCGCGAGCCGAAGAAGCCCACGGCGAGCTCGGCCTCCGCCTGGGGCGCCGCGACGGCGACGTCCTCGGCCGTGATGGGCGACGCCGTCGCCACGTCCCAGACGGCCTTGCCGTAGGACTGCACGAAGTACGGGTAGCCGTCGGTGGCCACGTGGAGCGCCTCGAGGGCCTCGGGCGTGAAGTCGGCGTCCTCCTCCTGCGCGGGCGTCCGCAGCGCGCGGTCGGCCTGCTCGCGCTCGAGCGCGCCGATGCGGAGGTAGCGGAAGAGCCTCTCGCTGTAGGACTTCGACGCCGAGAGGACGGCGGGCAGGTGCGGCAGCCCGGCGCCGACGACGAGCAGGGGCAGGCCCTGCTGGCTCAGCTCGTGGCAGGCGGCGCAGAGCCCGGAGACGTCCTCGGGACCGAGGTCCTGCATCTCGTCGATGCAGACGGCGATGCCGCGACCCGTGCTGGCGGCCAGGCCGGCGACGTCGGTGAGGAGCTCGACGAGGTCGATCTCGATGTCGCCCGAGTCGGCGCGGCCCACGGCGGCGGGGACGTCGATGCCCGGCTGCCAGCGGTCGCGCATCTTCGGCGCGCCGCGGGCCGAGCGGGCTCCGCCGCCGGCGGCGACCGGCTCGGCCGTGGCGCGCAGCGCGAAGGCCTTGACGACGCCGAGGACCTCGGCGGCCTCGTCGGGGTTGCGCCCCGAGAGCTCGCGGACGGCCTGGTGCAGCGCGGCGGCCAGCGGGCGGCGCAGCGGCTGGTCGGGCCGGGCCTCGAGCTTGCCGGTGCCCCACCCGCGCCGGACGGCCGCCGAGCGCAGGGCGCCGAGCAGCACGGTCTTGCCGACGCCGCGCAGCCCGGTGAGGACGACGGAGCGCTCCGGGCGCCCCCGCGCGAGCCGCTCGAGGACGACGTCGAAGGACTCGAGCTCGCGGTCGCGGCCGGCGAGCTCGGGCGGGCGCTGCCCGGCGCCGGGGGCGTAGGGGTTGCGCACGGGATCCACGCGCGGACGGTAGCCGCGCCACGCGGCCGTCCCCGGGACGTCTGGGCCCGTCTAGGCGTGTCGCAAGACGGGCCCAGACGCCCTCCCGCCCCCGTCTCCGACGCGAAGGTGACGCCCCCTTCACGCGGAGGAGGTCCCCGGGCGTGAAGGGGGCGTCACCTTCACGCGGGAGAGGGCCTCGGCCGTGAAGGAGACGTCACCTCCACGTGGGTGGGCCTCAGGGTGAAGAGGGCGTCACCTTCGCCTGTGGGCGGCCCTCAGGCGCGAAGGGGGCGTCACCTTCGCCTGTGGGTGGCCCTCAGGGGTGAAGGGGGCGTCACCTCCGCGCGGAGGAGGCCCTCAGAGGAGGAGGGGGCATCACCTCCCCCGGGGAGGCGTCAGAGGACGCGGGGCTCCTGGCCGGACTCGCTGACCATCGGACGCTCGGCCTCGTACCAGGCGCCCATGCCGCCGGCGACGTCGACGGCGTCGACGCCGTTCTGCTGCAGCCACGCCGCGGCGCGGGCGGAGCGCCCGCCGGAGCGGCAGACGACGTGGACGTCACCCTCGGGCAGCTCGCCGACGCGGGCGGGCAGGTCGCCGAGCGGGATGTGGACGGCACCGGGCGCGTGGCCGGCGGCCCACTCGTCGTCCTCGCGGACGTCGACGAGGACGGCGTCCTCGGGGACGTCGGCGGCGGGCACGCGGCGCTGGTCGTCGCTCACGGGGTCTCCCTGGGGTCGGTGGCGGGTGCGGTGGCAGGACCGTTCTCGCCGGGTCGGTGGCGGCGCCGCGGCCGGCGCCGGTGGACGGAGGCGATGATGCCCCGGACGGCGCACCCGGCGCCCGCCCAGCAGGCCCGGGGGAGGGGCGGGAGGGAACCGCGGACGCCCTCCCGCGCGTCGGTCCTCACAGGAGAGCGCCCCCACCGGTGCGCCCCCGAGACGAGACCGCCCGCGAGACGAGCGAGGACACCATGCCGACGCCCACCGCCCCGACCGACCCGCGCCGCGGCGCCACCCGTCGGCGCGCCCGCCGCGCGCTGGTCGCTCTGCCGGCCGCCGCCGTCCTGCTCCTCGCGGCGGGCTGCGGCGACGACCCGGAGACCCCCGCGTCGGTCGACGTGCCCGGCGGCGAGCCCACGACCCTCGGCCCGAGCGAGGGCCCGACCGGGCCGACCGAGACGCCCTCGCCGACGGCGACGACGCAGGCGCCCGCGCCCCCCACGTCGAGCGCCACGGCGCAGGGCGTGCCCGACGGCTTCACCGCCGACCTCACCGTCACCTACGACGACGGCGGCGGGACGGCGCAGACCTACGACCTCGTCTGCGACGGCGCGCAGGCCAGCGGCACCGCGCCCGACCCGGGGGCCGCCTGCGCCGCCGTCGCCGACGCGGGCGCCGAGGCCTTCGCCCCGCCGCGCGGGGACGTGCAGTGCACGCAGGTCTTCGGCGGGCCGCAGACGGCGCTCGTCAGCGGCACCGTCGACGGCTCGCCCGTCTCGGCCGACCTGGCGCGCGCCGACGGGTGCCAGATCAGCCGCTGGGACGCGCTCGTGCCGCTCGTGCCGGGCGGCGACGCCTGAGCCGGTCCCTTTGAACCTGCGGGGCGGCCCGGCGTGCGGGGTGGCCCGGCGTGCGAGGCGGCGCAGCGCCGGGCGGGGCCGCCGCGCTGCGGGCGGGCGCCCGCGGGGCCAGGGTGGGGCGGTGGCGACAGGTGACCGGCGGACGAGGACGACGAGCCCTGCGGGCGCCCTGAGCGGTGCCCCTCGGGCGCACGACGGCGACCTGCCCCGCGTCGTCCTCGTGACAGGGGCTTCCAGCGGCATCGGGCGGGCGACGGCGCTGCGCCTCGCCCGCCCCGGCGCCGTCCTGGCCCTGGCCGCCCGCGGCCGCGAGGGCCTGGAGGCCGTCGCCGCCGACTGCCGCGCGCTTGGCGCCCGCGCGACGACCCACCCCCTCGACGTGGCCGACGACGACGCCGTCGCGGCGTGCGTCGCCGACGTCGTGCGCCGCGAGGGCCGTCTGGACGCGGTGGTGCACAGCGCCGCCGTCATCGCCTACGGAGACCTCACCGAGGTGCCCGCCGACGTCTTCGAGCGGGTCGTGCGCACCGACGTCCTCGGCACCGCCGCCGTCGCCCGCCACGCGCTGCGCCGCTTCCGCGCGCAGGAGGAGGGGACGCTCGTCCTGCTGGGCTCGGTGCTCGGCCAGGTGACGGCGCCGTGGATGTCGTCCTACGTCACGAGCAAGTGGGCCGTGCACGGGCTGGCGCGCACCCTGCAGCAGGAGAACCGCCCGTGGCGGCGCGTCCACGTGCGGCTCGTCTCCCCGGGCGGGGTGGAGACGCCCGTCTACCGCCGCGCCGCGACCTACCTCGGCCACCACGGCAAGCCCCCGATGCCGGTCTACGACCCCGCGACGGTGGCCGACCGCGTCGTCCGCGTGCTCGCCCGACCCGCTGCGGCGCAGCGCGACACGCGCGCGGGCTGGGGCAACCCCTTCCTGCGCCTGGGGTTCGTCGCTCTGCCCGGCGTCTACGACGCGGCGGTCGGCCCGCTCCTGCGGCTGCTGGGGCTCGACCGGCGCCGCGTCGAGGACACGCCGGGCAACGTGCTCGAGCCCTCGCCGGAGGCCGACCCGACGAGCCGCGACCAGCTGGCCCGGCGGCGCACCCGCACCTCGCGCTGAGGCCGCCCCCAGGGCGTCCGCCGCGCCTGGGCCTCGGTCGCGGCGTCGGTCGGGGTCGCGCGTCCCTCAGCGCAGGAGCCGCGACATCCGCCGGTCGGCGAGCTCGCGGCCGCCCGTCTGGCACGTGGCGCAGTACTGCAGGGACCGGTCGGCGAAGGAGACCTCGCGGACGACGTCGCCGCACACCGGGCACTCCTGCCCCGTGCGGCCGTGGACGCGCATGCCCTGCCGCTTGGCGTCCTTGAGCTCGGCCGCCGGCCGCCCGCGGGCCGCGGCGACGGCGGCCTCGAGGACGGCGTGCAGCGCCGTGTCGAGCCGGTCCACCTCCTCCTCGCCGAGGCGGCCCGCGACGGCGAAGGGGGACAGGCGGGCGGCGTGCAGCACCTCGTCGCTGTAGGCGTTGCCCACCCCCGAGAGCAGGTGCTGGTCGCGCAGCAGCCCCTTCACCTGCTGCCGCGATCCGGCGAGCAGGCGGACGAGGGCGTCGCGGTCGAAGCCGGGGTCGAGCGGGTCGGGCCCCAGCGAGGCCACCTGCGGCACCTCGGCCGCGTCGCGGACGACGTGGACGGCGAGCCGCTTGCGCGTGCCCGCCTCGGTGAGGTCGAAGCCGCTGCCGTCGTCGAGGCGCACCCGCAGGGCCAGCGGCCCCTTCCCGGGGCGGGCCGGCCGCTCGGGGACGGCGTCGTACCAGCGCAGCCAGCCGCCGCGCGAGAGGTGCCACACGAGGTGCAGCCCGTCGGCGCCGAGGTCGAGCCACTTGCCGTGCCGGTCGGCGGAGACGACCTCCAGGCCCGCCAGCGCCGTCGGCGGGGGGTCGAAGGTCTTCAGCACGTTGATGGCGGCGACCTCGACGGCGGCGACGACGCGGCCGACGGCGCGCTCGCGCAGGAACTCGGCGAGGGCCTCGACCTCCGGCAGCTCGGGCACCGCGCCACTGTGGCACCGCGGCCGTCCTCGCACCTCCCCGTCGCCCATCTCCCCGTCGTCCCTGTCGTGCACCTCGCACCACCCACCGCCCAGGGGTCCTCCCCGGGCGGGGACCGCCGAACGGGCGACTCCCGGCGCGCCGCCCCGGCGCGAGCCCGCGGATGCCGATGAGGCGGCGTCCCCGGCAGCAGGCCGGGGCCGCGGGGAGGGGTACGGGTGGTCACGAGCACGCGCCTCCCCCTGGCCCGCCAGTCGGTGGTCGACGCCGGCGGTCGCCGCGTGGGCTACGAGCTGCTCTTCCGCGGCGAGGGCGCCGCGCCGGGCGGGCCCGGCTGGGACGCCGCCGCGCAGGACCGGGCCACCTCCGCCGTCATCTCGGCGGCCTTCGGGGGGCTCACGCCCGGCCCCGTGGGCGAGGGCGGCCTCGTCTTCCTCAACCTCACCCGCTCCTTCCTCCTCGGCGAGGTGCCCCTGCCGGTGCGCCCCGAGGGGGTCGTCCTCGAGGTGCTCGAGGACGTCCCGGTGGACGACGCGCTGCGCGAGGGGCTCGTGCGCCTGCGGGGCGAGGGCTACGTGCTGGCCCTCGACGACTACGTCGGCGACGACGAGCGGCTCGCCCTCGTCCCGCTCGTCGACGTCGTCAAGGTCGACGTCGAGGCCGCCCGCGCAGCCGGCCGCACGCCCGCGGACGTGGCCGCGCGGGTGCGCCTCGTGTCCCGCGACGTGCGGCTGCTGGCCGAGCGCGTCGAGGGCCCGGACGACGTCGAGGAGTGCGCCGCCGCCGGCTACACCTGGTTCCAGGGCTTCTGGTTCGACCGGCCACGGGTCGTCGACGGCGTCGCCCTCTCGCCGTCGCAGGTCGTCTGCGCCCGGCTGCTCGCGCTCCTCGGCGAGCCCGACGCCTCGGCCCGCGCCGTCGAGCGCCTCGTCCAGGAGGACCCGGCGCTCGGCCTGCGCGTGCTGCGCTGGGTCGGGTCGGCCGGCAGCGGCGCCCGCACGCCCGTCCGCTCGGTGAGCCAGGCGCTCGTGCTCCTCGGCCCGCGCGCGCTGCGCTCGTGGGTCGTCGTGGCGCTCCTCGGCGCCTCCTCGTCCTCGGCCGACCCGCTGGACGACGTCGTCCGCGTCCTCGCCCGGGCCCGCGCGTGCGAGCTGCTGGCCCCGGAGCGCTGCCTCGAGGGCGAGCTGTACACCGTGGGGCTGCTGTCGGCGGTCTCGGACACGACGGACGCCCCCGTGGAGCAGCTCGTGCGCGAGACGGGCCTCGGGCCGGTCGGCGCGGCCGCCCTGCTCACCGGCACCGGGCCGGTCGGTCCTGCCCTCGTCGCCGTGCGCGCCCTCGAGGGCGGGCACCCGTGGCCCTCCGACGGCGACGGCGAGGGCCCCGGCGCCGCGGCGGTCGCCGCCGCCCACCTCGAGGCGCTCGCCTGGGCCACGCGCACCGCGCGCGGCCTCACCGGCGCCCTCTGACCGCTCCACGGCGCGCCGTCCGCCGGCGCCCCGCGAGCGCGTCGCCGCGAGGGGTGAAGCCCGGGCGGGTGCCTGCCGATAGACGGCGCAGGGGCGCTGAGGCGGCGCCGACGCAGGGGAGGCCAGCGGTGAGAGTGCTCGTGGTGGACGACAGCCGGGTGATGCGCCAGATCGTGGTGCGCGCGCTGCGGCAGGCGGGGTTCGGCTCCCTCGAGGTGGTCGAGGCCGGCGACGGCGGGGCGGGCCTGGAGAAGGTCGCGGAGGAGTCTCCGGACCTCGTGCTGTGCGACTGGAACATGCCGGGCACCTCCGGCATCGAGATGCTCCAGCAGCTGCGGGCGGGCGGTGACCGCACGCCGTTCGGCTTCATCACCTCCGAGGCCGCGAGCGAGGTGCACGACCGGGCCTCGGCGGCGGGGGCGACCTTCGTCGTCACCAAGCCCTTCACGCCCGAGGTCCTCCACGACGCGATCGAGTCCGCGCTCGCCGGGGTGGCGTCGTGAGCGAGGCGGCGACCACCGCGGTCGAGCTGCCCACCACCGCGGCGGTCCGCGGCGTCCTCGAGGGGCTCCTCGGGCGCGACGTCGTGCCCGGGCCCGGGCCGCGCGTGACGGGGGACGACGCGGCCGGCACGGTCGCCGTCTACACCCGCGGCGCCGAGACCGTCGGCCTGCTCGCGCTCGACCTCGCCGGCTCCGCGATCCTCGGCGCCGCCCTGGGCCTCGTGCCGCGCGGCGGCGCCGAGGCCTCCGTCGAGGACGGGCAGCTCTCGCCGCTCCTCGCCGAGAACGTGGCCGAGCTGTGCAACGTCATGGCCCCGCTCGTGCCGGTGGCGGGCGGCGGCCACGGCCGCCTCGGGTCCGTCCACGGCAGCGGCGAGCCCTGCCCGACGGACGTCGCCGACGCGCTGCGCCGCGGCGCCGGCCGCCTGGACCTCGTCCTCGACGTCGCGGGCTACGGCCGCGGCGGCATGTCGCTGCTCCTCACGTAGCGACGACCCGCCCGGGGCGCCCACCGAGGCCCCCCGGGGGGGCCCGCGCCCCGCACCGGGGCGCGCCCGCGCCTTCAGGTCGGAGGCCCGGCGACCGACAGCAGGAGAGCGCGCCGCCGGCGCGCCGTAGCGAGCGAGCTAGGAGCGGCATGGACGACGGCGCCCTCGAGGGCATGGACGAGATCGTCAGCGAGTTCCTCGTCGAGTCCGAGGAGAACCTCGACGAGCTCGACCAGCAGCTGGTCGCGCTCGAGGCCGACCCCTCCTCCCGCCAGCTCCTCGCCGGCATCTTCCGCACCATCCACACCATCAAGGGCACGAGCGGCTTCCTCGCCTTCTCCGACCTCGAGCGCCTCGCGCACGTCGGCGAGACCCTGCTGGCGCGCCTGCGCGACGGCCGCGCCGTCGCGACGCCGCAGACCGTCACCGTGCTCCTGCACATGGTCGACGCCGTCCGCGGGCTCCTCGGGCGCATCGAGGCCACCGGCTCCGACGCCGGCGCCGACCTCACCGGCGTGCTCGCCGAGATCACCGCCGAGCTCGAGGGCGCGCCCGCCCCGGCCGCCGCCGCGGCGCCCTCCGCTCCTGCGGCGCCCGCCGCCGAGGCCGCCCCCGCGCCCGCCCCCAGCACCACTCCGGCCGCCGCCGCCCCGGCGCCCGAGGTCGCGCCCGCCCCGGCGCCCACCCCTGACCCCGCACCGGCGGCGCCCGCCCCGGCCGCGCCCGTGCCCGCCCCCGCGCCCGCCCCCGCGGCCACGGCGCCGGTCGAGCCCCCGGCCGCGCTCCCCGTCCCGGCCCTGGCGCCCGACCCGGTCCTGGACGCGCCCGCGCCCGTCGCGGAGCAGCCCGCTGGCGCCCCGTCGGGCGGCGCCCCCGCGGGCGCGGAGGAGCCGGCCCCGGCCCGCCGCAGCGGCGAGGCGAGCGTCCGCGTCGACGTCGAGCTGCTCGAGCAGCTCATGTCGATGGTCGGCGAGCTCGTCCTCACCCGGAACCAGGTGCTCGAGCGCGCGTCGAGCTCCGGCGACGCCGAGATGCTCCGCGCGGCCCACCGCCTCGACCTCGTCGCCGGCGAGCTGCAGCAGGGCGTCATGCAGACGCGCATGCAGCCCATCGACCACGTGTGGTCCAAGCTGCCCCGCGTCGTCCGCGACCTCGGCGCCCAGCTCGGCCGCCAGGTCCGCCTCGAGATGGAGGGCGCCGACACCGAGCTCGACCGCACCCTCCTCGAGGCCGTCAAGGACCCGCTGACCCACCTCGTCCGCAACGCCGTCGACCACGGCCTCGAGCCGCCGGAGGACCGGCGGGCCGCCCGCAAGGACCCCGTCGGCCTCGTCACCCTCCGCGCCCGCCACGAGGGCGGGCAGGTGCTCGTCGAGGTCTCCGACGACGGCCGCGGCATGGACCCGCGGGTCATCGGCGCCCGGGCCCTCGAGCGCGGGCTCGTCGACGAGGCGACGCTGCGCAAGATGTCGACGACGGAGGTGCTCGGGCTCGTCTTCACGCCGGGCTTCTCGACGGCCGCCGCGGTGACGAGCGTGTCCGGGCGCGGCGTCGGCATGGACGTCGTCCGCACGAACATCGAGCGCATCGGCGGCTCGATCGAGCTCGAGTCGGTCGTGGGCCGCGGCAGCACGACGCGCCTGCGCGTGCCCCTGACGCTGGCGATCATCCCCGCCCTCGTCGTCTCCTGCGGCGGCCAGCGCTTCGCCATCCCGCAGAACGGCCTCCGCGAGCTCGTGGGGCTGGACCGCGACGGGGGCGCCGGCACCGAGCACGTGGGCGACGCCGAGGTGCACCGGCTGCGCGGGCACCTGCTGCCGCTGGTGCGCCTGCACGACGCCCTGGCGCTGGGCCGCCCGGAGCCGGGGGAGTCCTCGGTCGTCGCCGTCCTCGAGACCGCCGGGCGCCGCTTCGGCCTCGTCGTCGACGCCGTCCTCGCGACGCAGGAGATCGTCGTCAAGCCGCTCGGCGCGCTGCTGGGCGACCTGCCCCACTACTCGGGGGCGACGATCCTCGGCGACGGCGGGCTCGCGCTCATCCTCGACGTCCAGGCGCTGTCCCGCTCGGCCCGCGAGCAGGAGCGCGCCGACGAGCGCGCCGGCGAGCTCGACGCCGGCCCGGGCGACAGCACCCAGCTGCTCCTGGTCCGCGTGGGCTCGCGCCGCATGGCGATCCCGCTCGAGGTCGTCACCCGCCTCGAGGACGTGCCGCGCGAGCGCCTCGAGCGCATCGGGCGCCGCTGGGCCGTCCAGCACCGCGGCGAGGTCATGCCCGTCCTCGTCCTCGCCGAGCACCTCGGCGAGCTGACGTCCGGCGACGAGTCCGTGCCGCTCGTCGTGCACGCCGTCGGCGGGCGGTCCGTGGCGCTCGCGGTCGACGAGATCCTCGACGTCACCCCGGCCGCCGGCGCGCGCGTCAGCCACCTCGGCGACCCGGGCCTGTCCGGCTCGGCCGTCGTCGACGAGCACATCGTCGAGCTCCTCGACGTCCGACAGGCCGTCCTCGCCGCCGACGCGACCTTCTACGACGAGGTCGAGACGCCCTCCCGCGCAGGCGCCTACGCCCCGCCGCGGCCCCGCTCGCCGCGTGACGCCCACGAGGGGGCCCGGGCGTGAGCGGCCGGCGCGCGGACGCCGCCACCCGGGGGCCGGAGCGCCCCGCCGCAGCCCACCACCGGCCCGCAGGGGAGCCCCCCATGACCGTCAGCTACGTGACCTTCCACCTCGGCGACGGCCTGTACGGCATCGAGGTCCTGCGCGTGCAGGAGGTCCTCACCGAGCAGGCGCTCACCCGGGTGCCGCTCGCGCCGCCGGAGGTGGCCGGGCTCGTCAACCTGCGCGGTCAGGTGGTCACGGCCGTGGACCTGCGCCGCCGCCTCGGGCTGCCCCCGCGGGAGGAGGGCCTGCCCACGACGGACCTCGTCGTGCGGGTCGGCGACGAGGTCGTCGCCCTCCTCGTGGACTCCATCGGCGACGTCGTCGAGGTCTCCGAGGACGACCTGGAGCCGCCGCCGGACACCCTGAGCGGGCCGATGGCCGACCTCATCACCGGCGCCTGCCAGCTGCCGGACCGCCTGCTCATGCCACTGGACGCCACCCGCACCGTCGCGCTGGGCAGCCGGGCGTGACGCAGCAGCAGGCGGAGGGGCAGCAGGTCGAGGACCGGCAGGTGGAGGGGCAGCGCGTGAGCGCGCCCGCGGCGCGCGAGGAGCTCCTGCTGCTGCTCGAGCTCGACGCCGCGCTCGAGGCGTCGCGGGAGGCCGGGGCGCCCCGGCCGGCCACCACCGCCCCGGCGCACCGCACCCCGGGCGCTCCGCGGCACGCCCGCCGCTGACCGTCCCCGACGCCCGACCACCGACCACCGGCGGCCCGACCACCGAGGCCGCGACGACGACGCCCCGACGACGACGCCCCGACGACACCGGGCCCCGGCGCCCCGACCGACGCCCGAGGAGGTGGAGCACGTGCCCTACGGCCTCGTGAGCTCGCCGGTCGTCGCCTTCGACCTCGTGCGCCACCCCTCCGGCCCGTCGGTCGCCCGGGTCCTGCGCTACGCCGTCGGCGCCGGTGCGGCGCACGTGCGCGCGCTCGCCGACGCGGCGCCGCCCGCCGGCCCCGGTGCCACGCCCGAGGAGGCCGCGCGCCGCCACGCCGAGCGCGCCCCGGGCGAGGACGGCGCGGCGCTCGCGCGCGTCGCGCTGCAGGCCGGCGACCCCGCGGCGGCGCGGGCCCTGCTCGCGCGCGCCCCCGTGGGCGGGCTCGCCGACGTCCTGGCCCTCCTGCGCGAGCGCGTGGTCCCGCAGTGCTGGGAGCGGCCCACCGCCCTGCACCCGCCGGGCGAGGGCGCCGACGTCCTCGACCCGCGCGTGCGCGCCGCGGCGGCCGACGCCGTGGCGCACGCGCTCGTCCGGGCCTGGACGGGCCGTCCCGCCCCCGAGGGACCCCCCGGCCCGCGCGCCGCCGAGCGGCGCGCCGCCGGTCCCGACGCTCCCGGGCCGGACGCTCCCGGGCCGGACGCCACCGGGCCGGACGCCCCCGAGCCGGACGACGTCGTCGCGCGCGCCGCCGCCCTCGTGCCGCCGCGCCCCGTGCCCCTCGGGCCGGCGGCCGCGCGGGTGGAGGACGCCCTGGCCCGGCTCGCGGCCGCGCCCCCCGAGCAGCTGGCCCTGCTGCGCCGCTCGTCCGGCGCGGAGGCGGCGGAGGCGCCGGGGGCGTGGGCCCGCGCCGTCCACGACGTCTCCGCGGCCCTCGAGCGGGCCGGCCTCACGGAGGCGGCCGCGTGCGTCCAGCTCGAGGCCGTCGTCGTCGTCCGCCGCGCGGGCCTCGACGCGGCCGCGGCCGCCGCCGGCGCCTGGCCGACCCTCAGCGGTGCGCTGCACGCCCTGTGCGCCGGGGCCGTCGGCCCCGCCGCCCGCCGTCTCGTCGAGCCCCTCGAGCGCGCCGTGGGCGCCCCGGCTGGCGCCGCGCCGGCCGGGCTGCCGCGCCCGCGGGGGCGCGGCCACGGCGGGGGCGCGCGGTGAGCGGGTGGGGCGCCGCCCCGCCGGCTCAGGCCGGGGCCCCGACGCGCCGATGGGAGGCCATGGCCCCGATCCGTGTCCTCGTCGTGGACGACGCCGCCGTGCTGCGGCGCCTCGTCGCGCGGGCGCTCACCTCGGCCGGCGGCATCGACGTCGTGGGCACCGCCGGCGACGGCGAGCAGGCCCTGGAGCAGGTCGAGCGCCTGGCGCCCGACCTCGTCGTCATGGACCTCGAGATGCCGGCCCTCGACGGCGTCGGCGCGGTGCGCGAGCTGCGCCGCCGCGGCTGGGCGACGCCCGTCGTCATGGTGAGCACCCCCACGGACGACGGCGCCGAGGCCACCCTGCGCGCCCTCGCGGCCGGGGCCACCGACTTCTTCCCCAAGCCCTCGCGGGCCTCCTCGCCCGCCGAGGCGCTGGCGCGCGTGCGCGACGGCCTCGTGCCGGTCGTCCGCGCCCTGGCGGGCCACGCCGCCGCGGGCGGGCCCGGGCGGGCCCCGGCGAGCAGCGTCCACGTCGGACGGCCCGTCGTGCCCCCGCTGGCCCCCGCCGCCGCCCGCCCGCCCGTCGTCGCCCCCGCCCCGTCGGCGGGTCCGGCGAGCGTCGTCCGTCCTCCGGTGCTGCACGCCCCGGTGATGGACGCCCCGGCGTCGCACCCCCCGGCGCCCGCGCGCCCCGTCGCTCCCGCCGCGCCGGCGCCCGCACCGCTCGCGGCGTCCCGGCCGTCGCCGTCGACCGGCCGCGGCGTCCCCGGCGAGCCGGCCGTCCCCGCGCCGCGCCCCGGCTCGCCCGCCCGCCCGCCGGCCCCCGCCGCGCACGCCCCGGCCCGGACCGCGCCCGTCGCCGCGGCACCCCACCCGGCCGCGTCCCCGCTCGCCGCCCCGGCTGCCTCCTCGCCCTCCAGCCCGTCCCCGGGCCGCCGCGGCGCCGGCCTGCCCGCCGTCGTCGCCGTCGGCAGCTCCACGGGGGGTCCCGAGGCCCTCGCCCGGCTGCTGCAGGCCCTGCCCGCGGACCTGCCCGTGCCCGTGGTCGTCACCCAGCACATGCCGCCCGTCTTCACCCGCCAGCTCGCGGTCCGCCTCGACCGCCTCGGGCCCCTCGCCGTGCGCGAGGCCGAGGACGGCGACGACCTCCGACCCGGCCGCGTCCTCGTCGCGCCGGGGGACCGCCACCTCGTCCTGCGCCGGGCCGGCGCCGACGTCGTCGTGCAGCTCTCCCAGGCGGCGCCCGTGAACTTCTGCCGGCCCGCCGTCGACGTCATGCTCCGCTCCTGCGTCGACGTCCACGGCGCCGGCGTCCTCGCCGTCGTCCTCACGGGCATGGGCAGCGACGGCCGCGACGGCTGCGCCGACGTGCGCCGCGCCGGCGGCGCCGTCCTCGTCCAGGACGCCGAGACGTCGGTCGTGTGGGGGATGCCGGGCGCCGTCGCGTCCGCCGGGCTGGCCGACGCCGTGCTGCCCCTCGACGCCGTCGCCGGCGCCGTCGCGAGCGCCTGCCGCCGCGGCGCGCCGGCCCTCGCGGGGGGTGCCCGGTGAGCGCGCCGGCCGCCCCGTCGCTGTCACCGGCGGACCTCGCGTGGGTCTGCGAGGTCGTCCGCGCCGAGACGGCCGTCGTCCTCGACGCGTCGAAGGAGTACCTCGTCACCTCCCGCCTGCTGCCGCTCGCGCGGCGCGCCGGGCTGGCCGACGTGGGCTCCTACGTCGCGCGGGCGCGCGCGGGCTCCGCGGCCGACCGCTGGGAGCTCGTCGAGGCCATGACGACGAACGAGACGTCGTGGTTCCGGGACGTCGAGCCCTTCACCTACCTGCGCGAGCGGCTCCTGCCCGAGCTCGCCGCGGCCCGCCCCGGGCGGTCGCTGCGGGTGTGGTCGGCCGCCTGCTCCACCGGCCAGGAGCCCTACACGATCGCGATGCTCCTCGCGGACGCCCCCGAGCTGCGCGGCTTCCGCACCGAGGTGCTCGCCACCGACGTCGACCGGACCGCCCTCGAGCGCGCCCGCTCGGCCACCTACTCGCAGATGGAGGTCGGCCGCGGCCTGCCGGCCGACCTGGTCGCCCGGCACCTTGAGCGGGCGGGGCTGCAGTGGCGCGTGCGCGAGCCGGTGCGCTCGTGCGTCCGCTTCGCGGAGCTCAACCTCGCCCGGCCCTTCACCGAGCGCGGGCGCTTCGACGTCGTCTTCTGCCGCAACGTCCTCATCTACTTCGACACGGTGACCAAGCAGCAGGTGCTCGACCGCATCCACCAGGTGCTCGCGCCGGACGGCGTCCTCGTCCTCGGCGCCGCCGAGACCACGCTCGGGGTCTCCTCGGCGTGGACCCGCGTCGAGGGCAGCCGCGCCGCCCTCTACCGCCCGGCGGGCACGTCCTCCTCGGCCGGCTCCTCCTCGGCCGGCTCCTCTCCGACCGGGTCCGGCGCGGCCGGCGGTGGACGCCTCGGTGCGGTGCCGACATCGGCGCCGGCCTCCGTGTCCGGCCCGCTGCTCGCCGCGCGCCCGCCGGCCCCGGCGCCGCTGCGGCCGCCCGCGCCGGCGCGGCCCCCGGCCGTCCCGGCCGCGGCGCTCCGCCCGGGGGCCGCAGCGCCTCGCCGGACGCCCGCCGGAGAGGCGCACCCCCGCCCGGTCGTCCCGCGCCCCGCTGTCGCGCAGACGGTCCCGGCCTCACCGCTCGCTCCCGGGCGCGTCCCGGCGACCCGGTCGGGCGCCGTCGCGCCGTCGTCACGCCCCGGCTCGGTGCTGCCGGGCTCCGCCTTCCCGAACCCGGCGGGCTCCCGGCCGGCGGGCCTCGACGGGAGCCGGCCGGCGCCGACGCAGCCCGTCGTGCCCGGCTCGCCGCGCCGGCTGCTCGCGCCGCCCGCGACCGGGCGCCCGCCCGCCCCGCCACCACGGGCGGCGCCACCGCACCCCCCGGCGACCGCCCCCCGGACGGACGCCCGACCGGACGCCCGACCGGACCCCACCAGCGCACCACCTCGGACCGCAGCTCCCCGCGGCCCACGACCTGACAGCGGAGGAAGCCGATGATCGCCCTCGTGGTGGACGACTCCCGTGCGATGCGCCGCATCGTCAGCGGGGTCCTGCGCCGTGCCGGGATGGACGTGCTCGAGGCGGGTGACGGCCAGAAGGCCCTCGACGTCCTGGAGCGCCACCTCGCCGCCGGCGGGGACGTGCCCGACATCGCCTGCATCGACTGGAACATGCCCGTCATGGACGGGCTCCAGCTCGTCACGACCGTCCGCCGCCGGCGCGAGCTGCGCTCCATGGCGCTGATGATGGTGACGAGCGAGTCCGAGCAGTCCCAGGTCGTCAAGGCCCTCGCGGCCGGGGCGCACGAGTACCTCTTCAAGCCCTTCACGCCCGAGGCGCTGCTCGCCAAGCTCGAGCTGCTGGGCCTGGCACCCGCCCCGGTGGGCGAGCCCGCGACGGCGGGGGGTGCGTCGTGGTCGTGAGCGAGACGTCCGTCGTCACCGGCCCCGACGCCCCGCCCGCCGTCACCGCCGAGGACCTCGTCGGCCTCGTCGGCGACCTCTGGCGCTCGGTCTCCGCCGACCCGGAGGTCGAGGACGCGCCGGTCGAGGCGGGGTGGCACCCGGCCGGGGCGCGCCTGCTGCGCTCGACCATCGGCATCGAGGGCGCCTGGGACGGCGACCTCGTCATCACCTGCGCGCCCCGCGCCGCCGAGCGGTGGGCCCGGGCGATGCTCGCGATGGACGAGGGCGAGGACGTCGGTGAGGCCGACGCCCTCGACGTCCTCGCGGAGATCGCCAACGTGGTCGGCGGCGCCGTCAAGGCGCACTGCGCCGCCGGCGGGCGGCTCGGGCTGCCCGGCACCGACGTCGTGGAGGCGCACGACGGCCCGCCCGCCGCGCCCGAGCTCCTCGTCGCGGTCGGGATGACGTGGCCCGACGCGCCCCTCGGCGACGACGACGCCCTCTTCTCGCTGGCGCTCGTCTCCCGCTGACCCGGCAGCCGCGCGCCGCCCACCGGCGCCGCCGCCCGCAGGGGCGGCGGCGCCGGGCTCAGCCCTCGTCTTGCCAGACGACGCCGACCTTGCCGCCGGCGGCGGCGTCGGCGGTGCGGTAGGCCTCGGCGGCCTCCTCGAGCGGGAACGTCGCGGTGACGAGGCGCTCGGGGTGCAGGTCCCAGCGCACGAGGTTGTCCAGCAGCTCGCCCATGCGCACGGTCGAGGTCACCCACGAGCCGTGCACCGTGAGCTGGCGGTGGATGAGGACCTCGCTGACGTCGACCGTGAGCTGCCCGCCCTCGCCGACGAGCGCGGCCCGGCCCCACCGGCGGGTGTGGCGCAGCGCGGTCAGCTGGCCGCTGCCGTGGCCGGAGCAGTCGACGGCGACCTCGGCGCCGTCGCCCAGCAGCCCGGCGAGCTCCTCGTCGGTGCCGGCGACGGCCTCGTCCACGGCGCCGAGCTCGAGGGCCAGCGCGCGCCGCTGCGGGCTGGGGTCGGTGCCGACGACCAGCGGGGAGCCCAGGGCCTTCGCGAGCAGCCCCACGGCCTGCCCGACGGGGCCCAGTCCCGTGACGAGCACGCGGTCGGCGCCGGAGACGTCGGCGCGGCGCACGGCCTCGTAGGCGGTGCCGAAGCCGCAGGCGACCACGGCGCCGTCGAGGAAGGTCAGGGGCTCGGGCAGCGCGAGCAGGTCGCGCTCCTCGGCCAGCAGGAGGTCGGCGTGGCCGCCGTCGCGCTGCCACCCGTAGGCCGCGCGCGCCGGTGAGGTGCAGGAGATCTGGTAGCCGCGGCGGCACTCGGGGCACTGCCCGCAGCCGCTGATGTGGTAGACGACGACGCGGTCGCCGACGGCGACGCGCTCCACGCCCGGGCCCACGGCCAGCACCCGCCCGGCGGGCTCGTGGCCCCCGGCGACGCCCTGGTAGGCCTCCGGGCCCTCGCCGAGGTGCTCGCGGTAGATCGCCCGCAGGTCGCTGCCGCAGATCGTCGAGGCCCTCGTCCCCACGAGCACCTGCCCGTGGCCCGGCTCGGGGTCGGGCACCTCCCGCAGGTCGACCCGGCTGCCTCCCGGCAGGTACGCAGCGCGCACGGCTCCTCCTCGTCCTCGTCCCACGATCTCGACGTCCTGGGCGGCCCGGCGGTCGTGCGGGCCGGGCAGGAGTCTGCCGCCCGCGCCGTCCTCGGACGCCGGGCGTCCGGGTGCCGGGCCGGGCGGGCGCTGGTAGGCCGGGGCCATGACGAAGCCCGACCGCGGCGCCGTCCTCGACGCCCTCCTCGAGCGCCACGGCACCACCTACGCGGAGGAGTCGGGGCTCCGGCTGAAGGACACCCCGGCGCCGCTCTTCGAGCTGCTCGTCCTGTCCTCCCTGCTGTCGGCCAACCTCCAGGCCGACCTCGGCGTGCGGACGGCGCGGGCGCTGCGCGAGGCAGGCCTGACGACGGCGGAGAAGCTCGCCGGCGCGAGCGACGAGGAGCGCTGGCGGGTGCTCGCCGACGCCAAGTACCTGCGCAAGGAGCAGACGGCCCGCCAGCTCGGGCAGCTGGCCGAGCGCGCGCAGGAGGAGCACTCGGGCGACCTGCGGCGCCTGCGCGACGCGGCCTTCGGCGACGGCGGCGGGGGCCTGCCCGCCCTGCGCGAGGGGGTGGGCGCCTTCACGGGCATCGGCCCGCTCGGCGTCGACATCTTCTGCCGGGAGGTGCAGGCGGTCTGGCCGCAGCTGCGGCCCTTCGCCGACGAGCGCGCCACCGACCCCGCGAGGGCGCTCGGCCTGCCGCACGACGCCGACGGCCTGGCCGAGCTCGCCGGCACCGACGACCTGTCCGTCGTCGGCGCCGCGCTCGTGCGCTGCGGCCTCGCCGACGACGCCGACGAGGTCCGCGCGAAGGCCCGGTAGCCCGCGCGGCGGCGGGCGCGGCGCACACCGGCCCGCAGAAGGGGGCGTCGCGCAGCGTCATCGCAGGTCAGAGGCCTATGGCGCGCTCCGACGGCCCGTCCTGCAGGTCGGTCGGTATGCGCGTGACCGCTGCGGCCCTCGCAGCGCGACGCCGTGCGCCGGGCGCCTCACCCCGCGGCGTCGTGCTCGAGCACCCGGACGGCGAGCTGCACGCGGTTGGTCACGTGGAGCTTGTCGAACAGCCGCGTCACGTGCGTCTTGACGGTCGTCGTGCCGAGGAAGAGCGCGGCGCCGATCTCGGCGTTCGACAGGCCCTGCGCCACGAGGCGACCGACCTCCCACTCCCGCGGGGTGACCGCGGCGGGCGGCTGCGGGAGCCTCCCGGCGGGTCGGGGGGCCGACGGGGCGACGTCCTCGACGGCGACCCGACGCCGGTCCGGCTCCGCGGCGAGGGCCACGAGCCGCGCCAGGACGCCGGGCGAGAAGGAGCCCCGGCCCTGGGCGGCGTCGTGGACGGCCGCCAGCACCGCCTCGGGCGGGGCGTCCTTGAGGAGGAAGGACACGGCGCCGGCCCGCAGGGCCTCCAGCAGCAGGTCGTCGGTGGCGAAGGCCGTGAGCACGACGACGCGCGCCCCGGCGCCGGTCGCGGTGAGGCGACGGGTCGCCTCGACCCCGTCCACGCCCGGCATGCGGACGTCCATGAGGACGACGTCCGGGGCGAGCGCCGCGGTCATCGCCACGGCCTCCGCGCCGTCGGCCGCCTCGCCGACGACGGTGATGCCGGCCGCCCCGTCGACCATGAGCCGCAGCCCGGCGCGCATGAGCCGCTCGTCGTCGACGACCAGGACGCGCACGGGCTCCGACGCTCCGACGGGGCCGCCCTGCCCCTCCGGTGTCACGCCGACCACGGGACCACCACCTCGACGACGAAGCGGTCGTCCGGTGTGGTCCCCGAGCGCGCCGAGCCGCCGAGCAGGCGGGCGCGCTCGGCCACGCCGACCAACCCGAGCCCGGTGCCCAGCGCGGGCGCCGACGACGAGGGCAGGGAGTTGGACGAGCGCAGCACCAGGTCGGCGCCCTCGTGAGCGAGGACGACGTCGACGGGCTCGCCGGGGGCGTGCTTGCGGGCGTTGACGAGCAGCTCGGCGAGGACCTGCGCCAGGGAGACCGCCGTCGCCGGGGAGCGCTCGTCGAGGTCGACGGCGGCCAGCCCCCGCCAGGCGACCTCGACCCGCTGGCCGAGAGCCCTCGCCCGGGCGGCCTGCTCCTCGACGGACGCGGACGTCGGGAGCGGTTCCGCTCCGCCGTGGTGCCCGAGCCGCTGCCCGGGGTCGGTGCTGCGAAGCGCGACGAGGACCTCGCGCAGGACGGCGTTCGCGTCCGCGGCGGCGTCGCGCACCGTGCGAGCCGCGTCGCGCGCCCGCTCGGGAGGCAGGTCGTCGCGCGAGGCGAGGGCCCCGGCGTGCAGGGCGACGATCGACAGCTGGTGCGAGAGCGTGTCGTGCATGTCGCGGGCGATGGCGCTGCGCTCCTCGGCGCGAGTGCGTGCCACCTCGGCCGCGCGGCCGGCGGCGAGCGCCGCCCGTTCGCGCTCGGCGCCCTCGGCCTGCGCCCGCAGCGAGGCCACGAGAGCTGACCGGGTGCCCCGTGCCCGTCCCACGAGGAGGAGCAGGACGGCGACGAGGGACAGGCCGGCGAGGTCGGCCCAGAGCGGCAGCGGGTCGGGGGACGGCGGCGCGACGAGCGCCTGCAGCCGGCCGTAGCCGGTGCCGCCGACGACCACGAGGGCGACGACGGCCGCGTCCACGGCGCGCGAGCGGTGCGCGCCGGCGCGAACCGCCCCGACCGCCCCGGCGGGCAGGGCCCACGCGCTGACTGTGCTCGCCGCCACGAGGCCCAGCGCCATGGCGCGTGAGCCGCGCGCCACGCCGGCGAGGGCGCACGCCGCGAGGCCGACGCCGGCGTCGAGGCCCAGCAGGACGACCCAGGCCCCGGGCGACCTCGGCTCACCCTCCTCCAGCGACACGCCGACGAGGACGAGGAAGACCGCTGGACCGACCAGCGAGCACACGACGACGGTGGCGAGGGCGCGCAGGCGCGGGTGACCTCCGCGGTGGTCCGGCGGCCCCGGGGTGGGCGCCGACGCGGCGCCCGGGGCGTGCGCGGCGGAGCGCGCGGTCGGCGCGATGGGCGTCACGAGGACGAGCGTAGGAAGAGCACCGCGAGCCGAGGTCCTCCTCGGGGAGGACCCCGGGCGCATCGCCCCGTCCTCCGACCGGTCGGCGGGCGGCCCGCGGGACGGGCCGGACGGCGGATCCGTCGCCGACCGGGGCGGCGGGACCGTCGGCGCATGACGACCACGAGCGCCTCCGGCGCCACCGCTCCCACCGGTCCCACGGGCGCCGCCCGCCGCACCGGCGCCACCGGGCCCACCGACGTGACCGAGCCCGTCCCCACCTCGGCCGGGCCACCCCACGACCCGAGCGGCGCGATGTCGGGCGGAGAGGAGCGCGGGCCCCAGGCCTACCACCGGCTCGCGCACCTGGACGAGCGGACCGCCCGGTGGTGGCGGCCGCTGGCCGTGCTCGGCGTCGGCAGCGGACTGCTGCTCCTGCCTCTCGTCGTCCTGGTCGTCGCGGCCGTGGTCGCCGTCGTGCTCGACGCCGCGGCCCCCGACCTGCTGCCCGTGTGGCCGTCGGCGTCGCGGCCCTCGCCCGACCTCGACGACCCGCGGAACCCGGTGGACCAGCTCCTCGGCCTGGGCGCCATCGCCCTGCTGCTGCCGCTCGTCGTGCTGGCGCTGCGGTGGGGCGGCGGGCAGCGCGGGCTGGTGCACTCGGTGGCCGGTCGCTTCCGGTGGCGCCTGGCGCTGCGCGCGGGCGCCGTCGTCCTCCCCGTCCACGCGGTCGTGTTGGCGGCGCTCGTGCTGCTCGTCCCGGCGGACGACCTCTCGACGCCGCCGCTGGACCTCTCGCTCGCCGCCGTCCTCGGGGTCGTGCTCGTGATGACACCCCTGCAGTGCGCCGCCGAGGAGTACGCCTTCCGGGGCCTGCCCCAGCAGCTGCTCGGCACGTGGCTGCGGCGCCCCGTCTGGGGCGTCGTCCTGCCCGTGCCGCTGTTCATGGCGGGGCACGGCTACGGCTGGGTGGGCCAGGTCGACGTCGCCGCCTTCGCCCTCGCGGCCGGCGTCCTCGTGTGGAAGAGCGGCGGGCTCGAGCTCGCCGTCGTCCTCCACCTCGCGACGAACCTCCCCCTCTTCCTCCTCTCGCCGCTGAGCCCCACGTCGCTGCAGCAGGGCGACGTCGACCCGCGGCTCCTGCTCGTCTCCCTGCCGCTCACGCTCGCCACGACGGCGGCGCTCGTGGTCTGGGTCTCCCGGACCCACGGCGTGGGCCTGCTCGAGCCGGTGCGGGGAAGGGGTCGAGCGCCAGCGGTGGCGCCCGTGCGGGCCGGTGCAGTTGCATGACCCCCATGCACCCGCGCGCAGGCCAGCCCGCCCGCCCCGAGGACCTCGTCGACGTCGACGCCCTGCTCTCGGCGTACGCGGACCGCCAGCCGGACCCGTCCGACCCGGGGCAGCGCGTCGTCTTCGGCACGTCGGGGCACCGGGGGTCGTCGCTCGACGGCGCCTTCAACGAGCAGCACATCCTCGCCATCACGCAGGCCATCTGCGAGTACCGCGCGCAGCAGGGCACCACGGGGCCGCTGCTCATCGCCCGCGACACGCACGCCCTGTCGCTGCCCGCGTGGCGCTCGGCCCTCGAGGTCCTCGTGGCCAACGGCGTCGACGTCCTCGTCGACAGCCGCGACGGGTACACGCCGACCCCGGCGCTCTCGCACGCGGTGCTGCGGCTCAACGGCCGCGGCACCGCCACAGCGGGCGAGATCCCCGACGGCGACGCCGACGGCATCGTCGTGACGCCGTCGCACAACCCGCCGCGCGACGGCGGCTTCAAGTACAACCCGCCGCACGGCGGCCCCGCGGGCTCGGACGCGACGGGCTGGATCGCCGACCGCGCCAACGCCCTCCTCGAGGCCGGGCTCGACGGCATGCAGCGCGTGCCCTTCGAGGAGGCCCGCGCGCGGGTCGGCGAGTACGACTTCCTGCGCCACTACGTCGACGACCTCGCGACCGTGCTGGACCTGGACGCCATCCGCGACGCCGGCGTCCGCATCGGCGCCCACCCCCTCGGCGGGGCCGCGGTCGCCTACTGGGCCGAGATCGCCTCGACCTACGGGCTCGACCTGACGGTCGTCGACGACACCGTCGACCCGCAGTGGGCCTTCATGACGCTCGACGGCGACGGCAAGATCCGCATGGACTGCTCCTCGCCGAACGCGATGGCCTCGATGATCGAGCAGAAGGACCGCTTCGACATCGCCACGGGCAACGACGCCGACTCCGACCGCCACGGCATCGTGACCCCCGACGCCGGGCTGATGAACCCCAACCACTACCTCGCCGTGGCGATCTCCTACCTGCTCGAGCACCGCGACTGGACCGACGAGCCGGCGGTCGGCAAGACGCTCGTCTCGTCCTCGCTCATCGACCGCGTCGTCGACGGCGCGGGCCGCCGTCTGCTCGAGGTGCCGGTGGGCTTCAAGTTCTTCGTCGACGGGCTGCTCGACGGCTCGGTCGTCTTCGGCGGCGAGGAGAGCGCCGGCGCCTCCTTCCTGCGGAAGGACGGCACCGTGTGGACGACGGACAAGGACGGGATCCTCCTGGCGCTGCTCGCCTCGGAGATCCGCGCGGTCACCGGTCGCTCGCCGAGCGAGCTGCACGGCGACCTCGTCGAGCGGTACGGAGCGTCGGCGTACAAGCGCGTGGACGCCCCGGCCGGCCGCGAGGAGAAGGCGCGGCTCGGGAAGCTGTCGCCCGAGGCCGTCACCGCCTCCGAGGTCGGCGGCGAGGCGATCACCGCCAAGCTCACCGAGGCGCCCGGCAACCACGCGGCGATCGGCGGGCTCAAGGTGACGACGGAGAGCGCCTGGTTCGCGGCGCGCCCCTCGGGCACCGAGGACGTCTACAAGATCTACGCCGAGTCCTTCCGCGGCGAGGAGCACCTCGACCAGGTCCTCGAGGAGGCCCGCGGCGTCGTCGACGCCGCGCTGCAGGGGTGAGCGGGGGCGACGACGGGTCCGGCGGCGCGACGGACGGCGCGACGGGAGGGCTGCGCGCCGCCGAGCGGGCGGCCCTGGCCCGGGCCGTCGCCCTCGCCGCGCGCGGGCTGGGCGGCACGAGCCCCAACCCCGTCGTCGGCTGCGTCGTCCTCGACGCCGCGGGCGACGTCGTCGGGGAGGGCTGGCACGCCCGCGCCGGGGGGCCGCACGCCGAGGTCGGCGCCCTGCGCGCGGCCGGGGCGCGGGCCCGCGGCGGGACGGCGGTCGTCACCCTCGAGCCCTGCGACCACACCGGCCGCACGGGGCCGTGCTCGCAGGCCCTGCTGGCCGCGGGCGTCGCGCGGGTGGTGCTGGCGGTCCCCGACCCGGACTCCCGCGCCGCCGGGGGCGCGCGCACCCTCGCGGCGGCGGGGGTCGACGTCGTCCGCGCCGAGTCGGAGCATGCGGAGGCGGCGCGGCGGGTCAACGAGGCCTGGCTGCACGCGCAGCGCACGGGCCGCCCGCACGTCACGTGGAAGCTGGCCGCCACGCTCGACGGGCGCAGCGCCGCCGCCGACGGGACGAGCCGCTGGATCACCTCGCCGCAGGCCCGCGCCGACGCGCACCTGCTGCGCGCCCGCAGCGACGCCGTCGTCGTCGGCGTCGGCACGGTGCTCGCCGACGACCCGTCGCTGACGGTCCGCGACCTGCCGCCGACCGGCGACGCGGTCGCCGACGAGGCGCTCGCGTCCCGCGCGCCGCTGCGCGTCGTGCTCGACGCCGACGGGCGCACGCCCGCCGGCGCCGCGGTGCGCGCGGGGAGCGGGCCGGGCGCGGGGGAGTGCGTCGTCCTCACGGCCGCCGACGTCGGTCGCGGCCCGGCCGGCGGGGTGGACCTGCCAGGAGCTCTCGCCGCGCTCCACGCGCGCGGCGTGCGCTCGGTGATGCTCGAGGGCGGGCCGCGCCTCGCCGGCGCCTTCCTCGACACCGGCCTCGTCGACCGGGTGCGCGCCTACCTCGCCCCCGCGCTGCTCGGGCAGGGGACCGCCGCCGTCGTGACGGCGTCGACCGGCGCCTCGATGGACGCGATCGCCCGGCTCGAGGTCGACGACGTCGTGCGCCTCGGGCCGGACCTGCGGGTGGACCTCCTCCCGCGTCGCTGAGCCGCTCCGGACCTCGCGAGCGGTCGGCCGGGCGACGCGCCGGCGGCACGCGGCGCGCCGGGGCCGGGCTCCCGCTCCTGCTCGACGACGGGCCCCCGTCGGCGACGGGTCCGACCGCGCGCGCCCACTCCGACGTCGCGCCTCGAGTCCGACGCTCCGCACGTCCACGACGCCGGACCACCCGCGCGACGTCGGACTCGAGCTGGATCGTCGGACTGGCGGTGCGGGCGCCGCGGCCGGCGGGGCGCACGGCGGCGGTCGCGGTGGTGGGCGCGGTCCCCGGGACGCACGGCGTGACCGGAGCGCACACTGGCTCCATGAGGACCCGCAGCCGCTGGGCGCTGGCCGCCGCCACGACGGGCGCCGTCGTCGCCGGTGCCGTCGTCGTGCCGGGCGTCGCGAGCGCCGACCCCGACCTCCCGCCGACCACCGCCGGGCAGCTGCTGGCCGACGTCGCGTCCGCGCAGGAGCTGCCGTTCTCCGGCACGGTCGAGCACACCTCCGACCTCGGCCTGCCCGAGCTGCCGCAGGGGCAGGGCGCCGGTGGCGGCGACCTGGTCGGCCTGCTCACCGGCACGACCACCCTGCGGGTGTGGAGCGACGGCGAGCAGCGCCAGCGCCTGGCCCTGCTCGGGTCCTTCTCCGAGACGGACGTCGTCCGCGACGGCACGGACGCGTGGGTCTGGCGCAGCGACGAGCGCACGGCGGTGCACGCCGAGCTCCCGTCGCAGGAGCAGCTCGAGGCCGCCCGCGGGTCCGCCGGCGACGAGGGCGCTGACGCGCCGATGCCGGGCGCGACGCCCGCCGAGGCCGCGCAGCGGGCGCTCGCCGCGCTCGACCCGACCACCGAGGTCCTCCTCGACGGCACGACCACCGTGGCCGGGCGCGACGCCTACGACCTCGTGCTGCGCCCGCGCAGCACCATCTCGCTCGTCGGCGAGGTGCGCCTCGCCGTCGACGCCGAGACGTCCTACCCCCTCAGCGTCCAGGTCACCGCGCGCGGCGCGAGCGACCCGGCGCTGCGGACGGCCTTCACCGACCTCTCCTACGCCGTCCCCGACGACGACGTCTTCGCCTTCACGCCGCCCGACGGCGCCGAGGTCCGCGAGGCGCCGTCCCTGGGGGCCGCGATGGCCGAGGGCTCGGTGCCGGAGGGCCGTCACGGCGCGAGCTCCGGCTGGACCGGGGAGGGCCCCGTGAGCTCGTCCGGCCGGGGGAGCGCACCGGAGGGTGCGGCGCCGACCGTCGTCGGCGAGGGCTGGGACGCCGTCGCCGTCCTGCGCGGCGCGGCCGGCGGTCTGACGGGCGGCGCGGGCGACGTCGGCGCCGGCCAGGCCCTGCTCGACGCCGCGCAGCCGGTCTCGGGCGAGTACGGCAGCGGCCGCGCGCTGCAGACCGCGCTCGTCAGCGTCCTCGCGCTCGACGACGGCCGCGTGCTCGTCGGCGCGGTGCCGACCTCGGTGCTCGAGCAGGCGGCCCTCGACCCCGCCGCCGTGCCGTGACGGCGGCCGCGGGCGCCCCCGCGGCCCCGCGGCCGGGGGCCCGCGGCGACGTCGCGGCCACCGACCTGGACGACCCGGACGCCGCCGGGGCGCTCGCCGTCGCCACGCGCGGCCTGACGAAGCGCTTCCGCGGCGGGCAGGTGGCCGTGGCCGAACTCGACCTCGAGGTCCCCCGGGGCGCCGTCTACGGCTTCCTCGGGCCCAACGGCTCCGGCAAGACGACGACGATCCGCATGCTCATCGGCCTCGTCGCGCCGACGTCCGGGCAGGTCCGGCTGCTGGGCGAGCCGGTGCCCGAGGCCCGGGCGCGGGTCCTGCCGCGCGTCGGCGCGCTCGTCGAGGGGCCCGCGTTCCACCCGTACCTCAGCGGCGCCGCCAACCTGCGGCGCGCGGACGCCGCCGACCGCACGGTCGACCCGCGCACCGCGCGGCGCCGCATCGGGGACGCCCTCGAGCGGGTCGGGCTCACGGCCGCGGCCGACAAGCGCTTCCGCGTCTACAGCCTCGGCATGAAGCAGCGCCTCGGCCTGGCCGCGGCGCTGCTTCGCCCGCGGGACCTGCTGGTGCTCGACGAGCCGACCAACGGCCTCGACCCGCAGGGCACCCGCGAGGTGCGCGCGCTCGTGCGCGAGCTCGCGGCCGACGGCACCACCGTCATGGTCTCCACGCACCTGCTCACCGAGGTCGAGCAGCTGTGCAGCCACGTCGGCGTCATGAGCGCCGGGCACCTCGTCGCGCAGGGGACGCTGGTGGACGTGACGGCGGGCACGACGACGCGCGTCGTCGTGGAGGCGCGGGACGCCGTCGGCGCCGCCCGCGTGCTGCGCGCCGAGGGCGTCGGCGCGGTGACGTCGGCGGGGGAGGAGGCCCGCGGGGAGCTGTCGCCCGGCGGGCCCGACCCGGAGCGTCTGCTCATCGCGCTCGTGGGCGCGGGCGTCGGGGTGCGCCAGCTGCGCCTGGAGCGCGCGACGCTCGAGGACCTCTTCGTCGACCTCACCGGGGAGGCCGCCGATGTCCGCGCCTGACACCGCTCCGGCGACCGGCGGGCCCGCGCGACCGGGGGGCGGGGCCTCGGCCGCCGCCGGTCGTCGCCCGTCCGGCGCGGCGGCCGACCTGCGGCTCCTGCGCTCGGAGCTGGCGCTCGTGCTGAGCCGGCGTCGCAACGTCGTCATGCTCGTCGTCCTCGCGCTGCTCACGGCGCTCGTCGGCGTGGGCGTCGACCTGGCGACGGGCGACGCGGACCCGGGGACCGGCGGCGGCCCGCCCTTCCTCGCGTCCTTGACGCAGAACGGCCTCTTCCTGGCCTTCGCCTCGCTGACGGCGTCGCTGCCCGTGTTCCTGCCGCTCGTCGTGTCCGTCGTGGCGGGGGAGTCGGTGGCCGGCGAGGCCTCGAGCGGCACGCTGCGCTACCTGCTCGTCACGCCCGTCGACCGCACGCGCCTCCTCGTCACCAAGTTCGTCGCGACGGTGCTGTACGCGGCGGTCGCCGCGCTCGCCATCGCCGTGACGGGCGTCCTGGTCGGGCTCGTGCTCTTCCCGGTGGGCGACGTCGTCCTGCTCAGCGGCACGACGGCGTCCTACGGCGAGGGGCTGCTGCGCCTCGCCGCCGTGACCGCCTACGCGACGGCGATGCTCACGACGGTCGCGGCGCTGGGGCTGCTCGTCTCGACGCTCACCGAGGTGCCCGTCGCGGCCATGTCGGCGACCGCGATCGTCGTCGTCCTCGTCCAGATCATGGGCCAGGTGCCGCAGCTGTCCTTCCTCCACCCGTGGCTCTTCACCGACGGGTGGCTGCGCTTCGCCGACCTGCTGCGCGACCCGTTGGCGCTGGGCGGTGTGGGTGACGGGCTGCTCCTGCAGGCCGGCTGGGTCGTCGTCCTGCTCGGCGCGGCGTGGGCGCGGATGACGAGCAAGGACGTCACGAGCTGAGCCCGGGCCCGCGTCGGGGCGGCGGGCGACGTCAGCCGGTGAGCACCACGAGGACCGACAGGCTCGCCAGGGCGTTGTTCGCGGCGTGCGCGATGACCGGCGCCCACAGGGTGCGGTGGACCTCCCGCAGGACGGCGAGCCCGACGCCGAGGACGGCGAGGTAGGGCATCACGACGAGGACCCCGTGGATCGCGGCGAAGAGCGCCGCGCTGACGACCACGGCCGCTGCGGGGTGCCAGCGCCGACGCAAGCCCCCGAGCACGACGCCGCAAGAGGGTCTCCTCCATGACCGGAGCGACGACCACGACGACGACGAGCAGCACCGCGACGAGGCCGGGCGCCACCCCGGCGGCGAGGTCGTCCACAGCGTCCTCCTGCGGTGGCGCGCTGCCCAGGGGCAGCAGGACGAGGAGCTGGACGACGAGCGCGGTGACCAGCAGGAGCGGCAGCTGCCACGCGAGGTGCCACAGCCGTGCGGTGGGGCGGTGGAAGCCGAGCGCAGCCCAGCCCGCCCCGACGCGGCGGAGACCGACGTGGACGACGCCGAGGACGGCCAGGTAGGGCACCGGCAGGAGGAGCACGAAGGCCGCCGCCAAGGAGCTGCGGGCGGCGGGGACGAGCAGCAGGACGACCGCCAGGCCACCGAAGACGGCCGCCGTGGCGCCGGCGACGGCGAGGAGGACCAGCAGCGTCGCGCGCAGTCCGAGCGGGGACGCCGTGGCCGGCAGCGCCGGTCGGCTCGCGGGTGCGGCGTCGGCGGGTGGTCCGGCGGGGTCCTCGTGCACGCCCCGTCCCTAGCACGCGCGAGGTGTTCGACGCTGGTGACCGTGCACGGTCACCAGCGTCGAACAGGTCTCGCCGCCACGCCCCGGGTGCCCCGCCGAGCCCGCCGGGTGACGCTGCTCCGGTGACGACGCCGGTGCCCGAGCCCTTCCCCGCGTGGTTCTTCGAGCGCGACGACCCCTCGCCCGACAGCCGGTTCTACGTGCCGCAGCGGCTCGTCACGCACATCGACGACGCCGCGATCGCCGCGGTGGGCGACCTCTACGCCGAGCTGGGCGTCGACGGGTCGTCGCGGCGCCCGGACGGGCGTTCCCGGGTCGTGCTCGACCTCATGTCGTCGTGGGTCTCGCACCTGCGCCGCGCGCCCGACGAGCTCGTCGTCCTCGGCATGAACGCGGCCGAGCTCGACGCCAACCCGATGGCGACCCGGCGCGTCGTCCACGACCTCAACGTCGACCCGCGGCTGCCCTTCGACGACGCCTCCGTCGACGCCGTCCTCTGCTGCGTGTCGGTCGACTACCTCGTGCGCCCCGTCGAGGTGCTCGCCGACGCGGCGCGCGTGCTGCGCCCGGGCGGCCCCGTCGTCCTCACCTTCTCGAACCGCTGCTTCCCGACGAAGGCCGTCCACGGGTGGCTCGCCACGGACGACGACGGCCGCTGCGCGCTCGTCGCCGAGTACCTGCGCCGAGCCGGCGGCCTCACCGAGCCCGAGGTCTCCCTGCGCACGCCGCCGGGGCCCGAGCGCGGCGGCACCTACCGCGGCGACCCGCTCTACGCCGTCGTCGCGCGTCGGGTCTGAGCGCGCTCGAGCGGGCGCACCGAGCCGGACACGAGCAGCGCCAGCGCGAGCAGGACGGCGACGACGGACACCGCCCGCAGTACCCCGGCCGCTTCCCCGAGCAGGCCGATGAGCGGGGGCCCGGCGAGGAAGGCGACGTAGCCGATCGAGGCGACGACGCTGACCCGGCCGGGCGCCAGGGCCGGGTCGTCGGCGGCGGCGCTCATGCCGAGCGGGAAGCCGAGCGCGATGCCGCCGCCCCAGAGGAGGGCGCCGACGAGGGCGAGCGGGAGGACCGGGGAGAGGATGAAGAGGAGCAGCCCGACGAGGGAGACCGACGCCATGACGCGGATGGTCGCCACCCGCCCGAAGCGGTCGAGCAGGTCGGGGCCGTACCAGCGGCCCACCGTCATGGCCGTGAGGAAGACGGCGAAGGTGAGCGTGCCCAGAGCGGCGTCCGCGCCGTAGCCGTCGATGACCGCCACGGCGATCCAGTCGTTGGCCGTGCCCTCGGCGAAGGCGAAGGCGAGCACGAAGACGCCGATGAGGAGCGTCCGCGGCTCGGTCCAGGACGCGAACGCGCCGCGCGTGGCGACCGCGGGCGCCGCCGCGGGGGACGCGGTGGGCTCCGGACCGGTCGCGAGGGAGCCGGCGGCCTCGTCGAGCGCCGGCTCGTCCGCGACGCCCCCGTCGTCCAGCGGCTCGAGGTCGGCGGCGCTGTCGTCGGGGACGAAGGCCCGGGAGCCGAGGGGGACGGCGACGGCGACGACCACGCCCACCACGGCGAGGTGCCACGGCACCGGTACGTCGAGGTGCACGAGCAGCGTGCCGAGCAGCGCACCGGCCACCGTGCCGACGCTGAAGCCGGCGTGGAAGCGCGTCATGATCGTGCGGCCGACGAGGCGCTCGACGACGGCGCCGTGCACGTTCATGGCGACGTCCCAGGCGCCGTTCGCCAGGCCGAGCAGGAAGAGCCCGAGGACGAGCAGGGGCAGCGCCCCCGCCAGCACGCCGCCCGAGGCGACGACGAGCGCCGACCCGAGCAGCACGGCCATGACGGCGACCATGCGCCGCGAGCCGATGCGGGCGATGACGGGGCCGGAGGCCGGCAGCGCGAGGACGGAGCCGGCGGCGATGGCGAGGAGCACGAGGCCCAGCGCGGCGGTCGACAGGTCGAGCCGGTCCCGCACCTGGGGGATGCGCGAGGCCCAGCTGGCGAAGGCGAAGCCCGAGCCGATGAAGGCGACGTAGGTCGCGCCGACCGCCCGGCTGACGACCGGGGCGGCGAGAGGGGTGGCGGTGCTCACGTGCGGGGGTCTCCGTCTCGGCCGGCCGGTGTCTCGGGGGGAGTCGCTGTCGGTGCGGTGGCGCCGCCGCCGGAGGCGGCCGCGCCCGGTGCGCGGTCGTCGGGAGGCGCGCCGACGGCGCGGCGCACCGCCTCGCGGACGACGTCGCGGCCCATCGGTGCGGTGGACAGGAGGCGGTGCATGACGAGGCCCTCGACGAGCGCGTCGAGCCCGCGGGCCGTCGCCGGGTCGACGACCCGCTCGAGGACGCGGCGGCTCGTGGCCATCCACCCCTCGGTGACCTCGCGCAGGGCCGGGTCCTTCAGCGCCTCGAGGTACAGCTCGTACGTGACCGACCAGTCGGCCGCGCCCGCGCCGGCGTCGCCCATGACGAGGTCGGTGACGGCGTCGACGAGCTGCGCCGGCGTGCGCGCGCCGGCCAGCGCGGCCTCGTACTGCTGCGAGACCCGCTCCGAGAGCGCGTGGTACGCGGCGGCGCGCAGGTCGGCCAGCGAGGCGAAGTGGTAGGTCGTCGACCCGAGGGGGACGTCGGCCGCCGCGGCGACCCGCCGGTGCGTGGTCCCGGCGACGCCGTGCTCGGCGAGGACCTCGAGCGCCGCCGCGACGATGCGCTCGCGGCGGTGCGGGTCGGTGCGCCGCGGCCGCGGCGAGCGGGGGGCGGCCTCGGGCGTGGGTGACGCGCTCACGCGGGCCGCCCGGCGTCGTCGTCGAGGGAGCGGACGACGCGGGCGGGGCTGCCGACGGCGAGGACGCGCGGCGGCAGGTCGCGCGTGACGACGGAGCCGGCGCCCACGACCGTGCCGGCGCCGATGGTGACGCCGGGGCAGACGACGACGCCGCCGCCCAGCCACACGCCGTCCTCGACGGTGATCGGCTCCGCGGCCTCCCAGCCGGCCCGCCGCAGCTCGGGGTCGAGCGGGTGCGTCGGCGTGAGGAGCTGGACGTGCGGGCCGATCTGGACGTCGTCGCCGATGGTGATGGCGGCGACGTCGAGGGCCGTCAGCCCGAAGTTGGCGAAGCAGCGCGCGCCCATGCGCAGGTTGGTGCCGTAGTCCACGTGCAGGGGAGGGCGGATCGCCGTCCCCTCGCCGACGGCGCCGAGGAGGCGGTGCAGCAGCTCGGCGCGCAGCGCCTCCTGGCGCGAGCTCGTGGCGTTGTAGGCCTCGGCCAGCTCGATGCCGCGGTGGGCGGCCTCGGTGATCTCGGGGTCGTCGACGGCCCGGTACCAGTCGCCGTCGCGCATCCGCTGCGCCATGGAGCGCGGGTCGCCGGCGAGCGGGTCGCCCGGCCGGTCGGCGGGCGGGGGCGGCGCGGGTTCGCTCATGTGGACGAGCGTACACACGCGGTGGCGCGTCCGGTCGACGGAGAAGGGCTACGAACTCCGCGCCTGGCGCCGTCCCGGACGGAGAAGGACTACGAGATCCGTGCCGAGGGGCGCCCAGGACGGAAGAAGGCTACGAAGTCCGTGCCGAGGGGCGACTGCACGGAAGGAGGCGACGAAGTCCGTGCAGGAGGGCGCCCCGGACGCCGTGGTGGTGCGGCGCCCGTGGTGGTGCGGGTCAGGCGGCGACGAGCGGCGCGCGCAGCGGGTGCTCGCCGCGGGGGAGGAGCACCTGGGCGGCGAGCCCCGTGCCGGCGTGGACGACGATCGGCGCCAGGAGGTTGGCGGTGCTGGCGGCGAGCGACGCGCCCGGCGTGATGACGACGAGCAGGAGCGCGTCGTCGGCCGTCTCGAGGCCGAGGCCCTCGACGTCGTCCTCCTCGACCTCCGGCGCGTAGTCGGGGAACCAGGCGCCGGGGGCGAGGACGACGAGGCGCACGCCGTCGGCCTCGAGCGACTGCAGGGAGTACAGGGTCCCCGTGTCGTCGAGGCGCACGAGCGCGAAGCGGGTGAGCTGCTCGAGGCCCGGCAGCGGCGCGACGAAGCGCACCTCGGGCAGGGCGGGCGGGGGCGTCGTCGCAGCGCTCACCGGAGGAAGTCTAGGAGCGTGGGCGTCGACGTCCGGGCGGCCGCGCCGAGGGCGGCCTGGTAGGCCTTCTCGTGCATCGACAGCTCCATGAGGGACTTGGCGAGGTCGACCTCCTCGACGTCGGCCTTCGCCGAGGTGAGGGACAGCACGCGGTCCTCGCCGCGGGAGCGCAGCGAGTCGACGCGCGACATGCGCGTCCCGACGTCGGTGAGCGCCGTCGTCATCCGGCCGAGGGCCGCGTCGAGGTCGGCCAGCGCGGCCGAGGACTCGGCGGAGCCGGTCGTCATGGCGGTCGCCACGCGGTCGAGGACGGCGAAGACCGAGTCGTCGCCGGCGCCGAAGGCCGCGGCGCCCGAGGTGTCCACGCGGATGCTCGTGCCGGGCGCGAGGCCGCGCACGACCGACCCGGTGCCGGTGTCCGTCGCCGGCGTGACGACGCCGCCGGACTCGGTGAAGGCGCGGGGCTCGCCCGTCGTGCCGCCGAAGACCGGTCGGCCGAGGTAGGTCGTGTTGGCGACCGACAGGACGTCGTCGCGCAGCCCGCGGACCTCGGTGGCGAGGGCCGCCCGCGCGGTGGGGCCGTTGGCGTCGGAGCCGGCCTGCACGGTGAGGGCGCGCACGCGCTGGAGGACGGCGATGCCCTGCTGGAGGGCGCCGTCGGTCGTCCCGAGCCACGCCGTGGCGTCCGAGCCGGACCGCGCGTAGCGGTCCTCGGCCGCGAGGGCGCGACGCAGCTCGAGGGCCTTGTCGGTGCCGACGACGTCGTCCGAGGGCTTGTGGATGGCGCGCCCGCTGGAGACCTCCTCGGTCGAGCGCGCCAGGCGCGCCGCGGCCGTCGAGATGCCGGCCAGCGCCGAGGCGCCGCCGCCGAGCAGGGTGGAGCGGCCGCCGACGCCGCCGGCGCTGGACAGGCTGGCGGAGATGCCGCTGACGGGGCTCATCGTCCGACCACGCCGGTGCGGTTGATGAGCGTGTCGAGCATCTGGTCCACGGTGGTGAGCACGCGGGCGGCTCCTTCGTAGGCGCGCTGGTACGTGAGCAGGTCGACCATCTCGCTGTCGACGTCGACGGCGGTGGACGCGACGAGCGCCCCCCGGGCGGCGTCGCTGTTGGTCTGCGTCGCCGTGGCGCGGACCTCGGCGGCCGAGGCTGCGCCCGCGACGCCGATGACGAAGGTGCGCCACTGGCCGTCCGGCCCGGAGGGGTCCTCCGCCAGGGCGGCGACGGCGTCCGCGACCTCGACCCCGCGGCCGCCCGTCCCGGCGCGGACGTCGCTGGGGGCGATCGAGGCGGTGACGTTCGCCGCCGTGAGGGGTCCGCCGTCGGCCGCGGTGAAGACCGCGGGGTCGCCGTGGGCGGCGTTGACGCGGGTCGCGACGGACTGGGCGACCCGGTCGTAGCCGGCCATGACGCCGGGGATGGTCGTCGTGAGGGCCTCGGTGAGCGCGGCGGCGGCCCCGCCGACGGCGGCGGTCGTGCCGGTGTCGGCGAAGGTGACGGTCGTCGGGCCGGTCGCGGCGCCGTTCATGGCGAGCGGCCCGGCGACGGCGACCTGGCGGGCGACGGCGCCGCTGACGAGCGCCTCGCCGCCGACGAGGACGTCGACGCCGCCGTCGGGGCGGGGCCGGCTCGTCGCGCCGACGAGCTGGGAGAGCTGGCGGACGAGCTGGTCGCGCTGGTCGGCGAGCTCGTGCGCGGTGGCGCCCGTCGTCTCGGTGATGGTGATGAGGCGGTTGTAGTCGGCCACGGACGTCGCGATGCTGTTGACCGAGGTCTCCAGCGTGCCGAGCTCGGCCCGCACGTCGCCCCACGTGGCGGCGGTCTGGGCCGCGCCCTCGCGGAGCGTCGCGGCGACCTCCTCGCTGCGGCCGGCGACGGTGACGCGGGCGGCGGCGCCGCCGGTGCCCAGGGGGTCCTGGTCGCCGAGGGCCGACCAGGCCGTCCACATCTGCCCGAGCTTGTGCTGCAGGCCCGTGTCGCCGGGCTCGTTGAAGCCGGCCTGGACGGCGTCGAGCACGCCCGAGCGGGTGCTGGCCAGCGCGGCGTCGGCCGTGGTGATCTCGACGCGGCTGGAGGCCAGGCGGTCGGTGAGCCGGGTGATGTCCGCGACGGCCACGCCGTTGCCGGTGGTCCAGCCGCGCACGTTGGAGATCGGGTTGACCGGCCCCGCCTGCGAGACGAGGTCCGCGCGCTGGCGGGTGTACCCGGGGGTGGCCGCGTTGGCGATGTTCTGGCCGGCGACGTCCATCGCGCGCCGCTGGGACTGCAGCGAGCTCAGGGCGACGGACAGGCCCTGGAAGGTGCTCATCGTGGTCTCCGCATCGGTGTCGGTCGTCGGTGTCGGTGTCGTGCGGGGCTCGGTCCGGGGTGGCGGGCGGGCACGGGGCCCTCCGCCGTCGTCGCTCCATCGGTGCGACGGGCGTGGTGCTGAGGCTCTCCGGGGGAGGAGATCCGCGGGAGAGAGGTCAGAGCGCCTCGTCGACGAGCCGCGCGCGGGAGCCCGCGTCGGCCGCGCCGGAGCGGTGCCCGCCGCGCGGGCCGTAGGTCTGCACGGGGACGACGGGGGTGCCCGGGCCGACCTCGCCGAGGGAGGCCATGGCCTCGTCGAGCGCCCGGCGCCCGGAGGCGAGGACGTCGCGGTTGGCCGCCGCGGTGGCGCTGATCTCGCTCGTGAGGACGAGGAAGGCGTCGCGGTGCGCGCCGAGGACCTCGTCCCAGGGGGCGTCGACGGCCTCGGCGAGCTGGCGCAGGCCGGCGCCGGCGTCGACGCCGACCTCGGCGGCCACCGCCTGCACGTGCACGGCGCGCTCGAGCTCGGCGGCGCGGACCTGGTCGAGGACCACCTCCACCTCGCGGGTGGCGTGGGCGAGCCAGCGCGTGCGCCCGCTGGAGAGCACGAGCTGCTCCTCCTCCAGCTTGAAGAGCAGGAGCTCGAGCACCTCCCGCTCCCGCCACAGCACGTTCGACAGCTCTGCCAGGCCCATGACGGTCCTCTCCTCGGTGGTCCGCCCCGGTGGTGGTCCGGGGGCGTCCTGCTCCTGCGGCGGCCGGGCGGCCGGCAGGTGGTCCGGTGCGCCCATCGGCGGTGCGCCGCCACGGCTGAGCGGTCCGGGGCGGCGGGAGGCGGGGAGGGGGCGTCCGACCGGGTGGTCCGGGGCGACGCCGTGACCCGTCCGGGCTCAAGGCCCTCAGCCGCCGGGACGAGGACTGCAGCGTGATGATCCCGACGCAGCGCACGGCCGAGCCCGCCGCCCCGCGCACCGCGCGCGCCGCGACCGCTCCCCGCAGCGCCTCCCCCCGCACCTCCCGCCGTGACGCGGCCGCCGTCGAGGCGCTCGTCACCGCCCACCTGCCGCTCGTCGGCCACGTGGTCCGGGAGGTCGCCATGCGCCTGCCCGCCCACGTCGACTCCGGCGACCTCGCCGGCGCCGGTGCCGCCGGGCTGCTGCAGGCCGCGCGCGGGTACGACGAGGAGACCGGCGTCCCCTTCACGCGGTACGCGAGCACCCGCATCCGCGGGGCCGTGCTCGACGAGCTGCGGGTCATGGACCTCGTGAGCCGCGGCGTCCGCTCGCGCGGCCGGGAGATGCACGGCGTCGAGGACTCCCTCACGGCCACCCTCGGCCGCCGGCCCACCCGCGAGGAGCTGGCGGGGGCCATGGGCGTCGGGACCGCCGAGGTCGACCGCCGCCGGGCCGAGTCCGGCGTGACCGTCTCCAGCCTCGACGCCCCGGTCGCGGGCTCGGGCGACGGCGGCGAGGCGCTCGCCCGCACGTGGGCCGAGGGCCTGGCCGACGAGCGGCCCGGTCCCGAGGAGCTGGCGCTGCGCGCCGAGCGCATGCGCGTCATGGGCGCCGGCGTCGCCGCGCTGCCCGAGCGGCTGCGCCGCGTCGTCGTCGGCACCTTCCTCGAGCAGCGCCCGCTGGCCGAGGTCGCCGAGGAGCTCGGCGTCACGGAGTCGCGCGTGAGCCAGCTGCGCACCGAGGCGCTCGGCCTCCTGCGCGCCGGCATGGAGGCCGTGCTCGAGCCCCAGCGACCGGCCGAGGCCCCTGTGGGCGTCGCGGCCCGTCGCCGCGAGGCCTTCTACGCCGACGTCGCCCTGCACGCCGCCGCGGCGGGCGTCGGCAGCGCCGCCCGCTCCGCGCAGGCCCGCGAGGAGCTGGCCTCCCGCGCCGCGGCGCCCGCGCGGACGGCCGCCTCCGCGGCCGCGGTCGCGGCAGCCGCCGCCGTGCCCGCGCAGCGCCAGGCCGTGCGGCCGGCGCCGTGGGTGACGCGCCAGGCCCTGCCGGCCTGACCCGCCTCGCCGCGCGCTCGGCCGTTTACCCGGTCGGGTCAGTGGCGAACAGACCCCTCAAGCCTCCGTCGTGGGGGCCGATGAGGAGGCGGAGCCACCACGGACGGGGGCTCTCCGACCACCACCTGCTCCACCTCACGGAAGAGGACTCCAGTCATGGGTTTCCAGATCAACAACAACGTCGCCGCGTTCAACGCCTACCGGAACCTGTCGGTCACGCAGAACTCGGTGTCCAGCTCCCTCGAGAAGCTGTCCTCGGGTCTCCGCATCAACCGCGCGGCGGACGACGCGGCCGGCCTGGCGATCTCCGAGGGCCTGCGCTCGCAGGTCGGTGGCCTCAAGGTCGCCGTCCGCAACGCCCAGGACGGCATCAGCGTCGTCCAGACCGCCGAGGGTGCGCTGTCCACCAGCACCTCGATCCTGCAGCGCATGCGCGACCTCACCGTGCAGTCGGCCAACAGCGGTGGCCTCAACGCCTCCGCCAAGGGCAACATCCAGAAGGAGGTCGACCAGCTCGCCGAGGAGCTCACCCGCATCTCGACGACGACCAAGTTCAACGGCAAGAACCTGCTGGACGGCACCTACAACGGCGCCTTCCAGGTGGGCGCCAACGGCGGCGAGCAGATCGCCGTCCGCATCACCGCCAACGCCGACCCCGCCACGAACACGGCGCTCAGCGCTGCGGGCCTCGGGGTGGGCGCGCTCAACGTCACGACGGACGCCGGCTCCACCGCGGCGCTCACGGCCATCGACGCGGCCATCGGCACGGTCTCGACGACGCGGGCGGACCTGGGTGCGAAGCAGAACCGGCTCGAGATGACGATCAAGAACCTCAACGTCTCGGTCGAGAACCTCTCGGCGTCGGAGAGCCGGATCCGCGACACCGACATGGCCGCGGAGATGGTGTCCTTCACGAAGTCCCAGATCCTGTCCCAGGCGGGCACGGCGATGCTGGCCCAGGCCAACCAGATGGGCCAGGGCGTCCTGTCCCTGCTCCGCTGAGCGCGGCGGGCGCGAGCCCGCCAGCCAGCACGAGCAGCGCCTCAGCAGCACCCGCAGCGGCGGTCCCGAGCGAGCTCGGGGCCGCCGCTGCGGCGTCCTGCGGGGCCGTCCGGGTGACGGCCGCGGCCTCCTCGTCAGGCGCCGGGCCGACGGGTCGATGAGGAGGGGGAGCCACCACGGACGGGGGCTCGACCACCATCAGCTCCACCTCACGGAAGAGGCACACCTCATGGGTTTCCAGATCAACAACAACGTCGCCGCGTTCAACGCGTACCGGAACCTGTCGGTCACGCAGAACTCGGTCAGCAGCTCCCTCGAGAAGCTCTCCAGCGGCCTGCGGATCAACCGCGCGGCGGACGACGCGGCCGGCCTGGCGATCAGCGAGGGCCTGCGCAGCCAGGTCGGTGGCCTCAAGGTCGCCGTCCGCAACGCCCAGGACGGCATCAGCGTCGTCCAGACCGCCGAGGGCGCCCTGTCGACCTCCACCTCGATCCTGCAGCGCATGCGCGACCTGTCGGTCCAGGCCGCGAACGACGGTGGCCTCAACGCCTCCGCCAAGGGGAACATCCAGAAGGAGTTCAACCAGCTCTCCGAGGAGCTCACCCGGATCGCCGACACCACCCAGTTCAACGGCAAGAAGCTGCTGGACGGCACCTACAACGGCGCCTTCCAGGTCGGGGCCAACGGCGGCGAGCAGATCTCCGTGACGATCACCTCGGGCGGCACGCCCGCCGGCCTCGGCGCGGTCGGGCTCGGTGTCGCGACCGCCGGTGCCACCCCCGGGACGGACCCCGACGTCCCGCTCGTGGTCGACGCCGCGGGCACCCTCGCGACGATCGACGCGGCCATCGGCAAGGTGTCGACGGCGCGGGCGGACCTGGGTGCGAAGCAGAACCGGCTCGAGATGACGATCAAGAACCTCAACGTCTCGGTCGAGAACCTGTCCGCCTCGGAGAGCCGGATCCGCGACACCGACATGGCCGCGGAGATGGTCTCGTTCACGAAGTCCCAGATCCTGTCCCAGGCCGGCACGGCGATGCTGGCCCAGGCCAACCAGATGGGCCAGGGCGTCCTGTCCCTGCTCCGCTGAGCACGGCGGGCGCGAGCCCGCGAGTGCCCAGCACCACCAGCACGACCAGCAGCACCCGCAGCGGCGGTCCCGAGCGAGCTCGGGCCGCCGCTTCGGCGTCCCCGGGCACCGTTCGGGTGACGTCGGGGGAAGCCGGCTCAGGCCCGCGCCCGCGCGGCCGATGACAGGAGCACGCCCCCACGGACGGGGGCGCGACCACCACCGCACCACCTCACGGAAGAGGCACACCTCATGGGTTTCCAGATCAACAACAACGTCGCCGCGTTCAACGCCTACCGGAACCTGTCGGTCACGCAGAACTCGGTCAGCAGCTCCCTCGAGAAGCTCTCCAGCGGCCTCCGGATCAACCGCGCCGCCGACGACGCGGCCGGCCTGGCCATCAGCGAGGGCCTGCGCAGCCAGGTCGGTGGCCTCAAGGTCGCCGTCCGCAACGCCCAGGACGGCATCTCCGTCGTCCAGACCGCCGAGGGCGCCCTCGGCACCAGCACCGCCATCCTGCAGCGCATGCGCGACCTGTCCGTCCAGGCCGCGAACGACGGTGGCCTCAACGCCTCCGCCAAGACCAACATCCAGAAGGAGATCACGCAGCTGAACGAGGAGCTGACGCGCATCTCCGACACCACGCAGTTCAACGGCAAGGCGCTGCTGACCGGCGGCTACACCGGCGCCTTCCAGGTCGGGGCCAACGGCGGCGAGCAGATCTCCGTCGCCATCACGACCGACATGGACGCCGCCGGTCTCGGCACCAGCGTCATCGACGTCACCGCCGCCTCGACGCCCAGCACGCGCGACGGCAACGGCGTCATCACCGCCTACGGCACCGGCGCGCAGGGCGCCATCGACCGCATCGACACGGCCATCAGCACTGTCTCGACGGCGCGGGCGGACCTGGGTGCGAAGCAGAACCGGCTCGAGATGACGATCAAGAACCTCAACGTCTCGGTCGAGAACCTCTCGGCGTCGGAGTCGCGCATCCGCGACACCGACATGGCGCAGGAGATGGTGTCCTTCACCAAGTCCCAGATCCTGTCCCAGGCCGGCACGGCGATGCTCGCCCAGGCCAACCAGATGGGCCAGGGCGTCCTGTCCCTGCTCCGCTGAGCACGGCGGGCGTCAGCCCGCACGCACGACCAGCAGCACCCGCAACGGCGGTCCCGAGCCCAGGCCCGGGGCCGCCGCTGCGGCGTCCCCGGGCGACTCGTCCGGGTGACGACAGGGGGAGCCCGCTCAGGTCCCCGCCCGCTCGGCCGATGACACGAGCACGCCCCCACGGACGGGGGCCGTCCGACGCACGACCCTCAGGGAAGAGAGACAGTCATGGGTTTCCAGATCAACAACAACGTCGCCGCGTTCAACGCCTACCGGAACCTGTCGGTCACGCAGAACTCGGTGTCCAGCTCCCTCGAGAAGCTGTCCAGCGGCCTGCGGATCAACCGCGCGGCGGACGACGCGGCCGGCCTGGCGATCTCCGAGGGCCTGCGCTCGCAGGTCGGTGGCCTCAAGGTCGCCGTCCGCAACGCCCAGGACGGCATCAGCGTCGTCCAGACCGCCGAGGGTGCGCTGTCCACCAGCACCTCGATCCTGCAGCGCATGCGCGACCTGTCGGTCCAGGCCGCGAACGACGGTGGCCTCAACGCCTCCGCCAAGGGCAACATCCAGAAGGAGATCGTCCAGCTGCGCGAGGAGCTCACCCGGATCTCCGACACCACCCAGTTCAACGGCAAGAAGCTGCTGGACGGCACGTACAACGGCGCCTTCCAGGTCGGGGCCAACGGCGGCGAGCAGATCGCCGTCGCCATCGGCACCGACATGGACGCCACCGGCCTCGGCCTCAACACCATCGACGTCACGACCCCCGCAGCGGCGGGCCCGCCCGCGGTGCCGTCGGGTGCCCAGTCGGCGATCGCCCTCATCGACACGGCGATCGGCACCGTCTCGACGGCGCGGGCGGACCTGGGTGCGAAGCAGAACCGGCTCGAGATGACGATCAAGAACCTCAACGTCTCGGTCGAGAACCTCTCGGCGTCGGAGAGCCGGATCCGCGACACCGACATGGCCGCGGAGATGGTGTCCTTCACGAAGTCCCAGATCCTGTCCCAGGCCGGCACGGCGATGCTGGCCCAGGCCAACCAGATGGGCCAGGGCGTCCTGTCCCTGCTCCGCTGAGCACGGCGGGCGTCAGCCCGCACGCACGACCAGCAGCACCCGCAACGGCGGTCCCGAGCGAGCTCGGGGCCGCCGTTGCGACGTCCGGGGGATCTGCTCACCCGGACGGCGCCCCGCCCGGTGCGGCGGGCTCAGCTCCCGCCTCCCGGCGCCGATGCACAGACCACAGCAGTCCTCCGACACCGGCGGGGGAGCCGCACCACCCCAGACCGAGGAGATGGACATGGCCGGAGGGCTCTCGATCGGAGGCCTGTCGAGCGGCCTCGACACCAAGAGCATCGTCAGCGCGCTCATGGCCGTCGAGTCGGCGTCGCAGACGAAGCTCAAGCAGCAGCTCAGCGCCGCGGAGAAGCAGGTCTCGGCGTTCCAGTCCATCAACACGCGGCTGTCCTCCATCGCCACGATGGCCGCGAAGGTCCTCCCGACCACGACGGCCGGCACGCCGGCGCCGGGGGCGGCATGGACGGCGACGACGGCCCGCTCCTCGTCGCCGGACGTGACCGCGACCGGCATCGCCTCCGCCGACAGCCGTCCCGGCTCGGTGAGCTTCTCCGTCAACCACCTCGCCGCCGCCCACTCCGTCGTGACGGGGGCGGACGTCGCCGCCGACGCCACCGTGGTCGACGGCCCGCCGTACGAGGTCGCCATCGAGTTCCCCAGCAAGGGGACCGACGCGGTGCGGCTCCTCGTCGGGGGCAACGGCACCGTCAGCGACGTGGCCGCGGCCATCAACGGCGACTCGTCGCTGGGGATGCGCGCCACCGTGCTGCAGGTCTCGCCGGGCCAGTACCGGCTGCAGGTGTCCAGCACCACGACGGGCGAGGCCGGTCGCTTCGAGCTGTCGGGCGTCGACCCCGCCCTGGGGGAGGAGGTCGTCCTCGCCGAGGGCCGCGACGCGCAGATCGACCTCGGTGGCGGCTTCGTGCTGTCGTCGGCGACGGGCACCTTCGACGGGCTGCTGCCCGGCGCCACCATCACGCCCACGAAGGCGACGGGCGAGCTCGTCACCGTTTCCGTCGAGCGGGACCGCTCGTCGGCGGCCACGGCGACGAAGAGCCTCGTCGACTCGGTCAACATCGCGCTGCAGGAGATGCGCAGCCAGAGCGCGGCGACCCCGGGCTCCGGCGGCAGCGCGAGCACCACCGGCCCGCTCGCGGGTGACAGCGTGGTGCGCTCGACGGTGCAGAACCTGATGTCCGCCGTCACGGCGAGCGGCGTGTCCCCCTCCGAGGCCGGCATCGAGCTGAGCCGGGACGGGACCCTCAGCTTCGACCAGGCGAAGTTCGACGCGCTGGCCGCCTCGGACCCGCAGAGGGCGGAGTCGATCGTCACGGGCCTCGCCGAGCGGCTGGCCGCCGTGGCGAAGCAGGCGAGCGACCCCACCACCGGCTCGGTGACCACGGCCATCACCGGCCGCCGCGGCACCGCGAGCGACCTGACCGAGCAGATCTCGCGCTGGGACGACCGGCTCGCGCTCCGGCAGGCGACGCTCGACCGGCAGTTCGCCGCGCTCGAGACGGCCCTCTCCGGGCTGAACTCCCAGGGGGGCTACCTCGCCAGCCAGATCGCCGGCCTGCCCAGCTGGAGCTGACCTCCGGGCACCGCGCCGGGAGGCGCCCTGCCCGGCGGGGCGCCGCCCCCGGGGCCCGCGGGCCCGACCTCGCCGGCGCGCCGCCGGCACCGCGCCGGTGACCGCGCCCCGCGCCACCGCAGACCACCTCCGACCTCCGCCGACCGGTGGGGGACGGGAACGACGAGAGGGACCTCCCGTGCACAACCCCGCCGCCGCGCGCGCCCGCTTCCTCGCCGACGCCGTGGCTACGGCCTCGCCGGCCAAGCTGCTGACGATGCTCTACGACCGGCTCGTGCTCGACCTCTCGCGCGCCGAGCGCGCGCAGGCCGCCGGGGACCGCGCCGGCGCCAACGTGCAGCTGCAGCACGCCCAGGACGTCGTCACCGAGCTGCACGGCTCCCTCGACACCACGGGCGCCTCCGGGTGGGCCGGAGCCGCCGGTCTGGCGAGCCTCTACACCTTCCTCGCCTCCGAGCTCGTCGAGGCGAACATCAGTGGCGACGTCGCCCGCACGGCCGCCTGCCGCGGGCTCGTCGAGCCGCTGCGCGACGCCTGGCACGAGGCCGCCCAGGCCGTCGCCCAGCAGTCCGCTCCCGCCGCCCAGGCCGCTCCCGCCCTGCCCTCCCAGCGCACCGGTGCGGTGGACGTCGCCGCCGGCGGCCTGCTCTCGGTCAGCGCCTGACCCCGGTGGCGGACACGAGCAGCCGGCGCAGGGGGCTCCTCCCCGCGCTGCGGGCACGGCAGGAGCGTCGCGCCGCCGTGCCCGCACCCCGGGACGGCCGCTCGGACGGGCGCCCGGCGCCGCGGCTCGACGGCGACCGCGCTCCGGTCGTCGACGCCACCGCGCCCGTCGGGGACGACGACCGCGGGCGCGCCTTCCACGCGCAGTGGGAGGCGGCGCTGGGCGACCTCGAGCTCGAGGTCGCCGCCGCCGAGGACCTCCTCGCCCGGCTGCACCACCAGGCCGAGGCCCCGCCGGCGACCCCGCGCCGCCCCTGGGCGCCGCCCGTCGGGCTCGGCCCCCTGCCCGCGCCCCTGGCCGACCGCGCCCGCGCCCTCGCCGAGCGGCAGGCGCGCACCGCCGAGGCCCTCGGGCGCGCCATCGTCCTCAACCGGCGCCAGGCCCGCGCCGTCGACGCCCTGGCCGACGCCCGCGAGACCCGCCGCGACGGCGAGCAGGCGCTCTACCTCGACGTCGCCCTCTAGCCCAGCCTCTCGTCCGGCCTCCCGGCTGGCGCCACCGCCCCGCGCTCGACGACGAGACGCGGGGCCTTCGCGCGTCGCCACCCGGCCCCGCGACGTCGTCACCCGCCCAGCCCCCTCGGACGGCGACGTGTGGCCATGTCGCCCTGGAGACAGGCGCCTTCGGGGCGACATGGCCACACGTCGCCGTCCGAGGGCGGTCGCGGGGGCGACATGGCCGCACATCGCCCCTCCGGGGGGCGGACGGCGACAGCGGCTGCCGCACACCGCACCCGACGCCGCCGGCGGCGGAGGCGCGCCGGGGCGTCACCCCTCCGGCGCATCGCGTGATCACCCTCCCGGCCCTGCGCTCAAGGGAACCACCCGTGCGGCCGAAGCCCCCTGTGAGCCAAGGAAGGGCTCACCCCCCCGGCCACGGACTGGCCGTCGCACCACCTCCCGGCCGCGCCGGGGGGACGAGCCGAAGGCAGGGCACGCCGGTGTTCGCAGACGTGACGAGCGTGGCGCTCAGGGTCGCCATGGACGGGTTGTCGGCCCGCCAGCGGGCCATCGCCGACAACGTGGCCAACATCGACACCCCCAGCTTCCTCGCCGGCCGGGTCCAGTTCGAGGACTCGCTGCGCGACGCCGTGCGGTCGGGCGAGACCCGCCGCGTGGCCTCCACGGGCCACACCACCGCGCGCTCCCTCGAGCCGACGCGCGAGGACGGCAACAACGTCAACCTCGACACCGAGACCATCAACAACACCGACACGGTGCTGCGCTACCAGCTCGTCACGCAGGCCGTGACGGACCGGATGTCGCTGCTGCGCACCTCGATGCGGACCCAGTGAGGCTCCCGTGACCATCTTCCAGGCCATCGGCATCGCGGGCACCGGCGCCACCGTGCACCGCAAGTGGCTCGACGCCATCAGCGACAACATCGCCAACGTCAACACGGCCCGTCCGACGACGGAGGCCGCCTACCAGGAGAAGCGCGTGCTCGCGGAGGCCGTCGACTACGGCACCGGCACCGGGGGCGTCCGGGTGGCGGGCATCGCCGCCGGCTCCTCGCCGGAGGGCCGCCTCGTGTACGAGCCGAACCACCCCTACGCCGACGCGGAGGGCTACGTGCGCTACCCCGACGTCGACCTCAGCAGCCAGATGTCGCAGATGATCATGGCCCAGCGCGGCTACCAGGCGAACCTCGCCGTCGTCGACCGCGCCCGTGAGTCCTACATGGCCGCCCTCCGGATCGGCGGCGGCGCGTGAGCGTCATGGGGGTCGAGGCGATCGGCTCCGTCGGCGTCCGCGGCGTCGCGCCGAGCCTGCCGTCGCTGCCGACGGGCTCCGTCGCCCCGGCCGGCCTCGTGGAGCAGCCCTCGAGCAGCGCCGACGTCACCCGCGCCTTCGGCGCGGCCATGGCCCAGGGCCTGCAGACCGTGCAGTCGATGGAGGCCACCGCCGACGTCAAGGCCGTGCAGGCCGCGACGGGTGACCTCACCGACGTCCACGACTACGTCATCGCCGCCAACCAGGCGAAGCTCGCCACCGAGCTCACCGTCGCCGTCCGCAACAAGGCCGTCGAGGCCTTCTCCGAGATCATGAGGTTGCAGGCCTGATGGGTGCCGCCGCGGGAGCCCTCGAGCCCCTCAAGAAGCTGGGGGCGAGCTTCGGCTCGTCCACCGCCGCGCAGAAGGTCGTCGCCGTCGTCGCCGTCGTCGCGCTCGTCGCCGGCGGGGTGCTCTTCTGGCGCTGGGCCAGCGCCCCCACCATGACGCCGCTCTTCACCAACCTGGCGATGGCCGACGCCGGCGCCATCACCGAGCAGCTCGACAGCACGGGGACGCCCTACGAGCTCGCCGACGGCGGCTCCACGGTCCTCGTGCCGCGGGACCGGGTCTACGACCTGCGCCTCGACATGTCCGCCGCGGGCCTGCCCGGCGACGCCGGCACGGGCTACGCGCTCCTCGACGAGCAGGGCGTCACGGCCTCGCAGTTCCAGCAGCGGACGACGTGGCAGCGCGCCCTCGAGGGCGAGCTGTCCACGACCATCGGCTCGATCGCGAGCGTCGAGAGCGCCCGCGTGCAGCTGGCCATCCCCGAGGACGACGTCTTCGCCGACACGGCGGGCACCCCCACGGCGTCCGTCCTCGTCACCACGCGGCCCGGGCAGGAGCTCACGGGCGGCCAGGTGCAGTCGGTCCTCAACCTCGTCTCCTCCAGCGTGGAGGGCATGAAGCCCGAGGACGTGACGATCGTCGACGCCGCCGGGACGCTCCTGTCCGCGGCCGGAGCCGGCGGCGCGGCGGGCGGCATGCGCGACCAGCAGACCACCGACTACGAGAGCCGCGTGCAGGGCGACCTGCAGCAGGTGCTCGACCGGGTGGTCGGCCCGGGCAAGGCCGTCGCGACCGTGACGGCGGACCTCGACTTCGACGACGTCCGCAGCACCGAGGAGGTCTTCACCAACCCCGAGGGCGGCCCCCTGGCGCTCGCCGAGAGCGGCTCCGAGGAGGAGTACACGGGGGCGAGCGGCGCGCTCGTCGGCGGCCAGCTCGGCGGCACGGGGATCTTCGGCCCCGACAACATCGCGGTGCCGACGCAGCAGACCCAGGGCGTCGACGGCGCGGACGCCGGCGGGTACACCAACTCGAGCACCGACCGGACGAACGGCGTCAACAAGACGACGACGCAGACGCAGGCCGCCCCGGGCGGGGTCCGCCGCCAGTCGGTGTCGGTCGTCGTCGACACCGAGGCCTCGCGCACCATCGACCTGCAGCAGCTGCAGGCGGCCGTGAGCGCCGCGGCCGGCATCGACGCGGCCCGCGGCGACGTCCTCAGCGTCTCCCAGATGCCCTTCGACACCGCCGGTGCGGACGCCGCGGCGGAGGCGGCGGCCGCGGCCGACGCGGCGGAGGCCGCGGACGCCCGGACGGCGCTCATCCAGACGGTCGCGGTGCTCGCCGTCGTCCTGCTCCTCCTCGTCGTCGCCGCCATCGCGGCCCTGCGCCGGCGCAAGAAGCGCGGCGAGGAGGAGCCGATCGACCTCGGCCCGATGGAGCCGGTGCCCGCGCCGGCGCCGCCGCCCACCGAGGCGATCGCCGCCGTCCCGGCGCCGCGCCCGGCCCTCGAGCAGGTGGCCAAGCCGCCGGCCGCGGTCGCCCGCGAGCAGGTCGTCGAGCTGGCGGAGAGCTCGCCCGACGACGTGGCCGAGCTCCTCCGCGGCTGGCTGACGGCGGACAAGCGGTGAGCGCCCTCGCCGTCCGGGGGGAGCCCGGGACGCTGACGAGCAGCCAGAAGGCCGCCGTCGTCCTCGTCCAGCTCGGCCGCGAGCACGCCGCCCGCGTCCTGTCGCGGATGGGCCCGGTGGAGGTCGAGGAGCTCGCCGCCGAGATCGCCCAGCTGGGCGCCCTCGACCCGCAGGTCGCCGACGACGTCATCACCGAGTTCCGCGAGATGGCGCAGACGGGCGGCTTCCAGGTCACCCGCGGCGGCGTCGCCGTCGCCCGCTCCTTCCTCGAGGCGACGCTCGGCAGCACCCGCGCCGACGACGTCATGGAGCGCGTCGCGATCGCGACCCCCGGCAAGGTCTTCGAGTTCCTCCTCGAGATGGACCCCCGCCAGATCCTCAGCTTCCTCACCGGCGAGCACCCGCAGACGACGGCCCTCGTGCTGGCGCACCTGCAGCCGGTCCAGGCGGCCACCGTCCTCGCCGGCCTGCCGGGCGAGATCCAGACGGAGGTGGCGCACCGCATCGCGGTCATGGACCGCCCCGACCCCGACCTCGTGCAGCTCGTCGCCGAGGACCTGTCCCGCCGCAGCTCGACGATCATCCCGGCGGCCGCCTCCACGGCGCCCGTCGGCGGCCTCCAGCCGCTCGTCGACGTCCTCGCCCGGGCCGACCCGGCCACCGAGAAGCTCGTCCTCGAGGGCCTCGACACCGTCGACGCCGAGCTCGCCGAGCAGGTGCGCCAGCGGATGTTCGTCTTCGACGACATCACCGGCCTCGAGGACAAGGCGGTCCAGCTCCTGGCCCGCCAGGTCGAGACGGCCGTGCTCGCTCTCGCCCTCAAGGGCACGGCGGACGCGACGCGCGACAAGGTCCTGTCCAACGTCTCCGAGCGGGCCCGCGAGAACCTCCTCGAGGAGATCGACCTGCTCGGCGCCGTCCGGCTCTCCGACGTCGAGGAGGCCCGCGGCTCGGTCGTCGCCGTCATCCGCGGCCTCGAGGCTTCAGGCGAGATCGTCCTGCGCCGAGAAGGTGCTGATGAGTACGTCTCCTGAGGTCCTCGTGCCGGCGCCGCGCGCGCACCACCCGTCCGGGTCAGACCCCGTCACCCGACCGGCCGCTGCTGCGTCCCACCGACCCGCCGCTGCTGCGTCCCACCGACCCGCCGCTGCTGCGTCCCACCGACCCGCCGCTGCTGCGTCCCACCGACCCGCCCCCTGGCTCGCCGCCGGCCCCGCCGCCCCCGACGCGGGGCGGGCGGCCGGGTACGCCGCCGGGTACGCGGCGGGCTGGGCGCAGGGCGCGGCGGCGGCGGACGAGCGCGCGCGGGCGGCCCTGGAGGCCGAGACGGCGCGCCGCCTCGAGGCGGAGGAGCGCCGCGAGGCGAGCTCGCGGCTCGCGCTCACGGCGCTGCTGCGCGCCGCCTCCGACCTCGAGGCCCGCGACGCGCCCGCGCTCGCCGACCTCACCGACGCCCTGGCCCGCACGGGCCTCGAGCTGGCCGCGGCCGTCGTCGGCGCCGAGGTGCGCGCCGGCGCCGGCGCCCGCGCGGCGCTGCTGCGCGCGCTGGCGCCCTGCCCGCCCGCGGGCCGGATCACGGTGCACCTGCACCCGGCCGACCTCGTCGAGGTCCGCCGCGCGGGCGACGTCCCGGAGGGCGTGCAGCTCCTCGAGGACCCCGCGCTCGGGCGCGGCGACGCCGTCGCCGAGCACCCCGGAGGCAGCGTCGACGCGCGGCTCGACCAGGCCCTGCAGCGCGCCGCCGACGTCCTGCTCGGCGGCGGCGCGTGAGCGTCCCGGCGAGCCGCGCGGACGACGAGCGCCCGACCTCCCTGGTGGGGCACCGCTGGTCCGCCCCGCTCGCCTCCCCGCCGGCGCAGCGCCGCCCCCCGGTCGAGGAGCCGCCCCGGCCGAGCGCCGTGCCGCTGCCCGACACGGCGGCCGACGTCCCCGTGCCGGCCATGCCCGCCGGGCTCGAGGCTCTCGCCGCCCGCGTGGCCGCCGCCCGCCGCGCCGGCGGCCCCCTCGCCCTCGGCGTCGTCCGGTCCGTCACGGGGCTGGCCGTCGAGGTGGTCGGGCTCACGGCCGGGGTCGGCGAGGTCCTCGACATCGGCCACGAGGGCGTCCCGCCCGTGCGCGCCGAGGTCGTCGGCGTCCGAGCCGGCGTCCTCGCGTGCATGCCGCTCGGCACCGCCGACGGCCTGGCCGCCGGCGTCCCCGTCCGCCGCTCCGCCCCCCGCCTCACCGTCCGCGTCGGCGACGCCCTCCTCGGGCGCGTGCTCGACGGCCTCGGGCGCCCCCTCGACGGCGCGCCGCTGCCCGCCGGCCTCGCCGAGGTGCCGCTCGAGGCGCCGCCGCCGCCGGCCCTGCAGCGCCAGCGCGTCTGCGAGCCCCTGCCGCTCGGCGTCCGCGTGCTCGACACCCTCGTCCCCGCCGGCCGCGGGCAGCGCTTCGGCCTCTTCGCCGGCTCCGGCGTCGGCAAGTCGAGCCTCATGTCGATGGTGGCCCGCGGCGCCCGCGCCGACGTCGTCGTCCTCGCCCTCGTCGGCGAGCGCGGCCGCGAGGTCCGCGAGTTCCTCGAGGACGACCTCGGGCCCGAGGGCCTCGCCCGCAGCGTCGTCGTCGTCGCGACCTCCGACGAGCCGCCGCTCGTGCGCCTCAAGGCGGCGGCCACGGCGACGGCGATCGCCGAGCACTTCCGCGACCAGGGCCTCGACGTCGTCCTCATGATGGACTCCCTCACCCGCGTGGCCACGGCCCAGCGCGAGATCGGCCTCTCAGTCGGCGAGCCGCCCGCCACGCGCGGCTTCCCGCCGTCGGTCTTCGCGCTGCTGCCGCGCCTGCTCGAGCGGGCGGGCCCCGGCGTCGTCGGGTCGATCACCGGCATCTACACCGTCCTCGTCGACGGCGACGACCACGACGAGCCGGTCGCCGACGCCGCGCGCTCCATCCTCGACGGGCACGTCGTCCTCGACCGCAAGCTCGCGACCGCGGGCCACTTCCCGGCCGTCGACGTCCTCGGCTCCGTCTCCCGCGTGGCCTCCCGCGTGACGACGGCGGAGCAGCGCGCCGACGCGACGGCGGTCCGCCGGGCCCTCGCCGCGCGCCGCGACGCGCAGGACCTCGTGGACGTCGGCGCGTACGTGCCCGGCGCCGACCCGCTCGTCGACGCCGCGCTCGCGGCCGCGCCGAGCACGCGCGCCTTCCTCACCCAGTCCGTCGACTCCCTGGCGGACCCGGGCACGTCGTGGGCGGCCCTGTCGGGGCTCGCGCGGCTGCTCGACCCCGACGCCCCGTCGCTCCACGGCGGCGCCCACCAGGGCGCCGCCGCGTGAGCGGCTTCCGCCTCGCCGGCCTCCTGCGGGTGCGGCGCACGCAGGAGAAGCTCGCCGCCGGCGAGAGCGCGATGTCCGCCTCCGAGGCGCGCGTCGCCCGGCGCCTCCACGAGGAGGCTCGTGCCGTGCTGGGCGCCCACCAGCTGGCCGGGGGAGGCCCCGCCGGCTGGGCCGCGTCCGTCGCGGCCCGCTCGGCGCTGCGCGGCGGGCTCCTCGAGGCCCAGGGCGAGGCCGAGCTGGCCGCCGAGCGCGCCGGCGAGGCCGAGCGCCGCTGGGCCGCCGCCCGCGCCCGCACGCGCGCGCTGGAGCAGCTCGAGTCCCGCCGCGCCGAGGAGAGGGCCCGCCAGGCGCTCAAGGAGGAGCAGCGGCGGATCGATGACCTGAGGGCGGGGCCGAGCGGCCCCTGGGCCGACCTGCCGGACGACCCGACCGACGACCCGACCGACGACCCCGACGAGGAGCGCCTGTGAGCGGCATCGCCGCGGTCCAGTCCCGCATCGCCGGCATCCAGTCGATGATCGCGGACCTCGCGCCGTCGGCCGCGCGCTCCGCCGCGGCCGGCGGCTGGGCGCTCGGGACGACGACGGGCACGACGGCCGGCGCGGCGACCACCGCCTCCGGCCGCACCCCCGCGGCCCCCGCCGGCGCAACCGCCACGACCGCCGGCGCCGGCGGCTTCTCCGACCTCCTCGCCGGGCTCGTCGAGGGGGGTCCCGCCGCCCGCACGGCCGGGGCGTCGCCCTCCGCCCGCGGCGGGGCGAGCGGGGACGACGTCGTCGCCGCCGCCCGGAAGTACCTCGGCGTGCCCTACCGCTGGGGCGGCACCGACCCGGCGACCGGTCTCGACTGCTCGGGCCTCGTGCAGCGGGTCTACCAGGACCTCGGCGTGCAGCTGCCCCGCGTGGCGAAGGACCAGGGGACCGTGGGCGCCCCCGTGCCCGACCTCGCGTCCGCGCGCCCCGGGGACCTCGTCGTCCTCGACGGCGGCGGCCACATCGGCATCTACGTCGGCGACGGGAAGATGCTCCACGCCCCGCACAAGGGCGACGTCGTCAAGATCTCGACGGTCTGGGAGACCCCCACGGCGATCCGCCGCGTGCTGGGGGAGGGCGGCTCGACGGCCGGCACGACCGGCGCGGCCCACGCGGCGGGTGCCGGGGGGACGACGGCGCTCGACGCCGGGGCCGCGCGCCCCAGCGCGATCCGCAGCGCCGTCTCGGCCGACGTCCGCCGCTACGAGCCGCTGCTCGCCGCCGCCACCGAGCGCTACGGCCTGCCCGCCGGCCTGCTCGCCGCTGTGGCGCAGCAGGAGTCGGGCGGGAACCCGTCGGCCGTCTCGCCCGCCGGTGCCCGCGGCCTCATGCAGCTCATGCCCGCCACGGCCCGCGGCCTCGGGGTCGACCCCATGGACCCGGCGTCCGCCGTGGACGGCGCCGGTCGTCTCCTCCGCCAGCACCTCGACCGCTACGACGGGTCCGTCCCGCTCGCCCTCGCCGCCTACAACGCCGGGCCCGGCGCCGTCGCCCGCTACGACGGCGTGCCGCCCTACCGGGAGACGCAGCAGTACGTGAAGAAGATCACCGCAGCCCTCGGCCTCGCCGCGTGAGCGCCGCACCCGTGACGGGCCGCGGGCCGTCCTGCACGCTCCCCGGCCCCTCGGGCGAGGGCCCGCGCCGCGGCGGCGGGGACGGCGGCTTCGCCGAGCTCCTCGCCGGCCAGGCGCGCGCCGGGGCCGCCCCGGACGACCGCCCGCGCGAACGCACGCCCGTCGGCGACGACCGCGGAGGGCGCCCCCCGGCGCACCCGAGCCCCGGCGCGCACGAGCGGCGCGTCCTCGCGCAGCTGCGCGGGCCGCACCCGCAGGTCCGCGGCGGGGAGCAGGCGTCGACCGAGCCCCTGCCGCGCGACGCGGTGGCCACGGCCGACCGCACGGCGCCGGACGGCTCCGTCGTCCCCGCGACGCCGGTCGTCGCAGGGCCGAGCACGCCGGCCGCCGACCCGGCGCTCGCCGCAGCCGTGCCGACGACCACGCCGTCCGCGGGCGCGGCACCCGTCGCGGTGGTCGCGGCCGCGTCCTCCACCACGTCCTCCCCGACCACGGGTGCCCCCGCTGCGGTCCCGCCGGTGGCCGCGTCTTCCGCGCCCTCGGCGGTCGCCGCTGACGCCCAGGTCCCCACCGGCCAGGCCCCCATCGCCCAGATCCCCACCGGTCCGGTCCTCACCGCCCCCACCTCGTCGGCCCCTGCCCCGACGGCGGAGGCCGCGGCGGCCGGCAGCGCCGCGCCGGCTCCCGCCGCCGTCGGCATCGCGGTCGCCGGCGACCCGTCGGCGACGTCCGCGCCCGCGGCCGGCACGTCGTCCGTCCCGGACCCGGCCGTCACCGACGGGACGGCGCCCGGCGCCGACCCGTCCGAGGACGTCGCGCCGGGACCCGTCGAGGCGCCGGGCCGTCCCGTCCCCGACGGCCCTCCCGTCGACGGCAGCTCGCCCGACGGCCCGGCCCCGTCCGGCACCGCCCCGTCCGGCACCGCCCCGTCCGGCACCGCCCCGACGGTCGACGGCCCCGTCCCCGCGTCCCCCGCGCCGACGTCCGGCGCCACGGCGCCGGCCCTCGCGCCCGACAGCGCTGCGCCGTCCGCACCCGCACCCGTCGGCACGGCCGACGGCGTCCCGCCCGGCACCACCGCACCGGCGCCCTCGACGACGGCCACCCCGCAGCCCTCGGCCGACGGCGTCGCGGCCCAGGCCGGCACCGTCGCGGACCCCGGCTCCACGGCTCAGGGCGCCCTCGGTGACGGCTCGACGGGCCAGAGCTCCTCGGGCCAGGGCCAGGGCCAGGGCCAGAGCCCGGGGCAGGGCTCGTCGGCCCCGAGCGCCGCTGCGGGCCAGCCGCTCCCGTCGCCCACCGCGTCCGCCGACGGTCCTCCCGCGGTGACCGGCCCCGGCGGCGCGCCGGCGGCCCCGACCACCGGGCCGGCCTCGACGACGGCCGCTGCCACCGCTCCGGCGAACGTCGCCCCGACGAACGCCGCCGCGGCGAGCGCCGCCCCCGCGGTCGCGGCCGTGGACGCCGCGGCCTCGACGGGCACGGCGGCCTGGGTGGCCGCCTCGGCCCGCTCGGGCTCCGGCGTCGCCGACCAGCTCGTCCCGCGCGCGGCGGCCCTGCGCCGCCTCGGCGACGGCGTCCACCGCGTCGTCGTCCGGCTGCAGCCCGAGGGCCTCGGCGCCGTGCGCGTCGTCGCCGACGTCTCGGGCGGGTCGCTCTCCGTCCAGCTGCACGCCGCCACCGAGGCGGGCCACGAGGCGCTGCGCCAGGCCCTGCCCGAGCTGCGCCGCGACATGGGCTCCACCGCGGGCGGCAGCGTCTCCCTCGGCGCGTCCGGCTGGGAGGGCTCCGGCGCCGACGGTGACGGCCGCGGCGCCTGGGCCGGCACCACCGGCCACGGCGCGGGCGGGCGCCCCTCGCACGGCCGCCCGGCCCGCGGCGAGCCCGTCACCGCCGCTGCCGGCACCTCGAGCGCCCCGCCGGGCGTCCGGGGCGGCGCTGCCGGACCGGGACGCGTGGACCTCGTCGTCTGAGCGCCCCACCCGTCCCGCTCGCCCAGCCCACCCGACCAGCCCGACCCGTCGTCCCAGGAGGACCCCGTGCCCGCCATCTCCGGTATGCCGTCCGGTTTCACGCCGGCGCCGACCCCGGCGACGTCCGTCGACGCCACGGGCTCCAGCCAGGCCGTCCGCGTGCCGAAGCAGGAGCTGGACAAGGACGCGTTCCTGCAGCTCCTCGTCACGCAGATGCGCTACCAGGACCCCAGCCAGCCCATGGACACGACGCAGATGATGGCCCAGACCTCGCAGATGACGACCGTCGAGCAGCTGACGACGCTCGTCCGCTCGAGCCAGGCCGCCTTCGCGTCGCAGCAGCAGCTGTCGTCGTCCGCCCTCGTGGGGCAGACGGTGCAGTGGGCCGACACCGAGCTGAAGACCTCCGGGTCGGGCGCGGTCTCGGCCGTCCGCTTCACCGCCGACGGCCCCGTGCTGCGCGTCGGCGACGCCGACGTCCCGCTCGCGCAGGTCACCGGCGTGACGACCACCGCGACCGCCTGACCCGCCGCACCCGACCCGCACCACCCGCCACGCCCAGACAAGACACGCAGACCAGCGACACCGACCCCGCACCACCCCGCCTGAGGAGGCGCCCCGTGCTCCGTTCCCTGTTCACCGGCATCAGCGGCCTGCGGGCCCACCAGATGATGATGGACGTCACCGGCAACAACATCGCCAACGTCAACACCAACGGCTTCAAGGGCTCGGCGATCACGTTCCAGGACACGTACAGCCAGATGATCGAGGGCGCGAGCGCCCCGCAGGCCGGCCCGCCGGACCGCGGCGGCGTCAACCCCTCGCAGGTGGGCCTCGGCGTCCGCGTCGCCGGCATGACGACGAACTTCACGCAGGGCGCCACCCAGTCCACCGGCCGCGCGACCGACGTCATGCTCGACGGCAACGGCTTCTTCGTGGTCGACAGCGGCGGCGAGCAGCTCTACTCCCGCGCCGGCTCCTTCGACTTCGACCGCGACGGCACCTTCGTCAACAGCGAGGGCGCCAAGGTGCAGGGCTGGCAGGCGGACAACACCGGCGTCTTCGGCCCGCAGACCGGCGCGACGATGGGCGACATCAACCTCAACGCCTCCGCCCCCGCCGACCCGGACGGCGGCGTCCAGGCGCTCATGGGCTACCGCATCGGCTCCGACGGTGTCATCACCGGCGTCTACCGGGCCGCCGCCGGCCAGGTCACGCAGCAGGCCGTGGCGCGCATCGCCGTCGCCACCTTCGCCAACAACGGCAGCCTCGAGAAGGCCGGCTCGTCGATGTACCGCGAGAGCGTCAACTCCGGCAACGTCGTCATCGACCCGCCCGGCCAGGGCGCCGCGGGCACGATGTCCACCGGCGCGCTGGAGATGTCGAACGTGGACCTCGCGCAGGAGTTCACCAACCTCATCATCAGCCAGCGCGGCTTCCAGGCGAACAGCCGCGTCATCACGAGCTCCGACGAGCTGCTCCAGGACCTCGTCAACCTCAAGCGCTGACGCCCCACGGGCCCGCGTCCTCCCCGGGCGCGCCCGCTCCCGCACCCGTCCGCCCGGTGCCGCTCGACGCGGCACCGGGCGGTCGTGCGCTCCCACCCGTCGGCTGCCCGCGCAGCGACCTGCAGAGCACCGGCCACGCACCACGTCCGCGGACGTCGTCCCAGGTCAGGGGACCGGCCGCCCGCGTCGACCGGCTGCTCCGCAGGTCGCCGTGCGCGCACCGCCGGTCTGGTCCGGACGGGTGGTCCTGCGCGCCGGCCGCCCGCCGGCGGCCCTCAGCCCGCCCCCCGTCCGGCCGATAGACCAGCGAGGCCCACGGACGGGCCCTCCGACGAGCGGTGCTCCCACCGCTCCACCGCTCGCCCAAGGACGGCCACCATGATCATCCTCACCCGCCTGGCGGGGTCCCGCTTCGCGGTGAACCCCGACCTCCTGGAACGCGTCGAGGCCACGCCCGACACGGTCCTCACGCTGCTCGACGGCACCAAGTACGTCGTCGCGGAGGGCCTCGAGGAGGTCGTGGGCCGCGTCGCGGACTACCGCGCCACCGTCATAGCGACGGCCCGCCGCCTCGCGGAGGAGCAGGCGGCCGCCGCCGAGCTCGAGCACCAGGTCGAGGCCGCGGCGCCGTGGCCGGACGACGTCACCCCCCGTCTCGCGCCGGCCGTGCCGCTGCGCCGCCGCAGGAGGTCCTGATGGATCCCGCAGCCATCGTCGGCATCGTCCTGTGCCTCGGGGCGATCCTCACCATGATGATCATGGAGGGAGGCAACCCCCTCGCGATCTTCCTGCCGCCCCCGATGATCCTCGTCTTCGGCGGCACCTTCGGCGTCGCGATCGCCGGCGGCCTGCTCAAGGACGCCAAGGCCGTCGTGGGCAGCCTCAAGAAGGCCTTCCTCTCGCCGCCGAAGAAGATGGACCAGACGGTCGCCACCATCGTCGAGCTGGCCGAGCGCGCGCGCCGCGAGGGCCTGCTGGCCCTCGAGGACGCCGTCAAGGAGGTGGAGGACGACTTCCTGCGCGACGGCCTCCAGGCCGCCGTCGACGGGACGGACCCCGAGGACCTCCGCACGATGATGCTCGACAAGAGCGACCAGAAGGCCGCCGCCGACAAGCGCTCGGCCAAGTTCTTCAGCGACATGGGCGGCTACGCGCCGACCATCGGCATCATCGGCACGGTCATCTCGCTCGTCCACGTGCTCGAGAACCTCTCGGACCCGGGCGGCCTCGGCCACATGATCGCCGGCGCGTTCGTCGCGACCCTCTGGGGCGTGCTCTCCGCCAACGTGTTCTGGATGCCGATCTCCAACCGCCTCAAGCGGCTCGCGGAGGTCGAGGCGGCGCAGATGAACCTCGTCGTCGAGGGCGTCCTCGCCATCCAGTCCGGCTCCAACCCGCGCCTCGTCAAGCAGCGCCTCGCCAGCCTCGTGCCGGAGGGTGAGCTGCCCGCCGACGAGAAGGCGGCATGAGCGCCGGCGGCGCCCACGGCCGCGGCCGCCGCGGCGGGGGCGGGCACGACGAGGGCGGGCACGACGGCCCGGACGAGCGCTGGCTCGTCAGCTACGCCGACATGATCACGGTGCTCATGGCCCTGTTCATCGTGCTCTTCGCCATCAGCCAGGTCGACGCCCAGAAGTTCCTGCAGCTCAAGCAGGGCCTCGCCGAGGGCGTCGGCGCCAGCAGCACGATCCCCGTGGACGGCGGCTCCGGCCTGCTCGTCAGCAACGGCTCCGTCGCCGCCCCGGCGCAGCCGCAGACCGCGGTGCAGGCCGAGGCCCCCGACGCCGGCTCGGCCGGGCAGGGGGCCTCGTCCTCGGCCGCCGGCGGCGCCTCGGCGATGCAGGCGGCCCGCGAGGAGGTCGAGCGGCTCGACGAGCTCCAGCGGCAGCTCGACGCGTCGCTGCAGAGCGGCGGCCTGGGGGACCGGGTGGACTTCCGCATCACCGAGCGCGGCCTCGTCGGCGCGATCGTCGCGGACGACGTCTTCTTCGAGTCGAGCAGCGCCGCCCTCCGCGAGACGGGCCGTGAGGTGCTCGACGCGATGGCCCCCGTCCTCGACGCGGACCAGCACCCGCTCGAGCTGCAGGGCCACACGAACTCCCTGCCGGTCCGCGGCGGCCTGTACCCCAGCAACTGGGAGCTGTCCGCCGCCCGCGCCGCCTCGGTCGTCCGCCACCTGGAGGCCGACGGCGTCGCCTCGGACCGCATGACCGCCGTCGGGTACGGCCAGACCCGGCCCCTCTACCCGGGGGACGACGAGCAGGCGCTCTCGGGCAACCGCCGCGTCGACCTCGTCGTCCTCTCCGACCAGCCGGCCGAGGTCAAGGCCCTGCTGCCGGAGGCCGCCGCCGAGGCCGCCGCCAGCGCCGCGCCGCCCGAGCCGCAGGTCGCCCCGGCCGCCGTCGCGCTCGCCCCGCCGGTCGAGGCCTCCGCCGCCGACCACGCCGACGCGGGGGGCCACTGACGTGGCCGTCCAGCGCACCACCGCAACCCCCACCACGACCACGGAGAAGTCCATGCCCGCCAAGACCGCCGCGCCCGCCGACGCCGAGGCCGAGGCGCCCAAGAAGAAGAAGCTGCCGCTGCTGCTCGGCGGGGTCGTGGCGCTCGTCGCCGTCGGCGCCGGCGCCTGGTTCTTCGTCCTCGCCCCGGGCGACGCCGAGGCCGCCGCGGAGCCGGAGCCCGAGCCCGAGAAGGGCGAGGTGGTGCCCCTCGAGCCGGTGTCGATCAACCTCGCCAACGGGTCGTACCTGCGGCTGGGCCTGGCCCTGCAGCAGACGGTCGACGCGGCGGAGGCCGTCGACGGCAGCGAGGCGCTCGACCTCGCCATCAAGACCTTCTCCGGCCGCACCACGGAGGAGCTGGCCAAGCCCGAGGTCCGCGACCAGCTGAAGGAGGAGCTCCTCGGCGAGGTCGAGGAGGCCTACCCGGACGAGGTCATGGAGATCTACTTCACCGAGTTCGTCACCCAGTGACCCGGTGAGGACGTCGGCCCCGCCCCGCACGGGGCGGGACCGACGTCCTCGCCGAGGTCGCCGGCGCGCCGGGCTCAAGCACCGGCGCGGCGCGGCCGATGCAGTGGCGTGCCCACCACCCGATCAGCGCAGCCGAGCGCCACCGCCGGCCGGCCGGTGAGCGCGCGCCAGCGGCGCCGCGGCGCCGTGGTCCCCTGGGACTTCCGCGCCTCCGGCCGCATGGCGCGCGAGCACCTGCGCGTGCTCGAGCTCGCCTTCGAGACCCTCGCCCGCCAGTGGACGACGCAGATGGTCACGCGCCTGCGCGCGGACGTCGCCGTCGAGCTGCGGGCGGTCGAGCAGACCACCTACGACGAGCACGCCAGCACGCTCTCGGTGCCGTCGCCGCTCGTCGTCATCGGCACCGACATCGGGGCCGCCGGCCTCCTGCACGTCCCCGCCGAGGTCGTCCTGTCGGTCGTCGACCACGGCCTCGGGGGCCCGGGCCGCCAGCAGGAGGCCCGGGAGCTCACCGAGCTCGAGGTCGGGGTCCTGCGCGACCTCGGCGACAAGGCGATGGCCGCCCTCGACTACGCCTTCGCCACCATCACCCCGCTCGGCGCCCGCCGGACGGCCACCGAGCAGATCCCCCAGCTCGCGCAGGCCGCGCAGGCGTCCGACCAGGTCGTCGTGGCCCACCTCACGGTCACCGTGGGCGCCACCACCGGGGAGGCCACCCTCGCCCTGGTCCTCGCGCCCCTCCAGGCCCGCCTCGGCTCCTCGACCGCGCCGGCGCGCTCCGCCGAGGAGCTCGAGGCCGAGGCCCGCGCCCAGGCCGCCGTCGTCGGCGCCATGCCCCGCGTGCCCGTCGAGGTCGCCCTGCGCCTGACGCCCACGCGCGTCACCTCCGACCGGGTCCTCGACCTCGCCGTGGGCGACGTCGTGCCCCTCGGCCACCCCACGTCCCGCCCCCTCGAGGTCGTCGTCGCCGGGCTCGTGGTCGCCCGCGCCGTCCCGACGGCGTCCTCCACCCGCCTGGCCTGCATGGTCGTGTCCACCGAGGAGAACCCGCGATGAGCGCCCCCACCACCACCGCCCCCTTCGGGGTCGCCGAGGTCGCCGCTGCGGCGCGCGCCGCCGCCGGCCTCGTGCCCGCTCCCGGCGCCCTCGTCGTCGACCCCGCCGCCGACGGCGCCCCCGCCACGTGGCCCGAGCCGAGCGCCCCCGCCGTGGTCGCCACCTTCTCCGGGGCCCGCAGCGGCCTCGTCGTCCTCGTGCTCGACGCCGCCACGAGCGGTGCGCTCGCCGCCGACCCCGCCGGCCCGGGCGCCGACGGGCTCGCCGAGGCGCTGCGCCCGGCCCTCGAGGCGGCGGCCGGGAGCCTCGGGCCGGTCGCCCTCGGCCCGCTGCGGACGGCGACGGCCGGCGAGCTGGACCTCGCGTCCGCGCCCGTCGTGCCGCTGCTCACCGACGGCACCGCCCGGGCGTGGGCCTCGCTCGTCGCCACGGGCGAGCAGCTCCCGGCCGTCACGCCGGGCGCCCCGGTCGGCGCGAGCTCCGGCCTGCACCTGCTCCGCGACGTCGAGATGGTGCTGTCGGTCGAGATCGGTCGAGCCCGCATGACGGTGGCCGAGCTGCTGACCCTCGCCCCCGGCCGTGTCGTCGAGCTCGACCGCGCCGCCGGCGCGCCGGCCGACCTGCTCGTCAACGGCCGGGTCGTCGCCCGCGGCGAGGTCGTCGTCGTCGACGAGGACTTCGGCCTCCGCGTCACCGAGATCCTCGGGAGCGAGCAGAGCTGACCGACCGCCCCAGGGGCCCCGCCGCGCACGTCGCGGCGGGGCCTCGTCGCGTCCGGGGGAGCCTCGTGACCGTGAAGGTGACGTCTCCTTCACCCCAGGGACCCTCGCGACGGCGAAGGTGACGTCTCCTTCACCCCAGGGACCCTCCTGAACGTGAAGGTGACGTCCCCTTCACCCGTCGGACCCTCGTGACCGTGGAGGTGACGCCACCTTCACCCAGGGACCCCCGGAACCGTGGAGGTGACGCCACCTTCACCCGGGGGGCCCCACGACGGCGCGCGCGGGAGGCGCGCCGGTGGGGCGGGCGGCGACCTTCGGCGTCCGCGCGCGGACCACCCGACCGGCTCAACCCGCAGCCCGGACGTGCCGAGGAACCAGGCATGGACTCGCTCGGTCTCCTGCTGAGAGTGGTCGCCTCCCTGGCGGCCGTGCTCGGCCTCGTCTGGATGGTGCGCCGCGGGATGCTGCGCGGCCAGGGCGGTCGCGCCCGCGCCGCCGTCGGCAGCATCTCCGTGCTGGCGCGCCAGCAGCTCACCAACCGCGCCAGCGTCGCGCTGGTGCAGGTCGGAGGCACGGGCCTCGTGCTCGGCGTCACGGACTCCTCGGTGCAGGTGCTGGCCAGCCGCCCCGTCGACGAGCTGCTCGCGCAGCCCGTCGAGGCGGCTCCGCAGCCCGCGCCGCGCGAGCCCCGCGCCGTGGCGAGCCGCCCGGCCCCTCGGCGGCTGCTGCCGACGTCGCGCCGCGAGGTCATCGCCCTGCCGGCGGCCCCCGCGGCGGAGCGCCCGGTGGTCGCCCCGGTCACCGCGCCCGTCGCGGCGGAGGCCCTGCCCGTCGAGGTCCTGCCGCCCGCCCCGGCGGGCGCGAGCTCCCTCCCCGGGTCCGAGCCCCTCTACGAGGAGATGCGACGCCGGGCCGCCGCCGTCGCCGACCTGCCGCGGCAGGAGAGCCGCGGTGCCGCCGCCCCGGCCCCTGGCGCCGCTCCCGTCCCCGCCCCTGCCCCCGTCGCGGTGTCCGCCCCGACGTCCGCCCCTGCGCCGCAGGCGGTCTCCTTCGACGCCCAGCTCGGTGCCGCCCTCGAGGAGGACGCGACGGTCCCCGACGCCCCGCCCGCCGCCGCCCTGCTCGCCGAGGCCCTGCCCGCTCCGGCGGACCCGCGCACCGACGGCCGCCCGCGCCGCGCCCGGCACGGCGCCCGGGCCGCGGGCCCGCTCAGCGGGTCGGCGCTGTCCCCGAGCACCTGGGTCCAGGCCGTCGGCGCCGTGCGCGACCTGGCGGGCCGCCGGTGAGCGCGCTCCGCGCGGGCCGCGCCCGCGCCCTCGTCCTCGCCGCCGCCCTCGTGGGTCTCGCGCTCGTCCTGGTCGTGCTCAGCGCGCCGGGCGCCGCGGCGGCCGGCGCCGACGGCCTCACCGAGGGGCCGGGCGTGTCGGTCGACGTCCAGGGCGTCGACGGCAAGCCGAGCAGCGCCCTCGTCATCCTCCTCGGCATCACGGTCCTGTCCGTGGCGCCGGCCCTGCTCCTCATGATGACGAGCTTCACGAAGATCTTCGTGGTGCTCTCGATCACGCGGAACGCCCTGGGGCTCATCGCGGCCCCGCCGAACCAGGTCCTCGCGGGCCTCGCGCTGTTCCTCAGCCTCTTCGTCATGGCGCCGGTGCTCGCCCAGGTCAACGACCTCGGCGTCCAGCCCTTCCTCGACGGCAGCCTCGACCAGCAGCAGGCCCTCGAGGCCGGCGTCGCCCCGCTCAAGGACTTCATGCTCGCCCACGTCCGCGCCGACGACCTGGCGCTCGTCACCCGCGCCGCCGACCGGCCGAACCCCGCGACCCCCGCGGCCACCCCGCTGCTGACGCTGGTGCCGGCCTTCGTGCTCTCCGAGCTGCGGGCGGCCTTCATCATCGGCTTCGTCATCTACGTGCCGTTCCTCGTCATCGACCTCGTCGTCTCGGCGGCGCTGATGTCGATGGGCATGATGATGCTGCCGCCCGTCACGGTGTCGCTGCCCTTCAAGCTCCTCCTCTTCGTCCTCGTCGACGGCTGGGGCCTCGTCATCACGGCCGTCATCGGCAGCTACGGAACGGGGGGCTGATGGACGACGTCGCCGTCCTCCAGGTCGCCGTCCAGGCGATGACGGTGGCCGCCAAGATCGCGGCCCCGATGCTCCTCACGGCCCTCTGCGTGGGCTTCGTCATCTCGCTCTTCCAGTCCGTCACCCAGATCCAGGAGGTGACGCTGAGCTTCGTGCCCAAGGCCATCGCGGTCGGCATCGCCCTCATGGTCTGCGGCCGCTGGATGATCATCGAGATGGTCAGCTTCACCACCGAGCTCTACGGCCAGATCCCCGGTCTCGTCTCCGGGACCGGCTGAGCCGGTGGAGCTCTCGCTGCCGCTCGACGAGGTCGTGGCCACCGCGCTGGCCAGCCTCCGGGTCCTCGGCTGGCTGCTCCTGGCCCCGCCCTTCGCCTACAAGGGCTTCCCGGGGCAGGTGAAGGCGCTGCTCGCGCTCGCGCTGGCCCTCGTCGTCCAGCCCGACGTCTCGGCGCTCGTCGCCACCGGGCTGAGCGCCGTCGCGCTGCTCGTGGCGGCCACGCAGGAGCTCGTCATCGGCACCGCCCTGGGGTGGCTCTGCTACCTCGTCTTCGCGGCCGTGCAGAGCGCCGGCGACCTGCTGGACGTCTTCGGCGGGTTCCAGCTGGCGCAGGGCTACGACCCGCTCATGCAGAGCGGCTCCTCCATCCTCGGCAAGGTCCACCAGCTGCTCGCCCTCGCGCTGCTCTTCGCGAGCGGCGCCCACCTCGTCGTGCTCGGCGGGCTCCTGCGCACCTTCGACGTGCTGCCCGTCGGGCAGGCGATCGACCTGTCCACCGTCGCGCGCGTGGCCACCGAGGGGATCGGCGGCCTCATGCTCGCCGCCCTGCAGATCGCCGGGCCGCTCATCGCCGTCCTCTTCCTCACCGACGTCGGCCTGGGCCTGCTCACGCGCGTCGCGCCGCAGCTCAACGCCTTCTCGCTCGGCTTCCCGCTGAAGATCCTCGTGACCCTCGTCCTCGTCGGCCTCACGGCGACGCTGCTGCCCGACGTCGTCCGCACGCTCGCCGACCAGATGGCCGAGACGGTCATGGGCACGGCGCGCGCGAGCGGGAGGGGGTGACCCGTGGCAGGAGGTGACTCCGGGGAGAAGACCGAGCAGCCCACCGAGAAGCGCCTCAAGGAGGCGCGCAAGGAGGGGCGGGTCGCGCGCTCGCCCGACGTCGGCGCCTGGCTCGGCATGGCCGCCGCCGGCGCGCTGCTGCCGATGACCGTCACGCGGGGGTGGGAGGCGGCGCAGACCTCGCTGCAGCACGTGCGGGACGTCGCCGCGACGCCGGACCCGGAGCTCGCCGTCGCGGCGCTCTCGGAGGGGCTGCGCTCCATCGCGCTCGTCATGGCGCCGCTCGCCGCCGTCACCGTCGTCGTCGCCATCGGGGCGGCGGCCGCGCAGGGCGGCCTGCACCCGGCGACGAAGAACTTCAAGCCGCAGTTCTCCAAGCTCAGCCCCAAGCAGGGCCTCACCCGCATCCTCGGGCCGCAGGCCTGGTGGGAGGCCTGCAAGATCCTCCTCAAGACCGCGGCGCTCGGCGTCGTCCTGTGGCTGGCCGTCAAGGGCCTCACGCCGGTCCTCGTCGGTGCCGGCTCCCTGCCGCTCGGCGCGACCGTCGACGCCGTCGGCGGCGGCACGGCGACGCTCATCCGCACCGCCGTCGTCGCCGGGCTCGCGCTCGCGATCGCCGACTACCTCGTGGTGCGGAAGCGGACCCTCAAGGGCGTGCGCATGACCCGCAAGGAGGTCATGGACGAGCACAAGCAGTCCGAGGGCGACCCCCAGCTCAAGGGGGCCATCCGGTCCAAGCAGCTCGCCATGAGCCGCAACCGGATGATGGCCGAGATCGCCACGGCCGACGTCGTGCTCCTCAACCCGACGCACGTCGCCGTCGCGCTGCGCTACGAGCCCGGGAAGGGCGCCCCGCGCGTCGTCGCCAAGGGCGCCGGAGCGGTCGCGGCCAAGATCCGCGAGCGCGCCGCCGAGCACCGCGTGCCGATGGTCGAGGACGTCCCGCTCGCCCGCGCCCTGCACGGCGCCTGCGCGCTCGGGCAGGAGGTCCCGGCCGAGCTCTTCACCGCCGTGGCCCACGTGCTCGCCTTCGTCATGCGGCTGCGCAGCCGCGGCGCCGCCGCCGGCCGCCACCGGATGCCCGCGGTGCCGGCGGGCGTCTGACCGACCTCCGGGAGCGCCCGACCGACGGCGCCCCGCCCCGGCTCAGGTCCGGCCCCCGACGCGCCGATGGGCGGGGGAGACGGCCCCCTCCCGGCCGACCCCGCTCGTCGACCCGCCGGCCGACCCACCCAGCCCCCGTGGAGCCTCGATGCCCGCACCCGCCCGCCGCCACCTGCTCCGCGACCGCAGCCTCGTCCAGAAGATCGCCGCGGCGACGGCCCTGCCGTGCGTGGGGCTGGTCGTCGTGGCCGGGGTCGCCGTCTCCGCCCTCGACGACGTCCGGGGGAGCACGGCGTCGGTGCGCGAGCGCAACATCGCGGCCCTCGACGCCGTCTACGACGCGCGGTCGGCCTACCTCGAGGAGCGGGTCCTCGCCCGTGACGTCCTCCTGCAGCCGATGACCGCCGAGGCGAGCGTCGCCGAGATCGCGGACGAGACTGAGCGCATCGCCCAGGACATGGACGCCTACCGGGGCCTCGCGGCGGACCCCGACCTGGCGGCCGAGCTCACCGCGGCGCTCGACGCCTACGGCCGCGCGCTGGAGGGCGACGTCGTCCCCGCCGCCCGCACCGGCGACCAGGCGGCGCTCATGACCGCGATCCAGGGCACCTCCTCCGAGGTGGCGGCGCTCACCGCGGCCTTCGACCGCGCCGTCGCCGCCGAGCGCGACGCGGCGACGGCCCGGGTCGACGCGGCTGCGGGGACGGCGCGCAGCACCGCCGTCGTCCTCGTCGTGCTCGCCCTCGTCGCCCTCCTCCTGGGGGTCGTCGTGGCCGCGGCCGTCGTGCGCGGCATGCGGCGCACGCTGGACGAGGTCGGCCGCGTGCTGTCCGCCATGGCCGATGGAGACCTCACCCAGCGCCCGCACGTCGAGCGCGACGACGAGCTGGGGCGGATGGCCCGCTCGCTCGAGGTGGCGCAGGACGCCGTCGCGGGCGTCGTCCGCGACGTCAGCGCCGGCGCGGGCACCCTCGCGGCCGCCGCGGACCAGCTGTCGGCCAGCTCCCGCGCCATCGCCGGGTCGGCCGAGGAGACGTCCGCCCGCTCCTCGCAGGTGTCCGCCGCGGCGGTCGAGGTGTCCCGGACCGTGCAGACCGTGGCGTCCGGCTCCGAGGAGATGGGCGCCTCGATCCGCGAGATCGCCACCACGGCCGGCAGCGCCGCCGCGGTGACCCAGCACGCCGTCGAGGTGGCCGCGCGCACCTCCGAGCTCGTCACCCGGCTCGGGGCCTCCTCGGAGGAGATCGGCAAGGTGGTCAAGGTCATCACGACCATCGCCGAGCAGACGAACCTCCTGGCGCTCAACGCGACCATCGAGGCGGCCCGGGCGGGCGAGGCGGGGCGCGGCTTCGCCGTCGTCGCCAACGAGGTGAAGGACCTGGCGCAGGAGACGGCGCGCGCGACGGGCGGCATCACGGCCCGCGTGGCGGCCATCCAGGCGGACACCGAGGCGGCCGTCGCCGCCATCGCCGAGATCAGCGGCGTGGTCGACCAGGTCAACGGCTACCAGGGGACCATCGCCTCCGCCGTCGAGGAGCAGTCCGCCACCACCGCGGAGATGAGCCGCGGCGTCTCCTCCGCCGCCTCCGGCGCCGGCGACATCGCCAGCACGATCGCGGGCGTGGCCGCCGCCGCCGGCGCCACGCGCACCGGCGTCGCCGAGTCGCTCGGCGCGGCGACGGAGCTGAGCGAGCTGTCCGGGCGCCTGCGCACGCTCGTGGGGCGCTTCACGGTCTGAGCCGACGACCGCCCGTTCGAGCCCACCGCCGCGGGAGACCCGGGGCCCGGCCGAGCAGGAGCCCTGCTCGGCGTCCCGCGCGGGCAGGCCCCATGATGGTGGTGTGCGGGTCGCGCTCGTCTCCGAGGTCTGGGCCCCCGAGGTCGACGGCCTCGTCACGCGCCTGGAGAGCACGGTCGCCGAGCTGCGGCGGGCGGGCCACGAGGTCCTCGTCGTCGCGCCGACCACCGGGACGGCGGTGCCGGGAGTGCTCGAGCGCCGCACCCGCGGGGTCAGCGTCCCGTTCCTCTACGGCGGGCGGCGCTGGGCGCTGCCCGACGGCGTCGTCGCGCGGGCCGTGCGCGCCTTCGCCCCCGACGTCGTGCACGTGGTCAACCCCGTGCTCATGGGGGTGGCGGCGGCCCGCTGGGCGGCGTCGCGGCACCCCCTCGTCGTCAGCTACCACACCGACGTGGCGACGTACGCCGGCCACTACCACCTCGGCGCCTTCGAGGGCTTCGTCCACGCCTCGATGCGCTGGACCTACCGCCGCGCGGACGTCCGCCTGGCCACCTCCCCGGTCGGCCGCGGGCACCTCGCCGAGATCGGCATCCACGACGTCGACCTCTGGGAGCGCGGCGTCGACACCACGGCCTTCCGGCCCGACCGGGACGGGACGCGGCTGCGCCGACGGCTCGGCCCGGACCCGGACCTCCCGGTGGCCCTCCACGTTGGCCGCGTCGCCAGCGAGAAGGGCTGCGACCGCCTGGTGCCGCTGGCGCAGGAGGACCCGCCGGTGCAGCTGGCGCTCGTGGGGGAGGGGCCCGACCGCGCCCGGCTCGAGCGGACGCTCGCGGGGCGCCGCGCCGTCTTCACCGGGGTGCTGCGGGGCGACGACCTGGCCGACGCCTACGCCGCCGCCGACGCGCTCGTCTTCGCCTCGGAGACGGACACGCTCGGCCTCGTCCTCCTCGAGGCGATGGCCTGCGGCCTGCCCGTCGTGGCGCTGGACACGAGCACCGCCCGCCAGACCACCGCCGGGTACGCCGCGGTGCGCCTCGTGCTGCCCGGCGCCGACGGGGCGGCGTGGAACCGCGCCGTCCGGGACGTCGCGGCCGGCAGCGCCGCCGCCGCGGCCGCGCACGGGGGCGGCGCCGCGGGGCTGGAGGCCGCGCGCGCGGCCGTCGCCCGGCCCGCGGGGGACTGGGCGAGCACGACGGAGCGGCTCGTGGAGGACGTCTACGCCCGCGCCGTCCGGGCCGCGGCGGCGCGCGGGGTCGGGTCGGGTCGTGCGGCCGGCCCCGGCGGCGCCCGCCGACCGGCGGGCGCCCGGTGAGCGGCGCCCGGGCCGGGACGGCCACCGGCGAGCGGACCCGCGACGGGCGGCGGCCGCCCGAGCAGGGGCCGCCCCGGCAGGGGTCGCCCGCGCCGGGGTCTCACGGGCGGAGCTCTCAACGGCGGGGCTCGCACCCGGCGGACGATCACGGGCACCGGAGCTCCGTGCCGCCGGTCCGGCGCGTGGGACGCTTCGGCGTCGTCGCCGGCCTCAACGCCCTCGTCGACCTCGGCGTCTTCGCCGCGCTCGTCGCCCTGCGGCCCTCACCCGGCCCGCAGGAGCTCGCGGTTCTCAGCGCCGTCGCGGTCGTGGCCGCCCTCGTGCACAGCTACGTCTGGAACAGCCGGTGGACCTTCGGCGACCGCCGCGCCCGCTCGTCGCTGCGCGCCCGCCGCGCCCAGCGCGTCCGCTTCGCCGTCCAGGGGGCCGTCAACGTCGCCCTCGGGGCCGGCGTCGTCTGGGCCGCCGCCACCGTCCTCGATGCGACGACGCTCCCGGCGGGGGCCACCGACCTGCTCGCGAAGCTCGTCAGCATGGCCGTCGCCTCGACCGCCAGCTACCTGCTCATGCACCACCTCGTCTTCCGCGGGCACCGAGACCCCGTCTGAGCCCGCTCGCCCCCGGCCGGCCTCGGCCCCTCCTCGTCCCGGCCGACCGGTCCGCGCCTCCCGCGGCTGAGGAGGACGACGCGCCCGAGGGCCCGCGACACGCCGACGGCACCCGTCCGGCTCAAGGTCGCCCGCCCCGCTGCCGAGGACTGGGGAGCCAGGACGGCGCGCAGGGCGGACGGACCCGCACGTGCAGGACTCCCGGGCGGGCCGAGCCCGCCCCGGGGGTCCGACCGGACCACCGGGAGCGATCCCGGGGAGAGGACGACGTGGGTTCTCGCGTGAGCCGCCTGGGCGTCCCCGTCGGCGTCGTCGGCATCGTCCTGCTCCTCGTCGTGCCGGTGCCGGCGCCGCTGCTGGACCTCCTCATCGCGGCCAACATCACGGCCGCGCTCGTCGTCCTGCTGACGGCGATGTACGTGCGCAGGCCGCTGGACTTCTCGATCTTCCCGGCCCTGCTGCTCGTGCTGACGCTCTTCCGCCTCGGCCTCAACGTCGCCTCGACGCGCCTCGTGCTCGGCGACGCCCACGCGGGCAAGGTCATCCAGGCCTTCGGCGAGTTCGTCATCTCCGGCTCGCTCGTCATCGGCCTCGTGATCTTCCTGATCCTCGTGATCATCCAGTTCGTCGTCATCACGAACGGCGCCGGCCGCGTCGCCGAGGTGGGGGCGCGCTTCACCCTCGACGCGATGCCCGGCAAGCAGATGGCCATCGACGCCGACCTCAACGCGGGCCTCATCGACGAGGACACGGCCCGGCAGCGGCGCGCGGACGTCACCGCCGAGGCCGACTTCTACGGCGCCATGGACGGCGGCTCGAAGTTCGTCAAGGGCGACGCCATCGCCGGCATCATCATCACCGTCGTCAACCTCGCCGGCGGCTTCGTCATCGGCATGGTCCAGAAGGGCATGCCCGCCGGCGAGGCGCTGCAGACCTACAGCCTGCTGACGGTCGGGGACGGCCTCGTCTCGCAGATCCCCGCCCTGCTGCTCTCGGTCGCGACCGGCCTCATCGTCACCCGCGCGACGACGCAGGGGGACATGGGCACCGACGCCGCGGCCCAGCTCCTGCAGCACCGTCCCGCGCTGCTCATCGCCGGCGGCGGGCTCATCGTCATCGCGATCATCCCCGGCATGCCGAAGCTGCCCTTCATGCTCCTCGGCGCCGCCGTCCTGCTCGCCGCCCAGCGGGCCGGGAAGGCGCAGAAGGCGGCCGCCGCGGAGGAGGCGATGCCCGCGCTCCCCGCCGGCCCGGCCGCCGACAGCCCCGAGGGCCTGCTCCAGCAGATGCGCGTGGACCCCCTCGAGGTCGTGCTCGCCCCCGACCTCGTCGACCTCGTGGACACCGGCGCGGGCGGCGACCTGCTCGACCGCGTGCGCGGGCTGCGCCGCAAGACGGCGCTCGAGCTGGGCCTCGTCGTCCCGCCCGTCCGGACCCGCGACAGCATCGACCTGCCGACGTCCTCCTACGCCATCCGCATCTCCGGCGTCGAGGTCGGCCGCGGCCAGGCGCCCCCCGGGCGGGTCCTCGCCCTCGGCGACGACCTCGACCACCTGCCCGGGACGCCGACGAGCGAGCCGGTCTTCGGCCTCGCCGGCCGCTGGGTGCCCGCCGAGCTGCAGCACCAGGCCGAGATGACCGGGGCGACCGTCGTCGACCGGGCGTCCGTCCTCGTCACCCACCTCGCCGAGGTCGTGCGGACCCACGCCGCCCGCCTGCTCTCCCGCGAGGACGTCCGCGCCCTCGTCGACGCGGTCAAGGCCGACGACCCCGCGGTCGTCGAGGAGCTCGTCCCGGGCGTCATGACGCTGGGGGAGGTGCAGCGCGTGCTGCGGGCGCTCCTCGACGAGGGCGTCGCCATCCGCGACCTGCCCCGCATCTTCGAGGCGCTCTCCCTGCGCGGCCGCGGCGGCGCCGCCGACCTCGACGCGCTCGTCGACGCGGCCCGCGCGGCCCTCGGGCCCGCCATCGCGGCGGCCTGCGCCCGCGACGGCGTGCTGCGCGTCATCACCCTCGACCCGCTGCTCGAGCACCAGATGGCCGAGTCGGTCCGGCCCGGCGAGGAGGGGGCGACGCTGTCGCTCGACCCCCGCCGCGCCGAGGTCGTCGTCGAGCAGGTGGACGCCGCCCTGCGGCAGGCCGAGGACCTCGGCTGGTCGCCCGTGCTCGTGTGCGCGCCGGTGCTGCGCGCGCCGCTGCGGCGCCTCGTCGGCCTGGCCGTCCCCCGCCTGCCCGTGCTGTCCTACTCCGAGGCGGGTGGTGGCGGTTCGTCCGGCCCCCGCATCGAGACCGTCGGGACGGTGACGGGGGCCGCCGCGGTCCCGGCCGCCCAGGCGCTGGGGGTGTGAGGCGATGACCACCGTGGTCCTCGAGGGGGACGGCATCGAGGAGCTGCTCGCCCGCTTCGTCAGCGAGCACGGCGAGGGGGCCCGCGTCGTCCGCGCCGAGCGCGTGCGCGTCGGCGGCGTGGCCGGCTTCTTCGCGCGCCAGCGCTTCGAGCTCGTCGTCGAGGTCGACGACGACGCCGACGACGTCAGCGGTGACGCGGCCGCCGCGGGGCTCAAGCCCGGCGCCCCGGGCGCCGAGGACAGCGGCGAGGGCGCTGCGGCGCCGGCCAGCGCCGCGACGACCAGCCCCACGACGACCAGCCCCACGACGACCAGCCCCACGACGACCAGCCCCACGACGACCAGCCCCACGACGACCAGCGCCGCGACGACCAGCCCCACCCCGGCCGGCGGTACCCGCGCCGCCACCACGGACACGACCAGCAGCACGCCGGGCGCCACCGCCCGCGAGCAGCAGCACGGCCCGCAGGGCCGCGACCAGGAGGAGACCCCCGTGCTCGGACACCCGAGGACCCCGCTGGCCCCCGCGCCGGGCGTGCCCGCCCCGCGGGCGACCGCGGGCCAGGACCGCTGCGACGAGGTGATCGGCGACATCTTCGACTCCCCGATCGCCCGGGCGCTCGTGCGCGCCAACGTGCTCGACGCCGACGGCGGAGCGCCCTCGGCCCGCGCCCGGGGCGCCCTCGACCACCTGGTCGACGCGGCGGACGCGGGGGACGATGCCTCGATGGGGATCAACGGGACGAGCAGGACGGCTCCGGAGCGGCCGACGGCGGCAGACGCCGGGGTCGACGGCGCCGCGCCGCGGGGGCGGCACGCCGCGCCCTCCGAGCCGCTCGAGCGCGGCCGCCCGGTCTCCACCGAGAGCGCCGCCTTCGCCGCCGTCCTCGACGCCGTCCGCGGCGCCGCGGAGCCCGACGAGGCGCCGAGCCACCGGGAAGTTCCCGCCACCGACCAGCCCGCCGCCCCGGCGGCGCCGGCTGCGAGCGCCTCCGAGCCGGTCGCCGCCGGTGCGGCCGTCGCCGAGCTCATGGCCCTCCTCGCCGCCCGCCACGTCGGCGAGGCCCCGGCGGAGCGGCCCGGTGCCGAGCCCGCCGCCGCCCCCGCGAGCGACGAGCGACGCGACGACGTCCCGTCCGCGCCGGTCGCCGCGGCGCCGTCTCCCGCGGCGCAGGCTCCGGCCGCGCCGTCCCCCGCGGTGCAGGTCCCGACCGCCCAGGCCCCGACCGCGCAGGCCCGGACCGTCCAGGCTGCGGGAGTCGGCGTCGACCCGACCTCCCCGCGGGCGCGGGCGGCCGCGGCCGGCCTCCCCGCCGCCCTGCTCGATCGGTTGCCCGCCGACGCCAGCGCGGGCGACCTCCACGCGCTGCTCGAGGAGCTGCCCGTCGCGCCGCACCTGCCCTCGAGCGAGGGCGACCTCGTCGCCGTCGTCGGCGCGCCGCGCGAGGCGCTCGTCGTGGCCCGCGACCTCGCCACCCGGCTGGGGCTCGGCCCTGAGGGCGTCCTCGTCGCCGCCTGCCCCACCGGCCCCGCGGCCCCGCGGCGCGAGGTGGTCCGCGACGCCGTCGCGGCCCGCCGCGCGGCGGCGACCGTGCGGCTCGGCGACGCACCCGGCGTCGTCGTCGTCCAGGTCGAGTGCGACCCGCAGAGCGTGCGCTGGGCCCGCGGCGTCGTGAGCGCCCTCCAGGCCGACCGGGTGCACGTCGTCGTCGACGCGACCCGCAAGAGCGCCGACACCGACCGCTGGCTCGACGGCGTCTTCGCCGAGGAGCCCGACGCGCTGCACGTCGTCCAGGCGGCCGGCAGCGGCGACCCGGCGACCGTCCTCGAGCTCGACCTGCCCGTCGCGAGCCTCGACGGCGGCGAGGGCGGCGCCAGCGCCTGGACCTCGCTGCTCACGCGCGCGCCGGAGGCCGCCCCGGCCGAGCCGGCTCCCGCCCGTCGCGCCCGCCGGGCCGGCCGGTGAGCCTCGGTGCGGTGACGGCGCTGACGCTCCTGCTCGCCTCGCCGGCCGTCTACGGGATGGTCGTCGGCAGCACGTCGCCCTTCGAGGCGTCCCTGCGCCTGCTCGCGGCCCTCGTCGTCGCGCTCGTCGTCAGCGCCGTCGTGCGCCGGCTCCTCGCCGCCGCGCCCGCGCCGGCCGGCGCGACGGGCGTCACCGGCGTCCCGCGCCAGCGCCAGGCGCCGCCCGCGGCCGTCGCGCAGACCGTGCCCGAGGAGCTCGCCGACCGGCTGCGCTGAGGCCCGCCCCGTCCCCTCGCACGTCCGCCCGCCCGTCCCGGTGCCCGCCTCCCGCGGCGCCGGGGGCGGCGGCGTCCGGGCGCGACGTGGGGCGGGGCTCGCCGCGCCCGGAGCCCCGCGGGCGCGGACTCCGCCTATGCTCGCCGGGTGCTGGTCCTGACCCGCCGCGCGGGAGAGAGCATCGTCATCGGCGACGACGTCGTCGTGACGGTCGTCGAGGTGCGCGGCGAGGTCGTGCGCCTGGGCATCGACGCGCCGCGCAGCGTCCAGGTGCACCGCGAGGAGGTCTACCGCGCTGTCGTGGAGGCCAACCGGCTCGCCGCCGCGGTCAGCGACGACGCCGTGGCCGCGCTCGCGGCCGGACTGGGCGCCCGCCCCGGCGGCGCGGGTCCGGCCTCGCCCGGCGCGTAGTCCTCCGCGAGCGGCTCGCCCGGGACGCGCTCGGGCGTCGACGCGCGTGCCGGCCTCCTCGGCGGCAGCCGGCCGGCGCCTCGCGGGCTCAGCGCTCAGCCCCGGCCGCCGCCGGCCCCGGCGCGACGACGCCCCCGCCGGTGGTCCGGCGGGGGCGTCGGTCTGCGGGGGCCTCCATCGGCAGGGGCCCCCGTCTGCGGGGGGCGCCCCGCGGTGCGTCGTCAGCCGACGAGGCGCGCCGTGTCGATGACGAAGCGGTAGCGGACGTCGCTGGCGACGACGCGCTCGTAGGCCTCGTCGATCTGGTCGCCGCCGATGACCTCGACCTCGGCGCCGATGCCGTGCTCGGCGCAGAAGTCGAGCATCTCCTGCGTCTGGCGGATGCCGCCGATCTTCGAGCCCGCGAGCGTCTTGCGGCCCTGGATGAGCGAGAAGGCCGCGATGTCGAGCGGCTTCTCGGGGGCGCCGACCTGGACGAGCGCGCCGTCGAGCTTGAGGAGCCCGAGGTAGGCGTTGAAGTCCACGTTCGCCGAGACGGTGCTGACGATGAGGTCGAAGGAGCCGGCGAGGGACTCGAAGGTGCCCTCGTCGCCCGTCGCGTAGTAGTGGTCGGCGCCCAGGCGGAGGCCGTCCTCCTGCTTCTTCAGCGACTGCGACAGGACGGTCACCTCGGCGCCGAGCGCCTTGGCGATCTTCACGCCCATGTGGCCGAGGCCGCCCAGGCCGACGATCGCGACCTTCGTGCCGGGCCCGGCGCCCCAGTGCTTGAGCGGGCTGTAGAGCGTGATGCCGGCGCACAGGAGCGGTGCCGCGACGTCGAGGTCGATCCCCTCGGGGATGCCCATGACGTAGTTCTCGTCGACCACGATCTTCTCGCTGTAGCCGCCGTCGGTCGGGCGGCCGTCCTTGCCGATCGCGTTGTAGGTGCCGGTCTCGCCCTTCAGGCAGTACTGCTCCTCGCCGGCGCGGCAGTTCTCGCACTCGCGGCAGGAGTCGACGAAGCAGCCGACCCCGACGCGGTCGCCGACGGAGTACTTCGTGACGTCGGCGCCCACCTCGGACACGACGCCGGCGATCTCGTGGCCGGGCACGAGCGGGAAGAGGGTCTCGCCCCACTCGCCGCGGGCGGTGTGGATGTCGGAGTGGCAGATCCCGGCGTACTTGACGTCGATGAGCACCTCGGCGGGGCCGACGTCGCGGCGCTCGATGGTCGTCGCCTGGAACGGCTCGCCGGGGCCGGCGGTGGAACGGGCGTTGACGGTCAGCACAGGGGTTCTCCTCGGGTCGTCGGACCCGCCACCGGACGGGGGCGGGCCTCTCGGCCACAGCCTCGCCGCACCCGCCCGTGGCGGCACGGGGAGCGGCAACCCGCGCGGGCCCGCTGGTGTTCCGGCGGGGGAGGGCCCGTGCGCGAGACCTCGGGCGCCCGGCCGGACGAGCTGGGGCCGCGACTGACCCGGACGGTGACCGACGGTGGTCCGTCGGAGTGACGGGGCACACGTTCGGGACGCCTGTGACCACGCAGCGTGCTCACCTGGGTCCAGCGGCGCCACGGGGGAGCCGCACCCGTCGCCCTGCGTGCACGGGAGCCCGCGGGGGAGGTCGGTCGGTGCACGAGGACGAGGGCGGCACCGGGGACGGGCGCGAGCGCGCGCCGGACCCGCTGCGCCCACCGCCGGTCGAGCCGCCGAGTCCCCGACGGCGCGCGAGCGACGCCGCGGGAGGCGCCACCGACGAAGGCGACCCGTCCCCTCGCGAGCGCTCGCCCCGCGGTCGGTCCCCCCGCGTCCGCCCGGGGCGCCGCCCGCGCTGAGACCTGCGGCGACGCGGTCGGAGAGGGGCTACGGCAGCCGGCCGCGCCGCAGCACCGGCGTGCCGGCGGCCGCGACGTCGACCGGCGCGGCGGTGCGCAGCTCGGCGGGGCCGACGACGAGCGCGCCGGACGACGTCGGCACGCAGCGCAGCCCGCCCCGCCCGCGCAGGGCGGCGTGCGCGCCCGGGGCGAGCACCTCGTCCATCCACGCGCAGGGCGCCGCGGGCCGGCGCCCGGCCAGCCGCACCACGCCCCCGCCCGCCTCGCGGCAGTCGAGGGCGAGGTCGGCTCCGACCAGCGCGTCGACCGGGGCGCCGCGCAGGACGACGTTGCGGCGCGGCAGCCGCGGGTCCAGGCCGCCGCCGGGCTGCTCGGCGCCGGGGAGCCCGAGGTCGCGGGCGACCCCCTCGAGCGCCTCCACGGCCATCAGGGTCACGGCGGCGTCAATGTGGGCCGCGCGGCCGAAGAAGCGGTCGCCCACGACGCCCTTGCCGACGACGACGTCGACGCGCGGCAGCGCCGCCGACGGAGGGTGCGGGGCGCCGTCGCGCGGGCGGCCGAAGTAGTGGTGCTCCGGCGACGCCAGCAGGAGGACCACCTCGACGGAGGTGCGCACCGGGAGGTCCTCGAGCAGGGGCCCGGGGTGCGTCGGGGCGTCAGGCACGGCGCCATCCTCGCGCGCCCCGCAGGTCCCGTGCCGACCAGGGCGGGGTGCGCGGGTGACGGGCGCGGGGGTCCTGGGGTAGGCACGCGGGATGGCCGACGACCCGCCCGACGAGACCCCGCCCGCCGACCGACCGCCCGGCGGCGGTCCGCGCCGGGGACGGCGCCCGAGCCCGGTGGCGACCCGCGCGCTCGCCCGCGCGGGTCGCGACGACGACCGCGAGGGCCTCGGGCCGCCGCTGCGGCTGGAGGGCGTCGTCGAGGAGGGCGTCGAGGCCGGTGCCGTCGTCCTGCGGGAGGCGTCGGGGCGGACGTGGCTGCTCGGCGCCTCGCGGCGCGGCCTCGTCGGCCACCGGGTGCGCGTGGTGGGCGCGGAGCGCCGGGGCCTCCTGACGACGGCGCAGCAGGGGCCGCCCCTGGCCGTGCGCGAGCTGGAGGACCTCGGGCCGGCCTGAGGCTCCTCGTCGGGCTCTCTCCTCGCCGGGAGCTCGTGGTCCGGCTCCTCCTCGACGCCACGAGACCGACGGACGACGGCGTCACGTCGCCGGGCAGCCACCGTTCGTCGGTCTCGTGGTCCTGTCCCGCCGTGCGTCGGTCTCGACCACCTCGCCACTGCCCCAGCGCGCACCGGGGCTGGCGACGTCCGTCCGGGCGGTGCGCACAGCGGCGACGCCGTCGGCCCGGTGCACACCCCCGCCGTCGTCCCGGCCGCTCGCCGCCACGGCTCCCTAGCGTCGCGGCACGTCCTCACCCGGGGACCGGCGCGGACCACGGGCGGTCAGCGGGAGGCGGAGGAGGAGGCCGGTGGTGGCTGCGGGGGTCGAGGCGCTGGTGGGAGCGGCGGTGCCCGCCGCGGCGGCGGCGAGCGGGGCGGCCGCGGCCCTGAGGCTGGCGGCGGCCGGGGTCGAGCGGGAGGCCGCCGTGGTGCGCGCCGAGGTGGCCCGCGCGCGTGGCGCCGACGCCCCGGGGTGGCGCTCGCGCGCGGCGGAGGCCTACCGCGCCCGCCTCGCCGAGGTCGTCGCGCGCGGGGCGCGCGACGCGGGCGCCCTCGACGAGCTCGCACGGGCTCTGCGGGCGCACGCGGCCGGTGCGGAGGCCCGGGCGGAGGCCGTGGTCGCGGCGGTGGCGACGGCGTCGGCGCTCGCGGACCGGGCGGCGCAGGAGGGCGAGGAGCTCGGGCCGCGCCTGCTGCGACGCGCCGAGGGGGTGCTCGAGGAGGCCCTGCGGGCGGTCGGGGGCCGGGCCGCCGCGCTGGCCGACGGAGCCCGGTGGTGAGCCCGGTCGTGAGCCCGAACGGGAGGACGGTGGTCGGCCCTGCGGCGGGACCGGCCGGGAGCGCCCTGACCGGTGCCCTGGTGGAGGAGCTGGCGGGCGCGGTGGTGGACCGAGCCGTGGGACCGGGGGTCGGCACGGGGATCACCACGGGGAGCGGCGCGGGAGGCGGCGCGGGACGCGAGGACGAGGTGCTCGTCGTGCGGGGCGGCGCCGGCGGCCTGGTCGCCGACGGACTGGCCATGGCCGGGGCGGCGCAGGTGCTGCACCGCAGCGCCCTGGTCCTGGGCGAGGTCGGGGCGGACGTCGTCGCGCTGGTGGCGCGGGCGGCGCTGACAGCGGCCCCGGTCGTCGACCCGGCGGGCGCGGGAGCGGTGGCGCAGGCCCTCGCCGTCGCCGTGGGCCCGGGCGGGACGGGCGGCACGGCGGCGGCCTGCGGGGCCCTGGCCGCACGCCTGGCCGTGGCGGGTGCGGCCTACGAGGAGGCCGAGGGGCTCGTGGACCGCTCCCTCGCCCGCCTCCGCGGCGGCGCGGCCGCGGCGGCGGGCAGCGCGCTGGGGGCCGCGGCCCGCCGACCCGAGGTCTGGGCGGCCAGCGGCTCCACGGTGCTCGTGGCGGCCTCCGCCACCGCCCTCGTGTGGGTGGCCGTGCGGGGCGGCGGCCTGGTGGGCGAGGTGGGGGACGCCGCCGCGGGCGCCCTCGCCGACGGGCGGCTCGACCCCCGCGAGCGCGCGGCCCTCTCGGCGTCCGCGGCGGCGATGCCCGACGCCCTCGAGGTGCTGGCGCGCGAGGACGCGGCGGCGGCCGGCGGCGCCCTCGCCGCCGAGGCCTCCCGTCTGGCCGCGCAGCACCCGCGGGCCCTGCAGCACCTCGTCGCCGCGCTGCCGCCCCTGCTCGCCGCGGCGGCGCGGGGCGGGGGAGGTGGGCCGCGGCCCTCCGCCACCGCGACGGCGCTGCCGCACGGCGACCGCTGGGCCTGGCCGCCCCGCGACGTCGCGGACCTCGCCGCCGGCGTCGCGGTGCTCGCGGCGCAGGACGGCGCGCTCCGCCCGACCCGCGTCGAGGTCCGCGCGGCCGGCCCGGCCCGGTCCGTCACCCCGGCGCGCGGCACCGCGGACCTGCTGGCGCGCGCCCGCCCCATGGCCGGGGGCGGGGCCCTCAGCCCCGCGGGGCGGGCGACGAGCGCCGCGCCGATCGCCGTCGAGCGGGTCGTCGACGCGGCGGGCGCGCGGCGGTGGGTCGTCGTCCTGCCGCCCACGCAGACGACGGCGGCGCCGTGGGACGAGGTGACGACCAACCCCGCCGACCTCGGCACGGACCTGCGCGGGGTCGGCGAGCTGCCCACGGCCATGACCCGCGCGGCCGTGGAGGCCATGGACCGGGCGGGCGTGGCGCCCGACGAGCCGGTGCTCCTCGTCGGCTACAGCCAGGGCGGCATCACCGCGGCCCAGCTCGCCGCCGACCCGGCGCTGCGCTCGCGCTTCGCCGTGGACGCCGTCCTCACCGCCGGGGCGCCCGTGGGCGGCCTCGACGTGCCGCCGGACGTCGCCGTCCTGTCGCTCGAGCACGAGGAGGACTGGATCGCGAGCCTGGAGGGCGCCGACGCGCCGGCGACGCCGTCGCGGACGACGGTGCTGCGCGACCTGCCGGACGCGGCCACGGCGCCCGGGCCGGGGGAGCCGGCGGACGGCATGGCCGGCCACGACCTGGGGCGCTACCGCGAGACGGCGGCCCTCGTCGACGCCTCCGACGACCCCTCGCTCGTCACCTGGCGCGCCCGGGTGGCGCCCTACCTCGCCGGGGAGGGCACGACGGCGAGCGCCCGCCTCTTCCTCGCGGAGCGGCGTCCCCCGGGGGGCGGGTGAGGGGAGCGGGGAGCCGCCCGGACCCGCGCGGCGCCCCGTCGCGACGGGGCGGGCTGGCAGGATCGCCGCGGCCGGGGCTGGCTGGCCGGCACGGGCTGGAGGGCACGAGCCACCGGGTGAAGGGCGCGGGTCCCGAGGCGCCACGAGACGAGGAGAGCGCATGAGCTGGCTGGTGACGGGCGGGGCCGGGTACATCGGCGCCCACGTCGTGGACGCGTTCCGCGAGGCCGGGCTCGGCTGCGTCGTGCTCGACGACCTGTCCTCGGGCGTGGCGGGCTTCGTGCCGGAGGACGTGCCGATGGTCCGCGCCGACCTCCTCGACGGCGCCGCGGTCGAGCGGGCGCTGCGCGAGCACGAGGTCACCGGCGTGGTGCACCTCGCGGGCTTCAAGTACGCCGGCGTCTCCGTCCAGCGCCCGCTGCACACGTACACGCAGAACGTCACGGCCATGGTCTCCCTGCTCCGGGCGATGGACGCCGCCGGCGTCGACCGCTGCGTCTTCTCCTCCAGCGCCGCCGTCTACGGGACGCCGCCCGACGACGTCGTCACCGAGGCGACGCCCACGCGCCCGGAGTCGCCCTACGGCGAGAGCAAGCTCGCGGGGGAGTGGCTGCTGCGCGACGTCGCCCGCGCGAGCGGCCTGCGGGCCACGAGCCTGCGGTACTTCAACGTCGTCGGCTCCGGGCGCCCCGAGCTCTACGACGCGAGCCCGCACAACCTCTTCCCGCTCGTGCTCTCCGCCCTCGCGGAGGGGCGCACGCCCGTCATCCGGGGCACGGACTACCCGACGCCCGACGGGACCTGCGTGCGCGACTACGTCCACGTCGCCGACCTCGCCCGCAGCCACGTGGCCGCGGCCCGGCGCCTCGAGGCGGGCGACGCCGTCGAGCCGGTCTACAACCTCGGCAGCGGGGACGGCGCGTCCGTGCGCGAGATCATGAGCGCCGTCGCCCGCGTGACGGGCGTCGACTTCACCCCCGAGGAGGCCGACCGGCGCCCCGGGGACCCGCCGCGGATCGTCGCCCGCGGCGACCTCGCGGCCCGCGACCTCGACTGGGCCATGCGCCACGACCTCGACGACATGGTCGCCGGGGCCTGGGCGGCCCAGCAGCGCGCCCAGCGGGAGGGCTGAGCCGGCCGCCGCGCGCCCCGCCGCCGGAGGCGCGTCGCGGCGCCCCGGCGGGTCCGGGCCGCCGACCTAGGCTGCGGGGCCATGACGACGCTGCACCCGCGCCTGCGCGCGGTCCTCGACGACGTGCCCGCGTACGTGCCGGGGCGCCCGCCGCAGGCGCTCGACGGGCTGGTGCCGTACAAGCTGGCGAGCAACGAGAACCCGTTCCCGCCGCTGCCGTCGGTCGTCGACGTCGTCGCGCGGGCGGCGGCGAGCGCCAACCGCTACCCGGACATGCTCAGCACCGAGCTCGTCGCCGCGGTGGCGCGCCACGACGGCGTCCCGCCCGAGCACGTCGTCGCCGGGCCCGGCAGCGTCGGCGTGCTGAGCCAGGTGCTCACGGCGGTCGCGAGCGCCGGCGACGAGGTCGTGCACGCCTGGCGCTCCTTCGAGGCCTACCCCATCGTCGTCCGCCTCACCGGGGCCGAGCCGGTCCCCGTGCCGCTGCTGCCCGACGGGCGGCACGACCTCCCGGCGATGGCGGCCGCCGTCACCGAGCGCACGCGCCTCGTGCTCGTCTGCAGCCCCAACAACCCCACGGGGCCGGCCGTCACGGCGGAGGAGCTCGAGGCCTTCCTCGACGCCGTGCCGCGCGACGTCCTCGTCGTCCTCGACGAGGCCTACCGCGAGTTCGTGCGGCCGGAGGCGGGGGCGCCCGACGCGGTCGCGCTGCACCTCGAGCGCCCGAACCTCGTCGTGCTGCGCACCTTCTCCAAGGCGTACGGGCTCGCGGGCCTGCGCGTCGGCTACGGCCTGGCGCACCCCGTCGTCGCCGACGCCCTGCGCAAGACGGCCATCCCCTTCGGCGTCAGCACCCTCGCGCAGGCGGCCGCCGTCGCCTCGCTCGAGGCGGAGGACGAGCTGCTCGAGCGCGTCCGGTCCATCGTCGCCGAGCGCGAGCGCGTCGCCGCGGCCCTCGCCGAGCAGGGGTGGGAGGTGCCCTCGACGGAGGCGAACTTCGTGTGGATGCCGGTCGGCGAGCGCGCCGGCGAGCTCGCCGAGGCGTGCAGCGCGGTGGGCCTGTCGGTGCGCGCCTTCGCCGGTGACGGCGTGCGGGTGAGCATCGCCGAGCCCGAGGCCGGGGACCGGTTCCTCGAGGTGACCGCCTCCTTCCCGCGGGGCTGAGGGGCGCCCGGACGGCGTCGGCGCCCCACTCGGGAGCCCGCGGCGGGCGCCGCGCGCCCGTCGTCCTCCACCGGCGCCCCACCGGGCCGCCCGGGCCCGCGCGCGGCGGTCGGACGGGGCCGAGGGCGCCCCCGACGCCGGAGTACCGTGCCCCGCTGGATCGCCCGAGCACCGGGTCGAGCAGCGAGCGCAGGCCGCCGAGGGAGGGCACGTGACGTCGTCGACGGGCCGCACAGCCACCGCCTCCACCCCGTCCGCCGCGGGTGGGTCGCCCGCCGCGGCCGGGCCGATGCACGTCGTGCAGATGCTCACGCCGGACGGGCGGCGCGTCGACCACGAGGAGGACCCGGCCCTCGCGGCCCACGCGGCGACTCTCACGGCCGAGGACCTGCGCGGCATGTACCGCGACATGGCCCTCGCCCGGCGCGTCGACGTCGAGGCCACGGCGCTGCAGCGCCAGGGCGAGCTCGGCCTGTGGGCGAGCCTGCTCGGCCAGGAGGCCGCGCAGGTGGGCTCGGCCCGGGCGACGCTGCCGCAGGACAGGCTCTTCCCGACCTACCGCGAGCACGCCGTCGCGATGGTGCGCGGGGTCGACCCCGCGCAGGTCCTCTCCCTCTTCCGCGGCGTGGACCGCGGCGGCTGGGACGTCGAGGCCACCGGCCTCAGCCCGTACGCGCTCGTCATCGGCAGCCAGACCCTGCACGCGACCGGCTACGCCATGGGCGTCCAGCGCGACGGGGCCGTGGGCACGGGCGACCCGGCCCGGGACGCCTGCGTGCTCGCCTACTTCGGCGACGGCGCGAGCAGCCAGGGCGACGTCAACGAGGCCTTCGTCTTCGCCACCGCCTACCAGGCGCCCGTCGTCTTCGTCTGCCAGAACAACCAGTGGGCCATCTCCGTGCCGGCGGAGCGGCAGACGCGCGTGCCCATCGCCCAGCGCGCCAGCGGCTTCGGCTTCCCGGGCGTCCGCGTCGACGGCAACGACGTCGTCGCCTGCTACGCCGTCGTGCGCGCGGCCGCCGAGCGGGCGCGCGCCGGCGAGGGGCCGACGCTCGTCGAGGCCTTCACGTACCGGATGGGCGCCCACACGACCTCCGACGACCCGGGGCGCTACCGGCCCTCGGTCGAGGTGGAGCAGTGGCGCGCCCGCGACCCGCTCACCCGGCTCGAGGCGCACCTGCGCCGCGACCACGGCGCGGACGACGCCTTCTTCGCCGACGTCGCGCGCGAGGGCGACACCGCGGCGTCGCGGCTGCGGCGGGCGGTGCTCGAGATGCCCGACCCGGAGCCGGGCTCGATGTTCGACCACGCCTACGCGGCGGAGCACCCCCAGGTCGAGGAGGAGCGCGCCTGGTACGCCGCCTACCTCGCGGGCCTGGACGGCGAGGAGGGGCGCACGGCATGAGCGAGGGCACCGGGACGGGTGACGGCGGGCGCGGGCCCGAGCGGGTCACCATGGCGCGCGCGCTCAACCTGGGGCTGCGCGCCGCGATGGAGCGCGAGCCGAAGGTCCTCGTCATGGGCGAGGACATCGGGGCCCTCGGCGGGGTCTTCCGGGTCACCGAGGGGCTCGCCAAGGACTTCGGCGAGGAGCGCGTCGTCGACACACCGCTGGCCGAGGCCGGCATCGTCGGCACGGCCATCGGCCTGGCGATGCGGGGCTACCGGCCCGTCTGCGAGATCCAGTTCGACGGCTTCGTCTTCCCCGCCTACGACCAGATCGTCACCCAGCTGGCGAAGATGACCCACCGCAGCCGCGGGACGCTGACGATGCCCGTCGTCATCCGCATCCCCTACGGCGGGGGCATCGGGGCCGTCGAGCACCACAGCGAGTCGCCGGAGGCGCTCTTCGCCCACCACACGGGCCTTCGGTGCGTGAGCCCGTCGAACGCCGTCGACGCCTACTGGATGATCCAGCAGGCGATCGCCTCGCCCGACCCCGTGATCTTCTTCGAGCCCAAGCGGCACTACTGGGACAAGGCCGAGCTCCACGCGTCGGCCGAGCCCTACCCGCTGCACCGGGCGCGGGTCGTCCGGCCGGGCACGGACGTCACCGTCGTCGCCTACGGGCCCACCGTCCCGCTGGCGCTGCGCGCGGCCGACGCCGCCGCCGAGGAGGGCCGCAGCCTCGAGGTCGTCGACCTCCGCTCGATCTCCCCGCTCGACCTCGCTCCCGTCGAGGAGTCCGTGCGCCGCACCGGCCGCTGCGTCGTCGCGCACGAGGCGCCCGTCTTCCTCGGCCTCGGCGCCGAGGTGGCCGCCCGCGTCACCGAGCGCTGCTTCTACTCCCTCGAGGCGCCCGTGCTGCGGGTCGGCGGGTTCTCGGTGCCCTACCCGGCCGCGCGCCTGGAGGAGGAGTACCTGCCCGACGCCGACCGCCTGCTCGAGGCCGTGGACCGGGTGCTCGACACCTGACGCGTCCGGCCCGCCGCCCTGCGCCACACTGGCGCTGCTCGCGGCAGGCGCAGCTCAGACGACCGGCGGCCCGGCCGCCCCGAGGCTCAGGAGGACCGCGTGGCGGTGCAGCACTTCCGGCTCCCCGACGTCGGCGAGGGGCTGACCGAGGCGGAGGTCGTCGCCTGGCGGGTCGCCGTCGGCGACGAGGTCGCCACGAACGCCGTCCTCGTCGAGATCGAGACCGCCAAGTCGCTCGTCGAGCTGCCCTCGCCCTTCGCGGGCGTGGTGCGCGAGCTGCTCGTCGACGAGGGGCGCACCGTCGAGGTCGGCACCCCCATCGTCGCGGTCGAGGTCGCCGGTGCCGACGGCGAGGGGGACGCCGCGGGCGAGGACGGCGAGCGCCGCGACGTCCTCGTCGGCTACGGGCCGGGCAAGCGAGCCTTGCGCCGCCGACGTCCGGCGGCCGCCGCCGGTGGCGACGGCGGGAGCGCGCCGGGGCCGGAGGCTGCCGCTGACGCCCCGTCCGCCCCCGCGGCGCCGGCGGCGAGCGGCGCGCGCGCCGACCTCCCGGCCGAGGCCCCCGCGGCGCCCGTCGGCCCCCCGCCGGCGGCGGCGTCCTCGGCGGCCCCGGCCCGGCCCCTCGCGGCGCCGCCGGTGCGCAAGCTCGCGCGGGAGCGGGGCGTCGACCTCGCCGAGGTCCGCGCCACCGGTCCGCGCGGCACGGTCAGCCGGGCCGACGTCCTCGGCCACCTCGACGCGGCGGCCGACGTGGCGGCGGCTGCGCCGTCGTCCGGCTCCCTCGGCCAGGAGCAGCGGGTTCCGGTGAGGGGCGTGCGGCGCGCCATGGCCGAGGCCATGGTCCGCAGCAGCACCGAGGCGCCGCAGGCGACGCTGTTCCACACCCTCGACGTCACGCGGACGATGAAGCTCGTCGCCCGGGTGAAGCAGGACGACCGCTTCGCCGGCGTGCGCGTCTCCCCGCTGCTGCTGGCCGCCCGCGCCGTCGTCCTCGCGCTGGGCCGCACGCCGGAGATGGGCGCCCGCTGGGACGGCGACGCCCACGAGCTCGTCCTGCCCGCCGGGGTCCACCTGGGCGTCGCGGCGGCGACGCCCCGCGGCCTCGTCGTGCCCGTCGTCCGCGACGCCCACGCCCTCGACCTGCTCGACCTGGCGCGGGCCCTCGGCGAGCTGACGACGACCGCGCGCGAGGGCCGCACCCCGCCCGAGGCCATGACCAGCGGGTCCTTCACCATCACGAACATCGGGTCGCTGGGCATCGAGGCGGGCGCGCCGCTGCTCAACCCCGGCCAGACGGGGATCCTCGCGCTCGGCTCGGTCGCGCAGCGGCCGTGGGTCCACAAGGGCCGCGTCCGGCCGCGCTGGACGACGACCCTCGGCCTCACCGTGGACCACCGGGTCGTCGACGGCGCCCAGGCGGGGGGCTTCCTCGCCGACGTCGCCGCCGTCCTCGAGCGCCCCAGCCAGGCGGTCGTCTGGTCGTGAGGCTCCACCTCCTCCAGGTCGGCTACGGCGACGACGAGCCCGTCGCGGCCCGGCGCGACCGCGTCGCCGCGCTGGTGGCCGCGCAGGAGGGCGCGGACCTCGTCGTCCTGCCGGAGCTCTGGGCCCACGGCGGGTTCGCCAGCGCGACGTGGGCCGAGCGGGCCGAGGCGCTCGACGGGCCGACGGCGCGGGCGATGGCCGACGCCGCCCGGGCCTGCGACGCCGTCGTCCACGCGGGCTCCCTCGTGGAGCGCGACGGCGACGCCCTCCACAACACCTCGCTGCTCCTCGGTCCGGACGGCGCCCTCCTCGCGCGCTACCGCAAGGTGCACCGCTTCGGTCACGGGCGCGGGGAGTCGGAGGTGATGACGCCGGGGGAGGAGGTCGTCGTCGTCGACGCCCCCCTGCCGGGCGGCCCCGTCGGGGCGCCCACTCCGCCCGTGGGTCCGGGCCCGGCCGTGCAGCGGGGCCTGCCCGTGGGGCTGGCGACCTGCTACGACCTGCGCTTCCCCGAGCTCTTCCGGGCGCTGGTCGACCGCGGGGCCCGGCTCGTCGTCGTCCCCGCGGCCTGGCCCGCCGCCCGCGCCGAGCACTGGCGCCTCCTCGTGCGGGCCCGCGCGCTGGAGGACCAGGTGCTCCTCGCCGCCTGCGGCACCGCCGGCACGCACGCCCGCACGCCCATGGCCGGCGCGAGCGCCGTCGTCGGACCCGACGGCGCCGTGCTCGCCGAGGCGGGCGAGGCCGAGGAGGTCCTCGTCGTCGACGTCGACCCCGGCGTCGTCGACGCCGCCCGCGCCGCCTTCCCGGTGCTCGCCGACCGCCGCCTCTGACCCGCCCCGCCGCGAAGGTGACGCCTCCTTCACCTCCAGGGTGCCTGCACGCGTGAAGGTGACGTCTCCTTCACCTGAGGGGTGCTTCGGGAGGTGAAGGTGACGCCTCCTTCACCTCCGGGGGGCCTCGATCATGGACCTCGCGCCTCCCCCGCCGGGGGCCGTCACCGAGGTGGGCCCGAGGGCCCGCCGGGCGGCGCCTACCCTTGCTGCGTGAGCGCGGGGACGGCGCCGACGGCGCAGCGGGACGGCGGGAGCGGTCGTGCGCCCCGCCCCACGGGCGCGCGGCCGGAGACGACCTCGCCGCCGCGGTGGTGGCTCGTCGTCGTCGTCCTCGCCCCCCTGGCCACGGCGCTGGGCCTGCTCTGGGCCCTCGCGACCGGTGGCGCCGCCTCGCCCGACCTCGTGCGCGACCCCGGCGCGCTCGTCCGGTACGGGCTGCCCGTGGCGACCCTGCTGCGCGACCTGGCGATGGCGATGACGCTCGGCGGCCTCGTCCTCGCGGCCGGCGTCGTCCCGGCGCGCGCGCCGTCCTGGGCGCCGGCCGCCCGGACGGCGGCGGTGGCGTCGGGGGTCTGGACGGTCGCCAGCCTGGCCGTGCTCGTCCTCACGGCCGCCAACCTCTCGGGGACGCCGCTCGCCGACCCGTCCTTCGGGGCCCAGCTCGCGATCGTCGCCACGCAGATCACCCAGGGGCAGGCGCTGCTCGTGTCGACCGTCGTCGTGGCGCTCGTCGCGACCGCGGCCGTCGGGGTGCGGACGCCCGCGGGCGCCGGCTGGACGGCGGTCCTCGGCGCGCTGGCGATCGTCCCGCTCGCCCTCAACGCCCACTCGACGGGCACGAGCGGCCACGAGACGGCGGTCAGCTCCTGGGGCCTGCACGTCCTCGGCGTCGCGGTGTGGTTCGGCGGGCTCATGGCGCTCGTCGCCGTCGCCCGCAGCACCGGCGCCGAGCTCCCCGTGGTCGCGCGCCGCTACTCCGCGCTCGCGCTCGTGGGCTTCGTCCTCGTCGTGGCCTCGGGCGTGGCCAACGCCTCGCTGCGCGTCGCCGGGCTCGCCGACCTCCTCGGCACCGGCTACGGGCTCCTCGTCGTCGCGAAGGCGACGGCCGGCGTCCTCCTCGGCTTCGCCGGGTGGGTCCACCGGCGCTCGCTGCTCGCCGCCATCGACACGCGCACGGCCGCCGGCGCGGGCGCGCGCGGGCCCTTCTGGCGGCTCGTCGGCGGCGAGGTCGTGCTGCTGGGCGCCGTCTCCGGCGTCGCGGCGGCGCTGTCGCTGACCCCGCCGCCCGTGCCGCAGGAGCTGCCGCCCGCGCCCACGCCGGCGGAGCTGCTCACCGGCGAGGCGCTGCCCGAGCCGTTCCGCCCCTCCAGCGTCGTGACGCAGTGGCAGACCGACGTGCTGTGGGTCGCCGTCGCCCTGGCGCTCGCCGTCGCCTACGGGCGCGGCGTCGCCCGCCTGCGCCGCCGCGGCGACCGCTGGTCGGTCGGCCGCACCGTCGCCTTCGCGATCGGCCTGGTCGTCCTCGTCTACATGACGAGCGGGGCCCCGGCCGCCTACGGCCGCACGGTCTTCAGCGCCCACATGGTCCAGCACATGGTGCTGAGCATGCTCATCCCCGTGCTGCTGGTCCTCGGGGCGCCGATGACGCTGGCGCTGCGCTCCATCCCCAAGCGCCGCGACGGCTCGCGCGGGGTCCGGGAGTGGCTCGTCGTCCTCACCGAGTCGCGCTGGCTGCGGGTCGTCTCCCACCCCGTCGTGGCGGCGGTGCTCTTCGCGGGCAGCCTCATCGTCTTCTACTACACGCCGCTCTTCGAGCTGGCGCTGTCGACCCACGTGGGCCACGAGCTGATGATGGTCCACTTCCTCGGCGTGGGGTACCTCTTCGCCAACGCCCTCGTCGGCATCGACCCTGGTCCGAACCGGCCGAGCTACCCGCTCCGGGTGGTCCTGCTCTTCGCGACGATGGCGTTCCACGCGTTCTTCGGCATCGCCATCATCTCGAGCGAGACGCTGCTCGCGGGCAGCTGGTTCTCCTCGACGGGCTGGGGGATCGACGCGCTCGCCGACCAGCGCACCGGCGGTGGCATCGCCTGGGGCGTCGGTGAGTTCCCGACCCTGCTGCTCGTCGTCGTCGTCGCCGTGCAGTGGGCCCGCAGCGACGAGCGCGAGCAGCGCCGCCGCGACCGCACCGCCGACCGCACCGGCGACGCCGAGCTGGTGGCCTACAACGCGATGCTCGCCGAGCGCGACCGCCAGGACGCCCCGCGCCGCTGACCCGGTCGTCCCCCCCCCACGCACTTCGTCGACACATCGCCGTCCAGGGGCGCCCTCACGGGCACTTCGTCGTCACCCCGCCGCCAGGGGGCGTCTCTCGAGGCACTTCGTCGTCAGTTCGCCGTGCGGGGGGCCCGCCGAGGGCCACGTCGGCGACAGACGGCTCCGGGGGTGACGACGCTCGCCCGGTCGGCGGGGTCGCCGCGTGGTAGCACAGGGCCGTGACGACGCCGCCTCACGACCGCGCGACCGACGACCGCCCCGCCGCGGACCCGCTCGCCGACCTCTCCGCCTACGTCGCGCAGCCGCGCGTCAGCGGCCTCGCCCTGAGCCCGGACGGACGCCGCCTGGCGCTCGCCGTCGCGGGCCTCGACGGCGACGGCACCGGCTACGTGACGAGCCTGTGGGAGTCGCCGCTCGACGGCGGCCCCTGCCGCCGCCTGACCCGTGGGACCACCGGCGAGGCCGCGCCGGTGTGGACGCCGCAGGGGGACCTGCTCTTCACGGCCAAGCGCCCCGAGCCGTCGGCGCCCGGTCGCGCGGGGGCGAAGCCGCAGCCCGACCCCCAGCCCGGGTCCCCGGCCGAGCCCGGCCAGCCGGGCGGCGGCGGGAGGTCCGGCGACGACGTTCCGCCGGCGCTGTGGTGCCTGCCCGCCGGGACGGGCGAGCCGCGGCCCGTCGCCGCGCGACCCGGCGGCCTGTCCGTGGTCGCCGTCGCCCGCACCAGCGGCGCGCTGCTCGCCACCTCGCCGACGATGCCGAGCACCGCCCAGGGCGGCGACGACGCCGCGGCCCGCACGGCGCGCACCGAGGCGGGCGTCGGCGCGGTCCTCCACACCGGCTACCCCGTGCGCTTCTGGGACCACGACCTCGGGCCCGACCGCGACCGCCTCCTCGCCGCGGACGCCCTGGCGGGCCCGACGAGCACCGCGGGCGCCCCCGACCCTCGGTTCGCGCTGCGCGACCTCACCGGCCACGTCGGCCCGGCGCTGCACGAGGCGGCCTGGGACCTCTCGGACGACGGGCGCACCGCCGTCGGCACGTGGACGGTCCTGCGCGCGCACGGCGAGCAGTCGCTCCAGCTCGTCGCCGTGGACGTCGCCACGGGGCGGCGCACCGTCCTCCTCGACGACCCGGAGGTCGAGCACGAGGGCGCCGTCCTGTCGCCCGACGGCCGCACCGCCGCCTTCGTCGCCACCCGCGTCAGCACGCCGGAGCGCGCCCCCCGCTCGTGGCTCGCGCTCGTCGACCTCGAGCACGACGACGCCGGTGCCGTCGTCGGCGCGGAGGCGCGGCGCGACCTCACCGAGGGGTGGGACCGCTGGCCGCACGCCCTCGCCTGGACGCGTGACGGCGCGGCCCTCGTCGTGGAGGCCGACGAGGCCGGGGCCGCCCCGCTCTTCCTCGTCGACGCGGCGTCCGGCGACGTGCGCCGCCTCACCGCGGACCACGGCGCCTACGCCGGCGCGCAGGTGGCGCCCGACGGCTGGGCCTACGCGCTGCGCTCGGCGTACGACGCCGCCCCCGCGCCCGTCCGGGTGCGCCTGGAGGACGGCGCCGTCGAGGACCTGCCCTCGCCCGTCGCGCCGCTGGCCCTGCCCGGCCGTCTCGAGGACGTCCGCACGACCGCCGCGGACGGCACCGAGGTCCGCAGCTGGCTGTGCCTGCCGGACGGCGCGAGCGCCGACGCGCCGGCCCCGCTGCTCCTGTGGGTCCACGGCGGGCCGCTCGGCTCGTGGAACGCCTGGTCGTGGCGCTGGAACCCGTGGCTGGCCGTCTCGCGCGGGTACGCCGTCCTCCTGCCCGACCCCGCGCTGTCGACCGGGTACGGGCAGGACTTCGTGCAGCGCGGCTGGGGCGCGTGGGGCGCCGCGCCCTTCACCGACCTCATGGCCGCCACCGACGCCGCCGAGGCCCGGGACGACGTCGACGCCACCCGCACCGCGGCGATGGGCGGGTCTTTCGGCGGGTACATGGCCAACTGGATCGCCGGGCACACCGACCGCTTCGACGCCGTCGTCACGCACGCCGGCCTCTGGGCGCTCGACCAGTTCGGCCCGACGACGGACGCGGCGTACTTCTGGGGCCGTGAGATGACGGCCGAGATGGCGCGGGAGAACAGCCCGCACCACAGCGCCGACGCCATCACGACGCCGACCCTCGTCATCCACGGCGACAAGGACTACCGCGTGCCGATCGGCGAGGGCCTGCGGCTGTGGTGGGACCTCGTCTCGCGGAGCACCGCCGAGGACGGCTCGACGCCGCACCGCTTCCTCTACTTCCCCGAGGAGAACCACTGGGTGCTCTCGCCCGGCGGCGCGGTCGCCTGGTACCAGACCGTGCTGGGCTTCCTCGACCACTACGTGCTCGGGCGGGCGTGGGTGCAGCCCGACCACCTGGGGTAGGGGCTGGGGACAGCGGTCCGCGCGCCGGTCCCCCACCTGGCACGGTGACGCAGTGCCGGACGAGCCAGCGACGACGACGAGCGCGGCAGGATCCGGCGCCTGGCGCCCGCTCGCCGTCGTCCTAATCGCGGTGGGCGCGATGGTGGCCGGCACGGCCCTGCTGTCACCGACGGCAGGGGCGGGCGAGGCATCCGCGGTCGACCTCGTCGTCCGCCACCCGGTCGTGGTCGGCGCCCTCCGCACGCTCGTCGTGGTCCTCGCCCTGTTCCTCGTCGCGTCCGCCGTCGCACGGGCTGCGAGCGGGTCGTGGGTCCGGCGGGTGGGGCCGGTGGACGCGAGCGCGGAGGTGGTCGACCTGGCGTCGGACTCCGAGGCGCTGCGAGCCGACCTGGCCCGGGCCGAGGCCGAGGTGACCCGCTTGACGGGCGAGCTGGCGGCAGCGGTGGACCTGCTCGACCAGGTGGCTGATACTCCGAGCGGGAGCGGTCCGCCGGGCGAGGAGGAGCAGCCGTGACGACGATGACCGACGACCAGCGCGACCGGATCCGTCGGCAGGTGGCCAGCGGCCGCGAGGCCATCGCCAGCGCGAAGGCGGAGCTCCAGCGCATCGACGAGGCCCTGGAGCGCTCGCGTCGCGTCCGTGACCGCACCCTCCCGGCGCTGAGACGGGCCGGCTACCTGCGGTGACGCTGCGCTGACGCGGGGGAGCGGTCGAAGGCGTCCACGAGCGTGACCGTGCACGGTCACGCTCGTGGACGGCTCCCGGGGCACCGCCCCGCCGGTGCGACCATCGACCCGTGAGCACGAGCACCTCCCGCACGGCCAGCACCTCCCGCACGGCCAGGACCCCCCGGACCCGCGCCCCCGAGCTCGTGGGCCGCCGCTGGGTCGGCACCGACGGGCGGGCGCTGCGGATGGCGGACCTGCGCGGCCGCTTCGTCCTCCTCGACTTCTGGACGAGCTGCTGCGTCAACTGCCTCCACGTCCTCGACGAGCTGCGCGACCTCGAGGAGCGGTGGGCCGCCGAGCTCGTCGTCGTCGGCGTCCACTCGCCGAAGTTCCCCCACGAGGCCGAGCCCGGCGTGCTCGACGACGCGGTGCGCCGCTACGAGGTGCACCACCCCGTCCTCGACGACGCCGACATGACGACGTGGCGGGCCTTCGCCGCCCGCGCCTGGCCGACGCTCGTGCTCGTCGACCCGACGGGGTACGTCGTCGCGTCGCTGTCGGGGGAGGGGCACGCGCACGGCCTCGACGCGCTGCTCACCGAGCTCGTGCCCGAGCACGACGAGCGGGGCACCCTCGTGCGCGGCGAGCGGCTCTTCGCCCCGCTGCCCGAGGAGGCCCCGGCCGACGGCCTGCGCTTCCCCAGCAGCGCCCTCGTGCTGCCGGAGCGTCTGGGCGGCGGCGTGCTCGTCACCGACACCGGCCACCACCGTCTCGCCGTCCTCGACGACGACCTCGCCGTGGTGCGGGCCGTCGGCGAGGGGGCGCGCGGCCTGCGGGACGGCGACGGCGCGACCGCCCGCTTCGCCGAGCCCCAGGGCCTGTGCCTGCTGCCGGAGGACGTCGCGGAGCGCCTCGGCGTCGACGTCGTCGTCGCCGACAGCGCGAACCACGCCGTCCGCGGCGTGCGCCTCGCGCGCGACGGAGAGCCCGGGGGTGAGCCCGGGGACGAGCCTGACCGGGTCATCACCCTCGCCGGCACGGGCGAGCAGCTGCGACGCCGCGAGGGCGGGGGACCGGCGCTGGCGCAGGACCTCTCGACCCCGTGGGACGTCGCGTGGTGGGACGGCCAGCTCGTCGTCGCCATGGCGGGGCTGCACCAGCTGTGGGCGCTCGAGCCCGGCGTCGGGGAGGCGCCCGACCCCGCCGACGGCGTCGTCCGCGTGCTCGCCGGCACGTCCGCCGAGGGCCTGCGCGACGGCGACGCCGAGCAGGCGTGGTTCGCGCAGACCTCCCGCCTCGTGCCGTCCGCCGACGGCGCGGCGCTCTGGGTCGTCGACTCGGAGACCTCGGCGCTGCGGCGCCTCGTGCGCACGGGCGACGCGCCCGACCGCTCCGTCCCCGTCGTCGAGGACGCGCGCCTGGCGAACGCCGCCCCCGTCGCCGCGCCCGGCTACGCCGTCGAGACCCTCGTCGGCTCGGGCCTGTTCGACTTCGGCGACCGCGACGGCGGCGCGGGGGAGGCGCTGCTGCAGCACCCGCTGGGAGCGGCCGTGCTGCCCGACGGGTCGGTCGTCGTCGCCGACACCTACAACGGCGCCCTGCGCCGCTACGACCCCGCGGCCGCCCCCGGCGAGCCCGCGGTGACGACGCTCGCGGCCGACCTCGCGGAGCCGACGGGCGTCGCCGTCCCCCCCACCACGACGGAGGAGGGGGAGGACGCCGAGCTGCTCGTCGTCGAGTCCCGCGCCCACCGGCTGCTCCGCCTGCCCCTGGCCGCCGGTCGCGCCGTCGGCGCCGCGGCCGGCCGGGTCGAGCGCCCGCCGACGCCGCTGGCCGCCGGGCCCGTGGACCTGCGGGTGCGCTTCGTCCCGCCCGCCGGGCAGCACCTCGACGACCGGTGGGGCTCGCCCGTCCGGGTCGTCGTCTCCGCGAGCCCGCCCGACCTGCTCGCCGACGGCGCGGGGACGACGACGGCGCTCGACCGCCCGCTCGTCCTGCGCGGGGAGGCCGGTGCGCACGGCGTCCTCCACGTGTCCGCGCAGGCCGCCGCCTGCGACGCCGGGGAGGACGGCGATGTGCCCGAGCACGCGGCGTGCCACCTCTACCAGCAGGACTGGGGCATCCCCGTCGTGCTGGGTGACGGCCCCGGTGAGCTCGTGCTCGACCTGCGCGGCGTGTGAGGACCCTCGTCGGCTAGAAGCCCGCGCGGCGCGGGCCGCCCGGGTCGCCGCCGGCCCCGCCGGCCCCGCCCATGAGGCCCCGCAGCTGCTCCTGCGCCTGCGCGGCCATGGCGGCCATCTGGTCGCCCTGCTGCGCGCGGTCGGCGACGAGGCGCTCGTGGTGCTGCTCGCAGACGCCGGTGCCCTCGAGGAGCACCGCGGCGGGCGTGCGGGCGCGCCCGGCCAGGCAGGGCGAGCACCAGCCCAGCGGGCTCGGGACGTCGGGCACGACGGTGCCGCCACCGGTCTGCGCGCTCATGCCCCGACGGTACGGCGGGCGGGCGCGGCCGGCGCTCCGCGCGTCGTCCCGGTCAGACGCCGGTCACGGTCCGGTGCCCGAAGAGCCCCGGCAGGCCGCCGGTGTGGACGAGGACGGTGCGCTCGCCGGGCCGCACCTCGCCGCGGCGGACGGCGGAGGCCAGGCCCGCGAGCGCCTTGGCCGTGTAGACGGGGTCGAGGACGACGCCCTCCGTGAGCGCCGCGGCCGAGAGGGCGGCGGTGCTCGCACGCGTGGGCAGCCCGTAGCCGTCGCCGACCTCGTCCCGCGGCAGCCGCAGGTGGTCGGGCCCCACGCCCGCCAGCGCGGCGGCGGCGCCGTCGGGCAGGTGGTCGCCGAAGGCCGCGGCGACACCTCGGACGAGGCCGACGACCCGCTCGACCGGGTCGGGCACCGCGCCGACGTCGACGCCGAGCACGCGGCCCGCGCCCAGCCCGGCGACGAGGCCGGCCATCGTCCCGCCCGAGCCGACGGCCGTGACGACGTGCGCGGCGTCGGGCACCTGCGCCGCCACCTCCGCGGCGGCGTCGACGTAGCCGAGGACGCCGAGGGCGTCGGACCCGCCGTAGGGGATGCGCGACGGGCGCGCGCCCTCTCCGCGCAGCCGCTCGACGACGGCGTCGGCCGCGGCGTCGAGGCCGGCGCTGTCGACGTCGCCCGCCCACTCCACCCGCGCGCCGAGGAGCTCGTCGAGCACGAGGTTGCCCGCGGGGCGCTCCGGCGCGGCGCCGACGAGCACGAGGACGCAGCCGAGGCCGGCCCGCCGGGCGGCCGCGGCGGTGGCGCGCGCGTGGTTGCTCTGCCCCGCGCCCGTCGTCACGAGGACGTCGGCGCCCTCGGCGAGCGCCCGCCCGACCGTCCGCTCGAGCTTGCGCACCTTGTTGCCGCCGCCGCCGAGCCCGGAGAGGTCGTCGCGCTTGAGCACCAGGTCGTCCGGGCCGAGCCCGAGGTGCTCCGCGAGCCGGGGCGCCGGCTCGACGGGGGTGGGCCACGTGCCGAGGGGCAGGTGCGGGGCGGGCGTCGTCGGCATGCTGCGGAGGCTAGGGCGCCGACGGGCCGGGAGGGGGTGACGACGAGGGTCCGCCCGGCGCGGGGACCGCCGCCGACCGGCGGGCGTGCTCCCCGCCTCGCCGGACTGGTTAGGGTTGCCTGCCCGCCCGTCGATCGTGAGGTCCCCCGTGCACACGTCCCCCCGCCACACCTCCCGGGCCGCAGCCGCGGCCGCGCTGCTGTCGGTCGCCCTCCTGGCCGCGGCGTGCGGCTCCGACGCCCCCCAGGGCGGGACGCCGGACGCCGAGCCGACGAGCGGCGGCGGCAGCAGCGCCGCCACGTCCTCCTCGTCGGGGGCCTTCCCCGTCACGGTCGACACCGCCTTCGGCGAGGTCGAGATCCCCGAGGAGCCGCAGCGCGTCGTCGCCCTCGGATGGTCGGACGCCGAGACGGCGCTCGCGCTCGGCGTCGAGCCCGTCGGCGCCAGCGACTGGCTGGGCTTCGGCGGCGACGGCGTGGGCCCGTGGTCGGAGGGCTACACGACGTCGCCGGAGATCATCGGGACGCTCGAGCCGGAGCTCGAGGCCATCGCCGCGCTGCAGCCGGACCTCATCCTCGATACGCGCTCCGACGGCACGCAGGAGCGCTACGACGCCCTGAGCCAGATCGCGACGACGGTCGGCATCCCCGAGGGGGCGGGCGCCTACACGACGACGTGGGAGGACCAGCTCGAGCTCGTCGGCGAGGCGCTCGGCCGCGAGGACGAGGCGGACGCCCTCGAGGACGAGGTGGAGCAGACGATCGAGGACGCCGCGGCGGCGAACCGGCAGTTCGACGGCACCACCGTCGCCGTCGGCGCCCGCACGTCCGAGGGGTACAGCGCCTACACCGAGGGCGACACCCGCGTGGACCTCATGGAGTCGCTCGGCTTCGAGCAGTCCGAGCGGGTCCAGGAGCTGGCCGGCGACGGCTTCTCCGTGCCGGTCTCGAGCGAGCAGCTGGAGCTCCTCGACGCCGACCTCACGGTCGTGTTCCCCATCTTCGTCGAGGCGTCGGAGATCACCGACGACCCGCTGTTCCAGGCGCTGCCGTCCGTCCAGGACGGGCGCTCGGTCGTCCTGGAGGACGAGACCCTCCTCAACGCCTTCTCCAGCGGCAGCGCCCCGGGCATCACCTACGCCGTCGAGAACGCCGTCCCGCTCTTCGCCGCGGCGGTCCCGGCGCGCTGACGCCCCGGCCGGTCCCCGTGCCGGTAACCGCGCCGGACGCACGGCCCGGACGCACGGAGCCCCCGAGCACCAGGTGCTCGGGGGCCTCCGCGCGCGGGGCGTCAGCCGCGGCCCTGCCCCGTGGACGCGCTCGTGCCGCCGTCGACCGGCAGCACGACCCCGGTGACGTAGCGGGCCGCGTCGCTGGCGAGCCACAGCACCGCGGGGGCGACGTCCTCCGGCTCGCCGGGGCGGCCGACGGCCACGCGCTCGACCATCGTCGCCAGCGCGTCCTCGTCGCTCCACACGCCCTGCGTCAGCGGTGTGCGCGTGAAGGCCGGGGCGACGGCGTTGAGCCGCACCCCGCGCGGGCCCCAGTCCAGGGCGAGCGAGCGGACGAAGTTCGTGATCGCCGCCTTGGTGGCGTTGTACGTCGCCTGCCCCCAGTCGCCGCGGTCGCCGGACACCGAGGAGACGGCGACGAGGGTGCCGCCCGAGGCCTCCAGGTGGGGGAGCGCCGCCTTCGCGAGGTGGAAGAAGCCGTCCACGTTCGTGGCGCGCAGGTGCTCCCAGTCCTCGTCGGCGACGTCGGTGACCTCCCCGCCCGCGTAGGCGGCTGCGTTGCTGACGACGACGTCGACGCGCCCGAACCGCTCGACGACGCCCGCGACGAGGTCGCGCACCTGCGCGCCGTCGGAGACGTCGGCCGTCAGCACGGCCGTCCGCTCGCCGGGGCGCCCCGCGACGACCTCCTCGAGCGGCTCGCGGCGGCGCCCCGTGACGGCGACCGTCGCACCGGCGTCGAGGAAGGCGCGCGCGACGGCGGCCCCGATGCCCGAGCCGGCGCCGGTGACGAGGACGACGCTGCCGGTGAAGTCGTGCGTGGTGGTCTTCTCAGCCATGCGCCCACCCTGCAGCGGCGGCGCGCGGTGCGCCCGGTGCGCGAAGGAGAGCCGGCCGCCGGTGGTCAGCCGTCGCCGCGGCGGTCGCGGTCGCGGGACGGCTGCACGCGCTTGGGCTCGCCGGGCATCTTGGGGTGGTTGGGCGGGTAGGGCAGCTCGCCCTCGCCGCGCGCCTCGTCGCGGTCGGCCATCTCGAGCAGGGGCTCGAGGGAGTGGTGGACGTCGTCGAGGGCCGCCATGGGGTCTCCGCGTCGGGCGAGCAGGCCGGGGACCTCGGCGATGGTGCAGTCGTCCGGCTGGACGTCCTCGAGCTCGGCCCAGGTGACGGGGGTGGAGACGGTGGCGCGGGGGGTGCGGCGCACGGAGTAGGCGCTGGCGATGGTGTGGTCGCGGGCGTTCTGGTTGTAGTCGACGAAGATCGCCGACGTCCGCTGCTCCTTCCACCACGCGGTGGTGACGAGGTCGGGGGCGCGGCGCTCGACCTCGCGGGCCAGGGCGACGGCGGCGCGGCGGACCTCGCGGATCTCCCAGCGCGGCTCGATGCGCACGTAGACGTGGACGCCACGGCCGCCGGAGGTCTTGGGGTAGCCGGCCAGGCCGAGCTCGTCGAGCAGCGGGTGGAGGACGTCGAGGGCGACGCGGCGCGCCTCGTCGAAGCCGGTGCCGGGCTGGGGGTCGAGGTCGACGCGCAGCTCGTCGGGGAGCTCGACGTGGTCGGCCCGGGTCGGCCAGGGGTGGAACGTGATCGCGGACATCTGGACGGCCCAGAGCACGGGGGCCGCGGCGTCCACCCGCAGGGCGTCGGCGTGCCGGCCCGAGGGGAAGGTCACGCGCACCCGGCGCAGGTAGTCGGGGGCCCGCTCCGGCACCCGCTTCTGGTACACCTCCTCGCCGTCGACCCCGTCGGGGAAGCGCTGGAGGTAGGTCGGCCGGTCGCGCAGGGCCCGGACCAGGGGGCCGAGCCCGTCGACGGCGCCGTCGGCGGACGAGCTCGCGACGGCCAGGTGGTAGTCGACGAGGTGGCGCTTCGTGCCGCCGTCGGCGCCGAGCGCCGGGAAGAGCACGCGGTCGGGGCTCGTGAGGCGCACCGCGGTGCCGTCGACGTCGAGCTCCTCGGCGGGGGCCTTCGCAGCCACGGGCGTCTCCTCCTGGCTCCGACCTCCGGCCGGACGGGCACGGTCCGTGCCGGTCGTCACTCGACGTCAACGAATCGGGCCACGACGGCGCATCCGTCGCGACCGGGACGTGCCGGAGCCTTCCGGATCGTGCGCTCTCGTCACATGCTGTTCACCCGGCCGGGGCAGTCTCCACCGCGCCCCGTGACCCCGCCATCCCACCGGCCCCGCGCCGGTGGTCCGGCGGAGCCGGTCGCCCGCCGCCCGGCGGGCTGCACGCCCACGCCGTCGACACCGGAGGACCTCCGTGCCACGAGCACCACACCAGGCAGCGCGCGTCGCCGCCGCTGCCACCGCCGCCCTCGTGGGCGGCGCCCTGCTGGCCGCCCCCGCGGCCGCCGTCCCCGCCCCCCCGGGCAGCCCCTTCATCAGCGAGCTGCACTACGACAACGCGGGGGCCGACGCGAACGAGCGCGTCGAGCTCCAGGCGGAGCCCGGCACCGACATGACGGGGTGGACCCTCGTCGGCGTCAACGGGGCCAACGGCGAGACCTACTCGCCGAAGGCGCTCTCGGGCGTCGTGGGGGAGTCCGGCGTCCTCGTCGTCGACTTCCCGAACCTGCAGAACGGCGCGCCCGACGGGCTCGCGCTGCTCGACGCGAGCGGTGCGCTCGTCCAGTTCCTCTCCTACGAGGGCGCCTTCAGCGCGACCCTCGGCGGCGCGGTCGTCGACTCGACCGACATCGGCGTGGCGGAGACGGGCAGCGGCACGGCCGACGGCTCGATCCAGCTGCTCGACGGCGCCTGGGTCGTCTCGGAGGACTCCAACAGCTTCGGCGCCCGGAACGGCGAGGCCGTGGAGCCGGAGCCCGAGCCGGAGCCCGCGCAGTGCGTCGAGGACGGCCTCACGGCCATCACCGCGGTGCAGGGCACCGGCGCGACCAGCCCGCTCGTGGGCTCCGACGTCGTCGTCGAGGGCGTCGTCACCTCGTCGCCCGACGGCTTCGGCAGCGTCTTCGTGCAGGACTCCACAGCCCGCCCGGGCCGCGCGTCCACGGCCGTCAACGTCTTCGGCCCCTCCGGCAGCCCCGTGCGGAGCCTGGAGATCGGCGACCGCGTCCAGGTCACCGGCGAGGTGGACGAGTACCAGGGCCTGACGCAGATCAGCGCCGACCAGGTCGCCGTCTGCGCCACCGACGTCGCCCTGCCGGCCCCGTACGTGATCACGCGCGCGTCGGCGTCCGACGCCGAGCGCGAGCAGCTCGAGGGCATGCTCGTCCGCCCGCAGGGCACGTACACGGTCACCGAGGTCTACAACGCCAACCGCTTCGGCGAGATCGCCCTGGCGGCCGGCCCGGACGTGCTCCTCCAGGCGACCGACGTCGTGGCCCCCGGCCGGGCGGCGCAGCAGTACGAGGCGCGCAACGCCCGCAAGCAGGTGCTGCTCGACGACGGGCGCAGCACTAACCTCGCGAACGCGGGGCAGGCGCCGTCCTACGGCGCGGCGGACGACCCGATCCGCGTCGGCGACCGCGTGAGCAGCTTCGGGGACGTCTCCTACGTCCTCGACTACCGCTACGACGCGTGGCGCTACCAGCCCACCGCGCCGGTGACGGCGGAGACGACGGGCAAGGCGACCTTCGACGACGCCAGCCCGCGGACGGCCGCGCCCGAGGAGGTCGGCGGCGACGTCCAGGTCGCCACCTTCAACGTCCTCAACTACTTCACCACCTTCGGCGGCGAGGCCCGCGGCGCCGACGACGAGGCCGGCCTGGAGCGCCAGGAGGCGAAGATCGTCACGGCGATCAACGCCCTCGGCGCCGAGGTCGTCGGCCTCGAGGAGATCGAGAACGCCGCGGCCCTCGGCGAGGACCGCGACGAGGCCCTCGCCCGGCTGACCGGCGCCCTCAACGCGGCGGCGGGGGAGGAGCGCTGGGCGTACGTCCCCTCGCCGGCCGACCTGCCGCCGACCGGGGACCAGGACGTCATCCGGACGGCCTTCATCTACCAGCCCGCGGCCGTGCAGCCGGTGGGCGAGTCGGTCGTCGACGACGACCCGGAGTGGGTCGGCCGCGCGCGCCAGCCCCTGGCGCAGGTCTTCCAGGCCGGCGGCACGCAGTTCCTCGCCGTCGTCAACCACTTCAAGTCCAAGGGCTCGGTCCCGCAGCCGGCGCGCCCGGGTGACGAGGACACCGGCGACGGCCAGGGCAACGGCAACGCCACCCGCGTGGCCGAGGCCCAGCGCCTCGTCGAGTTCGTCGAGGGCATCGAGGGGGCGCCCGAGGCGGTCGTGCTCCTCGGCGACTTCAACTCCTACACGCAGGAGGACCCGCTCGACGTCCTCCGCGAGGCCGGCTACGTCGACCTCGGCACCGCCTACGACGCGGGGGACACCTACGTCTTCAGCGGCCGCAGCGGCTCGCTCGACCACGTCTTCGCCTCCCCGGCGATGGCGGACGTCGTGACCGGCGCGGACGTCTGGGACATCAACGCGGACGAGTCGTACGCCTACCAGTACGACGGCTACCTGCCCTGGTACGCGCCGGACGCCTACCGGGCCTCCGACCACGACCCGGTCGTCGTCGGCGTCGACGTGGCGGACGCCCCGGTCGACGACGTCGCGTCGCTGCAGCTGCTCGACATCAACGACTTCCACGGCCGCCTCGGCGAGGCGGTGGCGCTGTCGGGCACCATCGAGCAGCAGCGCGAGCGCGAGGACGTCGACGGCACGCTCGTGCTCTCGGCCGGCGACAACATCGGCGCCTCCCCGTTCGTCTCGGCGGTCCAGGCCGACGAGCCGACGATCGAGGCGCTGAACGAGATGGGGCTGCAGGTCAGCGCCGTGGGCAACCACGAGTTCGACCGCGGCATCGACGACCTCCTCGGCCGCGTGGGCGTCGACGGCGAGTCCGGCCTGGCCGACTTCCCGATCCTCGGCGCCAACGTCTACGACGAGGCCGGAGAGCCGCTGCTGCCCGAGTACTCGATCCAGGACGTCGACGGCGTGAGCGTCGGCGTCATCGGCGTCGTCACGCAGGAGACGGGCTCGCTCGTCTCGCCGGCCGGCATCCGCGGCGTCGTCTTCGGCGACCCGGTCGAGGCGACCAACCGCGTCGTCGGCGAGCTGACCGACGGCGTGGGCGACGAGGCCGACGTCATCGTCCTGTCCGCGCACGAGGGCAACCCCCTCGGCGAGGACGAGCAGACGCTGGAGGAGGCCCTCGCGGCCGACACCGCGTTCGCCCGCATCGTCAACGGGGTCAGCCCCGAGGTCGACGCGATCTTCACGGGCCACACGCACCGCGTGTACGCCTGGGAGGCCCCCGTCGCCGGCGGCGGCACGCGCCCGGTCATCCAGACCGGCTCCTACGCCGCCAACCTGGGTCGCATCGTCCTCGACTTCGACCGCACGACGGGCGAGGTGACGAGCTCGACCGTCGAGGAGGTGCCCCTCACCGACGCTCCCGAGGAGGAGCTCGCGGCCGCCTACCCCCGCACCGCGGAGGTCGCGGAGACCGTCGCGGCGGCCGAGGCCTTCGCCGACGAGGTCGGCAGCGAGGTCATCGGCTCGGTGACCGGCGACATCACGCGCGCCTTCACCGGCGCGGGCGTCGAGGACCGGGGGGGCTACTCGTCCCTCGGCGGCCTCGTGGCCGACACCTACGTCTACGGGACGACCCTGCGCCCGGTGGACGACGCCGACCTGGGCCTCGTGAACCCGGGCGGCCTGCGCGCCGACCTCCTCTACGGCGAGGACGGCGTCATCACCCTCGCCGAGGCCAACGCCGTGACGCCGTTCGCCAACGACCTCGTCGTCGTGCCCCTCACCGGCGCCCAGCTGGTCGAGGTGCTCGAGCAGCAGTGGCAGCCCGCCACCGCCTCGCGGCCGTTCCTGGCGCTCGGCACCTCGCGGGAGCTCACCTGGTCCTACGACCCGGAGGCCCCCCGCGGCGAGCACGTCCTCGTCGACAGCATCCGGATCTCCGGGCAGCCGATCGACCTGGACGCCACCTACCGGGTGGCGACGAACTCGTTCCTCGCCTCCGGTGGCGACAACTTCACCACCTTCGCCGAGGGCGCGATCGAGCTCACCGGGCTGATCGACTTCGACGCCTTCGAGGCGTACCTGCGGGAGAGCAGCCCGCTGTCGCCGGAGGACTACACCGGCCGCGTCACCGTCGGCGACGCGACCGAGCAGCCCGAGCCGGCCGCCGAGGTCAGCGCCTCGACGACCACCGTCCGCGCGGGCCAGTCGGTCACCGCGTCGGCCTCGGGCTTCGCGCCCCGCGAGGTCCTCACCGTGTCGGTGCTCGGCCGGGTCTACGGCACGGCCCGCGTCAGCGCGGACGGCGACGGCTCCATGCGCGTCACCATCCCCCGCGAGGCGCAGCCGGGCGACTACACGGCGGTCGTGACGGGCAGCGCGGGCAGCCGCGCCACGCTCGACTTCACGGTCGTGCGCTGACGCCCAGCACCCACCCGCACGACGGCAGGGCCCCCGCAGCGCGCGCTGCGGGGGCCCTGCTGCGTGCCGAGCGGGTCAGCCGGCGATGACGGCGGCGCGCGCCAGGGCCGCCGCGCCGACGACGCCGGCGTCGTCGCCGAGGGAGGAGACGACGAAGCGCAGCTCGGGGCTCGGGCGCAGCATCCACGGGCCCGCGGCCGCCGCGACCCGGTCGACGAGGTCCTGGCCGAGCTTCTCGGGCAGGCCGCCGCCCACGACGACCAGCTCGACGTCGAGGAGGTTGACCGCGGAGCCGACCGCCACCCCGAGGTGCTCGACCGCGGAGTCGACCAACTGGGTCGCCATCTCGTCGCCCTCGTCGAGGGCCCTCGCCCAGACGCTGGAGGTCGGGCGCGGCTTGCCCTCCTCGTCCTGGATGGCGAAGAGGCGCGTCTCCCGCCCGGCGCCCACGAGCGCGTGCGCGGCGCCGGCCATCATCCGCCGCCCGGCGTACGCCTCCACGCAGCCGCGGCGCCCGCACCCGCACATCGCGCCGCCCGGCTGGACCTGGACGTGCCCGATCTCGCCCGAGGAGCCGCGCGAGCCCTCGTAGGGGCGGCCGTCGAGGACGAGGGCGCCGCCGACGCCGGTGCCGAGCCAGAGGCCGAGGACGTCGCGGGCGCCCTGCGCCGCTCCCGCCACCCACTCGCCGAGCAGGCCGACGTTGGCGTCGTTGCCGAGGGTGACCGGGGCGTCCAGTCGCGAGGTGAGACCGCCGACGAGGTCGACGTCGGCGTCCCAGCCCTCGAGGTTGGGCACCGTGAGGACCTGGCCGGCGTGGACGACGCCGGGGATGCCGACCCCGACGGCCACCGGGTCCCCGTCGAGGTCGGCGACGAGCCCGGCCACGGCGTCGAAGACGGCGTCCGGCCCGCTCGTCGGCGTCGGGACCTTGCCGCGGTCCTGGACCTCGTGGTCGCCGGACACCATGCCGACCTGGATGTTGGTGCCGCCGACGTCGACGCCGGCGACCAGGGTCCTGCTCTCGCTCATCGCCCAGGAGTAGCAGCGATCGGGTGCCGCGGGCACCCGGTGCGGGTCACGATCCGGTGGTCACCGGGCGCCGCCGGGGTCGCGGGGTCCGCGCCGCGGGCGGGGCCGTGGAGGCCCGCACGACGAGCCGGGGGCGCACGAGCAGCTCCCCGCGCACGCCCTGCTCGCCGCGGAGCTCGGCCAGCAGGGCGCGCGCCGCGGCCGTGCCGACGGCGTCGACGTCCTGGTGCACGGTGGTCAGGGGCGGGTCGGTGAAGTCCAGGAGGGGCCCGTCGTCGCAGCCCACGACGGACACCTGCCCGGGGACCGCCAGCCCCCGGGCCCGGGCCGCCCGCACCGCGCCCAGCGCCATGAGGTCGGACCCGCAGACGATGCCCGTGACCCCGCGGTCGAGCAGCGCGTGCGCCGCGGCCTCGCCGCCCTCGAGGCGGAACTGGGTGTGGACGACGAGGGAGTCCACCTCGCCCGGGCGCACGGAGCCGGCGAGGTGGCGCCGGACGGCGTCGTGGAAGGCGGCCGTCTTGCGGATCGAGGGCACGTAGCGCGCGGGCCCCATGGCGAGCCCGACCCGCTCGTGGCCCAGCCCCACGAGGTGGGCCACGGACTGCTCGACGGCGGAGGCGTCGTCGGTGGAGACGAAGGGGGCGTCGATCCCGTCCATCCAGCCGTTGACGAAGACGGCGGCGAGCCCCCTGCGCCGCAGGTGCTCGTAGGGGCCGGCGTCGGCGTCGGTGTTGGCGTGCACGCCCGAGAGGAAGACGACGCCGGAGGCGCGCTGCTGCAGCAGGACCCGGACGAAGTCGGCCTCGTGCACCCCGCCGGGCACGAGCGAGCAGACGACCGGCGTGTAGCCGGCCCGCGCCAGGTGGGTCTGCACGACGAGGGACAGGGCGGGGAAGACGGGGTTCGTCAGCTCGGGCACGACGATGCCGACGAGCCCCGCCACCGGCGCGGGCAGGAAGCGGTCGTCGTACCCGAGCACGTCGAGGACGGACCGCACCTTGTCGCGCGTCGCCTGGGAGACGCCGGGCTTGTCGTTGAGGACGCGGCTGACCGTGGCCTCGCTCACCCCCGCCCGGACGGCGACATCCGCGAGCCTCATGCGCATCCGTGCAACCTACTCGCGCAGACGACCCGACTTCTGTGACGCAAGACACTTCCATCGTCTGCAAGATTCTTGCTATTGTCCCGCCACGCAGCGCGGCGCGAGCCGCCGGCCCGAACCCCGCCGACGGCCCTGGTGCACCGGAGCACCCAGGGCGCGGCTGCGCCCCCGCTCGACCCCCGCCACCCCCTGAGGGCCGACCACGGCCCTGCCCGCTCGACTGACGAGGAGCACCATGCGCATCCCCCTGAGGGCGGCCGTCGCGGCCGTCGGCATCGCCGCGCTGACCGCCGGCTGCAGCGGAGGGAGCGGCGACGGCGCCGCCCCCGCCGGGACGACCGCGCCCGAGGGCGGCGCGAGCGCCGAGGAGACCGGCGCGCCGGCGCGCGACGACGCCGACCTCGTCATCTGGACCGACGAGCTCAAGATCGACCCGGTGACGCAGATCGCCGAGCAGTTCGGCGAGGAGAACGGCATCTCGGTGGCCGTCCAGGCCGTCACCGACCTGCAGGCCAACTTCATCACCGCGAACGCGGCCAGCAACGGCCCCGACGTCGTCGTCGGCGCCCACGACTGGATCGGCAACATGGTCCAAAACGGGGCGATCGACCCCCTGCAGATCACCGCCGACCAGCTCGGGCAGTACTCCGAGGTCGCCGTCGACGCCGTCACCTACGACGACCAGCTCTACGGCCTGCCCTACGGCGTCGAGGCGCTGGTGCTCTACCGCAACACCGACCTGGCGCCCGAGGCGCCGGCGACCCTGGACGACGCCTTCGCCACCGGTCTGCAGCTCAAGGAGGCGGGCACGGTCGAGTCGGCCTTCAACCTCCCCGTCGGCGAGCTGGGCGACGCCTACCACATGCAGCCCCTCTACACCTCGCTCGGCGGCTACGTCTTCGGGCGCGACGCCTCGGGCGCCTACGACCCGACCGACCTGGGGGTGGGGGACGAGGCCTCGCAGGCGGCCGGCGCCCGCATCCAGGAGCTCGGCGAGGGCGGCTCCGGCGTGCTCACGCGCTCGGTGAGCGGCGACAACTCCATCGCCCTCTTCGCGGACGGCCAGGCGCCGTACCTGCTGTCGGGCCCGTGGGCCCGCGCCGACGTCGAGGCCGCGGGCTTCGGCTGGGACGTCCAGGCCGTGCCGGGCTTCGCCGGCGCCGAGCCGGCGCAGCCCTTCACCGGCGTGCAGGCGTTCTACGTCGCCTCCAACGGCACGAACAAGGCGTTCGCGCAGGAGTTCGTCACCGGGACGATGAACACCGAGGAGGCCATGCAGACGATGTACGACGGGGCCAACATCCCGCCGAGCCTCGTCTCGCTCCAGGAGTCCGAGGTGGCCGCCGACCCGCAGCTGCAGGCCTACCTCGACGCCGCGAACGCCGGTGAGCCGATGCCGTCCATCCCGCAGATGGGCGCGGTCTTCGAGCCCCTCGGGCAGGCCTACTCCGCCATCATCGGCGGCGCCGACGGCGCCGAGACGATGGTCCAGACCGGCGACACCATCCGCGCCGCGATCAGCTGAGCCCCCGGCGCCGGGGCGGGCCCTCCCGCCCCGGCGCCCCGGCCGGCCCTCACGGCCCTCGGCCAGCCCTCACGGCAGCCGGCCCGGCCCTCCGACCCGCACCTCCTCCGCGCGCCGCTCCCGGGCCGCGCGGCGCACCGTCGCGCCCACCGTCCCGACCGACCCCGCCCAGGAGGCGACGTGGTCTCGCAGCAGCTCCGCCCCGCCCCGCAGGAGAGCCCGGCGTCGCACGCCGCGCCCCGCGGCTCCCGCTCGGTCCCCGTCCTCCTGCTCAAGGTCCTCGTGCTCGCGGTGGTCATCAGCACCGTGGTGGCGCTGACGCCGGCGCTCGTCGCCGCGGAGCGGTGGGGCTTCCTCGTCTTCTTCTGGGTGCTCGTGCTGCTCGTCGTCGCCGTCTACGCGACCCGGCGCGCGATCCCGCTCAAGTACCTGCTGCCCGGGGCGGTGCTGCTCTTCAGCTTCGTCGTCTACCCGGTCATCTCGACCTTCCAGGTGTCGCTGACCAACCTCGGCGACGGCACGCGGGCCACCCGCGAGGAGGCGACGGCGCAGATCCTCGGGGCGTCCGTCGTCCAGGCGCCCGACGCGCCGCGCTACAACCTCAGCGTCGCCACGACCGGGTCGCCGTCGGCCGGGCCCTACGCCTTCCTCCTCGTCGACCCGGCGACGGGCGAGGCCTCCGTCGGCACGGACGAGGGGCTCGAGCCGCTGCCCGACGCGACCGTCACCGACGGCTTCGTCACCGCGGCCGACGGCTACGAGCTCCTGACGCCGGTGCAGGTCAACGACGCGAGCGCCCAGCTGGCCGACCTCACGGTGCCCGTCGACGGCGGGGCCATCCGCCAGCTGGGCATCCGGCAGGCCTTCCTCGGCTCCACGCCCCTCGTCTACGACGAGGACGCCGAGACGATCACGAACACCGACACGGGCGCCGTCTACGCGCCGACGCTGCAGGGCGACCGCGAGTACTACGTCAGCGCCGACGGCCAGCGCCTCTCGGACCAGTCCTGGGCCGCCGACGTCGGCCTCGCCAACTACGTGCGGGCCTTCACGGACGCGCGGATCCTCTCGGACTTCCTCGGCACCTTCGGCTGGACCCTCGTCTTCGCCACGCTCTCGGTGGCGACCACCTTCGCGCTCGGGACCGTGCTCGCCATCGTCCTCAACGACCGCCGCGTCCGGGGCCAGAAGGTGTACCGCTCGGTGCTGCTGCTGCCCTACGCCATCCCGAGCTTCATCTCGCTGCTGCTGTGGTCGGGCTTCTGGAACACCGACTTCGGGCTCATCAACGACCTCACCGGCCTGAGCGTCAACTGGTTCGGCGGCGAGACGACGGCGAAGGTCGCCGTCATCCTCACGAACCTCTGGCTCGGGTTCCCCTACATGTTCCTCGTCGTCACCGGAGCGCTGCAGGCGATCCCCGAGGACCTCAAGGAGGCGGCGGGCCTCGACGGCGCGGGCGGCTTCACGGGCTTCCGCACCATCACCTTCCCCCTGCTGCTCATCCCCACGGCGCCGCTGCTCGTGGCCTCCTTCGCCTTCAACTTCAACAACTTCAACACGATCTTCCTGCTCACCGGCGGCGGGCCCTTCACGCCGGACAACCCGACCGCCGGCGGCACGGACCTGCTCATCAGCTACACGATCCGCCTCGCCTTCGGCGCCAGCGGGGCGCAGTTCGGCTTCGCCTCCGCCATCGCGGTGCTGCTCTTCATCCTCACCGGCGTCGTCGCCGCCCTGCAGTTCCGCCTGACCCGCCGCCTCGAGGACGTGATCTGACATGACCAGCCAGGAGCTGCGCGCGGGCACCCCGACCGCCCCCGGCCACCTCGCCGCGCCCGGTGGCGACGGCCCGCCCGCGCCGTCCGCCCCGCCGACCGCCTACCGGATGAGCCGGGGGCGCTGGTGGCGCGAGGTGGGCTGGCGGCACGTCGTCGGCCTCGCCGCCGTCGCCTTCGCCGTCTTCCCCGTGCTCTACATCGTCTCGGCGGCCTTCAACCCGCTGGGCAGCGTCGTCTCGACCGACCTCGTCCCGCGCCAGCTGAGCCTCGTGAACTTCCAGGCGCTCTTCACCGACCCCTCGCGCCCCTTCGGCCGGTGGATGCTCAACACGCTCGTCGTGTGCACCTCGGTGACGCTCATCCAGGTCACCTGCAGCGCCTTCGCCGCCTACGCCTTCAGCCGCTTCCGGTTCCGCGGGCGGCGCGGGGGCCTGCTGGCCCTCCTGCTCATCCAGATGTTCCCGCAGATCCTCGCCACCATCGCGCTGTTCCTGCTCTTCACCGACCTCGGCGAGGTCATCCCGGCCATCGGCCTCAACACGCTGGCCGGCTACGTCCTCGTCATGTGCGGCAACGCCTTCGCGCAGGTGTGGCTCATCAAGGGCTTCTTCGACTCGATCCCGGCCTCCCTCGACGAGGCCGCGACGGTCGACGGCGCCGGGCACGCGACGATCTTCTTCCGGATCCTCCTGCCGCTGCTCGTGCCGATCCTCGCCGTCACGAGCCTGCTCGCCTTCGTCGGCGTCATCAGCGAGTTCCTCATCGCCTCGATCTTCCTGCGCGAGGCGGGCGTGCGGACCGTCGCCGTCGGCCTGTGGTCCGTCATCGAGAACGACCGCTCGAACAACCTGGGGCTCTTCGCGGCCGGTGCGCTGCTCACGGCGATCCCCGTCGTCCTGCTCTTCCAGTACCTCCAGCGCTTCATCGTCGGCGGCATCACCGCGGGCGGGGTGAAGGGGTGAGCCCGGCGCCCCGGGACCACGAGCTCCGCGCGCCCCACCACGACGGCTCCGCCTGGTGCACGGGGACGGCGTCGCCCGCCCTCGGCGAGCGCGTGCCCGTCCGGGTCCTCGTGCCTGACGCGGCCGACGGCTCGCCGTGGGGCGGCGCTGTGCACGTGCGCCAGCTGCGCGACGGCGAGCCCGTCCTGCGGGCCGCCGTGCCGGACGGCCGCGGCCCGGGCGGCACGTGGTTCCACGCCGAGGTGGAGGCGCGCAACCCCGTGACCTCCTACCGCTTCCTCCTCGAGGGGCGCGACGGCGTGGGCCGGCCCGCGCACCGGTGGCTCACCGGCGAGGGCGTGACCTCGCGCGACGTCACGGACGCCGCCGACTTCCGCCTCCTGGCCTCCGAGGGCCCGGCGGCCTGGGTGGCCGACCAGGTGGCCTACCAGGTCTTCCCCGACCGCTTCGCCCGCTCCGGTGCGGAGCGGGAGACGCCGTCGTGGGCCGACCGCGCCGCGTGGGACGACCCGGTGGTGCACCGCGGGCCGGGCGTGGGGCGGCAGTGGTTCGGCGGCGACCTCGACGGCGTCGCCGCCCACCTCGACCACGTCGCGTCGCTGGGCGCCTCGCTGCTCTACCTGACGCCCTTCTTCGAGGCCCGCTCCAACCACCGCTACGACGCGGTGACCTTCGACCACGTGGACCCGGCGCTCGGCGGTGACGCGGCGATGCGCCGGCTCGTCGACGCCGCGCACGCCCGCGGGATGCGGGTCATGGGCGACCTCACGACCAACCACACCGGCGTCGAGCACCCCTGGTTCCGCGCCGCCCTCGCCGACGCCACCTCCGAGGAGGCGGACTACTACCGCTTCCTCGACGACGACCCGATCGGTTACGAGACGTGGCTCGGCGTCGACACCCTGCCGAAGCTCGACCACACGTCGGCGTCCCTGCGCCGGCGGCTGGTCGACGGGCCGGGGTCCGTCGTCGCCGAGCACCTGCGGCGCGGGCTCGACGGGTGGCGCATCGACGTCGCCAACATGACCGGGCGCCTCGGCGCCGACGACCTCGCCGTCGAGGTGGCCCGCCTGGCGCGCGCGACGGCGCAGGCGACGAGCCCGGGCGCGTGGATGCTCGCCGAGCACTGCCACGACGCCTCCTCAGACCTCGTCGGTGACGGCTGGCACGGCGCCATGGACTACGCCGGCTTCACCCGGCCGGTGTGGGCGTGGCTCAACGCCGGCTACCCCGGCGGCCCGGGGGAGGAGCACGGCCTGCGCTTCCTCGGCTGGCCCGTGCCCGTGCCGGTGCAGCCGGGCGGTGACGTCGTCGCGACGATGCGCGCGGTGCACGCGGCGATGCCCTGGCGGTCGTGGGCGGCCTCGACCTCGCACCTCGACACCCACGACACGCCGCGCTTCCGAACGGTGGTGGGCGGCGGCCGCAGCGGCCTCGCCGACCTCGCCGGCCGCGGGCGCGACCGGCACGTCGCCGGCCTCGCGCTGCAGATGACGCTGCCCGGCGTGCCGACCCTCTTCGCCGGCGACGAGGTCGGGTTCACCGGCCTCGACGGCGAGCACGCGCGCACGCCCATGCCGTGGGACCGCCCCGGGGCGTGGGACGCGCCGACGCTCGACGCCGTGCGCACCTGGGGCCGGCTGCGGCGGGACTCCGTCGCGCTGCGCCGCGGCGGGCTGCGCTGGGTCGCCGCCCGGGACGACGTCCTCGTCCACCTGCGCGAGCACGCCGAGCAGCGCGTGCTCGTCGCCGTCGCCCGGGCCGACCACGAGCCCGTCCGGCTGCCGCTGGCGGCGCTCGGGCTCCGGTCGGCGTCCCAGCTCGTGCCGCTCGTCGGCGGCCCGGCCGAGGGCGGCGGCGACGGCACCGTCGTCCTCCCGGGCCACGGCCCCTCGGCCTCGGCCTGGGTGCTCGAGGGCTGACGGCCCGACCCACCCCGACCCGACCCACCCCGACCCGACCCGACACGGCGTCCCGGGGGACCGCCGCGGCACCGCACCCGTTCGGAACGACCACCAGGAGACCCCCGTGAGCACCACGACCACCCCGGCCCGCCGCGTCCCCGCGAGCGCCCCGGTGACCGCGCCCACGCCCGCCGCCCCGCAGGCCCGTGACTGGTGGCGGCGCGCCGTCGTCTACCAGGTGTACCCGCGCAGCTTCGCGGACGCGGACGGCGACGGCCTGGGCGACCTGCGCGGCATCACCTCCCGCGTGGGCCACCTCGCCGCGCTCGGCGTGGACGCCGTGTGGCTCAGCCCCTTCTACCCCTCGGCGCTCGCCGACGGCGGCTACGACGTCGACGACCACCGCGCCGTCGACCCGCGCCTGGGCACGCTCGAGGACTTCGACGCGATGGTCCGGGCGCTGCACGCGGCCGGCATCCGCGTCGTCGTCGACGTCGTGCCGAACCACACCTCCGATCGGCACGCCTGGTTCCGCGAGGCCCTCGCCTCGCCGCCGGGCTCGCGCGCTCGCGGGCGCTACGTCTTCCGCGACGGCCGCGGGCCCGACGGCGACGAGCCGCCGAGCTCGTGGCGGTCGATCTTCGGCGGCCCCGCGTGGGAGCGGGTCGTCGAGGCCGACGGGACGCCGGGGCAGTGGTACCTCCACGTCTTCGCGCCGGAGCAGCCGGACCTCGACTGGTCGGACCCCGAGGTGCGCGAGGACATGCTCGAGACGCTGCGCTTCTGGGCCGACCGCGGCGTGGACGGCTTCCGCGTGGACGTGGCGCACGGCCTCGTCAAGGACGTCGACGGCCACCTGGACGTCCACGTCGAGATCCTCGACACGGGGATCGAGGGCGGCAACCACCCGCTCTGGGACCGCGACGAGGTGCAGGAGGTCTACGCGCAGTGGCGCCGCGACGTCCTCGACGCCTACGACCCGCCCCGCTCCGCCGTCGCCGAGGCGTCGGTGCACCCGGACCGCCGGGCGCGCTACGCCGACCCGCTCGGCCTCGGCCAGGCCTTCAACTTCGACCTCTTCACCTGCGGCTGGGACGCCGCGGAGATGCGCGCGGCCATCGACGGCGGGCTCGCCCAGCTGGCCGGGGGCTCCTCGGCGACGTGGACGCTGTCCAACCACGACGCCGTGCGGCACGCCACCCGCTTCGGCGTGCCCCCGCGCGAGGGCGTCGGCTCGCAGGAGGCGGCGAAGGCGTGGGTGACGAGCGACGGCCGCGACCCGGTCGACCTCGACCTCGGGCTGCGCCGCGCGCGGGCAGCGCTGCTGCTCGAGCTGGCGCTGCCCGGTGCCGTGTACCTGTACCAGGGCGAGGAGCTGGGGCTCCACGAGGTCGCCGACATCCCCTGGGACGCCGTCGAGGACCCCATCGCCGTGCGCTCCGGCGGCGAGGAGAAGGGGCGCGACGGCTGCCGCGTCGCGCTGCCGTGGACGCAGGACGGGCCGACCTTCGGCTTCGGCCCCGAGGACGGCGCGCTGCCGGGCATGCGGCAGCCCGCGTGGTTCGGCGCCGTGTCGGCGGCCGCCCAGGACGGCGTGCCCGGCTCGACGCTCGAGCTCTACCGCGCCGCCCTGCGGCGGCGGCGGGAGCTGACGACGGACGACGACGCCCTCACGTGGGTGGACGACGCGCCCGGCGTGCTGCACCTCGAGCGGCCGGGCGGCTGGCGGTCGGTCACCAACCTCTCCGAGGTCGACGTGGCCCTGCCGGCGGGCGAGCTGCTGCTCGCGAGCGACGCGGCGCCCGACGCGTCCGACGTGGCGCAGGGCCGCGGGGTCCTGGCGCCCGGCACCTCGGTGTGGATGCGCTGACGGGCCCGGCGCCCGCCCCCGCCGCGGGCTGCGCGCCGGCCCTCAGGCGCCGACGCGGTCGTCGCGGGTGGTGAGGACGGCCACCTGCTCGGCGACCCGGGCGGCGGGCGGCGGGGGCGGCGGCCCGGGCCGGACGTCGACCTCCTCCCCGGTCGAGGACGCGGCGACGCCCGCGCCGGCGGCTGCGGTGGCGGCCGCGCTCGTCCCCGCGACGTCCGTCCGTGGCGACGGTGCGGCGGCGGCCGCCCCGGCGCCGCCCAGCAGGCCGACGAGGAGGGCGCCCGTGACCGCCAGCACCGTCGCGGCGCGAGGACGTCGGCGGGAGCGCCGCCCAGCGACGTGAGGCGCGGGGGCCGGCGTGCTCGTGTGCGCGTCGGGTGCGTCGTCCGCGACCCGGGGGGCGGGGTCGGGCGTGGTCCGGCTCATGGTGCTCGTCCTGTCGTCGCTGGTGCGGGCGGAGGCCCGGCGGGGCGAGCGCCCCGGCAGGAGGACCGTCGGCGCGACCGCTGTGACGCCGCTGTGCGGACGCCGTGGCGACAGGACGAGGTGCAGCGCCGCACGGACGGGGACCTCCGGACGGGTGAGCGCCGGGTGGCGCGTCGCCGGAGCCGCGACGATCATCGGCGTCCAGCGAGCCCGCCGGCCGGCGGGCTCCCGACAGCGCCGCCCCGGCGGCCGGACGGAGCTGGCATGGGCATCGGACTCGGCATCTTCCTGCTCGTCGTCGGCGGCATCCTCGGCTTCGCCGTCGACGCGGACGCCGTGAGCGGCGTCAACCTCAACGTCGTCGGCTTCGTCTGCCTCGCGGCCGGCGCCCTGGCGCTGCTGCTCGGCATCGTGCAGACGACCCAGCGACAGCACCGGACGGATCGCGTCGAGTACGTCGACGAGCGCCGCCCGCGCGACTACCCGCCGCCCCGCCCCTGAGAGATGCCGCCGGTACGGCGAGACGGGCTGCGGATGCTCAAGGACCGCTCGGGATGAAGTCCGCCAGGGCGAGATGGTGGATGGCGTGCGCCTACCTATCCGCTGCCGCGGCCGGAGTGGTCGTCACGCTCCTCGTGATCGACCTGGCTACTCCTCACGCCGCCTTGACCGACGCGTCGATCTCTCATCTGGGGCGCGTCATTGGCACCTTCCTCGTCTCCCCCGGTTTCGGCGGGGCCGCAGCAGTGCTGGCGGCCGCCCTGGCGTACCGGGCGGCTGCCAAGACGCGTGCGAACGCCAAAGCCCAGGCCGAGGCCGACCGCAACAACGCGCTCGACGACCGCGAGGACGACAGGTGGTGGAGCATGTACCGGTTGGTTTACGAGGATGCTCCCGGTATGGGCGAGAAGGGGGCCACCCTGGCACTGGAGGCGCTGGAAGAGAAGGCGCACACTGGCGAGCAGGACAGCTTCCTGGTCGTGCTGAGCGAACGGCTCCAGCCGACCGACGCGGTGGTCGAGGAGGAGACATCGTGAGTGCGAGTGACGGTGGACCGAGCACGAGGATCGGCTGGAGGGGTGTGACCAACCCTCGTCTGCGCCAGCGCGTCGACGCCGTTCGGCTTCGTTCTGAGCAACGCATCGAGCAGCGCGGTGAGTCGGGTTCGTCCTCACGCGGTAGGTGGGTGGTCGTGGACGGCAAAGTCGTGCGCGAGACGCCCGAGTCGCGCGAAGGTGACCGGCGCGCTGCGTCCTAAAGAGCAGAGGCCGTCCCCTCCGAGGCACCTCGCGTCGGGGCGAGACGTTCTTGCGGCCGGCGGCCACGCTGCTTCGCGCGACGCGCCGACCCGTGCTTGCCCCGCGCCTGACGCGTAAGGCGCCTGCACCGGGTCGGTCGACGGCCTATCGCAGATCCTCGACCTCGACTGCGGGCCGCAGCCGCTCCCGCAGGCCGGAAGCCCGGGCAGCCGGGCGCGCGACGGCGGCGAGCAGCGCCTCGGCGTCGCCGACGACCCGCACGCGCTCGCGCGCGCGGGTGAGCGCCGTGTAGAGCGTCTCCCGCGTCAGCAGCGGGGAAGCCGAGGGCGGCAGGACGAGCGTCACGGCGTCGAACTGGCTGCCCTGGCTGCGGTGCACGGTCATCGCGTGCAGGGCCCGGGTGCTGGGGAGGCGGCCCAGCGGCAGCAGCCTCGGGTCCTCCCGCGCCCCGACGGCGGCGGCCAGGGCGCCCGCTCCGTCGTCGACGAGGACGGCGACGTCCCCGTTGGACAGACCGGTGGCGGGGTCGTTGACGGTGACGAGCAGGGGCTCGCCGACGTGGTGGCCGTCCGCGCGGCGCACGCGGGGGACGCCCGCGGCCGCCTCGGCCGCCCGGGTCCAGCGCTCGGCCAGCTCGCCCCAGCGGCGCAGCCCGCGGGGGCCCGCGCGGTGCGCCGTCAGCAGGCGGTGCCGGTCGAGCGCGGCGAGGGCGCCCGCGGCGTCGCCGGCCCGCGCCGCCGCACCGAGCGCCGTCGCGGCGGCGACGACGTCGTCGCGGACGTCGTCGAGATCGGCCTCCGGCACCGCGTCGGCTGTGGTCGGCAGCAGGACGGCCCCCGGGTCGCCGGAGAGCAACACGGCGAGGGCGTCCTTGCCGCGCCCGTCGCGGACGGCGGCCGCGAGGCGGTCCACCACCCCGCCGCCCGCGTAGCGGCGGGTGGTGCGCAGCAGGCTGACCCCGTCGCGCACGGTGACCGGCCTCGCCGTCCGGCCGTCGGCGTCCGACGGCTCGTGCCGACCGGGGTCGGCGGGGAGGGCGCCCACCTCCGCGAGGGCGTCGGCGAGGCGGGGGTGGCGCGCGCCGCCGGCTCGTGCGTCGACGAGGTCGCCCAGCACCGTGCCCGCCTCGACCGAGGCCAGCTGGTCGGGGTCCCCGACGAGCACGAGCCGCGTGTGCGGGCGCAGCGCCTCGAGCAGCCGCGCCATGAGGGTGAGCGAGACCATCGAGCTCTCGTCGACGACGAGGACCTCGAGGGCCAGCCGGTCGGAGCGGCCGTGGCGGAAGCGGTGCCGCGCGTCCGGCCGCCAGCCGAGGAGGCGGTGCAGCGTCGTCGAGGGCAGGTCGCCGAGCCGCTCGCGGTCCTCCTCCGGCAGCTTCGCCGAGGAGTCGCGGACGGCCTCGGCCAGCCGCGCGGCCGCGCGCCCGGTGGGGGCGGCCAGCGCCACCCGCCACGTCGGGTGCTGCTCGCGCAGCAGCGCGACGACCTTCGACACCGTCGTCGTCTTGCCCGTGCCCGGGCCCCCGGCGAGCACGGACACGCGGGCCAGTGCGCAGCCGGCGGCGGCCTCCCGCTGGTCGGCGTCCGCCCGGTCGAAGAGGCGGTCGAGGGCGCGCCGCAGGACGCCCGCGTCGAGGTCGTCGGGCACGTCGGCGGCGCGGGTCGCGAGCTCGCGCGCGACCAGCTCCTCCTGGTCGCGGTAGCGGCCGAGCCAGACGCGACCGCCCTCGACGCGGAGGGGCCCGTCGGCGAGGGGGCTGGCGGCCACGCGGGCGGCCCAGTCCTCACCCGGCCACACCACGGCGTCGGCCGCACCCCCTCCTGCCGCGCCCCCGTCAGCCGCCCCCTCCGCCGTGGACGGGGCACCGTCGTCGGCCTCGTCGTCGACGTCGTCGGCGGCGGTCGTGTCCCGGGCCGTCGCGAGGTCGACGACGACCGAGCCCTGCCGGGTCGAGCGGACCACGAGCGCCGCGGCGAGCAGGACGGCCTCGTCCTCCTCCCCGGCCAGCGCGCCCAGGCGGCGGGCGACGTGGACGTCCGCGGCGTGCAGCAGGCCCGCCCGGTTGAAGTCGCGCAGCAGCCCGCTGGCGCGCAGCGCCAGGTCCCCGGCGCGCGGGTCGCCGCTCACGGCGCCGTCCCGCGGCCGGCGAGGTGGTCGGACGCCGCGACCACGAGCGCGGGCGGCGTCGCCCACGCCATGACGCCGGGCACCGCGCCGTCCTCCGCGGGCGCCGCCGACGGCCCGACCATCCCGCGCACGAACAGGTACAGCGCTCCGCCGAGGTGGCGCTCCGGCGCGTACCCGGGCAGCCGCCAGCGCAGGAAGCGGTGCAGGGCCACCTGGTACAGCAGCGCCTGCAGCGGGTAGTGCGCGGCCACCATGGCCTCCTCCATCGCCGCCGGGCGGTAGTCCCAGGACGTCAGCGGTCGCTCGGGGACGCCGAGGCGGTTCGTCTTGTAGTCCACGACGACGTAGCGCGCGTCGCCCCCGTCGGCCGCGGAGAGCCGGAGCACCGCGTCGACGCTGCCGGTGAGGTAGCCGCGCAGCCCGCCGTCGGGCCCCGCCGCGTCGTCGTGCCCGCCGTCCGCGGTGAGGTGCTCCAGCGCGTCGGCGTAGGAGGCCAGCGGTCCGTCGGGGCAGTGCCGCCGCCACAGCGGCACGAGCCCGGCGAGGGAGGGGCGCAGCGCGGCCGCCCCGGCGTCGTCGCCCCCGGCGAGGGGCAGCTCGAAGTCCATCTCCGGCAGGCGGTCTCGCGCGGGGACGTCGACGAGGCGGCGCCCGCCCGCGAGAGGGCCGAGCGGGGTCCGCAGGGCGAGGTCGAGGGCTCCGGTGAGCACGTCCACGTCGAGCGCGAGCCCCTGCGCCGCGGCCTGCTCGGCGACGAGGTCTCGGAGCGCCCTGTCGGGCGTCCCATCGGACCTGCCGCCGGGTGCGTCGTCGGTGACCGCGAGGGCGGAGGGGTCGAGCTCTTCGAGGACGGCGTGCACGAGGACGCCGAAGCGCGCGCTGCCGGCGAGGGCGTCCCACGCCGAGGGCACCGCCGCGGGCGCCGGGCCCGCACCGCCCGACGCCCCGGCGCGGGCAGGGCTGCTGTCCGCGGGCAGGCGCTCGTCATCCTCGACCGCCGCCTCCGGCTCGACGAGCGCACCGCCGCCGCCCGCGGGCGTGGGCCCGGCGTCGTGCGCCGCGGCGGTGAGGGCGCTGTAGGAGGTGCGGCGCCAGGACGCGTCGAGGGTCCGGCTCCACCGCGCCGCCGCCAGGCCGTCGACGACCCGGTCGGGCGCGCGCCACGGCCGGCCGTCGGGCGGGCCGGCGACGCGCTCGACGACGAGGGAGCCGTCGCTCGCGGCGGCCCGCGCGGCCAGGGTGGCCAGGGCGTCGTCGTCGGAGGGCACCGGCACGACGGCCGGGGGGACGCCGTCGTCGGGCGCCCCGGGGAGGTCGGGCGCCCCGACGCCCGCGGGGCGGTGCAGCAGCAGCCGGTGCAGGGGGCCGCGACCGGTGTTGGTCGTCCCCGCCCACCAGGCCGTGAGGTGGCTCGCGGCCCGGGTCAGCGCCACGTACGCGAGGCGCAGCTCCTCGTCGGACTCGGAGCGGTGGTGCTCGCGCACGTGCTCGGCCCACCCCGGCGCGCCGGGGCCCCCGACGTCGCGGCACCGGCGCCCGTCGGCGTCGTGGACGAGGGCCGTGGAGGGCTTGGTGTTCTGCCACATGTCCCACGCGAAGGGCACGAGGACGGCGGGGAACTCCAGGCCCTTGCTCGTGTGCACGGTGAGGACTTGCACCGCCGCCGCGTCGGACTCCAGCCGGCGGCTGCGCTCGACGACCCCGTCGCGCCCGGCCTCCTCCACCTGCTCGCGCAGCCACGCCAGCAGGGCCGAGACGCCGAGGCCGTCGCGCACGGCGGCCTCGTGCAGCACCTGCCCGACGTGCCGCAGGTCGGTGAGCCGGCGCTCGCCGCCCACCGTCCCGAGCAGCCGCTCGGCGAGGCCGGCGGCGTCGGGCCGCGGCCGCTGCACCGCCTCGAGCAGGGCGCCGACCCCGCGGGCGTCGAGGAGGCGGGCCCACGCGCGCACGCGCAGCCCGAGGTCGTCGACGAGCGCGTCACCGCCGGCGTCGAGGGACGCGGCGTCGTGGCCGCCGAAGGCGCCGAGCGCGAGCAGCCGCACGCGGGCGCCCCGCTGCGGCTGCTCGAGGGCCTCGAGGAGCACGGTCCAGTCCGAGGCCGCCGGCGTCGTGAAGACGCTGGTGCGCCCGCCGACGACGACGGGCACGCGGACCCGCTCCAGCGCCTCGCGGACCATCTGGGCCTGCGCGTTGGTCCGCACGAGCACCGCGACGTCGCCCGGCGCGAGCGGCCGCTCCTCACCGACGTCCCCGGCGCGGGCAGGGCCGTCGGGAGCGGCCGAGGGGTGGTCCGCGCGGCGGCGCCGCTCGGGCGCCGTCGTCGTGACCGCGCCGCCGACGAGCGCGACGACCTGCGCGGCGACGTCGTCGACCACCCGCCGCCGCATACCCGGGACCCGGGCCAGCCCGTCGCGGGTGAGCGGCAGCGCGTCGCGCGGAACGACGCGCAGCCGCACCGGCGGCACGCCCGCGACGCGGCGTCCGGTGAAGCGCGCCGCGAGCGGGCGCACGCGGATGCGGGCGTCACCGAGGGCGGCGCCGGCGAGGACGGCGTCGAGCCCCCGCAGCACCGGCTCGTCGCTGCGCTGGTTGGTGGCGAGGGTCCGCAGGTCCGCGGCCGCGTCGCGGGCGTCCAGATAGGCGCGCACGTCCGCCCCGCGGAAGCCGTACACCGCCTGCTTCGGGTCGCCGACGAGGACGAGGGCCCGGACGACGCCTCCGCCCGCCGCCCCCGCGGCGACCGCCGCCGGCGCGTCGTGGAAGGCCGAGCGCAGGACGCTCCACTGCACCGGGTCGGTGTCCTGGAACTCGTCGACGAGGACGACGCGGTGCAGCGCCCGCAGGCGCTCTCGGGCGCGCGGGCCGCTGGCCGGGTCCTCCAGGACGCGTGCCAGGCGCAGCAGCAGGTCGTCGTAGCCCATCTGCCCGGCCGCGCGGAGCCGGCGCTGCACCTCCGTGCGGACGGCGCGGCCCACGCGGGCGCGCAGCGCGGGCAGCGCGGGGACGTCGTGGTCGCCGTCCCGCGGCAGCAGGTCGGTGGCCGGGTCGAGCGCGCTGACCCGGGCGAGGTCGCGGAAGTCCGCGGGGGAGAGCGCCGGCTCCTCGGCGCCCGGCACGGCCCACCGCCGCAGGTAGAGGTCGTGCGCCACCTCGTCGACGACGTCGCGCACGTCCTCGACGAGCTGGGTGCGCGCGTCGTGGTCGGCGCCCGCGCCGAGCGTGAGGAGGACGCGCTGGCAGAAGCCGTGCGTCGTCGTCACGGTGGCTGCGTCGAACGACGCCAGGGCGTCGGCCAGCCGTCGACGGCGGAGCGCCACGTCGTCGGCGCCCCCGCGGCGCAGCAGCGCGAGCAGCTCGTCGGGCTCCTCCTCCGGCGGGACGTCGCGGGCCAGGGCGTCGCGGGCCTCGACGAGGCGGGCGCGCACCCGCTCGCGCAGCTCGCGGGTGGACTCGCGGCTGAAGGTCATGACGAGCAGCTGCTCGACCGGCAGGCCCGCCTCGGCGACGTAGCGGGCGACGAGCGCGGCGATGGTCCAGGTCTTGCCCGTGCCCGCGCTCGCCTCCAGCAGGGTCGTGCCGCGGGGCAGCGGGTCCTCGAGCCGGAAGGCGCGGGGCTCGTCGCCCGGGGCGTCGTCCTCCGGGGTGTCGGCGACCGAGGCCACGTCGAGAGGGGCCACGTCCAAAGGGGCCACGTCGAGAGGGGCGTCGTCGACCGGGGGCACGGCGGGCCCGTCGCCCGCGGCGTCCGGCGACGGTGCGCTCACGCCGCGGCCCCCGTCCCGCCGGCCTCGGCGTCGAGCAGCCGGTCCCACACGCGGCGCGCCAGCGCGCCGAGGCGCGTCGGCTCGTCGGGCGCCCAGCCCGGCCCGCGCTCGGCGTCCGTCGGCGGGAACCACAGCTCGGCCGACGGCAGCTCGCGGCCGTGGAGCAGCAGGTGCTCGGGGTCGGCCGCCTCGCCCGGGAAGCGGTCGGAGTCCCACCTCCGGGCGGCGGCGTCCTGGGCGGCGAGCACGCTGCCGCCCCCGCGGCGGCGCGACGCGTAGGCCTCGGCGGTCTTGAGCGGGAGCGGCAGCGGCTCGTCGAGGCCCGCGCGGTGCAGGGCGACGAGCTCGGCGAGGGCCGTCCGCGCGTCGTCGACGCCCAGGGGGCCGAGGACGCTGCGCGCGGCCCCGCCGTCGCCGCCGGCGCGCCCGACCGCGACGGCGCGCCACGAGGACGTCGCGCCGCCGCCCGAGCCGCCTGAGCCCGAGCCCGAGCCCGAGCCCGCAGCCCCAGAGCCCGCAGCGCCCGAGCCCCCGACGTCCGAGCCACCGGCGGCCCCGGCCGTCAGGGCGAGGAGGTCGAGCCACGCCAGGAGGCGGTGCTTGGGCCCGAGCCGCGAGGCGGTGAGGTGCAGCGCCACGTCGCCCCGCACGCCGCCCACCGTGCCGACGACGCGCACCGGCGGGCCCCCGCCGGGCAGCGGGCCGAGGTCGGCGTCGACGTCGACCGCACCCGGCGGCAGCGCGCGCTCCGCCTCGGAGGCCCGCACGACCGCCTCGACCTCGCCGCCGACGCCGCGCAGGTAGCGCTCGCCGAGCGGGCCCGGGGGGAGGTCGCCGCGGTGCAGCTCGACGGCGAGGAGGTCGGCGACGTCGTCGCCCGCGACCCGCCGGTCGAGCAGCCGCTGCGCGAGCGCCCACCGCTCGAGGCCGTCGGGGTCCAGCGGCAGGGCGTCGTCGGGCTCCTCGTCGGGGCGCACGACGGAGACCTCGAGGCGCTGGCGCCAGAAGGCCCGCACCGGGTGCAGCAGGAAGGAGCGCAGGTCGGCCAGGGAGACCTCCGCGACGGGCGGGCGCGCGGGCAGCGGCGCGGCCAGCACGGGGCGCGGGGGTCGGCGGGGCCCGGCCGCGGCACGGGCCGCCGCCAGCGCGCCGGTGTCGAAGCTGAAGGGACGCGGCGCCGGGGACCCGGACGACGACGCGTCGTCCGGGTCCCCGGGGGCACGGCCCGCGGCCGGGGTGCGGAAGGCCCGGGCGTCGAAGGGCTGCAGCGGGTGGGTCGTCCTGATGACGTCCCGCACGCGGCCTCCCGGCACCGTGGCGGTGCGGTCGAGCGCGTCGAGCAGCTCGTCGACCGGCACGGCCGGGGGGACGTCGGCGCCGGTGCGCTCGTCGGCGCCCGTGACGAGGACGAGCAGGTGGTCACCGGCGGCGGCGACGGCGTCGAGCAGCAGCTGGCGGTCCTCGCTGCGCGGGTCGTGCTCGCCCGTCCACGGATCGCGCACCAGCAGGTCGTCGCCGTCGACGGCGCTGCGCCGGGGGAAGGCCCCGTCGTCGAGCCCCAGGAGGACGACCACCCGGCTGGGGACCGAGCGCATCGGCACGAGGGTGCAGACCGTCATCGCGCCCGTGCGGAAGCCGGCGCGCGTGGGCCGCCCCACGAGGAGGTCGGCGAGGAGGACGCGGACGTCGGCGGCCCCGAGGACCGCGTCGGAGGCGCCCTCGGCCGCGCCGGCCAGCTCCCGGTGCAGCTGCGCGGCCTGCCACGGGCCGTCGGGCTCGGGGGCGGCGAGGCCGAGCACCGCGTCCTCCAGCGCGGCGGCCCAGGAGGCCGCGTCGCGGCGTCCCGCGAGCAGGTGCACGACGGCGTCCAGCCGGTCGACGAGCTCGGCCAACGACCCGGCGAGCGCGACGTCGGAGCTGTCGACGTCGTCGAGGGGGACGGCGCCGCCCAGCACGAGGTCGGCGCCGCCGGTGCCCCCGACGTCCGCGGTGGTGGCCGGGTCGGCCGCCGCCGGCAGGCCCTCGACGGCCACCCCGAGCAGGAGCCGGTCGAGACCGGCGCGCCACGTGCCCTGCCGGAGCCCGCCGAGCCTCCACCCGGCGCGGTGGTCGGCGTCGAGGCCCCAGCGGACGCCGGCGGCGACGACCCACCCGCGCAGCCGCTCGAGCGCGTCGTCGTCGAGGCGGAAGCGGCGGCGGACGGCCGGGTGGCCCGCCAGGTCGAGCACCGCGGTGGCGGGCACGCGCGAGCCGACGAGGTCGAGCACCTGCGCGAGCACCTGCAGCAGCGGGTTCTCCCGGCGCGGGGCGCGGTCGGCCACGCGCACCCGCAGGTGCCGGACGGGGTGCCCCGTGGCCGCGGCCCCGGGCCGGGGCGTGCCGTCCTCGCCCTCCTCGACCGAGCCGGCCCCGAAGGCCGCGGCCACCAGCGGGGCGAAGGCCTCGACGTCGGGGCACAGCACGAGGACGTCGCGCGGCTCGAGGGTCGGGTCGTCGGCCAGCAGCCCGAGCACCGCCTCGCGCAGCACCTCGACCTGCCGCACCCGCCCGTGGCAGGAGTGCAGGCGCACGCTCCGGTCGCCCGGGGCCGGCGGCGGCGGGTCCACGGGCACCTCGTCGCGGGCGAGGGCGCGCTGCAGGCGCTGCAGCAGCGTGCGGTCGGCGTGCCCGACGCCCGGGAGCTCGCGCTCGGGCGGCAGGTGCTCGTCGCGGTGCTCGACCGCGGCAGGCGCGGGCGCAGCGGGGCCCGCGCCGCCCGGGGGCGGCGCGGCCAGCCCGTGCAGGCGCAGCAGCTGCTGGAGCTCGAGGAGGTCGCGGCCGAGCGAGCCGAGCAGCGGCTCGCGCAGGGAGCGGCGGACGACGTCGTCGCGGCGCCGGCGGGGTGCGGGCGCGGCGGCCACGGCGTCCCACAGCGCGGGGCTCGCGTGGTGCAGCCACAGGTGCACCTCGCGGTGGGCGGCCAGCGCGCCCAGGACGGCGAGGCGGGCGGGGGACAGGCGCGTCGGGCCGTAGACGGACAGGCGGTCGGGCAGGTCGACCCGGTCGGGCTCGGCGCGCAGCCGGGCGCAGGCGCCCTCGAGCAGCTCGGCGGGGGAGGGGCCGAGGCGCTCGCGCAGCGCCCGCCACACGTCGACCTGCCAGCGCAGGTCCTCGGGAACCTCGCCGTCGGCGCCGTCCGAGCAGCCGCCGGCGGCCCAGTCGACGAGCATCGCGGGCCGTGCGCGGCCGTAGGCGGCCAGGCGCCGGGCGAGCTGCTGGACGGCGGCCATGCGCCGGCCGTCCTCGGCGAGCGCGCGGTCGAGCGGCGTGCCGCCCTCCTCGAGCACCGCGAGCAGCGGCCACGCGGACCGCCCGGCCGACCACGCCTCCACCGCCGCGGCGTGGTCCTCCGACACGGCGGCCACGGCCTCGTCGAGCACGCGCCCCGGGCGCGGCATGTCGACCCGCGCGCAGACGCCGTCCGGCGGGCCCCCGGGCGAGGCGCCCAGGGCGTGGGAGAGGCGCTGGGCGATCCACCGCTCGACGCCCTGCGCGGGCACGGCCACGACGTCGCGCGCGAAGGGGTCCGCGGGCGGCACGGCGAGGACGGCCGCGAGCCCGAGCACGAGCGCGTCGGCGCTCTCGCTGCGGTGCACGACGAGCACGTGTCCCCCTCCCGCTCGCTCGCGCCGGGGCCGGGACGGCCGGCGGCGCCGTGCGCAGGCTAGGAGAGGGGACCGACAGCCGGGGCCGACGGCCCACCGGCGCCCGGTCGGGGCTGCTGGTCGGAGGCCGCATCCGGAGGCTGCCAGTCGGCTGGGAAGCGCCGCGGGGGTGAACCCCGGGGCCCGCGGTGCCGAAGGGAGGACGAGGAGCGCCGGCCGTCCGGCGCCGAGAGAGCCCCCGAGGAGCCCGACCGCCATGTCCGCCCCCAGGACCGACGCCGCCCGCATCGCCGAGCACGTCGACCGCCTCGCCGACAAGCACCCGCCCATCGACCTCGCGTCCGCCGACTACTCGGTGCGCGACCCGCGCGCCGTCCGCGAGCGCTTCGGCGCCTCGCTCGACTACATGGCGCGCGTCGAGATGGAGGTCGAGCGCAACGTCCTCGAGCTCGCGGTGATGCTGCCGGACGTCGGCGAGACGGACCGCCGCTTCTACGCCGACGTCTGGAGCCCGCAGGAGGAGCGCCACGGCGTCCTGCTCGACACCCTCGCCCAGCGCCTCGGCATGCCTCCGGTCGAGGCGAACACCGGTGACGTGCCCGCGCGGGTCCGCGTCCTCGGCGCGCTCGCCCACCTGTCGCCGGTGCACGAGGTCATCCGGCTCCTCTACTACCTGACCGGCGCGGCGACGGAGAAGGCCGCGATGCTCGCCTACCGCCGCATGAGCGACGGCCTCGCCGCGATGGGGGAGACGGCCGTCCAGCGCACCGTCGTCGACGCCATCAAGGTCCAGGAGCCGGGCCACTTCGCCTTCTACCGCCTCAGCGCGGAGGAGATGGTGCGCTCCGGGGCCCTCGCGCCGTGGCAGATGCACCTCGCGCGCGTGCTGCGCTCGAAGGCCTACAGCCTCGTCGGGGCCAAGGGCGCCGAGCAGCGCACCCGCTTCGGCGGCGTCATCGTCGACCTCGGCCTGGACGAGGACCTCGTGCGCTGCGCCGAGGACGTCTCCCGGCTCGAGACCCAGCTGCTGTGGGCCCACGAGGAGGGTCTGAGGGTGCCGGCGTACGCGCTCAAGGCGTTCCGCGACGCCGCGGCGAGCTACCGCGAGCGGGTGGGCGGGCGTCTCGTCGCCGCCTGAGCGGTCGTGGCGGCGCCGCAGGGGTCACCGGACGACCGAGGGCCCCGACCGCGTGCGGTCGGGGCCCTCGTGCTCGGAGCGGGTGACGGGAATCGAACCCGCGCTATCAGCTTGGGAAGCTGAAGTTCTGCCACTGAACTACACCCGCGTGCGGCCCGCCCTGCGGCGAGCGGGCGCCACTGTACCCGGAGCGGGCGACGTCGCCGCACGCCCGCCGGACGGGTGTCCTGCTGCCGGGCGGACGGCGGCCCGCGGCCCCGCCGCCGCCCGCTACCGTGCGGGCGTGCTGCTCTCCGACCGGGACATCCGCGCCGAGCTCTCCTCCGGCCGCGTCGTCCTGGAGCCGCTGGACGAGGCGATGGTGCAGCCGTCCAGCGTCGACGTCCGCCTCGACCGCTTCTTCCGCCTCTTCGACAACCACAAGTACGCGGTCATCGACCCGGCGCAGGAGCAGCCCGACCTCACCCGCCTCGTCGAGGTCGAGCCCGACGCGCCCTTCGTCCTGCACCCGGGCGAGTTCGTCCTGGCCTCGACCTTCGAGGTCGTCACGCTGCCCGACGACGTCGCCGCGCGCCTGGAGGGCAAGTCCTCGCTCGGGCGCCTCGGGCTGCTGACGCACTCCACGGCCGGCTTCATCGACCCGGGCTTCTCCGGGCACGTGACGCTCGAGCTCTCCAACGTCGCGACGCTCCCCATCACGCTGTGGCCGGGCATGAAGATCGGCCAGCTCTGCTTCTTCCGCCTCTCCTCGGCGGCGGAGCACCCCTACGGCAGCGACCGGCACGGCTCTCGCTACCAGGGCCAGCGCGGCCCGACGGCGAGCCGCTCCTCCCAGAGCTTCTACCGCACCCGCGTCTGACCACGCGCGTCCGGCACCGCGTCCGCGCCCGTCAGGGGTGACGCGCGCCGGAGGGGGAGGTGGCAGCGCCTCGTCGCGCTCTTCCACGACGAGGGGCTGCCACCTCGCCGGGTGACGCTGTGGGCACCCGCGCGAAAGGGGCATGGCGGACGAGCGGTCCGGGTGCGATGCTGGCTCCGGGAACAGATGCCGCTGGCACGGGCTTCGACCTCCCAGGTGAGCAGCGCAGCCGCCGACCGCCCGACCGACCGCCGGCGTCCGCGCCCCGCCCCAGGAAGCAGACCGTGACTGCCACCCCCCGCACCACCACCCGCCCGCTCGACGGGCAGGGCGTGCCCGCCGCCCGCACCGCGCCGCCGCAGGGCCCGGACGTCCACGACGCGCTCCCGCCGCAGGCCCCTGCCCACCACGACGGCGCCCACGACGCCGGCGCCGACGAGGTGCTGCCCGACGTCGGCGCCTCCTGGACGACGGCGCAGCGCGTCCGCCTCATCCTCACGCTCGGCGTCCTCGTGGCCCTCGGCCCGCTGACGATCGACATGTACCTGCCCGCGCTGCCGAACATCGGCGACCAGCTGCTCGCCACGCAGGCGCAGGCCCAGCTCACCCTCACCGGGCTCCTCGGCGGTCTCGCGCTCGGCCAGCTCGTCCTCGGGCCCCTGTCGGACCGCTTCGGACGGCGCAAGGTCCTGCTGTCGGGCGTGGCGACCCACGCCGTCGCGTCGGTGCTGTGCTCGCTCGCGCCGACCATCGAGTTCCTCACCGCGGCGCGCGTCCTGCAGGGCGTCGCCAGCGCGGCCAGCGCCGTCGTCGCGCTCGCCGTCGTGCGCGACCTCTTCAGCGGGATCGCCGCGGCCCGCACCCTCTCGCGGCTCACGCTCGTCATGGGCGCGGCGCCGATCGTCGCGCCGACCCTCGGCGGCTTCCTGCTGGTCCACACCAGCTGGCGCGGGGTCTTCGTGACCCTCGCGGGCTTCGCGGTGGCGCTCCTCGTGGTGGCGGCCAAGCTGCTGCCCGAGACGCTCCCGCCGGAGCGCCGTCGCCACGGCGGCGCCGCGTCCGTCGTGCGCACCTACGGCTCGCTGCTCAAGGACCGCCGCTTCGTCGGGCTCGTGCTCGTCGCGGGGCTGTCCTTCTCCATCATGTTCGCCTACATCTCCGGGTCGTCCTTCGTGCTGCAGGACCTCTACGGCCTCTCGCAGCAGCAGTACGCGCTGGCCTTCGGCAGCGGCGCCGTCCTGCTCATCGGGGCGACGCAGCTCAACCCCGTGCTCGCCGAGCGCTTCCACCCCGTGCGGGTCATGCAGGCCGGGCTCACGTCGGCGCTCGTCCTCACGACGACCCTGCTCGTGCTCGTCGCCACGGGCACCGGGGGCCTCTTCGGCCTCCTCGTGCCGCTGTGGCTCACGCTCGGCTCCATCGGCTTCGTCCTGCCGAACGGGCCCGCGCTCGCGCTCACGCGCCACGGGCGGGCCGCCGGCACCGCCGCCGCCGTCCTCGGCTGCACGCAGTTCGGCATCGGCGCGCTCGCCGCGCCGATCGTCGGCCTGGTCGGTGGCGGGGCCGTGGGCATGGTCGCCGTCATGGTCGGTGCGGCCACCCTCGCCGTCACCGTGCTCATGGTCGTCGTGCAGCCCAAGGTGCTCGACGACCGCACGCCCCGCCGGGTCGCCGCCGCCGCGGCCTGACCCGCGCGCCGCTCCGACGACGGCCGCCGCCCCGCACGGGGCGGCGGCCGTCGTCGCGTCCGGCACACTGGCGGGGCGCCCCGCGAGGGGCGAGGAGGGCTGGCCGAGCGGCCGAAGGCGGCGGTCTTGAAAACCGCTGGGCGTCCTGCGTCCCGTGGGTTCGAATCCCACGCCCTCCGCCCGTCCGCGCCCCTGCCCGTCCGCCACGCGCGGGCGGTCCGCCGACCTCCGGTCGTCGGCGACACTGGGGGGCCGACCGACCGCACCACCGAGGAGCTCCCCGTGCCTGCCGCCACCGTCCGCTGGTTCGACACCGACCGGGGCTTCGGCTTCCTCGCGCCCGAGGACGGCTCCGACGACGTCTTCGTCCACGCCTCCGAGGTGCTCGGCGGCGACGGCGTGAGGACGCTGCGCGAGGGCCAGGCCGTCGACTTCGAGCTGGGGGAGGGGCCGCGGGGCCCGCAGGCGCTGCGGGTCCGCGTCACCGGGGACGTCGCGCCCGACGCCGCCCTCGGCGTCCTCGGCACCGTCGCCTGGTTCGAGCCCACCAAGGGCTACGGGTTCCTCATGGTCGACGGCGGCGGCCCCCAGGTCTTCGTCCACGGCTCCGCGGTGGTCGGCGGAGCCGTGCTCGTCGAGGGCCAGCGGGTGGCCTACCTCGTCGGCGAGGGCGAGAAGGGGCCGCAGGCCGAGCACGTCCTGCCCCTGGCCGCCTCCGCGGCGCCGGCCGGCCCTGCTGCCGCGGACGGGGCGGACGGGACGGTGTCGTGGTTCGACGCGGAGAAGGGCTTCGGCTTTGTCGCCCCCGACGACGGCGGGCCCGACGTCTTCGTCCACGTCCGCCAGCTGGCCGACGGGCTCGCGGCCCTCGAGGAGGGCGACCGCGTCACCTACGAGGTCGTCCCGGGCGACCGCGGTCCGCAGGCGCAGGACGTCCGCGTGGTCGGCGGCGCCGGGCGCCGCGGCCCGGCCGGTCGCGACCGCGGGGCGCGGGGCGCCGCCTCGGGTGCGCGGGGCGCGCGCGGCGGCGCCGCCCCCCGCAGCGCGGTCCCGGCCCGCGGCGGGGAGGGCGTCGTCGCGCGCTACGACGTCGAGCGCGGCTTCGGCTTCATCCGGCCGGACTCCGGCGGTGACGACCTCTTCGTCCACATCTCGGTGGTGCGCGGGGCCGACGCCCTCGAGGAGGGCGACCGCGTGCGCTTCGGTGTCCGTCAGAGCGACCGCGGGCCGCAGGCCGACCGGGTCGAGCGGCTCTGAGGCGGGGCCCCGGCGCGCACCCGAGACGGGTCCGCCGGGGCGCAGCGGTCGCGGTCGCCGCGTTCTGGCAGGCTGGAGGAGGCGCCGCTGACGGCGCCCCGGCCGCAGCGACGGCCAGGAACCCGACGCACCACGACGGTGCAGCCCGGAGGCTCTCAGCATGCTCGTCGCAGGGATCGACTCGTCGACGCAGTCCTGCAAGGTCGTCGTCCGCGACGCCGAGACCGGCGCCCTGGTGCGCTCCGGCCGCGCGTCGCACCCCGACGGCACCGAGGTCGACCCCGCCGCCTGGTGGACCGCCCTGCAGGAGGCGGTCGAGGACGCCGGGGGCCTCGCGGACGTCGAGGCGGTCGCCGTCGGCGCCCAGCAGCACGGCATGGTCTGCCTCGACGCCGACGGCCAGGTCGTCCGACCGGCGCTGCTGTGGAACGACACCCGGTCCGCCCAGGCGGCGCAGGACCTCATCCTCGAGCTCGGCGACGGCGACGAGGAGGCCGGCCGCCGCGCCTGGGCCGAGCAGGTCGGCGTCGTGCCCGTGCCGAGCTTCACCGTCACCAAGCTGCGGTGGCTCGCCGACCACGAGCCCGAGAACGCGGCGCGCACGGCGGCCGTGGCGCTGCCGCACGACTGGCTCACGTGGATGCTCGCCGGCGGCCCCGAGGCCGGGCTCGAGGCGCTCGCCACCGACCGCGGCGACGCTAGCGGCACGGGCTACTGGAACGCCTCGACGGGCGAGTACGTCCCCGACGTCCTGCGCCGCGCGCTGCGCCGCGACGAGGGCGCGGACCTCCCGCACCTGCCCCGCGTCCTCGGGCCGGCGGAGAGCGCCGGCCGCGGCGCCGAGGGCGGCCTCGCCCCCGGCGCGCAGCTCGGCGCCGGCACGGGCGACAACGCCGCCGCCTCGCTCGGCGTCGACGCCCGCCCCGGCGACGTCGTCGTGTCCATCGGCACCTCGGGCGTCGTGTCCGCGCCGTCCGACACCCCGCCCGTCGACCCGAGCGGCATCGTCGCCGGGTTCGCCGACGCGACCGGCCGCCAGCTGCCGCTCGTCTGCACGCTCAACGCCGCCCGCGTGCTGACGGCGACGGCGAGCATCCTCGGCGTCGACGTCGGCCGCCTGTCCGAGCTCGCGCTCGAGGCGCCGTCGGGCTCGGGCGGCCTCGTCCTCGTGCCCTACCTCGAGGGGGAGCGGACGCCGGACCGCCCCGGCGCCACGGGCGCCGTCCACGGGCTCACGCTCGCGACGTCGACACCGGCGCACCTCGCGCGCGCGGCCGTCGAGGGGCTGCTGTGCGGCCTCGCGGACGGCGTCGACGCGCTCGTCGCGCAGGGCACGCGGGTCGACCGCGCCGTCCTCGTCGGCGGCGGGGCCAAGTCGGAGGCGCTGCGGCGGATCGCCCCGGTCGTCCTCGGCCGGCCCGTGCTCGTGCCGCCGCCCGCGGAGTACGTCGCCGACGGCGCCGCCCGCCAGGCCGCGTGGCTCGCCCTCGGCGGCGACGAGCCCCCGACCTGGGGCGAGGGCGCGCGCGACGGCGAGAGCGTCGCCTACGACGCCCCCGAGGACCCGGCGCCCGGCCGCGCCGTCCGCGAGCGCTACGCCCAGGTGCGGGACCTCACCGACCGCTGACCGCGCCCCGACGTCGACCACGGCCGCGCACCGCCCTCCCGGCGGTGCGCGGCCGTCGTCGTCTCAAGCGCCACCTCGGGGGCGAGGTGCGCCTGTGCCGCCTTCCGGTCTTGCCGCCCCGGGTGGGCCTCGACGGCGACGTGTGGCCATGTCGCCCTTCGCCGGGCTCCGGGACGGCGATGTGTGCCCATGTCGCCCCTGGATGAGGTCACGAGGGCGTCGTGTGGCCATGTCGCCCTCCGCTGAGAGCCGCGACGGCGATGTGTGGCCACGTCGCCCTCCGACGCGGGCTGCAGGGGCGACGTGGGGCCATGTCGCCCTCGGTCCGGCGGGAAGACGGCGAGGGTCGTCGCCGTTGGGCCGACGAATACCCCAGGGGGGTAGCGTGAGGGCTCGACGAGAGGGGACGGCATGACCGACGCGAGCGCCACCGCCGAGCCCGGCGCCGGCCCCGAGGGGGCTCCGGCGCCGCCCGGCTACCTGCAGCGCAAGGACGACTACCTCAAGCGCCTGCGCCGCATCGAGGGCCAGGCCCGCGGCCTGCAGCGCATGGTCGACGAGGAGACGTACTGCATCGACATCCTCACGCAGGTCTCCGCCATGACGCGGGCGCTGCAGAACGTGGCCCTCGGTCTCGTCGAGGAGCACCTCGCCCACTGCGTCGCCGACGCCGTGGCGACCGGCGGGCCGGAGGCCGACGCCAAGGTCCGCGAGGCGTCCGAGGCCATCGCCCGGCTCGTCCGCAGCTGACCCCGCCGTCCCCGTCCGCACCACCCCACCCAGGAGGACACCGTGCGCACCGCCACCTACACCGTCACCGGCATGACCTGCGAGCACTGCGTCCGCTCCGTCACCGAGGAGGTCGGCGAGGTCCCCGGCGTCTCGGGCGTCGACGTCGACCTCGGCTCCGGACGTCTCGTCGTCACCGCGGGCGACGGCGTCACCGACGGGATGATCGGCGACGCCGTCACCGAGGCCGGCTACGCCCTGGCGCCCGCCGCGCCGTGAACGAGCCGACGGCGCCCGCCCCCGACGGGCAGGGGAGCGGCGCCCCCGCCGACCGGCCGGCCCGCGCCCTCGGGGCCTACGGCCTGCTGCTCGTCGGCGTCCTCGCCGCGGGGCTCGGGCTCGGCGCCGCCGTCGGGCCGCTCCAGCCCCTCGGCGCCCAGCCTTCCGACACGCAGCCCGTCGAGGTGCAGGCCCCCGCGCACGACGCCCCGCACCGCTGACCACCTCCCGGAGGTCCCCGTGAGCTCGACCACCGACGACCGACCCGGCGCGGCCCCGGCCGAGCCGGGCGTGACGAGCGTCGACCTGGTGGTCGGCGGCATGACCTGCGCCTCCTGCGCGAACCGGGTGGAGCGCAAGCTCGGCAAGCTCGACGGCGTCACCGCGACGGTCAACTACGCCACCGAGCGCGCCCGCGTCACCGCGCCCGCCGGCACCGACCTGGCGGTGCTCGTCGCCGCCGTCGAGTCCGCCGGGTACACCGCGCGGGAGCACGTTCCCGAGCGGCAGCAGGTCGTCGTCGACGAGGACGACCCCCTGCGCTCCCTGCGGCGCCGCGTCGTGGGCGCCGTCGCGCTCGCCGTGCCCGTCGTCGTGCTGGCGATGGTCCCGGCCGTGCAGTTCCCGGCCTGGCAGTGGGTCTCGCTGGCCCTCGCGCTCCCCGCGGTGCTCTGGGCCGGCTGGCCCTTCCACCGCGCGGCCTGGGTGAACCTCCGCCACGGCGCGGCCACGATGGACACGCTCGTCTCGGTCGGCACCCTGGCCGCGCTCGCCTGGTCCCTCTACGCCCTCGTGCTCGGCGACGCCGGTGAGATCGGCATGCGCCACGGCGTCACCTGGCTGGCGGGCGAGGCCGACGGCAGCGGGTCGATCTACCTCGAGGCCGCGGCCGGCGTGACGGCGTTCGTGCTCGTCGGGCGCTACCTCGAGGGCCGCAGCAAGCGCCGTGCCGGAGCGGCGCTGCGCGAGCTCCTCGCCAGCGGCGCGAAGGACGTCGCGGTGCGCCGCGAAGGCCCCGGCGGCACGACCGAGGTCCGCGTCCCCGTCGAGGAGCTCGCCGTCGGCGACGTCTTCGTCGTCCGGCCGGGGGAGAAGGTGGCCGCCGACGGCGTCGTCCTCGACGGCACCTCGGCGGTCGACGTCTCGGCTCTCACCGGCGAGCCCGTGCCGGCCGAGGTCGGACCGGGGGACGCCGTCGCGGGCGGGGGCGTCAACGCCGCGGGGCGGCTCGTCGTGCGGGCAGAGCGCGTCGGCGCCGACACCCAGCTCGCGCAGACCGCGGCCCTCGTCGAGCGCGCCCAGGAGGGCAAGGCGCAGGTGCAGCGCCTGGCCGACCGGGTCTCCGCCGTCTTCGTGCCCGTCGTCATCGCGCTGGCCGTGGCGACGCTCGGCTTCTGGCTCGGCGCCGGGGCCGGCTGGGCGCCCGCGCTGACGGCGGCCGTCGCCGTCCTCATCATCGCCTGCCCCTGCGCGCTGGGGCTGGCGACGCCGACGGCCCTCATGGTCGGCACGGGGCGGGGCGCGCGGATGGGCGTCGTCGTCCGCGGGCCCGAGGTGCTCGAGCAGACCCGCCGCGCCGACGTCGTCGTCCTCGACAAGACGGGGACGGTGACGACGGGGCGGATGTCCCTCGTCGACGTCGTGCCGGGCGCGGACGAGGACCGCGACGACGTCCTGCGCTCGGCCGGCGCCCTCGAGGCCGCCTCGGAGCACCCGATCGCCCGGGCCATCACCGCGGCCGCCGCGGAGGTGGGCGCGCTGCCGGACGTCTCGGGCTTCGCCTCGCGGGACGGGCTCGGCGTCGAGGGCTCGGTCGAGGGTCGCCAGGTCGTCGTCGGGCGCCCGCGCCTGCTCGCCGAGCGCGGGCTCGCGCTGCCCGCCGACCTCGCCGGGGCGCAGGGGCGCGCCGAGGCGACCGGCCGCACCGTCGTCGCGGTCGGCTGGGACGGCGCGGCGCGCGGGCTGCTCGTCGTCGCCGACGCCGTGAAGCCGACGTCGGCCGACGCCGTCCGCCAGCTGCGGGACCTCGGGCTGCGGCCCGTCCTCGTCACGGGCGACCACGAGGCCGCGGCCCGGGCCGTCGCCGCCGAGGTCGGGGTGGAGGAGGTCGTCGCGGGCGTCCTGCCGGCCGGCAAGGTCGAGGTGGTGCAGCGACTCCAGGCCGAGGGGCACGTCGTCGCCGTCGTCGGGGACGGCGTCAACGACGCCGCGGCGCTCGCGCAGGCCGACCTCGGCATCGCCCTCGGCACGGGCACCGACGTCGCCGTCGAGGCCTCCGACCTCACGCTCGTCCGGGGCGACCTGCGCTCGGCGGCCGACGCCGTCCGCCTCTCGCGGGTGACCCTGCGGACCATCCGCGGCAACCTCGCGTGGGCCTTCGCCTACAACGTCGCCGCGATCCCCCTCGCCATGGCCGGGCTGCTGACCCCGATGGTCGCCGGCGCCGCCATGGCCCTGTCCTCGGTGTTCGTCGTGACGAACAGCCTGCGCCTGCGCCGCTTCCGCTCGACGTCGGGCGCCGTCGCCTGACCCGCGCCGCCGCCCTCTCCGCGAGCGGCCTCGTCCCGGCACCTCCTGCCCGCACGTCGTCGACACATCGCCACCCAGGAGCCCCCGCGACGGCGATGTGTCGACGAAGTGCGCTGGGAGGTGCCTCAGGAGGGCGATGTGTCGACGAAGTGCGCGTGAGGGGCACCTCGGGACGGCGCCCTGTCGACGACGTGCGGTGCAGGTGCGAGGGAGGGGCGCCTGGGGACGACCGCGTGGACGAGCGGGGGACGACGGGCGCCCGGCGGGGGACGAGCGGTGGACCGCCTGTGGACGACACGCGACACGCCGGCACGAGATGTTGGGGTCCTTGCGCGGGGCGGCCCGAGATGTAGTGTCAGCGGCGCTGGAGGTCCGGCTCTCCTCGCTCTCGCGGCGAGGGTGGCCGGGGCAAGAGGGAACCCGGTGCGACTCCGGGACTGCCCCGCAGCGGTGAGCGGGAACGACCGCCGTCACCGGTGCCCGACGAGAGCCGGGCGCCGGTCGCAGCACTGGGTGCGAACCCGGGAAGCGACGGCCAGTAGGAGGGCGCGCGAGCGCCCGCGCCCGCGAGTCCGAAGACCTGCCTCCGGTGCGCGCGCCGGCCGGTGCGCGCCGTCCGGGGCCTCGCGGGTGGGCTCGTGGCGACGTCGTGCGCACCCCTCGTGCGCCCTCGTCGGCACCCCTCCCTCGCGCGCGCCGGGCACCCGGCTCGCGAGGAGAGAGCACCGATGACCCAGACCACCGAGCGGCCGGCCGCCGCACCGGGCGCACCCTCGGGCACCGCCCCGGCGGGGCCGAGCGCCCGCATCGCCGTCCTCAAGCGCGACGGCGGCGTCGCCGCGTTCGAGCCCGCCAAGATCTCCGCCGCCATGCGCGCCGCCTTCCTCGCCGTCGAGGGCCAGGGCGCCGGCGGCAGCAGCCGCGTCCGCGAGCTCGTCGACGTCCTCACCGGCCAGGTCGTCGCCGCCCTCGAGCGCCGCTACGGCGCCGGACGCTCCGTCGACGTCGAGGAGATCCAGGACCAGGTCGAGCTGGCCCTCATGCGCTCGGGCGAGCACCGCATCGCCCGCTCCTACGTGCTCTACCGCGAGGAGCACGCCCGCCTGCGCGCGGCCGCGGCGTCCCTGCCCGAGCCCGACGACGCCAGCCGCGGCGCCGAGCTCCCGCAGATGCCCGGGGGCGCCCGCATCCCCGACCTGCGCGTCACGGGTCCCGACGGCACCCAGAGCCCGCTCGACGTCGACCGTCTGCGCCTCGTCATCGGTGAGGCCTGCGCCGACCTCGACCCGGCCGTCGACGCCTCGGCCGTCCTCGCCGAGACCGTCCGCAGCCTCTACGACGGCATCACCGCCGCCGAGCTCGCCCAGGCGCCCGTCCTCGCGGCGCGCTCGATGGTCGAGGCCGAGCCCGACTACAGCCGGGTCAGCGCCCGCCTGCTCCTCGACGTCCTGCGCACCGAGGTGCTCACCCTGCTGGCCGGCGAGCCGCAGCAGGCCAGCCAGGCGCAGATGGCCGAGCGGTACCCCGCGTACTTCGCCGACTACGTGCGCCACGGCGTCGCCGACGAGCGCCTCGACCCGCGCCTGCTCGACTTCGACCTCGAGCGGCTCGGCGCGGCCATCCGCCCCGAGCGCGACCTCGACTTCACCTACCTCGGCCTGCAGACGCTCTACGACCGCTACTTCCTCCACACGAAGGGCGTGCGGTTCGAGATGCCGCAGGCCTTCTTCCTGCGCGTGGCCATGGGCCTGGCCCTCGAGGAGGACGACCGCGAGGCCCGCGCCGTCCAGTTCTACGAGGCGCTGTCGAGCTTCGACCTCATGACGTCGACGCCGACGCTCTTCAACGCCGGCACGGTGCGCCCGCAGCTGTCCTCGTGCTTCCTCACGACCGTCGACGACGACCTCGACGCCATCTACTCCGGCATCCGCGACAACGCGCTGCTCGCCAAGTTCTCCGGCGGCCTCGGCAACGACTGGACGCCGGTGCGCGGCACGGGCGCCTACATCAAGGGCACGAACGGCGAGAGCTCCGGCATCGTGCCGTTCCTCAAGGTGGCCAACGACACGGCGATCGCCGTCAACCAGGGCGGCAAGCGCAAGGGCGCCGTCTGCGCCTACCTCGAGACGTGGCACATCGACGTCGAGCAGTTCCTCGACCTGCGCAAGAACACCGGCGACGACCGCCGCCGCACCCACGACATGAACACCGCCAACTGGGTGCCGGACCTCTTCCTCCAGCGGGTCGAGGCCGACGGCGACTGGACGCTCTTCTCGCCCGACGAGGTCCCCGACCTCCACGACCTCTACGGCACGGCCTTCAAGGACCGCTACGAGCACTACGAGGCCGAGGCCGCCGCGGGGCGCATCGCCGTCTCCCGCACCGTGCGCGCCAAGGACCTGTGGCGCCGGATGCTGACGATGCTCTTCGAGACCGGGCACCCGTGGATCACCTTCAAGGACGCGTGCAACCTGCGCTCGCCGCAGCAGCACGCCGGCGTCGTGCACTCCTCGAACCTCTGCACGGAGATCACGCTCAACACGAGCCGCGACGAGGTCGCCGTCTGCAACCTCGCCTCGGTGAACCTCGCCCAGCACGTCGGCCCCGACGGGCTCGACGAGGAGAAGCTGCGCGCCACCGTGCGCACCGCGGTGCGGATGCTCGACGACGTCATCGACATCAACCTGTACACGATCCCGCAGGCGGAGAACTCGAACCGCCAGCACCGCCCGGTGGGCCTCGGGCTCATGGGCTTCCAGGACGCGCTCTTCACCCTGGGCCTGCCGTACGCCAGCGAGGCGGCGGTCGAGTTCGCCGGCAGGAGCATGGAGGCCATCAGCCACGCCGCGATCAGCGCGTCGGCGGACCTCGCCGAGGAGCGCGGCGCGTACGCGTCCTTCCCCGGGTCCCTGTGGAGCCGGGGCGTCATGCCGCACGACTCCGTGGCCCTGGTCGCGCAGGCCCGCGGCGGCGACCTCGACCAGCCCGTCGTCGAGCGCCAGGACTGGGCGTCGCTGCGGGAGCGCGTGCAGCGCACCGGCGTCCGCAACTCCAACATCATGGCGATCGCGCCGACGGCGACCATCAGCAACATCGTGGGCGTCAGCCAGTCGATCGAGCCGCAGTACCGCAACCTCTACGTCAAGGCGAACATGAGCGGCGACTTCACGGTCGTCTCGACCTCGCTCGTGCGCGCCCTGAAGCAGCGCGGGCTGTGGGACGACGTCATGGTCAGCGACCTCAAGTACTACGACGGCAGCCTGGGCGCCGTCGACCGGGTGCCCGCCGACCTCAAGGCCCTCTACGCCACCGCCTTCGAGGTGGACCCGCACTGGCTCGTGCGGGCCGGCTCGCGCCGCCAGGTGTGGATCGACCAGGCGCAGTCGCTCAACCTCTACGTCCTCGAGCCCAACGGGCGCACGCTCGACGAGCTTTACCGGGCCGCCTGGCGCCAGGGGCTCAAGACGACGTACTACCTGCGCAGCTCGAGCCGCACCCACGTCGAGAAGTCGACGCTCAAGGGCACCGACGGCCGCCTCAACGCGGTCGCCGTCGCCCCCGCGGCCGCCGTTCCGGCGGTCCCCGCGGACCCGACGCCGCCCGTCACCGCCGCCCCCACAGCCCCTGCGGCTTCTCTGCCCGTGAACAGCGACATCCCCACCCGTGCGCCGCAGCCCGCGGCGTGCTCCATCGACGACCCCGAGTGCGAGGCCTGCCAGTGACTCTCGACTGGGACGACGCTCCCGCCCCGACGACCGCACCGGCTCCCGGGCGCCCGCAGGTGCCGGGCGCCCGCACCTCCGGCGACGTCACGGCGCGCCCGGCCGACCTGCCCGGCGTCCCGCAGCCGGCCGTGGCCCCGACGACCGCCCCGGCCCAGGACGGCGCCGGCTGGGGGGAGTCCTCGAGCACGGGCCTCGGCAGCCTCGACCGCAGCGGCGGCCGCGTCGAGGTCTCCGAGAAGCGGATGATCAACGGCCGCGCCGACGTCAACCAGCTGCTGCCCATGAAGTACACGTGGGCGTGGGACAAGTACCTCGCCGGGTGCGGCAACCACTGGATGCCCACCGAGGTCTCCATGCAGGCCGACATCGCGCTGTGGAACTCACCCGGCGGCCTCACCGAGGACGAGCGGCTCATGCTCAAGCGCAACCTCGGCTTCTTCGCGACGGCCGAGTCGCTCGTGGCGAACAACATCGTGCTCGCGGTCTACCGCCACCTCACCAACCCGGAGTGCCGCCAGTACCTGCTGCGGCAGTCCTTCGAGGAGGCCGTGCACACGCACACCTTCCAGTACATCTGCGAGAGCCTCGGCCTGGACGAGGGCGAGCTCTTCAACATGTACCGCGAGGTGCCGTCCATCGCCGACAAGGACGCCTGGGCGCTGCAGTACACCCAGGCGCTGGAGGACCCGGACTTCCGCACGGGGACGCCGGAGGCCGACACCCAGTTCCTGCGCGACCTCGTGGCCTTCTACGTCATCTTCGAGGGCATGTGGTTCTACACCGGCTTCGCGCAGATCCTCTCGCTCGGCCGGCGCAACAAGATGGTCGGCATCGCCGAGCAGTACCAGTACATCCTGCGCGACGAGTCGATCCACCTGAACTTCGGCATCGACACGATCAACCAGATCAAGGCCGAGAACCCTCACCTGTGGAGCGAGGAGTTCCAGGCCGAGGTGCGGCAGATGCTCACCGAGGCGTGCGAGCTCGAGGTCGCCTACGGCCGCTCGACGATGCCGCGCGGGCTCCTCGGCCTCAACGCCGAGCTGTGCGAGCAGTACATGCACTTCATCACCAACCGCCGCTGCGGCCAGCTGGGCCTCACCCCCGTCTACCCCGCGGTGGACAACCCGTTCCCGTGGATGAGCGAGGTCATGGACCTGGGCAAGGAGAAGAACTTCTTCGAGACCCGGGTCATCGAGTACCAGACCGGCGGCGGGCTCTCCTGGGACTGACGCCCCACCCGGACGCCCCGGTCGGACGCCGGAGCGGTGCGGGGGGGGGGGGGGCGGGCGGCGGCCCCCCGCCCCCCCCCCCGGCGGGGCCCCCGCGGGGGGGCGCCCCCCCGCCACGCCCCCGGGGCGGG